>NZ_QHJK01000009.1:0-531382 GCF_003947475.1 Amycolatopsis sp. WAC 04197 | reverse complement strand
CGCGTCGCCACCGAACTCAACGGACGCCCCCGCCAAACCCTCGGCTGGCACACACCCACCGAAGCCCTCGAAGCACTACTGTTCAACCAACAAACAATGCGTGTTGCAACCACCACGTGAATCCGCCAGTCCTTCACGGCTACCGCTTTCCTACGCTCAGGCGCCAGGCGAGCCGGGTTCGCGCTGCTCAGAGTTCCTGAGGTGAAGGGCGCCATCCCCGCGTGCCATGCGGCGAAAGCTCCCTTCGCCACACGAGACCGGAGCCGCTCCACCCCTCGCAGGCCCGAGTGCCGTGCAATAACGGTCCTTTCCTTGCGAAATTTGCGAGGAAAGGACCGTTCCTAGCGTTCCCGAGGGGCTCAGCGGCGTGAGTCGACCGCCTCGGCGAGGGTGTCCAGCAGCTCCGCCGTCGTCTCCCACCCGAGGCAGGCGTCCGTGATCGACTGCCCGTACGTCAGCGAACCGGCCGACCCCAGCGTCAGGTCCTGGCGCCCCTCCACCAGGAAGCTCTCCAGCATCAGCCCCGCGATACCCCGTTCACCGGCCCCGATCCGCCCGGCGAGTTCGCGCACGACCGAAGCCTGCCGCACGTGGTCCTTCGCGCTGTTGCCGTGGCTCGCGTCGATGATCACGCGTTCCGGCAGCCCCGACTTCGCCAGCCGCGCCAGGGTGTCGGCCACCGTCGCGGGGTCGTAGTTCGGGCCGGCGGAGCTGCCGCGCAGGATGACGTGGCAGTCCTCGTTGCCCGCGGTGGTGATGAGCGCGGCGAGCCCGTCGGGGTTGATCCCGGCGAAGACGTGGCTCGCGCCGGCCGCGCGGGTGGCGTCGACGGCGACCTGGACGTCGCCCTCGGTGGAGTTCTTGATCCCGACCGGCATCGACAGCGCGCTGCACAGCTGCCGGTGCACCTGGCTCGCCGCGGTCCGCGCGCCGATGGAACCCCAGGTCACGGTGTCGGAGATGAACTGCGGGGTGATCGGGTCGAGGAATTCGCAGCCGACCGGCAGGCCCAGCGCGGAGATGTCGAGCAGCAGTTTGCGTGCCATCCGGAGGCCGTGGTTGACCTCGTAGGTGCCGTCGAGACCGGGGTCGTTGATCAGGCCCTTCCAGCCGAGCGTGGTCCGCGGCTTCTCGAAGTAGACGCGCATGACGATGTGCAGGTCGCGGCGGTGTTCTTCGGCCTTGGCGGCGAGACGGCGGGCGTAGTCGAGCGCGGCGTCCGCGTCGTGCACCGAGCAGGGCCCGACGACGACGAGGAGCCGGTCGTCCCGGCCGTCGAGGATGTCGACGGCCGAGGCCCGCCCGGCTAGGACGGTATCGGCGATTTCCGCCGTCATCGGATGTTCGTGCCGCAGCATGGCAGGCGACAGCAGCGGGCTGATGGCCGCCGTGCGGTGCCCGTCGAGGGCGATCAGGGTGTCAGCGGAGGGAGACATCGCGGGTCTGGTTCCTTTCGAAAGGGATACCGACCCGCGGGAACTCGCCGAGCCGGTGGGAAATCCGGCTCGGGGTGGTGGTCAGCGCAGGTTCACGCCGCCGTGCCCACCCGGGGCCGGCTTCGTAAACCAGAAATAGCGCTGCACGGGGCCAAGCTAGCACATCGGCGGCGCGTACCGATTCCCGAGGTGGTCCGCCCTGCACCGATCCAGAGAACTGCCGCTACGCTGGCGTCGGGACATGTGACTGTCATCTCTACGGAACACAAGACGGAGGCTTCTGATGCGTGTCGGTGTGCTGACCGGCGGTGGGGACTGCCCGGGGCTCAACGCGGTGATCCGCGGTGTGGTGCGCAAGGGCATCGAGGTGCACGGCTGGGACATCGTCGGGTTCCGCAACGGCTGGAACGGTCCCCTCACCGGGGACAGCCGTCCGCTCGGCCTGAACGACGTCGAGGACATCCTCACCCGCGGCGGCACGATCCTGCGTTCGTCGCGCACCAACCCGTACAAGGTCGACGGCGGGGTCGACAAGATCAAGGCCGTGCTCGCCGAGCAGCAGGTCGACGCGCTGATCGCGATCGGCGGCGAGGACACCCTCGGCGTCGCGAAGCGGCTCACGGACGACGGCGTCGGCGTCGTCGGGGTGCCCAAGACGATCGACAACGACCTCGGCGCCACCGACTACACCTTCGGCTTCGACACGGCCGTCTCGATCGCCACCGAGGCCATCGACCGGTTGCACACCACGGCCGAGTCGCACCACCGCGCGCTGGTCGTCGAGGTCATGGGACGGCACGCGGGCTGGATCGCGCTGCACTCGGGCCTCGCCGGCGGCGCGAGCGTGATCCTCGTGCCGGAGCGGCACTTCAACGTCGACCAGGTCGTCTCCTGGGTCGAGCGCCGCTTCGAGAAGGAGTTCGCGCCGATCATCGTCGTCGCCGAGGGCGCGCTGCCCGAAGGCGGCGAGGAGAAGCTGCTGACCGGGGAGAAGGACGCCTTCGGGCACGTCCGGCTCGGCGGTATCGGCACCTGGCTGGCCGACGAGATCGCCGCCCGCACCGGCAAGGAGTCGCGCGCGGTCGTGCTCGGGCACGTCCAGCGCGGCGGCACCCCGACGGCGTACGACCGCGTGCTCGCCACCCGGTTCGGTCTCAACGCCGTCGACGCCGTGGCCGACGGCGACTTCGGCGTGATGGTGGCGTTGCGCGGCACGGACATCGTCCGCGTCAAGCTCGCCGAGGCGACCGCCGAACTGAAGACCGTCCCGGTCGAACGCTACGAAGAGGCCGAGGTCTTCTTCGGCTGAGCCCTGTTTTGAGGAGAAGGCCCCTTACTTTGTGCTGACCTCGGGTAAGGGGCCTTCGCTTTTCTTGCGGCCCCGCCGTCGCGGCGAGTTGAATCGGCCACCCGGGGGATCGGGGTGGAAGGGCGGCGGTGCTCATGGGGTCCAGCAGGCGCGAGTTCCTGAGGTGGCTGGCCGCCGGTGGGACCGGGGCGGCGCTCGCCGGGCTGCTGCCCGGTACGGCCGCCGCGGAAACGGACGCGATCGTCGTCCTCGCCCACGTAACGCTGATCGACGGCACGGGTTCGGCGCCCCGGCGTGACGTCTCGGTCGTGCTGGTCGGCGACCGGATCGCCTGGGTCGGCTCCGGCCCGGTCCCGGAAACCGGTGGCGCGCGGGTGATCGACGGTCGCGGCAAGTACCTCGTCCCGGGCCTGTGGGACATGCACACCCACGGCGCGGACCTCGAGGACATCGTCCCGCCGCTGCATCTGGCGCACGGCGTCACAGGTGTCCGCGAGATGTGGGGCTACGCGGAAAACCGTGCGACGAAAGGCAAGATCGACCGCGGCGAGCTGCTCGGCCCGCGTGTCGTGCTGGCGAGCGGGATCGTCGACGGGCCGGTCACGCTCCTGGGACCGCCGGTGCTCCAGGTGTCGACGGAGGCCGAAGCGCGGGCCGCCGTCCGCGCCGAGAAGGCCGCGGGCGCCGAGCTCGTCAAGACCTACTCCTACCTCGCACCCGACGTCGTGCGCGCGGTCGCGGACGAAGCCCGCGCCCAGGGCCTGCGGTTCTCCGGGCACTGGCCGTACAAGCTGTCGCACCTCGAGGTGAGCGATCTCGGGCAGCACAGCCTGGAGCATTTCTTCGGGGTGTCCATCCACTGCTCGTCCCGGCGCGACGAGATCCTGGCCCGGCTGAAGTCGACGCCGTACGACCCCGCGGCGCCGCGGGACTTCTTCAACCTGGCCCGGCGGCTGGAGTTCGAGTCGGTCACCACCTACGACCGCCGTACGGCGCGGGCCTACTTCGAGCGGCTGCGGTGCAACGGCACCTGGCACTCGCCGACGCTGACGATCAACCGGGTCGTCACGCAGCCCGCCGAAACCCACCAGCGTGACCCGCGGCTGAAGTACGTACCCGCGGACGTGCGCGAGAGCTGGGCCAAGGGCATCGAACGCTTCGCGCCGAAGACCCCGGCGGACGTCGCCCTGCAGGAGCGGTACTACCGGGAGACGCTGCGGCTGGTCGGCGTCGCGCACGAAGCGGGTGTCGGACTCATCGGCGGCACCGACTGCCTCAATCCGTACACGTTCCCCGGCAGCGGCCTGCACGAGGAGCTCGCGTTCCTGGTGGAGGCCGGCCTCTCGCCGGTGCAGGCGCTGAAGACCGTCACCGGGGACGCGGCGAAATTCCTCGGCAGGGAAGGGACGTCGGGCACGGTCGCGGTGGGGAAGGAGGCGGACCTCGTGCTGCTGGACGCGGATCCGGCCGCGGACATCCGCAACGTCGCGAAGATCGACACGGTGATCACGCGCGGCCGGGTCCTCGGCAAGGCGGAGCGGCGGCGGATGCTCGACGCCGTCGAGGCCGCCGCGAACCGGCCCACGCCGACGAACGCCCGGCTCCACTCCCTCGCGCGCCGGGGATGCTGCTGTTGACCTCCCGCATTTCGTCCTCTGAATGCGGTAGTTGGCATCACCAACGACCGCATTCAGAGGACGAAACGCGGGGTTCAGATGCGGGCGAAGGTGTCCAAAAGGGACACGGCGCGGGCGATGTCGTCGGTGAGCGGCCGGTCCTCGACACTCGGGTCGAGCACGGCCGCGGCGGTCTCGTAGGCGTCCCGCGCGGGCAGGGCGACGAGGTCGGCCTTGCGCATCCGCAGCGCCCGGACGGCGGCGACCAGTTCGCACGCCAGCACCTGCTGATACGCCGCCCCGGCCGCGGTCGCCGCCCGCGCGGCCTGCGTCGAGAAGCTCGCGTGGTCCTCGATCCCGCGTGAGACGACGGCCGTGCCCAGCGTCGCCGGGAGCGCGGCCTGCCGCAGTTCGGTGAGCGCGTCGTGCGCGACGTACTCCAGGATCATCACGCCCGAGCTGCCCGACGGCCCGGCCGCCAGGAACGGCCGCAAGCCGGTGAACTCCGGCTCCACCAGATCACCCAGCCGGGCCACCGACAGCTCGGCGACCTGATGGACGGTCGCGCGCACCTGGTCGAGCGCGGTCGAGACGTACGCGGTGTGGAAATGCGCGTGGTGATAGGCGTCCTGGTGCACCGTCGAGATCATCGGATTCTCGGTGCTGGCGTTGATCTCCACCGCGAGGACGTCGCGCAGGTAGTGGATCGCGTCCAGCGCGGGCCCCTGCACCTGCGGGAAAGCGCGGAGCCCGAACGGGTCCTGGATCCGCCTGCCCGGTTTGGGGGTGCCCTCCATCCCGAGCAGCCGCCGCATCTCCGCCGCGCACGCGACCTGCCCGGCGTGCGGACGCGCCTCGTGCACGGGGGTCGCGTACGCCTCCGGATTCCCGTCGAGCGCGATGTAGGTCAGTGCCGCGACGACGTGACTCGCCCGCGTCAGCGTGTCGAGCCGCATCGCCGCGAGGGTCGCCTCGGCCAGCGTCGCGGCGTTGCTGCTCATGAACGCGAGCGCGTCACCCGCCTGGACCGGCACCGGGGGCACCCCGCCGGTCAGCCACGGCCGTTCGCCGGTGAGGGCGAGCGCGGTCTCCGCGAGCGGCGCGAGGTCGCCGGTGCCGATCGCGCCGAGCCGGTGCACGAGCGGCAGCGCCCCGGTCCGCACCGCGTCGGCGAGCGCCCCGATCAGCACGGGGCTGAGCCCGGCGCGCCCGGCCAGCAGCTGGTTGAGCCGGATGAGCATCATCGCCCTGGTCTGGCCGGGGGACATGACGTCGCCGCTGCCACCGGCGTGACTGCGCAGCAGCCGCAGCCCGTGATCCGGCGACTCGCCCTCGCCGACCGGGTCCTCCTTGTTGGCGCCGACGCCGGTGGTGCGGCCGTAGACGATCCTGCGGGTGCTCAGTTCTTCGGCGAGCTTCCACGCGCTTTCCGCGCCGCGCAGCGCGGCGATCGAAACGTCGATGCCCAATGGGCCCTCGGTGCTCGCGGCGGTCACGACGTCCGCGCAGCGCAGGGTCCGGCCGTCCACCCGGATCACGGCGGCCCTCCTTTCACGACCGCCCCACTATGACGCCTCAGTCCGACGGCGGCTGCCAGGGCGGCCGGTTGCCCCAGTCCCATTTCGGCATGGGCTCGGGAACGGTGACCTCGCGGCCGGGCTGGGAGAACATCACGGCGAGTCGGCTGCCCCATTCGACATACGCGGCGAACGCGGAGCGGAATTCGGGATCGGCCGGGAGCCCGGCCTCGTCGGCGGCGTCGAAGAGCAGGTTCACCCAGCGACGGCGCTGCTCCTCGGTGATGGCCCGGCCCAGATGCCGTCCGACCATGTGCCGGTGCCCGCCGTGTTCGCCGCTGTAGGTCTCCGGCCCGCCGAACACCTCGGCCAGCCAGACCGCCACGTGCTCGGGGTGGCCGGGATCCATGTGGCGGAAGACCGGCTCCAGCAACGGGTCCTTCAGCACGTGGCCGTAGAAGACGGTGGTCAGCCTGCGCAGGGCGTCCAGCCCGCCTGCCCATTCGTACAACGTCGGCGTCCCGGTCACGTAAGGTCCTCCCAGCGGCGATGATCTTCCGGTCCGGCAAGGCAACCACCCCGGATCGCCGGGGACAACCACTTACTTTCCGGTGCGTGCCAAGGGGAGCGGCGATGAAGCGGTACCACTGCGCGGTCGAACTCGCGGTCGACGTCATCGGCGGCAAGTGGAAACCGGTGATCCTGGCGCAGCTGAAGGAGGGCGTGCACCGGTACGGCGAACTCCGGCGCCGGATGCCGGGCGTCAGCGAGAAGATGCTGACCCAGCATTTGCGCGAACTGGAGGCGGACGGCCTCGTGCTCCGGGAGAGCCGCGAGGGCCGGGTGCCGCATGTCGAGTACCGGCTGAGCGAGGAGGGGGAGCGGTTACGCCCCGTACTCCAGGCGCTCTACGACTGGGGGACGCGGCGTGCGGCCGACCGCGGCATCACGTTCGAGCCGTTACCTATTCACTGACTGTCGTCGTCGAGGTGCCGTTCGAGCGCGTCGATACGTCCTTCCCAGAACCGGCGGTACGGCGCGAGCCAGGCGTCGACCTCCGCGAGTGGTTCCGGACGGAGCCGGTAGCACCGGCGCTGGGCGGCGACGCGGACCGAGACCAGACCGGCCTCGCGTAGGACACGCAGGTGCTTCGATACGGCCGGTTGGCTCAGTTCGAGGACCTCGACCAGCTCGTTGACCGATTTCTCGCCGTCGCGCAAGAGATCGAGGATGGTCCTGCGCCGCGGCTCGGCGAGGATCTCGAAAGTCTGCATCATCCGGGAAATGTGCCCCGTACGGCATATTTCCGTCAAGGAATGTTCGAAAATGTCCATCCGAAAGTCTTGGTCTGAACCATTGACGGAGTGGTCTAGTCCACTTAGCTTGTGCGTGTCCCGCCGCAGTCCTCTCGTCACCGCCGGTGACCGTGAAGGGAGAACGCATGTCCCGTTCGTTCAGGCTCACCGCGATCGTGGGTGCCGCGGCCGTCGCGCTCGGCGCGCTGGCCGTCGCCGCTCCGGCGCAGCAGGCGTCGGCCGCACCGGAAACCTCGGAGGCCTCGGTCGGCAAGGTACTCGGGTACTTCGCCGAATGGGGCGTCTACCAGCGGAACTACCATGTGAAGAACATCGACACGTCGGGTTCGGCGAGCAAGCTGACGCATATCAACTACTCGTTCGGCAACGTGACGAACGGTGGCTGCGCGCTCGGTGACGCCGAGGCGGCGACCAGCAAGTTCTACGACGCGGCCGGCAGTGTGGACGGGGTCGCGGACAGCTGGGACACCGGCGCGCTGCGCGGGAACTTCAACCAGCTGAAGAAGCTCAAGGTCAAGTACCCGAATCTCAAGGTGCTGTGGTCGTTCGGCGGCTGGACCTGGTCCGGCGGGTTCGGCGAGGCCGCCAAGAACCCCGCCAAGTTCGCGGAGTCCTGCTACAACCTCGTCAACGACCCGCGCTGGGCCGGCGTCTTCGACGGTATCGACATCGACTGGGAGTACCCGAACGCCTGCGGTCTCTCGTGTGACACCAGCGGCGCGGCCGCGATCAAGAACCTCGCGCAGGCCCTGCGGGAGAAGTTCGGCTCGAAGCTGGTCACCGCCGCGATCACCGCGGACGGCACCGACGGCGGCAAGATCGACGCCGCGGACTACGGCGGCGCGGCGCAGTACTTCGACTGGTACAACGTCATGACCTACGACTACTTCGGCGCCTGGGCCGCGCAGGGCCCGACGGCCCCGCACTCGCCGCTGACCGACTACGCGGGCATCCCGACCGCCGGCTTCCACTCCGACGCCGCGATCCAGAAGCTCAAGGCCAAGGGTGTCCCGGCGAACAAGCTGCTGCTGGGCATCGGCTTCTACGGCCGTGGCTGGACCGGCGTCACCCAGGATGCCCCGGGCGGTACGGCGACCGGTCCGGCGGCGGGCACCGAGCCGGGCATCCAGGACTACAAGGTCCTGAAGACCACCTGCCCGCCCACCGGCACCGTCGCGGGCACCGCGTACGCCAAATGCGGCAGCGACTGGTGGAGCTACGACACCCCGGCGACCATCGGCGGCAAGGTCACCTACGCCAAGAACCAGGGTCTCGGCGGCGCCTTCTTCTGGGAGCTGTCCGGTGACACCGCCGACGGCGAACTGATCACCGCTCTGGCCAAGTAAGACCCTCTCCGACGGAAGCGCGTGAAGGCCCCCTTCACGCGCTTCCGTCGGTGACGAGGATTACGGTCACCCCATGGGTTTCGAGGGTTTCGGCGAGTACGCCATCGACTTCTACGACGGTCTCGAGGCGGACAACTCCAAGTCCTATTGGGACGCGAATCTCGCCACCTACAAGGCCGACGTCCGCGCGCCGATGGAGGCGCTGCTCGCCGAGCTCGTCCCGGAGTTCGGCGACGGTTTCGGCGAGGGCAAGGTCTTCCGCCCGTATCGTGACGTCCGGTTCGCCAAGGACAAGACGCCGTACAAGACCCACTGCGGGGCGGTGATCGAGCAGGGCCGCGGCGGCGGCGCGTACTACGTCGAGGTCGGCCCGGCCGGGCTGCGCGTCGGCGGCGGCTGCTTCCACTTCGAGTCCGATCAGCTCGCCCGTTTCCGCAAGGCCGTGGACACGGAACTGCGGGGCGCCGAGCTCGCCAAGATCCTCGCGAAGCTGGAGAAGGCGGGCTGGGAGGTCAAGGGGGACAGGCTCAAGTCGAAGCCGCGCGGCTTCGCCGAGGACCATCCCCGCATCGACCTGCTGAAGTATCGCTCCGTGTACGCGGTCCGCGGCTGGGAGCCGGACGACGTCCTGCACGAACGCGGCGCCCTCGACCGGGTGCGCAAGGCGTGGCGGCAGGTCCGCGCGTTCAACGAATGGGCGCGGGACCGCGTCGGGCCGAGCGAGAAGCCGCGCCGATAACCATCGAACCGGGTTCGGTGGTTTCCTTGTCGCCCAGGTCAACTGACACTTTTCTTGAACTTTCGGTATCGGTACAGACGTAGCCACGATGAGGGACTACGCTGTGCGAACGTGAGCCGACGCGCGAAGATCGTTTGTACCCTGGGCCCCGCGACCGCTACGCCGGAGAAGATGCGGCAACTCGTCGACGCCGGGATGGACGTCGCGAGGATGAACTTCAGCCACGGGACGCACAGCGACCACAAGCAGGTCTACGACCTCATCCGCACCGCCGCCGCCGAATCGGGCCGCGCGGTGGGCATCCTCGCCGACCTCCAGGGGCCGAAGATCCGTCTCGGCACCTTCGCGGGCGGGCCGGTCGAGTGGCACAACGGCGACATCGTGCGCATCACCGTCGAGGACGTCGCGGGTACGCACGACCGCGTCTCGACCACCTACAAGGGACTCGCCGACGACGCGAAGCCCGGCGACCGTCTCCTCGTGGACGACGGCAAGGTCGGCCTCGTGGTCAAGCAGGTCGAGGGCCCGGACGTCGTCTGCGAGGTCACCGAAGGCGGTCCCGTCAGCAACAACAAGGGCGTTTCCCTGCCGGGTATGGACGTCTCCGTGCCCGCGCTGTCCGAAAAGGACATCGAAGACCTCGAGTTCGCGCTGGAACTCGGCGTGGACTTCATCGCGCTGTCGTTCGTCCGCTCGCCCGCCGACATCGACCTGGTCCACCAGGTGATGGACCGCGTCGGCAAGGGCCGCCTCCCGGTGGTCGCGAAGATCGAGAAGCCCGAAGCGGTCTACAACCTCGAAGCCATCGTGCTCGCCTTCGACGCGGTGATGATCGCCCGTGGTGACCTCGGCGTCGAACTCCCGCTGGAGCAGGTCCCGCTGGTGCAGAAGCGCACCATCCAGATCGCCCGCGAGAACGCGAAGCCGGTCATCGTCGCGACGCAGATGCTCGAATCGATGATCAACAGCTCCCGCCCGACCCGCGCCGAGGCCTCGGACGTCGCGAACGCGGTGCTCGACGGCGCGGACGCGCTCATGCTCTCGGGTGAGACCAGCGTCGGCCGCTACGCCATCGACGTGGTCAAGACCATGGGCCGGATCATCGAAGCCGTCGAGACCGACTCGCCGGTCGTGCCGCCGCTGTCGCACGTCCCGCGCACCAAGCGCGGCGTCATCTCCTACGCGGCCCGTGACATCGGGGAGCGGCTGAACGCCAAGGCCCTGGTCGCCTTCACCCAGTCCGGTGACACCGTCCGGCGGCTCGCGCGGCTGCACACGCGGCTGCCGCTGCTGGCGTTCACACCGGAGGAGAGCGTCCGCAGCCAGCTCGCGATGACGTGGGGCACCACGACGCGGATCGTGCCGAAGGTGGGCTCGACCGACCAGATGATCCAGCAGGTCGACCACGCGATGCTCGAAATGGGCAAGTACGCCAAGGGTGACCTGGTGGTCATCGTGGCCGGTTCGCCGCCCGGGACCGTCGGGTCGACCAACCTCATCCGGGTGCATCGCCTGGGCGAGGACGACCACGCCTGACCGCGCCTACCAATGCTATGAAGGACCCTTTCCTGGCAAATTTCGCAAGGAAAGGACCGTTCCTAGCGTCCCAGGCGTCCCGAAGGTGGCCTTCGCGACAAACGTCCCGCCTCACCGGGGCTCCCGGCACCCTTACGGCCTAAAGTTCAGGACATGACTGAGATGGCCAGGGAAGCCGCGGCCGGTTTCGACAACGCCGGCGGGGTGGGCGGACAGCCCGTGCTCGACCGGCTGGTCGCGTTGCTGGACTTGGAGAAGATCGAAGAGAACATCTTCCGCGGCGTCTCGCCCGCCCACTCGCCGGTGCGGGTGTTCGGCGGCCAGGTCGCGGGGCAGGCGCTGGTCGCCGCCGGCCGCACGGTCCCCGAGGAGCGGAAGGTCCACTCGCTGCACGCGTACTTCATCCGCGGCGGCGACCCGAGCGTCCCGATCGTCTACGAGGTCGACCGCATCCGCGACGGCCGCTCGTTCACCACCCGCCGCGTCGTGGGCATCCAGCACGGCAAGGCGATCTTCTCCCTGTCGGCCTCGTTCCAGAAGGACGAGGGCGGTATCGAGCACTCCGAGGCCATGCCGGACGTCCCGTCCCCCGAATCGCTCCCGACGCTGCAGGAACGGGCCGAGGGGTACTTCATGGGCCATCTCGACCGGCCGCGTCCGATCGACCTGCGCTACGTCAACGATCCGCCGTGGGTGACCAGGAAGACGGGCGACCGGCCCGCCAGGAACCAGGTCTGGATGCGGGCCGACGGTAAACTCCCGGACGAGCAGCTGCTGCACGTCTGCGTCCTGACCTACGCCTCCGACATGACGCTCTTGGACTCGGTCCTCGCGCGCCACGGCGTCTACTGGGATCTCGACAAGGTGCTCGGCGCGAGCCTCGACCACGCGCTCTGGTTCCACCGCCCGTTCCGGGCCGACGAGTGGTTCCTCTACGACAGCGCGTCGCCGACGGCGTCGGGTGCCCGGGGCCTGGCGACCGGCCGGTTCTTCGCCGAGGACGGAACGCATATCGCGACCGTCGTGCAGGAAGGTCTTCTCCGAGTCGTGTGACGTTCCGCAGTCGGTAGCGGGCCTTGTCCACCCTTTAGAGGGAATGGCGAAACGCATTAACATCTGGAGCCAGAGCATTACGAATTAAAGGGAGGGCCGGAACCGATCGGGGGACGGCTCCGGCCCTGCACCGGGGGTGAATCCGGCTTCGACGGGTATCCTTCCGAAAGCCCATCGGTGCAGCTCGCGGCCCCGCGCCCGTGCCGCGAGCGGATCCGCCGACGCCGGTGAGGGCGGGCGTACCGCGTTGCACAATGCTCAACCTACAACGGCAATCTGCAATTTGCAGGATGAAAATCGACGCGAGGGTGAAAATGGTCGTGTGACCATCTCACCGAATGTGTCTCGGGCTGGTTAGATGTGCTTCGTGCGGGGTTGCTGAACACTGTTCTCCTCGCCGTGTCGCGATCGGTGTTGCTCGGACAGCCTGTGGAGGTGCCGTGATGACGAGGGGTCAGGGACCCACCGTGCGCCGCCGGAGACTGGCGAGCGAACTGAGGCGGTTGCGCGAGGCGGCCGACCTCACCATCGACGAGGTGAGCGAGAAGCTCGAATGCTCGGCCTCGAAGGTCAGCCGGATCGAGACGGGGCATGTCGGCGTCACCCCGCGCGACGCGCGCGACATGCTTGAGCTGTACGGCATCGCCGGTGACGAGCAGGAGGCGCTCGTCCAGCTGGCCAGGGAGGCCCGCAAACGCGGCTGGTGGCACGCGTACAACGAGGTGTTCACCGGCACCTTCGTCGGCCTGGAGGCGGACGCGAGTTCGCTGCGCGCGTTCCAGGCGCTCCTGGTGCCGGGCCTGCTGCAGACCGAGCGCTACGCCAAGGCCGTGATCAGGGCGATGCGGCCCGACGCCGAGGACGCCGAGATCAGGCGCCGGGTCGCGGCGAGGATGGCGCGGCAGGAGCTGCTGACCGATCCCTCGCCCCCGGAGTACTGGGCCGTCATCGACGAAGCGGTCCTGCACCGCGTGGTCGACGGGCCCGAGGTGATGGCGGAACAGCTGTACCGGATGGTCGCGATGGCTGCCCAGCCGAACGTCACCGTCCAGATCGTGCCGTTCGGCGCGGGTGCCCATCCCGGGATGGAGGGTCCGTTCCTCATCATGGGCTTCCCCGAACTGGCCGACACCGACGTGGTCTACGTCGACAGCACCTCCAGCGGGCTCTACCTGGAGGAACCCCCGGACGTCCGGCGATACGCGTTGATGTTCGACCATCTCCGCGCCGCCGCGTTGAAGCCGGACGACTCGGTCGAGGTGATCGCCGAGGCCGCCGGGAGGTTCGCCGAACAGGCGGCCCTTCCGGAGAAGTCCCTGGAAACAAGTAAGGAGTGGGGAGCATGACGCCCAACGATGACCTTTCCCAGGCCCGGTGGTTCAAGAGCAGCCACAGCGGTGGCGGCAACGACTGCGTGGAGGTCGCCTTCACCGGTGACGGTGCCGCGCTGAGGGACTCCAAGGACCCTGAGGGAGGTGCCTTCCGCCTCTCGCCGCAGGCTTGGCGCGGGCTGCTCGGCGCGGTGCGCACGAGTGGCCCCGATCACGGCTAGAGCCCCTCGAACTCGACCCCTTACGCCCCCCGAGCAGGGGATGGGCCGGCGTAAGGGGTCGAATCACGTCCGGGTGTAGGTGATCACCCGATGCCTCAGGGCACCCCTCAGGACGAATCTCGTCACTACCAACGAGGCAGTGAGTTCCTAAGGGGAAAAGATGAACACGAACGACGCCCTCCTCACCGGCGTACTGGCCGAGGTCGAATACCGGAGGGAGGCGCTGCAGCGAGCGGGCCGCAGCATGTGGGTCGAGCGGGCCCGCCGGGCGAGCAAGCGGATCCGCGCGCACCGCGCCGAAGTCCAGGTGCCCGCCCAGGAGCGCCGCGAGGCCCGGCAGGTGCCCGCCCGCAGCGGCGACATCACCCGGTAGAGGTCGAGTGCGATGAAGCTCTCGGCGAAAACACAGGCGAAGTTGTCGGTCCGGTAGGCAAGAATGCACCTCGTGCCCCGTCTTGGCTCCGGAATCCCGATCGTCGCCCGCACACAGGAGATGCGGCAGCTCCGCGCCGCCTTCGCCCGTGCAGAACGGGCCGAGGCCGGTGCGGTGCTGCTCTCCGGTGACGCCGGCGTCGGCAAGACCCGCCTGCTGACCGCGCTCGGCGAGTACGCCGCGGGCGCGGGCGCCCTGGTGCTCACCGGGCGCTGTATCGACGTCCATGAGGG
The DNA here is from genome assembly GCF_003947475.1 of Amycolatopsis sp. WAC 04197. Lineage (NCBI taxonomy): Bacteria > Bacillati > Actinomycetota > Actinomycetes > Pseudonocardiales > Pseudonocardiaceae > Amycolatopsis > Amycolatopsis sp. WAC 04197. The sequence goes on along the minus strand of NZ_QHJK01000009.1, from coordinate 517,296 downwards.
CGGTCTTCCTTATCTTCCGTTCGCCGAGGCGCTGGCGCCGCTGGCGACGACCTCCGATCCCGCGGTCACCGCCGCGGTCCGGGCCCGGCCGGCGCTGGGCAGGCTGCTCCCGCAGATGCAGCAGGCGGAGGACTACCCCGCCATCGAAGACGGTCAGCTCACCGCGAGCGAACGGGTGTCGACGCAACGGCTCGGTCCCGAGCAGGACCTCGGCCAGCTCCAGCTGTTCGACGCGGTACTGGGGGTGCTGACCGTCATCGCTCAGCGCCGGCCCGTGGTGATCCTCCTGGAGGATCTGCACTGGGCCGACGGCTCCACCCGGAACCTGCTGTCCTTCCTCTTGACGAGGCTGCGCACCCAGCGGCTGCTGGTGGTGGCGAGCTATCGCGAGGAGGACGTCCACCGGCGGCATCCGCTCCGCGCGCTGCTGTCCGAGGTGGTCCGGCTGGGCGCGGTCGAACGCGTCGAGGTCAAGCCGTTCGGCGCCGAGGACGCGCGCGCCTTCGTCGAGGCCTTGGCCGACGAGCCGATCGGCCAGGACATGATCGCCGACATCGTCTCCCGGTCCGAGGGCAATCCGTTCTTCGTCGAGGAGCTGCTGGCGTCGGCGAAGGACTGCCGCGAACTCCCCGCCGGGCTGGCCGAAGTGCTCCTCGCCAGGGTGGAACAGCTTTCCCAGATCACGCGCCGGGTGCTGCGCGTGGTCTCGGTCGCCAAGGATTCGGTGGCGCACGCCGCGCTCGCGGAGATCTCCGGGCTGGACGAGCTCGAACTCGACGAGGCGTTGCGCGAGGCCGTGCAGCATCACGTTTTGGTGATCGAGAACGGTTTCTACACCTTCCGCCACGCGTTGCTGCAGGAAGCGGTGTACGGCGACCTGCTGCCGGGCGAGCGGGTGCGGATGCACGCGGCGTACGCGGCCCGCATCCGGAACCGGACCCAGGGCCGGGGCCAGCACGCGCGGCTCGCGCACCACAGCCTGGAGAGCAAGGACTTCGTCACCGCGCTGGCCGCGTTGCTGCGCGCGATGGACGAGGCGGAGAAGCTGGGCGCACCCGGTTCCGCGTTGCGGCACGTCGAGCAGGCACTGTCCATTTGGGACGCCGTGCCCGCGGCGGACCGCCCGTCGGACGTCGACGAGCTCCGCCTCCTGCACGAGGCGTCGTATTTCGCGAGCACGTCGGGCGAGCCGGAGCGCGCGGTCGCCTATTCGCGCTCCGCGACCGAGGCCCTCGGCCCGGACACCGGCAACGAACGGGCCGCCAAGGTCTGGCGACGGCACGCGGAGGCGCTGCTTTCGGTCGACGGCACGCTCGACGAGGTCGTCGAGGCGATCGACAAGGCCTGGGAACTGGTCGAACACACCGAGGCGAGTGCCGCGCGGGCCTGGGTGCTCGCGACCCGCGCCGGGATCCTGCGGCTGATCGACCGGCACGACGAGGCCCTGCGGTGCGCGCTGGCCGCGGTCGCGGACGCCAGGGCCGTCGGCGCGGGCGGGGCGGAGGCGGCGGCGCTGGTCTCCCTCGGGACGCTGGCCGATTCGGCGGGCGACGTCGAGCTCGCGCGGGAGCGGCTGCGCGAGGCCGAGCGGAAGGCGAGGGATTCCGGCGCGCTGAACGGTGAGCTGCGGGCGCTGCACTTCCTCGGGCTGAGCTACGACGACCGCGCCGAGATCCGGTCCGCGCTGAAGTACTACGCCAAGGGCATCCAGCGGGCCAAGGAGACCGGGCTGACCTGGAGCTCGTTCGGCATCGAGCTACGGACCAAACACCTCACGCTGCGGTACGTCAGCGGGGATTGGCCGGAAGACGACGACGCCGGCCGCGCGGGCCGCGGGGTGTCGAGTGTCGTCGCCGGACGGTTCCTGGGGATCTGGGCGCAGTTCGTCGTCGGCCGGGGCCGGTTCGCGGACGCGGACAAGATCCTGCCGAGCCTCCGTCAGCATTGGAGCGCGGATTACTCGATCGCGCTCGCGTCAGCCGACGCCGCCATCCAGCTCGCGTCGTGGCGGAAGGACTACGCGGGCGCGGTGCGGCAGGCGCGGGAACTGATCGACTGGCTCGAAGAGGTCGAACCCGCGGTGCTCGGCGGGATCCGGATCAGCGTGCACGGTCTCGCGGCGGCCGTCGCCCAGGCCGCCGAAGCGCGAGTGCGCGGCGATCTGGTGACGGCCGAGGCCGCGGTGGAAGCCGGCGAGAAGCTGCTCGCCCACGGCCGCCACTGCGCCGAACACGGCATCCCGCGTTCGGTGTCGCTCGGCCCGGAGGCGCTGGCGTGGCTCGCCCGGCTGGAGGCGCTCGGCGCCTGCCTGCGCGGCGCGGGGGATCCGGCGTTGTGGGCGAAGGCGGTCGAGGCGTTCGGGTACGGCGCGGTGTACGAGCAGGCGATGTGCCGCCTGCAGCACGCGAAATCCCTGCTGGCCTCGGACGGCGACACCGCGCTCGCCGCGTCGGAGCTGCTGGCCGCGCACGCGGTGGCCGACCGGCTGGGCGCCTGCCCGTTGCGTGAAGCCGTCCGGGAGCTCAGCCACCGGGCGCGCGTCGAGCTTCCCGGCGAGGCCGTGGCGCCGCGTCGTGACGTCGTCGACCCGCTGACCGACCGGGAACGGGACGTGCTGGAGCGCGTCGCGCTCGGCCGGACCAACCGGCAGGTCGGCGAAGAGCTGTACATCAGCGAGAAGACGGTGAGCGTCCACCTCTCGCGCGTGATGGCGAAACTCGGCGCGAGCCGCCGGGCCGAGGCCGTCGCGATCGCCTACGACCGAGGCATCCTGGCGGCCCCCACGTCTTCCTCTTAGCCGCATTTCGTCCTCTGAACGCGATCCTTGCGCGTGGCAAGTACCGCAATCAGAGGACGAAATGCGGGAGGGGGATCAGCGGCGGGGGAGGCGGCGGAGGGCCTTCAGGCTCGTGCTGAGGGCTCGCACCCACAGCTTCGGCGGGATTCCCTTGCCGGGGCGCAGCGGCATCCCGCGCTGCACCGCGATCGCCTGGGCCTCGGTGTACTTGAGCAGCCCTTCGGCGCCGTTGCGCCGTCCGACACCGGACTCCTTCATCCCGCCCATCGGCAGGCCCACGGTCCCGAAGGTCGCCGCGAAGCCTTCGTTGACGTTGACGGTCCCGGCCTTCAGCCGCGCCGCGACCTCCCAGCCCGCCCGGCCGTTGCGCGACCAGACGCTCGCGTTCAGCCCGAACTTCGTGTCGTTGGCGCGTTCGATCGCGTCGGTGACGTCGGTGTAGCCGTAGATCGACACGACCGGCCCGAAGGTCTCCTCGGCGAACAGCTTGACGTCCTCGGTGACGTCGGTGAGCACGGTCGGCTCGTAGAACAGCGGGCCCAGGTCGGGCCGGGCCTTGCCGCCGGTGAGCACCTTCGCGCCCTTGGACCGGGCGTCCTCGACGTGCGCCGACACCGTCTCCAGCTGGGCCTCGGAGGTCAGGGAGCCCATCTGCGCCTGGTAATCCAGCGCACCGCCGAGCCGCAGCGCGGCGGTCTTGGCGACGAAGGCGCGGGTGAACTCCTCGCGGATCGACTCGTGGACGTAGATGCGCTCGACCGAGACGCACAGCTGCCCCGCGGAGGAGAAGCACGCGGTCACCGCGCCCGCGGCGGTCTTGGCGATGTCCGCGTCGGGCAGCACGATCATCGGGTTCTTGCCGCCGAGCTCCAGCGAGTAGCTCGTCAGCCGCTCCGCCACCTTCGCGGCGAGCCCCTTGCCCGTGGGCGTGGATCCGGTGAAGCACAGGTAGTCGGATTCCTCGACCAGGGCGTCGCCGATCTGCGAACCCCGGCCGAGCACGATCTGCCAGACCCCGGCGGGCAGCCCGGCCTCCTCGGCGACCTCCTGCAGCCACAGCGCCGAAAGCGCGGTCTGGTTGTCCGGCTTCTGCACGACGGCGTTGCCCGCCGCGAGCGCGGGCAGGACGTCCATCGCGGTCAGCGCGAGCGGGTAGTTCCACGGCGAGATGATCCCGACGACGCCCTTGGGGTGCCGGATCTCGCCGACCTTCGTCAGCACCGGGATCAGCCCGGCGGCGCGGCGCGGCGAAAGGAACTTCGCGCTGTGCTTGCCGTAGTAGGCGGCCACGAGGGCGGTGGCACTGACCTCGTCGAAGGCGTCCATCCGGGCTTTGCCCGCCTCGATCTGCACGAGGTCGAGCGCCTCTTCCTGGCGCTTCAGGACCAGGTCGTGCAGGCGGATCAGGATGCGCTGGCGGTCTTCGACCGGCCGCTCGGCCCACGCGCGCTGAGCCTCCCGCGCCTGGTCGAACACGGCGCGGACGTCGGCGTCGGTGGCCTGGGGCAGCGTCGCGATCGGCTGCCCGGTGAAGGGCGCGCGCATCTGGACCGGCGCGGAGTCCGCGCCGCCCACGACCCGGCGCACGAGCCGCTCCGCCCTCGCCATCGCGGGGGCGCCGGGGACGTCGCCGATGGTGGCCGGTCCTTCGGTGTGGTGGCCCGCGCTCGCCGGTGTCGTGCTCGTCATGCCGTCTCCGTTCCATGCCGCGCGGAGCCGGGGAGGCGCCACGCAGAGCCCAGGTGTTACCGACGAGTACAGCATACTGCCGGTATGGAGACTGTCCACCGCTGATATGAATAAGTTTCACATATTATCGGGTCGTGGGGGATTGTCCGGGGACGGGCGAAGGATGTCCTGCTGCTGCAGCGCGGAGCCCGCGGGTGGGGTCGGGGGAGACGGCGGCTCGTAGGGCTGAGGCTGCTGTTGCTGCGGATACTGCTGCTGAGGGACGCCGGGCGCGTAAGGCGGGTACGCCACCGGGTAAGAGGCCTGCCGGGGCGGTGCCGGTTCACGCCGGTTGGCCACGATCGCCAGCCCGATGGTGAGCAACGCCACGAGCCCGCCCGCGAGCAGGATCCAAAAACCGCTGCCGGTCCCATAACGCGAGACGAAGCGGCCGGTGTCCTGTCCGAAGCTGAGGCTCGCCGAGATGTCCATGCCGAGCATCCAGACGCCGATCGCGGTCCCCGCTCCGCCGGCGACCAGCAGTGTCCTCGATGTCGTCGCGGCGATGGAAGCCGAACTCCGCCGGTACGCGGCGAAACCCACCGCGGCCCCCGCGAACAGGGTCAGCGCGGCGGCCGACAGCGGGATGCCGTAGCGGGCGACATGCGTCTTGTCGTAGAACTCCTTCTCCTCGGTCGAAGGTTCGATGTCGAAGGTCCGCGTCCAGCCGGTTTCGGCGAGCTTCGTCACCGGCTTGCCCTCGGAAAGCTGTTCGTACGTCGACTGCGGGAGAAAAGTCGCGAGAAGGACCAGCAGACCGGCGAAAACCCCCATCATCGCGGCGAAAAGGCGGGGGAGCCGGGCGTCGGACGGCGGGCGCGGCGTGGCGGCGGGCGGGATTGCGCCGAACGGGCCAGTCGGTTGGTACGGCTGCTGCTGCGGCGCGCTCATGGTCGGCTCCTCCGCCGGTTTTTGGTGGCCAGCAAGGAATTCCACCACGAATCGGCCGAGGAGATAAGTGTCACCAGTGCTCTGGTCAACCGCTTTCGCGCCTGCTACGAGGGGAGTTTCGGCCAAGCCGTGGCCGCCAGCGCCCTGGCGACGCCGCACGCGTCCGGCGCCCGCACGGCGAGAACGGCGTGCTCGACCTGATCCCGGCTCGCGTCCGGGCCGCCGATGTGGCCGGTCAGAATCGTGCAGCCGTCGCCGGCCTCCTGCACCAAAGACCTGTGCCCGCCCACCGTTTCCTCGTGGACGCCCGCCGCGGCCTTCGGGCGCGGGCCGAGGCCGAACTCCAGTCGCACGAGCCGTTCCGCGTCCTCCTCGCCCCAGCGGCAGGAGTGCCGGGACAGGTCGCCTTTCCCGGTGACGGCGGCGCCCAGCCGGGCGGAGACCTCGGCATCGGACCACAAGGCGGTGCAGGCGGTCAGCCGTGCCAGGGAATCGCCGCGGTACTCGAAATGTTTCGCCCGTTTGCCCGCGGCGAGGGCCCTAACGGCGGTTTCGGCGGTTTTCGTCGCCACGGCGAGCGCGTCGGGTCCGGCGCCTTCACCGGATTCGAAGAACGTGCCGATGCGCAAGGAGGTGTCGTCGGCGAAGAGCAAGTGGAGGACGGGCTGCCCTTGGAGGTCCGTGCGGACCACGCGCAGGCCGCGGGGAAGCGAGGGCTCGCCGACCGGGGGTGGCGCCGGTGAGACGTTCGTTCGCCCGGTCGTCCGGGAAACCGAAACTGACCAGGGTCCTCCCGGACTGGAACGAGCAGGCGCCCATGCTGGGCATCGGGACCGACGCCGGCCGCTGGGTCTTCTCGATGTCGGCGAAGTCCAGCAGGCCGCAGAAGTCCACGGTCGTGGGATCGCCGAGCGCTTCGTGAAGTGTCAAAGGGCCTGAAGACAAAGGTTCCGGTGCGGCCGCGCACCCGGTGAGAATCAGGACGGCGGCGGACAGCACGGCGAACACCCTCGGTCTCCCCATGGGCGAAGCCTACGGTGAAGTGTCCTCGTACAACATGACCGCGACGCGCTTCCACTCGTCGAGCAATTGCCGGCGCCGCTGGGGATCGCCGCCGAGTTCGGCGTCCAGCGCCAGCCCTCGGGTGAGGTTCACGGTCAGCCAGAAGAGGATCTCCGCGCGTTCCTTCGGGAGATCGCCGGCGACCGCGGTGACGTGCTCCAGCGTCGAGCGGCCCAGCGCCCGGTCGACCGGCCGGATCGCCTCGCGGAGTTCGGGATCGGTGCGCGCCGCGACCCACAGTTCCGTGGCGGCCGTGGACAGCGTGCCCGAATAGCCCTCCCACAGCAGGTCGATCGCCGCCGCGACGCCCGAGGCGCCGCCGGGGAGCGCCGAAATCGACGTCGCGAGGCGTCCGCGCAACTTCTCCGTCAGATGCTCGACGGCCGCGGCCATGAGTTCGGCCTTCGCGGAGAAGTGGTGCTGGACGGCGCCCTTCGAGACACCCGCGCGGGCGCAGATCTCCTGCACCGAGGTGCGCGCGTAGCCGAGGTCGACGAGGCAGTCGATGGTCGCGTCGAGCAGTGCGGTGCGGGTCTGCTCCCGACGCTCGGCCTGGGTGCGGTGGGTCCTGCCGAGCACACTCACCGGATCCGACCCCCTTTACGTGCAGCTCGGTACGGATGTACATTCCGAATGGAACTTACATCCTAAGCGTCATGTTTTCCAGGTCCGATCAGGAGGCGTTGGCCGTGCCCTTGCAGATCCAGAAGAGTTCGTGGAGCACGACGGAGCTCGAAGACCTCCGGGACCTCGCCCGGACCTTCTGCCAGAAGGAACTCGCGCCGAACCAGGAGCGCTGGGCGGCCGAGAAGAAGGTCGACCGCGAGCTGTGGACGAAGGCGGGCGAGGTCGGTCTGCTGGCACTGTCCATCCCGGAGGAGTACGGCGGTGGCGGCGGCACGTTCGCCCACGAGGCCGTGCTCTACGAGGAGCAGGCACGGTCCGGTGACAGCGCCTGGGGTGTCACCGTCCACAATGGAATCGTCGCGCACTACATCCTGGAGTACGCGAACGAAGAGCAGAAGAAGGCGTGGCTGCCGAAATTCGCCTCCGGCGAGATGGTCGGCGCGGTCGCGATGACCGAACCCGGCACGGGTTCGGACCTGCAGGGCATCAAGACCCGCGCGGTGCGCGACGGCGACCACTACGTGATCAACGGCGCGAAGACGTTCATCACCAACGGTTTCCACGCCGATCTCGTCGTCGTCGCGGTGAAGACCGACCCGGACGCGGGCGCGCAGGGTGTCTCGCTGATCGCCGTCGAGACCGACACGCCGGGCTTCAGCCGCGGCCGCGTCCTCGACAAAATCGGACTCAAGGGCCAGGACACCGCGGAGCTGAACTTCGACGACGTCCGCGTCCCCGCCGCCAACCTCCTCGGCGCGCAGGAAGGTCTCGGCTTCATCCAGCTCATGCAGCAGCTGCCGCAGGAACGGCTGATCATCGCCGTCACCGCGGTCGCCGGGATGGAGGCCGCGATCGACCAGACCATCGCCTACACCAAGGACCGCCAGGCCTTCGGCCGCCCGGTCTACAACTTCCAGAACACCAAGTTCAAACTCGCCGAGGCCGCGACCGAGGCCGCGGTGTCCCGCGCCTTCCTCGACCAGTGCATCGAACGGCATCTGCGCAAGGAACTCGACGTGCAGGGCGCGGCGATGGCGAAGCTGTGGACCACCGAACGGGTCAACAAGGTCGTCGACGACTGCCTGCAGCTCTTCGGCGGCTACGGCTACATGACCGAGTACCCGATCGCGCGGGCGTGGGCCGACATCCGGATCTCCCGGATCTTCGGCGGCACCAGCGAGATCATGAAGGAAATCATCTCCCGCACGCTCTGAGCGGAACCGTTGGCGTAGGAAGGAAAGACGTGGCGAAGAAGGCCGGCCCGCTGAGCGGGCTCAAGGTCGTCGAACTGGCCGGGCTCGCCCCGGCGCCGTTCGCCTGCACGATCCTCGCCGATCTCGGCGCGGAGGTCGTCCGGATCGACCGGGCGACACCGGGCAACGACGTCATCGGGTTCCCGAACGATCCGCTCGCCCGCGGCAGGCGGTCGATCGGGATCAACACCAAGACCCCCGAGGGCGTCGAACTGGTGCTGAAACTCGCCGACGACGCCGACGTGCTCATCGAGGGTTTCCGCCCCGGCGTCGCCGAGCGGATGGGCATCGGACCGGAACAGGTCCACGCCCGTAACCCGCGGCTGGTCTACGGCCGGATGACCGGCTACGGCCAGGACGGCCCGCTGGCGACTGTCGCCGGGCACGACATCAACTACATCGGCATCTCCGGCGCGCTCGAACCCATCGGGCACGCCGGGCAGCGGCCGGTGGTGCCGCTCAACCTCGTCGGTGACTTCGGCGGCGGTGGCCTCCTGCTCGCGATGGGCGTGCTGGCGGCGCTGTTCGAACGCCAGACGTCGGGCAAGGGCCAGGTGGTCGATGCGTCCATGGTGGACGGTGCGGCGCTGCTGACCACCAGCCTGCACGGCCTGCTGGATTCCGGGCTGTGGTCCGGCGGGCGCGGCGAGAACATGCTCGACGGCGGCGCGCCGTTCTACGACACCTACGAGACCGCCGACGGCAAGTACGTCGCCATCGGCGCGATCGAGATGCGGTTCTGGGGCGATCTGGTGAAGGTGCTCGGGCTCGACCCCGAGGAGACACCGGTCCACGTCGACAAGAACGAGTGGCCGAAGCTGCGCAAGATCGTCGCCGAGGCCGTCGCGAAGCACACTCGCGACGAACTGGTGGCGAAGGCCGAGGGCACCGACGCGTGCCTGACGGCGGTGCTCTCCCCGAAGGAGGCGCCGTCGCATCCGCACAACGTCGCGCGGAAGACGTTCGTCGACGTCGGCGGCATGCTGCAGCCGGCGCCCGCGCCGAGGTTCGACCGCACGCCGGCCGAGACGCCGGAACCGCCGCGGCCCAAGGGCGGCGACACCGCCGAGGTCCTCGCCGAACTCGGCGTGGACGCCGACGGGATCGAACGGCTCCGGGCCGCGGGCACCATCGCGTGAGCTGAAGGACGCTCTGCCCGCATGAGACGCGGTGAAAGCGTCCTTCGCCGCGTCTCATGCGGTGAAGGACGCTTTCAGCCCACGTCGAGATCGGACCGCAGCACCGAATAGAGGACGTGGTCGCGCCAGGCCCCGTCCCGGAACCCGTAGCCGCGCAGCACGCCCTCCCTGGTGAAGCCCGCCTTCGCCAGGGAGCGCTGCTCGGCGACGTTGTCGACCTCCGTCGACGCTTCGACCCGGTTCATCTGCGTGTGCGCGAAGAGGTAGCGGACCAGCAGCCGCTGGGCCTCGGTGCCGTAGCCGTGGCCGCGTGCCTCGGGGATGAGCACGAGCCCGGCGTTCCAGCAGTACGACGTCGACCCGGTCCTGGTCTTGTGCCACGACACGAACCCGAGCCGCTGCCCGTCGAGATCGATCATCAGCATCCCGTTGTCCGCCGCGAGCATGCCGGTCTCCGACCAGCGGCGGCGCAGGAAATGCGGGTCGTGCCAGCCGTGCCACTCGAACGGGCCCGCGGCCCGTGGGTCGTTCGTGAGCGCTTCGAGCATCGGCAGGTCTTCTTCGGACACCGGTCTGAGCGCGACTCCGGTTTCTGTCATCCGACAGACCCTAGGACGGATCGCGCTCGAAACTGCCGTGACGCCCCGCGCCGTCACTGAACCGGCCGGCGCCCGCGACAGCCTCCTCGGCGAGCCCTCCGCCGATCAGCGCGTTCGAGAACTCGGCTCGCATCGCCTCGTCTTCGGTGAGTCCGTACTGGCCGTACGCGGATTTGCGATCCGCGCGCAGACACGCCTGGGGGAACGCGGCCAGTTCGCGCGCGAGCGCTTGCGCGGCGGTCAAGGCCTCGCCGTCCGGCACGACCCGGTTCGCAAGTCCGATGGCGAGCGCCTCGTCGGCGTCGACCGGCCTGCCGGTGAGGATCAGGTCCATCGCCCGCGAATGGCCGATCAGGCGGGGGAGGCGCACCGTGCCGCCGTCGATGAGCGGCACGCCCCAGCGGCGGCAGAAGACGCCGAAGACGGCCGTGGTGTCGGCGACCCGCAGATCGCACCACAGCGCCAGCTCCAGTCCTCCCGCGACGGCGTGCCCGCGGACCGCGGCGATCACCGGTTTCGACAGGGACATCCGCGTCGGGCCCATCGGCCCGTCACCCGCCGGGCTGAGGGAGTTGGTGCGGTCGGTGCCGACGGCCTTCAGATCGGCTCCGGCGCAGAAGGCGTCACCCGAACCGGTGAGGACGGCGACCGCGGCTTCCTCGTCCGTGTCGAACGCGCGGAACGCGTCCGCGAGCGCGGCCGCGGTCGGCCCGTCCACCGCGTTGCGGGACGCGGGCCGGTTCAGCGTGATCGTCGTCACCGGCCCTTCCCGGTGGACGAGAACGTTTTCGCTCATCGATCGCTCCCTCAGGCGGATACGGGTGGGCAACAGGGCCCGATTCTCCTTAAAGTGGTGACAAAGTCCGCAGTGCGCGCGGAGTCATCGTCTGGACACTACGGTGTGATGGGATGGAGCCATGTCGCCCGGCTTGAAGAAATTCGTTGTGATCGCCGTCGTCGCGCTCGTGCTCTTCTTTCTGATCAGCAGGCCGACGCAATCCGCCGATGCCGTCCACACCGCGCTCGGCTGGCTCCGGTCCGGTGCCGAAGCCATCGTGACCTTCGTCCGGAGCCTCTTCTCCTGACCCTCGTCCCCGTGATCACCGGTGTCCTCGGCGACGCCGGTGATCACCGTGCGCAGCCACCTGCGGTTATCACTCAGTGTCACCCGTCTCGGATTTCGGTCGGACGACTCGACCATCCGGGTGGATTGCCCCCGAAAACCCGCTGGTCGACGAATTCGTGCCCTGGAAGCTCTGGCGGAAAAGACCTCCGCGCCCCTACGGTGCTCACATTGCGTGATCGGTTGGTCCTCCAGGCGCCGGAGCCGGCCTCCTGGGCGAGGAGTTTCCGCAGGTGCAAGCCCCAGGGCAGCGGGAACTTCCAGCCGGGCAAGTAAGTCAGGACTTGTCAGTCGGGGAATCATGAGGAGGCAGGGATGACCGGAGATCCCGGAGTCGATGCGTTGATCCGGCAGTGGGCGGCCGAGCGTGAGCAGACCCCCGAGGAGCAGGAGGCCGACCGGATCGCGTCGGCGTGGCTGGCCGACGTGCCCAGGCAGGCTCCCGGAATCCCCGGCCAGCGTCAGCAGTCCGGCCAGGCGCGCTGGGCGCCGGTCGAGGCCGCCGACCCCGGCTACCTCGACGCCATGAGCCGCCGTCTCCCGGAGGTCCCGCAGGACCTGCTCGTCGCGGCCGCCGGCTGGTGGCAGATGGTGGGCGGCGTCGCCGAGGCCGAAGCCTGGTGGGACGCCGGGATCAGCCCGCTCGACCAGCGTGCGCTCGACTACCGCGCGGCCGGGCTCGCCCCGTCCGACCTGAGCCGCCGTCTCGGCCCGATGACCGTTTTGCAGCACCTTCGCCGCGGCAGCGCCCCGGCCTGGTGCGTCGCGCGGCTGGCGAGGCAGCAGAAGTCCGCCTGATGAGAACTTCTCGCACGCGCGGGTGAACCGGCGTGGCAAGGGCGATCTCGGCTACCGCGTAACGCTAACCTGCGCGGGCTCGTTGTTCGAGCATCGGTCGTGATCGCCGCCCACGCTGGAGGACTCGCTTCGTGCGCACCACCCCGGAAAACGACGAGCTCGTCGACGACCCGGCCACGCCCGCTCCGCCACGCCGCGGGGTGGGCGCCGCCGTGTTCGGCAGGCTGGTGATCGTGCTGGCCGTGCTCGGCCTCGCCGGGGGCGGGATCTGGCTGGTGACCAAGGCGTCCGCCCCGGTCGCGAGCCCCACGACGATGGAGATCCCCGCGCTGCAGGTCAAGGCGGCGGACGTCAAACCCGGTTCGGTCGCCCCGGTCAATGCCACCCTCGCGGGTGGTGCCGCCCAGCAGACCTCGCCGCAGCAGGCGCAGCCGAAACCGGGCAAGGACCCGCTGACCGCCTGGACCGAGCGGGCGGCCCAGGCCACCGGTATCCCGGCCAGGGCGCTGCTCGCCTACGGCAACGCCGAACTGGCGATGCGGCAGATGCAGCCCAATTGCAAGATCTCGTGGGCGACCCTGGCGGGTATCGGCCGGATCGAGTCGAACCACGGCCAGTACGGCGGCGCCGTCCTCGGCCAGGACGGACGGCCGTCGAAGCCCATCATCGGCGTCCCGCTCGACGGGTCGCCCGGGGTGAAGGCGATCGGCGACACCGACGGCGGCCAGTTCGACGGCGACGCGGCCGTCGACCGCGCGGTCGGCCCCATGCAGTTCATCCCCAGCACCTGGCGCCGGTACGCCGCCGACGGCAACCGCGACGGCGTCGGCGACCCGCAGCAGATCGACGACGCGACGCTGGCCGCGGCGCGCTACCTGTGCGTGAACAACCGCGACATGTCGGCTGCCTCGGGCTGGTGGCAGGGGATCCTGTCGTACAACAACTCGACCGAGTACGCGCAGAAGGTCTTCGGGCTGGCGGACGGCTACGCGAAGTCCGTGGCCGCCGCCTCGTGAGTGGTAAGGACGGTTAGGGCCAATCCTGTCCTCTGGCCTGCGGTCGGGTACCTGGGTGCCGGCCTTGACCGGGGTTGCGAAAGCCACTTTCGCAACGTTGAAGGTTGCGAAAGTGGCTTTCGCGACACCCGTAGGTAGCCAAGACACCCTTGGTTATTGAGGGGTAAGTCCGGTTTCGCGGGGAGTCGTGAGTGGCAAAGAGGGTTAGAACGAGCATCGCCACTCACGACCCCGGGTCGAAGGCTCCCTGCGTCGGACGCGGCCAAGGGAGCCTTCGACCCGGCGGAGGCCTCGATCGCGAACACGACACGTTTGACTTGCCCCTCAATAGAACCGTCCTTACCACTCACGAGACCGGACCCGGGACCAAGGTCCCGAACGCCCAGGTCGGCGACGATTCGCCGCGCACCCAGTGCTAGCGTCGATGTGTGTCCGCTTCGCCCGTCCTCCTGCGCCGCCTCGGCATCGCCGTCGTCTGCCTGGTGAGCCTGGCGCTGTGCTGCGGGCTCGCCTGGTGGCAGTGGGAGCGGTTCTCCTCGGCCAGCGGGACGTTCCAGAACCTCGGCTACGTCCTGCAGTGGCCGCTGTTCGGGCTGTTCCCCGCGTTCATGTTCTGGCGGATCCGCAAGCTCCGCCGCCGTGCCGCCGAGGCCGACGCCCAGGAGACGGTGGCCGAGACCGCCGTGCCCGAGGTGCCCGCGCCCCGGCAGCGGCGTGCCCCGGTGCCGCCGCCCCCCGAGGACGACGAGCTCGCCGCGTACAACAGGTACCTGCGCGAACTCAACGCCCGCGACAAGTAGTCCCCAGAGAGGTTCGAGACCCTATGACCACCCGAACTGACGACGCCGCCCCGGCCCGCCCGGTCTCGCTGGGCGGACCGCTGATCCGGTTCCGCGTCGCGGCGTACGCCACCGGTGTGGCCCTTCTCGGGCTGGTCGTCGAGATGCTGCTGCAGTACGTCTTCCGCGTGGAACTTCCCCAGTTCGTGAAGATGATCCCCATGGTCCACGGCGGGCTCTACCTGATCTACCTGCTGCTCGCGGTCGACCTCGCGATCAAGGCCCGCTGGTCGATGAAGGGCACCCTGCTCGTGCTGATCGCGGGCTGCATCCCGTTCTTCTCGTTCGTGATGGAGCGCAAGGTCACGCACAAGGTCCAGGCGGGCGCGAAGCTCTAAGCCCGGCGCCGGAAGGTCAGTGCCACCAGGAAGGACAACGCCGTCACCACGGCGGCGACGGTGAAGGCCGAGGTCATCCCGTCGACGGTGGTCTCGGCCGGATCTCCGGACGGGGTGCGGGTCACCGCGCCGAACACGGTGATCAGGATCGCCAGTCCCAAGGTCGCCCCGACCTGCTGCAATGTCTGCAACGCGCCGCCCGCGGCACCGGCGTCGTCGGTGGGCACGGTCGCCATGATGATCACGCTGAGCGGGGAGAACGCCAGCCCCGCGCCGACGCCCATCAGCAGCATCGGCCCCAGCAGATGTGAGAAGTAGCCGCTGTCCGTGGCGAGCGTGGTCAGCCAGACGACCCCGCCGGTCATCAGCGCGGTCCCGGCGAGCGCGAGCGGTTTCGGCCCGAACCGCGGGAGCAGCTTCGGGATCAGCCTGCTCATCAGGAACATGCAGACCGCCATCGGCAGGAACGCGAAGCCGGTCTCCAACGCGGCGAAACCCGCGATGTCCTGCAGGAACTGGGTCAGGAAGAAGAACATCGACATCATCGCCATCGGCCCGAGGAAGAAGTTGACGTAGGCCGCGGCACGGTCGCGTTCGGCGAACAGGCGCAACGGGATCAACGGCTCGCTCACCCTGGTTTCGATGGTGACGAAGGCGGCCAGCAAGGCCAGCCCGGCGGCGAGGCTGCCGAGGGTGATCGTGTCGCCCCAGCCGTGCGAAGCGGCGTGGGTGAAGGCGAAGACGAGCGAGCCGACACCGAGGGTGCCGGTGAACGCGCCGGGAAGGTCCAGCCGGGCGCGCCGCCGGGGCGGATCGGCCACGTACCGCGAGGTGAGCAGGACGATCGCGAGCCCGAACGGGACGTTGATGTACAGCGCCGCCCGCCACGAGATCCATTCGGTCAGCAGCCCGCCGAGCAGCAGGCCGATCGCGAAACCGCTGCTGGACATCGCCGAGAACAACGCCAGCGCGCGTACCCGCGCCTTGGCTTCGGTGAACGTGCTGGTGATCAGCGCCAGCGTGCTCGGCCCGGCGAGCGCGGCGCCGACACCCTGCGCGACCCGGGCGGCGATCAGCAGTTCCGCCGAGCCGGCGAGGCCACCGAGCAGGGAGGCGGCGGTGAACACGGCCGCGCCGGCGACGAAGGTCCGGCGACGGCCGAACAGGTCGCCCGCCCGGCCGCCGAGCAGCAGCAGGCCGCCGAAGACCAGGCTGTACGCCGTCATCACCCAGGACAGGCCGGTGTCGGTGAAGCCCAGTTCGGACTGGATGCGGGGGAGCGCGACGTTCATCACCGTCGCGTCGAGGATGAGCATGAGCTGGCAGGTCAGGATGATCGGGAGGACCAGCCGGTGTGGAGTCGGTGGGGACCCGGCCGTCTCCGGCCTAGGCTCGGCACGCAGGGTTCGTTCGGTCAAGGAATACTCCAAAGACGTAACGAGATGAAGCGGAGAGACTCTCCACTTGAGGTCGTGAGCGATGATATGGAGACGCTCTCCGCTTACGCAAGTGAATTCGGAGAACGTCTCCGTTTTCGTCGCCCGAGGAGGTGCAGATGGTCACGGCCGATCCGGCCCGCCCCATGCGTGCGGACGCGCGGCGCAACTACGAGCGCATCGTGGCCGTGGCGAAGGAGGCGTTCACCGCCGACGGCGTGGACGTGCCCGCCGACGACATCGCCAAACGCGCCGGGGTCGGCGCGGGCACGCTGTACCGGCACTTCCCGACGCGCGACAAGCTGATCGAGGCCGTCTACCGCGACGAGATCGACGGGCTGGCGCAGCAGGCGTACGACCTGCTCGACGAGTTGCCGCCGGGGAAGGCGCTCGAGACGTGGCTGGCCACGCACGTCGTCTACGTGGTCGAAAAGCACGGCCTCGCGATGACGCTCAAGGCGTCGGTCGACGCCGGCTCCGAGGTCTTCGGCTGGTGTCAGGCACGGTTGCGGGCCGCGGCCGACACGATCGTGAAGGCGGCGCAGGACGAGGGAGTGCTCCGGGCCGACGTCGCCGGTGTCGACATCCTGCGGCTCGGGCACGGACTGGGCTCGGCGGCGAGCAAGGCTTCGGAGGAGGACACGAAGCGGCTTCTCACGATCGTGCTGGACGGTCTCCGGATGTCATGAAAGGGTCGTTCAGGACGAAAGATGTCCTGAACGACCCTTTCATGACACTTGAGCCACGCGTCAGGAGCCGATCCCGGTGAGGGACCGCACCTCCATCTCCGCGTGCTTGACCGGATCGGCCTTCGACCGGCCGACGAAGGTGCCCACGAACCCGCACAGGAACGAGAACGGGATCGACACCAGACCCGGGTTCTTCAACGGGAACCAGTGGAAGTCGACACTGGAGATGATCGAGTCCGCGGCCCCGGACATCACCGGCGAGAAGAACACGAGCACCAGGCTGGCGATCAGCCCGCCGTAGATACCCCACAGGGTTCCGGTGGTGTTGAAGCGTTTCCAGAACAGCGAGTACAGCAGCGTCGACAGGTTCGCCGACGCCGCGACGGCGAACGCCAGTGCCACCAGGAACGCGATGTTCTGTCCGTTCGCCAGGATGCCGCCGATGATCGCGAGCGCCCCGACGGCGACCGCGGTCAGCCGCGCGACGCGGACCTCCGCGGCCGGTTCCGCCTTGCCGCGCTTGAAGATGTTGGCGTACACGTCGTGCGCGAAGGACGCCGAAGCGGTGATCGTCAGGCCGGCGACGACGGCGAGGATGGTCGCGAAGGCCACCGCCGAGACGATGCCGAGCAGGAGGGTGCCGCCGATGTTCAGCGCGAGCAGCGGCGCCGCCGAGTTCTCCCCGCCGGGTGCGCTCTTGATCGCCTCCGGCCCGACCAGCGCGGCCGCGCCGAAGCCGATGACCAGTGTGCAGAGGTAGAAGATCGTCATGCACGCGGTCGCCCACACCACCGAGCGCCGCGCCTCGCGCGAGTTCGGCACCGTGTAGAAGCGCATCAGCACGTGCGGGAGCGCGGCGGCGCCCAGGACCAGCGCCAGCGCCAGCGAGACGAAGTCGAGCTTCGTGACCTCGCTCTTGCCGTAGGAACCGCCCGGCTCCAGCAGTTCGTCGCCGAGCGGGCTGTTGTCGGCGGCGGCCGCGAGCAGGTTCGAGAAACTGAACCCGAACTTGCCGAACAGGAACACGGTGATCAGCGCACCGGTCAGCAGCAGGATGGTCGCCTTGATGATCTGCACCCACGTGGTGCCCTTCATCCCGCCGACCAGCACGTACAGCACCATGATCACGCCGACGACGCCGATCACGAGCGCCTGGCCGATCCCGCCGTGGATGTCCAGCAGCAGCGCCACCAGTCCACCGGCGCCCGCCATCTGCGCGAGCATGTAGAAGAAGGAGATCACCAGGGTCGACGTCGCGGCCGCGGCGCGGACCGGGCGCTGCTTCATCCGGAAGCTCAGCACGTCGCCCATGGTGAAGCGGCCGGTGTTGCGCAGCAGTTCCGCGATCAGCAGCAGGTCGACCATCCACGCGACGAGGAACCCGATCGAGTAGAGGAAGCCGTCGTAGCCGTGGATCGCGATCGCCCCGGCGATCCCGAGGAACGACGCCGCCGAAAGGAAGTCACCCGAGAGGGCGATGCCGTTCTGGCGTCCGGTGAAGGCGCTGCCCGCCGCGTAGTAGTCCGAAGTGGAGGAGTTGCGCGTGCTGACGCGGTACACCACGTACAGGGTGATCGCGACGAACAGCGCGAAGACCGCGATGTTCAGCACCGGGTTGTTGTCGGGGATGCTCATCGCTCACCCGCTCCGACGGAGGCCCGCAGCGCCTCGACCTTGGGGTCGAGCCGCTTGTTCGCGAACTTCAGGTAGGCGATCGTGATCAGGATCGTGCTGGCGAACTGGCCGAGCCCGAGCAGGATGCCGACGTTCACCTCGCCCCACACCTTGCGGCTCATGAAGTCGTGGGCGTAGGCCGCCAGCAGCACGAACGTCATGTACCAGGTGAAGAACAGCACGCTCATCGGGAACACGAACCGCCGGAAGGTCTTGCGCAGCGCGACGAACTCCTTGCCGTGCTGGATCCGGTCGAAGTCCGGGCCCGCCGGGCGCGGCGGCGGGGGAGCGGACTGGCGCTGGCGCTCGCGGACGAACAGCGCGGGCATCTGCCCGGTGTCCTCCAGGGCGTTGCTCGCCGCGTAGGGACGCGCGACGTCGGGCATGGGTTCCTCCGGGGCTTGCATCCGTGGCGCGGTACGGGGAGCGCACATACTAACTACGGCTTCACCCGCTCTGAATAGGCGACCCCGGTTCCGCGAAGGCGTGAGCCGGTATTCGGTTTTACCTCGTATTAGTGTTTCGGAAAATCGTTTCGGCCGGAATGAACCGGCTTTATCACTCGTCATAGTGAGCGGAGTTGTCACGCGCGGTCGTCGCCCGAACGGCCCACTGCGGCAAACGACGGACGATGACCACGCTCTGTCCCTCAATTTGGTGACAGATCGTAGTTTCGCTACCCGGGGCCGCCGGGTTTCGATACCGTGCCCGCCATCCCGGACCGGGGAAGATCCCCCGCTTCGCCGGGTGTCTCGAAAGAAATCACCATGTCGGGCGACATCGAACCGGCTTGGGCGGCAAGGCCACAACATCGGGCACATATTTGGGCTTGACCCACCCGTTGGGGGCACGGAAAGTAGTTCGACCGGGCGACGCGGCTACCGTACGTAGGCTGATCGGGTGATTAGGACACCCTGTGCATCCGCGCAACCCGTAACCGGAATTCCCTCGTTTGTGACGCACGGGCGGTTTTCGGGGCGCGCGGATCGTTCGGAAGCACACTTTTCGCTGGTCAGCACCCGTGTACTGAACGGAATTGACGGCACCCGGATTGGTGTACGATTCTTTGGCCCGGCCGACCCGCAGTGATCGATTGGCAAAGAAAAGTTGATCTCGACGACCATGCACTTCGCAGGTTGCGACCTGCACGTGCAGGTGCAAGACCTCCCGGCGCGGACCGGTGTTCCTGGGGACACTGGCAGCGCGGGGAACGACGGACGAGGTCCTTCACGCCGCGATCGATCACGTGGTCAGGCCGGGGTCGAGTTCCCCGCAGGCAGGTACCTCGCGGGAACGGACGCCTCAGACCGTGCCAGGACGCCGGACAGGGAGTCACCTACGTGACCGTTGCAGGAGAAGGCCAAGTGCCGGTCGGGGAGCTGCTGGGACGCACTCCCCGGCCATCTCGGTGGGCCACCGGCTGGCGCACGCTCGTGCGCTGGCGGGACTGGAGCCTGCCGGTGAAGCTGTCGGCCGTGACGCTGGTGCCGATCCTCATCGCGCTGGCACTGGGCATCGCCACCATCGCCGGCCAGGTCGGCCGTTCCGACGGCTACCAGCGGCTCGACCGCCTCGTCGCGCTGAGCGGGCACATCCGCACCCTCACCGACGGCCTCGGCCGCGAACGCACCCAGTCCGCCGCCGGGCTGACCGCCGGCACCGTCGGCGGGACCCTGGAGCTCGGCTCGGCCCGCGCCGACGTCGACACCGCCATCCCGCTCTACGGTGCCGCCGCGTCCCGCGCGGTGGAGAACGAGCCGTCGCTCCGTCAGGCGCGGGAAGCCGCGGCCGCCCAGCTCGACCGGCTGCCCGACATCCGGCAGCGGGCGTCCTCCGGACAGCTCGACCCGGTCCAGGCGATCGGTGAATACACCGAGGTGACCACCGCGCTGCTCGCCCTCGACACCGCGCTGGCGGCCGGCGCCAGCCAGGACGACCTCGGCGGCACCCCGACGGCGCTGCACGACCTCGCCGTGATGAAGGAACAACTGTCGCTGAGCCAGGCGCTGGTCTCCTTCGGCATCGCGCGGTCGGGCCTCGCGCCGAGCGAGCTCGACCAGCTGCGCACCGCCGAACTCCGGCTGACCGACCGGCTCACCGACTTCCGCGCCGCCGCGTCGGAACGGCAACGCCAGGAATTCGGCGCCGCCGTCACCGACCAGGCGATGGAAAACCGGGACAGGCTGGCGAAAACGGCGCTCGGCGAGCAGGGAACCCCGTCGGCGCAAGCGTTCCGCACGTTGTCCGCACAGGGCTGGACCGACGCGTCGACCGCGGTGATCGGCAAGGTCGGCGAGGTCGCGAACAAATTCGGCGCCGAGACGAGCGCGGTGTCGGCCGAACTGGTCGACGACGCCAGCAGCGGCGCGGGCCTGCTCGCGGTCCTGCTGTTCGGCGCGATGGTGCTCGCCGTCGCCGTCGTCTTCCTCATCACCCGTCAGCTGCTGCGTTCGCTGAAGGTGTTGCGCGCCAGCGCACTCGACGTCGCGGAGAAGCAGCTGCCCGACGCGGTCCGCAACATCCAGGAGGGCCGTTCGCAGGGCACCGACGTGCGGCCGGTCCCGGTCGGCAGCGACGACGAGATCGGCGAGGTCGCCAGGGCCTTCGACAAGGTGCACCACCAGGCGCTGCGCCTGGCCACCGAGCAGGCCTCGATGCGCACCGGTTACAGCAACGTGTTCGTCAACCTCTCCCGCCGCAGCCAGAGCCTCGTGCAGCGGCAGCTGCAGCTGATCGAGCGGCTGGAGCGCGACGAAGAGGACGCCGACCAGCTGGCCACGCTGTTCCAGCTGGACCACCTCGCCACCCGGATGCGCCGCAACAACGAGAACCTGATGGTCCTTTCCGGCGCCGAGCCGGGCAGGCGGTCCGGTCAGCCCGTCTCCGCGACCGACGTCGTGCGCGCGGCGGTGTCCGAGATCGAGCAGTACCAACGGGTCACCGTGCAGAACCCGCCGCCGGTGCGGCTGGTCGGGTACGCGGCCAACGACCTGATGCGCCTGATCGCCGAGCTGCTGGACAACGCCACGGCGTTCTCCGCGCCGGAGACCCAGGTGACCGTCGCGACCAGGCTCGTCGAAGACGGCTCGTTCGGCATCGACATCCTCGACAAGGGCATCGGCATGAACGAGGCCGAGGTCGCCGAGGCCAACGCCCGGCTCACCGAAGCCCCCAACGTCGACCTCACCACTTCGCGCCGGATGGGCCTGTTCGTCGTCGGACGGCTGGCCAGCAGGCACCGCATCGGGGTCTCGCTGCACGGCGGCAAGGACATCGTCGGCGTGCGCGCCACCGTCTCGGTCCCGGCCGACCTCGTGATGGCCCCGCCCGGGGGAGACCCCGGCCCCGCGACCGGCCCGATCACCCAGCGGCTCGCGCCATTGCCGCCGCAGCAGCCGGGCGGCCTGCCCCGCCGCCAGCGGCCCGCGAACGGTTCGCGCCCGGCGATGCCGAGCGTCCCGTCGCAGGGCGGCGAGCGGTGGCCGTCGGCGGGCGATCTGGCCGGGCACACCAAATCCGGGGTGAACGGGCACAGCCACCCCCAGGAGGCGCGGCCGCCGTCGGATCTGGAGATCTCGGGGACGGCGCTGTTCAGCCCGATCCCCAGGGACGAGACGACACCGCCCGCGCCGGAGCCCCGCCGTCCCGAACCGGAACCCGCCGCCGAGCCCGAGCCCGAACCGGTCGCCAAGGAGGCGGACAAGCCCGCCCCGGCCGACGGCGATCTGCCCAGCGGCAAGGAACTGTTCGAGGCCAAGAACAACACGACGCTGAGCGAGTGGTGGAACCAGGCGGCCACCCCGGCGCCCGCCGCACCGGCGGCGCCGACCGCGGCGCCCAAATCGGAGACGACGCCGATCTTCGACGAGATGCTCTCGGCGTGGTTCCGTTCGCCCGCGCCCGCTCCGGAAAAGGTCGCGGCGGAACCCGCGGCCAAGAAGGAGAAGCCGGGGACGAAGGAGCCCGACGCGGAGAAGGCGGCCGAGGCCGCTTCCATCGCCGAGCAGGAAGCCCGCAACTGGGATTTCGCCAGCGACAAGGCCTTCCGCACGGTGCAGGAGGTCTCCCAGAACGCCCCGTCGACGTTCACCCAGGCCGGGTTGCCGCGTCGCCGCAAGGGCGAGCAGCTGCTGCCGGGCAGCGCGGCGTCGTCGATCCCGGCCGCCGAACCCGCCGCCAAAGCGGAACTGCCGGTCCGCGACCCGGCGAACGTGCGCGGTCGCCTCAGCAGCTTCCAGCAGGGCGTCAAACGAGGCCGCAAGGAAGCGGCGGACAAGGCCACGCCGGCCGCCGCCGAGACGGCGACCGCCCAGCCGGACACGAAGCCCGAGCCCGCGAAGGCACCCGAGCCGTCGAAGGCAGCTGACACGGCGAAGGCCCCCGAGGCCGCGAAGGCACCGGAGACGGCCGAGCGCCCCGCGGCCCCGCCCGCCGCGTTGCCGAGCAGGAAACCGCAGGCAGCGACCCCGGAACCGGAGCCGGTCGCCGCCACCGAGCGGACGGACGCCTGGAACTTCGGCTCCGACGAGGGCTGGAAAGCCGCCCAAGCGGTGTCCCAGTCCGTGCCCTCGCGGATGACTTCGGCAGGATTACCCAGGCGCCGTCGCGGGGAGCAGTTGCTCCCGGGCAGCGCGGGACCGCCCGCCGGGGCGGTCACCCCCCGACCACAGCGAGACGCGCACGACGTGCGCGGTCGCCTGAGCAGTTTCCAGCAGGGCATCCAGCGCGGACGGCACCACACAGCCCAGGCGACCGAAGCCAACCACGAAACCCTGGAGGGTGAATGACCTCGCCGAACCCGGCCCAGCCCCAGCAGAACCAGTTCGGGTGGCTGGTGAACGACTTCGCCGAGCGGGTACCCGGAGTGGCGCACGCCGTGGTCGTGTCGGCGGACGGCCTCCTGCTCACCGCGTCCAGCAGGCTCCCGCTGGACCGCGCCGATCAGCTGGCCGCCGTCGCGTCCGGCCTGGTGAGCCTGACCCAGGGCGCCGCGCGCTGCTTCGAGGCGGGCGCGGTCAACGAGACCGTCGTCGAGATGGAACTCGGCATCATGGTGCTGATGTCCATCAGTGACGGCTCCTGCCTGGCCATCCTCGCCGCCCCCAACTGCGACATCGGACAGGTCGCCTACGAGATGACGATGCTCGTCGATCGCGTCGGCCAGATCCTCACGCCGGAACTCCGCGCACAATTGCAGGGCGCCGGTGGGTCGCTGATCGGCGAACCGGTGGGATGATGTCCCGATGAGCACCGGATCCGGATCCTTCGGCGAACCGCCGGGGACGGGTGAACACCAGCCTCCGCACGCGGGGGCTGCCCATGCTGCCGGTTCACGGGACGACGGCACGTTCGCCGACGTCCTCAACGGCTTCACCTTGGATTCGGGTCGTGGTCGTCGGAAGCGCAAGAAGAGCAAGCAGTCAGAGGATCCCCAGGTGGGCGGGGCACACGCCACCGGGGAACCGGCAGTCCCGCAGCCGACCGATCAAGGAGACCGCGTGACCTCACTTGCCTCTCCACCCGACAGCGGCGCAGGTGCCGTCGGGCCGAGACCAGGTGGTCTTTTCGACCCGGGCCCGCCCAGCGGCGAGTTCATCATGCCCGCCGTCTTCGAGCAGGCGCCGTCGCCGCTCGAAGAGACGGCGATCGTCCGTCCCTATGCCCTCACCGGGGGCCGGACCAAGGCGAACTACGCTCTCGAGCTGGAGACCCTCATCTCCACCAAGGACCATGTCGCGGCGGGTAGCCTCCCCGCGGTGGCCGCGGACCAGATCGAGTGCGTCTCGATCATCGAGGAGTGCCGCACCCCGCGTTCGGTCGCCGAGATCGCGGCTACCCTGCGCGTACCACTGGGTGTGGCACGCGTGCTGATCAGCGACGCGGCGGACGCGGGATTGGTCAGCGTGCACAAGACGATTTCGGGCAATGACGGCGCCGAGGCACATCTGGTGTTGATGGAAAGGGTTTTGAGTGGACTCCGTCGGCTTTAAGGCACCGCGGGAAACCGCGCCCCCGACCATGACATCCGCGAAGATCGTCGTGGCGGGTGGCTTCGGTGCGGGCAAGACGACCTTCGTCGGTTCGGTGTCGGAGATCGTCCCGCTCACCACCGAGGCGATGATGACGGACGCCAGTCGGGGGATCGACAACCTCGACCAGACGCCCAACAAATCGACCACCACGGTCGCGATGGACTTCGGCCGGGTCTCCCTGGACGCGGACCTGATCCTCTACCTGTTCGGCACGCCCGGGCAGCAGCGGTTCTGGTTCATGTGGGACGACCTCGTCCGCGGCGCGATCGGCGCCGTGGTGCTGGCCGACACGCGACGGCTGGCCGACTCGTTCGCGCCGATCGACTTCTTCGAGGACCGGGGCCTGCCCTACATCGTCGGGGTGAACACCTTCGACGGCATCCTCGAGCACGACATCAACGACGTGCGTGAAGCGCTGTCGATCGACCCCAACATCCCGATCGTCCGGTGTGACGCGCGGGAGCGGGAGTCGACGAAGCAGACGCTGATCACGCTGGTCGAGTACGCGATGCGGCAGTGGATCGCGTTGCGGGCGAGCAACGCGAGGTGATCCTGACGGCGGCAGCGTAGGGGCTGCCGCCCAGGTTTCACGCCTTCTCGTAGGTCAGCAGGACCGCGCGCCCGTCCATCGTCCGGGTGCCGGTCAGCCGCAGGTTCGTGCGCACGCCGCCACCGAACACCTGCTTGCCGCCGCCGAGCACCACCGGGTGCACGACGACGTGGGCCTCGTCGATTAGGCCGCGGTCCGAGAGCGCGGTGGCGAGTTCGGCCCCGCCCATCAGCAGGAGGTCCTTACCGGGCCTGCTTTTGAGTTCGGTGACCCGTTCGGTGAGGTCGCCGCCGATCACCTCGGTGTTCCAGCCGGCCTTGTCCAGCGTCCGGGAGAACACGATCTTCGGCGTCTCGCGCCAGATCGGGGCGTACTCCAGGTCGTGCGGGTGGTCCGAGATCGTCTCGGCCTCCGGCCAGTACGACGACATCATCTCCCAGACGCGCCGCCCGTAGACGAGGGTGTCGGCGCGGCCGGTGAGTTCCTTGGAGTGGCCGGACAGGTCGGAGCCCATCTCGGCCCAGTCGAACTCGCCCTTCGGGCCTTCGATGTGGCCGTCGAGCGAGGTGTGGACGGCGTAGACGAGCTTGCGCATGGCTGGATCCCTTCGGTGTGGCGTCCCGCCTTCCGGGCGCCGGACACCGAGGGGTCGGAGCGGCCGCCGGGTTCTCGACACACCTCCCCGCGTTTAGTCCTCTGAATGCGCCCAGGCGCATTCAGAGGACTAAACGCGGGCGGCTCAGTACTCGTCGTGGCGCTTCCACCAGTGCCCGGGGCCGTCGGTCCCCCGACCGGACTCCTCCCAGGCCTCCTGCCGCCCGAGCGGCGTCAGGTCCAGGTAGCGCAGTGTCCCGATCAGCTGGTCCCCGCCACGGTTCGTGGTGAAGTAGGTGCGGAACACGTCGTCGCCGTCCCGCAGGAAGACGCTGACGCCGAAGCCGCCGTCGACACCGGAGTCCGGGTTGAAGGAGCCGAGGGTCGAGACCCAGGGCATGGTCCAGCCCATGCGCTCCTTGTACCGCTCGATCTCGGGCAGCGTCGCCGGCGCGACCACGTACAGCGTGGTGTCGCGGGCGTGCAGGTGGGCGAGGTGGCCGATGTTGTCCACGAGCATCGAGCAGCCGGGGCAGCCCGCCTTCTGCCCGGGCGCGAGCATGAAGTGGTAGACGATCAGCTGACGTCGGCCCTCGAAGAGGTCCAGCAGGGTCATCTTGCCCTGGGGGCCTTCGAATTCGTATCCGCTGTCGAAGCGGACCATCGGCAGGCGCCGCCGTTCGGCGGCGACCGCGTCGGCGGCCCGGGTGAGTTCTTTTTCCTTCGCCAGCAACGCGTCTCGGGCGATCTGCCATTCGCCGGCCGAGACGATCGGCGGCAGGGTGGCGGTCTCAGGCATCGTGTTCGCCTTTCTGAAGTTCGGCCAGGTGTTCTTCCATGCGGTCGAAACCGCCTTCCCAGAAGCGCCGGTACCGCTCGACCCACGCGGAGACGTCGCCGAGCGGGGCGGCCTCCAGCCGGCAGGGCCGCCATTGCGCCGTCCGGCTCCGGCTGATCAACCCCGCGCGCTCGAGGACCTTGAGGTGTTTCGAGACGGCCTGGAGGCTGACCGGAAAGGGTTCGGCCAGCTCGTTGACGCTGGCCTCGCCGGTGGCGAGCCGGGCGAGGATCGCCCGCCGGGTGGGGTCCGCCAGGGCGGCGAACGTGGCGCTGAGCTGATCAGTGGTCATCGCTGCTCAATCAATCGGTTGTTTAACCCTTGGGTTGAATATACTGGTGCGCCTTGATCTGTCAAGGACGAGTGAGAGCGCCGTCACGCGAGTGGATGGGTTTAAAACAGTAGGAAGTCCTAGTATTTTGGAGGGATGAGCAGCGATCTGCACCGGCCCGTGAACCCCGTTCGCTTCGTGACGGCGTCGAGCCTCTTCGACGGGCACGACGCGTCCATCAACATCATGCGGCGGATCCTGCAGTCGCAGGGCGCGGAGGTCGTGCACCTCGGGCACAACCGGTCGGTCGACGAGGTCGCCACCGCGGCCATCGCCGAGGACGTCCAGGGGGTGGCCATCAGCGCCTACCAGGGCGGGCACGTCGAGTACTTCTCGTACCTGGTCGAGCTGCTCAACGAGCGCGGCGCGGGGCATATCAAGGTGTTCGGCGGCGGTGGCGGCGTCATCGTCCGCGAGGAGATCGACCTGCTGCACTCGCGGGGTGTCGCGCGGATCTTCTCGCCGGAAGACGGCTACGAGATGGGCCTCCCGGGCATGATCAACCTGATGATCAAGGCCTGCGACACCGATCTCGCGGCGCAATCGCCCGGCTCGCTGGACAAACTGCTCTCGGGTGACATCCCGGCGCTGTCGCGGGTCATCACGCAGCTTCAACGCGAGGCCCTGCCGCAGGACGTGCTCGACAAGATCACGGAGGCAGCCAAGTCGCGGACCGTGCCGGTCCTCGGCATCACCGGGACGGGTGGTTCCGGCAAGTCGTCGCTCACCGACGAGCTGATCCGCCGGTTCCGGCTGGACCAGGAGGACAAGCTCCGCATCGCCGTGCTGGCCGTCGACCCGTCGCGCCGCAAGGGCGGGGGAGCGCTGCTCGGCGACCGCATCCGGATGAACTGCCTCGACGGCAGCCCGGTCTACTTCCGGTCCCTCGCCACGCGGACCACCAGCGGCGAGATCCCCACCGGGCTTTCCGAGTCCATCCTCGCCTGCAAGGCGGCGGGCTTCGACCTCGTGATCGTCGAGACGCCCGGCATCGGCCAGGGCGACGCCGGCATCGTCGACTACGTGGACCAGTCGCTGTACGTCATGACGCCGGAGTTCGGCGCGGCGTCGCAGCTGGAGAAGATCGACATGCTCGACTTCGCCGACGCGGTGGCGATCAACAAGTTCGAGCGCCGCGGCGCGGAAGACGCCCGTCGCGACGTCGCGCGCCAGCTCGTGCGCAACCGCGAGGCGTTCAGCTCCTCGCCCGAGGACATGCCGGTCTACGGCACCAGCGCCGCGAAGTTCAACGACGACGGCGTCACCGCGCTCTACCAGCACCTGCGCGACACCCTCGCCGAACGCGGGCTGACCGTGTCGGCCGGGGTGCTCCCGCACGTCGAAGGCAAGGTCTCCACCGACGCCAGCACGATCATCCCGGCGAACCGGACGCGCTATCTCGCGGAGATCTCCGAGACCGTCCGCGGCTACCACGCCAAGACCGAGCAGCAGGTCGCCGCGCTGCGCAAACGCGAGCACCTCGCCGCCGCCAAGGAGGCGCTGGCCGCCGTCGACGCGAGCACCGACGCGCTCGACGGCCTGCTCGCCGCCGCCGAGTCCGATGTGGACGGTGAATCGACGAATCTCCTGGCGCGCTTCCAGGAGCTGGCCGAGTCCTATCGTGCCGACGAGCTGGTCGTGAAGATCCGCGACAAGGAGCTGCACACCCAGCTCTGGCGCGACACGTTGTCCGGCAACCGGATCCCGCGCGTGGCGCTGCCGCGCTACACCGAATCCGGCGAGCTGCTGTCGTTCCTGCGCCGCGAGCATCTGCCCGGATACTTCCCTTACACCGCGGGCGTCTTCCCGTTCAAGCGCGAGGGTGAGGACCCGGCGCGCATGTTCGCCGGCGAGGGCGACCCGTTCCGGACCAACAAGCGGTTCAAGCTCCTCTCGGCCGATTCCGACGCGAAGCGCCTTTCGACCGCCTTCGACTCGGTGACGCTGTACGGGCACGACCCGCACACCCGGCCCGACATCTACGGCAAGGTCGGCACCTCGGGCGTCTCCATCGCGACGCTCGAAGACATGAAGGTGCTCTACGACGGCTTCGACCTGACCTCGCCGAGCACTTCGGTGTCGATGACGATCAACGGCCCGGCGCCGACGATCCTCGCGTTCTTCCTCAACACCGCGATCGACCAGCGGATGGCGGCGTTCAAGGCCGAGCACGGCCGCGAGCCGTCCGAAACCGAGGCCGCCGAACTGCGCGAATGGGCGCTGCGCAACGTCCGCGGCACCGTGCAGGCGGACATCCTCAAGGAGGACCAGGGGCAGAACACCTGCATCTTCTCCACCGAGTTCAGCCTGCGCATGATGGCCGACATCCAGGAATGGTTCATCGAGCACGGCGTCCGGAACTTCTACTCGGTGTCGATCTCCGGCTATCACATCGCCGAGGCCGGGGCGAACCCGATCTCGCAGCTGGCGTTCACCCTGTCGAACGGTTTCACCTACGTCGAGAGCTACCTCGCGCGCGGGATGGACATCGACGACTTCGCGCCGAACCTGTCGTTCTTCTTCTCCAACGGCATGGACGCCGAGTACTCGGTGCTGGGCCGGGTCGCGCGCCGGATCTGGGCGGTCGCGATGCGGGAGCGCTACGGCGCCAACGAGCGCTCGCAGAAGCTCAAGTACCACGTGCAGACCTCCGGCCGGTCGCTGCACGCGCAGGAGATGAGCTTCAACGACATCCGCACCACACTGCAGGCGCTGTGCGCGCTCTACGACAACGCGAACTCGTTGCACACCAACGCTTTCGACGAGGCGATCACCACGCCGTCGGAGAGCTCGGTGCGCCGCGCGATGGCCATCCAGATGATCATCAACAAGGAATGGGGCCTGTCGAAGAACGAGAACCCGCTGCAGGGCTCGTTCATCATCGACGAGCTGACCGACCTGGTCGAAGAGGCCGTACTGCTGGAATTCGACCGGATCTCCGAGCGCGGCGGGGTGCTGGGCGCGATGGAGACCGGCTACCAGCGCGGCAAGATCCAGGACGAGTCGATCCTGTACGAACGCCAGAAGCACGACGGCACGCTGCCGATCATCGGCGTCAACACCTTCCGCAACCCGAACGGCGGCGAGAACGACGTCGAGGTGGAACTCGCGCGGGCGACCGAGGACGAGAAGCGTTCGCAGCTGGAGCGGCTCGAGGACTTCCAGCGCCGCCACCACGCCGAGGCGCAGGTCGCGCTCAAGACGCTGCGCGAGGCCGCGACCCGCGGCGGCAACCTGTTCGGTGTCCTGATGGACGCGGCGCGGGTGTGCTCGCTGGGCCAGATCACCGAGGCGTTCTTCGAAGTGGGCGGGCAGTACCGGCGCAACGTCTAGCGGCACGGGAATATCGCGGCGCGTGTCCGGGTAGTTGCTGGACATGGAGATCGGAATCGCCACCTTCATCACCGATGAAGGCATCAGGCCGGACGTCCTCGCCGCGGCAGCCGAAGAGCGCGGCTTCAGCTCGCTCCACATCGCGGAGCATTCGCATATCCCGGTCAGCCGGGAAACGCCGTACCCGGGCGGCGGCGAATTGCCGCGCGTGTACTACCGGACCCTGGACCCGTTCGTCGCGCTGACGGCGGCGGCCGGGGCCACGTCGACCCTGAAGCTGGGGACGGGCGTCGCGTTGCTGCAGCAGCGCGACGTCATCCACACGGCGAAGGAGGTCGCTTCGCTGGACCTCGTCTCGCGGGGCCGGTTCGTCTTCGGCGTCGGCGTCGGCTGGAACCGGGAGGAAATGCGCAATCACGGCACGGATCCGCGCACCCGCGGCGCGCTCGTCGACGAGCAGCTCGCCGCGCTGAAGGAGATCTGGACGAAGGACGAGGCCGAATTCCACGGCGAGCACGTCGACTTCGACCCGATCTTCGCGTGGCCGAAGCCGGTGCAGAAACCGCATCCGCCCATCTACATCGGCGGCGCGGGGCAGAAGGCGATGGAGCGGATCGCCAAGTTCGGCGACGGCTGGCTGCCGCACGCGCACACCCCGCCGGAGGAGCTCCGCCGGGCACGGCAGTGGCTGGCCGGCCAGGGACGCGAGGACATCAGGTTCTCGGCCTTCGGTGCCACGCCGGAAGAGGACGCGCTGGGCAGGCTCGTCGAGGGCGGCGTCGACGAGGCGACGCTCTTCCTGCCGACCGAGCCCGAAGCGGCGACACTGGACCGACTCGACCAGTTCGCGAAGGTCGCCGAGAGCTTTCGAAAGGGGCAGCAGGCGTGACTGAGGTTCAAATCGGCTTGGCCGCGGCGTTGGAGCAGTTCTCCCCGCGCGAGTCGATCCGGCTGGCCGCGCTGGCCGAACAGCACGGGTTCTCCGGCCAGATGGCGGCCGACCACTTCCAGCCGTGGGTCCCTCAACAGGGTGAAGCGTCGTTCGTGTGGAGCGTGCTCGCGTCGTTGGCGGAGAACACCACGGGCGACCTCGGGCCGGGCGTGACGTGCCCGTCGTTCCGGCTGCACCCGTCGATCGTCGCGCAGGCCGCGGCGACGCTGGAGGCGACCTATCCGGGCCGGACGTGGCTCGGTATCGGGTCCGGCGAAGCGCTCAACGAGCACATCATCGGCGGTTACTGGCCCGAAGCGCCCGAGCGGGTCCGGCGGATGTTCGAGGCGCTGGAAGTCATCCGGAAGCTGTTCACCGGCAAGGACGTCAAGCACAGCGGCGAGTTCTTCAAACTGCACACCACCCGGCTGTGGACGCTGCCGGACGAGCCGCCGCCGATCTACATCGCGTCGGCCGGGCCGTACACCTCGCGCAAGACCGGTGAGCTCGCGGACGGGCTGATCACGCCGGGCGCGTCGATCGAGAAGCTGGCGGGGATCCTCGACAACTTCGGCACCGGCGCGCGCAAGGCGGGCAAGGACCCGGACTCGATGCCGAAGCTGCTGCAGGTGCACCTGTCGTGGGCCGAGGACGACGAGACGGCGTGGGCCAACGCGCTCGACCAGTGGCCCAACGGCGGCATGAAGTTCCCGAAGGCCGACATCCGCTCGCCGTTCGACTTCGCGCAGATGGCGAAACTGGTGCGGCGTGAGGACTTCGAGGGACGCATGGTCGTGTCGTCCGATCCGGACGTGCACCGCGCGGCGCTGCAGAAGTACGTCGACGCCGGCTTCAACCGGATCTACATCCACAACGTGGGGCGGAACCAGGATCAGTTCATCGAGACCTTCGGGCGGGACGTGCTGCCCAAGCTGACCGCCTGACGCGCGCTATGAACGGGACGTTCCTTGCAAATTTCACAAGGAACGTCCCGTTCATAGCGTTCAGACGTTCTTGTCCAGCAGCAGGTGCACCGACAGCTCCAGCCGGTTCGCGACGTCGGCCGCCGACGCGCGCCGGGTCACCCAGGCGACCAGGTTCGCCATCCAGACGTCGGCGATGACGTGGAAGATGTCGCGATCGGCCTCGGTCGGATCCTCGATGCCCATGGCCTTGGCGAACATGTTCTCCATCAGCCGCCCGACCTGCTCGACCTCGGCGGCCGCGGTCGTGTCGGCGAACATGAACGCGCGGACCATCGCCTCGGTCAGATGCGGATCCCGCTGCATCAGCCGGGTGTTGCGGCCGAGGACGAACATCAGCCGCTCGCTCGGGGTGTCGCCGGGGATGGCGGCGCGGTCGAGTTTCTCCTGCGCGCGCTCGAATTCCCTGGCCAGCCCGGAAACCAGCAGGTGGATCTTGGAGGGGAAGTAGCGGTACAGCGTGCCGAGCGCGACGTCCGCCTTCTCGGCGACCGCCCGCATCTGGACCGCGTCGTACCCGCCCTTCGCGGCGAGCGTCAGGGTCGCGTCGATGATGCGGCGCCGCCGGTCGCGTTGGGCCGCGGACCCGAGTTCCTCGCCGCCCAGCGCGGAGAGACCGTTGCCGCTTCGCGCCTTCGCGCTCGTGGGTGCCTTGGCCTTCCCTGGCATCGCCACGTCCCCCTTCGTCGGAACTTGTTCCACTTTCCTCACGTAGCGTACCTAAGCGGACGAACTGTTCAAGACGTGACCCACTGGGCAAGAAACTGTAACACGTTCTACACTCGCGGGTAGGTCCGGCGAGGAGGTCTCACCCGTGTCGATCGCGCTCACCGAAGAACAGGCGGCCCTGGCCGCGTCGATCCGCGCCTGGGCGACGTCCGCCCGTCCCGTCGACGCCGTCCGAAGTGGCCGGATCGCCGAGCCGCCGCCCGGGCTGGCGGAACTCGGGCTGTTCGGCGTGGCGATTCCCGAAGACGTCGGCGGCGCCGGCGGCACGCTCGCCGATCTGGCCGCCGGGCTCGCCGAAGCAGCCGAAGCGCTCGTACCCGGCCCTGTCCTCGGGACGGCGTTGGGTGGGGCGTTGCTCGCGACGGTTCCCCAGACCGCCAAGGAGATCCTGCCCGGTCTCGCCGACGGGACCGAACGGCTGGCGGTGGTGCTGGGCGGCGGTTTCCGTATCGCGGACGAGGTGGTCGACGGCGAATCGGGACCGGCTCTCGATGTTCACCCGTCGGCGTGGACGCTGGTCTCCGACGGCACGGTGTCCGCCCTCATTCCGCCCGGAGCGTCCGGAATGGACATTCAGCAGGGTGAGCCGTTCGACCTCTCGCGTGCGGTCGGCCGCGTCCGATGCGAAAAGGTGCGGCCCGAAGCGGTTTTCGAGGCGTTGCCGGTGGATGCCTACGCCGCCACGCTCGGCGCCGCCGAAGCCGCGGGAATCGCCCGATGGTGTCTCCGGACGGCCGTCGAGTACGCGAAGGTGCGGGAGCAGTTCGGCCGTCCCATCGGGGCGTTCCAGGCGATCAAACATCTGTGCGCGGAAATGCTGTGCCGGGCCGAAGCCACCGACGCGCTCGCGTGGGACGCGGCGAGGGCGGCCGAAGATCCCGCGCAGCACTCCCTCGCGGCCGCGACGGCCGCGGCCTACGCGCTCGACGCGGCCGTGGCCAACGCGAAGGACTGCATCCAGGTCCTCGGCGGCATCGGATTCACCTGGGAGCATGACGCGCACTTCTACCTGCGTCGCGCCGTCGCCCTGCGGCAGTGGCTCGGCGGTTCCGCCCGCTGGCGCCGTCGCGCGGCCGAACTCGCGCTGCGCGGTGACCGCCGGACGTTGAGCGTCGACGTCGGTGAAGACGCCGAACTCCGTGACGTGGTCAGCGAAATCGCCGCCCTGCCCGAGCCGGAACGGCGGGTCGCGCTGGCCGATTCGGGACTGCTCGCCCCGCATTGGCCCGCGCCGTACGGCAGGGGCGCCACGGCCGCCGAGCAACTGCGGATCGACGCCGCGCTCGACGACGCGGGGGTCCGCCGTCCGGATCTGGTCATCGGCGGCTGGGCCGTGCCGACGTTGCTGGAACACGGCTCCCCGGCGCAGCGAGAACGATTCGCCGCACCGACATTGCGCGGCGAGATCACCTGGTGCCAGTTGTTCAGCGAGCCGGGGGCGGGTTCGGATCTCGCGTCGCTGCGCACGACGGCCCGCCGTGCCGACGGGGGATGGCTGCTCAACGGCCAGAAGGTGTGGACTTCGCTCGCGCGCGAAGCCGACTGGGCGATCTGCCTCGCGCGCACCGACCCGGACGCGCCGAAACACCAGGGGATCACCTACTTCCTGGTCGACATGACCACCGACGGGATCAGTACGCGGCCCCTGCGCGAGATCACCGGCGACGCCGTCTTCAACGAGGTGTTCCTCGACGACGTGTTCGTCCCCGACGAGATGGTGGTCGGGGAGATCGACGGCGGCTGGCGGCTCGCGCGGACGACGCTGGCGAACGAACGGGTCGCCCTCGGGAGCGGCTCGGCGGTGGGGGAGGGCGTCGAGAACCTGCTCGCCACCCTGGGCGACGGCGCCGACCTGGAGGAACTCGGCGCGCTGATCGCCGACGGGAGCGCGTGTTCGGTGCTGGACCTGCGGGCGACGCTGCGGCGGCTCGACGGGCAAGACCCGGGCGCCGAATCGAGTGTGCGCAAACTGCTGGGCGTGCGGCATCGGCAGGCGGTGGCGGAGTTCGCGCTGGAATCGCTCGGTGAGCGCGCCCTCGTGGACGGTGACCCGGCGCAGCACGAGTTCCTGCTGACCCGGTGCCTCAGCATCGCGGGCGGGACGACCCAGGTGCTGTTGTCGCTGACGGCAGAGCGGTTGCTGGGGCTGCCGCGGTCCTGAAAGTACCTGTCACGCCGGTTCCGAGTGTCATGAAAGGGCCGTTCAGGACGTTTCGTGTCCTGAACGGCCCTTTCATGACACCGCCGCCCGGGAGATGTCGGTCCGGTGCTCTAGCGTGCGGGGCGTGGAGTTCGGCACAGGAACCCAGGCCACCTTCGTCCCCTCGGATCCCCCGCGGGACGGAGTGCTGGCGCTCTGGGGAGACGGCGTAGCGGGTGACACCGCGATCGAACTCGTGCTGCCGGTGGGGAAGGTCTTCCGGCGCACGAAGGTCGACGCGGCACTCGTCCCGTTGTCACGCGCGATTCCGCGGCTGCTCACCGCGGAGGGTGAGCTGAGCCCGGCCATCGCCGCGTGGTCGGCCGTCGCCGAGGCCGGGGTGAACCTGATCGCCCGCGGCAGGTTGCTGCCCGCGGCCTCACCCGGCGGGGTGGATTCGTGGCGGGTCGGCCCGCTCGACGTCGCCGACGAGGAGATGCTGCGCGGGCTCGCCGCCGCGTTGCCTCCCGAGGCGCACGCGCTGCCGTTGTCCGGGCTGAAACGGATCCGGCTGCATTCGCCGGAGTCGTTGATCCGCGCGCTCTGGGACGCGACGGCGGACGTGCTGGTCCGCACACCCGCCGCGAGCGTGGCGGCGGGCGGTCCGGCGTTCGCGGCCACCCAGCCGACGCTGGTCGGGCCGGACGGCGCCGCGTGGTTGGCGGAACTGAGCGCCCGGCAGGCCCAGGGCGCGCATCTCGTCCTGCGCATGGAGGTGCACGAACCCGAAAACCCCGAAGACGACCCCACGTTCGAGGCCGTCCTCGCCGTGCGGAGCGCCGCCGATCCGAGCCTGATCGTCGAGGCGGCGACACTGTGGGACGCGCCGGAGGCGGTGCTGGAACGCATGGGCGAGCAGGTCGAGACGCAGCTGCTGCTCGGTCTGCGCCGGGGTGCCAGGGCGTGGGCGCCGCTCGGCCGCATGCTCCAGTCCGCCGCGCCGACCGGGCTGGCGCTGGACTACGACGAGGTCGTCGACCTGCTGACCCACGGCGACGCGGCGCTGGGCGGTGCCGGCATCGAGGTGCAGTGGCCGAAAGACCTCTTCGCGGGCGAGCTCAAGGCGAAGGCGAGCGCGACGCAGGCCCCGGGCAGCGTCACCGGGCCCGAGTTCACGCTCAAGAGCCTGCTGCGGTTCCGCTGGCGGATGAGCCTCGGCGACGAAGACCTCACCGACGCCGAGGTCACCGCGCTCGCGGAGGCGAAGCGGCCGCTGGTGCGGCTGCGGGGCAAATGGGTCAAGGTCGACGCGCGTCTGATCGCCAAGGTGCGCGCCCACCGGGCGAAGAAGCTGTCCGGGGCCGAGGCGCTGGCCGCGGCGCTCACCGGCGAACTGGAGCTGGACGGCGAAAAGGTCGAGTTCACCGCCCCGTCGGCGCTGACCGGGCTGCTCCAGCGGATCCGCGACAGCGCGGCGGAACCGATCGAGCAGCCCGCCGAACTGAAGGCCACCCTGCGGCCGTACCAGAAGGCCGGGCTCGCCTGGCTGGCGACGATGACCGGGCTCGGTCTCGGCGCCTGCCTCGCCGACGACATGGGGCTCGGCAAGACGATCCAGCTCATCTCCCTGCACCTGCACCGCCGCCCGCGCGGCGAGGGGCCGACGCTCGTCCTGTGCCCGACGTCGTTGCTGGGCAACTGGGAGCGCGAATTCGCCCGGTTCGCGCCGGACATCCCGGTGCGCCGGTTCCACGGTGGCGGGCGGCATCTCGACGAGGTCGCGCCGGACGAGGTCGTGCTCGCCACGTACGGTGTGCTCCGCCGCGATCGCGAAGCACTGTCCGAAGTGGACTGGGGGATGATCGCCGCCGACGAGGCGCAGCACGTGAAGAACCCGCTTTCGGTCACCGCCAAGGAATTGCGGAAGATCCCGGCCGCCGCGAAGGTGGCGCTGACCGGGACGCCGATGGAGAACCGGCTCACCGAACTCTGGTCCATCGTCGACTGGACGACGCCGGGGCTGCTCGGTTCGCTCGACGGGTTCCGCCGCAAGGTCGCCCGCCCGATCGAGCGGGACCGGGACACCGCGGCGACCGAACGGCTCGCCGCGACCGTCCGCCCGTTCCTGTTGCGCCGCAAGAAGACCGACCCGGACATCGCGCCAGAACTCCCGCGCAAGACCGAGACCGACCGGTTCGTCCCGCTCACCGCCGAGCAGACGACGCTGTACGAGGCCGTGGTCCGGGAGAATCTCGCGATGATCCGCGAGCTGGACGGGGTGGCCCGGCGTGGGCAGGTGCTCAAACTGCTCACCGAACTCAAACAGATCTGCAACCACCCGGCGCAGTACCTCAAGGAACCCGGCGTGCTGCACGGCCGGTCCGGCAAGCTCGCCGCGTTCGAGGAACTGCTCGACGTCATCCTCGACGAGGGCGACAGCGTGCTCGTGTTCAGCCAGTACGTCCAGCTGTGCCGTCTGCTGGAGAAACGCCTGGCGGAACGCGGCCTGCCGACGATGCTGCTGTCCGGATCGAGCACGCCCAAGGTCCGGGAGGACATGGTCGCCCGGTTCCAGGCCGGCGAGGTCCCGGTCTTCCTGCTCTCGCTCAAGGCGGGCGGGGTCGGGCTCAACCTGACCAAGGCCACCCACGTGATCCACTACGACCGCTGGTGGAACCCGGCTGTCGAGGATCAAGCCACCGACCGCGCGTACCGGATCGGGCAGGATCGGCCGGTCCAGGTGCACCGGCTGATCGCCGAAGGCACGCTCGAGGAGCGCATCGCCAAGGTCCTGGAGACCAAACGCGGGCTGGCCGACGCGGTCATCGGCGCCGGCGAGGACTGGATCACCGAGCTGTCCGACGACGAACTGGCCGATCTGGTCCGGCTCGGGGAGCCGTGATGCCCGGCGCGACAGGGCGGAAACGACGCACCTTCGGCAACACGTGGTGGGGCAAGGCATGGGTCGAGGCGCTGGAGGAACGCGCCAAACTCGACCCGAACCGCCTGCCGCGAGGCCGGACGTACGCGCGCAAAGGCACCGTCAGCAAGCTCGCGGTCGGCGCGGGGGAGGTGACGGCCTGGGTGCAGGGCAGCCGGGCGGTGCCGTACCGGGTGACCATCCACATGCGGGCGTTCACCGAGTCGCAGTGGGAGAGCCTGCTCGGCATGGTCGGCTCGCGGCTAGGGCACGTCGCCGCCCTCCTCGACGGCGAACTGCCCGGCGAGCTGGCCGAGGACGCGCGCAGCGCCGGCGCGGATCTGCTGCCCGGCCCCGGCGATCTGCGGCCGAAGTGCTCCTGCCCGGACAGCGCGAACCCGTGCAAACACGTCGCCGCGGTGTACTACCTGGTCGCGGACGAGGTCGACGCCGACCCGTTCGTGCTGTTCCTGTTGCGCGGCAGGCCGAGGGAGGCGGTGCTCACGGAACTGCGGTCCCGCCGCGCGCCCGCGGGCGCGCCGGGCAAGCGGATGCGCGCCCCCGCCGCGCCCGGGGTCGACCCGAAGCGGGCCTACACCCGGCGGATCGCCGCGCTGCCGCCGCGACTGGCCGTCCCGGGCACGGTCGGCCCGCCCGCGGTCCTCGACGTCGACCCGCCGCACCGCACCGGCTGGAGCGGGGAGATGTTCGTCGAGCTGGCCGCCGATGCCGCCGCGAGGGCCTGGGAACTGCTGGTCATGGGGCCCGAGCGGGAAGCGGAGCTGTCGTTCGAGGAGGACCTCGCTCGCCGCGCGGCGGCGAGCGATCCCGATGTGGTCACCGAACTCGCCGAAGCGGCCGGGGTGGCGGTGCGGGATCTGGCCCTCTGGGCGCAGGCCTGGCGTGAGGCGGGCCGGGGCGGGATGGCGGTGGTCCGGGAGGCGTGGCCGCCAGGGCAGGCGCCGCTCGCCCAGGCCAAGGCGGACCTCGCCGAGTCGGGATTGCCGGGAGAGCCCAAGATCTGGCGGAACCGGATCACCCAGGGCGACCTGCAACTGCGCTACGGCCGCGACGAACGGTGGTACCGCTTCGTGCGCGACGGCGAGGGCTGGCGGGTCGACGGCCCGTCCTCCGCCCGGCCGACCGATGTGATCTACCCGCCCTGACCTCGCTGCGAGTCGTCCGTCCAGACACGCGAGTCGTCCGTCTGATCACGCGAGTCGTCCAGCCGGTCACGCAAGTCCGCCAGTAGGTGTCCAGGACACGGTTGGCTCCAACGGTCCTTGCCGTTCACGAGACGCGCCCCACCACGCCGCTGGCTCGCTCGCCCCTCAAGTACATGAAGGCCCCCTTCCTTGCGCTAGCCGCAAGGAAGGGGGCCTTCATGTACTTGAGGAAGGTGTGGAGTGCCTTCACGCGCGGCCGCTGTGACTGCTGGTGCCACTGAGGCTGCGGTGGCGATCGCGTAGTCCGTGAAGGCCTCCTTCACTACCTTGAGGGTAGGCAAGGAGGCCTTCACGGACCGGGACCGAGGTCAGCCGGAGCGGCGCCGCCAGGTGCGATAGCTCCACTCCAGGAACCGTTCCACCCCGCGCACCACATGGGCGCTGCGGATCGAGGGGAAGACGTCGAAGGCGTGCTGCGCGCCGGAGATCTCCGCGTACGCGACCTCACGCTGGGACTTGTCCCGCAGGCGCCGCACGAATTCGCGCGCCTCGCCCACCGGCACCAGCGAGTCGTGGACGCCGTGGATGACGAAGAACGGCGGCGCGTCCTCGGTGATGCGGTCGAGCGGGGACGCCGCGATGTAGTCGTCGAGGAAGTTCACCGGATCCCGGTCCGCCTCGAAGACGTGCCGGGCGATGAGCGTCTTCAGCCGGGTTTGGCTGGAGCGCCGTCCGCTGGTCGCGGCGAAGTCGTACACACCGTAGTGCGGGGCGCACGCCTGGATGCTCGTGTCGGCTTCGGTGAAGCCGGGCTGCAGCGCGGGGTCGTTGGCGGTCAGTGCCAGCAGCGCGGCGAGATGCCCGCCCGCGGATCCGCCGGTGACGGCGACGAAGGACGGGTCGCCGCCGTAGGTCTCCGCGTTGTCCCGGATCCAGGCCAGCGCGCGTTTCGCGGCGACGATGTGCGCGGGCCAGCGGGCGGCGGGGGAGAGCGGGTAGTTGATCGCGACGCAGATCCAGCCGCGTTTGGCCATGTGCAGCATCAGCGGCAGGCCCTGCTGGTCCTTGTTGCCGATCACCCAGGCGCCGCCGTGCACCTGCAACAGGATCGGCGCGCCGGTGACCGGTTCACGCGGGGCGTAGATGTCCAGCAGGAACCGTTTCCCGCCGGGCGCGTAGGCGACGTTGCGTGTCCGCCGGACCTCGGGGTCGCGCATGCGGAACGGCATGGCCAGCTGGCCCCACGGCGTCGCGAGGTCGGTCGGGCTCGGCGGGTGTTCGAGTTCGTCGGCGTACGCGTCACCGATGCCTTCGGTCAGCGCGGTCTCGATCTCGTCGCGCGCCCGCTGGGACTGCGCGATCAGCGTGCCGAGTCCGGCCGCCGACGCCGCCGCGAGGGCGAGCCCCGTTTTGCTCGACGCGCCGCGGTGCCGGGCGACGTGCGCCGCCGCGTCGGCCGCGGTGAGCGCGAGCAGATGCGGGGCGAGCTCCCCGGTGAGCCAGCCCGCGAAGAACGCCGGGACCGCCGTCCGGGCCCCTCTCGGTGGCTTCAGCGCGTTCGCGGTGAGCGCGAGCTGGAGTGCCTGGCGGACGACGAAACTCGGCTGCATGGCCACCGATCCTACCGCCGGGTGACCGCCTAGAACGGGTTGCAAAGTTCACTTAAGGTGATTCTCATGCAGAGATTGAGTGGTCTGGACGCGAGTTTTCTGTACCTGGAGACACCGGCCCAGGTACTGCACGTGTGCGGGCTGCTCACCTTGGACGGTTCGACCATGCCCGGCGGCTACGATTTCGAGCGCTTCAAGGAGAAACTGGCCGAACGGGTCGAGCTGATCCCGGCGTTCCGGCGCAAGCTGCACAATCCACTCTGGAATCTGGCGCATCCGGTCTGGGTGGAGGACGAGGACTTCGACCTCGAAGCCCACGTTCACCGCATCGGCGTACCGGCGCCCGGCGACCGGCGGGAACTGGCCGGACTCTGCGCCCACATCGCGGGACAACGCCTGGACCGCGCGCAGCCGCTCTGGCAGTTGTACGTCATCGAAGGCCTGGCCGACGGCGGGATCGCGGTCCTGCTGAAGATGCACCACGCCAGCGTCGACGGGGTCGGCGGCGCCAGCCTGATCGCCTCGCTCGCCGGGCTCGAACCGGACGCCCCGCCGCCGGAGACCACCCAGGACGAACGCCGCAACGCGGGCGTTCCCGGCAGGCGAGCGCTGTTCGGCGCGGGGCTGACGTCGTTCGCGAAACGTCCGGTCGAGGTGGCGAAACTGCTGCCCGGCCTGCTCGAACTCGTGCCGAGATGGCTGGGCAAAGCGTTGCAGGGCAAGGGAATGCCGGTCCCATTCACGGCGCCGCGGACGTCGTTCAACGGGACGATCACCGCGCACCGCAGCGTCGCCTACGCCTCTCTCGACCTCGACGACGTCAAGCGGGTCAAGAACGCCTTCGGGGTGACCGTCAACGACGTCGTCCTCGCCGTGGTCGCCGGCGCCCTGCGGCAGTTCCTGCGGGATCGGGGTGAACTGCCGGAGGATCCGCTGGTGGCGACCGTTCCGGTGTCGGTGCACGGACGCACCGAGCGCGAGCACGGGATCAACAAGGTCTCGGCGTTCTTCGCGTCGCTGCCCACCCATCTGGAGGATCCCGCCGCGCGCGTGTTCATGCTGGCGGAGTCGAATCGGCTGTCCAAGGACCATCACCACGACATCGACGCGGACATGCTGCAGGACTGGGCGCAGTTCTCGGCGGCGACCATGTTCGGGCTCGCGGTCCGCGCGTATTCCGCGCTGCGCCTGGCCGAACGGCATCCGGTGGTGCACAACCTGGTCGTCTCCAACGTGCCCGGCCCGCCGATGCCGCTGTACCTGCTGGGCTGCCGGATCACCGGGCTCCACCCGCTCGGCCCGGTGTTCCACGGCGCCGGGCTCAACATCACCGTGCTGTCCAACGCGGGCAGGGTCGACGTCGGCCTGCTCGGCGCCCGCGAACTCACCGGTGACCTGTGGCCGCTCGCCGACCATTTCGCCGACGCGCTCGCGGAACTGATCGAGGCCACCTCCTA
The DNA here is from genome assembly GCF_003947475.1 of Amycolatopsis sp. WAC 04197. Lineage (NCBI taxonomy): Bacteria > Bacillati > Actinomycetota > Actinomycetes > Pseudonocardiales > Pseudonocardiaceae > Amycolatopsis > Amycolatopsis sp. WAC 04197. The sequence goes on along the minus strand of NZ_QHJK01000009.1, from coordinate 475,673 downwards.
GATCCTCCCCCTTGCCGTCGCGGCTCCTTCCGGATAAGACTAGAACAGGTTTCAATATTGTGCCCGTTCGCCCCGGTGAGGAGCCAGTGTGGACTTCCAGTTCGACGAGACGCAGACCGAGGTCACCGCGCTGGCCGCGCGTGTGCTCGGCAAGGAGCGTGAGCCCGCGGACACGTGGCGCGCGCTGGCCGACGCCGGTTTGCTCGCCCTGGCGCTGCCCGCCGAACTCGGCGGCGACGGCCTCGGTGTCGCCGAAGTCGCCTTGGTGCTGACCGAACTCGGCCGGGTCGCCTCGCCGTCGCCCGCGCTGGCGTCGCTGGCCTTCGGTGTCCTGCCGGTCACCGCGCTCGGCGGACCGGATCAGCGTTCGGCGCTGCTCCCGCCGGTCGCCGCGGGCGACTCCGTGCTCACCGCCGCGCTGAACGAACCTTCCGCGCCGTTCACCACCAGGCCCGCGACCGTCGCGGAATCGGCGGGGGACTGGCGGCTGAGCGGGGTCAAGGTCGGCGTGCCGTTCGCGGCGGAGGCGACCCGGATCCTGACGCCCGCCTCGCTGCCCGGCGGCACCGGCGTCTTCCTCGTCGATCCGCGCGCGGACGGCGTGACCCTGACGCCGACGAGAACCTCTTCCGGCACACCGGACTACACGATGACGCTGGATTCGGTGACCGTCACCGACGCCGATCTCCTCAACGGGCACGGCCCCGGCGAGTCGATCGCGACGCTGCACCGGTTCGCGCTTGCGGGTGCCGTGGCGTTCGGCGACGGGCTGCTCGCCGGCGCGCTCGCGCTGACCACGAAACATGTCGGCGAACGGGAACAGTTCGGGCGCCCGCTGGCGGCGTTCCAGGCGGTGGCGCAACAGATCGCGGACGTCTACGTCGCTTCGAGGACGGTCCAGCTGGCCGCGCGGTCGGCGGTCTGGCGGCTCGCGACGGGGCTCGACGCCGACGCGGAACTCGACATCGCGGCCTATTGGCTGGCGGAGGAGGCGCCTGCGGCGCTGGCCGTCTGCCATCACCTGCACGGCGGGATCGGCGTGGACGAAACGTATCCGCTGCACCGGTTCTCGTCGGCGGTCAAGGATCTGGGACGAACGCTCGGCGGCGCCTCGTATCGGCTGGCCGGTCTGGGCGAACTGGTGGCGGGGTGAACCGATGCTGATCGAATTGACCGCGGCGCAACACGAGTTGCGCTCCGAACTGCGAAAGTACTTCGCCGGGCTGGTGAGCCCGGACGAGCGGCGCGCGATGCTGCGGGAGCGGCACGGGCCGGTGTACCGCGAGATCGTGCGCCGGATGGGCCGCGACGGATGGCTCGGGGTCGGCTGGCCGGAACAGTACGGCGGCCGGGGTTTCGGCGAGATCGAGCAGCACATCTTCGTCGACGAGGCCGCCCGTGCCGACGTCCAGCTGCCGTCGGTGACCCTGCAGACCGTCGGCCCCACGTTGCAGGCGTTCGGCACCGAGGAGCAGAAATCCCTGTTCCTGCCCAAGATCCTCGCGGGCGAGGTGCATTTCGCTATCGGGTACACCGAACCCGAGGCGGGAACGGACCTGGCGGCATTGCGCACGACAGCGGTGCGCGAAGGGGACGAGTACGTCGTCAACGGCCAGAAGATCTTCACCACCGGCGGGCACGACGCCGACTACATCTGGCTGGCCGTGCGCACCGATCCCGAAGCGCCCAGGCACAAGGGGATCTCGATCCTCATCATGGACACCCGCGACCCGGGCTACTCGTGGACGCCGATCATCACCTGCGACGGCGCCCACCACGTGAACGCCACCTACTACTCGGACGTCCGGGTGCCCGCGAACATGCTGGTGGGCAAGGAGAACGAGGGCTGGCGGCTGATCACCACGCAGCTGAACCACGAACGCGTCATGCTCGGCCCCGCCGGGCGGATCGGCGGTCTCCACGACCGGGTCCGCGAGTGGGCGGCGTCGAGGAAGACCCCGGACGGGACACCTCTGCTCCAGCTGCCCGACGTCCGGGCCGTACTCGCGGAAACCCTGGCGACCGCCCGCATCAACGAACTGCTGAACTGGCAGGTCGCGGCGTCGTCGGCGACCGGACCGGTGGCGGTGGCCGACGCGTCGGCCACGAAGATCCTCGGCTCCGAGCGCATCCAGGGGCTGACCAGGAAACTGGAGGAGATCGTGGCGCGACACGGCGATCAGGCCGACACCGAAACCGCGGACCTGGCGCGGTGGCTGGACGTGGTGGCCAAACGCAATCTGGTGCTGACCTTCGGCGGCGGCGTCAGCGAGATCCAGCGCGAGCTGATCGCCACCGCCGGGCTCGGCCTGCCGAGGGTGCCGCGATGAGCATCCAGGAAGCGGCCGAACGCATCGCCGCGCGCGGGGAATCCGCGCCGAGGGCCGCACGTGACGCGGTCAACCAGGCGATGGTGAACAACTGGGTCGAAGCCATCGGCGACCGCAATCCCGTGTACGTCGACGAGGAGTTCGCCGCCGCGAGTGTCCACAAGGGACTCGTCGCGCCGCCCGCGATGGCGCAGGTGTGGACGATGGGCGGGCTGCACTGGACCAGGGCGTCGGACGATCCGCTCGGCGCGATGATGGAGGTGCTCGACGAGGCCGGGTTCACCTCGGTCGTCGCGACGAACTCCGAGCAGAACTACTTCCGGTATCTGCGGCACGGCGAACGGGTCGCCGCGACCGCGAAACTCGAAAGCGTCGTCGGGCCCAAACGCACCGCGCTGGGCGAAGGCTGGTTCGTGACGACGAAGACCACCTGGTACGTCGGCGACGAGGCCGTCGCGGACATGGTGTTCCGGGTGCTGAAGTTCCGTCCGCCGGGCGCCGAGCCCGCCAAGACCGCCGCGCCCGTGCTGCGGCCGGTGATCAGCAAGGACACCGAGTTCTTCTGGGCCGGTCTGCGGGAAGGGGAACTGCGGATCCAGCGCTGGGGCGAGACCCTGCGGCATCCGCCCGGACCCATGCCGCCGGACGGGGACTTCGACGCCAAGCCGGACTACGTCGTCGCGTGCGGCCGCGGAACGGTCTACAGCTACGTGGTGCACCACCATCCGAAGGTCCCCGGCAAGGATCTGCCGTTCGTGGTCGCGCTCGTCGAACTGGAGGAGGGCGTCCGGGTGATGGGCGAGCTGCTCGACGTCGATCCCGAGACAGTCCATATCGGACTTCCGGTGGAAGCGGCCTTCGTGAAGATCGACGAGGAACTGACGTTGCCCGCTTGGAGGGTCGCGCGATGAAGGACTGTTCGGTCGGCACCGAGCTGCCGCCGCTGACGATCGAGGCCACCCCGACCTTCGTGGTGAGCACCGCGCTGGCGACGCGCGACTTCCAGGACGTCCACCACGATCGCGACGCCGCCGTCCAGCGCGGCTCGAAGGACATCTTCCTCAACATCCTCACCGACACCGGCCTGGTGCAACGGTTCGTGACCGACTGGGCGGGCCCGGAGGCGTTCGTGCGGTCGATCAAGATCCGGCTCGGCGTACCTTGCTACGCCTACGACACACTGACCTTCACCGGCCGGGTCACCGAACGGGACGGCGACGACGTAGTGATCGCGGTGTCCGGTGTGGACAGTCTCGGCGAACATGTGGTGGGCACCGTGGCGATCACGTTGGGAGGCGAGTGATGACCCTCTCCGGACGGGCGGCCATCGCCGGGATCGGCGCGACGGAGTTCTCGAAGGATTCCGGGCGCAGTGAGCTGCGGCTGGCGGCGGAAGCGGTTTCGAGCGCGCTGAAGGACGCCGGGCTCACTCCGTCCGATGTGGACGGACTGGTGTCGTTCACCATGGATGGCAACAGCGAGATCGCCGTCGCGCGGGAACTCGGCATTCCGGAGCTCAAGTTCTTCAGCCGGATCCACTACGGCGGCGGGGCCGCGGCCGCGACCGTGCAGCAGGCCGCGATGGCCGTCGCGACCGGGGTCGCGGACGTGGTCGTCGCGTACCGGGCGTTCAACGAACGGTCCGGGATGCGGTTCGGGCAGGTGTCCTCGGCCGCGGCGGGGCAGGTGAACTCGTCCGGCGTCGACAACGCGTTCCACTACCCGATGGGTATCGCGACGCCGGCCGCGACCGTCGCCATGCTCGCCCGGCGCTACATGCACGAGTACGGCGCGACCAGCGAGGATTTCGGCCGGGTGGCCGTCGTCGACCGCGCCCGCGCGGCGACCAACCCGCGGGCGTGGTTCTACGGCAAGCCGATCACGCTCGAAGAGCATCAGGCCTCCCGCTGGGTCGCCGAACCGTTGCATCTGCTGGACTGCTGCCAGGAGAGCGACGGCGGGGTCGCCCTGGTGATCGTCAGCGCCGAGCGGGCGCGCGACCTGCCGCACCGGCCCGCCGTGATCGCGGCGGCGGCACAGGGGAGCGGGCCGGACCAGTACGTGATGACCAGCTACTACCGCGACGATCTCCCGGCGCTGCCCGAAATGGGGGTCGTGGGGCGGCAGTTGTGGGAGCAGTCCGGGCTGGGCCCTGGCGACATGGACCTCGCCGTGCTGTACGACCACTTCACCCCTTATGTCCTGATGCAGCTGGAAGAACTCGGCTTCTGCGGGAAGGGCGAGGCCAAGGACTTCATCGGCGGCGGCACCCTGGAACTCGACGGGAAGCTCCCGCTCAACCCGCACGGCGGGCAGCTGGGGGAGGCCTACATCCACGGGATGAACGGGATCGCCGAAGGGGTCCGGCAGCTCCGGGGCGACGCCGTCAACCAGGTCGACGGGGCCGCGCGGGTGCTGGTGACCGCCGGCACCGGCGTGCCCACGAGCGGACTGGTCCTGACCGCGGGCTGAGATCACCTCAATGCCCGATGGTGTACTAGAGCGCCACCTGCCACGGTGAAGGGGTTACCGGCCGGGAGGTGCCATGTCTGGACCAATCGTCGTCGCGTGGACCCTGACCGCGGTGTTCGCGGCGCTCGTCCTGCCCTGCGTGCTGAGACTCGTCCGGCTGGACTACGGCAGGCAGGGCGCGGCGGTCCGCAACGGCGACCTGGCCGAACTGCTCCTCGTCGTCGCCATGGTCGCGATGCTGTCGCCGGTGGGCGGCCCGATCCCGGCGGCGGGCTGGCAGGCGGTGCTGGCGCTGACCGCGGGGTGGTTCGCCGTCTCGTGGTGGAAGGGGCGGCGCTCCGGGCACTCGTCGTGCGGGCATCACGCCGTGTCCGCCGTCGCGATGCTGTTCATGGTGACGTTCATGCCGCACAGCGAGGTGTCCCACGGGCCGTGGCTGGTGATGTCCGGCCCCGGCGGCACTTCCGCGCTGTGGCTTTCGCTGCTGTTCGGCGCCGTGGCCGCGTATTTCGCGGCGGACGCCGTGCGCGCCGGGGTGCTGGCGTCGCGGGGCGCCACGGCCTCCGGTCAGACGTCGCGGCGGGTGTGCCGGGTGATCATGGGGCTCGGCATGGGCTACATGCTGCTGGGTGCGGCCGTTTAGGGGCGGGAGCCGTCGCGCGTGTTGCGAAAGCCACTTTCGCAACACTCAACGTTGCGAAAGTGGCTTTCGCAACGGCCGTCGGAAGCCGGTGCCGAAGTCCTGGATGAAGTGCCGGTTCTAGGGGCGTAAGTGGTGAGCCGGGCTGGAAGACGTGTCGCGAAAGCCACTTTCGAGACATCTAAGGTCGCGAAAGTGGCTTTCGCGCCCTCGCCACGCGGCGGTCGTGGGCGATCGGACCGCTTGAAGCAGATGTCCTGCGGCGGTCTAGGAACCGAGCGGCACGCGCCGCACGACACCGGCCTCCGCGGCACCCGCGTCCGGCAAACCGCCGGCCGGGTTCTCCGCGGCCCACTTGCGCGCGTCGGCGATGTCCTTGTTGAGCGCGACGATCAGCGCCTCCGACGACGGGTACGCCTCCTGCTCGCGCAGGTGGTGGCCCAGCCATACGGTCAGCACCTCGCCGTAGAGGTCGCCGCTGAAGTCCAGCAGATGCGCCTCGACGAGCCGGTATCCGTCCGCGCCGTAGTAGGTCGGCCGCCTGCCGACCGAGACCGCGGCCGCGATCCGGGTGCCGTCGGCGCGTTCGGCCCAGCCCGCCCACACTCCGTCGCCGACCTGGCCGTCCTGGTCGCGCAGCGCGATGTTGGCGGTCGGGAAACCCAGTTCCCTGCCCCGCTGATCGCCCTTCTCCACCTGGCCACGGACCACGAAGTACTCCGTCGTCATGCCGCTCCCGTCCCTGCCGTCACGAGAGCCATGAATACCATGCCTCGCGGCCGGGGTCGACCGCCGTTCACGACCCGGGAGTGTCCACTGTGTACTCGGTCACGTGATGACAAGCCGATAGCCGAGGTCGAGTTCCGTCCGGCCGAGCAGCCCGACGTGGTGCCGGTGCCAGTGCCCGTCCGCGAGATCGGCGCGCAGCCGCTCGACGGCCGTCGCGACGACGTTCTGATCCAGCAGGGCCACGCCGGACATCCCCGCGCGCACGCGCTCGGACAGGTACGCCTCCGGCCTGCGCCAATACGCGCCGAGGAATCCGTCGACGCAGTCCGACGGCACCGGCAGCGGCGCCACCGTGGGCGCCGAACCCGCCTCGGTCAGTTCTGCGACGATCCGGTCGAGGCAGGCCAGCCTGCTCTCGTGTTCGGCGATCTCCGGCAGGTAGTCCCGCACCAGCCAGAACCGCGCGAACACCGCCTGGTCCCAGGTCACGATCACCTGGCGGCGGGAGACGCGCCGCAACTCGGCCAACCCTGCGGTCACGTCCGTCCAGTGGTGCACGGTGAGCACGGCCAGGGCGACGTCGAAGGCGCCGTCGGCGAAGGGCAGGCCTTCCGCGCACGCCTGGACGGCGGGCGCCGCCGTGGCGGGACGCTGCGCGATCATCCGCCGTGACGGCTCGACGGCCACCACGTCGCGGTCTTCCGGCTCGTAGGAACCGGCTCCCGCCCCGACGTTGACCACCGAGCGCGCGTCGCCGAGGGCCGCGGTGATGGCGGCGGCGACGCGGGGATCCGGCCGTCTCGATCGCGCGTAGTCCCGGCCGAGTTCGGCATACGGGTCCGAGATCAAGGGGCGCACCCGGCCGAGTCTAGCCAGGTGCGCTACCTGCGGGAACGATGATTCAGTCTGTCGTGGTCAAGAAAGTGTCGGAAAGGACGGGCGCGTCGTCCCGGTCCGGCGCCGTGGTCGCGATCAGCAGCCCGGCGGGCTCGCGCCAGACCCGGGTCCGCAGCGGCTCGCCGGGGAAGACGACACCGGCGAACTTGGCCGAGAACGACGCGACGCGGGCGGTGTCGCCGTCGAGGCACGCGTCGGTGACCGCCTTCGCGACGACGCCGTAGGTGCACAGGCCGTGCAGGATCGGCCTGTCGAACCCGGCCGCCGCGGCGAACGCGGGGTCGGCGTGCAGGGGGTTGCGGTCCCCGCAGAGCCGGTAGAGCAGCGCCTGTTGCGGCAGCGTCGGGGTGTCGATGACGGCGTCCGGCTCCCGCGACGGGGGTTCGGCCCGGTCGGACGGGCCGCGTTCGCCGCCGAAACCTCCTTCACCACGGGCGAAGATGCTCGACCGCAGTGTCCACAGTGGAGTGCCGTCCGAGTCGGTGGCGATCGTCTCGTTCACGATCACGGCCGCCTTGCCCTTGTCGAAGACGTCGACGATCCGCGTCCGCGCCACGGCCTTCCCCGAGACCGGGAGGGGCCGGTGCGCGATGACTTCCTGCTTGCCGTGCAGCACTTTCCCGAGGTCGACCTCGACGCCGGGGAACGAGACCGCGGGCGGCTCGAACACACGCAGGTTCGCCGCCACGGTGGCGAACGTCGGCAGCACCTGGAGGCCGTCTTCGTAGGTGTAGCGCAGTTCGCGCGGGCTCATCGGGTCCGCGCCGGCGCCCAGCGCCAGATGGTAGAGCTGCACGTCGGAGGCGGTCCAGGCGAAACTCACCTCGCCGAGGTCGGCGCCGATCGCGACCGAAGGATCGATGGGCACGGGGGACTCCTACTCGTAGGTGACGGTGACCTCGTCGGTCAGCGGCAGGGACTGGCACGCCAGCACGATGCCTTCGGCGATGTCGTCGCCGTCGAGGACCTCGTTGTTCAGCATCTTCACCTCGCCGGAGACGATCCGGCAGGCGCACGCGCTGCACTGCCCCTCGCGGCACGAGTACGGCGCGTCGAAGCCCTTTTCCAGCAACAGGTCCAGCAGTTTCGTCCGGCGCGGCCAGGCGAGGTTCCTGGTCTCGCCGTCGAGGGTGACCTCGACCGACGCCGGGGTCTCGGCCTCTTCGACGGCGACGGGCTCGGCCACCTCGAACGGGTTCCCGCCCAGCGACAGGAACCGCTCCAGGTGGATCCGCTTGCGCGGCAGCCCGAGGTCCTTGAGCACCGCGCGCGCCGCGTCCATGAACGGCCCGGGTCCGCAGATGAACGCCTCGTGCGCGGTGTACGGCGCCACCAGCGCGCGCAGGTGCGCTTCCGTCGGCAGCCCCTGCAGGCTCTCCAGCCAGTGCACGACGGCCAGCCGGTCCGGGTACCGGGCGGCGAGGTCCGCCAGCTCCCGCGCGAAGATCACTGACTTCTCGTCGCGGTTCGCGTACAGGAGCACCACCTTGCCGGTGCCGTGTTCCAGCGCGGATTTGAGGATCGACATCACCGGCGTGATCCCGCTGCCGCCCGCGAGCAGCAGGAAGTCCTCGTCGAGCGACGCGGGGCTGAACACCCCGGCCGGCGGGAGCACCTGGACCTCTTGCCCTGCTTGGAGGTTGTCGCACAGCCAGTTCGACCCGTAGCCGTCGGCGGTGCGCTTGACGGTGACCTGCACCCGGCCCTCATGCGGCGCGCTGGAGAGCGAGTAGCAGCGGGCCACCGAGCCGGTCCGTTCGCTCGGCACGCGCAACGTGAGGAACTGTCCTGGGGCGTAAGCGAAAGAGGAGACGTGCTCGGCCGGGATGTCGAACACGATCGACCGCGCGTCGGCCGTCTCGGTGATCACCTCGGCCACGGTCACGGTGACGGGACCGCTCATTCGGGCACCTCCAGCAGTCCGTCTTTCAAGGCGATCTCGATGCTCTCAGTGAGATTGCCGCAGGTGTCGAGCAACGCGGTCTGCGCGCCGGAAGCCTTCTGCTCGGCGAACACCGGGCAGCTCCGGGACGCGTCACTCGTCCACTGGATGCTGGTGTGCTGCATGCTGTTCTTCTTGACCAGCACGCACGTCCCGCACGAGCGGCAGGTCAGCGGCCGCAGCCCGGCGGTGAGGAATTCGACGGTCTCGGGCTTCACACCCCGGCCTCTTTCGCCTGCTGTCGTGCCAGGTTCTCGGCCACCTCCGCCGCCCAGACCTCGTTGGCGCGGCTGGTGTCCACTTCGAACTCGAACCGCCGCGTCATGTCCTCGGTGACGTCGGCCGCGTCCACATAGAACTGGTCGTACCAGCGGCGCAGCTGATACACCGGCCCGTCTTCCTCGCACAGCAACGGATTGTCGATACGGGTCTTGTTCCGCCAGATCTCGACGTCCTGCAGGAAGCCGACGCCGATACCCTTGGCGAACTTCCCGGCGATCTTGTCCGCGTGCTCGTCCGAGACACCCTCGAACTTCTTCACGCTCACGCCCCACTGCAGGACGAACGAGTTCTCGGTGACCGGGTAGTGGCAGTTGATCAGCACGTTCTCGATCTCGAAACCCTGGTACGTGTTGAGCAGCTTGTTGATCATGTACGACGGGCCGAAGTACGACGCCTCGGACCGCAGCAGGTTCTCCTCGCCGCCGTAGTTCGACGCCATGCCCTTGTCCGGGCGGCCCTTCGTGTTGAGGTACTGCGTGGCGATATGGCCTTCGAACACGTTCTTGAAGTAGGTCGGGAAGGCGTAGTGGATGTAGAAGAAATGCGCCATGTCGACCATGTTGTCGATGATCTCGCGGCAGTTGGAGCCCTCGATGAGCACCGAATCCCAGGTCCAGTTGCTCCACTCACCGGTGAAGATGCCCTCGATCCGCGGGATGACGACGTCGTCCGGCGGCGGGTTGCCCTCCGGGTCGTGCCAGACGAACAGCTGCTTGTTCTCCTCCAGCACCTGCCACGACTTCGTGCGTGCCCGCAGCGGAACCCGTTTGGCGTAGGGGATCGAGACGCATTTGCCGTTTCCGTTCCAGCGCCAGTCGTGGAACGGGCAGGCGATCTCGTCGCCCTTGACCTCGCCCTGGGTGAGGTCGCCGCCCATGTGGCGGCAGTACCCGTCGAGCACGTTCAGCTTGCCGGACGAATCGGCGAAGACCACCAGTTTCGTCCCGAACGCGGTGATGGCGTGCGGTTTCCCGTCGCGGAACGACTCGGCGAGGCCGAGGCAGTGCCACCCGCGCGCGAACCGCGTGGGGGGTGCGCCCGCGTCGATCTGCCGTACGGATTCCGTCGTCATCGGCTGCCTCCCGCTTTGGTGTGATCTTGCTGCGCGAGGTGCTCGGCCGCAAGGTAGCCGAACACCATCGCCGGGCCGATCGTCGCGCCGGGGCCGGCGTAGGTGCGGCCCATCACCGCCGCACTCGTGTTGCCCGCCGCGTAAAGCCCTTCGATGACCGACCCGTCCTCGCGCAGGACGCGGGCGTGCGGGTCGATCCTCAATCCGCCCTTGGTGCCCAGGTCGCCGGGCACGATCTTCACCGCGTAGTACGGCGCGACGTCCAGCGGGCCCAGGCTCGGGTTGGGTTTGTTCCGCGGGTCGCCGTAGTAGTGGTCGTACGCGCTGCGCCCGCGGTGGAAGTCCTCGTCCACGCCGCTTTTCGCGAACCCGTTGAACCGGCGCACGGTGTTCTCCAGCGCGTCGGCCGGGACCTCGATCCGCTCGGCGAGTTTCGCGATGGTGCTCGCTTTGACCGCGATGCCCGCTTTGAACCAGCGGCCGGGCAGCGGCTGGCGGGGCCCGAGGCCGGTGAACATGTACCGGTTGCGGTTGCGCTGGTCGAACACCAGCCAGGTCGGGAAGTTCTCGCCGGGGCCGTCCCCGTCGCCGTACATCGCGTGCACGGCCTCGACGTAGGGCGCCGACTCGTTGACGAAACGCTCGCCCCGCCCGTTGACCATCAGGCAGCCCGGCCGCGACCGCTCGGCGAGCGCGAACCACGGGCCGCCGGTGAGCGGGATGGACGGACCCCACCAGGCGTCGTCCATCAGATCGACGGCCGCGCCGAGTTTGAGTCCGGCGTCGATGGCGTCGCCGGTGTTGGCCTCCGCGCCGACGGTCCACTCCGTACCGATGGGCGCCCGCTGGTACTTGACCCGCATCTCCTCGTTGCGCTCGAACCCGCCCGCGCCGAGGACGACACCGAGCCGCGCGCGGATCGTCTTGTCCTCACCCTCGTGGCGGACGACGACGCCGGTCACCCGGTCGCCTTCGATCTCCAGATCCACCAGGGGAGTGTTCAGCCAGACGGGAACCTCCGCCCGTCGCAGTCCCTCACGCAGCCCGGCCGCAAGCGCTTGCCCCATGGACAGCAGCCGCTGACGGCGGATCCGGCCCGCGAGCCAGCGGCCGCCGAGGCTCAGCACGCGGAGGACGCCGCGCGGGTGCCGGGCGAGCAGGCTCAGCCACCGGTAGTCCGCCTGGGTGATCGGCGCGCCCAGCGGGGGAGCGCTGTACGGCGGCTCCAGATTCGCCAGTTCCGGGCCAAGCAGGTTGCCGTCGAGCGCGACCGGTTCGACCGAGCGTCCGCCGGCGCGCCCGCCGGGGGCTTCCGGGTGGTAGTCCGAGTAACCGCGGACCCAGCGGAAGCGCAACGGCGTGTGGTCGCAGACGAAGGACAGCACCTCGGGGCCGCGGTCGAGGAAGGCCGACCGGAGTTCGGCGGGGACCACGTCACCGACGATCGCTTCGAGGTATTCGCGCGCCCGCTCCGGGGGTTCGGAGATCCCGGCCGCCCGCAGCGCGTGGTTGCCGGGGATCCAGACGCCGCCGCCGGAGCGCGCGGTGGAGCCGCCGAAGTGGGCGGCCTTCTCCACGACCAGGACCTCGAGTCCCCGGTGGGCTGCGGACAGTGCGGCGGTCATCCCGGCGGCACCGGTGCCCGCCACGATCACGTCGAACTCCATACGCCCCTCACCTGAAACACGTTGTAGGAAGCATCGAGCAGCATCCGCGCTGCTCCAGTCACCATAGACGAGAACGTGTTCTAGTTCTAGGGTGGGGCCATGGACTCCCTCGTCGCGGATGTGGTGATCGTGGGTTTCGGTGCGGCGGGCGCCTGCGCGGCGATCGAAGCGGCCGACGCCGGTGCCCGGGTGCTCGTGCTGGACCGGTTCTCCGGCGGTGGCGCGAGCGCGGTCAGCGGCGGTGTCGTCTACGCCGGTGGCGGGACGGCGCAGCAGCGGGACGCGGGCGTCGACGACAGCGTCGACGCGATGTACGACTACCTGCGGCTCGAGGTCGGCGACGTCGTCTCCGAGGAGACCCTGCGGCGGTTCTGCGCGGGGAGTACGGAGATGATCTCGTGGCTGGAAGGCAACGGCGTGCCCTTCGAGGGCAGTTTGTGCCCGTACAAGACGTCTTATCCGAGCGACAAGCACTATCTGTACTACTCGGGTAGCGAGGCGGCCGGCGGTTTCCGTGACGCGGCCAAGCCCGCGCCGCGCGGACATCGCGTCAAGGGGACCGGCACTTCCGGGAAACTGCTGATGAAACGCCTGATGGCGGCGGTCCGGAGCCGCGGGATCCAGGTACTGCCGCAGACGGCGGCGCGGAACCTGATCGTGGACGACGACGGAACCGTCACCGGCGTCGTGGTGTCCACCCTGCGGGACGCTCCCGCTCGCGTGCGGGCCGCGCACCGGAGGCTGTCGGCGTATGCCGCGAAGCCGGGGATCTATGTGCCGTCGCTGCGGAAGTCGCTGCACCGGCGGGCGGAGCGGATCGAACGCCGATACGGCCGTGAGCTGCGGATTTCCGCCACGCGCGGGGTCGTTCTCGCGGCGGGCGGGTTCATCGCGAACCGCGAGATGGTGCGTGAGCACGCGCCCGCGTACCGGGGCGGGCTGGCGCTCGGGACCTCGGCCGACGACGGATCCGGTATCCGGATGGGTGTCGAGGCGGGCGGGGCCACCGCCGAACTCGGGCGGATCTCCGCCTGGCGGTTCATCACCCCGCCGTCGGCGTTCCTCGGCGGCCTGCTCGTGGACGAGACGGGCGGCCGGATCATCGACGAATCCCGCTACGGCGCCGCCGTCGGCGAACGCATGATCACCGGGCACGGCGGCCGCGGCTGGCTGCTGGTCGACGACGCCATCGTCGGGGAGGTCAAACGGGACGCGCGCGGGCAAAGCCAATGGTTCCAAGGACTTCAGGTGCGTTATCTCCTGCGGCAGCGGGTCGTCGCCGGGTCGCTGGACGAGGTCGCGCGCAAGGCGGGCGTCGATCCGGGCGGGCTCGCCGCCACGGTCGAGGCCGCGCGTTCCGGTGCGGATCCGACGGGTAAGCCCGCGGAATTCGCGCGGCCGCTGGATCGGGCGCCGTATTCGCTGATCGACGTCTCGATCAAGCCCAACCTCGGCTATCCCTGCCCGATGCTGACCCTGGGCGGCCTGGTGGTCGACGAGGAGACCGGTGCCGTGCGATCCGGGGCCGGTGTTCCCATCCGCGGTCTGTACGCGGCGGGCCGGACCGCGGTGGGAATCTGTTCTAGGTCCTATGTGAGCGGTCTGTCGCTGGCCGACTGCGTGTTTTCCGGTCGGCGCGCCGGACTGCACAGTGCGCTCGACCGGGGATCGGTCGACAAAAACGAGAACGTGTTCTAGTCTTGGATCCGGTTCACGGAGTATGGCGAGAGAGGGAACGCATATGAGCGAGCACGCCGCGCAGGACGTGATCGCGGGGATCCGGGAGCTGCTGCCGGTCCTGCGGGAACGGGCGCAGGAGGCGGAGGACGCCAGGCGCGTTCCCGAGGAGTCCGTCAAATCCCTGCAGGAGACCGGGTTCTTCAAAATGCTGCAGCCGAAGACCTTCGGTGGCATCGAAGCCGACCCGGTGAGCTTCTACACCGCGGTCAAACTCGTCGCGAGCGCGTGCGGGTCCACCGGCTGGGTCGCCTCCATCCTCGGCGTCCACCCGTGGCACCTCGGGCTGTTCGAGGCGCAGGCGCAGCAGGACGTCTGGGGTGACGACACCGACGTCCGGATCTCGTCGTCGTACGCGCCGATGGGCAAGGCGGACGTCGTCGAGGGCGGCTACCGGCTCAGCGGGCGCTGGAGTTTCTCCTCCGGCTGCGACCACGCGACCTGGGTGCTGCTGGGCGGGCCGACGTTCAAGGACGGGAAACCCGTCGACTTCTGCACCTATCTGGTGCCGATCTCCGACTACACGATCGAAGACGTCTGGGACACCGTGGGCCTGCGTGGCACCGGGTCCAACGACATCATCGTGAACGACGTGTTCGTCCCGAAGCACCGCGCGCTGAGCTTCATCGCGACGTCGAAGTGCAAGACGCCGGGACAGGAGATCAACCCCGGGCCGCTCTACAAACTGCCGTACGGTTCGGTGCATCCGAGCACGATCACCGCGCCGATCATCGGGATGGCGCAGGGCGCGTACGACGCGCACGTCGAGTACCAGGGCAAGCGGGTCCGCGCGGCGTACGCGGGCGAACAGTCCAAAGAGGACCCGTTCGCGAAGGTGCGGATCGCGGAGGCGGCCAGCGAGATCGACGCGGCCTGGCTCCAGCTGACGCACAACATCGACGAGCTGTACCAGCTGGCGTGCCAGGGGGAGAAGCTCCCGTTCCCCACGCGGCTGCGGGTCCGCCGTGACCAGGTCCGCGGCACGGAACGCGCGATCTTCGCCATCGACAGGCTTTTCGAGAACTCCGGCGGTCGCGCGCTGCAGGCCGGAACCCCGATCCAGCGGTTCTGGCGCGACGCCCACGCCGGCCGGGTGCACGCGGCGAACGACGCCGAGCGCGCCTACGTCATGTTCGGAACCGGCGCCTTCGGGCTGCCCGTCGAGAATGCGATGGTCTGATGACCGAAGGCAAGTACGTCACCGTCCAAGGTGGACTCAAGCTGCATTACCACGAGGCGGGCGCGGAACATCCCGAGACGGTGATCCTGCTGCACGGCGGCGGGCCCGGCGCGTCGGCGTGGAGCAACTTCGGCCGCAACCTCCCGGTGTTCGGCAAGAACTACCGGACGCTGGCCATCGACCAGCCCGGGTTCGGCCGGTCGGACAAACCGACCGAGCATCCGCAGTACTTCCGGCACAGCGCGGACGCCGTGGCCGGGCTGATGGACGAACTCGGGATCGAGCGGGCGCATTTCGTCGGGAACTCGCTCGGCGGCGGGGCTTCCGTGCGGCTCGCGCTCAACCATCCGAAACGCGCCGGGCGGCTGGTCCTGATGGGGCCGGGCGGTCTGAGCGTGAACCTGTTCGCGCCCGATCCCACCGAAGGTATCAAGAACCTCGGCCGGTTCAGTGCCCCGCCGGGGCCGAGCCGGGAGAAGCTCGAAGCCTTCCTGCGGATCATGGTGCACGACCAGTCTTTGATCACCGACGAGCTGATCGACGAACGGTTCGCCGCCGCGAGCGCGCCCGAGTCGCTGGCGGCGATGAAGGCGATGGGGAAGTCGTTCGCCCAGCCCGACACCTACGAAGAGGGCATGCTGTGGCGTGAGGCGCATCGCCTGCGCCAGCGTGTGCTCCTCATCTGGGGCCGGGAAGACCGGGTGAACCCGCTCGACGGCGCGCTGCTCGCGCTCAAGACGATCCCGCGTGCGCAGCTGCACGTGTTCGGCGGCTGCGGGCACTGGGCGCAGCTGGAGAAGTTCGACGAGTTCAACCGGCTGGCACTCGACTTCCTGGGAGCCTCCTGATGGGTATCCGTTCGCTCGCCTACCTGCGTATCGAAGCCACCGACATGGCCGCGTGGCGCGAATACGGGCTGAAGGTCCTCGGCATGGTCGAGGGCTCCGGCACGAATCCCGAGGCGCTTTACCTGCGCATGGACGATTTCCCGGCGCGGCTGGTGGTGTTCCCCGGCGAGCGCGACAGGCTCGCCGTCGCGGGCTGGGAGGTCGCCAACGCCGGCGAACTCGACGAGATCCGGGCGTCGCTCGACGCGCACTCGGTGCCGTACAAGGAAGGCACGCCGGATCAGCTGGCCGATCGCCGGGTCGACGGCCTTGTGTCCTTTGAGGACCCCTCGGGCAACACGCTCGAAGTGTTCCACGGAGTCGCTTTGCAACATCGGCGCGTGGTGAGCCCGTACGGACACAAATTCGTGACCGGCGAGCAAGGGCTCGGGCACGTCGTCCTGTCCACACACGACGATGAGGCGTCCTTGCGCTTCTACCGCGACGTGCTCGGATTCCGGCTGCGGGACTCGATGAAACTACCACCGCAGATGGTCGGCAGGCCCGCCGACGGCGCGCCGGCGTGGCTGCGGTTCTTCGGCTGCAACCCGCGTCACCACAGTCTCGCCTTCCTGCCGATGCCGACACCCAGCGGCATCGTGCACCTCATGGTCGAAGTGGAGAACACCGACGACGTCGGTCTCTGCCTCGACCGGGCCATCCGCCGGAAGGTGCCGATGTCGGCGACCCTCGGGCGGCACGTCAACGATCTGATGCTCTCGTTCTACATGAAGACCCCCGGCGGCTTCGATGTCGAATACGGCTGCGAGGGGCGTCAGGTGGACGACGAAAGCTGGATCGCCCGAGAGAGTACGGCGGTTTCCTTGTGGGGACACGACTTTTCAGTCGGCGCCAGGCCGCCGGGGCAGTCGTGACCCCGGTGACGGACCTCGGCGCGGACATCGATCCGGCACGGTTCCGCACGGTGCTCGGGCATTTCTGCACGGGCGTGGCGGTCGTGACCGGACACGACGGCGAGGCTCCGGTGGGCTTCGCGTGCCAGTCTTTCGCGGCGCTTTCGCTGGATCCGCCGCTGGTGCTTTTCTGCCCTGCCAAGACTTCCCGGACATGGGCTGTACTCGCCGAGTCCGGCCGGTTCGCCGTCAACGTGCTGGCCGAAGACCAGCAAGACGTCAGCGCGGTGTTCGGCGCGCGGGGCGCGGACAAGTTCGCGTCGGTCGACTGGACCCCCGCGCCGTCCGGATCTCCTTTGCTGACCGGGGCTTTGACGTGGATCGACTGCACGCTCGAAGCGGTGCACGAGGCGGGGGACCATTACGTCGTCGTCGGCCGGGTCACCGCGCTCGGGGAACCGTCCGACGATCGGCCGCTGCTGTTCCACCGCGGGCGGTACACGGTGACCGAACCGGTGACGGACGCGCTCGCCGCGCTCATGCCGTGGCCGCGTCCCGATGATTGGCTTTAATCCGTATAAACGAAAAAATGTAAAGCTGTCCTTTCTTGCGGCTTCCGCTTAGCGTTTTCGGCGGAAGCTCACCAAGGAATGGGGACAGCAACGTGAATTCTCGCAGACTGACCGGAATCGGGTTGGCCGCCGCCGTCGTCACGGTTTTGGCAGGCGTGACGCCGGCGCAGGCGGCCGAGGGCGCGATCGTCGGCGCCGGTGCGGAAGGCGCCGTCGCCGACAGCTACATCGTCGTGCTCAAGGACGGCTCGACCGCCGACAAGCCTTCGCTGGCAAGCAAGTTCGGCGGTGCCATCGGGAGGCAGTACACGCAGGGGATCAGCGGTTTCTCGGTGGCGCTGAAGGAGCGGCAGGCCAAACGGCTCGCGGCCGACCCGGCGGTCGCCTTCGTGGAACAGAACAAGGTGCTGCGCGCCGAGGCGACGCAGACGAATCCGCCGTCGTGGGGGCTCGACCGCATCGATCAGCGCGATCTTCCTCTCGACGGCAAGTACAACTACTCGACGACCGCTTCGAATGTGAACGTCTACGTTCTCGACACCGGAATCCGTGCCACGCACACCGATTTCGGCGGGCGGGTGAAGCAGGGTTACGACTTCGTCGACAATGACACGAACGCGGACGACGGTTACGGTCACGGCACCCATGTCGCGGCCACGATCGCCGGTGCGAAATACGGTGTCGCCAAGGGTGCTTCGCTGTACCCGGTGCGCGTTCTCGGCTCCGACGGAAGCGGCACGACCGCCGGGGTGATCTCGGGCGTCGACTGGATCACCAAGAACGCCAAGAAACCCGCCGTGGCCAACGCCAGCCTCGGCGGTGGCGCGTCGACCGCGCTGGACACCGCGGTGCGGAACTCCATCAAGTCGGGCGTCACCTGGACGATCGCCGCCGGCAATTCCAACGTGAACGCCGCGAACACCTCGCCCGCGCGGGTCACCGAGGCGCTCACGGTCGCCGCGGCGGACCGCACCGACCGCCGCGCTTCCTTCTCCAACTACGGTTCCGTGGTCGACCTGTTCGCGCCGGGCGTCTCGATCACCTCGGCCTGGAAGGACAACGACACCGCGACCTACACCGGTAACGGCACCTCGTTCGCCGCGCCGCACGTGGCGGGTGCCGCGGCGCTGTACCTCTCGACGCACACCGGCGCCACCGCGGCGCAGGTCGCTCAGGCGCTGATCAGCGCTTCGACTCCGGGGAAGGTCACCAACCCCGGTAGCGGCAGCCCGAACCGCACGCTCTACGTCGGATAGGTTTCCTCGGGGGTGGCTCGGTCCCGGCGCTGTGCCGGGACCGAGCTCTTTCGTCCGCGGGGCCGGGGCGGGCCGAGCAAGGAACGCAAGGCCAACGGCGGCAAGGACAACAGTTGTTCGAGTTCGGCGAGCGCCCGGAGCGATTCCGGGCGTTCCGGTCTCCGTCTGCCGGACTGCCAATGGCTCAGCGTCGGCACACTGATGGAGACGCCGCGGAGTTCGAGGCGATGGCGGATCCGGTCGAGCGGGAGCCCGCTGGCCGTGATCGCCGCGCGCAGGGCCCGCGGGAACGGTTCTGGATGCAGGGTGGCGCCGGGGAAGATCTTCGGGGGCGACATGCACTGAACGTAAGAAGCCGTATCTGGAGTGTCAACGGCGTCCGGCGGGCGTCTCAGCCGGTGAACCCGACGAAAGTCGGATCGGCTCACCCGCTTCGTGCAGGCTCCGCAACGCGAGCGAGTACGACTCGAGGAGTCCCGTCTCGTGATACGGGACGCCGATTTCCGCGCAGTATTCTTGGACGATGGGCCGGGCGCGGCGAAGATGCGGCGACGGCATACTCGGGAACAAGTGGTGCTCGATCTGGTAGTTGAGCCCGCCGAGCGCGACATCGACGACGTGGCCGCCGCGGACGTTGCGTGAGGTGAGCACCTGCTTGCGCAGGAAGTCGAGTTCGGTGTCGCCGGACAGGATCGGCATCCCCTTGTGGTTCGGCGCGAAGATCGATCCCATGTAGACACCCCACAGTGCTTTGTGGACGATGAAGAAGGCGAGCGCCTTGCCGGGCGAGAGGACCACGAGCAGCGCGCTGAAGTAGAGCGCGAAATGCGTCAGCAGCAAGGCCGCTTCGAGCCCGCGTCGTCGCAGACCCGGCTTCCACACCGCGCGGATCCCGGAGAAGTGCAGGTTCAGGCCTTCGAGGGTGAGCAACGGGAAGAACAGGAACGCCTGGTAGCGGCCGATGAACCGGGGAAGTCCCTTGCTGGCCCGCGCCTGCTCCTTCGACCAGACGAGGATGTCCGGATCGACGTCGGGATCGAGGTCCTCGTGGTTCGGGTTCGCGTGGTGGCGGGTGTGCTTGTCCATCCACCAGCCGTAACTCATGCCGACGCCGAGATTGCCCGCGATCCGGCCGGCGATCTCGCTCGGGCGGCGGGTCCGGAACACCTGGCGGTGCGCGAGATCGTGCGACAGCAAGGCGATCTGGCCGAACATCACCGCCTGGAACACGGCGATCCCCAGCTGCCACCAGGAATCCCCGATCGCGAAGAAGGCGATCCAGCCGCCGGCGAAGAGGGTGGCGACCAGGCCGATGCGGAAGACGTAGTAGCCGGGACGGCGGTCGAGGAGGCCCGCTTCGCTGACGCGGCGGGACAGGCGGGCGAAATCGCTGCCTGTGCGGAGGTTTGCGGTCACCGTTGTGAGTCTGGTTCGGGGCGGGGGTGGGGTGAATGCGGTGCGCCGGTGGGTTGGTGCGGGGGTTGGCCCTACCCTGAGGTCGTGATGATCAGGGCGCGGATGTGGTACCTGCGTGTCGTGTGGGCGCACGAATTCGCTGAGGAGCCTGTGGAGATCCTCAGTGAGGTCGGCATCGATGGCTATGAGCGCCGGAAAGTGGAGCGGTTCCGCGACGGCAGGCTCGGTTGGGCCGACGAGGAGCGCGAGGTCGGCGGCACAGGTTTGGGACTGGTCCCCGTTCCGCCGCTCGCCGAGATCAACGCGCAGCGGGAGTTCGTGGCGTCCAGGATCACCGGCGACGAGTTCGAACAGGTATGGCGGCAAGCGCTCGGCGGGCAGTGAGCGTCCGGCTCCGGAGGGCCTTCGCTCAGCGGGGAAGATTTTCTGAGGTTTCGCCCGGTCGCTGCTCCATTCGTGGCGGTCGAACGAATGTTCGAGTATGATCTTGGTCATGACCCAGTCTCTTGCTTTCAATCCGAAGGCCGCTCAGTTTCTCGACGCCGCCTATGACGAGGAGGTGGTTCTTCGCCGTGCTCAGGGGCGGCAGGTGCATTCGATAGCCCGGTTCGCTGGGGTGGGTGGTTCTCGAAGATCGGTGACCGAGGAGGTCGCTCTGGCCTTCTCGGTCTCTCGCAATCAGGCGTACCTGCTGGTCGAAACCTCGTGCGCGCTGGTTCGCCGGTTGCCGAACACGTTGGCGGCGCTGGAGAAGGGTGACATCGATCTGTACAAAGCGTCGAAGGTCAGCCAGCTGACCCGCGAGGTGTCCGACGAGGTCGCCGCGCTGGTGGACGCGTTCATGACCAAGCGGCTCGCCGGTCGTGACCCGACGGCGATCCGAAAATCGGTGGATCACGCGGTGCAGAAATTCGACCCCGACGGTTATCGGGAACGCGCCGAAAAGAAACGCGCGCTGCGGCATGTTTCGCTGGACCACGAAGACGAGACCATGTCCAAACTGACGGGCTACCTTCCCGTCGAAGTCGCCAGTTCGGTCTACGCGTCCCTGTCCCGTGCGGCCAAAGCCCGCCGCCAATCCGACAAGACCCGCACTCTCGATCAGCACCGTGCGGACATCTTCGCCGAACGGCTGCTGGCCGAGGACGGTCACGGCACGCCTCGCGCGCACGTCCACGTCTATGTCGACCTGTTGACCCTGACCGGTGCGCGTGAGGATCCCGCGACGCTGGCCGGTTACGGGCCCATCCCCGGCTGGCTCACCCGGGAGATCGCCGCCGATCCCGGCTCGACCTGGTCCCGGCTGATCACCGACCCCACCACCGGACAGCTCCTCGAAGCCAGCCCCGGCACCTACCGACCCCCTGCCTCGCTGGCCCGTCTGATCAAGGCACGGGACCGGGAATGCACCCACCCCGGCTGCCACCGACCCGCCGAATTCTCCGAAATCGACCACATCACCACCTGGGCCCGCCACGGCGACACCGACCACCACAACTGCCACGCCGCCTGCAAGATCCACAACATGCTCAAAGAAGAACCCGGCTGGACCGCGGAACCCACCGGCAACGGCGGCATGACCATCACCACCCCCACCGGCCGCACCTACACCGCAGCCCCCGAACCACTCCACGACCCACGCCCGGAACCGGAGGACGAAACCCCACCCTTCTGATCGGCGCGGAACCGCCCCGCGGCTACCCGGACGTGCGACGGGTAGGGCCCCACCGCGCCCTCGAACTGGCGTGCGCAGGGCTCGTCCCATTGGACCCCGAGGCGGGCTTAGCCGTTAACCCTTGCCGCAGCCGCCCTAGCCGCATCGAAGGGAGCCCGGTCGAAAACGATCCGCAACTCCACGATCCGTCCCTCCCGCACGGTCAGCAGCTCGGCCCCCGGGGCGCTCGCCACCGGCAGGGTCGCGGTGTCGTACATCAGCAACGCCGTCGTCTCGTCCCCGAACGCCGAAAGCAGGGTCGACCCGGTCAGGATCTCTGTGAACGGGCCCATGAACCCGCGAAACGCCGCCGCGCCGGAGAGCGGCCCGCCGGGTGTGTGGCAGACGATGTCGTCGGCGACGTAGGTCATCGCCTTCTCGAAGTCCTTGCCGGTCCACGCGCGGTGGTAGGAGAGCGCGACAGCCAAGGCGGGACTGGTCATGATGGTTCCTTTCGTCGGTCTTCACCCGGTCAGACACCACCCGCGCCCCGAAAGGAACGGTCTGTGAGCACCAGGGCAACGGACGAGCAGTCGTTTCGCGAGCTCGCCGAGACGTATCGGCACGAGCTCCACCTGCACTGTTACCGGATCCTCGGCTCCCTCACCGACGCCGAGGACGCCGTCCAGGAAACGCTCCTGGCCGCATGGCGGGGCCTCGACGGCTTCGAGGGACGCTCGTCGCTCCGCACCTGGCTGTACCGCATCGCCACCAACCGCTGCCTCAACGCGTTGCGGGACGCCGGTCGCCGTCGCCCACCCGAGCCGGTGCCGCCGTTCGACCCGCCCGAACCGAGCCGACGTGGCGAGATGACCTGGTTGCAGCCGTACCCGGACGAGCTCCTCGAGCGCGTCGCCGACAGCGACCCTGGTCCCGAAGCGCGCTACGGAACCAGGGAGGCGATCGAGCTCGCCTTCATCACCGGCCTCCAGCTCCTCCCACCGAGACAAGCCGCCACGCTCGTCCTGCGCGACGTCCTGTGCTTCCCCGCGGGTGAGGTCGCGAGCATGCTCGGCACCACCGAGACGGCGGTCAAGGGCATCCTTCAGCGCGCCCGCGCCTCGCTCGACAAACACCGCGAAAGCGTCGGGCACCGGCCGTCACCTCAGGAACGCGAGCTGACCAGGAGGTTCGCCGACGCCTTCACCGCGGGCGACCTCGACGGCGTCCTCGGCCTGCTCACCGACGACGCCTGGCTCGCCATGCCGCCGGCGCCGCACGAGTACCACGGTCTCGAAGCGATCGCGGGTTTCCTCCGCGTCACCATGGCCGTTCCCGTCGAGCGTTTCGCCATGACGCCGACGCGGGCGAACAACCAGCCCGCCTTCCGCTGCCGCCACGGCGAAACACCGGCCGGGCTGATGGTCCTCACGCTCGACGGGGATCGGATCCGCGCGATCACCCGGTTCCTGGATCAGAAGTAGGCCGCACCCGCCCGAGATGCTCCCCAGGCGAGCCGAACAACCGCGCCGCGCCATGCGCCCGTTTGAAGTACCGATGCGCCGGATGCTCCCAGGTGATCGCGATCCCGCCGTGCAGCTGGATCATCTCGCCCGCCACCGTCGCCAGCGCCTCCGAACAATGCACCTTCGCCACCGCCGCCAGCCTGCTCGACTCCGGAGCCGCGTAAGCCGCCGAACGCGCGGTCTCCACCAGCACGTGGAGGTCCGCCATCCGATGCTTCAACGCCTGGAACCCGCCGATCGGCCTGCCGAACTGGCGCCGCTGCTTGCTGTATTCCACCGTCAGCTCGAACGCCCGTGCAGCGGCTCCGGCCTGTTCGGCGGCCAGGACGGCACAAGCCACGTCACGCAAGGCGCCGAGGTCGACGGGGCCGAGTAGCCGGGCAGGAGCGTTCTCGAAAACCACACGAGCCAGCCGCCGGGTTTCGTCCATCGCCGGAGTCCGCACACGGCGGGCATCGGAGACCTCGTACAGCGAGCCGTCCGCCACGACCAGGAGGATCTCGGCCTCGTCGCCGTGGAGGACATAGTGCGCCTCACCCTCCATGGCGGAGTCGACGACACGGCAGGCAGGCGTGTCCCACCGGCCATCGGCGTCGGTCCACGCCACGGCGCCGACAGTGCCCTCGGCGAGCCGGGGGAGCAGACGCTCGCAAGCCTTGTCGTTGCCCGTGGCCAGCACGGCGTGCACGGCGAGCACGGCCGAGCCGAGGAACGGGACATCGGCGAGTACCCGGCCCAGTTCTTCGGCGACCACCTGCAGTTCCGCCGTTCCCGCGCCGAGCCCGCCGAAGCACTCGGGTACGGCCAGCGCCGCCACGCCGATCTGTTCGCACAGCTCGGGCCAGGGATCCGCTTCCCGGTCCAGCAGTTTCCGGACGCTGTCCCGCAGCGCGTCCTGTTCGGCGGTGAACGTCATGACAGCACCCGCTCCCGGTGGAATCGCGGCGTACCCCAGGCGCCGACCAGCGCGCGGACCCTGGTCAGGCGCAGGCCGAGCGCGTGTTCCGCGGTGTAGCCGATCGCGCCGTGCACCTGCAGCCCCGTCCGGGCGGCGAGATGCGCGGCATCGCCGCACGCCACCTTGGCCGCGGAGACGTCGCGCCGGTCCAGCGTGACGGCCGCGCCGAACAGCAGCGGCTCCGCCAGCGTGAGCGCGGTCGCCACATCGGCGAGCAGATGTTTGACCGCCTGGTACCCGCCGATCTCGCGGCCGTACTGCTTGCGTTGCGCGGCATAGGCGACCGACGTGTCGAGCAGCCACCGTCCCGCGCCGAGGAGTTGCGCGGAGGTGGCGAGACATCCCAGTTCGAACGCGCTGTCCGCGTCGAGCGCCGTGCCGAGATCGTCGCCGGTCACCGGCGGGAACAGCCGTCGTGAACTGTCCACAGAGGACAAAAGGGTTCCGGGGGTGAACGCGCGCAGCCTGCCGTTCTCGACCGCCAAGCGAGCGTCCGCGACATCGGCATCCAAGGCGTACGGCACGTGTGGTGCGTACGCGACCGAAGCCAGCGTCTCACCGGACGCGACCGACGTCAGCAGCTCGTCGTCCAACAAGGACGGAAGCACGGCCACGGTGTCGGTCCACGGCCCGGGAGCGCAGTGGTAACCGAGCCGTTCGAAGCCGACGGCCAGATCGACCGGTGTGGCGCCGAGCCCGTCGTACTTCTCGGGGACCGCCAGCGCGGTCACGCCGAGTTCCGCCAGGCGCCGCCAGATCTTGAGACCGGGGCCAGGATCACCCGCCGCCCAGGCGCGGTTGGCCGAGTCTGTGTCCACACCGGACAGAAGATCGTTCAGGCTGCGGGAGAACTGCTCCTGCTCACCGGAGAGTGCGAACCTCATCGAGCCCCCTTCGGCAGGCCGAGCAACCGTTCGGCGACGATGGACCGCTGGATCTGGTCGGTCCCGCCGTAGATCGGTCCCGCCAGGGAGAACAGCCAGCCATCGCTCCAGGCGCCCCGCAGTTCGGCGTCCGGGCCGAGGATGTCGAGCGCGGTCTCGTGGAGCGCGACGTCGAGATGCGACCAGAACAGCTTGTTGACACTCGATTCCGGCCCGAGCTCGGCGCCGTCGGCGAGCCGGGTGACCGTGCCCAGGGTGTACAGCTGATAGGCCCGCGCGCCGATCCACGCGTCGGCGACCCGGTCCGCGGTGTGCGCGGGACGCCCCGCCTCCTGCCAGAGCGAGACCAGCCGGTCGGCCGCGGCGAGGAACCGGCCGGGGCTGCGCAGGGAGAGGCCGCGTTCGTTGTTCGCCGTGGTCATCGCGACCCGCCAGCCCTCGCCCGGGGTGCCGATCACGTCCTCGTCTGGGACGAAGACGTCGTCGAAGAAGATCTCGGCGAACCCCGGCTCCCCGTCCAGCTGGGGGATCGGCCGCACGGTGACCCCTTCGGCCCGCAGATCCACCATGAGATAGGTGAGTCCCTTGTGCCGCACCGACTCCGGGTCGCTGCGGAACAGGCCGAACGCGCGATCGGCGAACGTCGCCCGTGAGCTCCACGTCTTCTGCCCGCTGACCCGCCAGCCGCCGTCGCAGCGGGTCGCGGTGCTGCGGAGGGCGGCGATGTCGCTGCCCGCCTCGGGTTCCGACCACGCCTGCGCCCAGACCTCTTCCGAGCGCGCCATCTTCGGCAGGATCCTGGCCTGCTGTTCCTCCGTGCCATGGGAGAACAGCGTGGGCGCGAGCATGAAGATGCCGTTCTGGTTGACCCGCAACGGTGCTCCCGCCGCGTAGTACTCCTCCTCGAACAGCACCCACTCCAAGAGACTCGCGTCCCGGCCGCCGAACTCACGCGGCCACGAGACGACCGACCAGCGGGCGTCGGCCAGCCGGGACTCCCATTCGCGGTGCTGAGCGAATCCTTCGGCGGTGTCGAACGACTTCAGCGGCTCGGTGGGAACGTTCGCGGCGAGCCAGGCACGGGCTTCATCGCGGAAGGCGAGTGTCCGCTCGTCCAGGTCGAGGTCCATCACGAGCTCGCGTCCCGCATCGAGCGCGCGTCCTGCCCGCCCAGCGAGTCGCCGCCGGAGACCTCGGCGTTGTGCGCGTGCGCGAAGTGATGGAGCCCGAACACGGAGTCCATTCCGGACCGGAGACCCATCAGATCCTCGGCCTGGTTGACGGCCTTCTTGGCGAGCGCGAGCCCCATCCGCGGCATCACCGCGATCTTCTCCGCCAGCGCCATCGTCTCGGTTTCGAGGTCGGCGCGAGGGACGACGCGGTTCAGCATGCCCCATTCCTTGGCCTGCTGCGCCGTGAAGCGCTCACCGGTGAACAGCACCTCCTTGGCCGCGCGCGGACCGAGGACCCAGGGATGCGCGAAGTACTCGACGCCGGGAATTCCCATCCGTACCACGGGATCGGCGAAGAACGCGTCTTCGGAGGCGACGATCATGTCGCACACCCACGCCAGCATCAGCGCGCCCGCGATGCACGCGCCCTGCACGCTCGCGATGGTCGGCTTCGGGATCTCGCGCCACCGGCGGCACATGCCGAGGTAGACCTCGGACTCGCGGGCGAACCGCTGATCACCGCCCTCGGCGCCGACGTGGTCCCACCACAGCACCGCCTTGCGCTCGAACGAGACGTCCACGTCGCGTTCCGGTGTCCCGATGTCGTGCCCGGCGGAGAAATGCTTGCCCGCGCCGGCCAGCACGATCACCTTGACCTCGGGATCGTCGACGGCGCGGGTGAACGCGGCGTCGAGCGCGTAGGTCATCGCCGAGTTCTGCGCGTTCCGGTACTCCGGCCGGTTCATCGTGACGACGGCCACCGGCCCGCGTCGCTCGTACTCGACGGTCATCCGTTCTCCTCCCGCAACACGCGTTTCAGGACCTTCCCCGACAGGTTTCGCGGAAGCTCCGCCACGAAGTCGACAAATCGAGGAGTCTTGTAGTTGGCCAACCGGCCTTCGCAATGGGTCAATACGTCCTCTTTGGACAGTGAGGCCTCCGGGCTGAGCCGGATGAACGCCTTGCCGACCTCGCCGAGCCGTTCGTCCGGCACACCGACGACGGCGGCTTCGGCGACCCCGGCCAGGCGGCTCAGCACCTGCTCGACCTCCGCCGGGTAGACGTTGAACCCGCCGCAGACGTACATGTCCTTGATCCGGTCGACGATCTTCAGATACCCGCGTTCGTTCAGCACGCCGACATCGCCGGTGTGCAGCCAGCCGTCGGCGTCGACGGCCTTCGCGGTGGCGTCCGGATCGTCGAGATAGCCGAGCATCACGTTCGGACCGCGCAGCAGGACTTCGTCGTGCTCGCCGAGTTTCACCTCGAAGCCGGCCGTCGCGCGGCCGGAGAAGTTCGCCACCAGTTCGACGTCGTCCTCGGGGCGGGACATCGTGGCCACCACCGCTTCGGTGAGGCCGTACGCGGTGAGCACCGTGTCGATGTCCAGGTCCGTCCGCATCCGCTCGACGAGCGTGACCGGCACGGTCGCGGCACCGGTGACCGCGAGCCGCAGGCTGGAGAGGTCGTGGTTCCCGCGCTCGGGCGCCTCCAGGAGTACCTGGTAGATCGTGGGCGCGCCGGGTAGCACGGTGATCCGCTCGGATTCGATGAGGCGCAGGGTCTCCCGGAGCTCGAAGGTGCGCTGCGGCACCAGGGTCGCGCCCCGCAGCGCGGCGGCGAGGATGCCCGCCTTGTAGCCGAAGCTGTGGAAGAACGGGTTGATCACGAGGTACCGGTCTTCTTCGGTCAGCCCGCCGCACTCGGCCCAGGCTTCGGCGACGCTCAGTGCCTGCCGGTGGCTGCTCATCGCGCCCTTGCTGCGGCCGGTGGTCCCGGAGGTGAACAGGATGTCGCTGACGTCGCCGGGTTGTGCGGGACTGACGAAATCGCTGTCGAGACCGGAGAGTGCGTCCCATTCCGTGACGCCGTCGACGGGTTCCTCGGGGCCTTCGACGGGGAGGCGCACCACGGTGCCCGGACGAGCGGAACCGAGGTCCGCCAGCCGGTCCGTGCCGAGGAACGTGCCGGTGATCGCCAGCGCGGAAACCTTCGCGCGTTCGAGGATGTCGACGGTTTCGCGCGCGGTGAAGCGGGTGTTGACCGGGATCAGTGTGGCGCCGGCGTACAGCGCGCCGAGCCCGGCGACGACCCAATGCCAGGTGTTGGGGGAGCAGATCGCGACCCGTTCGTGGCCCTCGAAGAACCGCGCGGCCTGCCGCACCCGGCGCGCGAGTTCGGCATAGGTGAGCCGGACTTCGCCGTCGACCAGCGCTTCCCGGCCGGCGAAGCGCTCCGCGGCCCTGTCGAGCGCCGCCGGGATGGTCCCTTCGAACATCGAGCCTCCCTAGCAAGTGCTTGGTAGGGTAGCCTACGCAGCAGGCTCTGGTTTGGCTAGAGGAGGCAGGCGTGGCTCAGGACGGTTTCCGTGACCGTGTGCGCACCTGGCTGGCGGAGAACCTGCCGCCGGAACTGCGCGGTTTGGGCGGTCCAGGGCGGGAGCACGAGGCTTTCGACGAACGCGTGGAGTGGGAGCGGCGGCTCGCGGCGGCGGGCTGGACCTGCGTCGGCTGGCCGGTCGAGCACGGAGGACAGGGCGCGACGCTCGACCAGCAGGTCGTCTTCCACGAGGAGTACGCGCGAGCGAACGCCCCGGCGCGGGTCAGTCATCTCGCGCAAGAGCTCCTCGGTCCCACGCTCATCGCGTTCGGCACGCCGGAACAACAGAAGCGGTTCCTTCCGCCGATCGTGGCCGTCGAAGAACTGTGGTGCCAAGGCTATTCCGAACCCGGCGCGGGTTCCGATCTCGCCGCCGTGGCGACCACGGCGACGCTCGAAGGCGACGAGTGGGTGCTGAACGGCCAGAAGGTGTGGACGTCCCTCGCGCACGTCGCCGACTGGTGTTTCGTCCTCGCCCGCACCGAGCCCGGCTCGAAACGCCACAAAGGACTGTCCTATTTGCTCGTCCCGATGAACCAGCCCGGCGTCGAGGTCCGGCCCATCCGGCAGCTCACCGGGACATCCGAGTTCAACGAAGTCTTCTTCGACGGCGCCCGCACGGCGAAAGACCTCGTGGTCGGCGAACCCGGCGACGGCTGGCGCGTGGCGATGGGCACCCTCGCCTTCGAGCGTGGTGTCGCGACGCTCGGGCAGCAGGTCGGCTTCCGCCGGGAACTCGAAGAACTCACCAGGATCGCACCGGACGACCCGGTGATCGCCGAACGGATCGACCGCGCCTGGGTCGGTCTGGAGGTCATGCGAGCGCAGGCGATCCGCACCCTCGGCGACTCGTCGCCCGGTGTGGCCGAAGTGTCCAAACTGGTCTGGGCGAACTGGCATCGCGACCTCGGGGAGCTCGCGATGCTCGTCCGCGGCGCGCGGGGAATGGTCGCGGAAGACGGGCTCGACGCCTGGCAGCGGCTCTTCCTCTTCACCCGCGCCGACACGATCTACGGCGGCTCCAACGAGATCCAGCGCAACGTCATCGCCGAGCGGGTGCTCGGCCTGCCAAGGGAGGTCCGTCCGTGATCCCGGTGCCGAAGTACCCCGAGGGGGCGAATCTCTTGCGGGACAAGGTGGTCGTGGTGACGGCGGCGGCCGGCACCGGGATCGGTTCCGCGGTGGCGAAACGCGCGATGGAAGAGGGCGCCCGCGTCGTGATCAGCGACTGGCACGAGCGGCGGCTGGGCGAGAAGGCCGCCGAACTCGGTGACGTCCACGCGATCCCTTGCGACGTCACGCAGGAAGATCAGGTGCAGGCGCTCATCGACGGCGCCGCCGCGCACTACGGCCGGATCGACGTGCTCATCAACAACGCCGGTCTCGGCGGCACCAAGTCCATTGTGGACATGGCCGACGACGAATGGGCGCGGGTCATCGACGTGACCCTCAACGGCACGTTCCGCGCGACCAGGGCCGCGGTGAAGCGGTTCATCGCCCAAGGCGACGGCGGGGTGATCGTCAACAACGCGTCGGTGATCGGCTGGCGCGCGCAGGCCGGGCAGGCCCATTACGCGGCCGCGAAGGCGGGTGTCATGGCGCTCACCCGGTGCTCGGCCGTCGACGTCGCCGAACACGGCATCCGGGTCAACGCTGTCGCGCCGAGCCTGGCGATGCATCCGTTCCTGGCCAAGGTGACCAGCGACGAACTGCTCACCGAACTCACCGCGCGCGAGGTCTCGGGGAGGGCGGCGGAACCCTGGGAAGTGGCGAATGTGATGGTGTTCCTCGCCAGTGAGTACTCCTCGTACCTCACCGGCGAGGTCGTGTCCGTGAGTTCCCAGCATGCGTGAGGTAGCGATGAAAGCCAGCCCAGGGTCCCGCCGCGCCGAACTGCTCGCCCTGGCGGCGAAGCTGTTCGCCGAGCGCGGGTACGTCTCCACCACCGTGCGGGACATCGCGGACGCGGCGGGCATCCTTTCGGGCAGCCTCTACCACCATTTCGACTCGAAGGAGTCGATGGCCGACGAGATCCTCACTGGGTTCCTCGACGAACTCTTCGGCGCCTACGCCGAGATCGTCGCGGAAGGGAAAGGCCCACGGGAAACCCTCGAAGCCGTCGTCGTGGCGTCGTTCGAATCCATTCACCGGCGGCCGGCCGAGGTGGCGATCTACCAATCCGAGGCGAAGCATCTCATGCAGCTGCCGCGGTTCGGCTACCTCAACGACCGCAACACCGAATTCCGCAAACTGTGGAACGGGATCCTCACCGACGGCATCGCGGCCGGCGTGTTCCGCGAGGACCTCGACGTCGAACTGACCTACCGGTTCATCCGCGACACCGTCTGGGTGGCGGTGCGCTGGTACAACCCCGGCGGCACGCTGAGCGCGGACGACGTCGCGCAGCAGTACCTCGGGATCCTGCTGGACGGCATCGCGACGAAGAGGAGGCGGCGTGGCTGAAGCGTATGTCCTGGACGCGGTCCGGACCCCGGTCGGCAAACGCGGGGGAGTGCTCAGCGGTGTCCATTCCGCCGACCTCGGCGCCCACGTCATCCAGGCCGTCGTCGAGCGAACGGGGGTCGAGGCCGACCTGGTCGACGACGTCATCCTCGGCTGTTGTGACACGCTCGGGCCGCAGTCCGGGAACATCGCGCGCACGGCCTGGCTCGCCGCGGGTTTCGGGCACCACGTGCCGGGTGTGACGATCGACCGGCAATGCGGTTCGAGCCAGCAGGCCGTGCACTTCGCCGCGCAGGCGGTGCTGTCCGGGACGATGGACCTCGTCCTCGCCGGCGGCGTGCAGAACATGAGCGCCATCCCGATCAGCGCGGCGATGCTGGCCGGGCGCGAGTACGGCTTCGAAGACCCGTTCTCCGGCTCGAAGGGCTGGCAGGAGCGCTACGGCAGCGTCGAGGTCTCGCAGTTCCGCAGTGCCGACATGATCGCCGATCACTGGGATCTCACCCGCGAGGCGATGGAGGAGTTCGCCTTCCGCAGCCATCGGCGCGCGATCGCCGCCATCGACGAAGGCCGCTTCGCCGCCGAGATCGCCCCGTTCGCCGGTGCCGCCCTGGACGAGGGGCCCAGGCGCGACACCAGCCTGGAGCGGATGGCCGGGCTCAAACCGCTGAGCGAGGGTTCGCGGATCACCGCGGCCGTGGCCAGTCAGATCTCGGACGGCGCCAGCGCGGCCCTCATCGCGTCGGAGAAGTTCGTCGAGGAGCACGGGCTCACCCCGCGCGCCAGGATCCACCACCTTTCCGTCCGGGCGGCCGATCCGGTCTGGATGCTGACCGGGCCCATCCCGGCGACCGCGCACGCGCTGCGGAAGACCGGGCTGGGCATCGACGACATCGACCTGTTCGAGGTCAACGAGGCGTTCGCGAGTGTCGTCCTGGCGTGGATCGAGGAAACCGGCGCCGATCCGGACCGCGTCAACGTCAACGGCGGCGGGATCGCGCTCGGCCATCCCATCGGGGCGACCGGGACGAAACTGTTCGCGACCCTGCTGCACGAACTCGAACGGCGGGGTGGCCGCTACGGGTTGCAGACGATGTGCGAGGGCGGCGGCACGGCGAACGTCACCATCATCGAGCGGCTTTGACGCCCCACACGGTGAGCGCCGACGCGCTGAACAGCGCGCCGAGCAGGCAGACGCCCGTCCAGCCGGCGACGGCGTAGACGGCGGTCGAGCCGATGGCGCCCAGGCCGCTGCCGACGGAGTAGAAGATCATGTAGCCGCCGATCAACCGGCTTCCGGCGTCCGGCCGGAGCGGGTAGATCAAGGTCTGACTCGTGACGTGCACGGCCTGGACGGCGAGATCGAGCAGGATCGCACCGACCACCAGCGCCCACAGTGACGTGCGGGTGAAACCCAGCGGTAGCCAGGAAAGCAGGAGCAGGCCGAGCGCGAGCCCGGTCGTCCACCGCGCCCGGCCGCGATCGGCGAGCCGTCCCGCGGGGGCCGCCGCCAGCGCGCCCGCGGCCCCGGCCAGCCCGAACGCGCCGATGGCGGTGTGCGACAGGCCGTCTTCGCTGAGCGGCAAGGCGACCGAGCTCCACAACGTGCCGAACGCGGCGAAGATCAGCAACGCCAGCGTTCCGCGTGTCCGGAAGACGGGCTCCTCGGCGAAGAGGGACAACGTGGACCGCAGCAACCGCCCGTAGTTCATGGTCTTTCCCGGGGCCGTGGCGGGAAGGACGCGGTACAGCACGATCGCGATCACCACCGTCACCGCGGCGGACACGACGTACACCGCGCGCCAGCCGGCGAGGTCGGCCAGCGTGCCGGACACCGTGCGCGCGAGCAGGATCCCGAGGACGACGCCGGTCGTCACGAGACCGACCACGCGCCCGCGTTCGGCGGGCGCGGCCAGCGACGCCGCGAACGCGACCAGGAGCTGCGTGACCACCGCCAGCACACCGATCGCCGCCATCCCGGCGAACAGCGTCAAACCGTTCACGGCGGTCGCGGCGACCAGTTCGGCGACCGCCAGCAGCGTCAGCAGACCGGCGACGAGCCGCCGCCGGTCGAGCAGGTCGCCGAGCGGGACCAGGAGGAACAAGCCGAGGCCGTACCCGAGCTGGGTGAGCGTGACGATGCCGCCGACGGTCGAGGAGGCGATGCCGAGCTCGGCGCCCATGGTGACGAGCAACGGCTGGGCGAAGTAGATCGTGGCGACGGCCGTCCCGGCGGCCACGGCGAACAACAGGACGACACCGCGATGCACTGATCCTCCAGATGGTTTCAACTTGCTACCACCTGACGGTAGGGCAATGCGGTTGTAAGATGCAACCATGGTCAAGCGGACGACGTTCGACGAAGCTTCCTGCCCGGTGGCGCGTTCGGTCGACACGATCGGCGACTGGTGGTCACTCCTGATCGTGCGCGACGCCTTCGACGGCGTGCGCCGCTTCGGGGAGTTCCAGCGCAGCCTGGGCGTCGCGAAGAACATCCTGTCCGCGCGGCTACGGGCGCTCGTCGGGCACGGGGTGCTCGAAGTGGTCCCGGCTTCGGACGGGAGCACGTACAGCGAGTACGTCCTGACGCCGAAGGGACGGGACCTGTTCCCGGTGATCGTCGCGCTGCGGCAATGGGGCGAGGCGCATTTCTTCGCCGACGGGGAGGCGCGGTCGGAACTGGTGGACCGCGAGGGCGGGCTTCCGTTGCGGGGCCTGGAGATCCGGGCGGCGGACGGGCGTCTGGTCGGCCCGGACGACACCGTGGTCGTGAAGCCGTCCTCGTGAAGCCCAGGCCTCGTGAGCGGTCACGCCAAGTGTCGCGAAAGCCACTTTCGAGACATCAGATGTCCCGAAAGTGGCTTTCGCGACATGGTTTCCTGCTGCTGTTCGCGGCGAAAGCCTCGTTCCTCCCGGGCCGCCGCGTGATCAGAGACGGAACTCATGTGATCAGAGACGGAACTCCCGTGTTTTGAGGCGGAACTCGCGTGATCAGATGCCGCAGACCGAGTGCGGAACCCCATCACGCGAGTTCCGCCTCCAAGCACATGAGTTCCGTCTCTGATCACGTGAGTGACGAGTTCGTAGATCGGGGCCCTCCCAGGTGAGTCAAGCCTGGAAGGGCCCCGACCGGATACGGGGAGCCCGGAGGGCGGTACCCGACGGAGCCCGAATCACCGTCGGTCCGGTACCTCCCGGCGTCCCCAGGGGGTGGCGGTGGGTGCGGAGGCCCAGCTGCCCACCGCCACCTGAGGGGACCGCGGCCGCCGCGCGCGGCCCCGGTCCGTTCGCGCTCCCGGGTCACCCGGCGGGAACGCGAGCCCAGGGCATCCTTTCCGGCGCCGGAACGGCCTCGGTCGGGGTCTCGGACAGGAAGTCCCGCTCGAACGGGGCGAGGATGTCCTCCCCGATCGGCGTGTCCGCCGTCGAAGGAGCGGGCGCGGGGAACACCGGCTCGGGCACCGGCAGCCGCCGGTCGAGTTCGGCGGTCCAGTGGATCATCGCCTTCGGCCGGTCCCAGCCCGCCGCGCCGATCAGCCTGCCGTCGCGGACGAAACCGGTGACCCCGTCGGAAAGTTCGATCGTGTCCTTGCCCAGCGACGGCATCCCGACGGTCTGCAACCGCGCGTCGTAGAGGGACGACCAGGCACGGGGGAGCGGCGTGTACGGCCGCGCGTTGCCGCGGCCCAGCATCAGGCTTTCCGCCGCCGCGCGCCCGGATTCGACGCCGTTCATCCAATGCTCGACCCGTCGCGGGGTCTCGTCGATCCGCAGGTTCGGCCATTTCGCGACGTCACCGGCGACCACGACGTCCTCCGCCCCGGTGGCGAACAGGGTCGCTTCGCACAGCACGCCGTCGTCGATGGTCAGCTCCGAGCCGCGCAGCCAGTCCACGGCCGGCACGCTGCCGATCGAAAGCACCACGCAGCTGGCCACCAGGAACTGGTTGTTGGTCAGGTGCAGGCCCACCGTCTCCTTGGTGCTGATCCAGTTCCGCACCTCGGTGTTCATCGCCAGCTTCGCGCGATGGTGCTGATGCTCCTTGGTGAGCGCCGACGCGATCCGCTCCCCGAAGCGGTGCAAAGGCGCCTTCGCGTGGCCGATGAGCGTGACGTCCCGGCCCATGTACCGCATCGACGCGGCGAACTCGTTCCCGATCAGTCCGCTGCCGATCACCACGACGGATTTGTTGCTGTTGCCCAAAGCCCGCCGGACGGCCAGTGAATCCTCCACGGTGCGCAGCACCCGGACCCGGGGGTCGTGGCGCGGCGAGCCGGGGAGATGGCGGGGATAGACGCCGGTCGCGATGATCAACCCGTCGTACCACAGGGATTCCCCGCCCGGCAGGTGCACCGTGCGCTCCTTGCTGTCCAGCCAGGTCGCGCGGGTGCCGAGCCGCCAGTGGACGTCCAGGTCCAGGTACGGCTCCAGGCTCGCGGCCACCGGTTTCACCCCGCCGGTGATGAGCTCTTTCGACACCATCGGCCGGTGGTACGGCTTCCGCGGCTCGTCGCCGACCAGCACGATCTCGCCGTCGAAACCGAGCTCCCGCAACCGTTCCGCGGAGCGGAGCCCGGCGACGCCCGCGCCGACGATGACGATCCGATCTCCGTCACTCATCGTCGTACGCTCCTTCTCCCTTGACTCTGATGGCTTGTTTCGGGCAGAGCCGCGCGGCGGAGATGGCCTGGTCCAGCCCGTCCCGATCGACCATCCGGCGGATGCGGAGCTTGCCGTCCGGCCCGATCTTGAAGGTGGACGGCGCCTCCATCTCGCAGAAGCCGAAGATCTCGCACCGCTCGTTGTCGACGCTGACGCGGGTGCCACGCCGTATGCTTCCGAAGATCATTTTTCGTCTCTCCAAGTCTTCAGACCAGCTCTTCGACCAGGCCCAGGCGTTCCAGGTACCGGGTCGGCGTGAACCGCAGCGCGGTCAGCAGCACCACGGGGACCAGCAGGGTGATCCCGCCGAACCACAGCAGGCCGAGATGTCCGTTGGCCATGGCGCCGAAGAACGAATGCAGCGCGGTGATCCCGACCGCCGGATAGGCGAGGCGGTGGATCCACAGGAAGCGCCGATAGGAACTGAACCGGCTGATCCCGCCGGTCAGCGCGACGGCGATCATGACCTCGAGCCCCACGACGCCGAGTTCGTGCCGCGCCAAGCTGCCGGGCAGGAGCGGGATCGAGATCTGCGCGAGGGTGAAACCGTCGGGCAGGAACAGGAACGACATCGCGTGCACGACACCGAACGACAGCGTCAGGATGCCGAGCACCATATGCGAGTTGCGCAGTGCCTTCCGCCCGGTCAGCGACTTGATCCAGCCGGTCGCGGTGAACACGCCCCAGCACAGGGTGAGGCACATGAAGCCGTACGAGATCCGGGCGGAGGTCTGCGCCATGCCCTTGATACCGGGGTCGGTGTCCGATTTCTGGGTCAGCACGATCACCACCTCGGACCACTGGTCATACATTGATCTCTCCTGGGGCACTGGGAACCGGATCCGGTTCGGGGACGGCCGCGCGGTTGCGGGTCCGGGTGTTCTTGCCGCGCAGGGCCCGCAAGGCGAGGAACAGCCCGCCGCCGAGCACCACCGCGAGCAGGAGGCCGAGCGCGAAGTCGCCGAAACCGACGTCCATCGCGGCGTTGGCCGAATTCGACTGCGGCACCGGCGCTTCCGGCATCAGCGACTGGTCGACGACACCGGTGCTCTCCAGCAGCGTCATATGCCGCAGCACCGCCTGGTTGGCCGTGGTGGCGTAGTCGCGGACGACGTCGTTGCGGGTACCGGCCCTGACCTGCGCGATGATGGGGAACAGCACGCCGTGCGCGTACCGGAGCCGGTTGGCGAAGATCCGGTCGAACTCGGTGTCGTCGCGGGCGGCCTTCATCTCGCCGAGCCAGGCGGACTGCTGATCCGACGGCTCGGCCGGCAGGGCGATGCCGAACCGGTCGGCGATGGCGTGCGTCGCGGTGTCGAGCCTGCCGTGGTCGATCATCAACGTCCGGCCGACTTCGCGGGTGCGCTTGCTCTTCCCGCGTTCCTGCGCCCACATCCCGGCGGGCATTTCCCACAGCCCGGCCAGTTTGACGTTGACGATCAGGTTCTTGTCCGCCGCGGAGAGTTCTTGGGCGTGCGCGTCGCCGACTGGGCCGAAAAGGCTCACCGCGGCCGCGATCAGCAGGACGAGCAGCGGGCGGACGGGTCTGGGGAGATCAGATGCCG
The DNA here is from genome assembly GCF_003947475.1 of Amycolatopsis sp. WAC 04197. Lineage (NCBI taxonomy): Bacteria > Bacillati > Actinomycetota > Actinomycetes > Pseudonocardiales > Pseudonocardiaceae > Amycolatopsis > Amycolatopsis sp. WAC 04197. The sequence continues at coordinate 438,477 of NZ_QHJK01000009.1, read as the reverse complement.
AGGTCATCGGCCTGCCAGGTCTCGGCGGTGAGCAGCACTTTCGTCCCGTCCGGCTTGGCGGGGAACCACGCGTCGTCGACGCCCTGCCCGCCGGTGTTGCCGGGCATCGCGTCCTTGGCGTTGCGGTAGAGCGGCCAGCCCGCGAGCGTGACCTGCTCGGTGCCGTCGTCCCTGGTCACGGTGCCGACCAGGGCGCGATCGATCCCGGTCACCACGAGATCGGGGCCCGCCTTGGCGGGAATCCAGGTCCGCGCGCAGGTTTCGGCGCAATTCGATTTGGGCGGATTCACCGTGTCCTTGTCGTAGCGGTAGAGCGTGTAGCCGTTGGTGTCGGTGACGATCGGCCCGAGGTCGAACAGGATCGCCGCCGTGACACCGGGGGCGGGTTCGGCCGCGGGGTCGGGCATTCCCGGGATCTGCGCGCTGCCCGCGGTCGAGGCCGCGCCGGGAGAGCCGTTCGGTCCCGCGGTACCGGTGGTGCAGGCGGCGGTCAGCGCGACCGCGGCCAGGACGAGGGGCAGAGGTATGACCGAGCGTGACACGGGGTTCACGGAAATCCTCCTGTCGGGGCAGAGGAGAACGCCATCACCGCGGGGAGATGGTGTGCAGGCAGGTTCAATTCCACTGTGGACAGTCATGATCCACAGTGGATTCGGCGATGCGGGGGACAGCGCCGGGTCGGGGTCTTCGGTAGGGGATACGGTCACGGGCTGGAAACGGTTCAAAAAACTTTCGCTCTGGACTTATCGCCTCTGATCCCACAAAGATGTGCCGCGTGGGACGCCACTCTCGGATACTGCAGCCAATTGTCGATCATGAACCCGCGTCGAACGGGCATGACGACCTCATCAGGGCGTTGTACCAGGAGTTCGGCTCGAGCCTGATGGCGTTCGTGCTGAAGCTGACCGGCCACGATCGCCAGTGGGCCGAGGACGTGGTCCAGGAGACGCTCATCAAGGCGTGGCGCAACGCCGGCAAACTCGACCGGCAGCCGGAAATGCTGCGCGCGTGGCTGTTCACCGTGGCCAGGCGCATCGTCATCGACGGCTGGCGGAGCCGGAGCGCCCGCCCTCAAGAGGTGGAGGAACTGGAGTCGGATTCGATCGGAGTGCCGGACGAATCGGAGAAGACGCTCGCGGCCATGATCGTTTACGAGGCCCTGCGCAATCTTTCCCCGGAACAACGTGAAGCCGTCCAGCAGACCTACCTGCGTGACCGCACCGTGAACGAGGTCGCGGCGACGCTCGGGGTTCCGCCGGGTACGGTGAAATCGCGGATCCACCACGCTGTGCGCGCGCTGCGCAGGGCACTGCAGGAGCGGGGGTGAGCGAGGTGTCCGGAGCCGTCCACACGGATATCGCCGCCTACGTGCTGGGCGTCCTCGGCGAGGAGGATCACGCCAGGTTCGAGGCGCATCTGCTGGAATGCCCCGAATGTCAGGTCGAGCTGGTGGAGATGTACCACCTGCCCGACATCCTGGACATGGTCAAGAAGAGCTGGCCGGATCCGCCCGTGAAGGGTCCGGGGCCCCGGGTGCTGCGGATGCTGCTCGCGGACGCCGCGAAGGCGGGCCGCCGGCGCAAGGTCATCCGGCTGGCGACGGCGGCCGCCGTACTCGTGCTCGTCGTCGGCGGACCGCTCACGGTTCTTTCGCTCACCGATCGTGAGCCGGTCGTCACGCAGGCCGCGCCTTCCGTCGTGACCTCGGTGGTGCCGTCCCCGTTGTCGTCACGGGAACGCGAGGCGGGCCCGGACGGCGGCGCCGCCCCGTTCGGCTGGTCCGAGGCGGGTAACGCCGTCGCGGCGGAGGTCACGGTGCAGGAGAAGGAGTGGGGCAGCGCGGTCGAGCTCGAACTGCGCGGCCTCATCGGGCCGATGACGTGCCAGCTTTTCGCCTACTCCCACGGCGGAGAGGCCTACGTCGTCAACAACTGGAGCGTGCCGTCCAAGGGGTACGGCGTGCCGGGTTCCCCGGATCCTCTCGTCATCACCGGTTCGACGGCGTTGCAGAAGGCCGACATCGAACGGTTCGAGGTGCACAAGCGGGACGGCACGGTGCTGGCCGTCGTGCGCCGTTAGTCTTATAACGGAAAGATAACGGCCGGATCGCGTTTTGAACCGGATCCGCGCGGGAGCCGTATCTCCAGATAGCCGGATCTGAATCGGCGGGCGAACAGAAGGGTTCGCCGCGAATACGGCTGATTCCCGTATTCGACGAATGCGTGGCTCATGCCCGGGCGCGGGTGATCGGCGTGCCCGGAAACGAATGAGGTGAGCAGCCAATGGCACGAAATCAAGGGCGCCATCGTATCGCCCGCAGGACCAAGATCGCGACCGCGTTGCTGGGCCTGTCGATCGCGGTCGGCGGGCTGGTGGTGTCCACCACGGCCGGCGACCCCGAGCGCGCCTCCGCGGACGAGGTGGACAAGTCGCAGTTCGTGGACATCACGAAGGTGCGGCCGAACGTCGACGAGCCGCGGCCGGGCCGGAACGCGTCCACGGGTTCGTTCACCGTCGACTGCGGCAGGAACGAGAACGGGCATTTCAATCCCGACAACTTCATCGCGCAGCCGGGGATCCGCAACGGCGCCCAGCATCTGCACGATTACGTCGGAAACCTGTCCACGAACGCGGATTCGGACAACGACAGTCTGCTGGGCGCCGGAACCACCTGCGCGAACGGCGACGAATCGGCGTATTTCTGGCCGGTGGTGCGGATCGACACCGGGGAAGAAGCCGGAAAACAACGGAACCGGAACGACGAGCAGGAGCAGGTTCGGCTCGAAGAACCGAACGCGGACAACGAACTCGCCGGCAACGACGGCGAGATCCAGCGTCCCGCGGTCGTCGACATCACCTTCAAGGGCAACGCCCGCGAGAAGGTGAAGGAGATGCCGAAGTTCCTCCGGATCCTTTACGGCGACGCGAAAGTCACCACGAACGGCCCCGCCAACGCGCGGGAGAGCTGGACGTGCACCGGCTTCGAGAACCGGCTCGTCAAGCAGTACCCGATCTGTCCCGAGGGCAGCGACGTCAAACGGGTGCACACCTTCCCGAGCTGTCTGGACGGGAACAACATCGACAGCGAGAACCATCGGGACCACATCAAGTACCCGGACGAGAACGGCGAATGCGCCGACGGCCTGACCGCCGTCCCGGAGCTCACCATCTCGTTGACCTACGAGATCCCGCGGCAGATCCAGGTCGACGGACAGTACAAAGTGGACTCGTTCCCCGAGGAGGATCACAACCCGTTCTCCGACCACGACGATTTCGCGAACGTGATGCCGGGCCGGGTCATGGATCGCCTCGTCGACTGCGTCAACGAAGGCCGCGAGTGCCGCGAATGACGCCCTGAAGCGGAAGCAGGAACCTGCGAAGAGAAAGGAAGAAACTCCGGCCCGGCGGGTCCCCCCTACACCTCACCCACCCGCCGGGCCGGCCCTACCCGGAAACCGATCGACACAACTGAAGAACGCTCCGCAAGCATTCACCCGGCTCTGCCGGCGGCTTCCCGAGGGAAGCTCGCCGGCAGGGCTTTTTTCGGTAGGTTGGCCGCATGGGTGAACAGAAGGACCGCATGCTGCGCGGCGAGCTGTACCGGGACAACGACCCCGAACTGGTCGCGGATCGCAGGCGCGCGCAGGCACTCGTCGACCGGTTCAACGGCACCGGCGCCGAGGAGACCGGTGAGCGGGACACGATTCTGCGTGAGCTGCTGGGAAAGCTCGGCGAGGGTTCCTGGATCATGCCGCGGTTCCAGTGCGACTACGGCTACCTGATCGAGATCGGCGCCAACAGTTTCCTCAACTACGACGCCATCCTGCTCGACTGCGCGCCGATCAAGATCGGCTCGGACTGCTCGATCGGGCCGCGCTGCCAGCTGCTGACCGCGCTGCACCCCATGGAGGACCACGAACTGCGGCGGCAACGCTGGGAATCGGCCGCACCGATCACCATCGGGAACAACGTCTGGTTCGGCGGCGGGGTCATCGTCTGTGCCGGGGTCACCATCGGGGACGACGTGGTGGTGGGCGCGGGCAGTGTCGTCACGCGTGACCTGCCGTCGAAGGTGTTCGCCGCGGGGAACCCGGCCCGCGTCATCCGGGAGCTCTAGCGGTCGACCGGCGTGATCTTGGTGCGCCTGCTGTGCTCGAACACCATCGAGGTGCGCACGTCGGCCACCTCGGGACGTTCGGTCAGCTTGTCGATCACGAAGGCGTAGAGGGCGTCGTTGTCGGGCACCGCGACATGCAGGATGAAGTCCTCGGTCCCGGTGGTGACGTAGAGCCCGACGAGGTCGGGTAGCGCGTTGACCCAGTTCCGGAAGCCTTCGATGTTCCGCCGCGAGGGCGGGCGCACCCGCACCGCGATGAGCGCCTGCACCCCGCGGCCGATCGAGGGCAGGTCCACGTCCAGCAGCGCGCCGCGGATCACGCCGCGTTCCCGCAGCCCGCGCGTGCGGTCCAGCGCCGTCGTCGGCGAAACGCCCACCGCGGCGGCGACCTCACGGTTGGTCTTCCGTGCGTCCGACTGCAGTTGCGCCAGGATCGCCTTATCAAGTTCGTCCAACTGCGCCATCGCGGCCCTCTCGCCGTATTAAGTACGAACACGGTGGACTGTACTCGTACGTACTCTTAGCTTGGCCTTGTTCATCCGTTGAAGTGAGCAGGAGACCAGCTGAATGTCCGAGTACGATACGGCCATCGGATTCGCCCCCGAGGAGATCGACTTCACCGCGTCCACCCGGTCGGCCCGGCTGAAGTGGGTGATCGTGGTCGACAGCGGGCTGCCGCCCGGCCGCGCGGTCAACGCGGCGGTCTGCACCGCCGTCGCCACCGCGCGGGGCGTCACCGGACTCCTCGGCGACGAAGCGGTCGACGCCGGCGGCGAGCACTACACGGGGTTGCCCTGGATCGGCTGCTCGATCCTGTCGGCCGACGCCGGGAAGCTGCGAGCCATCCGCGCCAAGGCCGCGGCCTCGCCGGGCTGTCACGTCGCCGACATGCCCGCCGTCGCCCAGCAAATCCGGGTCTACACCGACTTCCTCGCGACGATGAAGGAGATCCCGACCGAGGAGATGGACTACTGCGCGATCGGCATCGTCGGCCCGCGCAACCGGATCGACAAACTGGTCGGGAAGCTGCCGCTGATGCCGTGACTCAGCCTTCGAGCAAACCCCGCAGCGCCTCGGTGAACTGGGCGGGGTTCCGCTGCGGCGCCAGATGCGCGCCGGGTACCTCCGTGAACGGCAACCCCAGCTCCAGCGCGAGAACCTTCGCGGGCTGGTAGTGGTAATGCCCGCGGCTGCCGACGCCCGCGACGGGGACGATCTCGGTCCTGCTCCTGCGCAGGGCCCGCAGATCGGGAAGGTAGTCGAGGATCTCGGCCAGTTCGCGGCCGAACAGCCGCTTCCAATCCTCTTCGTTCGGCAGCCGGATCGCGCGCAGTTCGGGCAGTGCGGCACCGGCGATCCCGTCGGTGAACCGCTTGAACGCCCCCATCAGGTCGCCCGCCTGGGCGAGCCGGACCTGCGCGTTGGCCTCGTCGAGCCAGCCGAGCGCGTCGGGCAGCAGCTGGATGGCGGGCGGTTCGTGCGCGATCAGCATCGTCGCGGCGTCGGGATAGCGGGCGACGAGGTCGAGGCCGATCATGGCGCCCGCGCTGGTCCCGAACACGCTCGCGGGGCCACCCCCGACGTGCTGGAGCACCGCGTGGGCGTCGTCGGCCTGCTTCGGCACGCTGACCGGGCCGGTGCTGGTGTCCGTGCTGCGGAAATGGCCGCGCCGGTCGTAGGTGACGACGGTGTAGTCGTCCGCGAGCAGTTTCGTCATCGCCCGGAAGGTGTCCGCCGAGCCGAGCCCGCCCGCGATCAGGAGCAGAAGCGGCCCTTCGCCGGTGCTGCGGACGTACAGCTCACCGTCCTCGACCGGACAACGACTCTCCGAGATCATGGCCGAAGTCAAGCACAGCGCGTCCGGCCGCTCACTCCGAGGCCAGCCGCCGCAGGATGCCGGTCGCGTCGGCGACGATCGTCTCGATGAGGTCGCCGACCGCGGGCAGGTCGCCGAGCAGGCCGACGACCTGCCCGGACGCCAGCACCCCGGCGCTCCGGTCGCCCTCGACCAGGCCGGCGCGCAGCAACATCGGCGTGTTGGCGGCCATCAGGATCTGCGACCACGTCCGGTCGCCGCCGCGTTTCATCCGCAGCCCTTCGGTGGCCAGCGAACGCCACGACAGCCCGGTCAGTTTCCGGAACTTCGCCGCGTTGCGGGCGGCACGGGCGAGCCCGCGCACCGGACCGGCGGATTCGAGCGCGTCGACCAGTTCCGTCCGGAGCACGCGATGCGGCATACCGTCCACCTTGCGGGTGACGACGGTGCCGTTGAGGTCACGGGCGAGGTACGCCTGCTTGATCTCGTCGGGGACGGTGCTTTCCCTCGTCAGGAGGAACCGGGTGCCCATGGCGACCCCGGCCGCCCCGTAGGCGAGCGCGGCGGCCAGCCCCCGTCCGTCGAAGAAACCGCCCGCCGCGACCACCGGGATGTCGACCGCGTCCAGCACCGAGGGCAGCAGGAGGGTCGTCGCGACCCCGCCGGTGTGCCCGCCGCCCTCGCCGCCCTGCACGATGACGGCGTCGGCACCCCAGCCCGCGACCTTCTCCGCGTGCCTGGCCGCGCCGACCGAGGGGACGACGAGGACGCCGTTGTCCTTGAGCCGCGCGATCATGTCCTTCTTCGGTGCGAGCGCGAAGGACGCGACGCGGACTTCCTCGGTGATGAGCAGCTCGACCCGGCGCGCGGCGTCGTCGGCGTCCGCGCGGAGGTTGACCCCGAACGGCTCCGACGTGCGGCTCTTGACCTCCTTGATCGCCGCCGCCAGTTCGTCGTAGGTCATCGTCGCGGACGCGAGGATGCCGAGGCCGCCCGCTTCCGCCGTCGCGGACACCAGGCGCGGCCCGGCGACCCAGCCCATCCCGGTCTGCACGATCGGATGCTTGATGCCCGCCAGCTCGGTCAGCGCCGTTTTCATGACGGAACTTCCTTGTCCCGCAGGGACTTCGGATCCAGACTGGTCCGGATCAGGAGCAGTTCGGTCTCGGTCGGCAGCCGGGTCTCGGTGACACCGTCGGTGCTCAGCGGGAACGACGTCGCCTCGAGGACCTCGTCCACGGAAACCCCTGGGTGTACGGAAAGCAGCCGCGGCGTGTGGTCTTCGCCGCCGAAGTCCAGGACTCCGAGGTTGGTGACGACCCGATGGACGTCGTGATGCCGCAAGCCCGCTGCACGTGCCCTGGCGTAGCCGACACCGGACACGACGTCGACCTGATCGACGAAAACCCGCTTGCCGTGCCTGGGGACCCAGTAGCTCGTGCGGTGGTTGGCCGTGTTGCCCGGTCCGCCGCGTACGCCGAGAAGTTGTTTCTTGGGCTGGGAATGCGCGCCGATCGCCGAGATGTTCTGGTTGCCCTCACCGTCGATCTGGTTGGCGCCCATCACCACGTGCCGCTTTCCGCGTGGGACCACGGTGTCGAGGACCTTGCGGAACGGCTGCCAGCCTTCGACGACGGCGTCCGGCGTCATCAGGTACGCCTCGCCGTCGGACAGCAGGATGTCCGGCTCGAACGTCAGCCTGGCCAGCCGCGCGCCCAGCGACGGGATGAACCCCATGGGGCTCACCACGATTTCGCCGTCTCCGCGGAACAATTCGGCGCAGGCCACGACGGCCACTTCGGCACGGCTGATGTCACTCACGCGGACTCCCCGAACTCGGCGACGGCCTTCTGATAGTGCGCTTCGTCCCCGGACAGGAACCTGTCGACGAATTCCGGCCACGCGTCGAGGTCCTTGGCCGATGCGGCGTAGTGGCGCTGGAAACGTTCGTCGCGGCCGTAGTCCGGGACGGCGGTGGTGAAATGCGCGCCGTTCGGCGTTTCGGCCACCCCGGTGACGAGCATCCGGCTCAGCAGCAGGCTCTGCACCGGGCCCGCTTCGGTGAGTTCGGCCGTCTCGACGATCTTTTCCGTGGACACGTAACACTTGTCGGCGGCGAGGGCGAACAGTTCGTCGAAGTACGGATCCGGTCCGAGGTACTGCGCGTTGCCCCGGGCGTCGGCGCGGTTGAGGTGGACGAACGCCGCGTCGAGTTTGAGCGCGGGCACGGCCAGCAACTCCTCGGCGTCGTCGTACGGCGAGCGGACGGTGCGCAGCGACGGGTTCAGGTCCATGACGCCGGAGCCGAGGCCCGCCCGCGTCGGCAGGAACGGAAGTCGTTGCGCGGCAGCGGAAAGACCGGTGCCGAACACGCCTTCGTCGTATTCGGTGACGGTGATCGACCCGGATTCCCGCGCCCGCGAGAACCACGGGTCGTAGGGGATCGTGTCGAGGGTGACGAAGCCGAAGACGAGATGTTTGATCTTGCCCGCCGACGCCAGCAGTCCGACATCGGGGCCGCCGTAGGAGACCACGGTGAGATCCTTGACCGGCGAGCGCAGGATCGCGCGCACCAGCGCCATCGGCTTGCGGCGCGAGCCCCAGCCGCCGATCCCGATCGTCATGCCGTCCTCGAGTTCGGCGACGATCTCGTCCGGCGTCATCCGCTTGTCGGCCATCACTTCCCCTTACCGTCCAAGAATTCCTGGCGCGCGCCGTCCGAGACGCCCGCCAGGTTGAGTTCGAAGGTGAATCCCTGCTCGAAGCGGTAGCTGCGGTGCACCGGCTGGACATCGATGCCGTTGATGGCCTGTTTCGCGGCGCGGATCACGCGGGTGTCCTTCGCCGCGATCTGCCGGGCGACGCCGAGCGCGGTTTCGTCGAGTTCCTCACGTGGGACGACGGCGTACACCGAACCGTGGTGGTGCAACTGGGCCGCGGTGATCGTGGAAGCCGTGTAGTACAAGGCCCGCATCAGATGCTGGGGGACCAGGCGCGCGAGATGGGTCGCCGCGCCCAGCGCGCCGCGATCGACCTCGGGCAGCCCGAAAGTGGCGTCGTCACTGGCGACCACGACGTCCGCGTTGCCGACCAGGCCGACCCCGCCGCCGAGGCAGAAACCCTGTACCGCGGCGATCACCGGGACCGCGCAGTCGTACACCGCGGAGAACGCCGCCGCGCAGCCCTCGTTCGCGCCGATCAGCGCGCCGTAGCCCGGATCGCGCTGGATCTCCTTGATGTCGACCCCGGCGTTGAACCCGCGGCCCTCCGCGCGCAGCACCACCACATGGGTCGCGGGGTCGCGCCCGGCGTCGGTGACGGCGGAGGCGAGGGCGAACCATCCCTTCACGCTCAGCGCGTTCACCGGGGGCGCGTCGACCGTGACCACGGCGATGCCGGGCTCCGGTGAGTGGGTGGAAATGGCCATCGTGCACCCTTCGCCGCTACCAAACCTAGCACTTGCTTGGTACGTTAGCAGGACGTCCGGCCCGGGTACAGCGACCGTGAAGGAGGCCCGGCATGGCACTCGAACTCCGGCTCGATGGCGCCGTGGTGCTGGTGACCGGTGGGGTCCGCGGCGTCGGCGCCGGTGTCACCAGGACTTTCCTGCGCGCCGGCGCCGAAGTCGTCACGTGCGCCCGCACCGAACCCGAGCGGCCGGTGTGCGCCGGGGAGAAGGCGTCGACCTTCATCTCCTGCGACGTCCGGGACGCGGGTGAGGTCGACGCGCTCGTCGAGGAGATCGTCCGGCGCCACGGCAGGATCGACGTGGTGGTCAACAACGCGGGCGGCGCGCCGTACGCCGAGGCGGCGCACGCCTCGCCGCGGTTCCACGAGAAGATCGTCGCGCTGAACCTCCTGGCGCCGCTGGCCGTCGCGCGTGCGGCGAACGCCGTCATGCAGGAACAGGAAAGCGGCGGTGTCATCGTGAACATCAGCAGCGTCAGCGCGACGAGACCGTCGCCGGGGACGGCGTCCTACGGCGCGGCGAAAGCGGGCTTGGACAACCTGACCGCGTCGCTCGCCGTCGAGTGGGCGCCGAAGGTGCGGGTCAACGGGCTCGACGTCGGCATGGTGCGGACGGAGCACTCGCATCTGCACTACGGCGACGAGGCGGGGATCGAGGCCGTGGGCGCCACCGTCCCGTTAGGACGGTTGGCGGATCCGGACGAGATCGGTTCCTGTGCGGTGTTCCTGGCGTCCCCGCTGGCCTCCTATGTCAGCGGAGCCTGCCTGACCGTCCACGGCGGGGGAGAGGTGCCTGCCTTCCTCGCCGCGTCTAATTCCCTGGTGAAAGAACGAAAGGAGCCGGTGTGAGCGGGATCGCCGACGGCCGGATCGTGGTGGTGACCGGAGCCGGTCGCGGTATCGGACGGGCGCACGCGCTCGCGTTCGCCGCCGAGGGCGCGCGGGTGGTGGTGAACGATCTCGGCGCCGGGATCGACGGCAGCGGCGGATCGGCCGGGCCCGCGCAGGACGTCGTCGACGAGATCGAGGCGCTCGGCGGCAAAGCGGTGGCGAACACCGACGACGTCGCCTCCTGGGACGGCGCCGCGGCTCTGGTGCGGACGGCTGTCGAAACCTTCGGCGGGCTGGACGTCCTGGTCAACAACGCGGGTTTCCTGCGCGACCGGATGCTGGTCAACCTCGGCGAGGACGAATGGGACGCGGTCATCCGCGTCCACCTGAAGGGCCATTTCGCGCCGACGCGGCACGCCGCCGAATATTGGCGGGCCGAGGCGAAAGCGGGCCGGCCGCGGGCGGCGCGGGTGATCAACACCAGCTCCGGGGCCGGCCTGCTCGGCAGTGTCGGACAGGGGAACTACGCGGCCGCGAAGTCCGGCATCCTGGGCCTCACACTGGTCGCGGCGACCGAATTCGCGCGCTACGGCGTCACCGTGAACGCGATCGCCCCGGCCGCCCGCACCCGGATGACCGAAGTCGCGTTCGCCGACGACATGGCCGCGCCAGAAGACGGTTTCGACGCCATGGCACCGAAAAACGTGTCGCCGCTGGTGGTGTGGCTCGGCAGCGAGGAGTCGTCCGGGGTGACCGGCCGGGTGTTCGAGGTCGACGGCGGACGCGTCTCGATCGCGCAGGGCTGGCGGCACGGCGCGGTGCGGGACAAGGGTTCCCGGTGGTCGCCGGGTGAGCTTGGTCCTGTGGTGGCGGAACTGCTGGCGGAGGCGCCGGTACCTGAACCCGTTTACGGGGCGTAGGTCTTCGGTGCCGTTTCATGAGCACCGCACTCACGTGATCGAAGGCGGAACTCGCGTGATCGGCGGCGGAACACCCCGAGTGCGGCTTCCAATCACGCGAGCCACGTGGCGCTCTCGAGTACATGAAGGCCCCCTTCCTTGCGCCTGGCGAAAGGAAGGGGGCCTTCATGTACTGGGGAAGATGTGAAGGTCGGGTTTCCTCGGCTGAGCCGAGGGATGGGGGCCTTCACGCGTCAACGTTGTGACTGTTGTGGTCGCTGGTACGGGTGAGTTGCAGGTGACGAACCCCTGAGGAGTAGCGAAGGCCTCCTTGCCTACCTTCAGAGTAGGCAAGGAGGCCTTCACGGACCCGACCCGCGATCAGCCACAGCCAAAGTCCAATAGGTACATAGGACACGGTTGGCTCTAACCCGAAAGCCACTCACGACGCGTCCCGCGTCAGGTCCCGCGTCTCGGGCCACGGCCGGAACCCGCCCGATTTGTAGGTCGTCACGGCGCCGACATTGGAACTGGGCGTGTTCACGGCCGCGCTCGACGAGCCGAGCTCCTGGAGCGCGGCCGCCGCGGCGACGGTGATCGCCCGGCCGTATCCGTGACCGCGCTGGTCCCGGTGCACGCCCATCGGTTCGAGCAAGCCGGGCTTGCCGGGACCGGCCGACCACACGGCCACCGCCGCGACGGCGTCACCTCGGTCGTCGAAGCCGAGCAGGCACCGGGCATCGGCGTACGGCGCCGCGGCCGCCATCGTCCGCCACGTTTCGGCGGTGAACGTCGATCCGCCGAACGCCGCCCCGATCACGTCGGCCCACGCGGCAGCCAGGTCGGGTCCGACCGTCTCGATCCGCAGGTCCGGGGCCTTCACCGGCTCGGTGAGGTCGAGGCTCAACGGCGTCCATGGCTCTTCCTCGTCGGTGTGCCAGCCGTGTCCGGGCAGCACGTCCTGGAGCAACGCGTCCATCGGCGCCTCGACGGAAACCTGCCCGGCGGGCAGGACACCACGCTCGGGCGCGGCCACGTCCTCGGCCACCCGCCGTGCCAGTTCCTCGTCCCGGCGGACGTCCGGCGCGGTCGTGAGCCGCAGGAGGTCGGCCCCGTCCAGGAATCCGACGGCGAGGATCCGGCCGTCCCGGCGCCAGATCCGGACCGCCTCGGCCGTCGCGGCCGTGCCTTTACGCCAGTACCAGCCGAGGTCACCGGGATGCAATTGCCAAGCCACGCCTTCGGATTGCCACTCCCGCAGCGCTTCGACGGCCTCGGTCAGTCCGTCGGGTCCCGGCTTCTCCAAGCTGATCACCATCTCGTGATCACACACCATGCCGAGAGCGGCCGCATCCGGTTTTCGGCCAGGCAAGATGGGGGAGTGAAGTCACTTCAGCGCCGTCTCTGGGAAGCGGTCGAGCCGCTGCACGCCGTCGTCTACTTCGCCCCGGAGACCGCGGCCGCGGCGAAGGCGGCGGGACTGCCGGGCTGGTGGATGGGCTACTTCGCCGGCCGGGTCGCGCCGCTCGGGCCGCTGCCGGAACCTCCCGCGACCGCGATGCTCTTCGGGTTCGCGCCGAGGATGGTCGCGCGATCCCTGCCCGACGCGTGGAAATACGCCGAACCGGCGGTCGTCCTCCAGAGCCGGATGGAGGCCGTCGAGGAGGCCTTGAACCGGATCCTTCCCGCCGACGCGCCTCTCGGGGAACTCGCCGATCTGCTCGAACAGGCCGTCGCCGGCTGCGATTACGCGGCCAGGCCGCTCGCCGCCGCCTGGTCTTCGGTCGCCAGGCCCGCGACGACGGCGGGCCGGGTCTGGCTCGCGGCGACGGTGCTGCGCGAGCATCGCGGGGACGGCCACGTGCTTTCCGCCGTCACCGCCGGGCTGCGCGGACTCGACACGACACTGACCCACATCGGCAGCGGGGCGGTGACCCGCGAGGTCATCCAGATCAACCGCGGCTGGTCCGACGACGAGTGGGACGCGAGCGTCGCGCGGCTGTCGGAACGAGGAATCCTCGACGGCGATCTCCGGCTCACCGGCGCGGGAATCGAGCTGCGCCAACGGATCGAGGACGAGACCGATCGCCTTGCCGCCGGCCCGCTCGACGCCTTGGGGGAGGACGGGGCGGCCGAGGTCGTGCGGATCGCCGTCCCGTTGAGCCGCCGGATCTTCGACACCGGCGCGATCCCCCTGCCGAACCCGATGGGGGCGCCGCGGCCCTGACCGCTCGAAAACTGTCGGACCCCGGTGGGACGCTGGTGCGCATGGCGACGTGGCAGCAGTTCAGTGAAGAGGCACCCGCGCTGGCGGAGAAGATCAAGGAACGGTTCACCGCGGCGAAGTCGCATGTGCTGGCGACGGTCCGGCGGGACGGTTCGCCCCGGGTCAGTGGCAGTGAGGTCGATTTCCGTGAGCAGGACCTGCTGATCGGTTCGATGATCGGCGCGATGAAAGCGAAGGATCTCCAGCACGACGGCAGGTTCGCGATCCACGCCGCCTCGGCGATCGACGAGGGCGGCGCGGACGCGAAGGTGTCGGGAAAGGCCGTCGAGATCACCGATCCGGCGGAGGTCGCCCGCCTGCAGGGCGACGACGGGGAGGCGCACGTCTTCCGGCTCGACCTCACCGAGGCGGTGCTGACCTGGGTCGAGGGCAACACCATCTATTTCGACTTCTGGAAGGAGGGTCAGGGGCTCAAAAGGCTCGCGAGGCCGGACAACGGTCCGGTGGTCGAGGTCGCCCGGGACCAGGGCTAGATCCGTTCGATGATCGTGCCGGTGGAAAGCGCGCCGCCGGCGCACATCGTCACCAGCGCGGTGCTCGCGTCGCGGCGTTCCAGTTCGTGCAACGCCGTGGTCAGCAGGCGGGCGCCGGTGCTGCCGACGGGATGCCCGAGCGCGATCGCGCCACCGTTCACGTTGACCTTGGCCTCGTCGGGCCGGTGCACCCGTTGCCACGACAACACGACCGAAGCGAACGCCTCGTTGACTTCGAAGAGGTCGAGGTCGCCGATCGTCATCCCCGCCTTGGCGAGGACGCGTTCGGTCGCCTGCACGGGGCCGTCGAGGTGGTAGTACGGCTCCGCGCCGACCAACGCCTGCGAGACGATCCGCGCCCGCGGCTTGAGGCCCAGTGCCTTGGCCCGGTCCGAGTCCATCAGAAGGAGCGCGGCCGCGCCGTCGGAGATCTGCGACGACGTCCCGGCCGTGTGCACGCCGCCTTCGAGGACGGGCTTGAGCTTGGCGAGGCCTTCGACGGTCGTGTCGCGAAGTCCTTGGTCGCGCGCCACCAGCCGGGTCTCGCCGGTCGGCGTGCCGTCCTCGCCGAGCACGGGTGCCTTCACCGCGACGACCTCGCGGTCGAAGTGGCCCGCGGCCCACGCGGCGGCGGCCTTGGCCTGCGACTCGGTCCCGAACCGGTCGACGTCGAGGCGGGTGATCCCGCGGCGTTCCGCGATCCGCTCGGCCGCGCCGTACTGGTTCGGCATGTCGATCGACCACGACTGGGGCCTCGGCGTGCCGATGCCCTCGCCGCGGTTCGCGCCCAGCGGGACCCGGCTCATCGCCTCGACGCCGCACGAGACGCCGGCGTCGATCGCGCCCACCGCGATGAGCCCGGCGATCAGATGTGTCGCCTGCTGCGCCGAGCCGCACTGGGCGTCGATGGTGGTCGCGCCCGTGGTCTCCGGGAGCCCGGCGTGCAGCCACGCGGTGCGCGTGACGTTGCCCGCCTGCTCGCCCGCCTGGGTCACGGCCCCGCCGATCGCCTGCTCGACCAGCGCGGGATCCAGTCCCGCGCGGTCGAGCAGGGCGCGCTGCGCGGCGCCGAGGATCTCGGCGGCGTGCAGCCCCGCCAGGTGCCCCCTGCGCTTGCCGATAGGGGTGCGGACCGCCTCGACGATCACCGGACTACCCACGTTCGCCTCCTGGGAAACACTGTTCACTACCGAGAAAAGTAGAACACGTTCTCGATTTGGGCAAGCCGCCCCAGAGTCGGCCGGATTTTGATCACTGATCGCCGTTCCCGCTTTTTGCAGGGAACGCAAGATCCGCGCGAGCCGAGTAAACGGGTTTCACTGAAACTCTTCACTTGGTAAACGCCGTATGCTTCAATCGGGTCTAGAACGTGTTTCATTGGCGAACCGCGTAGGAGGTAGCCCGTGGCCGCTCCCCTGATCCCCGCCGGTTTCGATTTCACCGATCCGGATCTGTACGCCACCAGACTGCCTCTGGAGGAGTTCGCCGAACTCCGCCGCACGGCACCGGTCTGGTGGAACCCTCAGCCGCACAACACCGCGGGCTTCCGCGATGACGGCTACTGGGTGGTCAGCCGGCTCGATGACGTCAAGGCGGTGTCGAGGGACAGCGAGCTGTTCTCCTCGCGGGAGAAGACCGCGATCATCCGGTTCGACGAGAACATGACCGACGACAGCCTCGAAGCCAACCGTCTGGTCCTGCTCAACATGGACGCCCCGCAGCACACGAAGCTGCGCCGGATCGTGTCGAAGGGCTTCACGCCGAGGTCGATCGCGAAGCTCGAGGACACCCTGCGCGATCGCGCGGAGCGGATCGTCAGCGAGGCCAAGAAGAAGGGCTCCGGCGATTTCGTCGTCGACGTCGCGTGCGAACTTCCCTTGCAGGCCATCGCCGAACTGATCGGCATCCCGCAGGAAGACCGCCTGAAGATCTTCGACTGGTCGAACCAGATGGTCTCCTACGACGACCCCGAGTACGAGGTCGAACCGCTCGCCGCGTCGGCGGAGATCGTCGGCTACGCCTGGAACATGGCCGAAGAACGCCGCAAATGCCCCATGGACGACATCGTCACGAAGCTGGTGCAGGCCGACGTCGACGGCGAATCGCTGGCGTCGGACGAGTTCGGCTTCTTCGTCATCCTCCTCGCCGTCGCCGGCAACGAGACCACGCGCAACGCGATCACCCACGGGATGAAGGCGTTCCTCGATCACCCCGATCAGTGGGAGCTGTACAAGAAGGAGCGCCCGAAGACCGCGCCGGACGAGATCGTCCGCTGGGCCACCCCGGTAGTCGCCTTCCAGCGCACCGCGACCCGGGACACCGAACTCGGCGGGCAGCACATCCGCAAGGGCGACCGGGTCGGGATGTTCTACAGCTCCGCGAACTTCGACCCGGACCACTTCGACCAGCCCGAGAAATTCGACATCCTGCGCGAGGACAACCCGCACGTCGGTTTCGGCGGCACGGGTTCGCACTACTGCATCGGCGCCAACCTCGCGCGGCTGGAGATCGACTTGATCTTCAACGCCATCGCCGACGTCATGCCGGACATCGCCGAGCTCGCCCCGCCCGACCGCCTCCGGTCGAGCTGGCTCAACGGGATCAAGCACTACCAGGTCCGCTACGCCTGACCGGCCGCGACCGCGCTCGTGGGGCACCATGGGGCCATGGGTCCCCACGTACAGGTCGATGTCGAAATGTCCTTCCGGGTCACGAAACCCGGCCCCGCCGCGTTCGTGATCGCGCTCGCCGGTGGGGCCGGGCAAGAGGAGTTCGCCTATCCCGCGCCGCCGCGCCAGGTGGCGTTCGAACACGGGACCAGGGCCCAGGTCGTCGATCTGCCGCCCGGTGACCACGTCGTGCGGTACCGGGCCGAACGCACGCTCGACCCGGCCGACGCCGAGCCCGTCGGCCTGGACGACGTCATCCGCTACACCAGGCCCAGCCGGTACTGCCCGTCGGACCGGATGGGCGGGCTCGCGCTGTCCCGCTTCGGCGGCCTGCCCGACGCGCGCGCCCAGGTGGAGGCGATCGTCCGGCACGTGGGCGAGCACCTGTCCTATGTGGTCGGTTCCGGTTCGCCGACCGATGACGCCGTCGACACCTACCTCGCCGGGGAAGGGGTCTGCCGCGACTACGCGCACGTCTGCATCTCGCTGTGCCGCGTGCTCGACATCCCCGCCCGGTTCGCCGCCGTCTACGCGCCCGGACTGTCCCCAATGGACTTCCACGCCGTGTTCGAAGCCGCGATCGACGGCCGCTGGTACGTGTTCGACGCCACCGGCCTCGCGCCGAGGCAGAGCCTCTGCCGGATCGCCACCGGCCGGGACGCCGCCGACACCGCGTTCCTCTCCACCCTCGGCTGTGAGCTGGACTTTCTCGGCAACACCGTGCTGGCGACCGCGGGCCCGTCGCTGCCGGAAGACGACGGCTCGGGGCTGATCGCGCTCGCTTGATCGCGTGTTGCCCCCGACCCGTGACCTCGCTGAGGTAGACATTGGCGTGTGAGGGAGAAGAAGGCACCGACGAAATGGAAGCGGCTGCGCGCCCGCTACCGCTGGCTGGACCACGTGGCGCGGGCGGTGAACCGCTACATCGAGTACGGCGGTTACCACTACGTCGCGTCGATCACCTATTTCAGCCTGTTCTCGCTGGTGCCCATCCTCATGGTCGCGGTTTCGGTGGCGGGTTTCGTGCTGGCGAGCCAGCCGCAGCTGATCGAGTCGATGCTGAACGCGATCACCGGCACCCTGCCCGGCGGCCTCGGCGACAAGGCGGGGGAGCTGCTCACCGGATTCGTCGAGCAGCGCACCAGCGTCGGGATCATCGGTTTGATCATCGGCTTGTACTCCGGCTGGAACTGGATGAACTCGCTGCGGGACGCGCTCACCGCGCTGTGGGGCCAGAACCGGTCGGATCTCCCGCTGCTGCGCACGATCGCCGCGGACCTGCTCGCGTTGCTCGGCCTCGCGAGCGCGCTGCTGCTCTCGTTCGCCATCACCATCTCCGGCTCCGCGCTCGGCCGGTACCTGCTGGGGCTGGCCGGGGTCGACGACACCGCCTGGGGCCACAACGTGCTGTCGGCGATCTCGATCCCGTTGGCGCTGCTGGCGAACTGGCTCGTATTCCTCTGGGTGCTCACCCGGCTGCCGCGGAAACCGGTCGGGGTCCGCAGTGCGATGCGCGGTGCGGTCGCGCTGGCGCTGGGCTTCGAACTGCTGAAGCAGGCCGGTGGGATCTACCTGCGCCTGATCGGGAACTCGCCGACCGGGGTCGCGTTCGGTTCCATCATCGGTCTCATTTTCTTCATCTCGCTGGTGGCGCGGATGCTGGTGTTCGTCACGGCCTGGACGGCGACCGCGCGCGACGCCCCGCCGGACCCGGTGAAGCCCCCGCCTCCCGTGGTGGTCCGGCCGGTGGTCGCGGCCCCCGACCGGCACGGGCTCAAGCCGGCGCTGGTCGGCGCGGTGACCGGGGTGGTCGCGACCCTGGCCGCGCAACGCCTCCGGCCCCGGCGTCGCTCTTAGCTCGGCTTCGCCGACCCCACCACCCACATCGAAAAGAACTGCGAACCGCCGCCGTACGCGTGCCCGAGCGCGATCCGCGCGCCGTCGACCTGGTAGTCCCCGGCCCGGCCCATCACCTGCTTGGCCGCCTCGGAGAACCGGAGCATCCCGGACGCGCCGATCGGATTTGACGAGAGCACCCCGCCCGAAGGGTTGATCGGCAGGCGTCCGCCGAGCGCGGTCTCGCCCGCCTCGGTGAGCTTCCAGCCCTGGCCCTCGTCGGTGAAGCCCAGGTTCTCCAGCCACATCGGCTCGAACCACGAGAACGGCACGTAGATCTCGGCGGCGTCCACTTCGGACAGTGGATCGGTGATCCCGGCGTCGCGCCACAATGCGGCCGCGGCGTCCCGGCCCGCCTGGGGGTTGACCTGGTCGCGTCCGGCGAACGTGGTCGGTTCGGTGCGCATCGCGGTCGCGTGGATCCAGGCCGCGCCACCGGGAACTGCGTCGCCCGACGCCTCGTCGCCGATCACCATCGCGCACGCGCCGTCGGAAGACGGGCACGTTTCGTCGTAGCGGATCGGATCCCACAGCATCTGCGACGCCTGCACCGACTCCACGGTGATGTCGGCCTGCCGCAGATGCGCGTACGGATTCAGCGCGCCGTTGCGGCGGTCCTTGGCCGCGACGATCGCGCCGACATGGTCGGGCGCGCCGGATCGCCGGATGTAGGACCGCACGTGTGGCGCGAAGTACCCGCCCGCCCCGGCGCCCACCGGCATCTGGAACGGCGGCAGGATCGACAGGCCCCACATCGCGTTCGACTCGGACTGCTTCTCGAAGGCCACGGTCAGCACCCGTTCGTGCACGCCCGCCTGCACCAGTGACGCCGCCACGAGCGCGGTCGACCCGCCGACCGAACCTGCGGTGTGCACGCGCAGCAACGGTTTCCCGGTCGCGCCGAGCGAGTCGGCGAGGAACAGTTCGGGCATCATCACGCCCTCGAACAGATCCGGCGCCTTGCCGAGGACGACGGCGTCGATGTCGTCCCAGCCGGTCCCCGCGTCGAGCATCGCGCGGTCGATGGCCTCCCGGAGCAGGCCGGGCATGGACACGTCGGTGCGTTTGGCCTTGTGGTGGGTCTGGCCGGTTCCCAGTACGGCCGCGAGGTGCTTCACGAGAGGACCTCCAAGGTCGCGACCAGGTTCTGCTGGAGGACGGGGCCGCTGGTCGCGTGGGCGAGGGTCTTGCGCGCGGTGCCGTCGAGGACGCGGTTCGCCGCCTCGCCGATCCGCGCGAGTCCCGCCGAGAACATCGGATTACCGGTCAGGACCCCGCCGGAGGGGTTGATCCGCACCTGGTCGCCGAGGCCGAGTGCCTCACGCAGGATCAATTCCTGATGGGTGAACGGCGCGTGCAGTTCGGCCACTTCGACGCCGTCGAGGTCGAGTGCCCGCCCGGCGGCCGCCGTCGATGGCGACTTGGTGAGGTCGCGGACGCCGAGCGCGGGGGAGTCGACCCGGTGCTCGATCCCGGTGATCACCGCCGGGCTGTCGACGAGGTCCGCCGCCCGTTCGGCCGACGCGAGCACGAGCACGGCGGCGCCGTCGGTGATGGGCGCGATGTCGTGGGCCCGCAACGGATCCGCGAAGTACGGGGCGTCGAGGAGCTCCGCGACTTCGACCGTTCCGGAGAGCTGCGCGGCGGGGTTGCCGGCGGCGTCGGCGCGGCTGCGCGCGGCGACCTCGGCGAGATCCTTTTCCGACCACAGCCCGGATTCCAGCCCCAGCCGCGCCTGGATCCCGGCGATGCTCACCGAATCCGGCCACAACGGCGCGACGACGTAGGGATCCATCTGCAGGGCGAGCACCCGCCGCAACTGCCCGGCGGACGACTTGCCGAAGCCGTAGACCAGCGCGGTGTCGACCTCGCCCATCCGGATCTTCAGCCACGCCTCGTACAACGCCCAGGCGGCGTCCATCTCGACATGCGACTCGTGGATCGGCGGGAAGGCGCCGATGGCGTCGACCGCCGCGATGAACGAGAACGCGCGGCCGGCGAGGTAGTCCGAGGAACCCGAGCACCAGAACCCGATGTCCTCTTTGGACAGGCCGGTGCGCTCGAAGACCTCGGCGAAGATCGGCACCAGCATTTCCACGCCGTTGGTGGTGCCCGGGGTGCTGCGGACGTTGGGGGCCTGCGCGAAGCCCACGACTGCTACATCTGGCACGGTGGTCCTCACAGATGGTGGGCGAAGGATTCGTACGGCGCGTCGGGTTCGCCGGTCGGTTCGAAATGGCCGATGTTCTCCAGCGACGTCCACCATTCGTCCCGCGGTTTCCAGGAGGCGCGCACCCGCATGCCCATCCGGACGTCGGCGGCGTCGCAGCCGAGGACGAGGTGCAGGAACGCGATGTCCGCGCCGTCGAGCAGGATGTACGCGGCCACGTACGGCGGTTTGATCTTCTGGCCGAGGAACGGCACGTTCACGATGCAGAACGTGGTGACGATGCCGGTGTCGGGCAGTTCGACCTCGTCGGTGGTCGGCACGCCGTCGGTCGGGCACGCGCCGCGCGGCGGGATGTAGACCTTCTCGCACGACGGGCAGCGCTGGCCGATCAGCTTCCCCTCCGCGAGCCCGCGCAGGTACCGGCTTTCCTCGGGCGAGGCGGAATGCTCGTAGCGCAGGTGGATCGGCGTGATCACCACGCTGACCGGGGCGCCCTCCTCGCGTTTCGCGACCGGGGGAGGCGCCTCGGTGGGTTCGGTGTCGGGCCCGTCGGCGGGGACGAAGTAGGCGATGTCCCGGATGTGGCCGACGGTCTCCTCGGCCCAGCGGATCCGCACGCGCTGTCCGGTGTGGACATTCGAAGGCGTGCCCGCGTCGACGGCGTGCAGGATCGAGGTGTCGGCGCCGTCGAGCCGGATCAGCGCCCACGCGAACGGCCGCGACAACGGCTGGCCGTCGACGGGTTCGGTGATCCAGGACCAGGAGACGATCTCGCCCTCGGAGGCCACCGGGACGAACTCGGACAGGGCTTCGGCGGTCACGGGGTCGTACTCCAAAGGGGGTACGTGGACGCGGCCATCGCTGCCCCGGACGCCTTCGACGCGGCGTTCGCGCAGGGCGTCGACGAACCGGCCGAGTACCGGGCCGACCGAACGCGTGTAGTCGAAGCCCACGTTGAGCGGGGCCGACAGCGGGAGTTCAGGTGCGCTCACGTTCTGAGTGAAACATGTTCTCGATTTCTCGGCAAGATCGGCCATCTGGGCTTGGTTGGCGGTTGCCCTTGAGTGGAACGCGTTCTAGATTCGCGGGTATGTCGACTGCCACCGGGACACTTGGGGTCTGGAACATCGCCGCACAGGAGCCGGAACGGGTCGCGCTCGTCGATCCGGACGGCCGCTCCATCGGCTACGGGGACCTCGCCGCGAAAGCGAACGCGTACGCCCGGGGCCTGCAGGCCCTCGGGCTGGAGGCCGGAGACGTGGTCGTCGTCCTGCAGCCCAACGGCGACGAACTCGTGGCGGCGTACTTCGCCGCCATCCAATCCGGTCTGTACATCGTGGTGGTCAACTGGCATCTCGTCGCGCCGGAGGTCGCCTACATCCTGTCCGACAGCGGCGCCAAGGCCTTCCTCGCGCACGAACGGTTCGCCGACGTCGCGATCGCCGCCGCCGACGAGGCCGGGATCCCGGAACGCGGCCGGTTCGCCGTCGGTGACGTCGACGGCTTCCGCCGGATCGAGGAACTCGGCTCCGGCAATGGTGAGAGCTCGTGCGACGGACGTCCGGAAAGGCGCACGGCGGGCTCGCCGATGCTCTACACGTCGGGGACCACGGGGCGGCCCAAGGGTGTCCGGCGGCCCCTGACCGGCGCCGACCCCGACTCCGTGCCGGCCGCGTCGACGTGGTTCTTCGGGATCTTCGGGCTGGCGCCGCACGACGACCACGTGCATCTGTGCGGATCGCCGCTCTATCACACGGCCGTGCTCAACTTCGTCGCGATTTCCCTGCAGCTGGGCCATACCGCGGTGCTGATGGACCGCTGGGACGCCGAGGACATGCTGCGGCTGATCGAGCGGCACCGCGTCACGCACAGCCATATGGTCCCGACGCAGTTCCGCCGCTTGCTCGCCCTGCCGGACGACGTCCGCGCGGCCTACGACCTGAGTTCGCTGCGCGTGATGATCCACGGCGCGGCGCCGTGCCCGCTGGAGGTCAAACGCCGGATGCTCGACTGGTGGGGCCCGGTCGTCACCGAGTACTACGCGGCCACCGAAGGCGGCGGGACGGCGATCTCGGGCGAGGAATGGCTGAAGAAACCGGGGTCGGTCGGGCTGCCGTGGCCGGGTTCGACGATCAAGATCCTCGACGACGAGGGCGCGGAACTGCCCGCCGGCGAGACCGGCACGGTGTACATGAAGATGGGCGACTCGAAGTTCGAGTACCACAAGGACCGGGCGAAGACGGACAAGGCGCGGGTCGGGGATCTGTTCACCCTCGGCGACGTCGGGCATCTCGACGAGGACGGCTACCTCTTCCTGCACGACCGCAAGGCGGATCTGATCATCTCGGGCGGGGTCAACATCTACCCGGCGGAGATCGAGGGCGAGCTGGTGATGCATCCGAAGATCGCCGACGTCGCGGTGTTCGGCGTCCCGCACGAGGACTGGGGTGAGGCGATCAAGGCCGTCGTCGAGCCCGCGGACGGGGTCGAGCCGTCCGAGGAGCTGACCGCGGAGATCCTCGAGTACGCGGCGTCGCGGCTGGCGAAGTTCAAGCTCCCGCGTTCCGTCGACTACTTGCCCGAACTCCCGCGCGACCCGAACGGGAAGCTCTACAAGCGCAAGCTCCGCGACCCGTACTGGGAAGGCCACCGCGCCCCCTGACGCATTTAGTCCTCTGGATGCGGTAGTTCACCGGCGAACTACCGCATCCAGAGGACGAAACGCGGGGCTCAGCGGCCCCGGAAGACGGGCTTGCGCTTCTCGGCGAAGGCTCGGGGGCCTTCCTTCGCGTCTTCGCTCGCGAAGACCTCGATGCCGTACTGGGCGTCGAGTTTGAAGGCTTCTTCCTCGTGCATGCCCTCGGTGTCGCGCATGGTCTTGAGGATCGCGCGGACCGCCAGTGGGCCGTTCGCGGAGATGAGGCCGGCGAGTTCGAGCGCTTTGTCGAGTGCCTTGCCGTCCGGCACGACGTGGCCGATCAGGCCGATCTCCAGCGCCTCGGCCGCGGTGATGTGGCGTCCGGTCAGCAGCAGGTCGGCGGCGACGGTGTACGGGATCTGGCGGGGGAGCCGCACGGCCGAACCGCCCATCGGGAACAGGCTCCACCGCGCCTCGGACACGCCGAACTTCGCGCTCTCGCCCGCGACGCGGATGTCGGTGCCTTGAAGGATCTCGGTCCCGCCCGCGATCGCCGGTCCTTCGACGGCCGCGATCAACGGCTTCGTCAGCCGCCGCCCTTTCAGCAGTCCCTCGATCTTGCTGGGGTCGAAAGTGCCTTTCTCGAACGAATCGGACGGCGAGTTCTTCGACATCGACTTCAGATCCGCGCCCGCGCAGAACGCGCCACCCGCTCCGGTGAGCACGCAGCACCGGACGTCGTCGTCCTCGTCGACCCGGTTCCACGCCTCGACCATGATCCCGAGCATCTCGCCGCTGAGCGCGTTGCGGGCCTCAGGCCGGTTCATCGTGACCACGAGAGTGTGTCCGATCTTTTCCACCAGTGCGTGCGGTTCGCCCACTTGAACCTCCTGAAGAGCGGCCATTGCCCAGAACGATAACATGTTCTACTTTGAGGAAGTGGCACTCAACATCGCGGATCTACTCGAGCACGCCGTCGACGCCGTGCCGGAGCGCATCGCGGTCGTCTGCGGCGATCGGCGGGTCACCTTCGCCGAATTGGAAGAGCGCGCCAACCGGCTGGCGCACCACCTCGCCGCACACGGCGTGGGACCCGGATCCCACATCGGTGTCTATTCCCGGAACTCGATCGAGGCCCTGGAATCGATGATCGCCGCGTACAAGTTGCGCGCGATCGCGGTCAACGTCAACTACCGGTACGTCCACGGCGAACTGCGGTACCTGTTCGACAACGCCGACCTCGTGGCGCTGGTCCACGAACGCGGGTATTCGGACAAGGTGGCCGCCGTCCTGCCGGAAACGCCGAAACTGAAACACGTTGTCGTCGTCGACGACGGAAGCGACGGCGACTACTCGTCCTACGGCGGCGTGGACTACGAAGCCGCGCTCGCCGAAGGCTCACCCGAGCGCGACTTCGCCGAGCGCAGCGCCGACGACATCTACATCCTCTACACCGGCGGCACCACCGGCTATCCCAAGGGCGTCCTGTGGCGTCACGAGGACATCTGGCGGGCGCTCGGCGGCGGTATCAACTTCGTCACCGGCGAGTACGTCCCGGACGAGTGGACGCTCGCCGAACAGGGCAAGTCGGGCAGCCTGGTCCGGCTCCCGGCCGCGCCGCTGATCCACGGCGCCGCGCAGTGGGCCGCGTTCGGCGCGCTGTTCACCGGTAGCCCGGTCGTGTTCGTCCCGCGGTTCGACGCGCACGACGTCTGGAAAGCCGTGCAGGACAACAAGGTCCAGGTGCTCACCATCGTCGGCGACGCGATGGCGCGGCCGCTGATCGACGCCTATCGCGAGGGTGACTACGACGCGTCGTCGATCGTGGCGGTGTCGAGTCACGCCGCCCTGTTCTCCCAGTCGGTGAAGCAGGAATTCCTGTCGCTGCTCCCGCATGTGGTGATCACCGACGCGATCGGCTCGTCCGAAAGCGGGTTCACCGGTATCGGCATGGTCAGCAAGGACAGCGATCATTCCGCCGGTCCGCGGGTCAACTTCGGCAAGGACGCGATCCTCGTGGACGACGACGGCGCGCTGGTCGAGCCGAAACCGGGCGCGATCGGCCTGATCGCCCGGCGCGGGCACGTCCCGCTCGGGTACTACAAGGATCCCGCGAAGACCGAGAAGATCTTCGTCGAGATCGACGGCAAGCGGTACGTCGTCCCGGGTGACTACGCGCGCTACGAGGAAGACCTCACGGTGACCCTGCTCGGCCGGGGGTCGCAATGCGTGAACACCGGCGGCGAGAAGGTGTACCCGGAAGAGGTCGAGGGCGCGCTCAAATCGCATCCGGACGTCTTCGACGCACTCGTCATCGGCATCCCCGACGACCGGCTCGGCCAGCGGGTGGCCGCGGTGGTCCAGCCGCGCTCCGGCAAGGAACTCGACGTCGCCGCGCTCGAAGCGCATGTACGGACCGAGATCGCCGGGTACAAGGTGCCGCGCAGTCTCTGGCTCGCGGAGGAGATCGGGCGTTCGCCCAGCGGGAAGCCGGACTATCCCTGGGCCCAGCGCTACGCCTCCGAGCACGAGCCCGTCACCATCCAACCGGCGTAAGGAGTTTCATGCGGACGTCTCTGTGCGACCGGCTCGGGATCGACCTGCCGATCGTCGGGTTCACCCCGTCCGAGCACGTGGCCGCGGCGATCAGCCGGGCGGGCGGGCTCGGCGTGCTGGGCTGCGTGCGGTTCAACGACGCGGCCGAACTCGACGCCGTCCTGTCGTGGATGGACGAGAACACCGGCGGGAAGCCGTACGGCGTCGACATCGTGATGCCGGCGAAGATCCCGGCCGAAGGGACGTCGATCGATCTCGCGAAGCACATCCCGCAGGAGCACCGCGACTTCGTGGAGCGGACGCTGCGCGACCTCGCGGTGCCACCGCTGCCGGACGACACCGACGAACGCGCGGGCGTGCTGGGCTGGCTGCATTCGGTCGCCCGGTCCCATGTCGAGGTCGCGCTGAAACACCCGATCCGGTTGATCGCCAACGCCTTGGGCTCACCGCCGGTGGACGTCATCGAGCAGTGTCACGCGAAGGGCGTGCCGGTCGCGGCGTTGGCGGGCAAGGCCGAACACGCCGTCCGGCACGTCGACAACGGCGTCGACATCGTTGTGGCACAAGGTTATGAGGCGGGCGGGCACACCGGCGAGATCGCGTCGATGGTCCTGCTGCCCGAGGTGGTCGACGCCGTCGGCGACCGGGTCCCGGTGCTCGCCGCGGGCGGGATCGGCTCGGGCAGGCAGGTCGCGGCCGCGCTCGCGCTGGGCGCGTCCGGGGTCTGGATGGGCTCCTTCTGGCTCGCCACCGAGGAATACCTCCAGACCATGGGGGAGTCCGAGGCGATGCAGCGGGCGCTGGTCGCGGCGGGGTCGTCCGACACCGTCCGCACGCGGATCTACACCGGCAAACCGGCGCGGCTGCTCAAGACCCGGTGGACCGAGGCGTGGGCCGCGCCCGACGCGCCCGAGCCGTTGCCGATGCCGTTGCAGAACCTGTTGGTCTCCCACGCGCACAACCGGATCCACCACGCGGCGGATCCGAGTGTGGTCTCGATGCCGGTGGGGCAGATCGTCGGGCGGATGGACCGGGTGCGCCCGGTCGCCGACGTGATCGCGGAACTCGTCTCGGGGTACGAAGAGACACTGTCGCGTTTGGACAAAACCCGCTGACGACCCCAGAACGCAATGAACGGTCCGTTACTTGCGGAATTCGCAAGTAACGGACCGTTCATGGCATGCCGTGCGGTTGGACTAGAGACCTGCGGCCGCGTTCTTGATCGCGGTCGCGAAGGTGCTCACCTCGGTGTAGACGCCGGGAGCGTGCGCCCGCGCGCAGCCTTCGCCCCAGCTGACGATGCCGACCTGGATCCAGGCCCCGGCGCTGTCGCGACGGAACATCGGGCCGCCCGAGTCACCCTGGCAGGTGTCGACGCCGCCCGAGTTGATGTTGCCCGCGCAGATCTCGGCGCTGTCGATCAGGTCGGCGTAGCTGCCGCCCTGCGCCTTGCAGGTCGAGTCGGAGACGAACGGGACGGTGGCCTTGAGCAGGTACCGCTGCTGCGCGCCACCCTCGGTCGCGGCACCCCAGCCGGCGACGGTGAAGGTGCCGCTGTTGTAGGCGGTCGTGGTGGTGATCGGCAGCGTCGGGATGCCGCTGACCGGGCTGGCGAGCTTGATCAGCGCCCAGTCACCACCGGTGGAGGTGGGGTAGGTCGGCGACCGGTACACGTAGGTCGACTTGACCTTCTTGGCCGCGGTGCTCTGCAGGTCCACCACGCCGAGGGTGGCGGTGATACCCGTGTTGGCCCCGGTCCGCGACACACAGTGCGCGGCCGTCAGCACGATCTGCGGGGTGTAGAGCGCACCGCCGCAACCCATGGAAAGCCTGACCATCCAAGGGAATTCGCCCTGAGCGGCCCGGGTGCCACCGACCACGTCGGTGGACGGCGGCTGCGCGGCGGCGGCTTGCGGAGCCGTGGCGAGGCCCGCCAGGGTTCCGGCCGCCGCGACGGCGATCAGGGTCTTTTTGAGCAGGCTGAACCGACGCTTGATGTTCAAGGGTTCATTCCTTCCGGCTGTCCACAGTGGAGGCAGGGAGACTGACTGCGGCCAACTGACTACAGCAGGTGGGCACACACGGGGACAACCGACTTTCTTCGGATCTTTCGGCCGATGGTGGTGATTAACGGACGTCCGGTCCTGGTCGCCGACGAATGGCGTAGGCCGGAGCGCCCAACGCCTCTACTCCCAGGCCGGTGATCGCCGGAACCGCCGGAAGGCTGAACGACCTCGGAGAGGTGCCCTTTCGGCCACGAGTGTGAGCGTGGCATGAACACTTCGTTCGGGTCAGTACAGGCATGGGGAATCGGGCCTAGGATCTGGATCGTGAAAGCGCGTTCGCCTAGACTGCATCCCCCCGCCGACGGCCCGGTCCGGGACGGAATTCCCGAGCACGGCCGCATTCCCCGCTATTACGCGGTCAAAGTCGATCTGCTCGACGTGATCTCCGAATTAGGCCAAGGAGCGGTACTTCCCACCGAAAGGGAACTGTCCGAAAGGTTCGAGGTTTCCCGTGCGACGGTGCGCCAGGCCGTCGGCGAACTCGTCCTGGAAGGGCGGCTGAGCAGGCGTCAGGGGAGCGGCACGTACGTCGCGGGCCCCAAGCTCGTCCAGCCGCTCGCCTTGGTGAGTTACACGGAAGGACTCAGGAGGCAGGGCATTCAGCCGGGCCGGAATTTGATCTCTTTGGAACGCCGCGAGGCGGGTCCGTCGCTGGCTTCGGAACTGGAAATCGATCCCGAAGACGACGTCATCCACATCGAACGGGTACTGCTCGCCGACGACGAGCGGGTCGGGCTGGAATCGACCTATCTCACCGCCGCGCGATTCCCGACGCTGATGGATGTGTTCGATCCCACACAGTCGCTGTACGCCTGTTTGCGGGAACGGCTGGGGGTGGTCTTCGACGGCGCGGAGGAGCGGGTCGAGACCGTGCTGGCCACGCCGCGGGAGGCGCTGCTGATCGGGACGAACCCGGCGCTGCCGATGCTGTTGATGCACCGGACCTCGTGGGGCACCGACGGGGTCCCGTTCGAGCGTGTCCGTTCGCTGTTCCGCGGCGACCGGCTCTCCTTCGAGACCCGACTGGGCCGCGTGGAGTAGCCACCCGCCGCATTCAGTCCTCTGAACGCGATATTTGCGGATTCAACGACCGCATCCAGAGGACGAAACGCGGGGTAAAGTAACGCGAAGATAACAGGTCTGGTCCACATTTCGGAGGCACTTCACCTGGGGTTAGGGCGGGGGTCACGGAGCGTTGGTGCGCGCAGGCGAGCGTCTGCGGTGTGCGAATCCTCATCATCGGCGGCGGAGTGCTCGGCACCCAGCACGCCTGGCAGGCCGTCGAACGCGGCCACGACGTCGTCCAGATCGAACGGGAACCCGAGGCCAGGGGCGCGTCCGTGCGCAACTTCGGCCTGGTCTGGGTCGGCGGCCGTGCCAGTGGTCCCGAACTGGAGACGGCCGCCAGGGCGCGGGTGCTGTGGGAGCGCATCGGGGAACGCGTCGAAGGGATCGGCTTCCGGCCGAACGGCTCGCTCACCGTCGTCCGCACCGAGGCCGAACTCGCCGTCGCGCGGGCGGCCGCCGACACGGTCGAAGACCGCGGCTTCAAACTGCTCGACGCCGCCGAAACCCGCGCGCTGAACCCGGCCCTGCGCGGCGAATTCCTCGGCGCGCTCTGGTGCGACCGCGACGCCGCCGTCGAACCGCGCGTCGCCCAGCCCGCCCTGCGCGCCGAGCTCGCGAAGAGCGGCCGCTACACCTGGGTGCCCGGCCGCGAGATCCGCGACCTGACCGATCGCGGCGTCGTCGACGACACGGGCGAGACCCACGAGGGTGACGTCGTGGTGCTGTGCACCGGCGCCTGGACCGGCGGCCTGGTCAAGGAGCTCGCCGGGACGACGCCGGTCCGCCGCGTGCGGCTGCAGATGGCCCAGACCGAGCCGCTCGGGGAAACCCTCACCACCACGGTCGCCGACGCGGACAGCTTCCGGTACTACCCGGCGTACCGCGGCGAGGCGCTCGACGGCCTCAACGCGGGCCAGCCGCAGGGCGAGATCGCCGCGGCCGCCAAGATGCAGCTGCTCATGGTCCAGCGCCTCGACGGCTCGCTGACCATCGGCGACACCCACGAGTACGACGAGCCGTTCTCGTTCGACACCACCGAAGCGCCGTACGACCACCTCGCCGAGGTCGCCGGGGCGCTGCTCGGCCGGCCGCTGCCGCGGATCACCCGCCGCTGGGCCGGGGTGTACGCCCAGACCACCGACACCGCCCGGATCGTGCACCGCGCCCGCGTCGCGGACAACGCGTGGCTCGTCACCGGGCCGGGCGGCCGCGGCATGACCTGTTCCCCCGCCATCGCCGAAGACACCGCAGAGGAGCTGTCCTGGTGAACACCGAACTCGTCGTCCTGGACATGGCGGGCACCACCGTCGCCGACGACGGCCTGGTGATCCGCGCCTTCACCGCCGCGATCGCCGCCGCCGGAGTGTCCGAAGAGGACAGCCGCTTCCCCGGCATGCTCGACTACGTCGTCGAAACGATGGGACAGTCCAAGATCGTCGTTTTCCGCGCCCTGCTCGACGAGGACGAGGAACGCGCCCAGCGCGCGAACACCGCCTTCCAGGACGCCTACGGGAAACTCGTCGCCGACGGCCACTGCGAGCCGGTCCCCGGCGCCGAGCAGACGATCCAGGAACTGCGCGCCCACGGCGTGAAGGTCGCGCTCACCACCGGTTTCGCGCCGGACACGCAGAACGCGATCCTCGACGCGCTGGGCTGGCACGGCCTCGCCGACGCCGTGCTGGCGCCGGGCGACGGAGTACGCGGCCGCCCGTTCCCCGACCTCGTCCTCGCCGCCGCGCTGCGGCTCGAAGTCACCGATGTCCGCCGGATCGCCGTCGCCGGCGACACCCCGTCGGACGTCCAGACCGGTCTGCGGTCCGGCGCTTCGATCGTCGCCGGCGTACTCACCGGATCGGCGAAGAAGCCGGAACTCGAAGCCGCCGGCGCCACCCACGTCCTCGAATCCGTCCGCGACCTCCCCGCCCTGCTGTCCTAAAAGGAGCTTTGACGACATGAAGAAACTCGCGGCCACCGCCCTCGCCGGGCTGCTCGCCCTCACCCTGGGCGCCTGCGGCGGGACCGCCGGTGGCGCGTCCGGCGATCAGACCGTCACGCTGTACACAGTGGACGGTCTGGAGGACTGGTACGCCCAGCGCATCGAGGAGTTCAAGGCCAAGACCGGGATCACCGTCCAGGCGGTCACCGCCGGATCCGGCGAGGTCGCCTCGCGGGTGGAGAAGGAGAAGGCCAACACCCAGGCCGACATCCTGGTCACGCTGCCGCCGTTCATCCAGCGGGCCGCGTCGCAGGGCCTGCTCGCCGCCACGGCGCCCGCCGGGATCGACCAGGTCCCCGCCGGGCAGAAGGACGGCCAGGGCCGCTACTTCGCCCTCATGAACAACTACCTCAGCTTCATCCGCAACCCGCAGGCCTCGCCCAAGACCTGGGACGACCTCCTGTCCCCGTCGCTCAAGGGCAAGCTCCAGTACTCGACCCCCGGCGAGGCGGGCGACGGCACCGCGGTCCTGCTGCAGCTCCAGCACGTCCTCGGTGATCAGGGCGCGCTCGACTACCTCGCCAGGCTCGAAGCCAACAACGTCGGCCCGTCGTCCTCCACCGGCAAACTCCAGCCGAAGGTGGCCAAGGCCGAGATCCTGGTGGCCAACGGCGACGTCCAGATGAACCTCGCCGAGATCGAGAAGAGCGGCGGTTTCGAGGTCTTCTTCCCGGCCGACGCGCAGGGCAAGCGCTCCACCTTCGCCCTCCCGTACTACGCCGGTCTGGTGAACAACGCGCCGCACGCCGAGAACGCCAAGAAGTTCCTGGACTTCCTGCTCTCGCCCGAGGTGCAGGGCAAGGCCGTCGACGCCTTCGGTGCCCCGTCGCGGACCGACGTCACGCCGTCCGGCCCGCGCGCGGACAAGGTGAAGGCAGCCCTCGCCGGAGTCGAGATCTGGCAGCCGGATTGGGACGCCGTCCTCGCGAAGCTCGACGCCGACCTCGCCGCGTACAAGAAGGCCGTGGGCCGATGACCCCGGCGGTCGAATTCCGCGGCGTGTCCGTCCGCTTCGGCCGGACGACCGCCCTCTCGCCACTGGACCTCACCGTGGCGAGAGGGGAGACGCTGGCGATGCTCGGGCCGTCCGGCTCCGGCAAGTCGACGGCACTGAAGGCACTCGCGGGTTTCGTCGTGCCGAGCACCGGCCGGGTCCTGCTCGACGGCGAGGACGTCACCGCGCTGCCGCCGCACCGGCGCGGCCTCGGCGTGGTCGTGCAGAGTTACGCGCTGTTCCCGCATATGCGGGTCGAGGCCAACGTCGCTTTCGGCCTCAAGGCACGGAAAACGCCTCGGGCCGAGACAGCGATCCGGGTCGCCGAGGCGCTGGAGCTGGTCGGGATGGGCAAGTACGCCCGCCGGTACCCCCGTGAGCTTTCGGGCGGGCAGCAGCAGCGTGTCGCGCTCGCGCGGGCGTTGGCGATCCGGCCGCGGGTGCTGCTGCTCGACGAACCACTGTCCGCTTTGGACGCCGCCCTGCGCGAGGACATGGTCGCGGAACTGCTGCGGCTGCGGGCCGAACTGCCCGACACCACGCTGATCTACGTGACCCACGACCAGGGCGAGGCGCTGGCACTGGCCGATCGGATCGCCGTCATGCGCGACTCGAAGCTCGTCGAACTCGGCCCGAGCCGTGAGCTCTACCAGCGTCCGTCGACGGAGTTCACCGCGAGCTTCCTCGGCGCGTCCAATCTCATCCCGGTCGAGCTGATCCAGGCCGACGGCACCAGGGTCCGCCTCGGCGACCGCGAACTGGCGGCCGATCCGTCCGGGACCTTCCGGGCGGGCCAGCCGGTCGCGCTCGGCGTCCGGCCGCATCGGGTCGGGATCACCGCGGCGGACGCCCCCGGCGCGCTGCCCGCGGTCCTGCGCGGTGTCCAGTGGCGTGGCACGGGTTTCCGGCTCGACCTCGAATTCGCACACGACGGGAACGAGGTCCGCGCCGAGGTGCCGGACATCGAGGGCCTTCCGAACGTGGGGCAGCGCGTCGGAGTGTCCATTCCGGACGGTTGCCCGCTGGTGGGCGTCGGATGACCGGCCTCGCGCTCACCGCCGTGGCGACACCGGCGCGGCGGCGGGAGAAAAAGCCCGGTCGCGCCTGGCTCCTGCTGCCGCCGGTGCTCGTCCTGCTCGGTTTCTTCGGCTACCCGCTGGTGCTGGTCGTCCTGCAGTCGCTGGAATCGAAGACCGGCGAATTCGGGCTTTCGGTGTGGCTGGACGTCCTGGGCTCGGCGGAATTCCGGGACGCGGCCTGGAAGACCGTCGCGCTCGCGCTCGGCGCCACCGCGGGCTGCGTGGTGCTGGGGACGTTCCTCGCACTGGTGATCGCGTTCGTGCCGTTCCCCGGCGCGCGGACGCTCTCGCGGCTGGTGGACACCGTGCTCGCGTTCCCGTCGTTCCTCATCGCGCTCGCGTTCACCTTCCTCTACGGCAGCGCCGGAATCCTGGGCGCGGGCGGATTCCTGTACTCGCCGTTCGGGATCCTGCTGGCGGAGATCACCTTCTACACGCCGTTCGTGATGCGGCCCGCACTCGCCGCGTTCGGCCAGGTCTCGTCGGCGCAGATGGAGGTCGCGGCCAGCCTCGGCGCGAAACCCGGCCGCGTGCTGCGCCAGGTGATCCTGCCGGAAGCCTTGCCGTCACTGGCTTCCGGAGCCTGCCTGACCATGCTGCTGGCGATGAACGAGTTCGGCATCGTGCTGTTCCTCGGCGCCAAGGACGTCACGACGCTGCCGATGCTGGTCTACGGCAAGGGGATCGTCACGTTCGACTTCCCGCAGGCCTGTGTCATCGCGGTGGTCAACGTCGTGTTCTCCCTGGCCCTGTACGGAACCTACCGGCGACTGACGAAGGGAGGCGGCCGTGCTGCTGTGGACCAGGCGTAGCCGAGTCCTGCTGTGGGTGGTGTTCGCGGTGCTGTTCACCGCGATCGTGCTGGCGCCGTTGCTGATGATCGTGCTGGCGTCGGTCGCCGGAAACTGGACGGGACTTCTGCCGGGCGCGCTCACCGGCTCGCATTTCGCGCAGGCGCTGTCCGGAGAGACGTTCGCGAGTCTCTCGGTGAGCATCCAGACGGGTGTCATCGCGTCGCTGGTGTCGGTACTGCTCGGCACGTGGGCCGCGCTCGCGTCGCCGTCGGCGCCGCCGAAGCTGAGGAAGGCCGTCGACACCCTGTTCCACCTGCCGATCGCGGTGCCGTCGGTGGTGCTGGGGCTGGCGCTGCTCGTCGCGTTCAGCCGTCCGCCGCTCGCCTTCAACGGCACGCGCTGGATCGTGCTGCTGGGGCACGTGATGATCCTGCTCCCGTTCTCCTACAGCACGGTCTCGGCCGCGATCGCGCGGATGGATCCGTTGCTGGCGCAGGCGGCGGCGAGCCTCGGCGCGTCACCGGCCCGGGTACTGCTGCGGGTGCGGCTACCAGTCCTGCTGCCGTCGATCTCGGCGTCGGCGAGCCTCGCGCTGGCGATGTCGATGGGCGAACTGGGCGCGACGATGATGCTGTACCCGCCGGACTGGCGCACGCTGCCCGCGAGCATCTTCGCGCTCACCGACCGGGGCCAGGTGTTCCTGGCGTCGGCGAGCACCGTGCTGCTGCTGGCCGTCACGCTCGCCGGGGTGGTGCTGCTCGGGCTGGTCCGGGGGCGCGCGGCACAGCGGTGATGCAACCATTCGTCCGCTTCGTTCCGTCTCGACACCATGATGAACGCAGCGAAGACGCTGGGTGCGGTGATCGTGCTCGCCGCGACGACGGCGGCCTGCGGCGCGGGCGGCCCCGGAGCTCCGGCGAACACGAGCACCCCTCCGGTCGTCACCACACCTTCGGATCTGCCCACCTCGCTCCCGGCGAGCCCGCCGGTCGCGAAACCGCCGATGTCACGGCCGACCGTCGGTCCGCCGCCCTCGGACAGGATGCTGCCGCCGTCCCAGGTCGAGACCCAACTGCCCGTGCAGGTCAGCGCCGAGAACGACGGACTGGCCGTGCACATCGAACTGAGCGGCTGCGACGAGGCGAGGGCGAACCTCGCCGAAGAGACCGCGCAGCGGGTCGTGGTCACCGTGACCATCGACCACGCGAAGCCGGGGCAGATGTGCCCGCAGGTGATCCGCTACGCCGTCCTGCCGGTGAAACTCGCCCAGCCGCTCGGCACCCGGAAGGTCGTCGTTTGACCGGGTCCGGGATGCAACCCGATGGCGGCTTCGTTCCGTCCCAGTCACATGAGGTACTTAACGAATGCCATCGGCCTTGGCCTGATCGTCGTTGCGGTATCCGCCTGCGGGGCGCAGAACCAGGCGGCGGAACCCGCGGCCGGACCCGGGAGCGGCACCCTGAGTACCGTGCCGCCGTCCCCGACCGCGCCGCCTTCGTCGTCGGCTCCCGCGCCGACCAGCAAGCCGGGAAGCCAGCCGGGTGTGCCGGGCGCGCCGCGCCAGGAGGTGCCGGAAGGCAGCACCAAGCTGCCGGACAAGCAGCTCGACGCGTCGGCACTGCCCGCGGACTATCCGCGTGAGGTGTACACCAGCAACGGCGGGACGATCCTGAACATCCGCGGCCAGGAAGGCGGCTGCGGGCACGCGACGGCGGAGGCCGCGCAGCAGGACGGGACCAGGGTCACCGTCAACCTGACCGAACTGAAGGGCCAGACCGGCCAGATGTGCACGATGGACATCCGGCATCCGGTGATCTCGGTGGCGCTTTCGGCGCCGCTGGGGGAGCGGACCGTGGTCCTGAAGCAGATGCGATAACGCTCAAGGGGATATCCCCGGATGTCATGAAAGGGCCGTTCAGGACGAAAAACGTCCTGAACGGCCCTTTCATGACACTGGGCCGGGCTGTCAGCGGAAGCTGATCTGCAGCACCGGTTCCGACGTGGCCTCGAAGAAGTCGTTGCCCTTGTCGTCGATGACGATGAACGCGGGGAAGTCCTCGACCTCGATCTTCCAGACCGCTTCCATCCCCAGCTCGGCGTACTCGAGCACGTCGACCTTCTTGATGCAGTCCTGCGCGAGCCGCGCGGCCGGGCCGCCGATCGAACCGAGGTAGAACCCGCCGTGCTCGTTGCACGCGGCGGTCACCTTCTTGGACCGGTTGCCCTTCGCCAGCATCACCAGCGAACCGCCGGCGGCCTGGAACTGTTCGACGTAGGAGTCCATGCGGCCCGCAGTCGTCGGCCCGAAGGAACCCGACGCGTAACCCTCGGGCGTCTTCGCCGGGCCCGCGTAATACACGGGGTGGTCGCGAAGGTACTGAGGCATCTCTTCACCCGCGTCGAGCCGTTCGGCGATCTTCGCGTGCGCGATGTCGCGGGCGACGACGAGCGGGCCGGTCAGCGACAGGCGCGTCTTCACCGGCAGCTGCGAGAGCTGGGCGCGGATCTCGGCCATCGGCCGGTTCAGGTCGACGGTCACCACCTCGTCGGACAGGTCGTCCTCGGTGACGTCCGGCAGGAACTGCGCCGGGTCGCGCTCCAGCTGCTCCAGGAACACGCCGTCGGCGGTGATCTTCGCCTTCGCCTGGCGGTCGGCCGAGCACGACACGGCGACGCCGACCGGGCAGGACGCGCCGTGGCGCGGCAGGCGGATCACGCGGACGTCGTGGCAGAAGTACTTGCCGCCGAACTGCGCGCCGATGCCGAACTGGCGCGTCATCTCCAGCACCTGCTGTTCGAGGTCGACGTCGCGGAAACCGTGACCCAGCTCGGAACCCTCGGTGGGCAGGTCGTCGAGATAGCGGGCGGAGGCCAGCTTCGCGACCTTCAGGTTGAACTCCGCCGACGTGCCGCCGACGACGATCGCGAGGTGGTACGGCGGGCAGGCCGCGGTGCCGAGGCTGCGCAGCTTCTCGTCGAGGAACTTCGCGAGCCGCTTCGGGTTCAGGACGGCTTTCGTTTCCTGATAGAGGAACGTCTTGTTCGCGCTGCCGCCGCCCTTGGCCATGAACAGGAATTCATAGCTCGGGTCGCCTTGACCGTCTTTGTGATAGAGCTCGATCTGCGCGGGCAAGTTGGTGCCGGTATTGCGCTCATCCCAGAAATTCACCGGCGCCATCTGCGAATAGCGCAGATTCAACTCCTGATAGGCGTCGAAAATACCGCGCGAGAGCGCGCGCTCGTCGTCCGCGCCGGTGAGCACGCCTTCGCCGCGCTTGCCGATCACGATCGCGGTGCCGGTGTCCTGGCACATCGGCAGGACGCCGCCGGCGGAGATCGCCGCGTTGCGCAGCAGGTCCATCGCGACGAACCGGTCGTTGCCGCTGGCCTCGGGATCGTCGACGATCGCCCGCAGCTGCGCCAGGTGTGACGAGCGCAACAGGTGCTGGATGTCGGTGATCGCGGTCTTGGCGAGTTTGGTCAGCGCCTCGGGCTCGACCTTGAGGAACTTCCGGCCCGCGGCTTCGATGACCTCGACACCTTCGGTGCCGATCAGCCGGTACTCGGTGCGGGTGTCCTTGGCGAGCGGAAGGACTTCGGTGTACTGGAACGTGGTGGGCGCCACTGCGCGGGCTCCTTTGCCGGCATCGGGAACCCGCTCACGGTACCCAAGCCCGGTCAAGACGCCCGAGAGGCCACGGCTGACGTAACCGAGGCCACTGCCGGTGGGTGCTGGGTCCAGTGGGTCGTGAGTGGTGAGTGTCGTTCTAACGACACTTACCACTCACGACCCACGGGACCGAATGCAATTCCCGCCCTGCATTTTGTCGCCGTGCCCCACGAATAGTTCGGGAGGCCGGGCCCACCCCGACGGACCCGACCTCCCGGGGAAAGCGATCCGGGCGCGAACACCCGACCGCGAAGACTTTTACCTGCTCGACGGTCTCGTGACGCAGGTCATAAGTCAACGCTGCCGAACGGGTGTTGCTTTTTCCGCGCCGAAAGGCTCTGTGCCGCTACGAAGCGTAGGCGCGCAGGCGGTCCGCCCGCTCACCCTGACGCAGCTTCGACATGACCTCTCGCTCGATCTGCCGAACGCGCTCACGGGAGAGCCCGAAGTGCTTGCCGATCTGGTCGAGGGTGCGCGGCTGGCCGTCGTCGAGGCCGTAGCGCAGGCGGATCACCTGGGACTCGCGGTCGTCCAGCGTCGCGAGCACGCGGCGCAGGTCGTCCTGGAGCAGACCGGAGATCACGGCGCTCTCGGCGTCGGTCGCCTCGGAGTCCTCGATGAAGTCACCGAGCGGGGCGTCCTCCTCGGTGCCGACCGGCATGTCGAGGCTCACCGGGTCACGCGAGTGGTCGAGCAGGTCGGAGATCTTGTGCGCCGGAATGCCCGATTCGGCGGCCAGCTCCTCGTGGGTGGCGTCCCGGCCGAGCTGCTGGTGCAGGTCGCGCTTGATCCGGGCCAGCTTGTTCACCTGTTCCACCAGGTGGACCGGCAGCCGGATGGTGCGTCCCTGGTCGGCCATCCCCCTGGTGATGGCCTGGCGGATCCACCAGGTGGCGTACGTCGAGAACTTGAACCCCTTGGAGTAGTCGAACTTCTCCACCGCGCGGATCAGACCCAGGTTCCCCTCCTGGATCAGGTCGAGCAGCGGCATCCCCCGGCCGGTGTAGCGCTTCGCGAGCGAGACCACGAGGCGGAGGTTGGCCTCCAGCAGGTGGTTCTTCGCGCTGTGGCCGTCACGCACGAGGGCGGCCATCTCCGAACGCCGCTTCGGCGTGAGACCCTCGGCGGTGTCCAGCATGTGCTGGGCGAACACACCGGCTTCGATGCGCTTGGCCAGCTCGACCTCGTCGGCGGCGGACAGCAGCGCCGTCTTGCCGATTCCGTTGAGGTACACGCGAACGAGGTCCGCGGCCGGGCTCTGGGCGTCGAGGTCGGCGTCGGTGAGCGCCCCCGTGCTCACCGGCTCCTGGGTGGATTGCGCCGGGATACGGCGCTCGCGAATCCCGCGCGCTTCGCGTTCGAGAGTCTGGACTGACATTCTGCCTCCCCGGTCACGGGCTGAACGTGCTGCGATGTGTCCGCCGGATCCGCCTCGGCGTAACAGGCCCTGTGGAAAACCCGCTACTCCTCGTCGGCCCAGCTTGGCTGGACACTTGGCTCAACGCCGGGAGGTCCGAAAACGTTCCCGGCCGCTACAGAGGAGACGGGCGGCTGACCTGGGGCGTTGCTCGACCAACCCTGAGCTTTTCCTGAGAATGCCCGTGCGGGGGAGAAAGCAGTGCCCAATCGAAGAGACGTGTGGTCTAGACCTCTATGAGGAGGGTGAACGGACCGTCGTTCACGCTCCGGACCGCCATCATGGCCCCGAACCGGCCGGTTTCGACCCGGGCGCCGCGTTCGCGCAACGCGTCGACGACGGCCGTCACGAGCGGTTCGGCGGCCTCGGGCCGGGCGGCCGCGGTCCAGGAGGGACGGCGGCCTTTGCGGGTGTCGCCGTAAAGGGTGAACTGGCTTACGACGAGAAGGGGTGCGCCCGTGGTGGCGCACGACTCCTCGTCGCGAAGTATGCGAGCTTCGTGCAGTTTGCGGGCCATCGTCGGCACCTTGGACACGTCGTCGTCGGCGTGGATTCCCAGCAGCACCAGCAAACCCGGCTCGTCGATGGCGCCGGTCACCTCGTCGCCGACGGTCACGCTCGCTTCCGTGACCCTCGCCACCACCGCCCGCATCAGACGGCGGGCAGCAGCATGCCGTGCCGGACCAGTTCCCGGACGACGGGGAGCGCGGCCTCGGCCAGTTCCTCCGGTTCCAGGCCCTGAGCGGCCGCCAGGAGCACGATCAGATCCTCCAGGGGCAGAGCGCCCTGACAACCGGCGAGCAGCCGTGTCGCGAGCTCGTCCACTTCGTGCGACCAACCGGGACCGTCGGTGCGGTGCAGCCGCTGGACGGTCGTGGCCCAGCCCTCCTCACCCGGCTCGGCGACGCTCTCCAGAAGAACGGTCTGCGGGACCCGGAACCGGACATCGAGGAGCGAATCCCCGTTGGTACGAAGCCATTCCACCCGGTCCAGCCAGTTCGCGGCCTCGGCGCCCAGCGGGTCGTCGTAGGCCTGGCGCAGGTCCTCGCACACGATCGTCGGGGTCGCGCCGTCCGCCCGGCGGAGGGTGACGAAGCCGAAACCGATGCCCTGGACGTCGTTTTCGGCGAACCAGTCGAGCCACGCGCCCGATTTCGCGCGGCCTTCGGGGGAGCGGGGGTCGATGCCCGCGTCACGCAGCCACGTGCCGACGTAGAGGCCCGGATCGGCGATGTCCCGCTGGACGAACCACGCGTCGGTCTCGGCGGGCAGCCAGCGGGTCACCCGATCGCCCCAGTCCTCGCCCTTCACGTGCAGCCAGGACGCCAGGAGCTGGCCGGTGCCGCCGTCGTTGAGGAACCCGGGCAGCTGCCGCACCACGAGCGCGCTGGCGTCGTCACCGGCGAGACCGGAGTCGCGGTAGGTGTAGTCGACGCGCGGCGGGCCCACCACGAACGGCGGATTGCAGACGATCTGGTCGAACCGGCGCCGCGCGACCGGCGCGAACCATTCGCCCCGGACGAGCTCGACGTCCAGCTCGTTGAGCCGGAACGTCGCCGCGGCCAGCGCCAGCGCCCGGGCCGAGACGTCGGTCGCGGTGACCTTCTTCGCGTGCCGGGTGGCGTGCAGCGCCTGGACGCCGTTGCCCGTGCCGACGTCGAGCAGGCTGCCGACCTCGCGGCGGCTGGTGGCCCGGATCAGGCTGAGGGAGGCGTGCCCGACGCCGAGCACGTGGTCTTCGGGCACCGTGCGGCCCAGGATGTCGGCGTCGAGGTCGGCGACGACCCACCACGAGCCTTCGTCGTCGCCGTGCGGGCGGACGTCGAGACCGGCGCGGTAGCCGTCGGCCACGGGTACGAGCAGGGTGGCGGTGACCGCGTCATCGAGGGAAAGCGGCGCGAAAGCGGCCTCGACGTCCTTCTCCGGTTCGGTCGACCCCAGGAGGAACAGCCGGATCAGCGTGCCGAGCTCACCCGAGTCGCACGTCGCGCGGTAGGCGAGTTCGGGTTCGCCGCGCCCGAGGGCGCCGTGCGCGGAGCCGAGGGCGCCGACCACGCCGTCGGCGTCGTAACCCGTCCGGCGGAAGGCGTCACGGAGCCTCGCGCAAACGTCGTCGGACAGGTCGGGGAGGGCCGCTCGTGTGCTCACGGTCGGTAATACTGCCAGGATGAGATGGTGAGCCTCGAAAGTGTCCTGGCACCGCTGCAGGCGGCGCTGCCCGGACTGGAAGACCTGTACATCGACCTCCACCGGCATCCGGAGCTGTCGTTCGCCGAAACCCGCACCGCCGCCGAACTGGCGCGGCGCCTGGAGGCCGACGGTTACGAGGTGCACACCGGTATCGGGCGCACCGGCGTCCTGGGCGTGCTGCGCAACGGCCCCGGCCCCAAGGTGATGCTGCGCGCCGACATCGACGCGCTGCCGGTCGAGGAGAAGACCGGCCTGCCGTACGCGAGCACCGCGCGCGGGGTCGACGCCGACGGCCGCGACGTGCCGGTGATGCACGCCTGCGGTCACGACATGCACGCCGCCTGGCTCTCCGGCGCCGCGTCGCTCCTCGCGGCCGGACGCGAGCACTGGTCGGGCACGCTGATGGTCGTCTTCCAGCCGGGGGAGGAGGCCGGGGACGGCGCCGCCGGCATGGTCCGCGACGGCGTCTTCGGTCCCGCCGGCAAGCCCGACGTGGTGCTCGGACAGCATGTCGTGCCCGGTCCCGCGGGCTGGGTGCTGACCAGGCCGGGCGTGATCATGGCGGCCACCGACGCGCTCCGCATCACCCTGCACGGCCGGGGCGGGCACGGCTCGCGCCCCGAGACCACGGTGGATCCCGCCGTGCTCGCCGCGTCCGTGGTGCTCAAACTGCAGACCATCGTGTCGCGGGAGATCTCGGCGACCGAATCGGCGGTGGTGACCGTGGGATCGCTGCACGTCGGGACCGCGCACAACATCATCGCCGACCACGCCGTCCTCGAGGTCAACATCCGGTCGTTCGACCAGGCCGTGCGGGAGAAGGTCGTCGCGGCGGTCGAACGGATCGTCCAGGGCGAGGCGGCCACCGCGGGCGCGCCGAAACCGCCGGAGATCGAGCGGATCGGCGCGTTCCCGGTCACCGAGAACGACGACGCGGCCACCGAGGGACTCACCGCCGCCTTCCGCGACCACTTCGGCGAGGGCCGGGTGATGCCCGCGCCGCTGGTCACCGGCAGCGAGGACTTCAGCGAATTCGGCCGCGCCGCCGGGGTGCCCTCGGTGTTCTGGCTGGTCGGCGGCCTGGACGAGGACAAGGTGATCGCCGCGATGACCGCCGGGCGCTTCGAACAGGACATCCCGTCGAACCACTCGCCGCTCTTCGCGCCGATCCCGCATCCGACGCTTTCGGCCGGCGTCGAGACGCTCGTGGTCGCGGCTTTGCACCGGCTCACCCACCCGGGTGTCGGATGAGCCGGGGGAGTGGGAGCATGGAAGCCGGAGGTGGTGCTGTGAACGCGCCCGCCCACGGTCCCGAACCGAGGGAACCCGCTCCGGTGCTGATCACCGAAGCCGCCCCGTCCTACGAAGACCAGCTGGCCAAGCGGAAGCGGAAGTACATCATCATGATGTCGTTCCGCATCCCGTGCCTGATCCTCGCCGGGATCTTCTACCAGACCTGGTGGCTCGCGCTGGCGCTGATCGCGATCTCGATCCCGCTGCCGTGGATCGCCGTCCTGGTGGCCAACGACCGGCCGCCGCGCAAGAGCGAGAAGGTCAACCGGTACCAGGCCGAGCCGACCCGCATCGAAAGCTCCGGTCACCGCGTCATCGACGGCGGCTGACTCGGTTCGCGCGCGCTATGAAAGGTCCTTTCCTGGCAAATTTTGCCAGGAAAGGACCTTTCATAGCACTTGGCTACGGCTGCGGCCCGACCTTCGCGACCGCCTGGGCACCCAGCCGCGTCCCGGCCCGAAGCACCTCCACCGTGGACTCGCCGCGCAGCCAGGCCGCCAGCACGCCGGCGTCGAAGGCGTCCCCGGCACCGGTCGAATCGACGCACTCCGCCGGCTGCGCGGGCACCGAGGTGATGGTGCCGCTCGCGTCCACCCAGCTGGCGCCGTCGAGACCGGCGGTGACCACGACCTCGCCGACGTAGTCCAGCAGTTCCTTCGCCGCCTCGGGATCACTCGACCCGGTCAGCGCGACCAGTTCGCTGGTGTTCGGCATCAGCAGGTCCACGCCGCGCACGTCGTCGAGGAAGGCCGCGGGATCGGTGATCAGCGTCGCCGCCTGCGGGTCGACCGACGTCGTCAGCCCGGCCTTCTTCGCCGCCGCCAGCGAGGCGAGCGCCGCGGGCCGTGACGACGGGTACAGCAGGACGTAGCCCGAGAGATGCAGGTGACTCGCCCCGGCCAGGGCCGCCTCGGTGATGTCCTCCGGGCTGAACTTCGCGTTGGCCGCGCGGTCGGCGAGCATGCTCCGCTCACCCGCCCCGTCGACGAGCACGACGACGCAGAACGTCGGTTCCTCGGGGTCCACCGCGAATTCGCAGCGGACGCCCGCCGCCTCCAGTTCGCTCTTCACCATGCGGCCGCCGGAGTCGTCCCCGATCCGCGCCACCAGCGTGGTCTCCGTGTCCTCGGCGCGCAGCCACAGCGCGGTGTTCGCCCCCGCGCCGCCGCTGGTGAAGTGGACCTTCGCGCGGATGTCGCCACCGTGCGGGATGGGGCCTTCGTGCCGCGCGACGACGTCGAGACCGACGTCACCCACGACGACGATGCCGCTCATTCGGCGGTCCCGGCGAGCGCGACGGCGACCTCGGTGGCCAGTTCCGCGTTGGACAGCACCAAGGCCTCGTTCGCGTCGAGGCTCACGCCCTCGCTGGCGGTGTGGAAGTGCTCCAGCAGCACCGGCGTGACGTCTTTCCCGTGGACGTCACGGGTCTTGAGGAGTTCCAGCCCTTCGGCGAGCAGCCGGTCGTGCAGTTCCCGGTCCATTTCGGACGCTTCCGGGATCGGATTCGCCAGCAGGACACCGGAAGACGCGTGCGCCCGGTGCGCGGCGATGACCGCGGCGGCCTGCGCGGCGTCGTCGACCCGCCACGGCACCTCGAAACCGGACGAGCGGAGGTAGAACGCCGGGAACTCGCCGGTGCGGTAACCCAGCACGGGCACCGAGTTGGTCTCCAGCACTTCGAGGGTCGCGGCGATGTCGAGTACCGACTTCACGCCCGAGCAGACGACCGTGGTGGGCACCTTCGCGAGC
Source organism: Amycolatopsis sp. WAC 04197 (assembly GCF_003947475.1). Taxonomy (NCBI): domain Bacteria; kingdom Bacillati; phylum Actinomycetota; class Actinomycetes; order Pseudonocardiales; family Pseudonocardiaceae; genus Amycolatopsis; species Amycolatopsis sp. WAC 04197. Next base: position 394,338 of record NZ_QHJK01000009.1, on the reverse strand, counting down.
ACGCCCAGATCCGCCGACACGTCCCAGCTCTGCGCCGCGCCCTGGTGCACGCCGCCGAGCCCGCCGGTGGCGAACATCCCGATCCCGGCGGCGGCGGCGAGTGCCGCGGTGCTCGCGACCGTGGTCGCGCCGGAGCGGCCGAGGCCGACGGCCGGGCCGATGTCGCGCAGGGAGAGCTTGTCCAGGTCCGCGCCGGGCGCGCACACGCGTTCCAGCTGCTCGCCGGTGAGGCCGATCAGGGGGACGCCGTCGAGGACGGCGATGGTCGCGGGGACGGCGCCGCCGTCGCGCACGACCTTCTCCAGCCGCCGGGCGACGTCGAGGTTGCGGCCGGGCGGGAGACCGTGGGAGAGGATGGTGCTCTCCAGCGCGACGACGGGGTCACCGGCGGCGAGGGCGGAGGCGACCTCTTCGTGAAGGGACAGTTGCGGAGTCACGAACGAACATCATCGGTGATGTGGGTCCGCGTCACGCCATCGGGTCAGTTCGTTCGAGAGGTTCTCGCGCGCCTTGGCCTCCCAGCGTGCCCGCCCGATGTCGCTGCGGTACAGCCGCGGCCTGGCCAGCAGGTTTTCCAGCACGGCCGCGCGACCCGCCCGCCAGTCCTCGTCGGAGTAGATCGAGTACTCCTCCCGGACACCGTTCGCGTACTGCTCGTAGTCCTCCGGCGCGGCGCCGAGGATCGCCAGATCGGCGTCCAGCAGCGCGGTGGCGAGGAGGTCTTCGTCGGGGGCGGCGTGGTGGATCGTGCTGAGGATCAGCTCGCCGGCGCGTTCGACGTCGGCCGCGGGGACACCGGCGTTGGTGAGTTCGTCGCGGGTCCAGGCGGCGCTGGCCTGCTCGTCCTCGCCGGGGCGGGCGTCGTAGACGACGTCGTGCGTCCACGCCGCGATGGCGACGAGGGCCCGTTCGCGGGCGCCGAGCCCGAAGGCGACGGCGAGGGCCCCGCTGTCCCGCGCGACGGCCGTGACGTGCCCGAGATCGTGGTAGCGCCGGTGCGGTTCGGCGTAGCGGGCCTGGAGGTCGTTCCACGCGACGGCGGCGATCTGGTGATCGCCACCGAGCCGGGTGATCGCGGTCGGCCAGTCCATCAGTCGAAGATCCCGCGTGCCTTGGCCACCTCGTGCAGCCAGCCTTCGAGCTGCGGCTCCCACTTGACCCGCTCCAGCGCGGCGTGGTCGACCTTGAACAGGCCGAGGAACTCCTGGCCGCGCCCGCCGAAGCCGCCGCTCTTGGACACCCGGACCCGTTTGGTCACCTCCAGCACGACCTGGGTCTCCGACGGAGAGGACAGGAAGGTCACCGCCACCGAGGTGAAGACGGGTGCGAACCGCGGCGACGGGGTGAAGCGGATCTCCTGGAAGAACGGGAGCTGCTGGACCGCGCCGTCGACCCGGCCGCGTTCCAGCACGGCCTCGCGGAAGACGAAGCCGATCCGGCTGAAGGCGTCCAGTATCCGTTTCTGCGCGGGCAGCGGCTCGATCGCGGCGGTGTCGACGTCGACCGGGTCGGTGACGGAGTTCGCGATGTCGAGGCTGGTCTGCAGGCCGACGGCCATCCCGTTCAGCGGTTTGCCGAAGACGCTGGAGATTGGTGTCTCCCAGGGCAGGGCGACCTCGAACGGGATGCGGACCTGCTGGCCGGGGCCGATGCGCTCGTTGCCCGCGAGCTGCTGGGTGCCGAACTCGAGGTCCTCGACGCCGGGGCGGCGTTCGTCCGGGAGCGTGACCCTGGCGAGCAGTTTGACCGAGAGACCGTTGATCTCTTGATCGACTTCGCCGCCGAGCAGCAGGACCTCGCCGCGCAACGGGCGGCCGGGGGAGACCGTGCGGTCGAGCAGCCGGGCGTCGATCTTCGCCCCGCCCGAGCCGAACGTCGCGAGCACCTTCTGGAACATGGGCGAGATCCTGCCAGGTCGCCGGTGTGCGCAGGAGGATTTGGGGCATTATGGAGGGGTGAGTACTCAGACCCTTCCGAAGCCGGATACCCGTCCCGAGGGCACCGACGGCACCGACGACGATTCGCCGAAGATGTTCCACTACGTGCGCAAGAACAAGATCGCCGAAAGCGCGGTCATGGGCACGCACGTGGTGGCGCTGTGCGGTGAGGTCTTCCCGGTGACGAAGTCGGCGAAGCCCGGTTCGCCGGTCTGCCCGGACTGCAAGAAGATCTACGACGGTCTCAAGCCGGGCGACTGAGTGTCCGTCCGGTGTCCGATACCGGACAAAATCTGAAAATCCTTCACATGGCGGCTGCCCGTCCCGGTTTTCGCTGGTAATCAGTACCCGCCAGCGAAACCCAGCCGGGACGGAGCCTTCATGCGTAGAACCGGGATCGTGCTCGCCATCGCCGCGTTGGTCGCGGTGTTCTCACCCGCCGCCGCCCAGGCCGTCACCGGCTGGACCACGGTCGGTTCGGACAACGCCCGCCCGCTCGACGAGGGCCAGGGCCTCGCCACCATCGAACGGCCGTCCGGGACGATCTACCGCTACACCGGGATCGCGACCGTCCCGATGAGCCTCTCGACCCAGGGCTGGAACCACGTCGGCGACCCGGGTTCCGCGCAGGGCTGGTACGTCGAGCCGTACCAGCGCGACGACCGGGGAGCGAAGCTCTTCCGCGTCGAGTCGCCCGACGGGAAGTGGGCGAACTACACGCACGCGCTGGAATCGTGGGAGGCGAACAACAACTCGTTCGCCGCCGTGACCCCGGACGCGCGCTGGATGGTGGCGGGCGAGTGGGGCACGATGGACCGCCTCCTCGTGCACCCGATGCCCGGCGTCGCGCACACGAACCCGGCGGCGAACCTGCCGTACTCGTCCGCGATCCGGCTCGACAAGCCGGTGCGGGACATCCAGGGCTGCGACTTCGTCACCGCGACCCGGCTGCTGTGCTCGTCCGACGACCCCGAGGGCTCGCTGTTCGGGACCACGAAGCCGCTGCTGCAGGTGGATCTTTCCGGCGCGCTGTCGGGTTCGGACGTGACCGGGCGGGTGACGTCGCTGGGGCAACTGCCCCTGAAGAGCACCTGCAGCGGGAACTTCGAGACCGAAGGCATCGACGTCGCCGCCGACGGGACCCTGCGGGTCGTCGTGCTCTCGCCTTCGTGGTGCGTGGCCTTCGACAGCAAGACGTGGCGGTTCCGCAAGGCGTGACTCGCCCATGCATTTAGTCGACTGAATGCGAAAGGCACGCCGGGCGCCCACCCAGCCCCGGCGTGCCTTCCTCCCCCGCCCCCAGGTCTACGCGGTCGGTTCCGGAGTCAGCGTCTCGGAGGACGGTGCCGCCGCAGGTGACCGGCGGGCCGCCTTCTTCGCGCGGCGCTTCTCCTTCCGCGTCTCGACCATCGTGTACAGCGTCGGCACCAGGATCAGCGTCAGCAGGGTCGAGCTGACCAGGCCGCCGATGACCACGATCGCCAGCGGCTGCCCGATGAACCCGCCCTGCCCGGTCAGTCCGAGCGCCATCGGGACCAGCGCGAAGATGGTCGCCGCCGCGGTCATCAGGATCGGCCGCAGCCGTCGCCTGCCGCCTTCGACGACGGCGTCGGCGACGCTCATCCCCGAAGCCCGGTACTGGTTGATCAGGTCGATCAGCACGATCGCGTTGGTCACCACGATGCCGACGAGCATCAGCATCCCGATCAGCGCGGGCAGGCCCAGCGCGGTCCCGGTGGCCAGCAGCAGCCCGATCGCGCCGGTCGCCGCGAACGGGATCGACACCAGCAGGATCAGCGGCTGGATCAGGCTGCGGAACGTCGCCACCATGATCAGGTACACGATCGCGACCGCGGCCAGCAGCGCGAGGAACAGGTTCCCGAACGCCTCCTGCTGATCCTCGCTGACCCCGCCGAGCTTGTACGCCGCTCCGCCGGTAAAGGTCAGTCCGTCCAGTTTGGACTGGATGGCCTTCGTGGTGGCGGCCAGGTCCGCGCCGGTGTTCTTGGCGGTGACCGTGGTGCTCAGCTCGCCCGAGGTGCGGTGCACCGCGGCCGGGCCGTCCACTGTGGACACGGTGGCGACCGAGTCCAGCCGGACCACGCCGGTCGCGCTCGGGATCGGCAGCGCCTTGACCGCGTCGACCGACACCGGGGCCGTGCCCGCGCGCAGCACGATGTCCGTGCGCTGACCGTCGACCGGCAGCTGCGTCACCGTGCGGCCGGCGATGGCCTGGTTCGCGATCTGGCCGATCGTGGTCGCCGAAAGCCCGCTCGCGGCGGCCTTGGCGGCGTCGACCTCGACCTGCACGCGCGGCGAGCCCTGCGCGAGGTCACTGGTCACCTCGGTGAGGTCCGGGACGCCGGACAGCGCCTGGCGGACCTGCTCGGCGGCGGGCTTCAGCGCCGCCTCGTCCGGCGCGGTGACGGTGATCGAGACCTGGTCGGAGTTGAACCCCCCGGCTTCCGCGCCGATCTTGACCTCGCCGAGCTCCGGCTTGTCCAGCTTGCCCCGCAAGCGATCCGACAGCGCGTCGAGGTCGGTGTCCTTGGCGACGGTGACCTGGATGCTGGTCGCCGTCCCGCCACCGCCGAAGAAGTTCCCTCCGCCGATGCTGACCTGATACGTCTCGACGGCCGGTTCGGCGGCGAGCGCCTGCTCCACCGCGCCCGCGGCCTTCTCCTTGGCCTCGGGACTGGTGCCGGGCGGCAGCTTCTGCGAAAGGCTCAGCGTTGTCGAGCCGGACTGGTCGAGGAAGTTCGTGTTCAGCTGCGAGGCCAGGCCGACCGTGCCGCCGAAGATGATCAGCGCCAGCAGCACGACGGTGACGCGGCGCCGGGTCGCGAACCGGATCACCGGCACGTATCCGCGCTGCAGCAGCCCGCGGCGTTCCTTGTCCTCGGCGGCCTGGCGCGTGAGCTCGGCCTCGCGTTCGTCGGCCGGGGCCTTGGGCGGCTTGAGGAACCAGTACGCCAGCACCGGGACGATCGTCAGCGAGACCAGCAGCGACGCCAGCAGCGCCACGGTGACCGTGATCGCGAACGGCGAGAACAGCTCGCCGACGAACCCGCCCACGAAGGCGATCGGCAGGAACACCGCGACCGTGGTGAGGGTGGACGACGTCACGGCACCCGCGACCTCGCGCACGCCGTCGAGCACCGCGCGCTGTTTCTCCTCGCCGTAGGCCAGATGTCGTTTGATGTTCTCCAGCACCACGATCGAGTCGTCGACCACCCGCCCGATGGCGATGGTGAGCGCGCCGAGGGTGAGCAGGTTCAGCGAAAGATCGCCGGTCCACAACGCCAGCAGCGCCACGACCACCGACAGCGGGATCGACACCGCCGTCACCAGCGTCGAGCGCACCGACATCAGGAACAGCAGGATCACCACGACCGCGAACGCCAGCCCCAGCAGGCCCTCGGTGGTCAGGCCGCTGATCGCGTCCTTGACCGGGGTGCCCTGGTCGAACACGACGCTCATCTCGGCGCCGATCTTCTTCGACAGCTCGGGCAGCTTGTCCCGCACCGCTTCCGAGATCGCGACGGCGTTCCCGTTCTCCACCATGGTGATCGAAAGCCCGAGGCTCGGCTTGCCGTTGGTGCGCGTGATCGACGTCGGCGGCGCGAAGCCCGCCTGGACGTCCGCGACGTCACCGAGTTTCACCGGCTTGCCCGCCGGCGCCCCGGGACGGGAAGGCTGCGAAGGTGTGAGGTACAGGTTCTTGATCGTGTCCACTGTGGTCGGTCCGCCACCGACCTGGACGGTGAGCGTCTTGTCGCCTTCGGTGAGCGTCCCGGCCGGGACGGCGGCACCGGCGGTCTGCAGCGTGGTGGCGATCGACGACGGGTCGACCCCCGCGGCCGCCAGCTTCGCGTAGTCCAGCGCGATGGTGACCCGCGGCTGCCGCACACCGGTGACGTCGACCTCGCGGACGCCGTCGATCTTGCGCAGTTCCGGCGCGACCTCCCCGGTCAGCGCGGGCGCGAGCGCCTGCGGGTCGCCGGTGGTCCCGGCGGCGAGCAGCACGACCGGGAGATCGTCGGTGGACCCCGCGGAGACCGTCGGCTCGCTGTTCTGCGGCAGGCGGGCCTTGAGCCCGTCGATGACGCGCTGGATCTGCCCCACGGCCGCGTCGATGTCCGTGCCGAACTCGAACTGCGCGGTGATCCGCGACAGCCCCTCCGACGACGTCGAGCTCAGTTCTTCGAGCCCCTTCAAACCCTGCAGCCCGCCTTCGAGCGGCTCGGTGACCTGACGGTCGACCGCGTCCGGCGACGCGCCCGCGTACGGCGTGATGACCTGCGCCTGCGGGAACTGCAGTGACGGGAACAGCTGCTGCTTCAGCTGCGGCAGGGCGAAGGCGCCGAAGCCGATCACCACCAGGGCGAGCAGCCCGATGAGACTTCGGTTGCGCAGGCTCAGTCTGGCCAGCGTGGACATGACGGGATCCCCCAGGAAGACAACTCGGGAACGTGCGGATTACCGCGAGCTTTTCATGGCGGCGGGTGGACTGGATTCACACCACGGGTGGAATCGGAGTACGACTTCGGGATGAGGTCCTGCTCAGACCGGCCTCAATTTTGCCGTTCGGTCACCTGATCGGTTTCGCTCTGCGTTTCTTCGTTCACCGATTGTTCTGATTCGGTCTCGCCGTTCTGGCGGGGTCGGCGGAGCGGGACGGTCGTCCGTTCCCACAGTTTGCGGCCCTCTTCGGCACGGATCCGTTCGCTGGCACGTTCCATTTCCAGCCGCCGCCATTTCCGGCGCTGGCGTTTCGTCGCCTTGGCGGGCCACAGTTCCTGGATCGCGCTGTTGAAGTACGCGCCGCCGACCACGGCGAGCCCGATGAAGAACATCAGCAACAGGAACGCGATCGGCGCGGCGAGCGCGCCGTAGGTGTAGCCGGTCTTGGTGATCCAGTTCAGGTAGATCCGCAGCCCGATGCTGGAGAGCAGGAACACGACCATGGCGAGCATCGCGCCCGGCAGCCCGCGGTGCCACGGCAGCCTGCGCGGCAGGGACAGCTTGTACAGCGTCGTCAGCGCCAGCACGATCATCACGGCCAGCACGGGGTAGTACAGCGTGCCGACCCAGTACGACACCGTGTCGCGCCAGTCGGTGGGGAAGAACTGGGGGAGCAGGTCCGGCCCGATCGCCAGCAGCGGCAGCCCGACCACCAGGATGACCAGTCCGGCCAGGTACAGCAGCAGCGCGAAGATCCGCTGCCAGACGTCGTTGCGGACGCCGTACTGGTCGTGCGCGACGGTGATCGCGTCGACGAACGACGACATCGCCGACGAACCGGCCCACAGCGAGATCAGGAAGCCGACGGAGACGATCTCGCCCTTGCCGACGGTGAGGATGCTGTTGACCGTCGGCTCGATGATGTCGTGGACGGCGTTGTCGCTGAAGATCGTCTTGCTGAAGGTGATGATCCGGTCGTGGACCGCCGTCACGACCTCCTGGCCGAACCAGTCGCCGACGAAACCGAGGCAACCGAGGAGACCGAGCAGCAGCGGCGGCAGCGACAACGTCTGCCAGAACGCGGCTTCGGCGGCCTCGGAGAAGATGTTGCCGTCCCATGCCTTGCTGAGCGTGCGGCTGAGCAGGCGCAACGGCCCCCTGCGGCCCTTCGCGACCTCGGCGGCCGTGTCGGGACGGCCGTTCTCCTCGCTCATGCAGCTCCTCCGCCGGCGCCGAGCGCCCTTGACGGTGTCCAGCATGGTCCATGCCGCGCCATTCGGCTCGCCACCCCTGGGTTTTCGGGTGAGTAACCCGACAACGGGGGTGGCGCTTCCGGCGTTCCACGGGGCTGGAAGGTAGGCTCTTCGGAGTGCCCTCACCTCAGGCGCCGGCGTCGCGGCCGGATACCCAAGTGGGGGTTTTCGCTTGTGTCAGGGTGGATGACCAGGCATTTCGAGTGAGGGAGGAGGGGGACCTGCATGTCGGAAACCGTTGAACGCGATCGAGGCGAGCTGGGCGCGCCTCCCGCGGCGAAGGACAGCACGGCCCGCCCGCTGCGTGCCTGGCAGCGGCGGGCGCTGACGAAGTACCTCACGAAGAAACCGCAGGACTTCCTGGCCGTGGCGACGCCGGGCGCGGGCAAGACGGTGTTCGGTCTCCGGATCGCCGCCGAGCTGCTGAGCGACCGGACCGTCGAGCGGATCACCATCGTCGCGCCGACCGAGCACCTGAAGCACCAGTGGGCCGCCTCGGCCGCGGCCGCCGGTATCGCGATCGACTCGAACTTCCGCAACGGCACCGGTGTCACCTCGCGTGACTACCAAGGTGTCGCGGTCACCTACGCGCAGGTCGCCGCGCATCCGTCACTGCACCGCGTGCGCACCGAGAACCGCAAGACCCTGGTCATCCTGGACGAGATCCACCACGGCGGTGACGCGAAATCGTGGGGTGACGCGATCCGCGAGGCGTTCACCCCCGCCGTCCGCCGTCTCGCGCTCACCGGGACGCCGTTCCGCAGCGACGACTCGCCGATCCCGTTCGTCACCTACGAGGCCGACGGCTCGGGTTTCCAGCGCAGCAAGGCCGACCATGCCTACGGTTACGCCGACGCGCTCGCCGACGGCGTGGTCCGGCCGGTCGTCTTCCTCGCCTACTCCGGCGAGGCCTCCTGGCGCACCAGCGCGGGGGAGGAGTTCACCGCGCGGCTCGGCGAGCCGCTGACCGCCGAGCAGAACGCGCGGGCCTGGCGCACCGCGCTCGACCCGGCAGGCGAGTGGATCCCGTCGGTGCTGCAGGCCGCGGACACGCGTCTCACGCAGCTCCGCGCCAACGGCATCCCGGACGCGGGCGGTCTGGTGATCGCCACCGACCAGGACTCGGCGCGCGCCTACGCCAAGATCCTGCAGCGCATCTCCGGCCAGAACCCGACGGTCGTCCTCTCCGACGACCCCAAGGCGTCCGGACGGATCAAGGAGTTCTCCGACTCGACCGACCGCTGGCTCGTCGCGGTCCGGATGGTGTCCGAAGGCGTCGACGTCCCGCGTCTCGCCGTCGGTGTGTACGCCACGAGCGCGTCGACCCCGCTGTTCTTCGCGCAGGCCATCGGCCGGTACGTGCGTTCGCGCAAACCCGGCGAGACGGCTTCGGTCTTCCTGCCGAGCGTGCCGGTGCTGCTGGAGCTGGCCAGCGAGCTGGAGGCGCAGCGCGACCACGTCCTCGGCAAGCCCCACCGCGAGAAGGAGGGCTGGGACGACGAACTCCTGGCCCAGGCCAACCGCACCGAGGACGAACCGGGCGAGGAGGAGAAGGCGTTCACCTCGCTGGGCGCCTCCGCCGAGCTCGACCAGGTGATCTACGACGGCAACTCGTTCGGCACCGCGGTGTTCTCCGGTTCCGACGAGGAGCAGGAGTACCTCGGCCTGCCGGGGCTGCTGGAGCCGGACCAGGTCCGCGCCCTGCTGCGGAAGCGGCAGGAGGAGCAGCTCTCCGACGAGAAGCGGCGCAAGCCCAAGGCCGAGGAGGCGGCGCCGGTCGCGCGGCCGCAGTCGGTCAGCGAGCGGCTCGGCGCGCTGCGCAAGGAGCTGAACGCGCTGGTGGGCGTGCACCACCACCGGACGCGGAAGCCGCACGGCGCGATCCACAACGAACTGCGCCGGGTCTGTGGCGGGCCGCCGACCGCGATGGCTTCGGTGGAGCAGTTGGAAGAGCGGATCGTCACCCTGCGTTCCTGGTGACCGCCCCGTAGCAAGCGCTATGAAAGGTCCTTTCCTTGCAGAATTTGCAAGGAAGGGACCTTTCATAGCATCCGGGGGCGGAGAATCGGAGCTGCGCCGATCACGCTCAGTGAGTGGTGGCGGTCACACCGTCAGCACACCTAGACTTCGTACGTCTTGCTACGGCCACGTTGCCAAACCGTGTCCATTTGATGAGGCTTAATCGATTCAGCCGTCTTCCGCGAAACCCGTTCGGCGGCATATGTTGTCGCCCACAACATATGCGCGATGGTGCGACCGGTCTCTCAGGATCGCCGCCCGCGAGCAAGATCGGAGAAGGAACGAGGATGCGCAGCAGAACCCTTACCCTCCTCGCCGCGACGGTGGGCGCCGGCCTGGTGCTTTCCGCCTGTGGCGCCAACACCGCCGACTCGGGCAGCGGCAACTCCTCGCAGTCCGCGCCCGCCCCTGGCGGCGCCGCCGCCGGTGGCAAGGTCGGCGTCATCCTGCCGGAGACCGCCACCTCCGCCCGCTGGGAGTCCTTCGACAAGCCCTTCCTGACCAAGGCGCTCAAGGACGCCGGCTTCGACGCCGACGTCCAGAACGCCCAGGGCGACGTCCAGAAGTTCACCACGCTGGCCGACGGCATGATCGCGCAGAACGTCAAGGTCCTGATCATCGCCGCGATCAACGGCGAGGTCGGCTCGGCCGTCGCCAAGAAGGCGCAGGCCGCGGGCATCCCGACGATCGACTACGACCGCCTCAACCTCGGCGGCAGCTCCGACTACTACGTCTCGTTCGACAACGAGAAGGTCGGCCAGCTCCAGGGCCAGGGCCTCGCCGACGCGCTGAAGGACAAGAAGGGCGCCGAGGTCGTCATGATCGAGGGTGCCCCGACCGACAACAACGCGACGCTGTTCGCCAACGGCCAGAAGTCCGTGCTGCAGCCGAAGTTCGCCAGCGGCGACCTGAAGCTCGTGCGCGAGCAGGCCATCGACAACTGGGACAACCAGAAGGGCGGCCAGACCTTCGAGCAGATCCTGACCGACAACAAGGGCAAGGTCGACGGCGTCGTCGCCGCGAACGACGGTCTCGCCGGCGCGGTCATCACCGTGCTGAAGAAGAACGGCCTCAACGGCAAGGTCCCGGTCACCGGTCAGGACGCCACCGCGGACGGCCTCATGGCCATCCTGCGCGGCGACCAGTACATGACCGTCTTCAAGCCCATCAAGGAAGAGGCCGAGGCCGCGGCGAAGCTCGCCGTCCTGCTGGCCAAGGGCGACAAGGCGGGCGCCGACGCGCTGGCCACCGGCAAGGCGAAGGACCCGAAGGGCAACCGCGAGGTCAAGTCCGTGCTCCTCGAGCCGAAGCTGACCACGAAGGACGGTGTCAAGGAGGTCGTGACGCAGGGCTACGTCAAGGCGGCCGAGATCTGCGGCGGCGACCTGGCCGCGGCGTGCACGCAGCTCGGTATCTCCTGACCCGTTAAATCCAGACGACCGGGCCGGTGCGTTCCCCCGACGGAGCGCACCGGCCCGGTACCCAGCCGGGAGAACCCCCATGAGTGAACCCATCCTCGAACTGAAGCAGCTGAACAAGAGCTTCGGGCCGGTCCACGTCCTCCACGACGTGGACTTCAACGTGCGCGCCGGCGAGGTCACCGCGCTGGTCGGCGACAACGGTGCCGGTAAGTCCACTTTGGTCAAGTCGATCGCCGGGATCCACGGCTACGACTCGGGAACGGTGACGTTCCAGGGCAAGCAGGTGAACATCCACGGCCCGCGCGACGCCGCCGATCTGGGCATCGAGGTCGTCTACCAGGACCTCGCGCTCGCCGAGAACCTCGACATCGTGCAGAACATGTTCCTCGGCCGGGAACGCGGCAGCAAATGGCTGCTCGACGAGGCCAGCATGGAGAAGGCCGCCCGCGAGACGCTCGCCTCGCTTTCGGTCCGCACCGTGAAGTCCGTCCGCACGCCCGTTTCGGCTCTCTCGGGCGGGCAGCGGCAGACCGTCGCGATCGCGAAATCCGTGCTGTGGGACTCGAAGGTCGTCCTGCTCGACGAGCCCACCGCCGCGCTCGGTGTCGCGCAGACCCGTCAGGTGCTCGACCTCGTCCGCCGTCTCGCCGAACAGGGCCTCGGTGTGGTGCTGATCAGCCACAACATGGCCGACGTCTTCGAGGTCGCCGACCGGATCGCGGTGCTCTACCTCGGCCGTCTCGTCGCCGAGGTGCACACCAAGGACGTCACCCACGGCCAGGTCGTGGAACTGATCACCGCCGGTCGCTCCGGCGACCTCGGCCTTGCCCGCCCCGAAGCCGCCGTCCTCTGAGCAGAGGCGAGAAAGAACCGGAAATGACTGAGACACCTGCAAAGCCCGCCTCGCCGGAGGGGGGCAAGTCGGCGGCCGCCGCGCTCAACCCGTCGGCGGCCATCACGGACTTCGGCATCGACACGACATCGATGTCGACGCGCGAAGCCGTCGGCGACTACTTCTCCCGGCTCAAGGCCGGACAGCTGGGTTCGCTCCCGGCGCTGCTCGGCCTGCTCGTGCTGGTGATCGTGTTCGCCTCGCTGTCGGACACCTTCCTGACGATGAACAACATCGCGAACCTGATGGCACAGGGCGCCGGCAAGGCGATCATCGCGATGGGCATCGTGTTCGTGCTGCTGCTCGGCGAGATCGACCTGTCCGCGGGGACCGCGTCCGGCGTCACCGCCGCGGTGCTGGCGATGCACTACGTGCGCAACGGAAACCTGTTGGGCGGCATGGGGAACGGCGTGTTCATCGCGTTCCTCGTCGTGCTCGCCATCGCCGCCCTGCTCGGCGTGATCCTGCGGATCTGGGCGGGTGTCGGGTTCGCCGTGCTCGCCATCGCGCTCGTGCTGTCGGGAACCGCGGCCAACGCGTGGATCGAGATGCTGCTCGCGATCTCCGTCGGTGGCGCGATCGGTGTCCTCACCGGCTTCCTCGTCTCGAAGATCGGCATGCCCTCGTTCGTCGTGACGCTGGCGCTCTTCCTCGCCTGGCAGGGTGTCATCCTCCAGTTCATCGGTGAGGGCGGCACGCTCGGCATCAGCACCTCCGACGTGCTGTTCAAGGTCGCCAACGGCAATCTGTCCACTGTGGGCAGCTGGGTCCTGTTCCTGATCGCCGCCGGTGGTTTCGCCGCGGTGACACTGGGCCAGCACTTCTCGCGGCTCAAGCGCGGCCTGGTCACCCAGCCGACGCCGATGGTGCTGTTCAAGGTCGGCGCGATCGGCGTGGTCGCCGCGATCGCGACCTATCTGCTCACGCTGAACCGCGCGCCGAACCCGAACATCGTCATCTCCGGCGTCCCGTACGTCGTGCCGATCGTGCTCGGCCTGCTGGTGCTCGGCACCTACGTGCTCAACCGCACGCAGTACGGCCGCCACATCTACGCCGTCGGCGGCAACCGCGAGGCGGCCCGCCGCGCCGGTATCAACGTCGAGAAGATCCGTGCCTCGGTGTTCGTCATCTGCTCGGCGGTGGCGGCGGTCGGCGCGATCGTCTACTCGTCGAAGGTCGGTTCGGTCGACCCGCAGGCCGGTGGCCTCAACACGCTGCTGTTCGCGGTCGGCGCCGCCGTCATCGGTGGTACCTCGCTGTTCGGCGGCAAGGGCCGGGTCGTCGACGCGGTGATCGGTGGTCTCGTGCTGGCGGTCGTCGAGAACGCGCTGGGCCTGCTGAAGCAGTCGGCGGCGGTGGTCAACATCGTCACCGGTCTGGTGCTGCTTCTCGCGGCCACGGTGGACGCGCTGTCCCGGCGCCGCGCGGCTGCGTCGCCGCGCTGAGTCCGCATGGAATGATGAAGTCCGTGACCAGCACACCCGTTGCACGACCAGACGAGGTGCGCAGGCACAACCGCACGACCTTGCTCCGGTTGCTGCACGTCAGCGGCCCGAGCACCAGGGCGACCCTCGCCACCGAGCTGGGGCTCAACCGCAGCACCATCAAGACCCTCGTCGACGGCCTCGCGGAAGCGGGGGTCGTCGAGGAGCGGGTCCCGAGGCCGGGACGAGGGGCGGGCCGCCCCTCGCTCCTGGTCCTGCCGCAGCCGCACGCGGCGGTGGTGCTCGCGGTCGATCTCCAGGTCGAACACGTGGCGATCGCGCTGGTCGGGTTCGGCGGCCAGATCCTCGGGCGCAACAGCTGGAACCTCCGCGGCCGGATGCGGGAGGCCGACGAGGTGATCACGCACGTGATCGAGTCGACCACCGTGCTGGCGGGCGACCTCGGCGTACAGCCGATCGCCGCGGGCGTGTCCGTGCCCGGCGTCGTCCGCCGGGCCGACGGGCACGTCCACGAGGCCCCCAACCTCCGCTGGACCGACGTGGCGCTCGGGGAACGGCTCGGCGGTGTGCTGCGCATCCCCATCCTGGTCGGCAACGACGCCGAACTAGGCGCCATCGCCGAACACCTGCGCGGCGCCGCGCGGGGTTCCTCCGACGCCGTGTACGTCTCCGCCGACGTCGGCGTCGGGGGCGGGATCATCGCGGACGGCTCGTCGCTGCGCGGCGGCGCGGGCTACGTCGGCGAGATCGGGCACATGGCGATCCGGCCGGGCGGCCGTCCCTGCTACTGCGGGTCCAGCGGCTGCTGGGAGACCGAGGTCGGCGAGGCGGCGCTGTGCCGCGCCCTCGACCTGCCCGAGGACACCCCGCGCGGGGCGATCCTGTTCGAGCTGCGCGAGCTGGGCCGGGATCCGCACGCCGCCGAGGAACGGCTGTCGGAGTTCGCGGAATGGCTGACGCTGGGCCTGGTGAACGTGGTCAACCTGCTCGGCCCCCAGCTGGTGGTGCTGGGCGATCTGCTCACCGTGCTGCCCGATTCGGTCGTGAAGTCGGTCGCGGCCGAGGTCCGGCGGCGGAGCCTGGTCAGCCGGGCCGTCGGCGGGACGCAGATCGTGAGTTCGGCGCTTGGGGCGGACGTGAAGCTGCTGGGGGCGGCTGAGGCGGCGTTCGAGATGATTTTGGACACCGTGTAGCTCGCGTTTAGTCCTCTGGATGCGGTAGTTGCACACGCAAGGACCGCATCCAGAGGACTAAATGCGTTGTGTCACGAGGCCGGACAGCAGGGCCACCAGGGCGGCCAGGGCCTTCTCCTTCGCGGCTTCGCGGTCTTCCGCGTGCGCGATCATCAGCGCGGCCTCCGCGCAGGCGCTCAGCACCAGTTGCGCCAGTTCCGGGATCGGCGCGTCGATCAGCAGCCCGTCCGCCGCGGCGGACTCCAGGATCTCCGTGATCATGCCCAGCCCGTACCGGTTCTCCAGTTCGCGCCATTCCTGCCAGCCGAGGACGGAGACGGCGTCGGTGAGCGCGATCCGCACCACCTCGGGCCGCAGGCACAGGTCCAGGAACCGGCTCAGCACCCCGAGCGCCCCCGTCCACGGGTCGCCCGCGGCACCCAGGACGGTCTTCAGCTCCTCGGTGATCTCCGTTTCGATCTGCTCGATCACGGCACGGAACAGCCCTTGTTTGTCCCCGAAGTGGTGATACAGCGCGCCGCGGGTGACACCCGCCGCCCGGACGATCTCGTCGGCGGGCACGGCGGCGTAACCCTGTTCGGCGAACAGCGTCCGCGCCGCCGTGATCAACGCGGCCTGCGTCGACTGCGAGCGTTCGGTCTGGCTACGTCGTGGCGTGGGCACGCAGGAATTCCACCATCATGCCGCTCAGCCGCTCCGGCTGGTCCTCCGGCACGAAGGTGTAGGAATCCTCGATCGTCTTCAGTTCGGCGTTCGGCAGGACCCCGGCGAGCTTGCGGCCCACCCACAACGGGAAATGCCGGTCCTCCGGCGCCCAGGCCAGCAGCACGGGCTTGGTGAACGCGGGCAGCCGCTCGGCGGCGGTGAGGGTGTACCGGTTGTCGACGCTCGCCATGAACCGGCGCAGATCGTCGCGGATCTCCGCGCTCCGGCGGCTCGGCAGCAGGTACGCGTCGAGGATGTGGTCCGGGACCGGATGCTTGGCCAGCCAGAGGAAGTCCGTCGCCTTCAGCGGCCACCGCCAGCGCAGCGCCGCGGTCACCAGCCCGACGCCGCCGGGGATCCGCGCCAGCGGGCTCAGCCCCGCGAACAACGGCGGCAGGAAGCGCTCGAAGGAGTCCGACGGGGTCAGCACGACCCGGCCCACCCGTTCCGGGTTCGTGGTCATGAGCAGTTGCGTCAGCGCGCCGCCGGTGTCGTTCGCGACCACGGTGACGTCGGTCAGGTCGAGCGCTTCGAGGAACCGCGCGATGAGCGCCGCGACCCCGGGCGGGCTCAGCTCGGCGTGGGGGACCGGGATCTCGTGCGACCCCAGTGGCCAGTCCGGGGTCAGGCAGCGGAACCCGGCGTCGGCGACGGCGGGGGCCACTTTGCGCCAGAGCAGGCCGTTGGTCAGCAGGCCGTGCACGAAGACCACGGGAGGCCCTTCGCCGCGGTCGCGATAGCGGATGCGGGCGTCGCCGAGATCCACCACATGTGCTTCACCGAGGAGGTCGCTGGTCGTCATGCCAACTAACATACATTCTGTCTGTATGTTTTTGAAGGCGAAAACCAGGGCGGCCGCAGGCAAAAAACAGGGCGGCCGGCTCTCTCCCCTGGGGGAGTAGCCGGCCGCCGGTGGTCGTGGACTGGTGGGCTACCGCTGAATGTCCGCGGACATTTCCTTGAGCTTCGTCTCGTGTGCGCGGGCGTGGTGACCACAGAAGAGCAACTCGCCACCGGTGCTGAGAATGGCTCGAACCTGGGCTGCAGCTCCACACCGGTCGCATCGGTCGGCAGCGGTCAGTTCGGGGCGGGTGAGCGTCGGTGAAGTCATTGGAGTCTCCCTCCGTCCCGGCACCGGTGGCCCGGTGCCATCGATCCAGCTACGACCACTTCGGCACTGATGCCGGCAACGTTCGTTCCCGGCCCCGCCGTGTTCGTGCTTCCACTCTTCCAGACGTTTGGCGGCCCGCAAGTGTTCCCGTGCGGGTGTCTCATTTGTCACTGGTAATTACCTCGGATGCCGTAGCGTAATCACGCAACGTGGGAGAAGACTCCCCGCCGAAGGGTCTTTTCCCACGTCAGGCACCATGCGGGGGTGGGAATCGCAGTCGTCCGGAACCGTCTTCCGAGCGTGCCGTCGCCGATCTTGTTCGTTCTCAGCGGAATTTCGATGTACGCCGGTGCGGCCGTCGCCGTAGGTCTCTTTTCGGTCGCCTCCCCCGCGGGGGTGGCCTGGCTTCGCTGTCTCGGGGCGGCGGTGGTCCTTCTCGCGTGGCGCAGGCCACCTCTCTCGGCGTGGACCGGCCGCACGTTCCTGCTCGCGGGCGCCTTCGGCGTCGTCACCGCCGGGATGAACGTGCTCTTCTATGAGGCGATCGCGCGGCTGCCGCTGGGCACCGCGGTCGCCCTCGAGTTCACCGGGCCCGTGGTGGTGGCCGCGTTCGGTTCGCGGACCCGTCGCGACGTCTTCGCGCTGCTGCTGGTGGTGGCCGGCGTGGTCGCCATCGCGGACGTCCGGCTCGAAGGCAGCCTGCTCGGCGTGCTGTTCGCCCTCGGCGCGGCGGCCGCCTGGGCGGGCTACATCCTGCTCGGGAAGCGGGTCGCGGTCGGCGGGAACGGGATCGACGGGCTGGCCGTCGGGTTCGCGGTCGGCACCGTGGTGCTGTCGCCGCTGGCGCTCGGTACCGGCGCAGTGTGGGGTTCGCCACGTTTGGTGCTGCTCGGTGTCGGAGTGGGGGTGCTCGCCACCGTCGTGCCGTACGGGCTCGACCAAGTGGTCCTGCGCAAGGCCGGGCAGGCGCGGTTCGCGCTGCTGCTCGCGTTGCTGCCGGTCACGGCGGGTGTCATCGGCTTCCTCTGGCTCCGCCAGGTCCCGGCCCTGCCCGAGGCCCTCGGCACGCTGGCCGTCGTCGCCGGGGTCGCGCTGCGCTCCCCGGGGAAACGTGATGACTCGGCGCCCCTCTGAGCGGGATACTGAGCGGTCTGTGGCGCTTTCAGCACCGGGAGGACACGTGGCCGAGATCCGGCGGGCAGTCACCGTCGAGGAGGTCGTCGCCGCTCAGCACCTGTTCGACGGCCCCGCGCACCGTGAGGCGTCCGAGAAGTTCCTCGCGGGGGAGGAGAACCACCTCCTCATCGCCTACGAGGACGGCGAGCCCGCGGGGATGATCACCGGCACCGAGGTGACGCATCCGGACAAGGGCACCGAGATGTTCCTCAACGAACTCGACGTCAGCCCGGACTACCAGCGGCGCGGGATCGGCCGCGACCTCGTCGACGCGCTGGCCGGGATCGCGCGGGAGCGCGGCTGCCGGGGGATGTGGGTCGGGGTCGAAACGGACAACAAGGCCGCGCTGGCGACCTACACCTCGGCCGGGGCGTCGAACGACGGGCCGTTCATCATGCAGTCGTGGACGTTCGAAGACTGATGTCGTCCGGAATCGACGGCGACCGGACGGGGCTGTCCGATCGCCGCTGGCTGCCAGGGGGTGAGCACCTCGTCGCCGTCGCGCGGGCCGAACTCCCGCAGCGGGACGGGCTCGCCGGACCCTTCACGGCGCTGGCCGCCCTCCGTGCGGCGGGTTTCGACGTCGCGGGCCAGGACGAGGTCGCGGCCCTGTCCGGCACCACCCACGAAGGCCTGGCACGGGCGATCGGGACCCTGTCGGGCGGACGGCTCGTCGCCGTGCCCGCCACCGGGGACTGGGCGCCGCACTCGTTGTTCATGCTCCTCGCGGCGCTGTGGCGACTGCCGAGGGTCGCGTTGATCGCGGAGGTCGACCCGGCCGAGTTCGGCGCGCACGACACCCCGGCGCGAGCGCTGCTCGACTATCTCGACACCGGTATCCCGCCGCTGTGGTCGTCGCGCTGGCGCCCGCCCGGCGGGCATCACGTGCTGGCCGCCGGGATGCGGATCGGCGCCGAAGGCACCCTCGTGTCCATCATGGACGGATACCCGTCCTTGGGGGACAACGGTTTGCACGACCAGCCGGTGGAATGGGTGGCCGCGGCGCTGAAGCGGATGCTGGTCGTGGTGGACGACGGCGACGCCGAGGCCGCCGTCGCCGCGATCACGACGGCCGGTCTGTGGAGCTGAGCTCGTCCTTCGCGAAGCGGGAATGCTTGCGCCCGTAGAAGACGTAGATCAGCAGACCGAGCAGCAGCCACGCGGCGAACCGCAGCCACGTCATCACGTCCAGGTTCAGCATCAGGTAGAAGCACGCCAGCGCCGCCACGATGGGCAGATACGGCGAGAACGGCACGGTGAACGGACGTTCCAGGTCCGGCCGCCGTTTGCGCAGCACCGGCACGGCCAGCGCGACGATGATCATCGCCGAAAGGGCGCCGATACTGACCATGTCGGCGAGTTCGGAGATCGGGACGAACGCGGCCAGCGCCGCGATCAGCACCGCGCCGGCGATGGTCATCCGGTGCGGGGTGCCCCAGCGCGGATGCGCCGTGCCGAACTTCTTCGGCAGCAGGCCGTCGCGGCCCATCGCGAAACCGATCCGGCCGATCGTCACCAGTTCCACCATCATCACCGACGTCAGCCCGGTGACCGCGCCGAGCGAGATCAGCGCGCCCACCCAGTGCTGCCCGACGCGGTCGAAGGCGTCGGCGAGCGGGGCGCCCGCGTCGATCTCGGCGAACGGCACCATCCCGGTCAGCACCAGCGAGACCCCGATGTAGAGCAGCGCGCAGACGCCGAGCGCGCCGAGGATGCCGACCCGCAGATCGCGTTTCGGGTTCACGGTCTCCTCGCCGAGGTTGGCGAGCGCCTCGAAACCGGTGTACGCGAAGAAGACGACGGCCGCGGCGGTCACCATCCCGGCGATGCCGTAGACGGACTGTTCGAGCCCGAGCGCGGCTTGCACGATCGGCTGGTGCAGGGTTCCGGCGGTTTCCGTCGGCGGCTGCGCGGCCGGGATGAACGGGGTGAGGTTCTCGCCGCGGATGTAGAACACGCCGACCGCGAGGATCAGCACGCACACCGCGACCTTGACCAGCACGAGCAGATTCGTCACCCGCGCCGACTCCTTGATCCCGAGGACGGCGATCACGGTCAGCACGGCGATGATCACGACCGCGCCTATGTTGACCTTCGCGTCTTCGCCGAACCAGTCGGGGGAGAGCCCCATCAGATTCGCGAGATAGCCGGACCAGCCGCGGGACACGACGGCCGCACCGAGGGCGAACTCGAGCAGCAGGTCCCAGCCGATGATCCAGGCGAAGGTCTCGCCGAGGGTGGCGAAGGCGTAGGTGTAGGCGCTTCCGGCCGTCGGCACGCTGGAGGCGAGTTCGGCGTAACAGAGAGCGGCCATCCCGGCCACGACGGCGCCGAGCACGAACGACAGCGTGACCGACGGGCCCGCGTGGGTCTTCGCCTCGACCCCGGCGAGGGTGAAGATGCCGGTGCCGATGATGATGCCGACCCCGAAGCCGATCAGGTCGCGCCCGTGCAGGCGGCGTTTCAGCTCACCGGAATCCTGCCGTTTCAGGACCTCGTCCACGTCCAGAGTTCGCCGCATGAAGGGTCACGCTAGAAGATCGCCGTCCACCTCGCAGATCGGTGGGATCGGTACAGCTGGTCGTGAGTGGCCGCACTCACGTGATCAGGCACGTAACTCGCGTGATCAGCGGCGGAACACCCGAGTGCGGCGTCCAGTCACGCGAGTCACGTCTCTGATCACGCGAGTTACGCCTTCGCTCACGCCGCGGTCTGTGTGCCCAAGTCCGACCAGTAGGGAGGCGAAGGGAGCTTTCGCCGCATCAGACGCGGTGAAGGGAGCCTTCAGCCCACGCGCGACAGTCGTGGCGGGAGTTCACCCCTCCAGCACGACGCCGTTCTCCTGCGCCAGGATCGCCGCCTGCACGCGTGACCGCAGCCCCAGTTTCGTCAGCACCCGGGAGACGTGCGTCTTCACCGTCGTCTCGCCGATGTGCAGCCGCGTGCCGATCTGCGCGTTGGACAGGCCGCCGCCCAGGCACGCCAGCACTTCGCGCTCGCGTTCGGTCAGGTCTTCGAGCCCCGCGGGGACGACGGAGGGTTCACGGGTCCCCGCGGCGAAGGCGGCGATCAGCTTCCGCGTGACCTGCGGCGCGAGCACGCCTTCGCCCGCCGCGACCAGCTTCACCGCCTCGATCAGCCGCGACGCCTCCACCGACTTCAGCAGGAACCCGGCCGCGCCCGCCCGCAACGCGGCGTGGACGTACTCGTCGAGATCGAAGGTGGTGAGCACGAGGACCTCGCACAGCCCCTCCGCGGTCAGCTCCCGCGTGGCCGCGATGCCGTCGACGCCGGGCATCCGCACGTCCATCAGCACGACGTCCGGCTTCAGCGCCTTCGCCTGGCGGACGGCGATGGCGCCGTCCGCGGCCTCGCCGACCACCTCGATACCGTCGGCGTTGCCGAGGATCATCATCAGCCCGGCACGGATCGCGCCGTGGTCGTCGGCGACCAGCACCCTGATGTTCCCGTCGCTCAAGACCCCTCCAGAGGCAGTTCGGCGCGGACCAGCCAGCGGCCGCCGGACGGCCCGGCGGTGAAGGTGCCGCCCACCGCGGCGGCGCGTTCCCGCATGTTCAGCAGGCCGAGGCCGGTCCCGCCGTCGCCGGGGCGGCCCGGCTGAAGATCATTGCGCACCTCGACGGTGAGTATGCCGCCGCTCGACCGGATGTCGAGGACGGCCCTCCCGCCGGGAGCGTGTTTCATCGCGTTGGTCAGCGCTTCCTGCGCGATCCGGTACGCGGTCAGGTCGACCGCGGCGGGCAGGTCGGCGGACCGGTCCGGCACGGCACCGAGTTCGACCGCCAGTCCGCTCGCCCGCGCCGATTCGACCAGTTTGGACAGTTCGGCCAGCCGGGCGGGCGCGGTCGGCTCGATCTCGGTGTCCGCGCGCAGCAGCCCGATCATCGCGCGCATCTCCTCCAGCGCGCTGACACTGTTCTCCCGCACCGATTCCAGCACCTTCCTGGACAGCTTCGGGTCGGCGGTGGCCATCGACAGCGCGGCTTCGGACTGGATCGCGATCGCCGAGAGATGCCCGGCGATGACGTCGTGCAGATCCCGCGCCATCTTCGACCGTTCACCCGCCACGGCGGCCTTCCGGTCCAATTCGCCGATCGTGGCCAGCTGGACCGCGTTCGCCCGCTCGTTGTGGGCGATGTCCCGCTGCTGACGGACGTTGGCCGCCCACCACACCGGGGTGACCAGGAACGGCAGGAACGCGAACGCGACGAGGATCGCCGTCCGCCACTGCGCGGAGAAGAGGAGCGCCAGGCAGACCGCGGCGAGCGTCCCGACCGCGGCGACACCGATCATCACCCGGCTGACCCGTCGTGAGCCGTACAGCGTCGTCGCGTAGAGGAAGTCGGTGAAGATGACGAAGATCGGCAGCGAGG
Organism: Amycolatopsis sp. WAC 04197; assembly: GCF_003947475.1. NCBI lineage: Bacteria > Bacillati > Actinomycetota > Actinomycetes > Pseudonocardiales > Pseudonocardiaceae > Amycolatopsis > Amycolatopsis sp. WAC 04197. Next base: position 372,328 of record NZ_QHJK01000009.1, on the reverse strand, counting down.
GACCGAACGCGATGTCCACGCCGAGGACGGCGAGCCCGCACAACAGTCCTAAAGGGACCTTGCGGCGCAGCACCTGCAGGAGGCACAACACGGTCAGCTCGGTCAGCCGGATCCACAGCGGCGTGTCGTCCTTGCCGTTGAGCAACACGTGCATCCCGCTGAGATAGACCAGCACGCCCAGGACCCAGGTGCCGAAGGCGATGACGAGGTCCTGTTTCCATTCGGCGAGATGGTTCAGGCGCGGAACGAACGTGGGCACCGTTCCATCCCAGCACACCGGCACCCGCCGCGGGGTCCTACTAACTGATGACGATGATCTCGTGCCGTTCGCCGACGCGGCCTCGCCCGCTCGCGAGACAGACTCGGCTCGTGAACAGGATCTGGGACTTCATCGAGGAAAACCCGATGGCGGCCGTGATCGCCGGCGGGGAGATCGGTTTCTGGGTCGCCATCCTCGCCGGCCTCGTGGCCCGTTATCCGCTCAAGCTCAAGCGCACCGGCGTCGCGTTGCTGCTCCTGACCCCGGTGATCGACGTCGTCGTGCTGGTCGCGACGGTCATCGACCTGCGCAACGGGGCCACGGCGAACTTCGTGCACGGCCTCGCCGCCGTGTACCTGGGCTTCAGCGTGGTGTTCGGGCATTCGATGATCAAATGGGCCGACGTGCGGTTCGCGCACCGGTTCGCGGGCGGGCCGCCACCGCCGCCCAAGCCGAGGGGCCGGGACAAGCTGCGCGCCGAATGGCGTGACTGGTTCAAATGCGTGCTGGCCTGCGGGCTGGCCGCCGGGGTGCTGCTCCTGCTGATCGCCATGGTCGGCGGCACCGCACAGGTCGACCCGTTGTGGGGCTGGCTGCCGAGGCTGGGGGTCTTGACCGCCATCTGGTTCGCCACCGGGCCGCTGTGGCAGGAGCTCTCACCCAAGGACCGGGTCGGGGAAGGGGCACGACGATGATCGAACTGCTGGGGATCCTGCTGCTGGTGCAGGGTGGTGGTGGGCTGATCAACCGGTTGCTGGGGAGCACGAACCCGAGCTGGTTCGTCCAGCTCCACCTTCTCCCGCCGGGGATGCACGTGGTGGCGAGCGCGCTGATGGTGGCCGCGGGCGTGGGGGTGCTGTTCGCCGAACGCGCCCGCAAGGGGCGCCGGTCAGAGTGAGACGAGCACCTGCAGGACCCCGAGGACGATGGTGACGACCGTCAGCACGACGGTCACCACGGTGAGCCGCGTGACCCGCGCGCTCACCGTGTTCTCGTAGGCGTACCTGGTCTCCTCGTCCATCGCCTCGGCCTGGCGGTCGAGCTGGGCGATGATCCGTTCCACGCCCATGCTGGTGACCAGCCGGCGCTCCAGCGAATCGATCTCCGGCGGCAGCACCGAATGCAGCATTTCGAGGATGTCGTCGAGCGAGCCGCGCAACAGCCGGGTGCGGCTCCCGGTCTGCTTCATCGACGCCAGCCACTGGTCGGCCAGCGCCATCCGGATGAGGACCCGTTCGAGGATGAAGAGCATCCCGTGGTCGAGCCCGCCGATCTCGCTGTCGATGCCGAAGTACGGATCGGCGTCGCCGAACGGGCCGCGCATCAGCTCGGCCTGGTGCTCGACGTACTCGGAATCCTTGCTGTTGAGGCAGACGATCCCGCCCGCCATCGTGTACGCGGCGACGAAGGACCGCGTGCCCCACGACGGGCCGAGCGCGTCCCTGGCGACCTCGCGGGGCACGAACCGCCAGCCCTCGTCGCTGGTCGCCATCCCGTAGAACGGCCGGGGATCGGCGGCGACCCGCTGGGCGGGCGGATGCCCGTCGTGGGACCGCAGTTCGACGCACCAGCCCTTGCGGCCGAGCCCTTCGGTGAGGCCGCAACCCTTGGTCAGGTCCTCGAAGACGTGGGTGACGGCCTTGAGGAGTGAGGGGAACGTCTTCTCGCCGTAGCGGCCGTGGAGCCCTTTCTCCCCGCTCGACGTCTCCCGGCCCTGAAGGCTTTGCAGGATCGCGATGGCGAGGTCGAACTCGGCGGCGGGCCCGTCCGCCGCCGCTCCGGTGATCGTGGTGGCGAGGACCAGCGTCATCGCGTGATAGGCGGGATGCCAGGTGACGACGAGTTCACACGGCGGGCCGGTCTCGCCGACGCGGATCGCGAGCGTGCGTTTGCGCAGCACCCGTCTTCGCGGCGGTGTCGTGTAACTGGCCAGGAAATTCTCCGCGGCCGTCCACTCGTCGCCGAGTTTCCCGTCGAGGTGGGCCAGCAGGCCGCGGTCCCGTCCGCCGTCCAGCACCTTCCTGGCCTCCCGCTCCGACAGCGGGACCGCCCACGCGAAGGTGAGGAGCACCGCGGTCATCGGCGGCGCAGCACCGTGATCAGGTCCCGGCCGAGATGGCGGCGCAGCGGGCCGGAGGCGTTGACGAGTTCGTCGCGGTCGATGTGCTCGTCGGCCGGGCCGAGATCGTCGAGGACGTGGTACGTCCACTCCCACTCGGTGTGCCAGCCCGCTTCGGCCGCGTCGGCGGCGATCTCCGCCGGATCCAGGTAGCGCACCGGGAGCGCCGGGCCGCCGTCGTGCAGCGCTTGGTCGAACTCTTCGCGCGATACCCGGCGTGAGCGGACTTCGTCGCCCGCTTCGACGCTGTCGAGGCTGAACGCGCCTTGCCCGATCGGTGACCGGCTGTACGCGAGCACCAGCACGCCGCCGGGCGCGGTGATCCCGGCCAGCCGCCGCAGGATCGGTGCGACGTCCGGCGTCGGCACGTGCTGGATGACGTGACTGCACAGCACGAGGTCGTACGGGCCGCCGTCCAAACCGGTGATCGGCGAGACGGCGAAGGAGAACTCGGTGTCCTCGACGACGGTCTCGCGTGCCTTGGCCAGCCTGTCCGGGTCGGGATCCGCGGCGGTGACGTCGGCGGAGAACCGGGCGAGCCAGGGGAGCAGGCGGCCTTCGCCGCACCCGGCATCGAGCGCCCTCACCCGTTCGCGTGGAGCGAGGATCTCGGTGAGCCGTTCGGCGACCTTCCCGAGCGCGCGGTCCTCGCTGGCCGTCCAGTAGCCGTCGTAGGGCTCGTGCCGTCGGATGAACACACCGGTGACGTGGTCGCCGGTGTCCGGGTAGCGGTAGCCCTCGGTCAGCACAGTCGCGAATATAGCCCGGATTCGCGGATTCTCCGGCGCTCCGCGCGGGATTACCATGAGTCATGGCCATCGGGCCTGTCGCGCTGTACGCCGTGGTCGCCGTGGCGCCTTCGGTTCTTTTCTGGTGCGCGCTGAAAGTGCCGGCCGGGCTGCGGTGGTGGCGCGGCCGCCGCCGACCGGAACTCCCGGCCGGGCCGCCCATCGAGAAACTCGCCGCCGATCTCCGCCGGGTGCACCGGCTGCTCGCGGAGCTTCCGTCCGGCGCCTCCGCCGTCCGCCGGTACGGCACCAGGCAGGCGTACGACGCGCTGCTCGTCCAGGCCTGCCGGGAGGTCGAGGTCGAGCACCGGCTGGCCGAACTGCCGGAGGGCTTCGACCGGGAGATCGAACGGCTGCGCGTCGAGGAATCCCTGGCCGAGCGCGGGCTTTCCGTGTCCTGACGCGGGTTTGTATCGAAAGTATGCGCGCGGCCGGAAGGCTCGCGGGCATGAAGAGGCTGGGACTTCTCGCTTCACTCCTGCTGGTGTTCGCGTTCATCCCGGGCGTGGCCTCCGCCGCGGCCGCCTTCCCGAAGATGGACGCGGCCACGGTCGACGGTTTCCGCTGGACCTCCGGTTCGAGTTTCGGCACCTACGGCGCCCGGATCGCCGCGCTGGAGAACCACCTCCCGGCCCGCGGGCTGCCGGAGATCCTGTCGTCGGCGAACCGGAAGGCGCGGCCGCTGTGCCACGCCACGTATCTCGCGACGGCGCTGAACCCGGCGGGATTCTGCTGGGAAGACGCCAACGACGACAAGACCAACGACTGGATCCCGCAGGGGCTGACCGGTTCCGGCGACGCCGACGCGGCGACCGGGAAGGTCGGCGGCAAACGGGTGGTGGCGACGTCGTGGCACACGCCCGGCGACACCATGGTTCGTCTGTCCTTTGTGGACGCGACTGGGCTGGGCTATCGGCACGTGCTGCTCGTCGAACCGACGTCGAACGACAACTTCGCCGTCGTGCAAGGACACGGTCACGGGATGACCTGGATCGGGAACCGGCTGTTCGTCGCGACCACCGGGGGTGTGGTGCGGGTCTTCGACACCACGCACTTCTGGAAGGTCGACGACAGCTCCGGCGTCGTCGGCAAGGGTCCGGACGGCAAGTACCACGCGGCGTTCTACGACTACGCGATGCCGCAGATCGGCGCCTACTGGTACCCCGGCGGCGGTGCCTGCACCAACGCGCCCGGGACCCGGCCCTGTCTCGCGACGATGTCGTTCGACCACAGCGACGGCTCGATCGTGACCGCGGAGCACATCCCGAACGCGGCGGGCGGCCGGGTGCTGCGGTGGCCGTTCGACCGCGTGACCGGGCTGCCCCAGGTGTCCGCCGACGGCACCGTGCACGCGAAGGAAGGCTTCGTGTCACCGGTGTGGGGCATGCAGGGAGCGGTGGCGCGCAACGGATATTTCGTGCTGACCGGTGTGTGCCCCGAGTACGCCGGGGTGGCGGGCGACCATCCTTCGTGCCTGCACGGCGGGGTCGGCGGCACCTCGACGTCGCGGCTGAGCGGACGGGCGCCGGTGAACTCGCAGAACCTGTCGTACTGGCCGGCGACGGGGGAGCTGTGGCTGATGAACGAACAGTTGCGGGAGCGGGTGACCGTCCACGTCCCGTGGACCACCTTGACCGGCCGGTCCTGAGCCCGGACCTCACGGGGTGAAGTCCCAGCGCGTGGCGCCATGGGGTTCGGCGCCCGCCACGCCGATCGCCCGGCGCAGGGCCAGGCGGTACAGATACCAGGGCGGGGCGCCCGCGCTGGGCGCGCTGAACGGAGCGGTGAGCGCGTCGCCCTCCACCGTCGCGGGCCAGCCGCCCGTCCGGTAGACCGCCGCGACCCGTTCCAGCGTCGCCGGATCGGTGACCCGGTGCGCCTCGCCCTCCATCGTGAGGTCGATTCCCCGCAGCCGCACCGAAACGGCGCACGCCGGGTTCGCGGCCAGGTTGCGGGACCGGCGGGTGCCCGGCCCGCCTTTGAAGTACAGGACGTCGTCCACCCAGACGGCGCCGACGCCCGCCGAATGCGGACGCCCGTCGGGACGCACGGTGGTCACGAAGAAGGTCAGGTCGGCGGTCGGGGTGTCCTCGGCGAGGACGTCCCGCGCGCGGCTCCAGGGGAGTTCCGCGGCTCCGTAGCGGTCGAGGTTCTTGGTGGCGTGAGGTTTCGTCATACCCACGCGTCGAACGGGCGGACCGCGATTCGACACCGGACGCGAAAAACCCCGCCACCGAAACGGTGACGGGGTCTTCCGTGAACCCTGGGCTCAGTCCAGGTAGTCGCGCAGCACCTGCGAACGCGACGGGTGACGCAGCTTCGACATCGTCTTCGACTCGATCTGCCGGATGCGCTCACGGGTCACCCCGTACACCTGGCCGATCTCGTCGAGCGTGCGTGGCTGGCCGTCGGTGAGGCCGAACCGCAGCCGCACCACTCCCGCCTCACGTTCGGACAGGGTCTGCAGCACCGACTGGAGCTGGTCCTGCAGCAGCGTGAACGACACCGCGTCGACCGCGACGACGGCCTCGGAGTCTTCGATGAAGTCACCGAGCTGCGAGTCGCCCTCGTCGCCGATGGTCTGGTCGAGCGAGATCGGCTCGCGGGCGTACTGCTGGATCTCGAGGACCTTCTCCGGGGAGATGTCCATTTCCTTCGCGAGCTCTTCGGGGGTGGGCTCGCGACCGAGGTCCTGCAGCAGTTCACGCTGTATGCGGCCGAGCTTGTTGATGACCTCGACCATGTGCACCGGGATACGGATGGTGCGGGCCTGGTCGGCCATCGCGCGGGTGATCGCCTGACGGATCCACCAGGTGGCGTACGTGGAGAACTTGTAGCCCTTGGTGTAGTCGAACTTCTCGACCGCGCGGATCAGACCGAGGTTGCCCTCCTGGATCAGGTCCAGGAACGCCATGCCACGGCCGGTGTAGCGCTTGGCCAGCGAGACCACGAGCCGGAGGTTCGCCTCCAGGAGGTGGTTCTTCGCCCGCTCACCGTCGCGCACGATCCACTTGAGGTCGCGCCGCATCTGGGTGACGAGCTTCTCGCCCTCCTCCTCGGCGTTGCGGACGCGCTCGGCGGCGTAGAGCCCGGCCTCGATGCGCTTGGCGAGCTCCACCTCCTCCTCGGCGTTCAGCAGGGCGACCTTGCCGATCTGCTTGAGGTACGCGCGGACCGAGTCGGCCGAAGCGGTGAGCTCGGCGTCCTTGCGGGCCTGGCGCAGCGCCTCGGACTCTTCCTCGTCCCAGACGAAGTCCGGGTTGTCGGAAGACTTGCCGGCGTTCTTGTCGGTCGACGTGCGGCGCCCGCGGGCGGGCGTCTCTTCGACGTCCTCCTCGGATTCCGCGTCCTCGTCCGTCTCCTCGGTGACGGAAGCGTCGACGACATCCACCTCGACCTCTTCGAGGTCGGACAGATCCGGGGTCTCGAGGTCGGCCTCGTCGAGGTCGCCGGGACCGTCTTCCGGGTCGCCGTCTTCGGTCTTCGCACTCTTGGTGCTGGGTTTCTTGGCCGGAGCCTTCTTCGCCGGGGCCTTCTTCGCGCCGGCCGCCTTGGCGGCGGTCTTGCGCGCCGCGGGCTTCGCCGCGTCGGTGGCTGCCTCGTCGGCCGGCTCGCCGGCTGCGGTCGCTGTCTTCGTCCCGCTTCGGGTTGCGGTTCTTGCGGCTGCCACTTACGCCCTTTCGCAGCGGTCGATCATGACGAGCCGAGGCGTGATGGTCTCGGCTGCCTCAAACTTCGGGGAACACCCCTCGGCCTGCGGTTTCCCTCGTTCTCGTGAGTGCCGCCGCCGGGGGCCGTGTTCCATTGTAACGACGATACGTGACAGCGTCGCGGCGCGGACCACCGACCGGCGGGCGCGACACGCCGTGCGACGCGCCGAAGTGACATCCGCGGGGTGGATGTCAGCGCGGTCGGGTCAGTGCTCGATGCCCTCCGCCGCGGCGGCCGCGGCGCCGACGATGCCCGCGTTGTTCTGCAACGACGCGACGATGACCGGCGTGCGGATGTCCAGCAGCGGGACCCATTTGTGCGACTTCTTGCTGACCCCGCCGCCGACGATGAACAGATCCGGCCAGATCAGGTTTTCCAGCACGGAGAGATACCTGTTCACCCGTTCCGCCCATTCGGGATACGACAGTTCCTCGTTGTCCTTCACCGACGCTGCGGCCTTCTTCTCCGCGTCGAAGCCGTCGACCTCGATGTGGCCGAACTCGGTGTTGGGCACGAGCTTGCCGTCCTGGAAGACCGCGCTGCCGATGCCGGTGCCGAAGGTCAGCAGCGCCGTCACGCCGCGCCGGGCCACGGGGTCGCCCCAGCGGATCTCGGCCATGCCGGCGGCGTCCGCGTCGTTGAGCATCGCGATGTCGTCCACGCCGCGGCCGAGCCGCTTGGCGAACAGGGCGTCGGCGTCGGTGCCGATCCACTTGCGGTCGATGTTGGCCGCGGTGTGCGCGACGCCCTTCTTGACCACCGCGGGCAGCGTGACCCCCACCGGGCCGTCCCAGCCCGCCTGGCCGGTGATCTCGGCGACGACGTCCGCCACCGCCTCCGGGGTCGAGGGCTTCGGCGTGTCGATGCGGATCCGGTCGCCGATCAGCTGTCCCTGCGCCAAGTCCACCAGCGCGCCCTTGATCCCGCTGCCGCCGATGTCGATACCGAACCCTCGGGTCGCCTCCACCACGGACGTGGTCCCTTCTCGCACGATTCAGAAGCCTGCCTCGGAGACTTTAACCGGATGTGGTGACATGGCGGACGTGGGAGTTGACGAGACGTTGCTGAAGGGTGTCGCCGAGCGTGTCGCGGGCGAGGCCGCCGAACTGGTCCACGAGGCCTGGACCGGGATGAACGCGGGCCGCGAGGTGCGCGTGGACACCAAATCCGCCGACACCGACGTGGTGACCGCCGTGGACCACGAGTCGGAACGGCTGGTGCGCGCCAGGCTCGCCGAACTGCGCCCGGACGACGCCGTGCTCGGCGAGGAGGGCGGCGGTATCGCCGGTGACGGCGTGACGTGGGTGGTCGACCCGATCGACGGGACGGTGAACTTCCTCTACGGGCTGCCCTGGTTCGCCGTGTCCGTGGCCGCGCAGGTCGGCGGGGTGTCGGTGGCGGGCGCCGTCGTCGAACCGGTCAGCGGGCGCCGCTGGACCGCCGCGCGGGGGCAGGGCGCGTTCCTCGACGGGCGGCCGCTGTCGGTCAACGCCCCTTCCCGGCTGGACTTGACGCTCGTCGGCACCGGATTCGCCTACAAGGTGGAACGGCGGACGAAGCAGGCCAGGTTCGTCGCGGAACTGGCGACGCGGGTGCGGGACGTCCGGCGCAACGGGGCCGCCTCGCTCGACCTGTGCGCCGTCGCGGCGGGCTGGCTGGACGCCTACGTCGAACACGGCCTCGGGCACTGGGACTGGGCCGCCGGCGCGCTCATCGCGGCCGAGGCGGGCGCTCGGGTGTCGTTGCCGGGGGAGGACGACGAGCTGGGGCCGGACGCGACGTTCGCGGTGGCGCCGTCGATCGCGGCGCCGTTGCGTGAGGCGCTCATCGACTCGGGCGTGGGCACGATCTGAGGGGCCCGCCAAATGTCATGAACGACCCTTTCCTGACGAAAAACGTCAGGAAAGGGTCGTTCATGACATTTGAGCGAGCGAGAGCCTCAGCAGGGGGCTTCGCGGGCGGCCTTCAGCAGCGCCTGGTCGATCACCGGGGCACCGCCGCCCGCGGACTGCTCACCGCCACCGCTGCCCTGCTGCGCCTTCGACCATTTCGTGAGCTGGTCGAGGACCTGGCGCGCCTCCGCCTTCGGGCGGATGTCGCCGAGCAGGGTGCCGGTGGTGAGCGTGACGGAAGCGTCCTTGCGGTTGTCCTTGACCAGTTCGGCGCACGGGACCACCAGGCTCAGCGTGCGGGCCGCGGCGGCGCCGTTCTCACCGAAGCGGATCTGGCCGCGACATTTGGCTTCCGCGTTCTTGTAGGCCGGGTCGACGTCCGGCTCGACGATCTGCGAGAAACCGAGTTCCCGGAGCGTGCTGGTGACGATGCCGCCCTGGCCGCGCACCTGCGAACCGTTGAGCACCTGGACGGCGACCTTGTCCGGCGGGACCGGCGCGCGGTCGTCGAGACCGTTGTGGGCCAGCGGCGTGTAGGTGACACCCTGCTGCGGCACGGGCGGCGGATCGCAGCGGACCCTGGCGTCGATGTCGGATTTGCTCGCGACGACGTTCACCCAGACGATCACCGCGCCGAGCGCCATCACCCCGATGACGATGAGCGCGGGCAGCGGATTGTGCTTGCGATACGGCCTCGCCCCGCGGTCCCCGATGCCGTTCCCCGACGCCACCTGCCAGTCCCTTCCCCAAAGCCCGGATCCCCGGACGGTGCTTCAACTCACCATCGTGTCCGATCAGCCTATGCGTTGCGGCGCGGGTGATCGGCGCGGGCCTCCGGATAGCACCACGCGATGGCCACTCCGGGCAAGCAGCCGGGCCCAAGGGGTGAGGTACCCGACGCGGGGGCAACCCATTCGGACGACAGGCGTCTTGACAGCAGGGTTCCCCCTGTTGGGTGACGTAATCGCAGCAATGTCTGACTCGTTGCAGAGCCGGTATCGACGTGAGCTACCCTTCGCGGGCTCAGGCGGCAGTAAGAGGCGCAAAAGAGAGACCTCGCTCACTGCCCAGCCGGGCACAAACAGGGGCGCTGGGACGTTAACCAGCGGCACGAAGGACTCACGAGCCGCGCGCTCGCGGGTCCGGGCCATCTGACATCGAAAGCATCGCAGGGGTGAGGGACTAATGGCGACCGACTACGACGCTCCGCGCCGCAGCGAAGCCGACGAGCTGGCCGAAGACTCGTTGGAAGAGCTGAAGGCAAGGCGTAACGAAAACCAGTCCGGCGTCGTGGACGTCGACGAGGACGCGACCGCCGAGAACTTCGAGCTGCCGGGCGCGGACCTCTCCGGACTTTCCGGGGAGGACCTGACCGTCAAGGTCGTGCCCAAGCAGGCCGACGAGTTCACCTGCTCCGTCTGCTTCCTGGTGCACCACCGCAGCAGGCTGGCGGAAGAGAGTGGCGGACGGCTCATCTGCCGCGACTGCGCCTGAGCCTACGGGCACAGGGGACGGCGCGACAGGGGGTTTCGGGGTCTGAAACAGGAACAAAGGGGGCCGACCGGATGGTCGGCCCCCTTTCCTGTTCTAGGACTTCGAGGCGGTCTGGCGGAGCAGCGCGGCCACCTTCTCCGGATGCCGGGTGCTGAACAGCCAGTACGGCGTCGGGTCGTCGGGGTCGGTGAGCCAGACCCGCACGACCGGGCCGACCCAGCCCCGGTGCAGCACGAACGCCGCCGGATCGGCGTCGCGGCCGAGTGCCTTGCGCTTGGCTTCCTTGTCGATGACGTCGACGTCGCCGACGAACTTGAGCGGCAGGTGCGCGTCGCGCAGCCACAGCTCCGGCTCGGCGCCACCGGTCACCCGGACGCGGGACCGGCCGAGCGAGATCATCAGCGCGATCACCGCGGGGATCAGCACCACGTACGGCAGCCATCCGCGGAGCCCGGGATAGCCCATGTCGATCTCCGCCGCCAGCAGCCCGCCGCCCAGCAGCGGCAACGGCCAGCCCCACCACGGGACATAGAGCCGCTCTGAATGCTTGACGTCGCCGCCTTCGGCCGCGCTCACACTTTCAACCACCTCTTCAGGGTAGTCTCGCCGCCCGTGTCCACCGTTCAGGTACTGCTTTCCCGGATCGATCCTTCGGTCCCCCTCCCCGCCTACGCGCGCCCCGGCGACGCGGGCGCCGACCTCGTCACCACCTCGGATCTCGTGCTCGCGCCCGGTGAACGCGGCGTGGTCGGCACGGGCGTCGCGATCGCGCTGCCGCCCGGGTACGCGGGCTTCGTCCACCCCCGCTCGGGTCTCGCCGCCCGCGTCGGCCTCTCGGTCGTCAACACCCCCGGCACGATCGACTCCGGGTACCGCGGTGAGATCCGCGTCTGCCTGATCAACCATGATCTCTCCGAGAAGGTCGTGCTCACCCGCGGCGACCGGATCGCGCAGCTGGTCGTGCAACGGGTCGAACAGGCCGAGTTCGTCGAGGTCGCCGAGCTCGAGCCGTCCGAGCGCGGCGAGGGAGGGTATGGCTCCACGGGCGGACACGCCACACTGGGAGCCGGAGCCAGGGAAGGAACGGAGAACTAGTGGGGATTTTCGGACGCAAGCGCGCGAAGCCGACCGGACGGCACGCCGCGCCCGAGGTCGACGAGCGTCCAGTTGCCGACGACGCCGACGAAGAGATCGAGTCGCAGCTGTCGGAGACCTCCGACGGCCCCTTCGACCTCGCCGACGCGCCCGAGGACGGCATCCCGAGGATCGACCTCGGCTCGGTGAAGGTGCCGGTGCCCGACGGTTCCCAGGTCCAGGTCGAGATGGACCCGGAGAGCGGCGGCGTCCGCGCGGTGCACGTCGTCACCGAACAGGGCCAGATCACCGTCAGCGGCTACGCGGCACCGCGGTCCGGCGGCCTGTGGAAGGACGTCAGCACCGAGCTCACCGAGCAGCTGCGGGCCGACGGCGCCAAGGTCTCGGTCGGCATGGGGGAGTGGGGGCTGGAGCTGTCGGCGATCGTCGGCGACGTCGCGTTGCGGTTCGTCGGGGTCGACGGCCCGCGCTGGATGCTCCGCGGCGTCATCGCCGGGCCGCAGTCGCAGGCGGCGCAGGCGCCGGCCGTGCTGCGGGAGATCGTGCGGCACACCATCGTCGACCGCGGTGACGCGCCGATGCCGGTCCGCACCCCGCTGACCATCACGCTGCCCGACGCCGTCGCGCAGCACATCGCCGAACAGCAGGGCTAGCGGGCTTTCAACCAGGCCAGCACGGTCGCCCGGCCCAGTGACTCCCGGTCCGCGCCGAGGGCGGTGAGCGTCGACTCGCCGACCTCGGCGCGCGGCAGGGCGTCAGCCCAGGCATGGGCGACCTCCGCCGGGTGGATCGGATCGTCCACGCACGCGCCGATCCCCGCCGGCACGTCGAGGCCCTCGAGGTCTTCGAGCGACGGCGCGGGACGGGCCGCCGCCGTGCGCAGGCTCGCCGCCAGTCCGTCGCCGTGCCGCCGCCACGCGCGGCCGAGTTCCGCCGCGAGCCACTCCGGGACGCCGTCGGAGGATTTCGCGAGCGCGCCGCCGACGCCGTTTTCGGCCACCAGATCCGCTGACAGCCGCGCGGCGAGCGACGCGGGTGCTCGCCCGGCCGGGCCGTTCCAGGCCGGGAGCGCGGCCAGCAGGCCGGTGCAGCGGCCCGGATTCCGCGCCGCCCACTCCGCCGAGAGGTGCGCACCGAACGAGATGCCGCCGACGAGCAGCGGACCGTGCTCGTCGGCGAGCCTGTCCAGCTCCTCGAGATAGCCCTCCGCGAGCTTCTCGCCAGGGGGCGGAGGAGGGGCGAGCAACCGGATGCCGAGTGCCCGCAGCGGACCGGCGAACACGGCGCGCACGAACACTTCGTCGGACCCGGTGCCGGGGAGTACTACTGCCGTCGTAGGCGGAATAGCGGAGGTCACGTTGCGATCTTCTCCCAAACCCGTTGTCCTGGTCCGAGCACAGTTACGCTGGATTACGCACGGGCCGTTCAAGTCGGGGGCCCCGGAGCACAGGAGCACCGTTATGTCCGCCAAAGACGGCGGCTACTTCAGCCGGCTGGTCCGTAAGCTGACCAGCGACGTCGAGGATCTCGACGCCGACGATCTGTCCGAAAAATCCGAGGCCGGCGGAGCGCAGCGCGCCTGCGACTGCCGGTCGGGTCAAGAGGTGACGGTGCTCGGCAGACTCCGCAGTGTGGAACTCTGCCCGACCAACGAGGCGGCGACCCTGCAGGCCGAGCTGTTCGACGGCACACAGGGTGTGACGCTAATCTGGCTCGGACGCCGCCGGATCCCCGGGATCGAACCCGGGCGAACCATCAAGGTGCGCGGCCGGATGGCCGAACGTGATGGTCAGAAGGTGCTTTACAACCCCTATTACGAACTTCAGAGCCCTGTGAGTTGATCCCGCATCGTGACTGAACCCGTCGGCGGCGAAGAGAAGACCGAAGACAAGAAGCCCCAGCCCACCCTGCTGGAACAGATGGGCGGGCTGTCCGGACTGTTCTATTCCTCGCTGCCGGTCATCGTGTTCGTGATCGCGAACGCGATCTTCGGGCTCACGGTGGGGATCTGGGCCGCGGTGGGTAGCGCGGTGGCGATCACCGTGCTGCGCGTCGTCCGCAAGGAGCCGTTGCAGCCCGCGATCTCCGGGTTCTTCGGCGTCGCGATCGCGGCGTTCATCGCCTACCGGACCGGTTCGGCCAAGGGCTTCTTCCTGTTCGGCATCTGGACGAGCCTGGTCTACTGCGGCGTCTTCGTGCTGTCGATCCTCGTCCGCTGGCCGCTCGCCGGCGTGGTGTGGAACGCGCTCAACGGCAGCGGCCACGCGTGGCGCAAGGACAAGAAGTCGCTGATCTCCTACTCGATCGCGACCGCCGCGATGGCGCTGATCTTCGGCGCCCGGTTCGTCGTGCAGCGCTGGCTCTACGACGAGGACTACACCGGCTGGCTAGCCTTCGCGAAGATCGCGATGGGCTACCCGCTGTACGCGCTCGGCCTGCTCACCGTCGTCTGGGCGGTGCGGCGGTCGGACAAGCATCTCAAGGCGCAGGCCGAAGAGGCCCCGCACGAAGAGACCGACGAAGAGGTCGAGGCCCGCCTGCGCGCGAAGTACGCGCAGGCGCCCGCCGTCGACAACTAGTATCCCAGCGCGGTCCGGATCTCCGGTTCGACGTCCGACGTCGCCACGAACAGCAGCTCGTCACCCGGCTCCAGCGGATCCTCCGGCTGCGGCACGATCACCCGGTCGCCGCGCAGGATCGTCACCAGCGCAGCGTCCCGCGGCAGGTTGATCTCGCTGACCGCCTTGCCCGCGAGCGGCGTCTCCTCCGGGAGGGTGAGTTCGACAAGGTTCGCCTGGCTCTGCCGGAACGTCATCAGCCGCACCAGATCGCCGACGCTCACCGCCTCCTCGACCATCGCCGCGAGCATCCGCGGGGTCGAGACGGCGACGTCGACGCCCCAGGCGTCGTTGAACAGCCATTCGTTGGCCGGGTTGTTGACCCGCGCCACCACCCGGCGCACCGCGAACTCGGTCTTCGCCAGCAGCGACACCACGAGGTTCGCCTTGTCGTCGCCCGTCGCGGCGATCACGACGTCGCACTCCTCGATCCCGGACTCCTCGAGGATCGAGACCTCGCACGCGTCGCCCAGCACCCAGTCCGCCTGTTCGACGGTGTGCGGCTCGAACTGGTCGGCCTCGCGTTCGATGAGCATCACCTGGTGACGCCCGTCGATCAGCTCCGCGGCGATCGACCGGCCGACCGCGCCGGCCCCGGCAATCGCGACCCGCATCAGTTCTCCTCTTCCGGTTCGCGAGCGGCGACGCTGGTCACGTCGCTGACAGTGCCTGATTTCGCGGCGACGTACACGACGTCGTCCGCCTGGATCACGGCCTTGGTGTCGGGCAGGACGGCGGTGCCGAACCGCATGATGAACGCGACCCGCGCGCCGGTGGTGTCCTGCAGGTCGCGCACGCTGTGCCCGACCCAGCCCTCGTTCAGCGGCAGCTGCAGCAGTGCCACGCTGCCCGACGGATCCCGCCATTCCGAGGCGACGCCGTCGGGGAGCAGGGTGCGCAGGAACCGGTCGGTCGTCCAGGGCACGGTCGCCACGGTCGGGATGCCGAGCCGTTCGTAGACCGCCGCGCGTTTGTGGTCGTAGATCCTGGCGACGACCTTGTCGATGCCGAAGTTCTCCCTGGCCACCCGCGCCGAGATGATGTTCGAGTTGTCGCCGCTGGACACCGCCGCGAAGGCCCCCGCGCGTTCGATCCCGGCCTCGATCAGCACCTGCCGGTCGAAACCGACGCCGACCACCTGCTGACCGTGGAAATCACTGCCGAGCCGCCGGAACGCCTGCTGGGTCTTGTCGATGATGGCGACTTCGTGCCCCAGCCGCTCCAGCGCCGCGGCCAGGGATGCGCCTACCCGGCCGCATCCCATGATCACCACGTGCACGCCCTGCCTCCTTCGTCGTCGGACGTTCACCCGTCCGCAGGTACCCAGACATACCAGCGCCGAACCTACCTTGGGGGCGGACCGTTAGTCTTCTGCGGTGTCGAAGTTCCCGACCGTATTGAAGCGGCTCGTCCTCGGACGTCCATTCCGGAGTGACCGCCTCTCGCATACGCTGCTGCCGAAGCGCATCGCGCTGCCGATTTTCGCGTCCGACGCGTTGTCGAGCGTCGCCTACGCGCCTGAGGAAATCTTTCTGACCCTCAGCGTCGCCGGTTTGTCGGCGTACGCGTTCGCGCCGTGGATCGGCGTCGCCGTCGCGCTCGTCATGCTGGTCGTGGTGGCGTCCTATCGGCAGAACGTGCACGCCTATCCCAGCGGCGGTGGTGACTACGAAGTCGCGAACACCAACCTGGGCGGCAAATTCGGCCTCACCGTCGCCAGCGCGCTGCTCGTCGACTACGTGCTCACCGTCGCGGTGTCGACATCGTCCGGTGTGGCGAACATCGGGTCGGCCATTCCGTGGGTGGCGCAACACAAGGTGATCGCCGCGGTCATCATCGTGGTGGTGCTGACCGCGCTGAATCTGCGCGGAGTGCGCGAATCGGGCAAAGCGTTCGCGATCCCGACCTACGGGTTCATCATCGGCATCCTCGGCATGGTGATCTGGGGCCTGATCGAAGCGGCCTCCGGCGCCGACATGCGCGCCGAGAGCGCGGACTTCCAGTTGCACGAAGAAGCCTCTTTGACCGGTTTCGCGTTCTTCTTCCTGTTGCTGCGCACGTTCTCCTCCGGTGCGGCGGCGCTGACCGGGGTCGAGGCGATCAGCAACGGTGTCCCGGCGTTCCAGAAGCCGAAATCGAAGAACGCGGCGACCACCCTGCTGATGATGGGTGTGCTCGCGGTGACGATGCTGGTCGGCATCATCACGCTGGCGATCATCACCGACGTCAAATTCGCCGAGCACCCGGAAACCCAGCTCACCGGCACCCCGGCAGACTACGAGCAGAAGACGATCGTCGCGCAGATCGCGCAGGCGGTGTTCGCCGACTTCACCCCCGCGTTCTACTACATCTCCTTCGCCACCGGCATCATCCTGCTGCTGGCCGCGAACACCGCGTTCAACGGCTTCCCGGTGCTCGGTTCGATCCTCGCCCAGGATCGTTATCTGCCGCGTCAGCTGCACACCCGCGGCGACCGGCTGGCCTTCTCCAACGGCATCCTGTTCCTCGCCGCCTTCGCGCTGGTCCTGATCATCGCGTTCGACGCCGAGGTCACCAAGCTCATCCAGCTCTACATCGTGGGGGTGTTCGTCTCCTTCACGGTGAGCCAGGCGGGCATGATCCGGCACTGGAACCGGCTGCTGGCCAGGGAAACCGATCCCACGGTGCGGCGGCGGATGCGGCGTTCGCAGACGGTCAACGCGATCGGCCTCACCATGACCGGCACCGTGCTGATCATCGTGCTGGTGACGAAGTTCCTCCTCGGCGCCTGGATCGCGATCGCGGCCATGGTGGCGATCTACGTGCTGATGACCGCGATCCGGAAGCACTACGACCGGGTCGCCGAGGAATTGCGCGAGATGGACCGGAAACCGGCCGTATTGCCTTCGCGCAACCACGCGATCGTGCTGATTTCGAAACTGCACCTGCCGACCCTTCGCGCGGTCTCCTACGCCAAGGCGGTGCGGCCGGACGTCCTCGAAGCCGTGACGGTGAACGTGGACGACGTCGAGACCCGCAAACTCGTCCAGGAATGGGACGACCACAATTTCAAGGTGCCGCTGAAGGTGATCGAATCGCCGTACCGCGAGATCACGAAACCGGTGCTGGACTACGTGAAGCGCGTCCGCGGTGACAATCCGCGCAACGTGGTGACCGTGTTCATCCCCGAGTACGTGGTCGGGCACTGGTGGGAGCAGGTCCTGCACAACCAGAGCGCGCTGCGGCTGAAGGGACGTCTCCTGTTCCAGCCCGGTGTCATGGTGACCAGCGTGCCGTGGCAGCTCGAGTCGTCGGAGAAGGCGATCAAACGCGACCGGAAGGCGCGTCCGGCGGCAGGCGACGTGCGCCGAGGGTTTTCCCCGGTCGTCAAGCAACCCGAGAAGAACAAGGAAAAAGCAGAATGAGTGTGGACGCGTCGACCGGCACCTGGCTCGGACGAACGATCGAGCTGGAGGTCGGCGCGGTCGCGCACGGCGGGCACTGCGTCGCCCGGACGGAGGGCCGGGTCGTGTTCGTCCGGCACGCGCTGCCCGGCGAGCGGGTCCTGGCCACGGTCACCGAGGACAAGGGCGGCTCGTTCTGCCGCGCCGACGCGGTCGAGGTCCTCGAAGCATCCCCCGAACGCGTGGAGCCGCCGTGCCCGCTCGCGGCGCCGGGGGAGTGCGGCGGCTGCGACTGGCAGCACGCCACGCCCAAGCACCAGCGTGAACTCAAAGCCGCCGTGGTCATGGAGCAGCTGAAGCGGCTCGCCGGGATCGAGCGCGACGTCGTCGTCGAAGCGCTCGATGGTGGCCCGTTGGACTGGCGCAGCCGCGTGCGGCTCGTGGCGGGCAAGGACGGGAAGGCGGGCTTCCGGGCGCACCACAGTCACCGCGTGATCGCGATCGACGACTGCCCGATCACCGTCCCCGGCGCGCTCGACGACGTCGTGTCGCGCAACTGGCGGCCCGGCAGCGAAATCGAGGTCACCAAGGACGGCGAGGGGCAAGTGCACCTTCGCGACCTGTCCACGGTCCACGGGAAGACCCGGGCGCGGCAGCTGGCGGGCGGCATCGCCGTACAGCACGCCGCCGGCCGAGACTGGCGCCTGGACGCCCACGGCTTCTGGCAGGTCCACCCGGCCGCCGCGGACGCGCTCGCCGCCGTCGTCGCGGAATGGGCCGAGGCGCCGCGCGACGGCGTGGCCTGGGACCTGTACGCCGGCGTCGGCCTCTTCGCGTCCGTGCTCGCTTCGCAGGTCGGCCCGCGCGGACGGGTCCTGGCCATCGAATCCGGACGGCGTGCCGTCGCCGACGGCGAGGAGAACCTGGCCGACCTCCCGCAGGTCCGCTGGCGCTCCGGCCGCGTCGAACACCTGCTGGCCGATGCCCCCAAACCAGTGGACGTGGTCGTCCTCGACCCGCCGCGCAAGGGCGCGGGCAAGGCGGTCGTGGAGTCCATTGTGGAGGGATCCCCGGACCGGATCGTCTACGTGGCGTGCGACCCGGCAGCCTTGGCGCGCGACATCGCGCTGTTCAAGGAACACGGATACGGGCTGGTGGATCTGCGCGCTTTCGACGCTTTCCCGATGACGCACCACGTCGAATGCGTTGCGTTGCTGCAATAATTCCGGATTTGTAATCCGTCGGAATGGAGTGGCTTCGTTCGGCTTGTCCGGGTGTCGGCGCGCTCGTTAACTTGCTCGCATCATGAACTATCTTACTTCGGTCTGCGGCGACTGTGATGGAAAAGGTTGTTCCGGCTGTGACGGGCACGGCACGATCACCATTGTGGAGGACTGATCGAATGGAACCCTCAATGCTTCCTCCTGGCGTCACGGCCCAGGAGATCAGTTACCGCAACGGTCGCAAGCAAGTCATCTACACGGCGCCGTACCCTTCCGAAGGGCCGGTGCTCGCGCGTGATCTGCTGGGCAGGCAGGCGTGGATGTTCATGTACGCGCATTTCGTCTTCACCTGGGTGGAAGGCGCGGTCCAGGTGCAGGTCAGTCACGGAACCCTGAGCGGGCCGAAGATGCCCTTGTGGAAGGGGATCAGTATTCCCGCGTATTGGTCGGGTCCCGCGTTGGCCGAATTCGGGCGGGCGTGGGCGCTGGACCAGATGACAGGGAATCGGGGAACTCCGGCGGCCATTTACCTTTGAGGGATCTGGGGCTGAATAGGGGCATGCCGAGGAGCCCGTCGCCGGTGCGGTCGGCGGGCTCCTCGGGATGAGGCGAAGGTCAGGTCACGACGCGATGGAGGGTGTTGCGCCGTGGCACCTGTAGCGGGTCGAGGTATTGGGGCGGCACGAATTCCGGTATCCCGCCGGGAGCCATCCGGACCTGCCAGTCACCGTGGTGGATGAGCCGGTGGTGGAAGGAGCAAAGCAGGACCAGGTTCCGAAGATCGGTCGGGCCGCCGTCGGCCCAGTGCCGGATATGGTGGGCGTGACAGTGTTTCGGCGCTCGATGGCAGCCGGGGAACGCGCAGCCACCGTCGCGGATGTTCAGGGCCCGGCGTTGGCCGGGGGTGACGAAGCGTTTCATCCGTCCGACGTCGAGGGGCTCGCCGGCGGCGCCCAGCACCACCGGGATCATCAGGCAGTCGCAGGCGGCCAGCCGGGCTTCGCGGGCGGTGATCCGGCCGACGAAGTCGAGGCACGCGGTCCCGAGTCCGGTCTTCAGCGCATCGAGCCCGACGGTCACGTGCACCAGCGCGCGGTAGCCGGAGGTGCCCGGTTGGTCAGGACAGGCGATGGCGAGATCGAGGAGTTCGGCCCAGGCGTCGCCCCGGCGCTGGGGCAGGGTGCGGTGGTCGGCCTGGCCGAACTCGTCGACCGGCCGTTTCGCCGCGTAGGCGTCCAGCGCGGCCGCGGTGCGGGCGCCGGTTTCGGGATCGAGCAGGCCGGAGAGCTTCCAGAACCCGTCCTTGCGGCGCTCGACGAACACCTCGCGGCGCGGCGGGGCGGGCTCGGGGTCTTTCGGTTCGTTCCCGTCGGGGTCGAGGTGTGCGAGCAGGTCGGCTCCGGCTTCGGCGATCTGTTTCGGCCCGGCGTCGCGGGCGAGGTCGGCGAGGATCTTCTCCGCCCCGGCCCGGTCCTCCACGGGCACCTCGGACGGGATCTTGCGCAGGATCTCCAGGATCAGGTCGATGTGCTGCTCCCCGAGCGCGCCGTCCTCGGCCGCGGCGGCGGTCGCGGGCGCGAACACGGCGACCTCGCCACCGACGCTCGGCGAGGGGTTTAAAGCCAGGGCCCGGTTCACCATGTCTTGCGCGTCGCCAAGGGAGATCCGGGCGACATCGGCGAGCCACGATGCCGCGCTCCCGTAGCCGAACAAGTCTTCCGTGCCCCGCGACTCGATCTCCGCCAGGAACTTCCCCAGTCCGGCGGAGGCCACTCTCATGACCTGCAGCAGGTGCGTCACGCCGTGGGCAAGCTCCAGCTTGCCGGCGCGCCACAGCTCCTGCGGCAGTTCGGGAATGAGCGTCTCGGGCACGTCTCCATATTACCGAAAAATGCGGTGGGAATCATTCGTAATTTTAAGCGACAACGGTAATTGCACATTTGCCACTGATGGGTGATTTGATTTCTGTGCGTCGTGACTCTCGCGATTCACGGACTGGGCACACAGGGCTCGGCGTGATCAGCGGCGTGACTCGTGTGATCAGGGACGTGACTCGCGTGATTGGAGGCCGCACTCGGGTGTTCCGCTGCTGATCACGCGAGTTCCGCCTTCGATCACGCGAGTCACGCCGCTGATCACGTGAGTGCGAGACCCAAGATCAGCGTTTCAGGGTAAAAGTGAAGTCCCCGGAAACCTTCCCCCGCAACCGCACCGCCGAAACCACCTTCCCCTCCTCGATCAGCCTCTCGACCTCACCCCGCGAAAGACCGCATCCCTCGGCGATCAACCGCACAGGCCGAAGCGGAATCCGGGCCTCGAAGTGAACTGAGACATCGCGAAAGTCCCCATGACACAAGGAACCGGTATCGAGCCGCCAGGCGCCCTCCCAATCGAGGGCGACGTGGTTTCGGCGGAGCACAGCCGGATCCTGGAGCAGTTCGGCGGCGAGGCCGAGGTCGTTCTCGTGCAGTCGCTCCAGCAGTTCAGGCCGGACGGAGCGCACGTTCACCCGCTCCAGGATCGTGAGTTTCGCGGTGTCCCCGCACCGAGTGCAGAGCACGAGTAGCCAGACGTCGATGAGTTTGTGGTTGGCGTTGACCCGGAATTTGCCGTTCGCCCGGAAACGCCCGGATCCGCAGGCGTGGCAACGACGGAGGACGACCGGAAGGCAGGTGGGAACGACCACCCAGTTTTCGAGCATGGGAAGTACACCCGTTCAGTGAGAAATCCGCAGCAAAAGGAAGCGCGGCGCGAAAGACGCGACGCGCGACGAAATCAGCGCTCGGGAGGTCTCACAGGGTGTACAACGGCAGGCCCTCGGCTCGGCGACGTGGTCCGGCAGCACGGTAATGGCCCGACGGCGGCCGCTCCACCGGTTTTCCGGGCAAGAAGAAGCCCCCTGGCCGAAACCAGGGGGCCGGACGAGCGCGTGCTAGGAGCGCGCGTCCTCCTTCAGCATGTCCGCGCACTTCTCACCGATCGCCATCGTCGTGATGCACGGGTTCACCGCGACCAGGAACGGCATCGCCGAGCCGTCGGCGACCCGCAGGCCTTCGACGCCGCGCACGCGCAGCCGGGCGTCCAGTACGGCCATCGGGTCCCCGTCACCGCCCATCTTCGCGGTGCACGACGGGTGATAGACCGTGTTGTGCGTCTTGCGCAGGTAGTCCGCGATCTCGTCGTCGGTCTTCACGTCCTTGCCGGGCGCCAGTTCCGTGCCCGCCCATTCGTCCAGCGCGGGCTGCTCGGCGATCTTGCGCGCCAGTTTGATGCCGTAGGTCATCACGCGCATGTCGTGTTCGTCGGTGAAGTACCGCGGGTCCACCTTCGGCTTGTCCCGGTAGTCGCGGCTGCGCAGCCGCACGGTCCCGGTCGACCGCGACCGGGTGACGTTCGGGGTCAGGCAGAAGCCGTTCTCCGTGGTGGGATAGCCGTGCCGGAGGGTGTTCATGTCGAACGGCACCGAGCCGTAGTGGAACATCAGGTCCGGCCGGTCGAGGCCTTCCTCCGTGGTGGTGAAGATGCCGATCTCCCACCATTGGGTGGATTCTGTCGTCATCGGCTGCAGCGCGTCCCACTGGATGACGCCTTCGGGGTGATCCTGCAGATTCTCGCCGACGCCCGGGGAGTCCACCAGCACGTCCACGCCGACCTCTCGCAAATGGGAAGCGGGGCCGATCCCGGACAGCATCAGGAGTTTCGGAGTGTCGATCGCGCCCGAAGACAGGATCACCTCGCGCCGCGCGCGCAGCTGGACGCCGTGAATCAGGTCGTCGGCCAGGTATTCCGCGCCGGTGCAGCGTTTGCCGTCGAACAGCAGCCGCCGGACGCGGGCGCCGGTGATGATCTCCAGATTCGGCCGCTTGCCGATGATCGGGTGCAGGTACGACACCGAGGCCGACGACCGCGTGCCGTCCTCGCGCGCGTTGATCTGGAACCAGTTCGCCCCGTGCGTCACGGTCTTGCCCGAGTTGAACTCCGTCCTCGGGATCCCCGCCTGCTCGCACGCCTGCAGCAGCGCGACACCGGTCGGGTCGTTCGGCGGTACCGAGCGGATGGTCACCGGACCCGAGCGGCCGTGGTGGTCGCCGGGGCCGTCGTTGGTCTCAAGACGTTGGTACAGCGGGAAAATGTCCTTCGAGGACCAGCCGGGCAGACCGAGTGACGACCATTCGTCGAGGTCTTCGGCCGGCGCCCAGAACGCGATGCACGAGTTGTGCGACGAGCAGCCGCCGAGCACCCGCGCCCGGGCGTGGCGCAGGAACGAGTTGCCGGACTCCTGCGGCTCCACCAGGTAGTCCCAGTCGTAGCCGGATTCCAGCAGGGCCATCCACTTCGTCAGTTCCAGCACCGCCGGATCGTCCACATCGGACGGTCCGGCTTCCAGGAGTGCCACGGTGACATCCGGATCTTCCGAGAGTCTCGCCGCGACCACCGAACCCGCCGTCCCGCCGCCGACGACGATGTAGTCGAACTCTCCGGTCACTGTGCTGCCTCCTCGGGATGTGCTTCCGCGGCGTGATCGGCCAGGACGCCGCTCTTGTGCCGCAGGACGAACCAGTAATACGCGAAACCGGCGACCGCCACCGCGCCGACGAACAGCACGGCCCCCCATTCGAGGTACCAGTGATACGGCTCGGTCGCGTTGTAGACCTCGCGCCGCGGCCAGGCCAGGTTCACCACGATCGCGCCGCCCCACAGCACGCCGAGGATGTTGACCGGCAGCCCCAGTTTGCCGAGCGAGAAGTACTTGGTGCCCGCCACCTTCGGCGGCGGCCACTGCCCGCGGAGGCGCTTGACCAGCATCGGAACGGTCACCAGCAGGTACGCCAGGTAGATCATGATGATGCCGATACTGGTGATCACCGTGAAGATCTGCGGCTGGCCGACGTTGACCACCAGGATCAGCACGGCGATCACGCCGGACACGATCGCGGGGACCACCGGCGTCTTCGTCTTCGGCGACACCCTCGCCAGATGCTTCCCGGCGGGCAGGTTGTTGTCGCGGCCCATCGCGAACATCATCCGGATCGCCGCCGACTGGACGGCCAGGTTGCACACGGTGATGGCGATGACGACCGCCAGCAGGAAGATCGTGCCGATCGTGCTCCCGAGGACGTCGAGCACGATGAACTGCAGGCCGCCGGTCGCGATCTCCGGGTTGTTGATATCGCCCACGGCCATCAGCGCCAGCAGCAGGATCAGCCCGCCGATGACGAACGACGCGATCAGCGCGCGCAGGATCGCCTTGGGCGCGTTCTTGCGCGGGTCGTGCGACTCCTCACCGAGCGAGCTGGCGGTGTCGAAGCCGTACATGACGTAGGTCGACGCGAGCGAAGCGACCAGGAACGCCCCGAAGTACCCCCACGGCTGGTCGGCGCCGGTGTTGTTCGTCTGCATGACGACTTCCGGGCCCCGCGTGATGTTCACCGCGAGCGCGACGATCAGCAGGACCGCGGCGATCAGTTCGATGAACACCCCGGCGCTGTTGATCCGCGCCATCAGTTTGACGCCCCACGCGTTCACCAGCGTCGTGAACACGATCAGCGCCGTGCCCAGGATGACCGCGTTCACCGCGCTGTCGCCGGAGAAGGAGAAGAACGACGAGATCTGGGGGAGCGTGATCTGGTACGCGAGCGCGACGGCGGCGATGCTGACGATCGACGCGGTGAGCATCATCCACCCGGCCAGCCAGGCGACGTGCGGGCTGCCTAGCCGTTTCGACCAGTTGTAGATCGACCCGGCGACCGGATAGTGCGCGGCCAGTTCGGCGAACGACAGCGCCACCATCAGCTGGCCGACGAACACCATCGGCCAAGACCACCAGTACGCGGGTCCGCCGAAGCTGAAGCCGAAGTAGAACAGCTGGAAGGTGCCCGTCAGGATCGAGATGTAGCTGATCCCGGCGGCGAAGGTGTGGAAATTGCCGAGCGTTCTTTCGAGTTCCTGTTTGTAGCCGAAACCGGCCAAGCCGTCGTCGGAAGGAGTGCTCATCGGCAGTTTCCCCTCTTCAGTTGGACGCGGGCTCCCCGGAGAACCAGCGCTGTGGAGCGGGCCGGAGGTTCTGGTAGATGTGCTTGGCCTCCGTGTACTCCGCGAGTCCGGTCGGGCCGAGTTCGCGCCCGAAGCCGGACTGCTTGTAGCCGCCCCATTCCGCCTGCGGCAGGTACGGGTGGAAGTCGTTGATCCAGATCGTGCCGTGCCGCAGCCGGTTCGCGACCCGCTGCGCGCGCGAGGCGTCCGAGGTGAACACCGCGCCGGCGAGGCCGTAGTGGGTGTCGTTGGCGATGCGGACGGCGTCGTCCTCGTCGGTGAAGGTCTCGACGGTGAGCACCGGGCCGAACGACTCGTCGACGACGGCGCTGCTGCCCTGCTTCACGTTGTCGAGGATGGTCGGCAGGTAGTAGTGCCCCTTCGCGAGTTCGCGATCGTCGGGGCGTTTGCCGCCGGTGCGCAGGACGGCGCCCTCTTCGAGCGCCGCGGCGACGTAGCGTTCGATCTTTTCCAAATGGGCGGCCGAGATCAGCGGACCGGTTTCAGCCTTCGGGTCGAAAGGTCCACCCAGTCGGATCAGTTCGGCGCGGCGGACGAGTTCGTCGACGAACTTCTCGTGCCACTCCTCCTGTACGATCAGCCGCGCGCCCGCCGAGCAGACCTGCCCGGAGTGCAGGAACACCGCGGTCAGCGCGTAGTCGACGGCGGTGTCGAAATCCGAGTCCGCGAACACGACGTTCGGGTTCTTGCCGCCCAGCTCCAGCGCGACCTTCTTGACGGTGGCCGCGGCCGAGGCGGCGATGATCTTGCCGGTCGCGAGGCCGCCGGTGAACGACACGAGGTCGACGTCCGGATGCTCGGAGAGCGGTGCTCCGGCCTGCGCGCCGGCGCCGAGCACGAGGTTCGCGACGCCGCCGGGGAGGCCGGCCTCGGTCAGCAGCTTCATCAGCATGATCGAGGTGTGCGGGGTCAGTTCGCTGGGCTTGAGGACGAAGGTGTTGCCCGCCGCGAGCGCGGGGGCGACCTTCCAGATGGTCTGCAGGAGCGGGTAGTTCCACGGCGTGATCAAGCCGCAGACGCCGACCGGCTCGTGGACGATGCGGCTGAACGCGTCCGGGTTGCCGGTGTCGACCACGCGGCCGGCGTCGTTCGCGGCGAGCTTGCCGAAGTAGCGCAGGCACGCGGCGATGTCGGCCATGTCGTATTCGCTCTCGACCAGCCGTTTCCCGGTGTCGAGCGATTCGGCGCGGGCGAAGGCGGCGGCGTCGCGGTCCAGCAGATCGGCGGCCTTCAGCAGCAGGTCGCCGCGCTGCGGGGCGGGCGTTTTCGGCCACGGGCCGGTGTCGAACGCCTTCCGTGCGGCGGCGATGGCCGCTTCGGTGTCTTCACGGGTGCCCTCGGCGACCTCCGCGACCAGCGACCCGTCAGCGGGGCAGCGGATTTCCCGGCGACCACCGCCGACCGCGTCGACCCACTCGCCACCGATGAAAAAGTCCGCCATCAAGCCCTCCGAACCGGCTCCTGCTCAACCGTCGATCAGCGATTATCGCGGCCACCCGACGTGACCGCTACTTGGCAAAAGAGACCATGTTCACACCCTTGGGTGGCGAGTGGTGATTTTCTGACATGTGACCCGTGACGCGGCGGACGGAAGACTCTCAGGCGACCTCCGTAGACTGGCCGGAACGGCGGAAGAGGAACCAGGCGAGGTGGGAGAGTGACGTTGCTCGAGTCCGTGCACGGACCGGCCGACTTGAAGCGGATGAACCAGGACCAGCTCGGCGAGCTGGCCGCGGAGATCCGGGACTTCCTCGTCGAGAAGGTGCGGCTCGCCGGTGGTCACCTCGGCCCGAACCTGGGTGTGGTCGAACTGACCATGGCGCTGCACCGCGTCTTCGACTCGCCGGACGACGCGATCGTGTGGGACGTCGGCCACCAGGCGTACGTGCACAAGATCGTCACCGGCCGTCATGACGGCTTCGGCAAGCTGCGTCAGCTCGGCGGCCTCACCGGCTACCCGGCGCGCTGCGAGAGCGAGCACGACCTCGTCGAGAACAGCCACGCCTCGACCGCGTTGTCCTATGTGGACGGTCTGGCCAAGGCGTTCGAACTCGAAGGCGGCGGCAGGCACGCGATCGCCGTCGTCGGCGACGGCGCGCTGACCGGCGGCATGTGCTGGGAGGCGCTCAACAACATCGCCGCGAACCCGCGCCGCCCGGTCGTCATCGTCATCAACGACAACGGCCGCTCGTACTCGCCGACCATCGGCGGCGTCGCGGACCACCTCGCGTCGCTGCGGCTCAAGCCGGGCTACGAGCGCGTGCTGGACCGCGGCAAGGAACTGCTGCGGCACACGCCCGTCGTCGGCAAGCCGATCTACGCGGCGCTGCACGCGGCGAAGGCGGGTCTCAAGGACGCGCTGAGCCCGCAGATGATGTTCTCCGACCTCGGCCTCAAGTACCTCGGCCCCGTCGACGGGCACGACCTCGTCGCGCTGGAGAAGGCGTTCCAGAGCGCCCGTGACTTCGGCGGCGCGGTCATCGTGCACGTGGTCACCGAGAAGGGCCACGGCTACGAGCCCGCGGTCACCAACCAGGCCGACCAGATGCACCAGACCGACCCGATCGACCCGGAGACCGGCCTGCCGCCGGTCAAGGGCCCGAGCTGGACCGGCGTCTTCGCCGACGAAATGGTCAAGATCGGCGCCGACCGCGAGGACGTCGTCGCGATCACCGCGGCCATGCTGCGCTCGACCGGGCTGCACAAGTTCGCCGAGGCGTACCCGGACCGCTGGTACGACGTCGGCATCGCCGAGCAGCACGCGGTGACCTCGGCCGCCGGGCTCGCGATGGGCGGCAAGCACCCCGTCGTGGCCGTGTACTCGACCTTCCTGAACCGGGCGTTCGACCAGGTGCTGATGGACGTCGCGCTGCACCGCCAGCCGGTGACGCTGGTGCTGGACCGCGCGGGCATCACCGGTCCGGACGGCCCCAGTCACCACGGCATGTGGGACCTTTCGCTGCTGGG
This sequence comes from Amycolatopsis sp. WAC 04197, assembly GCF_003947475.1. Classification (NCBI taxonomy): domain Bacteria; kingdom Bacillati; phylum Actinomycetota; class Actinomycetes; order Pseudonocardiales; family Pseudonocardiaceae; genus Amycolatopsis; species Amycolatopsis sp. WAC 04197. The sequence goes on along the minus strand of NZ_QHJK01000009.1, from coordinate 344,725 downwards.
CATGGTGCCCGGGATGCGGGTCGCCGCTCCGCGTGACGCCGGCACGCTGCGCGAGGAGCTGCGGGAGGCCGTCGCGGTCGAGGACGGGCCGACGGCGCTGCGGTTCTCCAAGGGCGGCGTGATCGACTCGGTGCCCGCCGTGGAACGCGTCGGCACGGTGGACGTGCTGCGCAAACCCGACGGCGACGCCGACGTCCTGCTCGTCGCGGTGGGCGCGTTCGCGATGCTCGGGCTCGCCGCCGCGGACCGGCTGGCCGACCAGGGCATCGGCGTGACCGTGGTGGACCCGCGCTGGGTCGTCCCGGCCCCGGCCGAACTGGTCGCGCTGGCCGAACAGCACAAGCTCGTCGTGACCGTCGAGGACAGCGGGCGGCACGGTGGCTTCGGCTCCGCGCTGGCCGCGCTGTTCCGCGACGCCGAATGCGACGTGCCGCTGCGGGATCTCGCGGTGCCGCAGGTGTTCCACGACCACGGTTCACGCGAGGAGGTGCTGGCCCGCGTCGGGCTCACCGCGCAGGACGTGGCGCGGCGGGTGACCGAGTGGTCGGCGAAGCTGGCGAGCCGGACTCCGGCGCCGGAGGACACGCGCCGCTGACAAGCGCGCCATGAAAGGTCCTTTCCTTGCGAAATTTGCAAGGAAAGGACCTTTCATAGCGCGCGCTACGCACTTCCCGGTGTCATGAAAGGGTCGTTCAGGACGAAAAATGTCCTGAACGACCCTTTCATGACACTTGGGGGGGCGTCCCAGTGGTCGCGCGAAAGCCCGGCTCAGGTGCCCACGATCCGCCCGACCGCCCGCACCACGAGGTCGCGCGTCGCAGTCGGGGAGGAGAACCCCAGGATCGACAGGTGCACGACGAGGCTCAGCAGTTCCTCGGCGTCGAAGTGGTCCGGCACGGTTCCCGCCCGTTGCGCCGCCTGGATCGCGGCGACCTTGTCCGCGTGCGCCCGGACCTCGGCTTCGGGTGTCGCGTCGAAGCCGCTCTCCAGGCGCAGCCAGCCCATGAGCCGCAGGAGATGGGGGTGTTCGAGGTAGCGGTCGAACAGCCTGCCCGCGTAACCGGGCAGGTCCTCGGGCGTGATCGTGAGGGTCCGGATGGCGAGGTCCACCTGCTCCTCCACGACCTTCTCGAAAAGCTCTTCCTTGCTGCAGAAGTAGGCGTAGATCAGCGCCTTGTTCGCGCCCGCGTTCTTCGCGATGCGGTCCACCCTGGCGCCGGCGATGCCGTACGTCGCGAACTCCGTCGTCGCCGCGTCCAGCAGTTTCCGCTTGGTCGCTTCCTTGTCCCTGACCATGTGATCCAGTCTAACTAACTGGTTGGTTGACAGCTAGCCGCATCCCATGGCAGCCTGAATTGGCAACCAACTGGTTAGTTAGGAGACGGACATGAAGGTCGCACTGGTCACGGGAGCCTCCGCGGGGATCGGCGAAGCCACGGCGCTCGCGCTGAAGGACGCGGGTTACACGGTCTACGGCGCCGCGAGGCGCGTCGAGCGGATGGCGGGGCTCGCCGAGCGCGGGGTCAAGGTTCTCGCGATGGACGTCACCGACGACGCGTCGATGGTCGCGGGTGTCGAGCGGATCATCGAGGAGTCCGGCCGCATCGACGTCCTGATCAACAACGCGGGCTACGGCTCGTACGGCGCCTTCGAGGACGTGCCGCTCTCGGAGGGGAAGTACCAGTTCGAGGTCAACCTGTTCGGGCTCGCGCGGCTCGTCCAGCTGACCACGCCGCATATGCGTGCCCAGGGCTCCGGCAAGATCGTGAACATCTCGTCGATCGGCGGCAAGATCTACGAACCGCTCGGCGGCTGGTACCACTCGACGAAGTTCGCGGTCGAAGGACTCAGCGACTCACTGCGGCTGGAGCTCAAGCCGTTCGGCATCGACGTCGTGGTGGTCGAACCCGGCGCCATCAAGACCGAATGGGGCGGTATCGCCGTCGAGAACCTGCTCAAGACCTCGGGTGACACCGCGTACGCGCCGCAGGCCAAGGCGCTGGCGAAGTTCTTCGACCAGGCCGCGCGCGGTTCCCACCCCAAGGTGATCGCCGACGTCATCGTGAAGGCCGTCCGGGCCCGGCGCCCGAAGACCCGCTACGCCGCCGGTTTCGGGGCGAAGCCGATCCTGTTCGTGCGCCGGGTGCTCCCGGACCGCGCCTTCGACGCGTTGTTCCTCGGGGCGCTGCGCCGCTTCGCCTAGACCGCGACGGCCGGTTCCGCGACGGGTTCCGCGTACGAGTAGACCTCCCGCGGCTCGGGGAAGAGCTTCACCAGCACCGGATACGCGATCGCCGCCGTGCACAGCGTCACCACCATGCTGATGTCGACGCCGCCCGCGATGTCCTTGAACGGCCCGGCGATCATCGGGGTGTTGGCCGTCAGCAGGCCCAGCGTCGTCGCCGGGATCCACGCGGCCATCGCGCGCCAGTTCACCCCTCGGGTGAACCAGTAGCGCCCGCCCTTGCTGCCCTGGTTGAACACCTGGAGGTCGTCCGGGTCGTAGAACCCGCGCCGCAGCACGAAGCCGATCATCATGATCACCATCCACGGCGAGGTGCACAGCACGATCAGCGTGGCGAAGGCGTTGATGCTGGACACCATGTCCAGCACGAAATTGCCGACGAAGATGAACACGACACTGAGCGAGCCGATCAGCAGCGTCGCCTGCACCCGGCTCAGCTTCACGAAGATCGAACTGAAGTCCAGCCCGGTGCCGTAGAGCGACGTCGTCCCGGTGGACAGGCCGCCGATCAGCGCGACGACGATCAGCGGGATCGCGTACCAGAGCGGGGAGATCGCGGTCAGGCCGGTGATGTAGTCGGCCGGATCCGCGACCAGGGTCGCGGTGGCGATGCCGAACCCGAACGGCAGCAACGTCGCCACCTGCGCCAGGAACGGCGCGGCCAGGAGGGAACGGCGGCTGTGCCGCGCCGGGATGTAGCGCGTCCAGTCGCCGAGGAAGGCGCCGAACGAGATCGGGTTCGCCATCGTGGTGAGCGCGGCCAGGATCCACGTCGGCCAGAAGTCACCGAGCGCGTAGGTGCCGGTGCCGGCGAACCCAGGGTCGAACGTGCCGCCGTAGGCGACGATCCCGAGCAGCATGATCGCCGTGCCCAGCACCACGGCGACCCGGTTCACCAGCAGCATGAACCGGTAGCCGTAGATGCACACCACCAGCGTCGCGATCGCGATGACGCCGTACGCGACCCCGCGGAGCACCTCGCCGCCGTCGAAGCCGAAAAGCCGTTGTGCCGCACCGGCGACGGCGTCGCCGCTCACCCAGACCGAGATGGCGAAGAACGTGATCGCCGTCAGCAGGGAGAGGAAGGAGCCGACACAGCGGCCGACGACGCCGAAGTGCGCGCCGGAGGAGACCGCGTTGTTGGTCCGGGTGAGCGGGCCGAACAGCGACATCGGCGAGAGCACCAGGGCGCCGACGACCACGCCCGCGACGGTGGCCGCCACCGCCGCCCGGAAACTCAGCCCGAAGGCGATCGGGAGGGTCCCGAGGATGATGGTGGCGAAGGTGTTCGCGCCGCCGAACGCCATCCGGAACAGGTCGCGCGGACGCGAGGTCTGTTCTTCCGGCGGGATCGGCGCGATACCGTGCTGCTCGACTTCGGTGACCTTGTCACCCATGGGGACCTCCAGCTATGCGTTTCGTCCTCTGAATGCGGTCCTTGCACACGCAAGTACCGCGTTCAGAGGACGAAACGCGGTCAGGCGAAGCGGGTCATGACGTGCTTCACGCGGGTGTACTCGGCGAAGGAGTAGGACGAGAGATCCTTCCCGTGGCCCGAGTGCCCGAAGCCGCCATGGGGCATTTCCGAGACCAGCGGCCCGTGGGTGTTGACCCAGACGCAGCCGAAGTCGAGTTCGCCCGAAACGCGGGTCGCGCGTGACAGGTCGTTGGTCCAGATCGACGACGCCAGCCCGTAGGGGACGCCGTTGGCCAGGCGCACCGCCTCGTCCTCGTCCACAAAGGACTGGACGGTGATCACCGGGCCGAAGATCTCCTCCTGCACGATCTCGTCGTCCTGCTTCAGACCCGAGACCACGGTGGGGGAGAAGAAGAAACCGCGGTCGCCGGCGGGGGTGCCGCCGGTCTCCACGCGAGCGTGCGAGGGCAGCCGCTCGACGAGCCCGCGGACCCGCCCGAACTGCGCCTCGCTGTTGAGCGGGCCGTAGTCCTCGCCCGGGGTCTGCGCGGCGGCGGCCTTGGTCAGCTCCGCGACGAACTCGTCGTGGATCGCCGCGTCCACCAGCACCCGGCTGCCCGCGGTGCAGTCCTGCCCGGCGTTGTAGAACGCCGCGCCGACGATGCCCTCGGCCGCTTCGGCGAGGTTCACGTCGCCGAAGACCAGCAGGGGCGCGTTGCCGCCGAGTTCGAGGTGCGTGCGCTTGAGGTCGGCCGCCGCGACGGTGGCGACGTCGATCCCGGCCCGGGTCGACCCGGTGATCGACACCAGCTCGGTGATCGGGTGCTTCACCAGCGCGCGGCCGGTGTCGCGGTCGCCGCACAGCACGTTGAACGCGCCCTGCGGCAGGAACTCCGCCGCGACCTTCGCCAGCAGGACGGCCGTCGACGGCGTGGTCTCCGCGGGTTTCAGCACGACGGTGTTGCCCGCGGCCAAGGCCGGGGCGATCTTCCAGACACCCATCATCAGCGGGTAGTTCCACGGCGCGATCTGCGCGCAGACGCCGACCGGTTCCCGGCGGATCGCCGACGTGTGCCCGGGCAGGTACTCCCCGGACGCGGTGCCTTCGAGCTGCCGCGCCGCACCGGCGAAGAACCGCAGCGCGCTGACGCACTCCGGGATCTCCTCGTCCAGCACGACGGCGCGGATCTTGCCGGTCTCCCGGATTTCGAGCTCGGCGAACTCCTCCGCGCGGGATTCCAGCGCGTCGGCGATCTTCAGCAGCGCGAGCTGACGCTGGGCGGGCGTGCTCTTGCGCCACACCTTGAACGCCCGTTCGGCGGCGGCCAGCGCGACGTCCACATCGGACTGTTCCGACAGGACGCTGGTGCCGAAGACCTCGCCGGTTGCGGGATTCACCAGGTCGAGCGTCCGCGAGCCCGACGCCGGTACCTCGGCGCCATCGACGAAATTGAGGACCTGAGTCATTTCTTCTCCAGGTGGGTCGGCTCGAACATCTTGAGCAGGGCGGGCAGGACGACCACGGACGGGCCGGGTGTGGCCAACGCGTCGGCCAGGTCCTTCCCGACGGTGTCCAAAGAGGACACGGTCGCGCCGACGCCGAAGGACTTCGCCAGCGCGGCGAAATCGGGGCGGGCGAGTTCGGTGGCGGTGGACTGGCCGAACGCGCCGGTCAGGTACTCGCGCAGGATGCCGTAACCGCCGTCGTCGACAATGAGCCAGGTGACGTCCAGCCCGTGCTGGACCGCCGTCGCCAGTTCCGCGATGCCGTACATCGCGCCGCCGTCGCCGGAGACCGCGAGCGCCGGGCCGCCGGTCGCCGCGGCACCGCCGAGCGCGCCGGGCAGGCCGTAGCCGAGCCCGCCCGCACCCTGCGCGGTGTGGATCGGCGCGCCCTCGGGATTCCACGCCGACCAGGCCCAGTAGGCCGCGATCGTCATGTCCCAGAACGTCTGGGTGCCTTCGGGGATCGCCGCGCGGATGTCGTCGATGAGCTTGCGCTCGGCTTCGAGGGGCTGGCCGTCGAGGCGTTCGCGCACCTTGGCCAGCAGTTCCGTCACCGCCTTTTCGGCGGCGCCGTCTGCTTGCCGGAACGGCACCTGCTCCAGAAGTCCTTGCAGGGCAAGGCGGACGTCGGCATGGATGCCCAAGGCCGGGTAGTTCGACTCCAGCTTCCCGAGATCGGCCTCGACCTGGATCACCCGGCCGCGCGGGGCGAACTCGCGGTAGTTGCTGGACAGTTCGCCGAGCCCGGAACCCAGCACCAGCAGCACATCCGCGGCCGACAGGAACTCGGTACTGTGCCAGTCCTCCAGCCACGACTGCCCGGACAGCTCGTGATCCCAGCCGAAGACGCCCTTGCCGCCGAACGTCGACAGCACCGGCGCTCGCAGTGCCTCCGCGAGCGCCTTCAGCTCCGCGTGCGCGCCCGAGCGTAGCGCGCCGCCCCCGGCGAGGATCACCGGATTCTCGGCCGCGCCAAGGAGTTTCGCCGCTTCGGTGACGAGTTCCGGCAACGGCGCGAGCGGAGCGGGCCGCGCGGTCACGGACGTGATCCGCGGCAGGTCCGTCGGTGCCAGCAGGATGTCCTGCGGGATCTCGACCCACACTGGGCCGTACGGCGCGGTCGCCGCCGATTCCCACGCCTCGCGCAACGCCGTCGGGATCTGGCCGACGGTGCGCACCACGTGCACCGACTTCACCACGTCACGGAAACTGGCCTGCTGATCGGGCAGTTCGTGCAGATAGCCGTGCCGTCCGCCGCCGAGCCCGGCGACCGGGATCTGGCTGGAGATCCCGAGCACCGGGACCGACGCCGCCCGCGATTCCTGCAGTGAGGCCAAAGTCAGCAGCGCGCCGGGGCCGGTCGACACGATCATCGGCGTCACCGGGACCGGGCCTTCGGGATCCGCCGCGAGCCGGGCGCGGGCGTGCCCGTCGGCCGCGAACGCCAGATTGTTCTCCACCCGTGAACTGATGACGCGCAGGTCGTCCGTGCGCCGCAACGCTTCGAACAGACCGAGCGCGTGCTGGCCCGGCAGGCCGAACACGGTGTCCGCGCCGAGCGCGTGGAGGGTTTCGACGACGATGTCGCCGCCGATGCGTTGTGTCATGCGCTCTTCCCCAAACTGAGCAGGCTCACCAGGTCGTAGGCGACGTGGGAAGCCGCGATGGCGGTGATCTCGGCATGATCGTAGGCCGGGGCCAGCTCCACCACATCGGCTCCGACGAGGTTGCAGTCCCGCAGTCCGCGCAGGATCTCCAGCAGTTCGCGGCTGGTCATGCCGCCCGCTTCGGGAGTGCCGGTGCCGGGCGCGTGCGCCGGGTCGAGCACGTCGATGTCGACCGAGATGTAGAGCGGGCGGCCGCCGATGCGCTGGCGCAGCGCGTCGACGGTCTCGGCGACCCCGCGGCGCATGACGTCGCCGGAGGTGACGATGCCGAATCCGAGGCGGCGGTCCTCCTCCAGATCCCGCTTGCCGTACAGCGGGCCGCGCGTGCCGACGTGGGACAGCGCTTCGGTGTCGAGGATGCCTTCCTCGGACGCCCGCCGGAACGGGGTGCCGTGGGTGTACGGCTCGCCGAAGTAGGTGTCCCAGGTGTCGAGGTGCGCGTCGAAGTGCAGCAGCGCCACCGGTCCGTGCTTCTTCGCCGCCGCCCGCAGCAGCGGCAGCGCGATCGTGTGGTCGCCGCCGACGGTCACCAGCCGCGTCCCGTCCGCGGTGAGCGCCTCGGCCTCGCTCTGCAGCGTTTCGATCGCCTCGCCGATGTTGAACGGGTTGAGCGCGATGTCGCCGGCGTCGACCACCTGTGTTTCGGCGAACGGGGAAACGTCGAGTTCGGGGTGGTACGGACGAAGGAGCCGGCTGGCCTCACGGAGCGCGGAGGGGCCGAAGCGCGCGCCGGGGCGGTAGGACACCCCGGCGTCGAACGGCACCCCGACGACGGCGACGTCGGCGCGCTCGACCTGATCGATCCGCGGAAGCCTCGCGAAGGTCGCGAAACCGGCGAACCGGGGCACCCTCGAAGAGTCGACGGGTCCGATCGGGTTCTGCTCAGGCACTGTGTCTCCTTCTGGTGTTTCAGGACTGCGAAGCGGCGAGTTTCGCCTCTTCGTCATCGGCGGCCGCGCTGCCGTTCAGGCGGCGGGTCCACACGGTGAGGATTTCGTCGGAGGTGCGCGGGGTCAGGAAGCTGACCAGCAGATACACCGCGAGGCTCGAGCCGAGGCCCCAGTAGATCGGGCTGTTGGCCTCGACGCCGTCGACGAACATGAACGTGATGACCACGACGGTGCCGACCACCATCGACGCGAGCGCGCCCTGACGGGTCCCGCGTTTCCAGGCCAGTCCGCCGATGATCGCGACCAGCAGACCGCCGACGAGGATGTCGTAGGCGATGGTCAGCGCGTTGACGACGTCGTCCACGATCATCGCGATGCCGATCGCGACGATGCCGAGAACCAGCGTGGTGACCCGGTTCCTCGTCACCTCGTCGACGGCCTTTTTGAGGCCCAGCTTGGAAAGCAGATCCGAGGTGCTGACCGTGGAGCAGGCGATGAGCGCGCCGCTCGCGGTCGACATCATCGCCGAGAGCGCCGCCGCGAGAACCAGCCCGCGGATCCCGGCGGGCAGCTGCTCCTCGACGATGGTCGCGAACGCGTCCTGCGCGCTGGCGAGGTTCGGGTACAGCGTCTTGGCCGCGGTGCCGATCAGCGCGCCGGCGAGACCGTAGACGAGGCAGTAGACGCCGGAGATGACGCCGCCGCCGGTCGCGATACCCGGCGTCCGCGCGGTGAACACGCGCTGCCAGATGTCCTGGCCGATCAGCAGGCCGAAGCTGTAGATGAGGAAGTAGGTGAAGATCGTGTCGCCGCCGATGGCGGTCAGTTCGAAGTAGCTCTCGTCCAGCCGCGCGGCCATCCCGTCGAAACCGCCCGCGGAGACGATCGAGACCGGCAGCAGGATCAGCAGGATGCCGATGGTCTTGATGACGAACTGGACGATGTCGGTCAGCGTGATCGACCACATGCCGCCGAGCACCGAGTAGAGCACCACGATCGAGCCGCCGATGGCGATACCCGCCCAGCTCGGCACGTTGAACAGGACCTTGAAGATGGTGGCGAACGCCAGCGTCGAGGTGACGGTCAGCATCAGCGTGTAGCCCCACATGACCACGCCGGAGATGGTGCTGGTGGAGCCGCCGTAGCGCAGGTCGAGCATCTCGCCGACGGTGTAGACGCGCAGTTTCACCAGCCGCCGCGCGAACAGCGTGTGCAGGACGAGGATGCCGACGCCGATGGCGATCACGAGCCAGGCGCCCGAGATGCCGTAGGTGTAGCCGAGCTTCACCCCGCCGACCGTCGAAGCGCCGCCGAGGACGACCGCGGACATCGTGCCCGAGTACATGAACCAGCCGAGCCGGCGGCCCGCGACGAGGTAGTCGGATTTGGTCTTGGCGAGCCGCAGCCCGAACCAGCCGACCCCGATCATGCCCGCTATGTAGAGCGCGATCACCGCGTAGTCACCGGCCACGGTGTCCTCCTTGACTTGGGGCTGTTCGCTTCGTTCGGGTCACCGTAGGTTCGTTCGCACCTTGAACGACATGGGATGATCCATCCGAACTCATCGGAGATCGAGGATGAAATGGCCCAAAGTCGCGATCCGTTCGACTCGGATGTGAATGTCCCGTTACGCGCCGTGGTCGGCAACCCGGAACTCGCACTCGACCCGGTCGTGGAGACCTTGCGCCCGGGCGCGCTCGACGCGCCGGTGCGCTGGGCCCACGTCAGCGAGCTACTCGACCCCGTGCCGTACCTGCTCGGGGCGGAGCTGCTGCTCACCGCCGGGGTGAACCTGCCGGTGGAACCGGCCGAGATCGATCGCTACGTCCGGCGGCTGGCCGGCAGCGGCATCTCCGCGCTCGGATTCGGGCTCACCCCGGGCGCCTACGAGACGTTGCCGCCGCCCCTGCTGACGGCGTGTGCCCGGCACGGTCTCCCGCTGCTGGTCGTCCAGCCGCGGACGCCGTTCCTCGCGATCAGCCGGGCGGTGTCGGTCGCGCTCGCCGAGGCGGGGCAGCGGGAACAGCGGCGGATCGCGGTCGCGCGCGAGGCGCTGACCAGGGCGGCGGGCGACGGGCTCGGCGAATTGGCGAGCGCGCTGGCCGGACGGCTGGGGGCCTGGGTGGCGCTGGTCGGCGCTGGCGATGTCCTGGCCGCGGACCATGGGGCGCCGTCGCCGCTGCCCGGCGAGGTCCGGGAACTGGTCGCCACGCTGCGGGCGGGCCGGGGGATCCGCAGCGCGACCACGGAACTGGCCGACGGCACGCACGTCGTCGCGCAACCGGTGTACCCGCAGGCGACGGCGTCTCATCTGGTCGTGGTCGGCCGGGTCGCGCGGTTCGACGGCGCGGACCGCTCGATCCTGTCGGTCGGGGCGGCGCTGCTCGGGCTGGCGGGCCGCGCGGGTTCCGACGCGGCCGGACTGGGCGCCACCGCCACGGGGCTGCTGCTGGGAGAGACCGAGGTGATCGGCGGGGACGAACGCCGTCTGGTCGCCGGGATCGCTTACCGGAAAGGGCCGAACGAGGTGGCCGTCCGCTACGACTGGCTGCGCGCCCGGCTCGACACCCCGCTCGTGCGGCTGCGGCCGGGGCCGCGCTTCGACGCGATCGTCCGCGAAGCGCCGGAGGCCGGTGATCTCGACCGGCTCCGCGCCGACGGCTGGCTCGCGGTGGTGGGCTCACCCGTCCCGCCCGGACGGCTTCCCGAAGCGGCGGGTGAGATCGAGCTGCTGCTGACGCGGGCCGCCGCGCTGGGACGGCCGGTGGTCGCGGAAGGCACGTCGGGGCTGGACGCGCTGATCGATCCGGATGCCGCGGCCGGGTTCGCGGTCCAGGTGCTGGCGCCGTTGCGCGAACTCGACCGGCAGGGTGATCGCGAACTGGTCGGCACGCTGCGGACGTGGCTCGCGCACCACGGCGGCTGGGACCGCACGGCCGCCGAACTCGGCGTGCACCGCAACAGCGTCCGGCACCGGATCGGGCAGATCGAACGGGCGCTGGAGGTGGATCTGGCGGATCCGGAGACCCGGATGAGGCTGTGGTTCGCCCTGCGCTGGTCCAATCAGGTCACTCTCAGGTAAATGTGGCAACGTAGGGTCGTGCGAATTCTGGTAGTCGAAGACGAAGAACCCCTCGCCGACGCGATCGCACGCGGCCTGCGGCGCGAGGGTATGGCGGTGGACATCGCGCTCACCGGTGACGACGGGCACGAGAAGGCCGCCGTCACCCGGTACGACGTCGTGCTGCTCGACCGCGACCTGCCCGGCATGTCCGGTGACGACCTGTGCCGCGAGATCGTCGCGTCCGGCGAGCTGACCCGCGTGCTGATGCTCACCGCGAGCAGTTCCGTTTCGGACCGCGTCGACGGCCTTTCCCTCGGCGCCGACGATTATCTCGCCAAACCGTTCGCCTTCCCCGAACTCGTCGCACGCGTGCGGGCGCTGGGCCGCCGCGCGACCCCGGCCGCGCCGCCGCTGCTGACGTCGGGCGACGTCGAACTGGACCCGGCGAGGCGGACCGTCCGCCGCGCGAGCGGTCCGGTCGAGCTGACCCGCAAGGAGTTCGGCGTGCTGGAGGTGCTGCTGTCGGCCGCCGGTTCGGTGGTCAGCAGCGAAGAACTGCTCGAACGCGTGTGGGACGAGAACGCCGACCCGTTCACCACCACCGTCCGGGTCACCGTGATGACCCTGCGGAAGAAGCTCGGCGAGCCGGGCATCATCGAAACCGTCGTCGGCTCCGGCTACCGGGTGCCGGAGCAGGGGACCGCACGCGGGTGAACCTGTCCGGTGCCCGCAGCCTGCGCGGGCGGGTCACGCTGCTCGCGACCGGGCTGGTGGCACTGGTCAGCGTCCTGTTGCTCTGGCTGACCTGGAATCTGGTCGGCGACGCGGTTTCCGCCGTGCCGCAGCTGCCGCCGGGCACCACTGTGCGCGTCGACGGCGTCGAGGTCGACGCGTCCGCCGTCACCGAGCATCTGCGGGTCTACGCCAGGAACCGGGTGCTGCTGTTCGGCGCGGTCGCGTTCTGTTTCGTCGTGCTGGCGGCGGGGATCCTCGCGTGGACGTTCACCGCGCGGGTCCTGCGGCCGCTGCGCGAGATCAGCGGTACCGCGCGCCGTCTCTCGATCGAGTCGATGGGGGAGCGGATCGGCGAGGTCCGCACGAAGGACGAACTCGCGGAACTGGCCGAGACGTTCGACGACATGCTGGACCGGTTGCAGGCCGCGTTCGACGCGCAGCGGCATTTCGTCGCGAACGCCAGCCACGAACTGCGGACGCCGCTCGCCGTCATCCGCACCGAACTCGACGTCACCTTGGCCGACGAGCACGCGGACGAAGCCGAACTACGCCGGATGGCGGGTGTCGTCCGTGACGCGACGGAGCGGGCCGAGCGGCTGGTCGGTTCGCTGCTGCTGCTCGCCCGTACGGACGGCGCGGGGTTGGTGGCCAGGGAGCCGGTCGATCTCGCGGTGATCGTCGCGAGTGCCTGGCGCGCGGTGCGTGCCGAAGCCGAAAAGCGCGGCATCCGCACCGAATTCGCGACCCAGGGCGCGGTGACGTTCGGCGATCCCGCGCTGCTGGAACGGATCGCGGGCAACCTGCTGGAGAACGCCGTGCGGCACAACGTCGACGGCGGCTGGCTGGACGTCGTCACGCAGGCCGGTCCACAGTGGTCGGTGCTGCGGGTGCGGTCTTCGGGCGGGCTGCTGGATCCGGCCGCGGTCCCCGAACTGTTCGAGCCGTTCCGCCGCGCCGGCGTCGCCAGGACGGCCCGGACCGGCGCCGGGCTGGGGCTCTCGATCGTGCGGGCCGCGGTGCAGGCACACGGCGGCACGGTGTCCGCGGAACCCGTTGTGGGCGGCGGCCTTTCGGTGACCGTCCACCTGCCCGCTCTGCCCTGACCCCCGGCGGGGGTTACGGTTCGAGCATGGTTCCCAGTATTCGGCTGAACAACGGAACATCCCTCCCGCAACTCGGGTTCGGGGTGTACAAGATCGGCGACGACGAGGTCACCGGCGCGATCCGCACCGCCATCGAGGCGGGGTACCGCGCCATCGACACGGCGACCCTGTACGCCAACGAACGCGGCGTCGGCGAGGCCGTCCGCACCAGCGGGCTGCCACGCGAGGAACTGTTCGTCACCACGAAACTGTGGAACACCGAACACGGCTACGACTCGGCGTTGCGCGCCTTCGACACGAGCCTGCGCGAGCTGGGGCTCGACTACGTCGACCTGTATCTGATCCACTGGCCGCTGCCGTCGCAGGACAAGTACGTGGAAACGTGGCGGGCGCTGGAAAAGATCGCCTCCGACGGCCGGGCGAAGGCGATCGGCGTCTCGAACTTCCAGATCCCGCATCTGGAACGGCTGATCGAGGAGACCGGGACCGTTCCCGCGGTGAACCAGATCGAATGCCACCCGTGGCTGCAGCAGCCGTTGCTGCGGGACTTCCACGAGAAGCACGAGATCGTCACCGAGGCGTGGGGCCCGCTGGCGCGCGGCGGAGACCTGCTCGCCGACGAGAAGATCACCACGATCGCGGAGAAACACGGCAAGACGCCGGCCCAGGTCGTGCTGCGCTGGCATGTCGAGATGGACCATCTGGTGATCCCGAAATCCGTCACGCCGGAACGGATCAAGGCGAACATCGACGTCTTCGACTTCGCGCTCGACGCGCACGACACCGCCGCGATCGCGACGCTGGAGCAGGGGAAGCGGCTGGGGCCGGACCCGGACACACTGGGCGCCTAGCGTTTCGGAAGTGTCATGAAAGGGCCGTTCAGGACATTTTTCGTCCTGAACGGCCCTTTCATGACATCCGCGGGAGACCTACCGCACGTCCACGAAGATCGGGTTCCCGTACAACCACAGGTCTTCGAACGGGTTCGACTGCCCGATCACGTCGGCGCTCGGCTCGATCCCGCCGGGCACGTGCTTCTTGCCGTCCGTTCCGCGTGTCCGCACGAAGAACGGCTCACGCACGTCGCGGAACGTGTGCCGGAAGGTGACCCGCCGCCCGGGCGCCCACCGCGGCTCGAACGACCGCACCACCCGGGTCCCCGGGGCGGTCTGCGTGTCGCGGTCGGCGGCCGGGCCGGTCACCGGCCCCGAAACGAGGTCGAGCCGCGCGAGCCTCGGGATCGCGCCGCCGCCGTTCGGCCGGGCCGCCAGCTTCGCCGAGACGACCACCGTGACGTCGGATCCGCGCCGGACCCGCAGCCTGCCGCCCATCGTCGCCGAGCTCCAGCCGCTGTACGCGCCGAACTCGAGTTCCTGTGCGAGTCCGCCGTGCACCACCCAGACACGGCCCGCGCGCAGACCTTCCAGCACACCTTCGTGGCTTCGGCGGGTCACGCCGACCATCGTCCGGCTGAACTCGGCGGGGGCGAAGTCCGCGTACGGCGGCAGGTTCTGCGGGACGCCGGTGTCGATCGGGTCCGGGTAGCCGCCGTGCTCGTCGTAGTAGCCGTCGGGGACGCTGGGCCGCACGTGGGTGTCGCCGCGGTTGTAGTGCGAGTCGGAGTTGCTGGTGATCCACCACGGCTTTCCTTCGGCCAGCAGCGAATCCCAGAGCCCGCCGACGGTCGCGGTGCTCCAGTCGAAGCCGCCGTAGGTGCGGTAGGCCGACGCCGGGAAGCCCGGCCACGAGTTCGAGCCGGGCGAGTTGCCGTACCCGCCACGCGCGCCTCCGCCGCTCCCGAGCGGTTTGGGGAAACCGTCGGCCTGCGCTCCCGGCGCGCCTTCCATGCCGATGACGATGCCGGGCGCGGCGTCGCGCAGCGCGCGGATCTCGTGCGGGGCGATCCGGCCGTTGCGCAGCGGATGGTTGATCACCACCACCGGCGCGTGGATCCGGCGCGCCCGCTCTTCGGCCGCGAGCCAGCGGATCGCCTCGACGGCGAGCGCCTCGTTGTCCGGCGTGCCTGGTTCGGTCCCGGTCAGCCGCCAGTCGAAGGCGCGCTCGAACTCGCGCAGTTTCGCGGCCTGGGCCGCGCCCGCCTGGAAGAACAGCGTCGCGTGCTCGGCACCCGGCACGTTCCACTCCATGCCCTGCCACAGCAGGAGATCGGGATGTTCGCGCTGCGCCGCCCGGATCGCGGCGTTCGTGCGCTCCACCGAGGACTTCTCGTGCGCGGCGTGGCCGTGATCGGTGATCACCGCCCAGTCCGCGCCGTGACGGCGCGCGTCGGTGGCGATTCCGTCCACTGTGTACATCGCGTCGTAGGAGTACTGCGTGTGGATGTGGTGATCGCCCGCCAGCCACCGATAGCGGTCCCGGCCGAAGAGCAGGCCGAGATCGAGGTCCAGATCCAGATCGAGGGCGTCCGCCGGTGCCGCGGCGGCGAGTGGCGCGACGGCGGCCGCCGCGGACACGAGGCCCGCGCGTTTGAGGAATCCGCGGCGGTCGACGCCGGGTTTTTCGCTGTTCACCGGCCGGACGCTAAAGAGCGTCGTTGAACGGACGATGTCCGGACGGCCAACGCACGGCGTTCTGTGATGCCCGTCTCCCCGGGGGATGGCCGGGGAGACGAACGTTCCCGTACGAACCCCAGGCTTTCACGAAAACGTAGCCGTTCGCCATCGAATCCACGAAAAACGCGAAAGGCCACCGTCCGCGATCAGGGGATCGCCGACGGTGGCCTTTCGCCGAGGCTCAGGAGAGCGGCACGCTCGCCACACCCGGGGCCAGGAACGGCTTGCCGTTGACCTTCTCGGACACGCCGGCCCGGTCGAGGTACGGCGTGATGCCGCCCAGCCAGAACGGCCAGCCCGCGCCGAGGATCAGGCACAGGTCGATGTCCTGCGCCTCCGCGACCACGCCCTCGTCGAGCATGATCCGGATCTCCTCGGCGATCGCCGCCAGCGCGC
This sequence comes from Amycolatopsis sp. WAC 04197, assembly GCF_003947475.1. NCBI lineage: Bacteria > Bacillati > Actinomycetota > Actinomycetes > Pseudonocardiales > Pseudonocardiaceae > Amycolatopsis > Amycolatopsis sp. WAC 04197. The sequence goes on along the minus strand of NZ_QHJK01000009.1, from coordinate 329,129 downwards.
GGTCACGCACCTGCTCGGACGTCGACGGCGAGTCGCCCTGCTGCCAGAGTTCGGCCACCTCGGGGTCGACGGTGGCGTTGCCCTTGTCGTCCCACTGCCAGACACCCTTCTTGCCCGCCTTCACGAAGCGGTCGAGGTTCTCGCTGACGGTGAACCGATCCGGGAACGCCCCGTGCAGGGTCTCCCCGACGTGCAGGGCGATCGCCGGGCCGACCAGCTGCATCAGCGTCAGCGGCGTCATCGGCAGGCCCAGCGGCTCGAGCGCCTTGTCGGCGACGTCGAACGGCGTTCCCTCGTCGACGGTCACCAGCACTTCGCCGAGGAACCGCAGCAGCAGCCGGTTGACCACGAACGCGGACGCGTCCTTGACCAGCACGCTCGACTTCTTGAGCTGCTTGCCGAGCGCGAACGCCGTCGCCAGCGCGGCGTCGTCGGTCTTCTCCGCGCGGACGATCTCCAGCAGCGGCATCACCGCGACCGGGTTGAAGAAGTGGAACCCGACCACGCGCTCGGGGTGCTTCAGCTGCGACGCCATCGCGGTGATCGACAGCGACGAGGTGTTCGTCGCCAGGATCGCCTCGGGCGAGACGTACTGCTCCAGGTCGGCGAAGACCTTCTGCTTGACGCCCAGCTCCTCGAACACCGCCTCGATCACGAAGTCGGCGTCGGCGAACGCCGACTTGTCGAGCGAGCCGGTGACGAGCGCCTTCAGCCGGTTCGCGCCGTCCGGCGAGACCCGCTTCTTCGCCAGCAGCTTGTCGATCTCACCGTGCACATAGGACACGCCCTTGTCGACGCGTTCCTGGTCGACGTCGGTGAGCACCACCGGCACCTTGAGGCGGCGGACGAACAGCAGCGCCATCTGGCTGGCCATCAGGCCCGCGCCGACGATGCCGACCTTGTTCACCTTGCGCGCCAGCGACTTGTCCGGGGCACCGGCCGGCCGCTTGGCCCGCTTGTTGACCAGGTTGAACGAGTACAGCCCCGCGCGCAGGGTGTCGTCCATGAGCAGTTCGGCGAGCCCGTCGGTCTCGGCCGCGTAGCCGCGGTCGAGGTCGTTCTCGCGGGCCAGCTCCAGCAGCTCGACGGCCTTGGTCGCGCCGGGGGATGCGCCCTTCGTGCGACCGTCCACAATGGCCTTGGCACGGGCGATCGCGGCGTCCCAGCCCGCGCCGCGGTCGATCTCGCGGCGGGCGGGGGTGATCTCGCCGTTGACGACCTTCGCCAGCCACAGCAGGGACTGCTCGAGGTAGTCGGCCGAGCCGAAGACCTCGTCGACGATGCCGAGTTCGGCCGCCTGCGCGACCTTCAGCATCTTGTTCTGGGCCAGCGCGTTCTCGATGATCACGGTGACCGCGGCGTCCGGGCCGATGAGGTTCGGCAGCAGCTGCGTGCCGCCCCAGCCCGGGAACAGGCCGAGGAAGACCTCGGGGAACGCGATCGCGGCGGTGTTCTCCGAAAGCGTGCGGTAGTGGCAGGAGAGCGCGAGTTCGAGCCCGCCGCCCATCACCGCGCCGTTGATGAACCCGAAGGTCGGGATCTCGGTTTCGGTGAGGCGACGGAACACGTCGTGCCCGGTCTGCGCGATCTCCCGCGCCAGCGCCGGATCCGCGACCGCTTCGACGCCGGAAAGGTCGGCGCCGACGGCGAAGATGAACGGCTTGCCGGTGACCGCGATCGCGGCGGGCTCGGCCGCGAAGGCGGCGTCGATCGCGGCGTTGAGGCTCACCAGGCCCTGAGGGCCGAAGGTGTTCGGCCGGGTGTGGTCGTGGCCGTTGTCGAGGGTGATCAGCGCGACGGGCTTGTCGAGCCCGGGCACCTTCACCAGGCGGGTGACCGCGTTCGTGACAACCTCGTCGGGGAAGGCGGCTTTCGCCTGCTCAGCGGTGAAAGTCATGTTACTTGGCCCCCTCGAAAGCCGGGTTCTCCCAGATGACCGTGCCGCCCATGCCGATGCCGATGCACATGGTGGTCAGGCCGTAGCGCACGTCGGGGCGCTCGGCGAACTGACGCGAAAGCTGCGTCATCAGCCGCACCCCGGAGGACGCGAGCGGGTGACCGCAGGCGATCGCGCCACCCCACTGGTTGACGCGGGGGTCGTCGTCGGCGATGCCGAAGTGGTCGAGGAACGCGAGCACCTGCACCGCGAACGCCTCGTTGATCTCGAACAGGCCGATGTCGTCGATCGACAGGCCGGTGCGCGCGAACAGCTTCTCGGTGGCGGGCACCGGGCCGATGCCCATGACCTCCGGCTCGACACCGGCGAACGAGTAGCCCACCAGGCGCATGCCGATCGGCAGGCCGAGTTCGCGGGCGGTGTCCTCGTCGGCGAGCAGCGCCGCGGTGGCGCCGTCGTTGAGCCCGGCCGCGTTGCCCGCGGTGATCCGGCCGTGCGGGCGGAACGGCGTCTTCAGCCCGGCGAGCTGCTCGACGGTGGTGCCGGGGCGCGGCGGCTCGTCCTCGGTCGCGAGACCCCAGCCGAGTTCCTTCGAGCGCGTGGCGACCGGGACCAGCTCGGGGCCGATCTTGCCGGTCTTCACGGCTTCGGCGTACTTCTCCTGGCTGCGCGCGGCGAAGGCGTCGGTGCGCTGCTTGGTGATCGCCGGGAACCGGTCGTGCAGGTTCTCCGCGGTCTGACCCATCACGAGCGCCGTCGGGTCGACGAGTTTGTCGGCGATGATGCGCGGGTTCGGGTCCACGCCTTCGCCCATCGGGTGGCGGCCCATGTGCTCGACGCCGCCGGCGATGGCGATGTCGTAGGCGCCGAAGCCGATCCCGCTCGCGGTGGTGGTGACGGCGGTCATCGCGCCCGCGCACATGCGGTCCAGCGCGAAACCGGGCACCGACTTCGGCAGGCCCGCCAGCAGCGCGGCGGTGCGGCCGATGGTCAGGCCCTGGTCGCCGATCTGGGTGGTGGCGGCGATCGCCACCTCGTCGACGCGTTCGGGCGGCAGCTCGGGGTGCCGCCGCAGCAGTTCACGGATGGCGTTGACGACGAGGTCGTCGGCACGGGTGCCGGCGTACATACCCTTTTCGCCTGCCTTGCCGAAGGGCGTCCGCACCCCTTCGACGAAGGCGACATTGCGTACCGACCGCGCGTTCGGCGCGAGCGGTGTTGCTCCTGCGGCCACGAATGCTCCTGAAGTAGAGGTTGTCCTGACCGCACCCTAGCCCCGGTTACCGGTCGGTAACCAGGATGGTGGCCCGGTCGAGTGGGGGAAGGCACACTCCCGGGGTCACCCGCCTCGGCCGCTTGACCGATCCGGGAGCGGTGGGGAAATTGCTATGTTCGAAGTGATCAGGGGGAGGGATCACGATGAACTCGCCGGGGCCGGCCGTCACCCGTCGTGCGCTGCTGGGGATGGCGGTCCTCGCGTCACTGGCCGCCTGCACGCGGGCGAACCCGCCCGTGCCGTCGCCTCCGCCACCCCCGCCGTCCACCACCCGCCAGTTCCACGACCGGTTGATGGAGCTGGAGAACAAGTTCGACGCCAGACTCGGCGTCTACGCGCTCGACACCGAAGGCGGCGGCACCGTCGAACACCGCGCGGACGAGCGGTTCGCGTTCTGCTCGACGTTCAAGGGGGTCGCGGCGGCCGCGGTCCTGCAGCGCAACCCGTTGTCGCATCTGGAAACCCGGGTCAGCTACTCGCGGGACGACCTGATGAAACACGCGCCGGTCACCGAGCGGCACGTGGCCACGGGCATGACGATCCGCCAGCTGTGCGACGCCGCGGTCCGGTTCAGCGACGGCACCGCGGGCAATCTGCTGCTGCGGGATCTCGGCGGCCCGGCCGCACTGACGGCGTTCACCCGCGGTCTCGGCGACACGGTCACGCGGATGGACCGCGTCGAGCCGGCCATCACCGAGGCCACCCCGGGCGACCTTCGCGACACCACCACGCCGCGGGCGTTCGCGGCCGACTACCGGGAGATCGTGCTGGGGGACACGCTGACGGCCGAGAAACGCGACTTCCTGCGCGACCTGCTCCAGCGCACCGTCACCGGCGCCGGACGGATCCGCGCGGGCCTGCCGCCCGGCTGGACCATCGCCGGCAAGACCGGAACAGGCGAGTACGGCACGCTGAACGACATCGCCGTCCTGTGGCCGCCGGGCAAGGCGCCGATCGTCCTGGCGGTCATGTCCAGCAAGTCGGCGAAGGACGCTCCCTACGACGAAGCGCTACTCGCGGAGGCCGCGAAGTACGTCGTCGAAGAGCTCACGTGAGGGAACTCGTAACTCGCGTGATTGAAGGCGTAACTCGCGTGATCGGAGGAGTTCCGCCTCCAATCACGCGAGTTGCGCGTCCGATCACGCGAGTTACGCGCTAGTTGCCGGTGGCGCTGGGGAGCAGGGCGGGGCAGCCGGCGGTCTTGTAGGCCGGGTCGTACTCGAAATGCCACTTCTCGTTGTCGTAGCGGCGGCACCAGCCGAGCGGGCCGCCGTTCTTGTCCACCCACGCGGCCGAGTTCAGCGGCTGGATGTCGACGGCGATTCCCTTGACGTGCATGGACGTCTCGGGCTGCAGTGCCCATTTCTTGGCCTGCTCCACGGAGCCGAACCGCTCGACGGCCTTGTCGAATTCGCGCTGTTGCTGACCCCGGCTGCGTTTGCCGTCGTTCACGCAGAGGGTGACGTTCTGGGCTTTGGCCTTGGCGCGCATGGCGTTCCACGCTTCGATCACGTCCGGGCGCATACCGAAGGTGTCTTCGTCGACATAACGCTTGTCGACGGCGCAAGTCGGCCCGCTCTCGGGCCCGGGGACCTCTTCCAGGACCGCGAGCGCCTGTCCGTTCACCGGTTTGACGGCCAGGCCGGTGGCGCCGAGCGTCACCATCGCGGCCACGACGAGGCCCAGCGCCGCGAACACGCTGATCACGGTCCTGCGGCTGGAGGTGGATGTGGTGGGCACCACTCCGAAGCTACCCAGCCTGCGGCGGGCCGCCACGGTTTGTGAGCTTCTTCCCAGAACGCTCCGTGAAGCCAACCAAATCGGAAAACGCCTGGTCCGGGTGGTCGTGAGTGACGGGCTGGACGACACACGTGCTCCGACGGACGACACACGTGTCTGAACGGACGGCTCGCGGCGGAGACTTCACCACGGGCGTGTCGTCCAGCTGATCACGCGTGTCGTCCGTCGGATCACACGCGCCGTCCGGTCAACCACGCGAAACCGCTGGTTCGGTCCGGGTGGTCGTGAGTGGCGATTCGGGTTCTATTGAGGAGTAAGTCAAATGTGGCGCGTTGTGCTGCCCGAGGTCTTTGGTGTCCACAGTGGTCACTTTTCGGGCAGCATACGCCTGCTTTGTGCCTGTAAGTCCCGTTTCGCGGGGAGTCGTGAGTGGTAAAGAGGGTTAGAACGACCATTGCCACTCACGACCCCCGGGCAATACTGCGCAAAGTGCCCAAAGCGCACTCTCACTGCCGACTTCATCACGTCACCTTTGACTTACCCCTCAGGAACTCGAATCGCCACTCACGAGGCGCGACTCAACGACTCAGGTACCCGAGCCACCCGCCGTACTCAGTGATGTCCTGGGCCCCCTCCACCGCACCGGGCTCGCACACGAACCCCGACACCTCACTCCCGTCGGCCAGCCGCACCTTCCCGATGGCCAGCGGCGCGGGAATGCCCGCCACGAACTCGCCGAAACCGCTCAGCGGCAGGTCCCAGACCTCCGCCTCGATCGGCTCGCCGCCCGAAGCGACCCGGACGAGACCGGGTTTCGGCGGCACGGTGTCCAGCGCGTAGAACCGGTACTCGGCCGCCGTCCGCCCCGCGGAGACGAACCGGCCGCCCCGCGAGGTCAGTTCGTGATTCAGCGGCTGCCCGCGCAGATGCGCGCCGACGACCGTGATCCGCGTCCGCCGCGGCACCGAGCGGGCGACGTCGGCGAGGATCCGGTCGGCGTACGCGGGGCCGACCAGCATCACCCCGAACGGCAGCCCGCCGACGGTCCCGGCGGGCACGGCGAGCGACGACAGGCCCAGCAGGTTCGTCGAGTTCGTGAACCGGCCCAGCCGCGCGTTCACGCCCAGCGGGTCGGCCTCGACTTCGGCGATCGTCGGGTGTTCCGTCGTCGTGGGCAGCAGCAGGCAGTCCACAGTGGACAAGGCCGCGGACGCCTCGGCGGAAAGACCGTCGAGCCTCGCGAGGTCGCCGAACAACCGATGCGCCGGGATGTCCTTCGCCGCACCGATGATCCGCCGCACGGCCGGATCGACGGCGTCCGGATGCGCGTCGATGAACTCGCCGACCGCCGAGTACCGCTCGGCCACGAAGGCGCCTTCGTACAGCAGACGTGCCGCGGCGAGGAACGGCGATATGTCGACAGGGACCAGTTCCGCGCCCGCGTCCCGATACGAGCGGGCCGCCGCGGCGAACGCTTCGGCCCACCCGTCCTGGAGCGGTCCCAGCTCGGAAGGCACGCCGATCCGGAAAGGACGGTTCAGCACCGGAAGATCCCGGGGCTCGCTCAGGCAGGCGAACGCGGACGTCGCCTCGTCGACCGTCCGCGCGAACACCGTGACGCAGTCGATGCTCGCGCACGCGGGCACGACCCCCGTCGTCGGCAGCAGCCCCCGCGTCGGCTTCAGCCCGACGATCCCGTTGAACGCCGCCGGAACCCGGCCGGATCCGGCGGTGTCCGTACCGAGCGCGAGATCCACGATCCCGAGCGCCACCGCGACCGCCGATCCCGAACTCGACCCGCCCGAGACGTACGCCGGATCGATCGCGTTCCGCACCGCCCCGTGCGGGCTGCGCGTCCCGACCAGTCCGGTCGCGAACTGGTCCAGATTGGTCGTACCCAGGATCAGCGCCCCGGCCGCGCGCAGCCGCGCCACCACCGGCGCGTCCTCGGCGGGTGAGTAGGCGTACTCGGGGCACGCCGCCGTCGTCGGCAGCCCGGCGACGTCGATGTTGCCCTTGACCGCGGCGAGTTTCCCGTACAGCGGCAAGGATTCCCCCGCCACGCGACGGGCTTCCAGCTTCTCCGCGTCGGCGAGCACGTCCTCCTCGGGACGCAGGTCGATCCAGATCTCGGGCCGGTCGACCCGGGCGATCCGGTGGTACGCGGCGCGCACCCGCTCCCGCACGCTCATCCCGCGCTCCTTCCCAGAACCACCAGCGGGGTGCCGGGGGCGACTTGATCACCGGGCGAGACGAGCACCTCGACGACCTCCCCGGCGGCGGGCGCGGGGATCCGCGCCTCGGTCTTCATCGCTTCGAGGATCACCAGCGTCTCGGCCGCGTCGACCTGCTTGCCGGGTTCGACGTCCACCCGCCACACGGTCGCCGCGAACGGCGCCTCGACGACGTGCCCGCCGGGCGGGGCCTCGACCTTCGTGGTCGGGACCTTCGCGCCGACCGGCTCCGGCCGCGGGTCGAACTCGCCCGCCGCCGCCCACGCCTGCCGCTCCGCCTCGAACGCCGCGCTCTGCTTCGCCCGGAACGAGGCGATGTCGGCCGCGTTGTCGGCCAGGAAGCGTTCGTGGTCGGCCAGCGCGAACTCGCCGTCGGTGATGTCGAGTTCCAGTTCCCCGGCCGAGCTCTGTGCCCGCAGGTCGAGCAATTCCTCGGCGCTCACCGGGTACCAGGAGATCCGGTCGAAGAACCGCAGCAGCCACGGCGAACCCGGTTCGAACGATCCGCGTTGCCGCCAACCGCTCCACACCTGCACCGTCCGCCCGACGAACTGGTAGCCGCCGGGGCCCTCCATCCCGTAGATGCACAGGTACGAGCCGCCGATGCCGACCGAGTTCTCCGCGGTCCAGGTACGGGCCGGGTTGTACTTCGTGGTCACCAGCCGGTGCCGCGGGTCCAGCGGAGTGGCCACCGGCGCGCCGAGGTAGACGTCGCCGAGGCCGAGCACCAGGTACTCCGCGTCGAACACCGTGCGGTAGACGTCGTCCACACTGGACAGACCGTTCACCCGGCGGATGAACTCGATGTTCCACGGGCACCACGGCGCGTCGTCGCGCACGCCGGCCATGTACCGCTCGATCGCCTCGCGCGTCGCCGGATCGTCCCAGGACAACGGCATCCGCACGGTCCGGCTCGGCACCACGAGGTCGCCGGTACGCGGCAGATCGTGCTCCACCTCCTGCACGAGGCCGAGCAATTTCGGCACCGGCAGCACGTCCGGATCGACGTGCACCTGCAGCGAGCGGATGCCCGGGGTCAGGTCGACGACGCCGTCGAGCCCTTCCGTGGCCAGCCGGTCGGCCAGCGCGTGGACCCGCATCCGCAGGGCCAGGTCGAGTTTCATCGGCCCGTACTCGATCAGCAGGTTGTCGTCACCACTGCGCCGGTAGGTGACCTCCGGGTTCTCGTCCGATGTGGACAGACGGCCGAGGACGCCACCGTCGTCGATCGGCTTCCGGCTCGCCTTGACCGCCTTTCTCGGTGAGACACGCAAAGAGCCCGCGTGCTCGGTGGTGATCGGCACGAACCGCACGGTGTCGCCCGGCCGCAGCTGGCCGAGTTTCCAGCGCTGCCCGGTCACCACGGTCGCCGGGCAGACGAACCCGCCGAGGCTCGGCCCGTCCGGGCCCAGCAGGATCGGCAGGTCGCCGGTGTAGTCGACGGCGCCGATCGCGTACGGGGTGTCGTGGATGTTCGACGGGTGCAGGCCCGCCTCGCCGCCGTCCTCCCGTGCCCAGCGCGGCCGGGGCCCGACGAGCCGGACACCCGTCCGCGCGGAGTTGAAGTGCACCTCCCAGTCGGTGGCGTAGAACGTCTCGACGTCGTCCGGGGTGAAGAACTCCGGTGCCGCGTGCGGCCCCTCGGTCGCGCCGATCTCCCAGTGCGTGGCGAAAACCGGCCGTTCGGCCTCGGGAACGGGCCCGCCGACGGGGTTCTCCGGCAGCGGCCCGGGGGAGAGGACGTCGCCGGTCGCCAGCGCGCGCCCGCCGTGCCCGCCGAAACCGCCGAGCGTGAACGTGGCCGCGCTGCCGAGGAAGTCCTGCACGTCGATCCCGCCGCGCACGAGGACGTACGCGCGGAGCCCGGCGGTCCCGGTGCCGACGTCGAGCACCCCGCCCGCGGGGATCTCGACCGGTGTCCATTGTGGAACCGGGGAGCCGTCGACGGTCACCGGTGACGGCGATCCCGTGACGCAAACGATTGCGTCTTCGGTGAACCGGAGCGAGACACCGTCCACAGTGCACTCCAGGCCCGCCGCGCCTTCGGGATTGCCGAGGGTGCGGTTGCCCAGCCGCAGGGACAGATCGTCCATCGGCCCGTTCGGCGGGACCCCCACGTGCCAGAACCCCAGCCGCCCCGGCCAGTCCTGGACGGTGGTCATCGTGCCGCCCCGCAGCACCTCGATCCGCGGTTCGGGGTCGGTGATCGTGTCGAGCGTCGCGGTGTCGTGCGTGACCTCGTGCAGCCGTCGATCCCCGGCGACCGCGCGCAGCTGGCCGAGGTTCGTCCGGACCCCGTCCACCCGGCTTTCGCCGAGCGCCTCGCCCAAGGCGGCCAGCGCCTCGTCCCGGTCCGCGCCGACGGTGATCACCTTGGCGAGCAGCGGGTCGTAATGTGTCGTCACGTTCGCCCCGGCCTCGACCCAGGTGTCGACCCGGACACCGGCGGGGAAGTCGGCGCGGGTCAGCAGGCCCGCGCTCGGCCGGTGCCCGGCGGCCGGATCCTCCGCGTAGACGCGGGCTTCGATCGCGTGCCCGCGTGGGGACGGCGTGGTGGCGAACATCCCGGTGTCGCCGTCGGCGAGCCGGAGCATCCACGAGACCAGGTCGACGCCGTACACCGCCTCGGTGACCGGATGTTCGACCTGCAGCCTCGTGTTGACTTCGAGGAAGGCCGCCTCTTCGCGGACCGGGTCGTAGATGAACTCGACCGTCCCGGCCGACCGGTAGCGCACCGAAGCGCAGAGGTCGACGGCCGCCGAGACCAGTTTCTCCCGCGCCGCTTCGGAAAGTCCCGGCGCGGGGCACTCTTCGAGCACCTTCTGATTGCGTCGCTGCAGGGTGCAGTCCCGCGTGCCCAGCGCCAGCACCTCACCCGTACCGTCGCCGAACACCTGGACCTCGACGTGCCGCGCGTGCGTCACGAGCCGTTCGAGGAACACGCCAGAAGTCGAGAAGCTCTTGGCCGCGATGCTCTGCACCGCCTCCCAGGCGTCGCGGAGTTCCGCGGCGGACGCGCAGGCCCGCATGCCGATCCCGCCGCCACCGCCGGTGGCCTTGAGCATCACGGGGTAGCCGATCCCGTCCGCCGCCGCTTCGGCGTCGGCCAGGGTGTCCAGCAGTCCGGTGCCCGGCAGCAGCGGGACACCGGCTTCGACGGCCTTCTCCCGCGCGGTGTGCTTGCTGCCGAAGACTTCGAGGTGGTCCGCCGTGGGACCGGCGAACCGGAGCCCGGCCGCCTCCACCGCCCTGGCGAAGGCGGCGTCCTCGGACAGGAAACCGTAGCCGGGGTGGATCGTGTCCGCGCCGGTCTTCAGCGCGGCTTCGATGATGGCGTCGACGAGGAGATAGCTCTCCCTCGCCGGCGCCGGGCCGAGCCGGACGGCTTCGTCGGAAAGCCGTACGTGCGCGGCCGTACGGTCGGCGTCCGAATAGACGGCGACCGTCGGAATGCCCATCTCCCTTGCCGTCCGGATGATCCGGACCGCGATTTCCCCCCGGTTGGCGACGAGCAGCTTCACGCGCCACCACCGGTGACGATCATCCGGACCGGCGTCGGGTCGAAGCCGTTGCACGGATTGTTGATCTGCGGGCAGTTCGACACCAGCACGAGCACGTCGGTCTCGGCGCGCAGCTTGACTTCGAGACCGGGCGCGGAGATGCCGTCGACGATGCCGAGCGTGCCGTCCTGTTCCACCGGCACGTTCATGTACCAGTTGACGTTGCTGACCAGATCCCGTTTGCCGAGGCCCCATTTCGCGCCCTCGGTCAGGAAGTTCTCGACGCAGGCGTGCTGGTACCGCGTGTGCTGGCCGTAGCGGAGGCTGTTCGATTCCTTGCTGCAGGCGCCGCCGATCGTGTCGTGCCGCCCGCAGGTGTCCTCGACGACGGTCAGCAGCGGCGCGCCCTCGCCGGTGCGCAGCACGCTGCCGGTGGTGAGGAAGATGTTGCGCTGCGCGGCGATCGTGGCGGCCGCGCTGTACCTCTTCGCCGTGTCGGCGGCGTCGTAGCAGAGGAAGTCGACGGCCTGGTTGCCACCGAGGTCGATGATCGCGAGCGTCTCGCCCTCGCGCAGCACGGTGGAGTACGGCGCCCGCGCGGCGACTTCGGTGTCGGAGATGATCGTGGTCATGCCAGGCCCCTAGCGGTGAGGTAGTCGGCGGTGTTCTCGAAGGCGCGCTGCGCTTCGGGTGACGCTGTCCATTCAGGACTGTCCGGTGTGGACGGCGCGCTCCGCTGGGCGAGGACGCGCAGCGGGGTGACCGTGTGGTCCGGACGCGGGTCCAGCGGGTGCGCGACGTTGGCGATCAGGACGATCACCGGGAGTTCGGTGCGCAGGACCACGGATTTGCCGGGGCCCGCGGAACCGGTGAACGTCAGCCCGCCGTCGGTCTCCACGTGGACGCCCTGGAAGAAGGACAGGCTCGGCGGGAGATCCCGTGGCGTGAGGCCGTGTTTGGCGGCAGCGAGGGTGAACAGCCCGAGTCCGTCCACAGTGGACGTCCCGCAGAGGGCGTCGTGTTTCCCGCTCTCGTCGGTGACGACGGTCGCGAGCACCCGCGCCTGGTCCGAAAGCAGCGCGATCGCCTCGCCGAGGTAGGCGTTCCACTGGACCTTCACCGTGTCCGCGACGTTCAGCCGTTCCCAGGGCTGGTCGGCGTTGTACAGCAGCACATGCGCGCAGGCGTCGCCTTCGACGTCGGTGAGCCGGAGTTCGGTGCCCCTCGCGAGGACCTTGTGGGTGTAGCCGCCACCGGCGACGGTCTCGGCCCAGGTCAGCTTCGCCGGGTCGATCCCGGGCGGCGGGTCCGGCCAGGTGGACGCCGGGATGGCGGGCATCGCTTCGGTGACCGTGCCCGCTTGGGCGCGCGCGTGGTCGCGAGCGCCGTACGTGGTCGATGTCGTGCTCATGGAACCTTCCTTCAGGTCGCGGGGACGGGAACCGTGGTGAGCGCGGAGCGGCGGCGCCAGCAGAGATAGCCGGTGAGCAGCGCGGCGCCGACGAACTCGATCGGGAACAACAGGACCCAGACGGAACCGGTGCCCGCCAGGTCGTAGATCTCGGCTCGTGGCCAGGCGATGTTGACGATCATCATCGCGCCGTACCCTACTGCCGCGATGTTGACCGGAATAGCCCATCGCCCCAGGGAGAAATGGCCGGGTTCGGCGGTGAAACGGCCTTGACGGCGCCGGAGCAGCAGCGGTCCGGTCACCAGCAGATAGGCCAGATAGACCACGACCACCGAGGTGCCGGTGATGGTGCTGAAGATCGTCGGATTCCCCAGATTCAGCAGGAGCAGCCCGATGGCGAGCGCCCCGGACAGCACCGCGGGCGCGATCGGCGTGCCGGTGCGGGCGTTCACCGCGGAAAGGCGTTTGGCGCCGGGGAGCGCGCCGTCGCGGGCCATCGAGTAGATCAACCGGACCGTGCCGGTCTGGATGGTCAGGGTGCAGACGACGACCGCGATCGCGACGTCGGCGAGGAAGACCCGGCCGAGGGTGTCGCCGAAGACGGCCGTGATCACATACGGCAGGCCCTTCCCGGCGAGTTGCCCGTCGGTCAGGCTCGGCGCCGCCATCAGTGCGGTGAGGACGACGGCGAGCCCGCCGATCCCGGAGATCAGGAGGGCACGGAGCACGGCACGTGGTGCGGTGCGGCGCGCGTCCTTCGTCTCCTCGGCGACGGAGGCGGCGGTGTCGAAGCCGTACAGCACATACGCGGCCATCAAGGCCGAGGCGAGGACACCGCCCGCTCCCGGGCTCTCACCCGCCGGCTGGAGCACGACCTGAGGACCGCGGACGGCGAACAGCGCGAGCCCGGCGATCAGCACGAGGACGCCGACGAGTTCGGCCGCGACCCCGACGTCGTTGATCCGCGCCATCAGCCGCACGCCGCCCGCGTTGATCACGGTCGTCAGGACGATCAGCAGGGTGCCGAGCAGGACCGCGTTGCTGGCACCGGTCGGGGAGGTGATCGCCGGATCCCCGCCGACGAGCTGGAACCCGCTCCAGACCGACGGGAGGACGACCTGCAGCGCGATCGCGGCACCGGCGAGGGCCACGACGCAGCCCACCAGCATCATCCAGCCGGCGAGCCACCCCGCGAATCCGGGGGAGAGGTGTTTCGCCCACTGGTAAACCGATCCCGCCAGCGGGAATCGGGCCGCGAGTTCGGCGAAGTTGAGCGCGACGAGCAATTGCCCGGTGATCACCAGCGGCCATGTCCAGAAGAAGAGCGTGTCGCCGAAGGAATAGCCGAAGGCGAACAGCTGGAACACCGTCGTGAGGATGGAAACGAACGAGAAACCGGCGGCGAAGGCGGAGAAACCGCCCAGTGTCCGGCGAAGTTCTTGGCGGTACCCGAAGGCGGAAAGGTCTTCGGAAGGCATTGCGGAGGCTCCTGTCTCAAGGGCCGGATTTCGATCGGCTGACCGAAATTAAGCGCGTGCGGGATCCTTCCGATCTCCGCCGGGTAAGCGCGGTGTTAACAGATACCGGATTCGGTAACCTGGGCCGACCGCCGGACGTAACAAAGATCTTCGCGGAGAAATGGCAGGATCGGATAGATGACGAAAACGACCGGGGTGGGCAGACCGAGAGCCAGCGGCGCCGCGGCGAGCAGGCGCGAGGCGCGGCTCGCCGTTTTGGACGCTGCGGGGGAGCTGTTCACCGGCGCCGGCTACGCGGCGACGACCACGAGGGCCATCGCCGAGCGCGCCGGACTGCGCCAGGCGTCGCTCTACTACCACTTTCCGTCCAAAGAGGACATTCTCGCGGCGCTGCTGGAGGACACCGTCCGGCCGTCACTGGACGTCGCGGGCGGGCTGTCGGCCAAGCTCGCGCCGGTCGGCACGCGGCTGTGGGCGCTGGCCTACGCGGACATCCACCTGCTCGGCAGCGCGCGGCAGAACCTCGGCGCCCTGTACCTGCTGCCGGAGATCTCGTCGCCGCGGCTGGCGCGGTTCCGGGCCGAACGGGCGGAGCTCAAACGCGTCTACGGCTCGCTCGTCGCGGCGGCGGGGGTCACCCCCGCCCTCCAGGGGATCCGGACCGACCTCGTGTTCGGGCTCGTCGAGAGCATCGCGATCGTCCGGCGCGACCAGCCGGATCTGGACGTCGAGGCGCACGCCGTCGAAGGGGCCGACAGCGTGCTGAGGCTCGTCGGGCTCGGGGAGCCGGACGCGGGTCTGCGCGGCTCCGCGCGAGCGCTGCTGGAGGGCTGAACGCGGGTCAGGCGGCGGTCGAGTGGAGCGCCTTGCTCAGCACCGCGACCGTCAGCTCGACCTGCCACGGCCGCGCGCCGCCGTCGCGCAGGACCTGGGCGACCGAATCCTCGCTCAGGTCCGACGGCGGACGCCAGCAGGTGCGGCGCACCAGTTCCGGCAGCAGCAGGTTCTCCACCGGCAGCCGCCGGTCCTCCGCGATGGCGGACAGCGCCGCGCGGGCGGCCGAAAGCCGGGCGGCGGCGTCGGGATCCTTGTCCGACCACCGGTTCACCGGCGGCGGTCCGTCGGTCTGCTGCGCGGGTGTGGGCAGTTCGTCGGCGGGGAGCGCGCGGGCGGCCTGCAGATGCCGCAGCCAGCTCGCGGTGTACTTGCGCTGCACCCGGCCGCTGAACACCGGCAGCGCCTGCAGCTGCTCGACGGTCTTCGGATCGGCGGTGACGGCGTTGATGATCGCGCTGTCGGGCAGGATCCGGCTCGGCGCGCGGTCGCGTTTGCGGGCGAGCTCGTCGCGCGCCTGCCACAGTTCGCGGACGGCGGCGAGGCCGCGGGCGCTGCGGATCTTGTGCACCCCGGACGTCCGGCGCCACGGCTCGGCCCTCGGGGCGGGCGGCGGCGCCGTGCGGACGGCCTCGAATTCCTGCTGGGCCCATTCGAGCTTGCCCTGGGCGGCCAAGTCGGCTTCGAGCTTCTCGCGCAGCTCGATGAGCAGCTCGACGTCGAGGGCGGCGTAGTTCAGCCAGTCGACGGGAAGCGGGCGCTTCGACCAGTCGGCGGCACTGTGCCCCTTCTCCAGCTGGTAGCCGAGGAGGAGTTCGACGAGGGTGCCGAGGGCGACCCGCTCGTACCCGGCGAGCCGTCCGGCGAGTTCGGTGTCGAACAGGCTCTTCGGGTGCAGGTCGAGTTCGGCGAGGCACGGCAGGTCCTGAGAGGCCGCGTGCAACACCCATTCGGCGTTGTTGAGCACTTCCGCGAGGGGTTCGAGCTGCCCTTCGAGCGGAATGGGGTCGATGAGGAAGGAGCCGGCACCTTCGCGGCGCAGCTGCACGAGATAGGCCTTGGGCCAGTATCGGTAGCCGGACGCGCGTTCGGTGTCCACGGCGATGGCCCCGCTGCCGCCCGCGATCTTCGCGCAGGCTTCGGCGAGGGCGGTCGCGTCGGCGATCACCGGTGGAGTGCCCTCGGCGGGCTCACGCAGCAGGACCGGTCCACCGGTGTCGTCGGTGCCGGTCTTCGGGTCCGTCTGCGGTGCTCCGGGTCGGTCGCCTTCCATAGGTGAAGACCCTACGGGACGAGCGGGCCGCGCCTGGTCCGCCCGCCCCGCAGGGCTGTTCGCCTTTGTCAGCGGATCACGCCGGCACGCATGGCCAGCGCCACCATCTGAGCCCGGTCACCCGTGCCGAGCTTGCGCCCGATGCGGGAGAGGTGAGACTTCACCGTGAGAGCGGAGAGGCTGAGTTCCTCGCCGATCTCCTTGTTGCTCTGGCCGTCGGCCACGAGCTGCAGCACCTCGACCTCGCGCGCGGAAAGCTCGCGCGGGGTGTTGTCGGTGCCGGCGACCCGGGTGCCGGTGGCCAAGACCGGTGCGACGCTCGGGTCCGCGTAGACGCCGCCCTCGAGCACCCTGCGGACCCCGTCGGTCACCACGACCGGCGAAGCCGACTTGAGCAGGTATGCCTGGGCGCCGGCCTGGAACGCCGACCTGACCGCGTACGGGTCGTCTGATGAAGCGAGCACCACTACCCGAGGCCAGCCGTGGCTACGGAGTTCCGTAACCAGCTCGATGCCGCTGCCATCGGGCAGTCCGAGATCGAGGATCGCCAGGTCACAAGGCCCGGTGGCCTGTGCTCGCGCCCTCGCCTCGGCCACCGTGGCGGCCTCGTGGACGGTGCCCGCACCCATCTGTGCGAGTCTTGCTGAGATTGCCTCCCTCAACAGCGGGTGGTCATCGACCACCAACACGGAAAAAAGCTCTTCCCGCGGGTGCGGAACCATGCTCGCCGGCAATGAACCGGCTGGCGTGGATCGGACGGCCTGAGAAATGCCGACGGTAGCCACGTCACTACCTCCCTGGAGTCGGTCGTGCCCCCCGACCGGCACCGGGACTTTCGGCCGTTTAGCCGCGCCAGCTTTAGACCGAAAGTGGTGTCGTCGATGGCACTGTAGCCGCCCTGAGGCCTTCGCGGGGGGATCGAATGGGTATCTATCTCAAACCAGTGGTCACTCAGGGAGTTCGTAGTAACACGATCGGGCTAGTACACAGCCGGTGGCTAACACATCGCCGAAAGAACACGATGCACTGGGGTTACCAGGGTCCAACCGACTGTGCAGATGAGCCGTGCACCTGCCGGTGCCTCTGCCCGGGACCTTCGCGGGGCCGTCGGAATGTGCCTTCGGCATGCGGCTTGATCAACTTCGCGGAGAGTCATGATCGCTCCGCTCGGTGACCGCGATGGTAACGCTCCGGAAGCGTCGTGGCGTGTTCGGGGGCGGATTCGATCTTGTTGCGGACGGTGACAGCCGGGTTAGCACGAACGGGGTGGTCCAGACCTCTGAGCGACCGGCTTCGCGCAGGTAGGGGCTGGTCTAGTCCAGATGGCCCTGAGGCGACTTTCGGCGTCGTGCAGACGGCCTGAGGGGCTCGCGAATGGGGTAGGCGAGGCGCTTCGGGGCCCTTCGCGGCTCGCGGCTGTCCGTGAAGGCCTCCTTGCCTACCTTGAGGGTAGTGAAGGAGGCCTTCACGGAGCCGCGGAGGGGAGCAAGGGACCTTTGCTACCGCGCTAGTTTTCCTAGCGGCGCTAGATGGCCGGTGTTCGCAATATAACCCAAATGCCATGTCTCGATTGATGGGAATCCGGCGTGTCGGGACCGTGGGGAGGGTGGCTGCCCTAGTCCGTGAAGGCATCCTTGAGGGACCCAGAGTCCCTCAAGGATGCCTTCACGGACTTGAGAAGAAGCGGCTCAGGAGGACTGGCGCTGCTCGAACAGCGTCACGCCGACCGGCGGCAGCCCCACGACGCTCGCCATCACCTGGCAGAACGCCTGCCCGTGCGACCGCAACGCCGCGTCCGTCGGCGTCCAAGACGCCCGAAGTTCCAGATCGTCGGTGCGCGCGGGCCCGGAGATGTCGCCGAAGCGGGCCGACGAGGTTTCGGTGACCGTGCCGCCCAGCGCCGTCCACTCCGCGCCGGAGGTCTCCAGCGCGTCGGTCAGCCACGACCAGCCCACGGCGGGCAGGAAGGGATCGGTCGCCAGTTCCCGGTCGAGTTCCGCGCGGACGTACATGACCAGCCGCAGGACCCCGTCCCAGCCTTCCTGGCCGTCGGGATCGTGCAGCAGCACCAGCCGCCCCGACGCCAGGACGTCCGCCGGCCCTTCCACCTCACAGCTCACCGCGTAGGACCACGGCGCCAGCCGCTGCGGCGGGCGCATCTTCTCCAGCCGCACTTCGGGACGGGGCCGGACCGATTGCAACGCCGCGACGGCTTCACGGAAGAGATCGGGTACTGACGTCATCGCGGTCACCAACCGACTGTAAGACGCGATCGTCCGGTTCGGGGCGCAGACGCGCCGAGAGTAAGGCCTCGGAGCGCACATGGCACCATGAACCGTGATGTCTCCTTCAGTTGCTTCTCCCGCGCAGACCGTCCCGGCGGCCCGACGCGCCCTGCCCGGGGCGCCGTTCCTGGCCGCCGCGCGCGGCGAACGCCCGGCTCACACCCCCGTGTGGTTCATGCGCCAGGCGGGCCGGTCGTTGCCCGAGTACCGGGCCCTGCGCGAGGGCACCTCGATGTTCGAGGCGTGCTTCGACCCCGAGATGCTCGCCGAGATCACGCTCCAGCCGATCCGCCGTCACGGCGTCGACGCGGCCATCCTCTTCAGTGACATCGTCGTCCCGCTCAAGGCGGCGGGTCTCGACATCGACATCGTCGCGGGTACCGGGCCGGTCGTCGCCGAGCCGATCCGCGACGCCGCGGGCGTGCGCGCGCTGCCGGTGCTGGAGCCCGAGCAGGTGGAGCGGGTCGCCGAGGGTGTCCGGCTGCTGGTCGGCTCGCTGGGCGAGACGCCGCTGATCGGGTTCGCCGGCGCGCCGTTCACCCTGGCCTCGTACCTCATCGAGGGCGGGCCGAGCCGCAACCACGAGCACACCAAGGCGCTCATGCACTCCGAGCCCGGGCTGTGGCACGAGCTGGCGGGGCGCCTGGCCGACATGGCGGTCACGTTCCTCTCCGCGCAGCTCGACGCCGGGGCCGACGCGATCCAGCTGTTCGACTCGTGGGCGGGCGCGCTCTCGGAGCGGGACTACCGCGAGTTCGTGCTGCCGCATTCGGCGAAGGTGCTGTCCGCGGTCGCGGGCTACGGCGTGCCCCGGATCCACTTCGGCGTCGGAACCGGCGAGCTGCTGGTGGCCATGCGCGACGCGGGCGCCGACGTGGTCGGCGTCGACTGGCGCATCCCGCTCGACGAAGCCGTGCGGCGGCTCGGCGGCGGCGTGGTCCAGGGCAACCTCGACCCGGCGCTGCTGCACGCGTCCTGGCCGGTCATCGAGGCCGAGGTGCGGCGCATCCTCGCCGAGGGCCGCGCGGCCGACGGCCACATCTTCAACCTCGGCCACGGCGTGCTGCCCGGTGTCGACCCGGACGTTCTGACGCGCGTGGTCGGGCTGGTGCACGAGCTTCAGCCGTGACCACCGTCGCCGTCGTCGGTGGCGGTATCTCGGGACTGACCGCGGCGTACCGGCTGCGGACCCTCCTCGGCGAGGACGCCAGGATCGTCGTCTTCGAGGCGACCGGGTCGCTCGGCGGGAAACTCCGCACGGTCGAACTCGCCGGTGAACGCTACGACGTCGGCGCCGAGGCCTTCCTCGCCCGCCGTCCCGAAGCGCTCGCCCTGGTCCGCGAGATCGGGCTGGGCGAAAGCCTCGTCCATCCCACCAAGGCCCGCGCCAAGATCCACGCGGGTGGTTCCGTGCTCGGTCTGCCGCCGGGCACGGTCATGGGCGTTCCCGCCTCGGCCGACGCGGTCGCCGGGGTGCTGTCGGAGAAGGGCCGCGCCCTGGTCGAGGCCGAGGCGTCGTTGTCTCCGCTGGAACTGCCCGCCGGCGATGTGCCGCTCGGCCCGCTGCTGCGCGAGCGGTTCGGTGACGAACTGGTCGACCGGCTCGTCGATCCGCTGCTCGGCGGGGTGTACGCCGGGGGAGCGGACGGGCTCGGCCTGCGCGCGACCATGCCCGGGCTCGCCTCCGCGGTCGACCGCGGCGCGCGTTCGCTCACCGAAGGCGCGGCGTCGCTCATGCCCGCGTCGCCGAGTACGGCGCCGGTCTTCGGCACCCTGCTGGGCGGCCTCGGGACGCTGATCGCCCGGCTCGCGGAGCTGTCCCGCGCCGAGATCCGCACCGGGACCACGGTGACGGCGCTCGAGCGCACCGCCGACGGCTGGAAGGTCGACGACCTCGACGCCGACTCCGTTCTCCTTGCGGTCCCTGCGCCTTCGGCACGGCGGCTGCTCGACGGCGTCGCGGGCGTGGCGTCGTCGGCGTTCGCCGAGGTCGAACTCGCGTCGATGGCCGTCGTCGCGCTCGCGCTCCCGCCGGGCACCGCGCTGCCGGAGTCGTCCGGCGTGCTGATCGGTGCCGGCGAGCGGGACGCCGCCGGGAAACCGTTCGCCGCCAAGGCGTTCACCTTCTCGTCCCGCAAATGGGCGCAGTACGGCGAAGGTCCGGTGCTGGTGCGCGGCTCGGTCGGCCGTTTCGGCGAACCGGGCGCGCTGCACGCCGACGACGACGAACTCGTGCGCGTGGTCCGCGAAGACCTCGCCCGGCTGAGCGGCGTCACCGCCGAGCCGATCGACACCCTGGTGACCCGATGGGGTGGCGGGCTGCCGCAGTACGGCACCGGGCACCTCGAACTCGTCGAGCGGATCGAACGTGCCGTCGCCGGTGTCCCGGGGCTCGCCGTGGCGGGCGCGACACTGCACGGCGTCGGGCTTCCGGCCTGCATCGCCACCGCCGACGCCGCCGCCCGGCGCATCGCCGGGATCACACCGCCCCACGAAGGCTCCTGAGCACCGGCAGTGCCAAGATGGCGGTATGGCGCGGCTGAACTACAACGAGCTCAATGACACCATCCGCTACACCGCCTGGTCGGTCTTCCGGGCCGAGCAGGGCAAGCTCGGCGAAGACCGGGCGAAGGCGACCGCGGAGACCACCGAGTACCTCGACGCGCTGGAGGCCAAGGGCGTCGTCGTCCGCGGTGTCTACGACCTCTCCGGGCTGCGCGCCGACGCCGACTACATGATCTGGTGGCACGCCGAGGAGATCGAGCAGGTCCAGGCGGCGTACAGCGGTTTCCGGCACACCCCGCTCGGCCGCGCGTCGGCGCCGGTGTGGAGCCAGGTCGCGCTGCACCGCCCGGCGGAGTTCAACAAGAGCCACATCCCGGCGTTCCTCGCCGGTGAAGAGGCCCGCAAGTTCATCTGCGTCTACCCGTTCGTGCGCTCCTACGAGTGGTACCTGCTGCCGGACGACGAGCGCCGCAAGATGCTCGCCGACCACGGCAAGGAGGCCCGCGACTACCCGGACGTCCGCGCCAACACGGTCGCGTCGTTCGCGCTGGGCGACTACGAGTGGATCCTGGCCTTCGAGGCCGACGAACTGCACCGCATCGTCGACCTGATGCGTCACCTGCGCGGCACCGAGGCCCGCCTGCACGTGCGTGAGGAGATCCCGTTCTACACCGGGACGAAGGTGGCGCCCGCCGAGCTGATCGGGCTCCTGCCCTAGTGAAGGCCTCCGTGGACACCCGCGTCTGGACCACGCTCACCGGCGACACCCTCGCCGAAGACGCCGTCGAGATCACCGGCCCCGAGTCGGTGCTGCCCGGGACCTTCCGGGTCGAGGAGGCGGCCACGACGAGTATCGCCGCGGCGACGCTCGCGGCCGGGGAGCTGTTGCGGCTGCGGGGAATCGAGCCGGGCAAGGTCTCGGTCGACACCCGGCACGCCGCCGCGTCGTTCCACAGCGAGCAGTACGTCCGCGTCGACGGCGAGCCGGTGCCGTTCAGCGCACCGCTGTCCGGCGACTACCGCGCGAACGACGGCTGGGTGCGGCTGCACTGCAACTATCCGCGCCACGTGTCCGCCGTGTGCTGGGGGCTCGGCGTTCCCGCGACGCGGGCGGCGTTCGAGAAGGTCGTGGCGGCCAAGTCGAAGTACGAGGTCGAATCGGCCGTGGTCGGCGCGGGCGGTGCCGCGGCCGCGCTGCGCACCCGTGAAGAGTGGCTGGCGCACAAGCAGGGACAGGCGTCGAGCGCGTTGCCGGTCGCCGACATCCGGCCGCTCGGGACGTCGGAACCCGTGCGGCTCTTCGAATCCGACCGGCCGCTGGGCGGGGTGCGGATCCTGGACCTGACCCACGTCATCGCCGGGCCGGTCGCGGGCCGCGTGCTCGCCGCGCACGGGGCGACCGTCATGCACATCGGTTCGGCGCAGCTGCCGACCGTGCCGCCGCTGGCCGTCGACACCGGGATGGGGAAGCTCTCGGCGTACGTCGACCTGGAGACCGAAGCCGGGCGCTCGCGGCTGCGCAAGCTGATCGCCCGCGCCGACGTCGTGCTGCAGGGTTTCCGGCCGGGTTCGTTGACCGCCAAGGGTTTCTCCCCGGAAGCGATCGCCGAACTGCGCCCGGGCATCGTGGTCGCGGACCTGTCCGCCTACGGCTGGGAAGGGCCGTGGGCACGCAGGCGCGGGTTCGACAGCCTGGTGCAGATGGCGTCGGGGATCGCCGACGAGGGCGGCAAGGCGGCCGGGCTCGACGGTCCGGGCCCGCTTCCGGTACAGGCACTCGACCACGCGACCGGCTGGCTCACCGCGGCGGCGATCATGACCGCCGTCCGCCGGGCGGCCACCGAGGGCGGCAGCCAGCACGTCCGCACCTCGCTCGCCGGGACGGGGGAGTGGCTGAACTCCTTGGGGCGCAAGGAAGCCGGGCCCACCGGATTCGACGGCGGCGAGTGGCTCGAAGACGTCGACGGCCAGCTCGGCCGCGTCACCCGGGTCAAGATGGCGGGCACCCTGCCGGGCTCGAATCCACAGTGGACGGAAGCGACGCACGTACCGGGGAGCGACCGCCCGGTCTGGTGACCGCACGCATTCAGAGGACTAAATGCGGCGGAGCCAGCGTGTGAACCGGCCTCGGGGCTTCGGGACCTCACCGCGCTCCACGAGCCACGTGCCGAAAGCGTCGGCATAGGCCCGCGCGCGGATCGCGTCGGTCTTCGGGTGGCTCGTCGCGTACTCGCGGAAGAGCGCGGCGAACCGGTCACCGAGGGCTTCGGCGAGGTCCGGGCGGAGGTAGGCGGCCAGCCTGCTTTGCTTGTTCCGCAGGACGTCCGCCTCGATGCGGAGCCTGTCCGCGTCGAAGCCCGCCGGGGCGTCGCCTCCGGCGAGAAGCGCCTTGAGCAGCTCCGCCTGCTGCCCGGCGAGCCGCTCCCTGGGCGACGTCACGGCGAGACCGCTTCCCGCAGCGCGGCCAGCTCCGCCGCCAGTTCGGTGTCGGACGGGTAGTCGTCGTCGCGTTCCAGCAGGACGCCGGGCGGTTCGGTACGGCGCCGCAGTTCGCGCAGCAGATCCAGGACTTCCGGCACCACCGGATGGGCGTGCGTGTCGTGATAGACGCCGTCGCGTTCGACACCGCCCGCCATATGGGTGTACGCCAGGCGCTCCCACGGGATCTCGTCGAGGAACCGCTCGGGATCGGTGCCGAGGTTGCGGGCGTTGGCGTACAGGTTGGCCACGTCGACGATCAGCAGGCAGCCGGTCCGGTCGGTGAGCTCCCGCAGGAACTCCGATTCGGTGAACTCCGCGTCCGGCCATTCCAGCACCGCCGCGATGTTCTCCAGCGCGAACGGGACCTCCACGATGGACTGCGTCAGTTTGACGTTGTCCACCAGGACGTCGAGGGCTTCGCGGGTGCGGGGGAGCGGCATCAGATGGCCCGAGTCGAGGCCGCCCGCGCGCACGAAGCACACGTGGTCGCTGGCCAGCGGCGCGCCGAGCTCGCGGGTGACCTCCGCGAGATGCTCGACGCGCGCGGTGTCCAGCGGTTCGGCCCCGCCGAGCGACAGCGAGACCGCGTGCGGAAGGACCGGCATCCCCTTGTCGCGCAAGGCGACCAGCGTCTCCGGCAGATGCCCGGCGTGCAGATTCTCGGCGACGACCTCGACCCAGTCGACGCCCGGCAGCCGCGCGATCGAAAGGTCGAGCTCGTGCCGCCAGCCGATGCCGATCCCGAGCCTGCCGGGTCCGTCAGCCGCCACAGCCGCCGCCTCCACCGCAGGAGCTGCCGCCGCTGCTGCACGAGCTTCCGCCACTGCTGCACGAAGAGCCGCCGCTGCACGAAGAGCCGCCGGACGAA
Source organism: Amycolatopsis sp. WAC 04197 (assembly GCF_003947475.1). NCBI lineage: Bacteria > Bacillati > Actinomycetota > Actinomycetes > Pseudonocardiales > Pseudonocardiaceae > Amycolatopsis > Amycolatopsis sp. WAC 04197. The sequence goes on along the minus strand of NZ_QHJK01000009.1, from coordinate 305,347 downwards.
CCGCCGCCGAAACCGCTGGAGACCGGCGGCGGGATCAGGGCCGCGCTCAGCTCCTCGTCGGGGTAGGAGGCGAGGCCGCCGAACGCGACCGCCGCCGCGGCGCCACCCAGCACGGCGCCGCCGACGTAGCCCGGTCCGTTCGGGATGCCGCGTTTGCGCTCCCGTCCGTGCGCGGACCTGGCCTTGTGGAGGACCCGGTTGCCTTCGGCGGTCGGACGAGGGCCAGGCTGCCTGTTCTTGAGCGCACGGGCGATCAGGGTCGCGGCCCCGGCCGCGAGCAGCATCGGGATCAGGAAGCCGACCGGGCGGTCGCCGGCGAGCCCGGCGATCAGGCGCACCACACCGAAGACCAGTACGGCGAGGTACAGGAAGTACACGACCCGGCGGATCCGTGGCCCCTGATCGACGACGACCAGCCCGCGTGCCTCCAGATCCTTGGCGAGCGCCTGCATCGGCCCCGACAGCCGCAGCCGGTCACGGATGCCGCGGGTCGTGGCGTTGTGCCCCGGCCGCGCGCTCTTGGCGACGGCCTTCTCGATCGGGTCGGCCGGCTCGGGACCGGTGAGCTGGAGCTGCTTCGAACTGCTGACCCGCAAGGTCCCGCGGTCGACCAGCGCCGCGATGGCCGTGTCGACCACCCGGTCCGAGCCGCCGGCGAGATAGGCGAACTCGTACACCGTCGGCTGCGGGCCGCTCACTTCGGCGCTCGGGGCTCTGGTGCCCAGTTTGGCCGCGATCGTCCACACGAGACCGGCGATCAGCGGGAACACCAGCAGGATGGCGTAGATCGCCAGGAACGTGGGTCCGGGGATGCCCCAGGTGTATTCCATCGCACGGGCCTTTCACGAGCAGGTGCACTTACCGTAGTCGGACGCCGCGCGGTCCGATCGTGGTTCCGTGATTCGAGCATCCGACGCGGAGTCCGGCGACGGCAGTTGGGCCGTCAGCCGCCGCAGCCGCCTCCACCGCCGCCGCAGGAAGAACCTCCGCCACCGCACGAGGAACCGGCGACGTACATGCCGCCTCCGCCGCACGTGCTCGCCGTACCGGCGAAGAGCCGGGCCTTCGTGCCGCCGGTCCTGATCAGCGTCACCGCGACGACCTGGTCCGGGAAGGCCTGCCAGCCGTTGAGCGCCACCTGCCCGGCCGCGCTGTGGGCCAGTCCGCGGTCCCAGTCGCCGTACCGGAGCGCCAGCGTGCCCGCGGCGGTCGCCCGGCCGGAGCCGTCCGGCCATTGCCGCCACGCGGCCAGGCCGATCGCGCCGATCACCCCGACGATCAGGACCACGAGGGCGCCGACCGGCCGGTGCAGCGGTACGGCGTTCGCCAGCCGCACGATCCCCAACGTCAAGACGGCCACGGACAACGCGATCGCGTACCGCCAGCCCATCCGGCGGTGTTTCTCGGAGACCAGCAGGCCACGCTGTTCGAGATCCGCGCGCAGGGCCCGGACGACCTCGTGCCGGGCCATCTTCGAACGCAGCTCGCGCAGGCCGATCCCGTTGCCGTGCACGAGCGAGACGACCGCGCGCTCGAAGGGATCGGCGGGGGCCGTGTTGACCGGGTGCAGGAGGCCGCGTCCGTCCGGCCGCAGGGAGTGTCTCGCGATCAGGCCCGCGACGGCGGTGTCGGTGACCCGGTCCGCGCCGTCCGCCAGCGCGGCCAGGTGGTAGAGGCCGGGTACCGTCCTGGCTCCGGTGTCACGGCGCAGCCACCACTCGTTCGCCACGGCGAGCGCGACCGGCAGTACGGCACAGACTCCGTACAGCCACGCGAAAGCCGGTCCGGAGATCCCCCAGGGTTCGTTCATACGACACCGCCCTCCCCGACGCTGTTCCTGTCCTCCGGGAACGCGCCGGGAAGGGCGGTGGTTCGCTTCGTTCGGTTACGACTCGGGAACGAGCTTCAGCGAGATCGAGTTGATGCAGTACCGCTGATCCGTCGGCGTGGCGTAACCCTCGCCTTCGAAGACGTGCCCGAGGTGGCTGTGGCACGACTTGCACAGCACCTCGATCCGGCGCATCCCCATGGTGGTGTCCTCGCGGAGGAGGACGGCGTCGGTGTCGGCCGGGTCGTAGAACGACGGCCAGCCGCAGTGGCTCTCGAATTTCGTGTCGCTGCGGAACAGCTCGGCGCCACAGGCTCGGCACTGGTAGACACCGGTGGTCTTCTCATCGGTGTACTCACCGGTGAAGGGGCGCTCGGTGCCCGCCTGGCGAAGGACGGCGTACTCGTCGGGGCTGAGCTGCTCCCGCCATTCCTGCTCGGACTTGACCACGCGTGGCGTGGCTCCGACAACGGGTTTCATGCCTTTCACCGGTTCCACGTTACCCCGCGAGCCACGCGATGGCCCGGCCGATGATGTCCCATGCGGTGACCATCACGCCGAGCACGATGAGGACCACGACCAGTGCCGAAACCCACCAGCGCAACCCGCCGAGCCGGTTGCTGGAGTCGGCGAAATCGGAGACACCGTCGAGGCAGGCCTCCACGGTGAAGTTCGGGCCGCAGCGCTCGATGCGGTCCAGATGCTCGGCGAAGGCCCGGGCCTCGGGGTCGTGCGGGTCGAGGCCTACCAGGTCTTCCTGGAAGCGAGGATTCTGGCGAGGTCCGAAAGGTCCGCTATCGGCCATACCGGCAACAGTAAGCCACGATCGGCGATTGGCCTACCACCAGCGAGGCGGGTCTCACCCCCGCCACGCTGCGTCAGTTGCCGAGTACTCGCGTGTCGGCGTCGATGAGGTACTGCCCGCCGACCTGGACCACGCGCAGCGCCGGCCGCGGGCCGCCGTTGATCGTGATGTTCATGTCGATCGACCCGTCGGGGTTTCCGCCGCCGCTGTCGGCTCGTGCCTTTTCGGAGCCGGTGACCTTGTGCGCGGCCCAGTATTCGGCGAAAGCCTGCTCGGAGCCGTACACCGCCTTCGCTGCGTCAGTGAGCTTGTTCCAGCTCGCGGACGTGCCGATCTTGCCGGTGTCGAAGAAGTCCAGGAGGAAACCGCCCACGCTGGAGTAGCTCGTGATCTTTTCGCTGGGCGTCTTTCCCAGGCCCGCGGGCGCGGGACTCGACGAAGACGGGGCGCTCGATTTGGGCGCCGAGGTGCCCGGCTGCGGGTTCGCCCCGGCGTTGTTCCCGCCCGGGGTGTTGCCCCCGTTGCTCGAGTTCAGGATCAGGAACACGATCACGGCGATCACCACGACCGCGGCACCGGCGCCCGCGAACAGGACGGCCTTGCGCTTCGCGTCGGTCGGCTTGGCGGGCGACGGGCGCATCGGGGCGGCCGCGGACGGCGGCGGGCTCATCGCGGCGACCGGACGCGGCGGGGTGTTCGGCGGCGCGGACGGCGAGCGCATCGGGATGAACGCGGCCGTCGGCGTGTGCGTCTTGGTGGGTTGCGGAGGAGCCGCGGTGGAGGCGGCCGGCTTGTCGGTCCGCTGCCACGGCGGGCGGTCTCCGCCGGGGATGCCGTGCCCGGGGGTCTCGGGCACGGCGGGCTGTCTACCGCCGCCCGCTCCGAAAAGCCGCGGCGAGGCGGCCGTGCCCGCGCCGGATTCGTTCGCCGCCAGCGCGGCGAGGCGCTCCCTGGCCTCGGCCATGGTCGGGCGCTCGGTCGGCTCGGTGCGCAGCAGGCTCATCAGCAGCGCCGTCGCGGCACCCGCCTGCTGCGGCGGGTTGATCTGGCCGTTCGCGGCCGCGTACAGCAGCGCGAGCTGGTTGGAGCTGTTCCCGTACGGGGTCTGGCCCTCGATCGCCTGGTAGAGCGTCGCGCCGAGCGCGAAGACGTCGGAGCTGGGCACCGGATCCGAGCCGCGCGCCAGCTCGGGCGCGAGATACGCCGGGGTGCCGCCGATCAGCCCGGTCTGGGTGAGCGTCATGTCGCCGGCCGCGCGGGAGATGCCGAAGTCGGTGATCTTCGCGGTGCCGGACTCGTCGATCAGGATGTTGCCCGGTTTGACGTCGCGGTGCACGATCCCGGCGCGGTGCGCGGCGACCAGCGCCGACGCGACCTGCTCGCCGATCTTCGCGACGCGCCCCAGCGGCAGCGTGCCTTCGTCGGCGATGATCGCCGAGAGGCTCGGGCCGTTCAGGTACTCCATCACCAGGCAGGGGTCGCCGCCGTGCTCGGCGATGTCGAACACCACGATCGCGTTCGGATGCTGGAACCGGGCCGCGTTCTTCGCCTCGCGCATGGCGCGCTGGCGCATGTTGTCGCGTTCGGCTTCGGAGACACCTGGCTGCGGGAGGATCTGCTTGACCGCCACCGAGCGCTCGAGGCGGACATCGATGGCACGCCAGACCACCCCCATGGCACCGCTACCAATTTGCTCGACCAGGCGATAGTGCCCAGCGATCAGCTGACCGGTGTCGATGGCGACTGCTCCTGACACATTCTCCGGGTGATGGTGGCGTTACGCGGCCTGACAGGTCCCGCGCACCCGATCGAGTGTAGCGGGCGGCGGTTTCGGCTCCCCGTCAGCTCGCCGGTGCGGAGGCGGGCAATTCTTCCTCGCCGCTCGGTTCGGGCGTCGGAGGGGCCTTGCGCCGGAAGACCTTGACCAGCCCGATGGCCCCCGCGGCGGCGAAGACGGCGTAACAGATCAGCAGGGCGGGAGGTGTTTCCCCGGTCAGCGCGTCGCCGAGGACGACGACGGCGACCGTACCCGGCAGGCTGCCGAGCGCGGTCCCGATCAGATACGGGGCGAAACGGACCGATGACACTCCGCACAGGTAACTGAACGGAGCGAACGGCACCATCGGGATCAGCCGTAAGGAGGTGATCGCCAGTACCCCGCCGTCCGAAAGCCGGTCGTTGACCGCGCGGACCTTCGCCCGGTGCAGGTGCCGGGTGACCAGATCGCGGCCGAGTGCCCGCGAAAGAGCGAACGAGAGCCCCGAGGCGACCGTGGTCGCCAGGATGCCGACGACGATCCCCGTCGTGGCACCGAGCAGCAGGCCGCCCGCCAGGTTGAACACGGTGCGCGGGATCGGCGCCACCGTCAGCACCGAATAGACCAGGAAAAACACCAGCGGGGTGGCCGGACCGGTCTCGGCGGCCCAGGCCCGCAGCCCGGCCGGACTCGGGATCGGCAGCAGCACCGCCGCCGCCACGAACAGGGCGAGTACGGCGAGCGCGAGGATTAATTTGGTACGCCCGGACACCGCGTCCACCGTACCGTGTCCGCCGTGATCGACACCGAGGCGCTGGGGGCACAGCCCGAACTCACCGGCGAGAACGTCGTGCTCACGCAGCTCGACGAGACCTACTTCGAACCCGCGTGGCAGGCGCTGCACGAACCGGAGGGCACCCGGTTCACCGGGACGCACGCGACGTTCACCGAGGAGCAGATCCGCACCTGGCTCTCGTCCCGGCCGGGCCTCGACGACCGGGCGGACTACGCGATCCTGCGCAAGGACGACCGCGTCTATCTGGGCGACGTCGTGCTCAACGAGGTCGACGCGGACAACCGCTCGGCCTCGTTCCGGATCGCCCTGACCGGGCCCGACGTGTTCGGCAAGGGGTACGGCACCGAGGCGACGAAGCTCATCCTGGACTTCGCGTTCGACGTCGTCGGCCTCCATCGCGTCTCGCTCGAGGTCTTCGACTTCAACCCTCGCGCGCAGCGGGTCTACGAGAAAGCCGGGTTCGTCCGCGAGGGTCTCCAGCGCGACGCGCTGTGGTGGGACGGCGAATGGCACGACGCGATCAGCATGGCGGTCCTGGAGACCGATCCCCGGCCCTGATCGGCGATACGGTGGGCGCATGCCCAAGAACGGTGAGCCGATCGAGGTCGAGGCAGGCGAGCGCAAGGTCCGGGTGTCCAGCCCGGACAAGGTGTACTTCCCGGCCCGGGGGATCACGAAGCGCCAGGTCGTGGAGCACTACGTCGCGGTCGGCGTGCCGTTGCTGCGCGCGATCGGGGAGCGGCCGACCACGCTGAAGCGCTACGTCGACGGCGTCGAGGGCGAGTGGTTCTACGCCAAGCGCGTGCCGAAGGGCGCCCCGGACTGGGTGGAGACCGCGAAGATCACCTTCCCCTCGGGCCGGACGGCCGAGGAGGTCTGCCCGACCGAGCCCGCCGTGTTCGCGTGGGCGGCGAACCTGGGCACCTTCGACTTCCACCCGTGGCCGGTGCGTCGGCCCGACGTCGACCATCCCGACGAACTCCGCATCGATGTGGATCCGCCGGACGAGGCCGGTTTCGCCGACGCGGTCGAGGTCGCGGGCGTGGTCCGCGACGTCCTCGATTCGGCGGGCCTGACCGGCTACCCGAAGACCTCGGGCGGGCGCGGGGTGCACGTGCTGGTGCGGATCCGGCCGGACTGGGATTTCATCGACGTCCGGCACGCGGTGATCGCGCTGGGCCGCGAGGTCGAGCGCCGGATCCCGGAAAAGGCCACCATCGCGTGGTGGAAGGAAGAACGCGGCGGCCGGGTCTTCATCGACTACAACCAGGCGGCCCGCGATCGCACGGTGGCGTCGTCCTGGTCGGTCCGCGGCACCCCGCGGGCGACGGTGTCGACGCCGCTGACCTGGGATCTGCTGACCGAGGTCGACCCGGACGACTTCGACGTCCTCACCGCGGGCGCCTTCTATGCCGAGCGCGGCGACCTCCACGCGCCGATGGACGAGCAGGCGTTCGGCATCGAGACGCTGCTGGACTGGTACGCGCGCGACGAACGCGACCACGGCCTCGGCGAGATGCCGTACCCGCCGGACTATCCGAAGATGCCCGGTGAGCCGAAACGCGTCCAGCCGAGCAAAGCGCGCGACGACACCTAAGACAAGGTGAACTCACACCCGGCGACCTGGACGAACTCGCCTTTGCGGGCGGTGAACCGCGCGGCGCCCGTGGTCAGCTGGTCGGCCACGATCTTCGACGCGCCTTCGGGCCGGAGCCGCGCCCAGTAGCAGTGCCCGTTTCCGCCCGGCGCCGGTCCGGGGGAGCGGTACGAGCCCGCTCGGATGTCCGTGCCGACCAGATAGGTCCCGTCGGCGAAGCGGTCCACTGAGGACGCGACCGCCGTGCGTCCCGAGGTGACCGGTGGTGCCGGGACGGTCACGGTCGGCGCGGGCGCGGCCTCCGCCGTGACGGTCACCGTCGCCGGAGTGAGCGGTGCGGCGACGGGCTCACCCGGCCGGGTGGCCGCCACCACACCGGCGCCGGCGCCCAAAGTGAGCGCGACGGCGAGACCCGCCACGACGGGGAACGCATTTCGTGACGAGGTGTGCGGTATCGGTGACGAATTCGCGCCCGGCATCGGTCTCTTCTTCGTTTTGCTCGCGGAGTGATTGCGCTTTCGTGTCGATCTAGAAACCTGTTACCGCTCCACCCGTGACCGATACGAGACTGTGTGACGCGTGGGACTCAGCCGTAACGCAGGGCTTCCTGCCAGCGACATTTCCCTCCGAACACTAGGCTGGGGGAGACGAAGGAGTACCCGTGGACGACCTGATCGCCTTCCTCGCCGCGCGTGTGGGGCAACGCCAGGCGTTGATCATGCAGGCGGTCAAGAAAACCGAGATCAACGAATCGCTCAATCGTGGTGAGACCAAGGTCGTCATCGAAAAGAAGATCCGCTCGCTCAACGACATCGAACTCGACGCGATCAATCAGATGATCAACGAGATCGAGGCGACCCGGCGGCTCCTGCAGGCGCATCGCACCACGGTTTCGGAGAAGGTCCCGGGATTCCCCTTGTACGGCAACGAGTACTGGTGCGAGACGTGCCATGTGCCCGCCGACGAGGCCGGCACGAACTGGTGCCTGACCCTGCGGTTGCTGGCCCTGCCGCACGCCGACCACCCGGACTACAGCGAGCGCTGGCGCCCCTGAGCGGGGAATGCCCACCGGGCCCGGACGCGTTGACCCGAGGGTGATCACGCTTTCGGTACTGGACCGGTCCCCGACCCGCCGCGGCGGCGACGCGCCCCGCGCCTTGCGGGACACGGTCGCCTTCGCGCGGGACATCGAAGCCTTGGGGTATCACCGGTTCTGGGTGTCGGAACACCACAGCGTGCCCGGTGTCGCCGGTTCGGCGCCCACCGTCCTGGCCGCGGCGGTCGCCTCGGCGACCGAGCGGATCCGCGTCGGCACCGGCGGCGTGATGCTGCCCAACCACCGGCCGCTCGTCGTCGCGGAACAGTTCGGCGTGCTCGAATCGCTCTTCCCCGGCCGGATCGACATGGGGCTGGGGCGTTCGGTCGGGTTCACCGGCGGGGTGCGGCAGGCGCTCGGGCACGAGAAGGACGACGCAGATCGCTTCGGCGAGCAGGTCCGCGAACTGCTGGGCTTCCTCGCGGGCGATCAGACGACGTATCCGGGCGTGCACGCCATTCCGGCGGAAGGTCTGCGCGTGCCCGCGTTCCTGCTGGCCACCGGCGCCGGGGCGCGGCTGGCCGCGGAACTGGGGCTGCCGCTGGTGATCGCGCCCGTCCGGGGCGAGGGTCCGCTGCTCGAAGCGATCGAGGGGTATCGGTCCGGGTTCCGGCCTTCCTCGCAGGCTTCGCGGCCGTACGTCGTGGTGTCCACGGCCATCGCGGTCGCCGAGACGGCCGAACGGGCCCGGCGGCTGCTGATCCCCGAAGCGTGGTCGACCGTCTATTCGCGCACGCACGGTGTCTTCCCGCCGCTGTCGCCGGTGGAGGAGATCCTCGCCGGGCCGCTGTCGGACCGCGACCGGGAGCGGCTGGACCGGGCGCTCGACGGTCAGCTCGCCGGCACCCCGGACGAGGTGGGCGACCGGCTGGCGGATCTCGTCGCCAAGACCGGCGCCGACGAGATCCTGGTGACCACCAGCACTTTCGACCAGGCGGAGCGGCTGGAGTCCTATCGCGCGCTGGCCGAGGTCGCCGAACTTCGCAGCCTGGCGGCCGTGTCGTGACCTTTGCTAGGGTCACGGCCATGACTGCCGGGTCGGCCTCGTGCCGTGAGCGGACGGGTTCCCCGGCCGCCGCTTGATCTCCGCGCGGGCCCGCAGCCCGCCTCCGCGTAGGTGTCCTCCTGTGGACCATGCGCGGAAAGGAGGTGAATCGCATGTCTCCCACCGAGAATTGGCGCGAGTTCGTCGTCGCGCACGCCGAGGGCGGCGTTCTGGACGGAGTCGTTACCCGGGTGCTCCCGTTCGGCGCGTTCGTCGAAGTGGCCCCCGGGATGGAGGGGCTGCTGCCGACCGTCGGCGGAACCGGCCCGTTCGCCGCCGGGGCGGCCGTCGCGGTGCGGCTGGACAAACTGGACGTCCAGAACCGCCGGTTCAGCTTGACCCTGGCCTGACCCCACGCGTTTCGTCCTCTGGATGCGGTACTTGCACACGCAAGGACCGCATCCAGAGGACTAATTGCGGGCAGGGAAAACCCTAGAGGCGTAAGAGGAGTTGGGTGAGCATGCGCTGAGCGGGGTCGTCCAGGTCGATCCCGGACACTTCGCCGGCGCGGCGCACCCGGTACCGGACCGTGTTCGGATGGATGTTCAGCTCGCGCGCCGCGCGCCGGACGTCCCCGAACGCGTCGAGGTACGCGAGCACGGCGGGCACCAGGATCCCGCCGTGCTCCGCGTCGTGCGCGACCAGTTCGGTCAGCCGGGGGTCGCGGATCCTCGGCTGCTCGCCGAGGAAGGCGAGCACCTCCGAGAGCAGGACTTCGGCGCGGACGTCGGCCAGCGAGGCGACGTCCGCGGTCTCGTGCCCGCGCGCCATCGTCGCCAGCACGCGGTCCGCGTCGCCGCGTGAGGCCGCCGCGTCCGAGAGCCGGGGCACGGCACCGCCGAGCGCCGCGCGCACCCGGACGTCGAGATGCCGTTGCGCGGTACCGACGATTTCCTTGGCCAGCGCCAGGATCCGCGCTTCCGCATGCTCGGGGAGGTCGGGAAGGAGCGCGTAGACCCGGCCGCCGATCACGCTCACCAGCGCGCTCCGCCGGTACGCGGCGGTGTGCACGGTGATCAGGTGCACCAGCTCGGCGCGCCGCAGCTGCCGATCGGTGGCGGCCCGGTCGCGGGGGAGCGAGAACGCCAGCACCATGGCGGGTTTCCCGGGATCCGCGCCGATGTCGTCGGCGACGGACTCGGCGTCGACGCGGCCGTCGAGCAGGCCCGCCAGCAGATCCTCGCGCAGCCGGAGTTCGGGGCTGGGCAGCGTCCGGTGGCGGATCAGCTGCGGCGCCAGCGCCCGGCTCGCGCCGAGCAACGCGACCTCCGCGCTTTCGGTGAGCGGATGCGCGCCCTCCTGGACCCAGATCGTGCCCAGCGGCTGCGATCCGGCGTGGATCCCGGCCGCGATCCGCCGCCGGATGCCGAGATCGGGCCGCTCGTCGATGCGGACGATGCCTTCACCGGCGCGAAGCCGCTGGTAAACGCCCCATTCACGCAACATCGCGAGATACCGTTCCGGGCCTTCGCGACCGAGGATCGAAAGCCGGCGCAGTTCGTCCACCTCGTCACCGGCCCGCGAATAGGCCAGCACACGGCTCGCGGTGTCCTCGATGCTGACCAGGCCACCGGTGAGCGTCGCGATGGTCTGCGCGAGCGAGAACAGATCGCCCAGCACCTCGCCGCTGTCCGCCTCGCCACCGGCGCGCGCCGCGTCGACCACGCCCCTGGCCAGTGCTTCGACCTGCTCCCAGCGCGCCTCGTGGCCGACCTCGATCAGCGCGATCCCCGCGTCGGCCGCGACGTCGACGACGGCCGAGCCGGTCTTGACCGCGACGGCGGCCGCGCCGGACCGCCCCGCCGCCCGGATCGCGCCCGCGGCGGAGCGTCCGCGTGCGCCGATCACCAGAACGAGGTCACCCGGATGGGCGTCGGGCGGATCCTCCGGATCGTGGATGACGACGTCCTCCACTCCGACGCCGAGCCCGCCAGGGGCCGCGAGCACCCTGACCAGCGGTTCCCCGAGCGTGGCGAGGACATGCCGGAGCGAGGCGCCTGTGGTCGTATCCGTGGTCAGGTCATCACCGAATTAAGCCGATCGGACAAGATGGTCACCCCGATTCTAGCCAGTCGAACAAGCCGTGGCGACGCCGTCCGGTCTACCGTTCGGGGTGAGACCTCTATCCGGCGAAGTGAAGTCAGGAGCAGTCAGTGGACGCCGTGACCCAGACCCCCGCCCCGAAGAACGAGCCGGTGCTGAACTACGCGCCGGGCAGCGCTGAGCGCGCTGAACTCGAGGGCGCGCTCAAGTTGCTGGGCAACGCCGACCCCATCGACATCACCGCGACGATCGGTGGTGAGCAGCGCAAGGGCGGCGGCGAGAAGATCGAGGTCGTCCAGCCGCACAACCACAAGGCGGTGCTGGGCGTCATCCACAGCGCGACCGCGCAGGACACCCATGACGCGATCGCCGCCGCCAAGGCCGCCGCTCCCGGCTGGCGCGCGCTGTCCTTCGACGACCGCGCCGCCATCATCCTGCGCGCCGCCGACCTGCTCGCCGGCCCGTGGCGCGCCAAGCTGAACGCCGCCACCATGCTCGGCCAGTCGAAGACCGCCTTCCAGGCCGAGATCGACTCCGCCTGCGAGCTCATCGACTTCTGGCGCTTCAACGTCGCGTTCGGCCGTCAGATCCTCGCCGAGCAGCCGGTCAGCTCGCCCGGCATCTGGAACCGGATGGAGCACCGCCCGCTCGAGGGCTTCGTGTACGCCATCACCCCGTTCAACTTCACCGCGATCTCCGGCAACCTGCCGACCGCGCCCGCGCTGATGGGCAACGTCGTGCTGTGGAAGCCGTCGCCGACGCAGAGCTACGCCGCGCACATGCTGATGCGGCTACTCGAAGAGGCTGGCATGCCGCCGGGCGTGATCAACCTGCTGCCGGGTGACGGCAAGGCCGTCTCCGAGGTCGCCCTGACCCACCGCGACCTGGCCGGGATCCACTTCACCGGTTCGACCGCGACCTTCCAGCACCTGTGGGCCACCGTCGGCGCCAACATCTCCGGCTACCGCACGTACCCGCGCCTGGTCGGCGAGACCGGCGGCAAGGACTTCGTGCTCGCGCACGCCTCCGCCGACGTCGACATCCTGCGCACCGCGCTGATCCGCGGCGCCTTCGAGTACCAGGGCCAGAAGTGCTCGGCCGCGTCCCGCGCCTACGTCCCGCGGTCGCTCTGGGCGAGCCTGAAGGACGAGCTGGTCTCCGAGACCGAGGCCATCACCTACGGCGACGTCAACGACCTGAGCAACTTCGGTGGCGCCGTGATCGACCGCCGCGCCTTCGACAAGCACGCCGCCGTGCTGGCCAGCGCGGCCGAGGACCCCGAGATCGAGGTCATCGCCGGTGGCACCGCCGACGACAGCGTCGGCTACTTCGTGCGCCCGACGATCCTGGTGTCGGACAACCCGGAGCACGAGATCTTCCGCACCGAGTACTTCGGCCCGATCCTCGCGCTCCACGTGTACGAGGACGAGGACTTCGACAAGGTGCTCAAGCTGGTCGACGAGACCGCCGACTACGCGCTGACCGGCGCGGTCATCGCGAACGACCGCACCGCCGTCGCGAAGGCGTCCGAGGCGCTGCGCTTCGCCGCCGGCAACTTCTACGTGAACGACAAGCCGACCGGTGCGGTCGTCGGCCAGCAGCCCTTCGGCGGCGGCCGCGCGTCCGGCACGAACGACAAGGCCGGTTCGGTGTTCAACCTGCTCCGCTGGACGAGCCCGCGCTCGGTCAAGGAGACCTTCGTCCCGCCCACCAGCGTCCGTTACCCCCACCAGGGCTGAGAACCAGGAGTTCGTGATGTTGCGTGCCCCGTTGCTCGCCGCCGCTCGATCCCAGCGGATGCGCAAGCTGGTCGAGGTCGTCCCCGCCACCCGATCGGTGGTGAGCCGGTTCGTCGCCGGCGCGAAGACGCCCGACGCCGCCCGGGTGGTCCGCGAACTGGCCGACGACGGCCTCCGGGTCACCCTCGACCACCTCGGCGAGGACACCACCGACGCCGAGCAGGCCGCGACGACCGTCTGCGCCTACGAGGAACTGCTGACCGCGCTGGCGGCCGACGGCCTCGCGTTCGGTGCGGATGTCTCGGTGAAGCTGTCTGCGGTCGGCCAGTTCCTGCCCGCCGACGGCGAGAAGGTCGCGCTGGAGAACGCCCGCAAGATCTGCGCGGCGGCCGAAGCGGTCGGTGCCACGGTGACCCTCGACATGGAGGACCACACCACCACCGACTCGACGCTGGGCATCCTCAAGGAACTGCGCACCGAGTACCCGTGGGTGGGCGCGGTGCTGCAGGCATACCTGCGGCGCACCGAGCAGGACTGCCGGGACCTGGCTGTCGAAGGATCCCGTGTCCGGCTGTGCAAGGGCGCGTACGCCGAACCCGAGGAGGTCGCGTTCCAGGACAAGTCCGAAGTGGACAAGTCCTACGTGCGCTGCCTGAAGATCCTCATGCAGGGCAAGGGTTATCCGATGGTCGCCTCGCACGACCCGAGGATGATCGCGATCGCCGAGAAGCTCGCGGCGGACGCGGGCCGCAAGGCGGACGACCACGAATTCCAGATGCTGTACGGGATCCGTCCCGAAGAGCAGCGCCGGATCGCGGGCGACGGCAAGACGATGCGCGTCTACGTCCCCTACGGCGACGAATGGTACGGCTATTTCATGCGCAGGCTGGCGGAACGCCCGGCGAACCTGGCGTTCTTCCTGCGCGGACTCGCCACCAAGGGCTGACCCGGTCCCGGGTGGCACTGTTCCGCTGAAGTACAAAGGGGCCTTGCCCGGCGAAATCCGCCGGGCAAGGCCCCTTCTTCGTGCTCGTCAGGCCTCCTGGGCCTCTTCCTTGAGCTTGTCCATGTCGATGTCGCGCGCCTGCTGGATGAGGTCTTCGAGCGTCTTCTCCGGCAGCGCGCCCGGCTGGGCGTAGATCACCGTCTTGTCGCGGATGACCGCGAGGGTGGGGATCGAGCGCACGTCGAAGGCGGCGGCCAGCTGCTGCTCGGCCTCGGTGTCGACGCTCGCGAACACGATGTCGTCGTGGTTCTCCGACACCTTCTCGTAGGTCGGCGCGAACTGACGGCACGGCATGCACCAGCCCGCCCAGAAGTCGATGATGACGAAGTCGTTGTCGGACACGACCTGGTCGAAGTTGGCGGCGGTCAGCTCCACAGTGCTCATGCCCGGCGTAACGAATCGGGCGGGACGCGCATTCCCGGGATTGCGCGTAGCGTCTCGGATGGAGCAACCCACGTTTCGCGGGAGGTGCGTATGGCCGACGGGGACATCCTCAGCCGGATCGACGAACTGGTCAGCGAGGAGCACGAACTCCGTTCGCGGGCGATCGGCACCGGGCTCAGCTCGGACGACCGGTCCCGCCTGGCGAGCGTGGAGCAGCAGCTGGACCAGTGCTGGGACCTGCTGCGGCAGCGGCGGGCGCGGGTCGAGTTCGACGAGGACCCGGATCAGGCTTCGGCGCGGCCGGTTTCCGAGGTGGAGTCGTACCGGCAGTAGCTCAGGCCGATGTCATGAAAGGGCCGTTCAGGACGAAAAACGTCCTGAACGGCCCTTTCATGACATTTCACGAGGCGACGCGGGTGGGGAGTCAGGCCGGGCAGAGGGTCCCGTCGACGGGCACCTTCCCGTCGATCAGGAACCCCCGCGTCGCGTCCGCCACGCACGGCGAGAGGCTCAGCGCGCCGTGCCCGGCACCCTGCCAGGTGATCGTGACCGCGCTCGGCATCTGGTCGGCGGCCCGGCCGGTGCCCTGTTCCGGGGTGACCGGGTCGGTCGCGGTGCCCGCGACGAGCATCGGCGGAGCACCCGGCGCGCCCGCGGGCGGGAGCGGTTCGCGGCGCACGGGCCACGGGCTGCACCAGGCCAGTTGCTGCGCGGCGAAGACGCCGAACTGCGGGTACTTGTCGCGCAGTGTCGTGGTCACGCGCGTGAGTTCCTCGGCCGAGAGCCGGGTCGCGCTGTCGTTGCACTTGGTCGCCAGCGTGCCGTCCAGCCGCGAAGGCCGCGCCCGGGAGTCCTTCAGCACCGGTTCGGCGAACGCGGCCAGCGGGGTGACGTCGCCGGTCTGCGCGGTCTTGAGCGCCTCGGCGAGTTCCACCCAGCGCGAGCGCTGCGCGAGCCCGGAGTAGATGGCGTACAGCGCGATCCCCGGCGTGATCTCCGCACCGTCGGTGGTCGTCGCGGAAGCGGAGCGGAGCCGGTCCGCGACGGCGGACACGGCCGAGCGGGCGTCGCCGAGCGGGCAGCCCCTCGCGATGCAGTCGGCGCCGAAAGCGTCGAGGGTCGCCTGCGCGCTCGCGGCGACCGACTCCTGCACGGCCGCCGCGTCGGGGGCGGGGTCGGGCAGTCCGTCGAGCATCACCCGGCCGACCTGCGCCGGGAACCGCACGGCGTATTCGGCGAGGACCTTCGAACCGTCGCCGCGTCCGAGCGCGTGCAGCTTGTCCATGCCCAGTTGCTCACGGAGTTCTTCGAGGTCGCCCGCGGCCCGCCAGCTGTCCATCGCGACCTGCGAGTCGTCCAGTTCGATGGCGCACTGCTGACCCGCCTTGCGCGCCGCGTCGACGACGCCTTCGAGGTCGGCGGCCGCCGGATCGCCGCCCAGGAGATCGGTGCGGATCTCCGCCGGGATGCACTGCACCGGCGCGGACGCCCCGGTCCCGCGCCGGTCGACCCCGATCAGGGAGAACTTCTGCAGGAACTCGGGCGGCAGCGTCGCGGCCAGCCGCGCGGCGTACAGCGACCCCGGCTCGCCGTCGACGTCGTTGACCACGACGAGCGGGATGGGCCCGCCGCCGGTCTTGACCACCGACAGCCGCGAGAGCCCGCGACCGGGCAGATCCGGCGCGTCGAGCGTGGTGGGCACCCTGGCGCAGGAGAACTTCAGCGTGTCCGGCACGGACGGCTGACCCAGCCGCTGCCGGGTCGCCTCGTCGCAGTCCTCCCATTTGATCGACGGCGACCGGGGTTCCGCGAGCGGCGGCAGCGGCACCTGCTGCGCCGTCGTCTGGCCGCCGGGAGCCGGCTTGCCGTCGTTGTCGATCACCGCGGGCCGGACCGACGGCCCGGCGGTGCAGCCCGCGAGCACGGCCGTCACCACGGTGGTCGTCAGGATCAGCCGTGGCGTGCGGCGGGCGGTGCTCACGGGCTGGTCCTCACTTCCAGGGCATGACAAAAGCTCGGAACAGAGCTTCGCAGGTCGGATGTCAGGACACGGTTAGCGGGTGCGTTTCACCTCGCCGCGGAACACGGCGTCCAGGTCGTAGCGGGCGACCTCGTCGAGCTGGGCGTAGGTGCAGGAGTCCGGTTCGCGGTCGGGGCGCCAGCGTTTGAACTGCGCGGTGTGGCGGAACCGCGACGGATATCCGCCTTCCGTGTGTTCGTAGCCGACCTCGACCACCTTCTCCAGCTTCAGCGGCACCCACGGGGCTTCTTTGGCCTTCCATCGGGTGATCCCGCCGGGGATCCGCTGGTGCTCCCGCACGTTGTCGCCCAGCCAAGGGTGATCCGCCCCGTCGGTGATCAGGGGCGCCAGCTCCTCGGCCAGTTCACGCCGCCGGGTGACCGGGAACGAGCCGACGACACCGGGATGGTGCAGCACGCCGTTCTCGTCGTAGAGCCCGAGTAGGAACGAACCGACCAGCTCGCCCGGTTCTCCGTCGACGTGCCAGCGCAGCCCCGCGAGCACGCAGTCGGCGGTGCGCGAGTGCTTGTACTTCAGGAGCACGCGTTTACCGGGCGTGTACGGCTCGTCGAGCGGTTTGCCGATGACGCCGTCGAGCCCGGCGCCCTCGAACAGCTCGAACCAGTGCCGCGCCACCGCGGGATCCGCGGTGGCCGGGGTGAGATGGATGCCGTCGGAGGCCAGCTTCTCCAGCCGTTCCCGCCGTTTCGACGTCGGTTCGTCCAGAAAGGACTCGTCGCCGAGCGCCAGCAGGTCGAACGCGACGAACTCGGCCGGGGTCTGCTCCGCCAGCAGCTTGATGCGGCTTTCGGCGGGGTGGACGCGGTCGGTGAGCGCGTCAAAGTCCAGTTTCCCGCCCCGGGCGACCACCAGTTCGCCGTCCAGCACGATGCGTTCGGGCAGCGCCGCCTTCAACCGCTCGACGACCTCGGGGAAGTACCGGTTCAGCGGCTTCTCCGACCGCGACTGCAGGGTCAGCTCGTCGCCGTCGCGGAACACCAGGCAGCGGTATCCGTCCCATTTGGGCTCGAACAGCAGCCCGCCGGAATCGGGGATCGCCTTCGCCGGTTTGGCGAGCATCGGTTTGACCGGCGGCGTCAAGGGAAGCGACATGACGGCCATTCTTGCCGCACCGGCGCGGTCAGCGCACCCGTTGCGGTGCCGTCGTGTCGAGTTCGATCCGGACGGCGGTCGGCAGGACGTCCACCCCGAGCGATTCCCGCGCGCGGGCCAGCACGGTGTGGTCGAGCTGCTCCCAGACCCGTTTCAGGTCGGTGCCCTCGACGAGCCAGAGCGTGATGCGCAGCGCCGGGTTCTCCTTGTCGCCGACCGCGCGGACCCGGGCGCGCCCGACCCCGTCGACCGTCTCGGCGTCGAGGCGGACGGCCTCGGAGATGGCCGAGGAAGTGACCACGAGGTCGTCGTCGAGTTCTAGGTCCGGGCGGCCTTCAGGGCGCAGCGACCGGAAGAACCACCACAGGCCCAGCCACAACAGGAGGACGCCGAGCACGATCGCGCCGACGCGGCCGGCGAGCGCGTGCCCCGACAACCAATCGAGGGCGATCGGGTCCACGAGTGGCCGGTCGGCGCGGTACGTGCCGAGCCAGCCCGCCCCGACCACCAGCGCCGCGGCCCCGCCGAGCAGCGCGAGGAGTCCGATGAGGACGGTCAGCGTCCGTTCCGTGCCGGTGGACCGGCCGAGTGCCTTGGCGGAGACCGAACGGGTCATCGGCGGTCCTTCGGGGAGTCGACGACGACCGACACCTTCGGCCGTCGCACCAACGGGACGTCGTCGAGCAGACCGGAGACCGTCTCCAGCAGCCGCGGCCGCAGCGCGCCTTCGGTTTCCAGCCTGCTCGTCGCGCGGACGCGGATCTTCTTGGCGGTGGCCGTGACCTTCGCGCCCACGACGTTGTCCTGCGCGCGCACCGTCACCCCGACCAGCCTCGCCAGCGAACGCGGCGACGTGGTCACGCTGACCTCGTTCGCCGGATCGGTCAGCCGGATGGCGCGCCGCCCGGCCGAGGCGGCCGCCAGGATCAGCAGCAGCCCGACGACCGCGACGGCGATCGCCAAATACCGGACTTCGGCGGTGTTCCAGGACAGCTCCGCGAGCCTGTCGCGCCAGTCGTCCCAGGGGACGAACAGCGGGCCGCGTCCCGGCCGCCACCAGCCCCAGCCGACCTCCAGCGCCAGCAGGACCCCGGCGGCGGCCAGCGCCAGCCCGAGCAGGGCCGACAGCAGGCGGACGAACAAACGCATGCGGGTGCTCCTTCTAGCGGACGCGGGGCGCGATGTCGGGCAGGAGCGCGGAGACCGTCACCGAGATGTCGCGGACCTGGTACGAGGTGATCCGTTCGACCTCCTCGGTGACCCTGGAGCGCAGGTCGCCGACGATCCGCCGCACCGGCGCCGGGTAGTTCAGCGCGACGTCGAGCACGAGATCGACGTCGTTGCCCTCGCCGCCGACCTTCGCGCTCGCGCCGTGTGTCCCCAGCCCGAGCCCGGCGATCCGCCGCTCGGCGCGCGTGGTCCCGTCGACCTGGTCCGCGGCGTGCTGCGCGATCTTGCGGACCACGGACGGCGCGATGGTGAGGGTGCCGCGGTCCTCCGGTTCGGCCGGGAGGGTCATTTGTCGCGGCCCCGGCCGAACAGGTCGCCGAGGTCGAGTTCGCCGTCGAGCACGCGGCCGAGGACGAGGCCGATGACGCCGACGGCCAGCGTCACCAGGAACGCGGTGAAGCCCTGGGTCGCGGCGAGGCCGAGGATGAGGCCGGCGAGCAGGCCGGTCTGGGTCCCGTTCATCACTCCACCCGCGAGGTCTCGGTCTCGCCGCCGTTCTCGTCGGGCAGGTGGATGTCGTTGACCGCGATGTTGACCTCGATCACCTCGAGGCCGGTGATCTGCTCGACCTGGCCGATCACGTTGCGGCGCACCGCGCGCGCGACGTCGACGATGCGGGCGCCGTATTCGACGACCACGTCGAGGTCGATCGCGGCCTGCTTCTCGCCGACCTCGACCGAGACACCGGACGTGGTGACGGTGCCGGAGCCGGGGATGCGCTCGCGGATCGCGCCGAAGGCCCGCGAGACGCCGCCGCCCAGGGCGTGGATCCCGGTCACCTCGCGGGTGGCGAGACCGGCCACCTTCTGCACCACCACCGACGAGATCGTGGTCTTGCCGGCGGCTCCTTCCTCGTTGAGCGACGACCCCGCGACCGGGGTGTCGGGCTTGCTCGCGCTCGGCTGCGCCATGAAGTTCGCTCCTTCTCGCACCGGTGCCGCGCGACCTGCGCGCGCGGCGATCCCTACGCTCTCACCGACCTGGACACACGCGCACGCCGAGCCGTCACGCGATGTCCCCCGGATGGGGTAATCAGTTGCGGTTCAGTCCGGGTGGACGTCGACGACGTGGACGTTGATCGTGGGCGGGGCCGAACCGAGCTGGCCGGACAGCGCCGCGCCGAGCCGGTGCCGCAACAGTTCCGCGACGCCGGCCTCGACGCCGAACCGGATCGTCACCAGCACCTGGAGCACGTCCTCTTCGAGCGCGACGGCCGAGACGTGGACCCCGCCGAGCTCGCGGCCGATCTCGGCGGCGAGGCTTCTGGTCATCAGCACCAGCGCTCGTTCCGAAACCTGGGTCTTGCCGCCCGACGACGGCAGATCGAGCGGCGCGGTGGTGTGCCCGCCGCGGACGCCGCCGACCGAGCGGAGCACCCGTTCGACGAGTCCCGGCGGTGTCGGTACCGGACGGCTCGCGGCGGCGCGGACCTGCTGCCACCGGGGGTCGTCGCGCGGATCCTCGCTCATCACCGTTCCCCGGGTCGGAAGTTGTCGCCGAGTTTCGCCAGCAGCGCCACCCGCGCGCGGTGCAGGCGGGCGCGCAGAGCGGGCACGCTGACTTCCAGCACCTCGGCCACCTCGTCGTAGGTCAACCCTTCGAATTCTCGCAGAATCAGCGGGATCCGCTGGCCGACGTCGAGTTCGGCGATCGCGCGCAGCACCCTGCCGACCTGTTCGGCGCTCACCACGTACCCCTCCGGACCAGGCACGACGCCCGCGTCGCCCTCGTCGAGCGGCACCGTCGGTTTCCGTCGCCGGACCACGCCGAGCGCGCCGTTCGTCGTCACCCGGTAGAGCCAGGTCGACACCGCGGATTCGAACCGGAAACCGGGCAAGGCGCGCCAGGCGGAGAGCCATGCCTCCTGGACGACGTCCTCGGCCTCCGACGAACTGCCGGTGATCCGCAGCGCCACCCGGTACATCCTGGCCGTGTGCCGCCGGACCAGGATGTCGAAGGCACCGTGGTCCCCGGCGGCGGCCCGGGCCGCCAGTTCCTCGTCCGGAACCGGCGCGGCCTCGCTCACCCGCTCTCCCGGCGGCGATAACGCAACATGGTGAAACCGTCTTCGAAGAGCACGGACGCGAGGTCCATCCGCCGTGGTTCCGGGGACGGGCGGCCGTCGGCGATCCGGCGTTCGCCCGCGCCCGCCAGCAGCGGGGCGACGGTCAGGCACAGCTGGTCGACGAGGTCGGCCGCGATCAGGTCGGCGAACAGCGCCGGCCCGCCCTCGCAGTCGATCCGGCGCAGCCCGCGGTCGTCCAGCAGCGCGAGCGCGCGATGCAGGTCGACGTCTTCGGTCCCCGCGACGAGCACCTCGGCGCCCGCGCGTTCCAGCGCCGCCCGGGGCGCCTTCTCGGTGGTGATGACGATCGGCGGGACCTTCGTGTCGGTGAACAACGGGCCTTCGGGGTCGAGCTCACCCGAACGGGTCACCACGGCGATCGGCGGCACCTCGGACAGCCCGAGGGCGACTCGGCGGGCGGCGCGTCCGGGAGTGATCCGCGCGCCGCGGTAGCCCTCGGCGCGCGCGGTGCCGGCGCCGACCAGGATCACGTCGGAAAGCAGCCGTCCCATCAGGAAGATCCGCTTGTCGGCGGGGGAGGAGAGCCCCTCGGACAGCTCGTCGACCGCCACCGCGCCGTCCGCGGAGCTGACGAAGTTGACCTGGACCCAGGGACGGGCCAGGTCTTCCGGATACCCGTAGAGCCGTTCGAGGTCGCCGTCGGAGACGGGTTCCGCCGGTGTCGTTGGCCACAAAAGCTGCACACCGCCATCCCAACACGCGCCCCACGGCACCGCTGAGCGGGGGATACGCCCGGTCAGGGAGAGTGAACCCGCGACGACGGTGCCGTTACCCTCGGCGAATGCCCGCCCGCCTGATCGATCGCCGTCCGGAGCTGTCCGCCGACGAGCTGATCACCGCGCTCGTCCCGCCGCCGAGGTTCGACGCGGTCCGGTTCTCCACCTACGTGCCCAATCCGGACGAGCCGAGCCAGGCACAGGCCGTCGTCGACTGCGGCGCGTTCGCGAAGCGCGTGGCGGAGGCCTCGAACCGGAAGCCGAAATCGAAGCTGCGCGCGTTGTTCGGCGGCGGGGACGAGGCGCCGTCCGGGCCGATGGGGCTCTACCTCGACGGCGGGTTCGGCGTCGGCAAGACGCACCTGCTCGCCTCGACGTGGCACGAGACGCCGTCGCCCAAGGCGTACGGGACGTTCGTGGAGCTGACCCACCTCGTCGGCGCGCTGGGGTTCGCCGAGGCGGTGCGGCGGCTGTCGGAGCACCGGTTCCTGGCGATCGACGAGTTCGAACTCGACGACCCCGGCGACACCATGCTCGTCACGCGGCTGCTGCAGGAACTGATCTCGGCCGGGGTGTTCGTCGCGGCGACCTCCAACACACTGCCGGACAAACTCGGCGAGGGCCGGTTCGCCGCCGCGGACTTCCTGCGCGAGATCCAGTCGCTGTCCGCGCGGTTCGGCGTCTGCCGCGTGGACGGTCCCGACTACCGCCACCGCGGGCTCCCGGACGCGCCGCCGCCCGCGAGCGCCGAGGAGCTGGAAGCCTCCGCCGCCGCGCATCCCGAGTCCACAGTGGACGATTTCGACGCGCTGTGCGACCACCTCGGCAAGCTGCACCCTTCGCGCTACGGCAGGCTTCTCGACGGCGTGACCCGGGTGCACCTGCGCGACATCCACCCGGTGCCCGACCAGAACGTCGGACTGCGGCTGGTCGCCTTCGCCGACCGGCTCTACGACCGCGCGATCCCGCTGGTGGTCTCGGGCGAGCCGGTGCCGGAGCTGTTCACCGAGGAGATGGTGAACGGCGGCTACCGCAAGAAGTACCTGCGCGCCGTCAGCCGTCTGACGGCACTGGCGCGCGACGCCGTGCAGCCCAGGTGAGCAGGACCCACGTCGCGCACACGGTCGCGACGGCGAACAGCGTGCCGCCCACGACGTCGGTCAGGTAGTGGTAGCCGAGGCCGATCATGCCGATCGTCACGCCGCAGAGCACCACCGCGCCCACCGTCGCGATGACCGCCCTGGCGACGCCGGGACGGGCGAGCAGGACGAGCACGGTCAGCACCGCGACCAGCGCGACGGTATGCCCGCTGGGGTAGGCGAGATAGGTGTACTTCCAGCGGTCGAAGAGCGGTTTGAGCACCCAGGTGTTCGCGAGGATCGCGACGAGCGGGCCCACGATGGTCAGCACCGCTTCGAGCCTGCGCCCGCCGATCAGGCACAGGACGGCGGCGAGCACCGCGACCGGGATCAGCACGTAGGCCTCGGTCGGCAGCACGAGTAGCCGCAGCAGGTCGGTGTCGGGGCCGAAGGCGCGCTCCACCCAGCGCACGGCTAGTTCGTCCGGACCGGCGACACCTCCGCCGGAGACCAGCACCCCGAGCACGACCATGATCACGGCACACGTCACCGCGACCAGCCCGTACGGCGCTCTTCCGCTCATCCGGCGAGATTACGTGACGGGCGATCAGTCACCATGCAAGGACGGCTCGCGAAGACGAAGGGGGCTTTCGATGCGGATCAGTGTGGTCGGCGGCGGGGTGATCGGGCTGAGCTGCGCGCACCGGCTGGCGGGGGCCGGGCACGACGTCACGGTGGTCACCGACGCCGGTCCGGGGGAGACGACGTCGGCGGTCGCGGGTGGCGTGCTGTTCCCGCCGCTGGCGGCGGACTCCGACCGGGTCGACCGCTGGACCACGACGAGCGTCGAGGAGTACCGCACCCTCGGCGCCCCCGGCGTCCGCATGCTCCGGGGGACGTACGTCGTCCCGCGTGAGGCGGCGCTGCCGTCGTGGGCGCTGTCGATGCCCGGCCTCGATCACGAACCCGGACGGCTCACCTTCACCACCGCGCTCGTCGACACCCCGGTGTACCTCGACTGGCTCGCCGGGGAGGTCGCCGCGCTGGGCGTGCGGACCGAGTACCGCACCGTGTCGCGGTTGGCCGACCTCGACGCGGATCTCGTGGTGAACGCCGCCGGGCTCGGCGGGGGACGGCTGGCCGGGGACGGCACGGTCGTGCCGGTCGGCGGCCAGGTCGTCCACCTCGCCGATCCGGGGCTGACCGAATGGATCGTCGACGGCTCGACGCCGGTGCTGCGGCACGTGATCCCGCACGGCCGCCACGTCGTCTGCGGCGGCACGCAGGAGCCCGGCCGCGATTCGGTCGAACCGGACCCCGGCGTGACCGCCGACATCGTGCGCCGGTGCCGGGAACTCGTGCCCGCGCTGGCCGACGCGCCCGTGCTGGGCGCGAAGGTCGGCTTGCGGCCCTTCCGGCCCGAGGTGCGGCTGGAGCGGGACGGCCGCGTCGTGCACTGCTACGGACATGGCGGTGCGGGGATCACCGTCGCCTGGGGCTGCGCCGACGACGTCCTGGCCCTGGTCTGAAACCGCATTTAGTCCTCTGAATGCGGTGGACCCCGGCGCGACGTGTCCACAACGGACACCGTGCGTGGACTGCGCGCCCGATTGATGTCATGATGCCCGGTTCCCGCGCGGGTCGTGAGTGGTAAAGAGGGTTAGAACGACCATCGCCACTCACGACCCCCGGGCGATACTGCGCAAAGTGCCCAAATTGGACGACTTGGTCTCGAAAAGTGTCCTTTTTGGACGGTCGGGTGAGCGTGCCAGGCCTCGGTGGCCTCAATAACCCGAAACGCCACTCACGACCACCGCGAGGAGCTGCGCGAAGGTGCCGGATCGGGTTGCCCCTGCCCGCATTTAGAGGACTAAATGCGGGCAGGGGGTCAGAGGGCGCGGAAGGTCTCGAAGTCCGCTTCGGTCTGATCCGCGTACCGCATGGCGTAGGCGCCGATGGCCTCATCGAGGTCTTCGTCGTCCTCGAAGTACCCGGCCAGCATCCGCGGATGCAGGGACCGCGCGTGCGCCCGTGCCAGCAACGCGCCGGCAAGGCGGCCGTAGTCGTCGAGGTGGTCCTTCTTCAGCTCCGCAGGATCGATGTCGCCCTTGAGGTTCCGGAACTGCCGCACGATGTACGGCACGCCGTCGATGGTCGTCCAGCCGAGCAGGATATCCGTTTCGGCCTGCACGAGCCGCGCGCCTTCGACGATCCGGCGGCCTTCGTGCTCAGGAGCGGGCAGGCCGAGGAACGGCGCGAGCGCCGACGGGTTGGCCTGTTTCACCTGCAGCACAAGGTCTTCGCCGGAGTTCCCGTGCAACAGCGCGACGTAGCTGCGCAACCCGACACTGCCGGTGCCGACCACCCGGAAGGCCACATCGGACACCCGGTACCGCGAGATCAGCGTCCGCCGCGACTCGCGCAGCGTGTCCACATAGGACACCAGGCCGGTCACGACGGCTTCGGCGGTCGCGTCGTCGACGTGCGTGAGCACCGGCGGGTCTTCGACGAAACGGTGCCGTTCGAGGCCGGTCTCGTGGTCGTCGATCCGCCGAGTCCATTTCGCGGTGACCTTGGCGCTGGTGTTCTTCCGCGCCTTCTCGGCCGCTTCCTCGAAGTCGTCGATCAAGTCGTGGGCGCGCACCTTGCTCAGCACCGACGCGTCCGGCAACGCGTTCCACGACCGCAGGAACGGCAGCTCCGCCAGCCCCCGGATGGTGCGCCGGTACGACTTCACCGCGTCTTCGGCGGCTTCACGACAGCCCGATTCGCCGATGCCGCCCTCGCGACCGGCCAGGACGAGACTCGCGGCGAGCCGTTTGAGGTCCCACTCCCACGGGCCCGGCACCGATTCGTCGAAGTCGTTGATGTCCATGACGATCTGGCCTTCGGGCGTGCCGTAGAGACCGAAGTTCGCGGCGTGCGCGTCGCCGCAGAGCTGCGCCGTCAGCCCGGACGCCGGCGAACCCGCCAGATCGGCGGCCATCAGCCCGGCGGCCCCGCGGTAGAAGGTGAACGGCGACGCGAGCATGCGCTCACGCCGCAGTTCCACCAGCTCCGGCAGGCGGCCTTCGTTGCTCCGCGCGAAGAACTCCGCCACACTCGGCCGTCCTTCGCCCGCCGCCGCGTGATCGTGCGCGGACGTCGGCGCCTCGGCCCGCAGCGCCTTACCCCTCGCGGACCAGTCCTCCGGCGACACCGTCTCGGTGCCGACCAGCGGCCGCTCCACCCACTCCCGCTCTGCTCCCATGGACAGGCAACGTACAACCCGTCCGAAAGGTTCACCGCGTCTTGACGACCTCCGTGATCGCGTCGATACCGCGGTCGAGTTCCTCGCGGGAGATCACCAGCGGCGGCGCGATCCGCAGCGTGTGATCGTGCGTCTCCTTGCACAGCACGCCGCGTTCGGCGAGCGCCGTCGACGCCTCGCGGCCGGTCGGCCCGCCGGGCGCGATGTCGATGCCCGCCCAGAGCCCGCGCCCGCGGACCTCGGCGAGCCCGTTCCCGACCAGTTCGCCGAGCCGCGAGTGCAGGTGGGCGCCCAGTTCCCGCGACCGCTCCTGGAACTCGCCGGTCTTCAGCAGGCTGACCACGGCGCGGCCGATCGCGCACGCGACCGGGTTCCCGCCGAAGGTGGAGCCGTGTTCACCCGGCCGCAGCACGCCGAGCACGTCCTTGCTCCCGACGACGGCCGAGACCGGCATGATGCCGCCGCCGAGCGCCTTGCCCAGCGTGTAGACGTCGGCACGGACGCCCTCGTGGTCGAGCGCGAGGACGGTGCCGGTGCGGGCGAGACCGGACTGGATCTCATCGGCGATCAGCAGGACATTGTGCTCGTCGCACAGCCGCCGCGCCTCGGCGAAGTAGCCGGCGGGCGGCACGATCACGCCAGCCTCGCCCTGCACCGGCTCCAGCAGGACCGCGGCGGTGCGCTCGGTGATGGCGTCGCGGAGCGCTTCGGCGTCGCCGTACTTCACCGTGACGAAGCCCGGCGTGAACGGGCCGAAGTCGGTGCGCGCGGTCTCGTCGGTGGAGAAGGACACGATGGTCGTCGTGCGGCCGTGGAAGTTGGAGCCCGCGACGACGATCTCCGCGGTCCCGTCGGGGACGCCCTTGACCCGGTACGCCCATTTCCGGGCGATCTTCACCGCGGATTCGACGGCTTCGGCGCCGGAGTTCATCGGCAGGGTCATCTCGGTACCGGTCAGCTCGGCGAGCTCCCGGCAGAACAGCCCGAGCTGGTCGTGGTGGAAGGCACGCGAGGTCAGCGTCACCCGGCCGAACTGCTCGACCGCGGCGGCGATGAGCCCGGGGTGGCGGTGCCCGAAGTTCAGCGCCGAGTAGCCGGAGAGGAAGTCGAGGTAGGTCTTGCCCTCGACGTCGGTGACCGAGGCGCCTTCGGCGGTGGCGATCACCACGGGCAGGGGGTGGTAGTTGTGCGTGCTCCACTGCTCGTCGAGCGCGATGAAGTCGGCGGTCGTCATGCGTTCAGGTTAGATGCCCATCCGGCTGCTTTCATCCGGGAAACGTTGCTTTGACCCGTTGTTCGTTGCGTATCGACTCCATCGAGTGGCGAAATCGTGCAGGGCCGTACTCGATCACCGGAGGCGCGGGACCCGGACCGCGGTTATCGTCGCCGGATGGCGAAAAAGGACACCGTCTCCGTCCGGGACACGCTGAGGATCGGCAAGGGCGGCGAGCGGCACCATCCGGGCTCGTTCCCGATCGGGCCGACCAAGAAGCCCAAGGGACTCAAAGATCTCGCCGAGGCCGGGGACAGGCTCGCCGAGCTGCAGGAGGCGTTGTACGCGGAGGGCGTCGGCGGCGGGCACCGCAGCCTCCTGCTGGTCCTGCAGGGGATGGACACCTCCGGCAAGGGCGGCACCGTCGGCCACGTCCTCGGCCTGGTCAACCCGATGGGCGTGCGGTACGCCGGGTTCAAGAAGCCGACCACGGCCGAGGCTCGCCACCACTACCTGTGGCGGATCCGCAAACAGCTCCCCGTGCCGGGACAGGTCGGCGTCTTCGACCGTTCGCACTACGAGGACATCCTGGTGCCGCGCGTCCAGAAGCTCGTCCCCGCGGCGGAATGGCGCAAGCGCTACGCCGAGATCAACGCGTTCGAGAAGGAGCTGACCGAGGCCGGGACGACCATCGTCAAGGTCTTCCTCGACATCTCGCCGGAGGAGCAGCTGAAGCGGCTCAAGGCGAGGCTGGAGACCCCGGCGAAGTGGTGGAAGTACAACCCGGCCGATCTCGACGCGCGTGCCCAGTGGAACGACTACCAGAAGGCCTACTCCGACATCTTCGCCAAGACGTCCACGGCGGCCGCGCCCTGGTACGCCGTACCGGCCGACCGCAAGTGGTACCGCAACTGGCTGGTCGCGCGGCTGCTGATCGAGACGATCGAGGAGATGGACCCGAAGTTCCCGCCCGCCGACTTCGACCCCGAGACGGAGCTGAAGAAGCTGGAAGGCGTTGGCGTCCCCGGTTGATCGTCTGAAAGAGTGCGGGACGTGACCGACAACAGCCTCGAAGATCTCCCGTTCCTCCGCCGTCAGGCCCGCACCCAGCGCTTCACCCTCGGCGCGCCCAAAGAGTTCAAGGTCTCCCCGGACGGCTCCCGCATCCTGTTCTTGCGGTCCGGGTCCGGGACGGACCCGCGGCACAGCCTGTGGTCGTTCGACGTCGCGTCGGGCGAGGAGAAGAAGCTGGTCGACGCGGCCGAGCTGCTGCCCGGTGAAGAGGACCTGCCGCCGGAGGAGCGTGCCCGCCGCGAGCGCAGCCGGGAGACCGGCGGCGGCGTGGTCGGCTACGCGGTCGACGACGCCTTCACCGTCGCCGCGTTCTCGCTCTCGGGCAAGCTTCACACCCTCGACCTGGCCACCGGCGAGGTCGCGGTGCTGGTCGACGGTTCGGTCGTCGACCCGCGGCCCAGCCCGGACGGCACTCACGTCGCCTACGTCCGCGACCGGCGCCTGCGGGTGATCGACCGGGCGACCGGCGAGGACCGCGTGCTCGTCGACGAGGCGGGCGACGACATCGCCTGGGGGCTCGCGGAGTTCATCGCGGCCGAGGAGATGGGCCGCACCCGCGGCTACTGGTGGTCGCCGGACGGGAAGAGCCTGCTCGTCGAGCGGTCCGACCGGGCGGCCGTGCCGCGCTGGACGATCGCCGACCCGGCCAACCCGCAGTCGGCCGCCAACGTCGTCGCGTATCCCGCCGCGGGCACCACGAACGCGGACGTGACGCTGGCGATCCTCGGCCTCGACGGCTCCCGCGTCGACGTCACGAAGACCGGCTGGGAGTACCTGGCCGCGGTGCACTGGTCCGCCGCGGGCAAGCCGCTGCTGTCGGTCCAGTCGCGTGACCAGCGGAAGCTGGAGATCCAGGCGGTCGACCCGGCGACCGGTTCGGTCGAGGTGCTGCACACCGAGACCGACGAGCACTGGGTCGAGCTCGCCGCGGGTGTCCCGGCGTGGACCGCCGACGGCCGTCTGGTGCGCGAGAGCGCCGCCGACGGCGACCACCGGCTGGTCGTCGACGGCGTGGCCGTCACCCCGCCGGGACTGCAGGTGCGCTCGATCCTGCACGTCGGCGACGAGGTGCTGTTCAGCGCCTCGGAGGCCGACCCGACGCAGATCCACGTCTTCCGCACCGAGGGCGGCGAGCTCCGTCGTCTGTCCACTGAGGACGGTGTGCACGTCGGCTCCGGCAACGCTTCGCTGACCGTGCTCTCGTCGTGGAGCCTGGAGCGCAGCGGCCCGGTCGTGACCGTCGTGTCCGGCGAGGAGACGGTGGCGCGCATCGGTTCCTTCACCGTCGACCCCGACGTCGTGCCGAACCTGACCTGGCTGACGCTGGGGGAGCGGGGCCTGCGTGCCGCGCTGGTGCTGCCGACCGGGTACGAGGAGAGCGAGGGCAAACTCCCGGTGCTGCTCGACCCGTACGGCGGCCCGCACGCCCAGCGTGTCCTGCAGACCCGGAACGCCTTCCTGACGCCGCAGTGGCTGGCGGACCAGGGTTTCGCGGTGCTGGTCGCCGACGGGCGCGGGACACCCGGCCGGGGTTCGGCCTGGGAGAAGGAGATCGCGGGAAAACTCGCCGACGTCACCCTCGCCGACCAGGTCGACGCGCTGCACGCGGCGGCCGCGCTCCATCCGGAACTGGATCTGGAACGGGTCGCCATCCGCGGCTGGTCCTACGGCGGCTACCTGTCCGCGCTGGCCGTGCTGCGGCGTCCCGACGTCTTCCACGCCGGTGTCGCGGGTGCCCCGGTGACCGACTGGTCGCTGTACGACACGCACTACACCGAGCGTTATCTCGGGCTGCCGCAGGAAGAACCGGCTTCATACGAGCACAACTCGCTGATCGCCGGCGCCGGTGACCTCTCGCGGGCGCTGCTGATCGTGCACGGACTGGCCGACGACAACGTTTTCGTCGCCCACTCGTTGCGCCTGTCGTCGGCCTTGCTGGCCAAGGGACGCGCGCACGTGTTCCTGCCGCTGGCCGGCGCGACGCATATGACGCCGCAGGCCGAAGAGGTCGCGGAGAACCTGATGCGCACGCAGGTGGACTGGATCGTGCGTGAGCTGTCCGGTGCCGCGGTCAAGAGCGAGGAGAACGCATGAAACGGTGGGGCATCACCATTCCGCTGACCGGGGTGCCGCTCGCGGCGCACGAGGAGATGGTGCGGGGACTGCCGGATCTCGGCTACACCGACGCGTGGTCGGCCGAGACGGCGGGCCACGACGCCTTCACGCCGCTGGTGCTGGCTTCGCAGTGGGCGCCGCAGTTGCGGCTGGGCACCGCGATCGTGCCGGTGTACACGCGCGGGCCCGGGCTGCTGGCGATGAGTGCGGCGACCGTCGCGGAACTGGCGCCCGGCCGGTTCGTGCTCGGCATCGGCGCGTCGTCGCCGGTGATCGTGAAGAACTGGAACGCCGCCGAGTTCGAGGCGCCGTTCGCGCGCTCGCGGGACACCCTGCGGTTCCTGCGCTCCGCGCTGGCGGGGGAGAAGGTCACCGAGGACTACGAGTCGTTCTCGGTCAGCAAGTTCCGGCTGGAGCGGCCCACCGACCCGCCGCCGTCGATCATGCTCGCCGCGCTGCGGCCGGGCATGCTGCGGCTGGCGGCGAAGGAGGCCGACGGCGCCATCACCAACTGGCTCGCCGCCTCCGACGTGCCGAAGGTGCGGGCGGAGATCGGACCGGACGTCGAACTGGCGGCGCGGATCTTCGTGTGCCCCACCGAGGACAAGAACGCCGCGCGGGGACTCGGCCGGATGCTCATTTCGAGCTACCTGACCGTGCCGGTGTACGCGGCGTTCCACGAATGGCTCGGCCGCGGTGAGGCGCTCGCGCCGATGCACGAGGCGTGGGCGGCGGGCGACCGGCAGAAGGCGAACCAGGTCATCCCGGACGAGGTCGTCGACGACCTGATCGTGCACGGCAGCCTCGAATCCTGCCGCGAGCAGGTGCAGTCCTATGTGGACAACGGGCTGACGACGCCGATCATCGCGTTGCTGCCGACGGGGGAGGACCCCTTCGCGCACGTGCGGGGCCTCGCTCCCCGCTGACGCGTGTCATGAAAGGGCCGTTCAGGACATCTTTTGTCCTGAACGGCCCTTTCATGACATCCGGGGGCGGCTCAGGCGACGTTGAACAGCTCGTCGTACCGCGAAGCCATCATGTGCGACCCCTTGATCTCCGACGTCGTCGCCGCGTCCAGGACCCCGACCTCCTCGGCGTAGGTCGCGCCCCCGGAAGGCCCGAGCGGCAACGAGATCATCGGCCCGCCCGGGGTGTGCGTGCGCAGCTCGCCGCCTTCGATCAGCGCCCGGATGTTGGCCACGACGACCTCCGCGTGGTCACCGGCCACCTTCGCCAGCTTCCCCTCCGGCAGCGCCGTGATGTCGCCGAGCGCGAACACGCGCGGCTGCCCCGGCAGACGCAGTTCGGGCGTCACCTCGACCTGCCCGTTCGCCTGCCGCGCGGCGGCCAGTTCGCCGTCGAGGTACGCGGTGTGCGGCGCGCCGCCGTAGCACTGGAACCACAGGTCGGCGGTCACCTCGCCGCCACCGGTGAGCCCCGAGGTGAACGTCTTGGCCTGCCCCGGTTCCGAGACGGGCGCCTCGGCCAGTGAAGTGCCGAGCAGGAGTTCGACGCCCAGGTCGTCGAGCTGACGGCGGATCTCGGCGCGGAACTCGTCCGGGAAACCGGCCAGGATCTCCTTCGCCGGGTCGACGATCGTCACGGTCTTCTCCGGCCACACCGCCTTGATCTCACCCGCCAGTTCGAGGCCCACCGGGCCCGCGCCGAGCAGCAGCACCTTCTCCGCTCCCGCGAGTTCCTCCCGGGTGGCGCGGATCTTCGCCTTCGCCGAAGCGCTGTCATGGAAATCGATCTTCGCCGGGAACGGGTACGCCGAACCGGTCGCCAGCACGACGTAGTCCGGCGCGAGCCGCTCACCCGACGCGAGCGTGACGCCGCCCTGGTCCACGCTCACCGCGCGGTCGCGCAGCACCCGTCCCCGTTCGAGAAGCCCGGAGTACGGGTAGAAGAGCCGATCCGTCCACTCGGGATCGACGAGTCCGCGCAACGCGGCGACGTGGTGGACGAAGTCCTCGCGCGGCTCGACGAGCACGACGTCGGCGAACGAGTCCAGCTCCTTGGCGACGGTCGTGCCGCCGTATCCCCCGCCGATGACGGCCACGGTCGTGGTCATGAGATCCCCTAGTTCGTAGTGCGTAATGTTGGTACTACGAACTACAGTAGTTCGTACTCCGAACGATCGTCAAGTAGACTTCGGTCATGACCACGGCCGAAGACCTCGGATTCGCGACCGCGCTGGTGCGGCTTTCGCATCTCGTGCAGCGGGCTTTCATCGACGTCGGCCGGTCGTACGACCTCACGCCGCAGCAGGCGCAGCTGCTCTGCGTACTGGCACAGGGGGAGACGGGGGTCGGGATGACCGACCTCGGCAAGATGCTGAACCTCGAGAAGTCCAGCGTCACCGGCCTGGTGGACCGCGTGCAGCGGCGCGCGCTCGTCGAGCGGGTCGCGGATTCCTGTGACCGCCGCGCGCTGAAGATCACGCTGACCGAAGAAGGGCTCCGGCTCGCGAACGCCGCCCACGAAGGTGTCGTCGAGAAGCTGGAGGAGATGGCGGCAGGCCTTCCGGCCGAGCAGCGCGAGGCGATCGCCGCGGCCGCGTGGCGGATGGCCCCCGAAGACTGAGTCAGCGCCAGATCGCGGACGCGATCAGGAGCCCGATCGCCGCGGCGCCGATCCCGGCGGCCATCGTGACGCCGACGTACAGCGCTGCGCGTGCTCGCCGCTTTCCGGTGAACAGCAGCAGGGTTTCGTACCCGAACGTCGAGAACGTCGTGAGCCCGCCGCAGAAACCGACGGCCAGCAGTGCTCGGACGGTGTCCGGCGGCCCACCGTGCAGGGCCCAGCCGGTCAGCACGCCGAGGATCGCCGAGCCGACGACGTTCACCGTGAGCGTGCCCCACGGGAACCCGGATTTCCGCCAGGCCTGGACGCGCCGGTCGGTCAGGAATCGCAGGATCGCGCCGAGGCCGCCGCCGAGCGCGACGAACAGAACGGTCATTTCCGCACCGCGCGGGTGATCTCGTGCCCGGCGTAGACGGCTACCAGTGCGGCGGCCACCGTGGCGAACGCGTACGCCAACCCGGTGAACGGACGTCCCGCCGTCACAAGATCGAGTGTGTCCGTCGCATAGGTCGAAAACGTGGTGTAGCCGCCCAGGATCCCGACCCCGAGGAACGGCCGCAGCAGTCTGTGCGGTTTCTTCGCCGCGGTCAGCAGCGCCATCAGGACACCGATCAGCAGACAGCCGGAAACGTTGGTGGCAAAGGTGGAAAGCGGGAACCGGCCGGGGGAGTGGGGGATCGCGACGGAGAGGCCGTAGCGGGCGAGACTGCCCAGCGCGCCACCCGCTCCGATGGCCGCGAACGCGTCCCATCGCGGGCGGGGGACGGATGCCGGTTCAGCCATGGATGGCAGCTTAGAACCGCTGTCCGGGTGAACCGGCGCCACGGTGTCGAAGATCGCTCACAAGGCCGTTTTTCCCTGCTGGGCAGTGAATTTTCTCGAAACGTGTCGTAGGCTTGGCGGCGCTCCAGGCCGATTTTCGGTCCGTCCGCTCGTCCGAGAAAAAGGTGGCAGGATGGCACAGGAACAGTCAGGTACGCAGGCTCCCGACAGCGGTTTGCTGCTGGAGGTCGAGAAGATCCCGACCGCGGTCGACCGCGGGAAGGCCAACGGCGCGGCCGCCGACAACGACGGCAACGACGGCTGAGTGCCCGAAACGCCGACGCTGGCTGACCTCGTGGCTCCGCTCGGGGTCAGCCAGTTCTTCCAAGACGTCCAGGGCGAGACCTACCGCCGTTTCGAAGGCCGCGCGGGCCGGTTCGCCGACCTGCTGCCGTGGCCGGCGCTGAACGCGATCCTCCGGCAGCACCGCCTGGAGTTCCCGCGGCTGCGCCTCGCGCTCGATGGCACCCCGGTGCCCATGGAGAGCTACACCGATCTCGTCCCCACCCGCCGCAGTGGCACCGTCCCCCGCCTGCAGGCCGCTCCCTTCACGGAGCATCTCCGCGGCGGCGCGACGATGGTGCTCGACGCCATCCAGGAACTCAGCGACCCGATCGGCGATCTCGCCAGGAGTCTCGAACACGACCTCCGCGAGAGCGTCCAGGTCAACCTGTACGCGGGCTGGGGCGTGACCCACGGTTTCGACGTGCACTGGGACGACCACGACGCGTTCATCATCCAGGTCGCCGGCCGCAAACGCTGGCGGATGCACGGCCCGACCAGGCCCGCCCCGCTGCATCGCGACGTCGAGCAGCCCGAGCGGCCCGGGGAGCCGATCGACGACTTCGTCCTCGAAGACGGCGACGTCCTCTACGTCCCGCGCGGGCACTGGCACGACGTCACCGCCGTGGGGGAGATGTCGCTGCACCTCACGCTCGGCTTCAGCCCGGCGACGGGGATCGACCTCGTCTCCTGGCTCGCGGACAAACTGCGGGCGAGCACCGCGTTCCGGCAGGACCTCCCGCGGTTCGGGACGGCCGAGGAACGCGCGGCCCGCGCCGCGGCCCTGCGCGCGGAGCTGGAAGCCACGCTGACCACCGACGTCGTCGACAGGTTCCTCGCCGAACGCGACTCGGCGGCCCCGGCGCATCCGCGCGTCGGCCTGCCCTGGGCGGCGACCCCCGGCCTGCTGCCGGACGGCGACGAGACCGAGGTCCGGTTCCTCGTCCCGAGGGCGGTGCTCGAAGAAGGGGACGGCCGGGTGACCCTGCTCGCGGACGGGAAACGGTTCGTCTTCGCGAGTGCCGCGACCCCGCTGCTGAAGGCGCTGCTCGACGGCTCGCCGCAGGCGGTCAAGCGACTCGCCGAGCTGTCCGAACTCGATCGAGGGACGGTGCGGGCCTTCCTCGGTGAGCTCACCACGCAGGGACTGCTCTCGATCGGTTGAAAGTCACAGGAGGCGAGAAGTGTGGAGGGAGCCCGGACGGGGTAAGCTAAGGCATGCCTAAGGTGAGGTCCGGAGTGGTCGGCCGATGACCGCTCAGCTCTCGGACACGCAAGCGCCGCCCGCCGCGTTGCCGGGCTGCGCCACCGTCGCGCGCATGCTCGGGGCGAGCCCCGCCGGCACCGCGGCGGACATGCGGTGCTGGCTGCTCATCGAGCAGCCGGGCCCCTGGCCCGCGGACGCGCTGGAAAACGTCCTCGACGAGGCCTTTCCCGCCGAGCGCCGTGAGCTGCTCGAAAACTTGAGACGGTCGCACGGGCTGCGCCCGCTGCTCATCCGCCGTCCCGGCAAACACCAGCGCGACCCGGATCGCCCTCGTTCCGTGTACGTGGGCGGAGGCGAGCCGGGCAACCGCTGGCTGGAACGCCTCGAAATCCACGACCTGGGTGAACTGGCCACGCTGGACCTCGAAGCCGTCGCGGAAGGCGACGGCGGGCTCGGCACCCGCGTGGACGGGCCGCTGTTCCTGGTCTGCACCCACGGCACCAAGGACATGTGCTGCGCGGTGCTCGGCCGTCCGCTGGCCTCGGCGCTCAACACGAACCATCCCGGCCGGTCCTGGGAGGTCAGCCACGTCGGCGGCGATCGCTGGGCGGGCAACCTGCTGGTGGTCCCCGACGGTTTCCTGCACGGCCAGCTGAACCCGGCCGAAGCGGGGCTGGTCGCCAAGGCCGCGTTGCGCGGCCAGGTCGAGCCGGAGCAGCTTCGCGGCCGGACGTCCGCCCGGACGGCGTGGGCGCAATTCGCGGAGATCGCGCTCCGGCGGCGGCTGGACCTCCCCGGGCTGGACGACGTGCTCGCCGTCCAGGAGGAGCCGCTGCTCGAATCCGACGCGCGGGTCGTCACCGTGCGCGGCGGCGAGGACTTCTACTCGGTGACGGTGCGGCGGCGTTCGGCGGCGCCGCGCGGGGAGAGCCGGTGCGCGGGGCTGATCCAGCCCGCCGGGTACGTGGCGGACGAGATCACGAAGCTCTAGCTCGCGTTTAGTCCTCTGGATGCGGTCCTTGCGCGCGCAACTACCGCATCCAGAGGACTAAATGCTGCGAAGATCACCCTCGTTCGAACATACGTTTGACACCTGTCTAGAACATGTGTTCGACTGGCCGGGTGCGATGGGATCGACAGCGGGCGGACGGCGGCGAGCCGGTACTGCCCGGATTGGACGGGCTGCTGCGTTCGGTGCGCACGCCCGAGTTCGACGGCGTCACCTTTCACGAGGTGCACGCCAAATCCGTGCTGAACAAGGTGCCCGAGGACTCGGGTGTCCCGTTCGGATGGACGGTGAACCCGTACCGCGGTTGTTCTCACGCGTGTACGTACTGCCTCGAGGGCGGCACGCCGGTCCTGATGGCCGACGGCCGCACGAAGCCGCTCGCGGAACTGGCGCCCGGTGACGCGATCTATGGGACGCGCGGGCGGGGCGCGGGGCGCCGTCTGGTGCCGACGAAGGTCCTCGCGCACTGGTCGACGCTGAAACCGGCGTACCGCCTGTCCCTCGACGACGGAACGTCCATCGTGGCCAGTGGTGATCACCGGTTCCTGACCGGTCGCGGCTGGAAACACGTCACCGGCACCCGGTTCGGCGCGGCCCAGCGGCCGCATCTGGTCGGCGGCACCGAACTCGTCGGCGTCGGGCGGCTCGCGCGCACCCCGGACGACACCCTCGGCTATCGCGCCGGATACCTGTGCGGGATGTTGCGCTCCGGCGGGTTCTCCGCCGAGAAGGACGCCGCGGACCGCGCGCTTCGCTACCTGCCGGATTTCGGGGCGTCGGTCGGTTTCGTGCAGGTGCCGCCATCGCCGGATTCCCATTGGCTGCGCGGATTCCTGGCCGGGTTGTTCGATCTCGCCGGGAGCTACCGGCACGGCGCGTTGCGCGTCACCCATGACGAACAGGACATCGTCTCGACCTTCTGTTCCGCACTGGGGAACTTCGGCTTCCGTTACGTCAGAAGCGAAAACGCCAAGTTCCGTCCGCTGTGGACGGTGCAGATCCTCGGCGGGCCCTCGGAGGAGGTGCGGTTCTTCCATCTCGCCGACCCCGCCGTCGGCTGGAAACGATCGCTCGACGGCCTGCCCATCGGCCGGACGAGACGGAAGGTGACGTCCATCGAGCCGCTGGGCATCGAGCTGCCGTTGTTCGACATCACCACCGGCACCGGCGACTTCATCGCCGACGGCATGGTCACGCACAACTGTTTCGCCAGGAACACCCACACGTACCTCGACTTCGACGCCGGACGCGATTTCGACACGCAGGTGATCGTGAAGGTCAACGCGCCCGAGGTGCTGGCCGCGCAGCTGCGGCGGCCGAGCTGGACACGCGAGCACGTCGCGATGGGCACGAACACCGATCCCTACCAACGCGCCGAAGGCCGGTACAAGCTGATGCCGCGCATCATCACCGCGCTGGCCGATTCGGGAACGCCGCTGTCGATCCTGACCAAGGGGACCGTGCTGGCGAGGGATCTCCCGTTGCTGGAATCGGTGTCGAAGGACGTGCCCGCCGGGCTGGCGATCTCGCTCGCGCTGCTGGACGAGGAGCTCCAGCACCGTCTGGAGCCGGGGACGCCGAGCCCGCGGGCGAGGCTCGACCTGATCCGCAAGGCACGCGACGCCGGGCTGCCGTGTTCGGTGCTGGTCGCCCCCGTGCTCCCGTACCTGACCGACTCGGTGGCCGCGCTCGACGCCCTGTTCTCGCGGCTGGCCGAGGCGGGCGCCACCCGGGTCACCGTCCTTCCGTTGCATCTGCGGCCGGGCGCGCGGGAATGGTTCGCGCGCTGGCTCGGCCGGGAACATCCGGAGCTGGTGCCGAAATACCGCGAGCTGTACTCGCGCGGCGCGTATCTCCCGAAGTCCTATCGGGAGCGGCTCGGCGCCAGGGTCGGTCCGTTGTTGCGCCGCCACGGTTTCGGTTCCCGTGCGGACGACGGGGAACGGATGCAGGTGACGATGCCCGTGCAGCGTTCCGGGGAGGCGGTGGTACCGGCGGCGGAGCAACTGAAACTGCTGTAGGCGCACTTTCGCCTCGAGTGTCCGAAAGTCTTACCGCACAACGGGTTCGGCCGTTCGGCGCAGTGGCTTGGCGGAAAACCTTTTCGTGCCTAATCTCAAGGGGACGAAGGCGAGGAGGTGCCTGTTGACCACCCGTACGGATCGCACCGCCGCTGTCCGCATCGCCTGGGCCGCGACCAAGCTGACCAGAGCGGGCAGACACCCCATCGCCATCGGAAGACTCGCCGCCACCGTCGGCATGGACCCGGCCGAAGCCCACCGTTTGATGGACCTGATGGGCTTCGTCATCCGTGACGGGCTGGTCGTGATGGACCGAGGTTCGCGCCCGGCCGGACGGGCGGGCTCCGACCGGTACCGGGTCGACCTGTTCCTCCTGGCCGTCGCCACCGGTGAACCCGTGCACGCGGACGCGGTCTGCCCGGCGACCGGTGCGCGTGTCCGTGTCCACTTCACCCGCGAGAGGGTCTTGAGCGTCGACCCGCCGCACGCCGTGGTCGCCGCGTCACGGCTGTCCGGGATCGACCTCGCCCTCGGCCAGGACTACGTCGAGGCGCTGGTCTGCACGGAGTTCTTCGCGTCGAAGGAAGCGGCCTCGGGCTGGCTGCTGGAGAACATCGACGGCCGGGTCCTGTCCGTGCCGGACTATCTGGCGCACACGCGCCGGATGGTCGCCGCGCTGGAGGCCTGGCCGACGATCTGAGAACACCTGGTCGCGAGGCATCACGGGCGATTCGTTAGCCTTTGACGTCGGCGCGGAAATCGAACCGCAGCGCCGTCGAATCGCAGAATCGTGATGCCGAAGGAGAGCACCCGCAGTGCTTCGCACCCACAAAGCCGGCACCTTGCGTGCCGAGCACGCCGGTCAGACGGTCACCCTCACCGGATGGGTGGCCCGGCGGCGCGATCACGGCGGCGTCATCTTCATCGATCTGCGCGACGCCAGCGGCGTGAGCCAGGTCGTCTTCCGCGAGGGCGAGATGGCCGAGCGCGCCCACCAGCTGCGCTCCGAGTACTGCGTCCGCATCGTCGGCGAGGTCTCGAAGCGCCCGGAGGGCAACGCCAACGCCGAGATCCCCACCGGCGAGATCGAGGTGCTGGTCACCGAGCTCGAGGTGCTGTCCGAGGCCGCCGTGCTGCCGTTCCCGATCGACGACCGCGTCGACGTCGGCGAAGAGGTGCGCCTCAAGCACCGCTACCTCGACCTGCGCCGCAGCGGCCCCGCGGCCGCGATGCGCCTGCGCAGCGAGGTCAACCGCGCCGCCCGCGAGGTGCTGCACGCCCAGGAGTTCGTCGAGGTCGAGACCCCGACCATGACCCGCTCCACCCCCGAGGGCGCCCGCGACTTCGTCGTCCCGGCCCGCCTCAAGCCCGGCTCCTGGTACGCGCTCCCGCAGTCGCCGCAGCTGTTCAAGCAGCTGCTCATGGTCGGCGGCCTCGAGCGGTACTACCAGATCGCGCGCTGCTACCGGGACGAGGACTTCCGCGCCGACCGGCAGCCGGAGTTCACCCAGCTCGACATCGAGATGAGCTTCGTCGAGCAGGACGACGTCATCGCGCTCGGCGAGGACATCGTGACGGCGCTGTGGAAGCTGATCGGCGCCGAGATCCCGAAGCCCTTCCGCCGCATCACCTACGCCGAGGCGATGGAGAAGTACGGTTCGGACAAGCCGGACCTGCGCTTCGACCTCGAACTCACCGACATGACGGCGTTCTTCGCCGACACCCCGTTCCGCGTGTTCCAGGCGCCGTACGTCGGCGCCGTCGTGATGGCGGGCGGGGCCGACCAGCCGCGCCGCACCCTCGACGCCTGGCAGGACTTCGCCAAGCAGCGCGGCCACCGCGGGCTCGCCTACATCCTGGTCAACGAGGACGGCACGCTCGGCGGGCCGGTCGCGAAGAACCTGTCGGAGAAGGAGCGCGAGACGGTCGCCGAGGCCGTCGGCGCCAAGCCCGGCGACTGCGTCTTCTTCGCCGCCGGCAAGCCCGCCGACGCGCGTGCGCTGCTGGGCGCCACCCGGCTGGAGATCGGCAGCCGTCTCGGCCTGATCGACGAGAACGCCTGGTCGTTCGTCTGGGTCGTGGACTTCCCGATGTTCATCTCGGCCGAGGAGTCCGACGACGTCGCCGTCGGCGGCGGCAAGTGGAAGGCTCTGCACCACGCCTTCACCTCGCCGACCCCGGAGTGGATCGGCAAACTCGCCGACGACCCCGGCAACGCGCTGGCCTACGCCTACGACATCGTCTGCAACGGCAACGAGATCGGCGGCGGCTCGATCCGTATCCACCAGCAGGAGCTGCAGAAGCAGGTCTTCGAGCTGATGGGCCTGTCCGAGGAGGAGGCGCAGGAGAAGTTCGGCTTCCTGCTCGACGCCTTCGCCTTCGGCCCGCCGCCGCACGGCGGGATCGCGTTCGGCTGGGACCGGATCGTCATGCTGCTGGCCAAGGCCGAGTCGCTGCGTGACGTGATCGCGTTCCCGAAGACCGGTGGCGGGTTCGACCCGCTGACCGCCGCTCCCGCGCCGATCACCGCGGAGCAGCGCAAGGAGGCGGGCATCGACGCCAAGCCCGCGCCGCCCGTCAAGAACTGATGCTCCATCTCAGGGCCGTGTGCCCGCCGGACCGGACCGGCGAAGCGATCCGGATCCTGCGGGCACACACCGGGACCGCGCACCTCGTCGTGCATCGCGGGGTGGCGGTCGCGCCCGAGGGCGACCTGATCGAAGCGGACATCGCCCGTGAGGCGGCCGACGAGATCATCGAGTCGCTGTGCGGGCTCGACCTCGACCACACCGGCGGCATCACGTTGGAAGCGCTGGACACCGCGGTGTCCGACGCCGCCGACAAGGCCGAGGAGGCCGCGCCGGGCGAAGGCGCCGACGCGGTGGTGTGGCAGGAACTCGTCGGCCGCTCCGGCGAGGAGTCCCGGCTCACCTGGACATTTCAGGCATTCCTGACCATCGCGTGCCTGCTGGCGTCGGTCGGCGTCGTCACGAACTCGGCCGTCACCATCGTCGGCGCCATGGTCGTGGGGCCGGAATTCGGGCCGCTGGCGGCCATCGCCGTCGGGCTGGTGCTCCGCCGGGGAGATCTCGTGAAGCAGGGCGGTGTCGCGCTGCTCGGCGGTTTCCCGATCGCCATGGTGATCACCCTCGGCGTGGTGCTGGCCGGCAACGCCACCGGGGTGCTCGAGGTCAGCAAGCTCGCGGACAACCACGAGGTCGATTTCGTTTACCAGGTGGGAATCGCGTCGCTGATCGTCGCGCTCCTCGCCGGCGCCGCGGGCATGCTTTCCATGACGTCGGCCAAATCCGCCGCACTCGTGGGCGTCTTCATCTCGGTGACGACCGTGCCCGCCGCCGGTTACGCGGTGGTCGCGGCCGTTGCCGGTCAGTGGGAACGGTGCCTCTATTCGGCGGGCCAGCTGCTGGTCAATCTCATCGGAATCGTTGCAGCTGCGGCCATTGTGCTGACATTGCGCCGTCGTGGGCAACGATCGAGGGTGACGGAACGTCCGCTTTCACGCGGATGAGTCCTCGATCGCGCCAGTGCGCGCGGTTGCCCGGATCTCAGTGGTCATGGTTGCTCAGTCACGAGTAGGGTCGGTGGCAATGACAGTCGATACCTCCTCTGCCGACGATTCGACCGTCGGAGCTGGAGCCGAAACCCTCGCCGTGGCGGCCGCGGTCGCCGCCGGCGAGTCGGTCCTCACGCGCCGATTCGGCAGCGCGATCACCCTCGTCGCCCCCGAAGACCTCGCCGGCAGTGGCCCGGCGACGGTCGTGCGGGCGCGGGTGGCGTCGTCGCCGTTCGCGCTGCCGCGCACGCTGGTCATCAAGCACTACCCCGATCCACCCGAACCGGGACGGCCCGATCCGTTCGCGCAGGAGGCGGTCAGCTACCAGCTGTTCACCGCGCTCGCGCCGGAGGACCGGATGTGCCCGGAACTGCTGGCGCACGACGGCCGGGACCGGGTCCTGGTGATCGAAGACCTCGGCGGCGTCCCGACGTTGCACGACAAGCTCCACGCCCGTGACGCCCGCGGTGCCGAACGCGCCTTGCTGTCCTGGGCGCGGTCGCTGGGCAGGCTGCACGCGACCACGGCGAGCCGTGAGCCCGATTTCAACGCGCTGCTGCGCCGTCTGGGCGGTCCGGTCAAGAACGAGGACGCGCCGCTGCCCGCGGTCTGCGCGCAACTGCCGGGCCTGCTGGAGGAACTGCTCGACGTCGAGACGCCGGAGCCGGTGCAACAGCGGGTCATGGAGGTCGCCGAACGAGCGGGCGCGCCGTCGTACCGCGCGTTCAGCCCCGTCGATCTCAGCCCGGACAACAACCTCGTGACCAGCGGCGGAGTGCGGTTCCTCGATTTCGAACGCGGGCGGGTGCGCAGCACCCTGATGGACGTGGCGTACCTGCGGCTCCCGTTCGCGTCGAGCGCGGACGCGCTGGCCCTGCCGCCGGGCATGAGCGAGGCGATGATCGCGGCCTGGCGGTCCGAGGTCGTCTCGGTCTGGCCCGGGCTCGCGGACGAGGACGCGCTGGCCGAGCATCTGATGGACGGTCAGCTGCTCCTGCTGTGGGTCCTCACCTGGGAGATCCTCCCGGAGCTGGACCTGGACCGGCACGCGACGCCGATCAGCCGGGAGGCCGCGCTCGTCACCTGGTGGCGGGAGCTGGCCAAACACTCGCTGCGCGCGCGGCTGACGCATATCTCCGAGCACGCCACCAGGGTCGCCGCGGCCCTCGGCGCCCGGCTCGGGCCGCACGCCGATCTCGCGTTCTATCCCGCGTTCCGGTGACCGCCGCACGGACTTTTCGCTCGACCGTCCTCGCCGCGTTACCCAGGCATCACCACGGGTGAGTCTGCGTGGCCGATGGTGGCTACCGTGACCGTGATCAGTGTCGAAGTCACTCCGAGTCCCGAACCCCTTCTTCCTCCCGCACCGGCGGTCCCGCGGTCCGCTCGCAGACTGGTCGTGCTCGGCGATTCGACGGCCGTGGGCCTGGGCGACCCGCTGCCGGGCCGAGGTGGCTGGCGCGGGGTCGGCCCGCTCGTCGCCGACGCGCTCGGTGTCGAGCCGGACGGCTACCTGAACCCGTCGTTCACCGGGGCACGCATGGGCTGCGTGCGGACCAAGCAGCTGCCGGAGGCCGTGGCGCATCGGCCGGACGTCGCGCTGGTGGTGGCGGGTATGAACGACACGCTGCGCCCCGATTTCAGCGCCGAGAAGATCGCCGCGGACCTCACCGAGGTGATCCGTTCGCTGGCCGCCGTCGGCACCGTCGTGATCCCGGTGCGCTATCACGACCACGGGAAGGTGTTTCGCCTCCCGCAGTCGCTGCGGCGCGCGCTGAGCGAGCGGGTGGCCGAGCTGAACGCCGCGATCGACGGGGTCGTCGAACGCGAGGGCGTGCCGTGTCTGGACCTCGAACTGCTGCCCGGCGCCTACGACCTCACCGCGTGGAGCGTCGACCGGCTGCACCCGTCGGAACTCGGGCACCGGATGCTGGCGACCGGGTTCACCGAACGGCTCGCCGAGGCCGGGTTCGCGGTGCCGCGGCCGGTGAGCCTGACCTGCTCGGGAGGCGTGGAGCCGAGTACCGCCGGGCACGTCGGCTGGCTGGTGCTCAAGGGCATCCCGTGGGTGTGGCGGCGGGGGCGTGAGTTCGTGCCGTACGCGGCCGTGATCATGTGGCAGGCGTTCCGGGAGCGGCTGCGCTGACCTGTGGCCGGAACCGTCGGTGGGTACGGCTACCGTCGACACCGTGGCACAGGACGAACTCTTCACCGTGAACCCCGACCTCGGTCCGCCGCCGGAGCCGGCCGAGCCGAGGGAGAACAAGGGGGGTGGGTCCCTCGGAGAGGGGGGCGGGAAGAACACCGCCGTACCGGCGGGCTCGCCGCTGGCGGTGCGGATGCGGCCGCGGTCGCTCGACGAGGTCGTCGGCCAGCAGCACCTGTTGCGTGAGGGAGCGCCGCTGCGGCGGCTCGTCGAAGGCGCGGCCCCCGCTTCCGTGCTGCTCTACGGCCCGCCGGGCACCGGCAAGACCACACTGGCGAACCTCGTCTCCGCGGCGACCGGCCGCCGGTTCGTGGCGATGTCGGCGCTGTCGGCCGGGGTGAAGGAGGTGC
Organism: Amycolatopsis sp. WAC 04197; assembly: GCF_003947475.1. NCBI lineage: Bacteria > Bacillati > Actinomycetota > Actinomycetes > Pseudonocardiales > Pseudonocardiaceae > Amycolatopsis > Amycolatopsis sp. WAC 04197. The sequence continues at coordinate 261,299 of NZ_QHJK01000009.1, read as the reverse complement.
GCGGGGTCATCGAGGAAGCGCGCCGCCGCCGGAACTACAACGCCGAGAACACGGTGCTGTTCATCGACGAGGTCCACCGGTTCTCCAAGACCCAGCAGGACGCCCTGCTCGGCGCGGTGGAGGACCGGACGGTGCTGCTGGTGGCCGCCACCACGGAGAACCCGTCGTTCTCGGTGGTCTCGCCGCTGCTGTCGCGGTCGCTGGTGCTGCAGCTGCGGCCGCTGACCGACGCCGACATCGTCGCGCTGATCGAGCGCGCGCTGGCCGACGAACGCGGTCTCGGCGGTGAGCTCACCCTGACCGAGGACGCGCGGGACCATCTGGTGCGGCTGGCCTCCGGCGACGCGCGGCGCGCGCTCACCGCGCTGGAAGCGGCCGCCGACGCGGCGAGCGCGACCGAGGCCAAGACGATCGATCTCGCCATCGTCGAGTCCACAGTGGACAAGGCGGCGGTGCGTTACGACCGCGACGGCGACCAGCACTACGACGTCATCAGCGCGTTCATCAAATCGATCCGAGGTTCGGACGTGGACGCCGCGCTGCACTACCTGGCGCGGATGATCGAGGCGGGGGAGGACCCGCGGTTCCTGGCCCGGCGCCTGGTCGTGCACGCGAGCGAGGACATCGGCATGGCCGACCCGACGGCACTGCAATCGGCCGTCGCGGCGGCGCACGCCGTGCAGTTCATCGGCATGCCGGAAGGCCGTCTCGCGCTGGCGCAGGCGACCGTGCACCTGGCGACGGCGCCGAAGTCGAACGCCGTCATCACCGGGATCGACGCAGCGCTGAGCGACGTCCGGTCGGGGCGGATCGGGACGGTGCCGCCGCATCTGCGCGACGGGCATTACGCGGGCGCGGAGAAACTCGGCAACGCGAAGGGCTACCGGTATCCGCACAATGTGCCGGAAGGTGTTCTGGCGCAACAGTATCCGCCGGACGAGCTGGTGGGGCGGGATTACTACGAGCCGACGCAGCGCGGGGCGGAGCGGACGTTGCACGAGCGGGTGCCGAAGCTGCGGAGGACCATTCGGGGGGAGCGTTAGCCCGCGTTCGGCGGGGTTGTCGGCGGTGAGGAGTGCCGTGGGCCAGGGTATGCGCTGGGAGCGGTTGTGATCGGTCCGGTGACGACGGACTGTGTGGATTTTGGGGCGTTGGATGACCCGAAATCCACACAGTCGTGCGTGATCGGACCGGTCACGATGGTCGTCCGCTAGGGAGCGCTTCGGTCGCGATGGACTGTGTGTGTTTTGGGACGTCAGATGTCCCGAAATCCACACGGTCATCGGCGCTGGGCATGCCGAGGGGCCCGTCGCCGGTGTGGCCGACGGGCTCCTCGGTGGTCAGACGTGATGCAGGGTGTTGCGCCTAGGTTGTCGGAGCGGATCTCGGTACTGGGGTGGGATGAACTCCGGTAACCCATCGGCGGCCATCCGGACTTGCCAGTCACCGTGGTGAATCAGCCGATGATGGAACCCGCAGAGCAACACGAGATTCCGGAGATCCGTCGGTCCGCCGTCTGCCCAGTGCTCAATATGATGAGCGTGGCAATTCTTGGGTTTCCGGTGACATCCTGGGAAGGCGCAGCCTCCGTCTCGGATGTTCAACGCACGCCGCTGCCCGGGGGTGACGAATCTTCGGAGGCGTCCCATATCCAAGGGTTCACCTGAGGCGCTCATCACGACCGGCAGCATCAGGCAGTCGCAGGCGGCGAGCCTGGCTTCCCGCGCGGTCATCGTCCCCACAAAGTCCAGGCAGGCGGTCCCGAGACCGGATTTGAGTTCCTCGAGTCCGATGGTCACGTGAACGAGGGTCCGGTAGCCGCTGGTCCCCGGCTGATCAGGGCACGCGATGGCCAGATCGAGAAGCTCAGCCCAGGCGTCTCCCAGGCGTTCGCACTTCATCCGCAGATCCGCCTGCCCGAACTCATCCACCGGCCGCGGCTGCGCATGCGCCTCCAACGCTGCGGCGGTGCGGGCGCCGGTCTCGTCGTCGAGGAGGCCGGTGAGTTTCCAGAAGCCGTCTTTGCGGCGTTCGAGGGTGATTTCGCGGCGTGGTTCTTTGGGTTCGGGGTCTTTGGGTTCGTTGCCGTCGGGGTTGAGCCAGTCCTGCAGTTTCGCTTCGGCGCCGGCGAGTTGGCGGGGACCGGCGTTCGGGGCAAGCTCTGCGAGGATCTTCTCCGCGCTCTCCCGATCCTCGGCGGAAGTATCGGCAGGGAGCCGTTTCAAGATCTCCAGGATCTGATCGATCCGCTCATCCCCGACCAACCCCTGAGCCGCTACCACGGCAGTCGCCGGTGCGACCGGCGGAACCTCCGTGCCATCCAAAGCCCGGGTCGGGTTCAACGCGATGGCCCGCTTCACCACCGCGCCCGCTTCACCCCGAGACAGCCCCGCAATCTCCGCGAACCAGTTGGCCGTACTGACATGCCCATACAAGTCTTTGACGCCCCGAGATTCGATCTCCGCCAGAAACCGCCCTAGACAGGCGGTCGCTATCCGGATCACCTGCAACGACTGTTGCACGCCATGGGCAAGTTCCAGCTTGCCGGCGCGCCACAGTTCCTGCGGCAGTTCGGGGAGGAAGGTCTCGGACACACCTCCATAATACCCGAAGAAATCGAACATGTGTTCGTAATTTTAAGCAACAAGCCAACTCGCGCCGACAACACGGAAGGGTGAAACAGTTGCCAACGCCGCATCACCCTGAGCGACTCGCATTTAGTCGACTAAATGCGAAGAGGTCCACGCATTTAGTCGACTAAATGCGGAGCAAAGGTAAAGGCCGCTTGAAAACCCCTTGATCCCACCCTGGGCAGCTGGACCACTCCCGTTGGTCTCGACGTCGCGAGCCGAACATGTCCGTCGGCGAGTATCCGCGCATGGAAATCCCCAGGGTCGGTGTTCCCGACGCGCTGGCCTCGCGCCTCACGATGGCCGAACAGCACGAATTCCTCAGCCGCCGCACGATTCTGAAGGGCGCCGTCCTCGCGGCCGGTCCGCTTCTCCTGCAGGGCACCGCGTACGCCGACGGCGACAAGGTCGTCCCGGCGGGGCGGCATCTCGCGTTCGGCCGGAATCCGCGGACGTCGATGCGGGTCGCGTGGCAGGTGCCGGCGCCGGTGCGCAAGCCGTTCCTGCGTATCGCCGACGGCCACGGCGGCTGGAGTCACCGCATCCCGGCCGAGGTCCGCGCGCTGCATTCCGAGGTCGCGGGGGTCATCGCGCCGTACGACCAGTATTACCTCCACGCCGAGGCCGACCATCTCTGGCCTGGCCACACTTACCGGTACGCCGTCGGGCACGAGGGTTTCGACCCGGCTTCGGGGGACGGCGGGCCCGCGGCGATCTCGACGTTCACCACCGCGCCCGCGCGGGGGATCCCGGCGGGCAAGTTCACCTTCACCGCTTTCGGTGACCAAGGCGTCTCGACGACGGCGCTCGCGCAGGACGGTGCCGTCGCGCGGCAGAACCCGCGTTTCCACCTGCTGGCAGGCGACATCGCGTATGCCGACCCGAGCGGCGCGGGCAAGCCGCCCGGGTCGAAGCCCGACGCGGACCACGATCTCTTCGACCCCAAGGTCTGGGACGCCTATTACCGCCAGATCGAGGGCGTCGCGGCCTCGGTGCCGTGGATGGTCACCACCGGCAATCACGACATGGAGGCCCTCTACTCGCCCGACGGCTACGGCGGCCAGGTCAAACGCTGGGATTTCCCCGGCACCGGCCCGCACGACTGCCCCAGCGTCTACTCCTTCATCTACGGCAACGTCGGCGTGATCTCGCTCGACGCCAACGACGTCTCCTACGAGATCCCCGCGAACCTCGGCTATTCGCACGGCTCCCAGACGGCGTGGCTCAAGCGTCGCCTCCGCTACCTGCGGTCGCAGCCGGACGTCGACTTCATCGTGGTCTTCTTCCACCATTGCGCCTATTCGACGACCAATCAGCACGCGTCGGAGGGCGGCGTCCGCGAGCAGTGGGTCCCGTTGTTCGACGAGTACCGGGTCGACCTCGTCATCAACGGGCACAACCACATCTACGAACGCACCGACGCCCTGCGCGGCGGCAAGGTGACCCGCGAGGTCAAGATCGGCGACACCGTCGAGCCGGATCGCGACGGCACCGTGTACGCGACCTGTGGCGGCGGCGGGAAAAGTCTCTACAGCTTCCCGGTGCCCGACACGTTCGCGGGCGAGTTCCAGTCGTATCACTGGGTCAAGGGGCGTGAGAAGGTGACCGAAACCGTCTCGTGGTCCCGTGTGCGCTACACCGGTTACTCGTTCCTCGCGATCGACGTCGAGCCCGCCTGGCCCGGCCGCCGGACGACACTGACGGTGCGGACCCTCCGCAACGACGGCGCCGAGATCGACCGGTTCACCTTGCGCCGCACCGCCGGTCTCCATCGGTCGCGGCACGCCGTTCTCGGCGCTGATCCGGGAGATGTATAACGTCCTACACGGTTCCGCATGGTGGGACTCGGTGCCATATCGTGGACCGGAGACATACAGTCCGGGACATGTCGCCGAGAACCCTCCTGCGGGCCGTCATGGCCGTTTCCGCCGTCACGCTCCTCGCCGCGTGCAACGCCTCGGCCAAGGACCCGGCCGCGCAGAACGCCGCCGGACCCGCGCTGGTCCTGATCACGCCGAGCCCGGTCGGCGTCAACGACTTCCTCAAGCTCGCCGTCCAGGGCATCGAGGACTCGGCCAAGAAGCACAACGGGACGCAGAAGGTCTACCAGAGCACCGATCCGGCCTCGATCCAGCAGAACCTCGCGGCCGCGGTGCGGGAGAAGCCCGCCGTGATCGTCGCCGTCGGCTTCAACTTCGCCGACGCGATCGCGGCCGAGGCCGAACGCAACCCCGAGCAGAAGTTCCTGTTCGTGGACTCCTGCACGACCAAACCGTTCCCGAACGTCACCTGCGCGGTGTTCCGCGAGCACGAGGGCAGCTACCTCGCCGGCGCCGAAGCCGGGCTGCTGAGCAAGAGCGGCAAGGTCGGCGCGGTCGTCGTCCTCGACGCGCCCCAGTTCCGCCGGTACTCGATCCCGTTCGGGCAGGGGGCCGAAAAGGCCAAGCCCGGCACCACGCTCGCCCCGCTGTTCATCGGCGGCGCGAACCCGTTCAACGACCCGGCCCGCGCGAAGGCGCTGGCCACCACGCTCGCCGGTCAGGGCGTCGACCACGTCATGGGCGCGGCCTCCGCGGCGGGCAACCTCGGCGTGTTCGAGGCGGCCAAACAGGGCGGTTTCTTCGCGTTCGGCGTCGACGCCAACCAGTGCCCGGCCAGCCCCGGTCAGGTCGTGGACAACGTCATCAAACGCACCAACGTCGTCATCGGCGACGGTGTCGACGCGATCCTCGGCGGCAAGACCGGCGAGACGAAGTCCTACGGTGTCAAGGAGAAGGGCATCTCCCTGACCGGGCTGGAGCCCGACGCCGCGACCTCGCAGTGCGTCGTCGCGACCCACCCCGACGTGCTGGCCAAGGTCGGCGAACTGCGGGACCAGATCATCTCGGGCGCGATCGTCGTCGATGACCCCGCCAAATCCTGACGCCGTCTCACTCCGGGGGATCGTCAAGCGGTTCCCCGGAGTGCTCGCGAACGACCACGTGGACCTCGACGTCGGCAGAGGCGAAATCCACGCCCTGATGGGGGAGAACGGCGCGGGCAAATCGACGCTCATGTCCGTGCTCTACGGGCTGCACAGGCCCGACGAGGGCACGATCTCCTTGCACGGCAAGGAGGTCTCCTTCGGTTCGCCCGCGCAGGCCATCGACGCCGGTGTCGGCATGGTGCAGCAGGGATTCGCGTTGTTCGGCGAACTCACCGTCACCGAGAACGTCGTGTTCGGCAGCGAACCGACCCGCCGGGGCCTGCTGGACCGCAAGGCGGCGACGGCCCGCGTCACCGAACTGATCGAACGTCACGAACTGCGGCTGCGGCCCGGCGACCGGGTCCGTGACCTGCCGGTCGGGCTCCGGCAGCGCGTCGAGATCCTCAAGCTGCTGTACCGCGACGCCGTTGTGCTGATCCTCGACGAACCCACCGCCGTGCTGACCCCGCCCGAGACCGAGCGGCTGTTCGGCGTGCTGCGCGCCCTCGCCGCCGAGGATCGCACGATCCTGCTGGTGTCGCACAAGCTCCAGGAGGTTCTCGCCGTCAGCGACCACGTCACGGTGCTGCGCGACGGCCGCGTGAGCGCCCGTGGGCGTACGGCGGACCAGACCGCCGCCGGGCTCGCCGCGGCGATGACCGGACGCGAGGTCGACCTCGATCGCGTCCACCCGCCCGGGACGCCGGGCGACACCGTCCTCGAAGCCCGTTCCCTGACCGTTCCCGGCGTGGAAGGAAAACCGTTGCTGGACGACGTGTCCCTGACCGTGCGCGCCGGGGAGATCGTCGGCGTCGCCGGGGTCGCGGGCAACGGGCAGGCCGAGCTCTCCGGCGCCATCACCGGCCTCCTGAAGACCGATGGCACCATCGTCCTCAATGGACAGAAGCTCGATGGACTGTCAGTACGTGCGCGAAGGGATATCGGACTCGCCCACGTCCCGGAAGACCGCGCCGAGGTCGGCTCGGCGCCCACGGCGGGGCTCCGGGAGAACCTGGCCGTCGGCTTCCACCGCAAACGACCGTTGGTGCGCAGGGGATTCCTGCGCCGCAAGGCGATCGACGACCACGCGTCGGCGATCATCGAGGACTACGACGTCCGCGCGTCCGGCCCTTCCGCCGCGATGGGCACCTTGTCCGGCGGCAACCAGCAGAAGGCGATCTTCGGCCGTGAACTCACCCACGACGCGCCGTTCCTGCTGGTCGAACAGCCCACCCGCGGCGTCGACGTCGGCGCGATCGAGAACATCCACGCGAGGCTCGTCGCCCATCGCGACGCCGGGCACGCCGTCCTGCTGATCTCCGCTGAGCTCAGCGAGATCCTCGCGTTGTCGGACCGGGTGCTGGTGCTGTTCGAAGGCCGGATCGTCGCGGAGTTCACCAAGGACGAGGCCGATCAGCACACCGTGGGTCTCGCGATGGCGGGAGGCGCCGGATGAGCCGCGTCCGTCTCATCGCCGTCCCGGTCGCCGCGGCGCTCGTCCTCGGCGCGATCCTGTTGCTCGCCACCGGAACCGATCCGCTGGCGGCCTACGGCGCGATCGTCTCCGGCGCCTTCGGGCCCGACGGTATCGGCGACACCCTCGCCTACGCCGTCCCCGTCGCGGGGATGGCCACGGCGCTCGCGATCCCGCTGCGCGCGGGCATGGTGAACCTCGGCGGTGAGGGCCAGCTGGTGCTCGGCGCGATCAGCGCGCTCGCCGTCGGCCTGTACGTACCCGGGCCCGGACCGGTGAAGGTGATCCTCGCGCTGCTCGCGGGCATCGTCGCCGGAGCCGCGTACGCCGCGCTGGCCGCGGTCTGCGAGAACCGGCTCGGTGTCCCGTTGCTGATCAGCACGCTGCTGTTGAGCTATCCGGCGATGTCGCTCGCCGGGTACCTGGTGCGGTTCCCGTTGAAGGACGCGGGTTCCAGCCTGCCGCAGAGCCCGCAACTGACCGAAGGCGCGCGGTTGCCCGAAATCGACGGCGTGACGACCGGGATCTTCCTGGTGGTGGCGGTGATCGCGGTCTACGCGGTGATCGACGCCCGTACTCCCGCCGGTTTCGAGACCAAGGTGACCGGCTGGGCGCCGCGGTTCGCCGCCTACGCCGGGATCGACCGGCCGAAACTCACGCTGCGACTGCTGGCCGCCTCGGGCGGGACGGCGGGATTGGTCGGCGCGATCGCCGTCCTCGGCTTCCCGTACCGGTTCATCGACGGCGCGCTGATCACGCCGCAGTACACCTGGATCGGCCTGCTCGCGGCGCTGCTCGCCGGGGCCAGCCCACTCGGGACGCTGCTCGCGGCGGTCTTCTTCGCGGCGCTGACCAGCGGCGGGTTCGCGATGGAACGCGCCACCCAGGTCCCGCGCGAACTCACCGCGGTCCTGCAGGCGGTGCTGATCATCTTCCTGGCGGCGACGTCGGGCGTCTTCAAGCGGAAGGCGAAGCGCGCATGATCGACGCGAGCCTGTTCTCGTCGGCGCTCACCGCGTTGACGCCGATCCTGTTCGCCGCGCTCGCGGGCGCGTTGTGCCAGCGGGCCGGGGTCTTCAACATCTCCCTCGAAGGCTCGCTGCTGGTCGGCTGCTTCGGCGCGGTCGCGGGCAGCTGGTACACCGGCAGCGCGTGGCTCGGCGTCGTCGTGGCGGTACTCGCGGCGACGGCGTATTCGCTGATCCTCGCGATCGGCTCGATCACCTTCGACGGCGACCCGATCGTGCTGGGCGTCGCGAGCAACCTGCTCGCGGTCGGCCTGACGAGCTTCCTCATCCGCACCGTCTTCGGTACCGAAGGCTCGTTCAGCGACCCGTCGCTGCGAGGGCTGGGCCAGTTCGGCCCGATTCCGGGACAGTCGCTGCTGGTCTACCTGTCCTGGCTGGCCGTGCCCGCGCTCGCGGTGCTGCTCTACCGGCATCCATGGGGACTGCGGCTGCGCGGGGTCGGGGAGCGCCCGGAGGCCGCGTCCAGCCTCGGTGTCAACGTGACCAAATACCGCTACGGGGTGATCCTCGCCGGGGGAGCGCTGTGCGGTCTGGGCGGCGCGCAACTGGCGCTGGGCTCGGTGACGCTCTTCGCCGAGAACATGACCGCCGGTCGCGGCTGGATCGCCGTCGTGGCCGTGATGCTGGGCCGCGCGCATCCGCTCGGCGTGCTGCTCGCTGCGTTGTTGTTCGGCCTGGCCGAGGCGTTCGGCTTCCGGCTCCAGGGCATCGGGTTGCCGCAGCAGGCCACCGACGCCGCCCCCTATGTCGTCACGCTCGTGGCGTTGTTCTTGTCCAATCTCAAGCGTAAGAAGGGACAGCCCGCGTGAGCGATGTCCTGCCCATCACCAAGATCCCCCGGCACGGACTGCCGCCGCGCGCTCTCGTCGTGGGCGATCCCGACCGTGCGACCGCGGTGGCCGGGTCGCTGACCGACGCCGTCCTCGTCGGGCAGAACCGCGAGTACCGCAGCTACACCGGCACGTGGAAGGGCGTTCCGGTCGTCGTGTCGTCGCACGGCGTCGGCGGGCCCGGAGCGTTGTGTCAGTTCGGCGAGCTGGCCGAGGCGGGTGTCCGTACGTTCCTGCGGCTCGGCACCGCCGGTTCATTGGCCGACGGCGTCACCGACGGCGACCTCGTCATCGCCGAGGCGGCGGTCCGCGACGACGGCGTCACCCAGCAGCTCATCCATCCGGAGTACCCGGCGTTCGCCACTCCGGAGCTCGTCGTGGCGCTGAGCCGCGTGGCACCGGAGGCACGCCGGGGCGTGGTGTGGACGCGAGCCGCGTTCAGCCCGCTGGTGCTCACCCTCCCGATGGCCGAATACCTGGCCGCGCGGGTGATCGCCATTGAGATGGAACTCTCCACGTTGCTGGTGTTCGCGGCATTGCGCGGCCTGCGGGCCGGTGGTGTGCTCGTGATCGACGGCGACGCGCGGCCCGACCACCCCGACCCGTCGGCCTACGACCCGCATCGCGACGTCGTGGCCGAGGGGGTGGCGAGGGCTACGCGCGTGGCGCTGGACGCGCTCATCGACGTGGAAGGGGCGGAATGACCGAAGTGTGGCGAAAGGCGGCTCACGAGCTGGCGAGCACGCTGGCGGCGGACGCCGCCGAGCGTGATCTGGCCGGACAGCTCCCCGTCCACGAGGTCGGTCTGCTGCGCGAGTCCGGACTGCTGTCCTTGCTCGACACCGCCGGCTGGGCGGCCGCGAACGAGGCCACCCGTATCGTGTCCGCTGCGGACGCCTCGGTCGGCCATCTGCTCGGCTACCACTACCTGCAACTGTGGCGCACCGGCCTGTTCGGGCCTCGTGCGGCGAGCGAGCCCGGCTGGTTCTGGGCGGGCGTGAGCAATCCGCTCGACGCCGCCCTGCTCCTGACCCCGGCCGACGGCGGGTTCACCGTCGAGGGCACCAAGACCTTCGCGACCGGCGCGGCCGTCGCCGATCGCCTCGTGGTCAGCGCGACCAGGACCGACAACGGCGAGAAGCTGACCTTCGTCGTCGACGCGCGGACCGACGGGATCACCTTCCCCGGCGACTGGGACAACATCGGCCAGCGGCTCACCGCGAGCGGCGCGGTGCGGTTCGAGGCCGTCCGCGTCGCGCACGACGACGTGCTCGGTGCCCAGCCGGAGGACCAGTCCGATCCGAAGGTGCCCCGGATCTCCCTGGCGGCGATCGGGTTCCAGCTCATGCTGGCGCAGGTGTACGTCGGCCTCGCGTTCGGCGCGCTCGACGCCGCGGCCGTCTACACACGGGAGAGTGCCCGGCCGTGGACACTGTCCGATGTGGACAAGGCGACGCAGGATCCGTACACGCTGGCGGGCTACGGCGAGCTGGTCGCGACGGCGCGAGCGGCCGGATTCGCCGTCGACGCGGCGGTTTCCGCGCTCGGCGATGCCGACGAACGCGGCTTCGACCTGACCCCGGCGGAGCGTGCCGAAGCGGCGATCGCCATCTCGTCGGCGAAGATCGTGGCGAGCCGGGTGGCCGTCGAAACCACGAGCAAGGTCTTCGAGTTCACCGGCGCGCGGGCCACGGCGACGAAGTACGGCTTCGACCGCTTTTGGCGCAACGCCCGCACGCTGACGCTGCACGATCCCGTGACGTACAAGGCACGCGAGGTCGGCGACCACTTCCTCAACGGGATCCCGCCGTGTCTCTCGGGGTACAGCTGATGACGCTGCCGATCCTCGCCGACAGTGTTCGTCTCGACGACGAAGGCGTGCACATCCTCGACCGCCGGGTCTTCCCGTTCGAGCGGGAATGGGTGCTCTGCCGGACCTCGGAAGAGGTCGCGGTCGCCATCGAAGACATGGTCACGCAGTCGTCCGGGCCGTATTTCGCCGCGCTGGGCGCGATGGTGCTCGCCGCGCGCGAGGCGTCCGGGCTCCCGGACCCCCGGGCGTACCTGCGGCGGGCGGGGGAGCGGATCGTCGCTACCCGCAAGACCAACAACCATCTGCGCAAGGCCGTGGCCGCCGTACTGTCCGAAGTGGACAAAGCGACGGGCGACCTCGTCGAGGCCGCGACGGCCGGCGCACGAGCGGGTGACGAGTTGTACCGGTCGCGCAGCCGCGAGCTCGGCGAACACACCGCTGCGTTGGTGCCGGACGGGGCGACCGTGCTGACCCATTGCTGGGCGGACCTGTACCTCGTCGAATTCGTGCTCGCCGCGCGACGCCACGGCAAGGAGTTCTCCTTCTTCTGCACGGAAACCCGGCCGTACCTGCAGGGCGCGCGGCTGACCGCCGAGACGCTCGCCGAGATGGGCGCCGACACCCGGCTGATCACCGACGGCATGGGTGCCGCGGTGCTGGCCTCGGGCGAGGTCGGCGCGCTGGTGACCGCGGCCGACCGCGTCACGATGGACGGTCACGTCGTCAACAAGATCGGCACCCTGGGGCTCGCGGTGGCGGCGGAGGCGTTCGGCGTGCCGTTCCACGCCATGGTCCAGGCGCCCGACCAGGCCGCGCCGACCGGCGCCGACGTGCCGATCGAATACCGCGACGGCGACGAGGTGCTGAGCGCGCTCGGCCACCGCGTCGCCAGTGAACGCGCCCGTGGGCATTATCCGGCTTTCGACGTGACACCACCGCGTTTCGTGACCACGGTGGTGACCGACCGCGGAGCCTTCGAACCCGGACGGCTCCGCGAGTACTACGCAGAAGGGGAAGCGAACCAGTGACCGCAACGCTGACCGCCCGATGGGTGGTCCTCGACATCGAGGGCACGCTGACCGCCACCAGCTACGTGCACGTGACCCTCTACGACTACGCGCGGCCGCGGCTGGGCCCGTGGATCGACGAGCACCCGGAGGATCCGGAGGTCGCCGCCGCCGTCGCCGAGATCAAGGAACTCGGCGGGCTCCCGGCGGACGCGTCCACTGTGGACGTCGTGCGGGTGTTGCACGGCTGGATGGACGCGGATCAGAAGATCGCGCCGCTGAAGACGTTGCAGGGCCTCATCTGGCAGCGCGGGTACGCCGAGGGCGACCTCACGACGGAGTTCTTCGGCGACGTCGCCCCGGCCCTGCGGTCGTGGCACGAGTCCGGGCTGCGGCTCGCGGTGTTCTCGTCCGGTTCGGTCGCGGGGCAGATCGCGTCGTTCTCACGGACCACCGACGGCGACGTCACCGGCCTATTCGAGCAGCATTTCGACACCGTCAACGCCGGGCCGAAACGCGAGGCGCCGTCGTACCGCGCGATCGCCTCCGCGCTGGAGGCCGAGCCGGGTGACATCGTGTTCTTCTCCGACGTCCCGGCCGAACTCGACGGGGCCGCCGCCGACGGCTGGCAGACCGTCGGGCTCGCCCGCGAGGGTGAACCGTTCGGCGACGCGGATTTCGGGACGCACCGGACGATCCGGACGTTCGACGAGGTCAAGGTCGTCCCTCGATGAGTGTGCTGGAACTCGCGGGACGCGCGCTCGCCGAGGAGTCGGCCCGGTTCGCCGGGCTGGGCTGGATGCGGGGCACGTCCGGCAACCTCTCGGTGGTGCTCGGCCGTGACCCGCTGCGGGTCGCGGTCACCGTCAGCGGCCGGGACAAAGGCGAGCTGACCAGCGACGACGTCGTGGTGGTCGGCGAGGACGGGCAGGCCGTCGCGGACCAGCCGCATCCGGACAAGGTGCCGTCGGCCGAGGCGGGACTGCACGCCCGGATCGCGGCGGTGTCGGGCGCCGGCGCGGTGATCCACGTGCACGCGCTCGCGCCGGTGGTGGCCGCCGAGCACTGGCCGGACGGCGTCGAACTGCGCGACCTGGAGATGCTCAAGGGTTTCGGCCGCGCCGCGCACGACGATCTGGTGACCATCCCGGTGATCGCCAACGGTCAGGACATGCGTGTCCTCGGCGACGCGTTCGAGGCCGGGTTCCGGGCGGACACGCCGGCGGTGATCGTCGCGCGGCACGGGATCTACGTCTGGGGCGATGACCTGCGCCACGCGCGTCATCGCCTGGAATGTTTGGAGTGGTTGCTCCGGTTCCGGGTAGAGACAAGACTCGTGGGAGAGGAAAGGGGAGTGCGATGACCCTGCTGACCGTATGGCCGGACGACCGGCCCGGCGAGATCGCGCTCAGGACCGAGGATCCGGCCGTGATCACCGGGGAACTGGGGCGGCTCGGCGTCCGGTTCGAACGGTGGGACCTCGTCGAGGACCTGCCGCGCGAAGTGACGCCCGAGCAGGTGCTGGCCGCCTACGAGGAGCCGATCGCGAAGGTCTCGGCGGCCGAGGGCTACACGTTCGTGGACGCCGTCCGCATGACCCCGTCCGACGAACCCGGCTGGGCGGCCACGGCCGCCGAAGCCCGGCAGAAGTTCCTCGCCGAACACACCCACGGCGACGACGAAGACCGCTTCTTCGCGCGGGGGGCCGGCGTGTTCTATCTGCACGTCGGGGGCAAGGTGTACGCGGTGCTGTGCGAGGCGGGGGACCTGCTGAGCGTGCCCGCGAACACCACGCACTGGTTCGACATGGGGACGCGGCCCGACTACGTGTCCATCCGGTTCTTCCACGACGACGGCGGGTGGGTCGGTGACTTCACCGGCGCGACGCTGGCGGGGGACTTCCCGGGGTTCGACGAGTTGACCGCCGGGCGTTACTGAGGATCGCTTCTCTCGGGTGTCATGAAAGGGTCGTTCAGGACGTTTCCTGTCCTGAACGACCCTTTCATGACATATCCGGACGCGCTGCCGGGGTCGATCAGGCAGGTGCCCAGAGGGCGGGCACGTTCGGCGGCTCCCAGCCGGCCAGCGACCGGTGGCCCTGACGGCACACGTACGCCGTGCCGTTGTAGGTCACCCTGGCGCCGGTGGCGTAGTCGACACCCGGCTTCCAGGCATCCGACGGCACCGAGGTGGTCGTCGTCGGCGTGGTGGTGGTCGTCCGGGTCGTGGTGGTCGGACTGGTGGTCGTGGTCGTGGTCGTGGTTCCCGTCGTCGGTGTGGTCGTGGTCGTCGGCGGGGTGCCGCCACCACGCGGGTTGTCCGACGCGATAGCGTACGTCGTCCCGCCGAAGGTGAAGGTGAAGTTCGACGGCGACGCGATCGGCATGTAGTAGTTCAGCCGGATCTCGATCGTGGCGCCCGGGGCGATGGTCTGCCAGCTGGGCACGGTCACCGCGACGTGCTGGAAGTCTCCCTTCATGCCGCCGACGTTGGGCCCGCTGTGGCCCTTGCTGGTGACCGTCAGGCCGAAGCCGGACTGGTCGGACATGCTGCCGGGCGCGCTCGTGCCGTAGTCGAACTCGATCTTCGTCCCACCGGGGATGGTGGTGGTCGAATTGTTGGTGATGCGCATCCGCGGGGTGATCGGGTAGTTCGCGTCGCCCAGGGCGAAACCGGTCAGGTTGATGTGCGCGTTCAGCACCGACGAAGGCGCGGGACGCGGCGACTTGGCGTTGCCGTACGGGGCGGCGCCGCGCAAGCCGTCGTTGATCTTGGTGATCAGCGTGTCGCCCATGAAGTACTGACCCTTGGCGCTGTCGAAGGCGTAGTCGCCCGCCAGCTCCCAGATCATGATGCCGCCGATGCCCTTGTCGGCCACGTACTTGGCCTTCGTGGCGAGCGACTCTTCGTCCTCAGTGGACAGGAACACCTTCTTGTCGTTGTTCCACAGCCACGGCGTCACCATCGTGTTGTCGTAGAACCTGTTGTAGGAGCCGGAGAGCCGGTCCTTCGGGTTGTTCTTCGGGTCCAGCCCGTACTTCTCCAGGTAGTCCGGGGTGATCTCGTTCTCGAGGTTCTTCGCGTGCCACATGGGGTTCGCGCCCGCCGGTACCTCGGCGCCCGTCAGGCTCATGTCGTGCCAGAGGTTGTCGATGCCGATCGCGCCGTTGCCGCACGGCACGGTCGAGCCGACCTGGGATCCGGTTCCCGGTGGGCACTGCTTCTGGTCCGGCAGTGGAGCGGTGCCCCACAAACCGTTCGTCCCGCCGGAAACGCCTTGCCAGCCGCGGGTGTAGAACCCGACGCCGATGTTGATCCGGCCGGCCTGCATGGCGCCGCGGAAGTAGTGATACGCCCAGTCGGTGTTGAGATAGCCCTGCCCGTCGTATTGCGGGGTCGTGTACACCTGCCAGTGCGCGAGTTCCGCGTCCTTGCCGTTGTCGTAGAGCGCGGCGTTCGGCCCGGCGAACTGGTTCCACGCGCCGTGCAGGTCGTAGCTCATCATGTTGGCGTAGTCGAGGTACTGCGTGACGCCGTAGACCTCCTGGCCGCGCAGCAGCCAGCCGGACGCGGGGACGGCCGCGGTCAGCAGGTAGTGCTTGCCGTCGGCGGCGCCGGCCTGGTCGATCTTCTGGCGCAACGTGCGCATCAGGTTCTCGTAGCCCGCCCAGAGGGTGCCCCGGTTGGACTGCGCGATCCAGTAGTCGTCCGGGTTGCCGGCGTAGTTCGCCGACGTCGCGTACTCGTAGTCGATGTCCGCGCCGTTGAATCCGTAGTCGCGCAAGAACTTCACGACGGAATCCGCGAAGGTGTCGATACTCGCCTGGCTTTGCGTCATCTTGTAGAACCCGCCCGACGCGTTACGCGTGCCGTCCGGGTTCAGGAAGCCGCCGGTCTCGGCCCAGCCGCCGATCGAAACGAGCGTCTTCACGTTCGGGTACTGCTTCTTGTACTTGTTCAGCAGATTGAAATGTCCCTTGTAGGGCAACGAGGGATCCATCTCGGCGCCGGGTACGCCCGGCCATTCCATGCCGATGGACTCGTTGTTCGGGCCCGGGGCGCCGACCGATACCTTGTTCTGCGCGTCGACATGCGCGAACGCGTAGTTGAGGTGGGTGACCTTGGTCCACGGGATGTTGTTCGCCAGATACGCGGGCGCGCCGTTCTTCCCGGTGCGCCAGCTGGTGAAGTAACCGATCACGCGGCGGGAATGCCCTTCTCCCAGGGATTCCCGGCCGTTCGTGTCGTAGACGGTGCAGTAGGGGGTGTCGACGCCGGGTGTCCGGTACAGCCCGTCGGGACGACAGTCCTCGTGGCCTGCCGCGCTCGACGTGGACGGGGTGATGACGACGATCATGAGTCCGGCCAGCGTGATGAGCGACGCCAGCAGGGGGAGTAGTTTCCTGGTTCTCCTTGGCACGCCGAACCTCCGACAGTGGAAGATGGCCCTCGGTCACAGCAGCTTGAGCCGCCGACCTGGCGCGCGTCAATAGGTGTAGACCAATTTCCATCCTGTGCCGTACGGCGGAGCGTACCTGTGGTTCGTCAGGTCCGGCTTTGCCGAGACGGGCCATACTGCCGGCTGCATCAGGATCGTGTTATGCCGCCGTTTCCCGTATCAGGAAGGAAAACTCGTTCCCGTCGGGATCCGCCATCTCCACCTGCCCGTCATCCCCGGAGCCGAGCCGGGCAGCGCCGAGCGAAACCAGCCGCTCCACTTCGGAAAGCGTTCCGGTCAAAACGAAACGCAGCCGGTTCGGTCCGGTCTTCGGGGTGAACGGCGGACCGCCCCACGTGATCTTCGGGCCACCGTGCGGCGAGCGGATCGCGGTCTCCTGGTCCTGGTCCCACACCAGCGGCCAGCCGAGTGCCTTGCTCCAGAAGTACCCGACCTCCTGCGAACCGTCGCTCGCGATGGCGCCGACGAAACCGCATTCGGCGAGAAAGTCGTTGCCCGGCTCGATGACGCAGAACTCGTTGCCCTCGGGGTCGGCGAGCACGACGTGCTCCTCTTCGGGAAGCTGGCCGACGTCGATATGCCGTCCGCCGAGTTCGAGCGCCCTCGCGACCGTCCTGCGCTGGTCGTCCAGCGACTCGCTCGTCAGGTCGAAATGCATCTGGTTCTGGCGGGTCTTCGGTTCGTCGCTGCGTACGAAACTCAGCCGGAAACCGGTGTCCTCGATCGCCCGGCCGAGCAGTCCGGTCCAGAACCGTTCGAGGGCGTGCGGATCGTGCGCGGCGATCCGGAGCGCGTGCAGGGTGGCGGCCATAAGCGACGCTAAGAGCGACGACGACCGGCACGCAACCGATTTAGGTCCGTGAAGGCATCCTTCCCTACTCTCAGGGTAGGGAAGGAGGCCTTCACGGAACGGTCAGCAGGAGACGCCGGGCCGCCCGTTCTCCACCCGCGCGGTCAGCGTCCGCAGGAACGACGGATCCCCGTCCGCCGTCACGCGAACGTCGTACCAGCCGCCGGAAACCGGCCAGTCCACCGTGACCGAACGCCCTGCCCCGACCCGCACGACCCGCGTGAAGCGCGAAGACGACAGCCGCAGCGTCAGCGCCGAAGTGCCCGAGTTGGACAGCTTGAACTCGACGCCCGAACGCCACGTCAGGAAGCGTGTCCGGACATCGACGCCGGCGGCGGCCCCGGACCGGCTCCCGCGCAGTTCCCACCACGACCGGTTCGGTCCCTGGACGACGACGCGGTACTCGTCACCGGCCAGCTTCACGAGTTCCGGCGCCTCGCCGCGCACGTCGCGGTGCGCGGGCTCGGCGAACTCGCCCTTGTACGGGTACAGCGCGAAATGCGCCGATGACGAGCCGCTGTTCGCCAGCGAGAGCGCCAGATTCCCCGACTTGTCCACCGCGCCGGACACCGACACCTGGTACGGCAGCGGACGGGACGGCCTGTTGCCGGGTTCGGCCACGGGCAGGCTCTGCTCCGCCGGGGCGGACGGCCGCCAGCGGCTGATCGGCGCGGGCACCGGGCCGGGCCGGTTCACCCGCGGCTGACGCCCGGCGCGCGAGAAGTCGAAGGCGCCGGTGAGGTCGCCCGCGACGGTCCGCCGCCACTTGCTGATGTTCGGCTCGGCGATCCCGGTCCAGCGTTCGAGGAACCGCAGCACCGAGGTGTGGTCGTACACGGTGGAATCGACGTGGCCGCCGATCGACCACGGCGAGACGACCGTCATCGGCACACGCGGGCCGAAGCCGAGCGGCTGGCCGTTGAAGTGGTCCGCGTCGTTCGCCGCGTTCCCGGGCGGCATCGGCGGCGGGACGTGGTCGAAATACCCGTCGTTCTCGTCGAAGTTGATCAGCAGCACTGTTTTCGACCAGGTCTCGCGGTCGGACGCCAGCGCGTCGAGCACGCGGTAGATCAGGTTCGCGCTGCCGACCGGAGTGGACGCGCCGGGGTGTTCGGAGTCCTTCGCGGACGGCACCAGCCAGCTCACCGCGGGCAGGCGCCGCGCCTGGATGTCCGCCTTGAGCCGGGTCACCAGTGTCTCCGGCTCGCTGCGGTACATCGCCTTCTCGAACAGATTCCGCTCGGCGGGCGTCAGCTTGGCGACCCCGGCGTCGAACTGCGCCAGCAGTTTCGCGCGCTCCTCGGCGGTCTTCTTGGGCAGCGCGTCGTAGAACTCCTCGGTGGTGCGGAACTTCTCCTCGACCGACGCCAGGATCTTCGTGCCGACCTTCTTGAACGGCACGAAGTACTCGACCGCGTTGTCGGTGAAGTTGTCCCATTCCTGGTAGATCTGCCACGGCACCCCGGCGGCTTCGAGACGCTCCGGGTACGTCGTCCAGTCGTAGCCCTTGTGGTCGTAGGAGTACGCCGCGTTCGTCACCGCGCGGTTCGTCGTGCTGCCCGGTTCGAAGCCCGTCGTCCCGGTCCACAGGAAGTTCCGGTTCGGGTTCGTGGAGCCGAAGATCGAGCAGTGATAGGCGTCGCAGATGGTGAACGTGTCCGCGAGTTCGTACTGCAGCGCGATGTCGCGGCGCTCGTAGTAGGTCATCGTGGCGGGCGTCTTCGCCGCGATCCAGCCGTTGTTCCAGCCGCGCGCCCACGCCTTGCCGCTGCCGTTCCAGCTGTGGTCGAGGTCGCCGAGGTACTGGATGTCGTCCGCGTTCCGGCCAGCGAGCTCGGCCGCCTTGCGCACCGAGAACGGCAGCACCGTGCCACCGGCGGGATTCGGCTGCTCGAACACCGATCTGCCCGACGGCAGTTCGAGCGGGCGCGGGTCGGAGAAACCACGGACACCGCGCAGGCTGCCGTAGTAGTGATCGAACGACCGGTTCTCCTGCATGAGCACGATCACGTGCTCGATGGCGTCGAGTCCGCCCCGCCGCATGGGTTCGGCCATGGCGGCGTGCACGGACGGCGGGAGAAGCGTGGTGGCGGCCGCGGCGCCGGTGGCGCCCAGCAACGTACGGCGTGACAGTTCAGGCATGCCGGAACCTTGTCCCAGGAACATGAACGTCACAAGAACCGAACAGGTCGACTCGGCGTCGTAGCCGGGCGGTGACACCGCGTCGATCCGCCGTTCCGGGCTTGGTCCCTGGCCGTCACTGTGTTTAGAGTATGCCGCCCGTACGAACCCCTGGATGGCCGTGTTTCCTGATCATCACAACGAAAACGAGAGTGGGGGAGACCCCGCCAGACCGGTGTTCCTCGACCCCAGCGGCCGTCGCCGCACCGTCGTCCGGCGGATCGCGATCGGTGCCTGCGCGGTCGTCGTCGGCTATGGGATCCTTCTCACGGCGGCGCTTTTCGGGGCGCCGACCCTGCCTTCCGCGTTGATCCCCGCTCCGCCTCCCGCGCCGTCGGCGACCACTGGTGCGCCGTCCGAGACGACTTCGTCCGCCCCCAGGCCCACGTCTTCACGGCCCGGATCGACCGATTCGCCCGCCACCGGGCGCGCGCCGGTGGACACGAGCGCCGGCCGGACCCCGCCGGTGAACCCGGTCCCGACCGGGGCGACGCCGCCGGGGCTCACGAGCACCTCCTCGCCGGGGATCGACCGCCGCAACAGCCGCGCCCCCGACGTCCCGCCGGGACAGACGAAGACCGCGCCTCCCGGCAACGGGCACTGACCCCGAGGAAACCCCCTTGTCCCACCATCGGCGATTGCCGCCGCCCAAAGCGCATTGGGCGCTGCTGGCGACCCTGCTGTTCGCCGTCACCGTCCTGCTGGGATTGACCGCCCTGGTCGGCGGCGGATTCGCCGCCGACGGGACACCCAGGACCGTGGCCGCGACGCAGGTCCCGGCCGCGGTACGCGACGGCGGCCCGATCATCGACCCGCGCGGGGCCGAGCCCGTCACATCCCGGCTACAGCCCAAGACCGTGGCGCTCACCTTCGACGACGGTCCCGATCCGGAATGGACGCCGCGGGTCCTCGACGTCCTCGCGCGGCACGGGATCCACGCCACGTTCTTCGTGACGGGCGGGCAGGTGACGCGTCATCCCGGGCTGACGGCGGACATCGTCCACCGCGGTCACGAACTCGGGAACCACACCGCCACCCACACCGACCTCGGCGCGGCGGGCGACGTCCGGGCGCAGATCGAACTCCGGGCCACCGACCTCGCCATCGCCGGTGCCGCCGGGACGGGGACCTCACTGGTCCGGCCGCCGTATTCCTCGACCGCCGACGCGGTGGACGACGCGGGCTGGCGCGCGGCGACCCGCCTCGGCGGCGAGGGCAGGCTGGTCGTGCTGTCCGAACTCGACTCCCAGGACTGGCGGCGGCCCGGCGTCGACGCCGTCGCCGCCGCGATCACCCCTCGGACGGACGACGGCGCCGTCGTCCTCCTGCACGACGCGGGCGGCGACCGTTCGGAGACCCTCGCCGCGCTCGACCGCGTGATCCCCGAGCTCAAGGCCAAGGGCTGGCGGTTCGACACCGTCAGCGGGGCTGCCGGGCTCACCGGGACCACGGCCGGAGTGGACGGGCTGACCCGCTTCGGCGGCTGGCTCCTGATCGCCGCCGTCCAGACGGGCGAAGCCCTCTCGACGGTGCTGGGCTGGCTGCTCGTCGCGGCGAGTGCGCTCGCCCTCCTGCGCACCGTCCTGGTGCTGGTCACCACGGCGATCCACGTCAGACGGGGCAGGGCCGCGCCCTCGCGCCCGCCAGTGCGGGAGCCGGTGACCGTGATCGTCCCCGCCTACAACGAGGAGGCCGGGATCGAGGCGACCATCCGCTCGATCCTCGCCTCCGACCACCATCCGACCTGGGTGATCGTGGTCGACGACGGGTCCACCGACGGCACCGCCGACGTCGTCGAGCGGCTCGCCCTGCGCCGCGTCACGCTGATCCGGCAACAAAACGCGGGCAAACCGGCCGCGCTCAACACCGGTCTCGCCGCCGCCCGCACCGAACTGGTGGTCATGGTCGACGGCGACACCGTGCTCGAACCCGGCACCGTGGGCGCGGTGATCCAGCCGTTCGCGGACCCCTCCGTCGGGGCGGTCTCCGGCAACGCCAAGGTCGCCAACCGCGGCGGTCTGCTGGGCCGCTGGCAGCACATCGAATACGTCATCGGTTTCAACCTCGACCGGCGGATGTACGACGTCGGCGAGTGCATGCCGACGGTGCCCGGCGCGGTCGGGGCCTTCCGCCGGTCGGCGGTGCTCGCGCTCGGCGGTGTCCCCGAGGACACCCTCGCCGAGGACACCGACCTCACGATGGCGCTGGAACGCGACGGCTGGCGCGTGGTCTACGAACAGGAGGCCCGCGCCTGGACCGAGGCGCCCGCGACGCTGGGGCAGCTGTGGAAACAGCGCTACCGCTGGTGCTACGGCACGCTGCAGGCGATCTGGAAGCACCGGGGCGCGGTCGTCGCCAAGGGCGCGGCGGGCAGGCTCGGCCGCCGTGGCATCCCGTATCTGCTGCTGTTCCAGGTGGCCTTGCCCGTGCTCGCGCCGTTCGTCGACGTGGCCGCCCTTTTCGGCGTGCTGACCGGGGACTGGAAGACGGCCTTGCTGTACTGGTCGGTGTTCCTGCTGCTGCAGCTCGTCCCGGGCGTGATCGCCTTCCGGCTCGACCGGGAATCGCTGCGCCCGCTGCTTTTCCTTCCGCTGCAACAGTTCGTCTACCGCCAGCTGATGTACCTCGTGGTGATCCAGTCGGTGATGACGGCGCTGGCGGGCGCCCGGCTGCCCTGGCACAAACTCGATCGCCTCGGCCAGAGCGCTCCGCCGAGGTCACTTGTGGACGCTGAGTGACCGTCCGGCGGGGTGGCACCGCCGGAAGGCCGCCTGCGCGGTAACCTCACGAGCACCAAGACCGCAGACCCTTGAGGAGGGCCCGTGTCGGCAGGGCAGATCGCCGCGCTGATCGCCGCAGGAGCATTCGTCGTACTCGTCGTGCTGCTGGCGATCGTGCTGTTCAAGCTCGGCCGGACCCTGGACGAGGCCACGATCGCCATCCGCAAGGCGCACGAGAACACCGACCCGCTGCTGATCGGCGCGAACGAGACGATCACGCACGTCAACACGCAGCTGGAGCGGGTCGACGGCATCACGGCCAACGCGCAGGCCGTCTCCGGCAACGTGTCCGCGCTGTCGTCGGTGTTCACCGCGACGCTCGGCGGTCCGCTGGTGAAGACGGCCGCGCTGTCCTACGGCCTCAGCAAGGCCATCAAGGCCCGCCGGAAGAAGGCGGAAGCGAAAGCCTCCCGTCCGGCGAGGAAGCGGGGCCGCAAATGAAGCGCCTGTTCTGGCTCGGCGTCGGCGTGGTCGCCGGCGTCGCCCTGTCACGCAAAGCGACGGAAACCGCTCGCCAGGCCACGCCCGCGGGGTTAGCCTCGAACCTGGGCGACGCCGTGCGGGAACTCGCGGGCGCCGTCGGTTCGTTCGGCGCGGAGGTCCGCGCCGGGATGAGCGAGCGGGAACAGGAGTTGCACGACATGGTGTCCGAACGGACCGGCTTGAGCACGGCCCCCGTGACCGAGGGCAGGCACGCGGCGCAGTCGCGGCGCCCGGTCCGGCGAGCTCGCCGGGCGGAGGGCTGATCGGGTCGCGTCCGCGACCGGAAGATCCCCAGCCCTTCGCCGTTCCCGCCTGTCCGCATTCCCAGCGCCTTCGCGCGAGCCCGTATACAAGGACGATCCCGTGGAAACACACGAAATCACCAAGCGTTTTCTGAGCCATTTCGAGAACAAGGGACATACGCGCGTCCCGAGCGCGCCGCTG
The DNA here is from genome assembly GCF_003947475.1 of Amycolatopsis sp. WAC 04197. Taxonomy (NCBI): domain Bacteria; kingdom Bacillati; phylum Actinomycetota; class Actinomycetes; order Pseudonocardiales; family Pseudonocardiaceae; genus Amycolatopsis; species Amycolatopsis sp. WAC 04197. Next base: position 238,355 of record NZ_QHJK01000009.1, on the reverse strand, counting down.
ATCCTCGACGACCCGAACCTGCTCTTCGTCAACGCCGGCATGGTCCAGTTCAAGCCGTACTTCCTCGGCGAGGCCCCGCCGCCGTACCCGCGCGCGACCAGCGTCCAGAAATGCGTCCGCACGCCGGACATCGACGAGGTCGGCAAGACGACCCGGCACAACACCTTCTTCCAGATGGCCGGGAACTTCTCCTTCGGCGACTACTTCAAGGAAGGCGCCATCGAGGCGGCCTGGGAGCTGATCACCAAGCCCCAGAGCGAAGGCGGCTACGGCCTCGACCCGGCGCGCATCTGGGCGACCGTCTACGAGGACGACGCCGAGGCGGCGGGTCTGTGGAAGAAGCTCACCGGCCTGCCCGGCGAGCGCATCCAGTCCCGTGACGGCAAGGACAACTACTGGGACATGGGCGTGCCCGGTCCCGGCGGCCCGTGCTCGGAGATCTACTACGACCGCGGCCCCGACTACGGCCGCGAGGGCGGCCCGGTCGCCGACGAGGACCGCTACATCGAGATCTGGAACCTCGTCTTCATGCAGGACGTGCGGGGCGACAAGAGCCCGAAGCACGGCCACAAGCCGATCGGTGAACTGCCGAAGAAGAACATCGACACCGGCATGGGCGTCGAGCGCGTGGCGACGATCCTGCAGGGCGTCGAGAACGTCTACGAGACCGACCTCGTCCGCCCGGTGATCGGCCGCGCCGAGAAGTTTTCCGGCCGCCGCTACGGCTCCGACCACACCGACGACGTCCGTTTCCGCGTCATCGCCGACCACGCGCGCACCGGTGTGCTGCTCATCGGCGACGGCGTCACCCCGGGCAACGACGGCCGCGGTTACGTGCTGCGCCGCCTGCTGCGCCGCATCATCCGCTCCGCGCGCCTGCTGGGCGTGCACGAGCCGGTGCTGCCCGCCTTCGCCGCGGTCGTCCGCGACACGATGGGCCCGACGTACCCCGAGCTGGTCTCCGGGTTCGACCGCATCGAGGACGTCGTGCGCGTCGAGGAAGAGGCCTTCCTCTCCACGCTCACCAGCGGTTCGCGCATCTTCGACCTCGCGGCCGAGGAGACCAAGCGCTCCGGTGGCTCGCTGCTGGCCGGCGACAAGGCGTTCCAGCTGCACGACACCTACGGCTTCCCGATCGACCTGACCCTGGAGATGGCGTCCGAGCAGGGCCTGACCGTCGACGAAGAGGGCTTCCGCACGCTCATGAACGAGCAGCGGCAGCGCGCGAAGGCCGACGCGGCGTCGCGCAAGACCGGTCACGGCGATCTGTCCGAGTACCGCAAGGTGCTGGAGCAGCACGGCGAGACCGAGTTCCTCGGCTACACCGACCTGCAGGCCGAGGCGAAGGTCGTCGCGCTGCTGGAAGACGGCGTGCCGGTCTCCCGCGTCGGCGCGGGCAAGAAGGCGGAGCTGGTCCTGGACCGCACGCCGTTCTACGCCGAGAGCGGCGGCCAGGTCGCCGACACCGGCGTGCTGCTCGGCGACGGCGTCGAGCTCAAGGTCCACGACGTGCAGAAGATCGTGCCGGGCCTGTTCGTGCACCGGGTCGAGGTGACCGAGGGCGAGATCGGCATCGGCAGTGCGCTGACCGGTTCGGTCGACCAGCACCGCCGCCTGTCGATCGAGCGGTCGCACTCCGCGACGCACCTGGTGCACGCCGCCGTCCGCGGCGCGTACGGCAAGCGCGCGGCGCAGGCCGGTTCGCTGAACTCGCCGGGCCGGATGCGCTTCGACTTCACCACCTCCGGCGGGGTGTCGGCCGACGTGCTCACCGAGGTCGAGGAGGAGGTCAACGACTATCTCCAGACCAACGTCGAGGTGAACACCTTCGTCACCACGAAGGACAAGGCCCTCGAACTGGGCGCGGTCGCGCTGTTCGGCGAGAAGTACGGCAACGACGTCCGCGTCGTCGACATGGGCGAGTACTCCCGCGAACTCTGCGGTGGCACCCACGTCGACCGCATCGGCCAGCTCGGCCTGGTGAAGCTCGTGGGCGACTCGTCCATCGGTTCCGGCGTGCACCGTGTCGAGGCGCTCGTCGGCACGGACGCGCTCAAGTACGTCCGCAAGGAGCAGCTGCTCGTCTCGCAGCTCGCGAACACCTTCAAGGTGCCTTCGGAGCAGCTGCCGTCGCGCATCGACGACGTGCTCACCCGGCTCAAGAACGCCGAGAAGGAGATCGAGCAGCTGCGCACCCAGCAGGTGCTCGGCTCGGCGGGCTCGCTCGCGGACAAGGCCGAGGACATCGGCGGGATCGCGGTCGTCGCGGAGAAGCTCGGCGAAGGCGTCGACTCGAACGGTCTGCGCGCGCTGGCTTCGGACATCCGCGGCAGGCTCGGCAACCGGCCCGGCGTCGTCGCGCTGTTCGCCCCGCAGGGCGAGAAGGTCGCCTTCGTCGTCGCCACCACGAAGGCGGCGCAGGAGAAGGGCGTCGCGGCGGGCAAGCTCGTCCCGTCGTTCGCCGAGGCGATCGGCGGCCGTGGCGGCGGCAAGCCGGACATGGCCCAAGGCGGGGGCACCAACCCGGCCGGGGCCGACCAGGCCATCGCCTCCCTGCGCGCGGCGGTCGCCCAAGTTGGCTGACGACGCCCCTCAGCGGCGCCCGGATCGGCCTGGGGAGTCCGATCCGGGGCGCGGCAGGCGGCTCGGGGTGGATGTCGGATCCGTCCGGGTCGGGATCGCGCTCAGCGATCCCGACCCCATCCTCGCGAGCCCGCTCGTTACCCTCACTCGCGACGCGGCGGGCGACAAGGACGTCGACCAGCTCGTCGAACTCGTCACGGAACACGACGTGGTCGAAGTCGTCGTCGGCTTGCCGAGGACGCTCAAGGACCGTCACGGCCCCGCGGCCGAAGCGGCACTCGACTACGCCGGGAAGCTCGCCGCCAGGATCGCGCCGGTACCGGTGCGACTGGCCGACGAGCGGTTGACCACGGTGACGGCATCCAGGATGCTGTCGCAGCGTGGGGTGAAGGGACGTAAGCAACGTGCCGTCGTCGATCAGGCGGCCGCGGTCGAGATCCTGCAGGCGTGGATCGACGCGGTAGCGGCACATCGCGCACGGAAGGGCGACACATGACCGAGCCCCACGGCCGGCCCGAACGCCGTCAGGGCGGAAGACGACGGTTGCGGGAGCCTGAAGAGGCCATCCAGCCACCGGCCCCGCCACGTCGACGGCCCGAGCCCCAGCCGACGGGACGACGGCACATCCGGGAGGAACCGCCCGTACGGCGTCCGTCGGAAGAACCGCCGAGGGCCCGCCGGTCACCGGAAGAGCCACCACCGCGGGCCCGGCGCGCCGCCGACGAGCCGCCGCCCCGGGCACCGCGTCCGGCCCCGGCCAGGCGGGCCCCGGAACAGGCGGTCCCTCCGCCGCCCCCCGCGCCGCAGCGGCGGTCCCTCCAGCCGGGTGACCGGGGTATCGGCATGCCCGCCTACGCCCAGGACGAGACCCCCCGTCCCGGCCGCCGCAGGCGCCGCGAGGACGACGGCCCGCTCCCGGACGAGCGGCCGACCGACATCCTCCCCGCGATCCAGGAGGCGCCGCTGGCCCGGCGCCCCGGCGCGGCTCCTTCTTCGCCGCCTCAGGGCAGCGAAGAGGAATACAACGAGATCTTCGGCGACGACGCGTACGACGACTATGACGAGTACGACGACTACGAGGATTACGAGGACTACGACGACGAGGACCGTGCCGAACCGGAACGCATCGAGGACGAGCGCCCGGAACGTCAGGGGCCGCCACCCAAGAAGCGCAAGAAGAAGCGCGCGCTGGGCTGGATCGCCGCGCTGACGGTGCTCGTCCTGCTCGCCGGCGGCGCCTACTACGGTTTCACCGAGATCTTCGGCTACGACGACTACGAGGGCACCGGCGAGAGCGACGTCCTCGTCCAGGTGGAGAAGGGCGACTCGACGTCGGCGATCGGTAACCGGCTGCAGGCGGCCGGGGTGGTCGCCAGCGGCAAGGCGTTCGTGAAGGCGGGCGAGGACAACACCGCCGTCTCGCGGCTCCAGCAGGGCTACTACGTCATGAAGACGAAGATGTCCGGGGCCAGCGCGGTCGAGAAGATGATCGCGCCCGCGTCGAAGGTCGGCCAGGTCGAAATCCGGCCGTACACCCAGTTCCACGACATCACCCAGCCCGACGGCAAGGTGACGCCCGGGGTGTACACGTTGCTGTCCAAGGCTTCTTGCGCCGACCTGAACGGCACGAGCACCTGTGTGCCGGTCGAGGAACTGCGCAAGACGATCGAGACCGCGGATCTGGCGAAACTGGGCGTCCCGGCGTGGGCCATCGAGCCCGCGACGAACGCCGAGCACAAGGACCGGCGCCTCGAAGGACTGATCGCCCCGGGTATCTACAACATCAAACCCGGCTGGACGGCCGAAGAACTGCTCACCTACGTCGTGAAGACGTCGGCGGAGCGCATCCTCAACGCCGGGCTGAGCGAGCAGTCGAAGGGCGAGGGCAAAACGCCGTACGAGACGCTCGTCATCGCGTCGATCATCGAACGCGAGGCGGTGAAGGCCGACTTCGGGAAGATCTCGCGGGTCATCTACAACCGGATCGACGAGAAGATGCGGCTCGAGATGGACTCGACGATCAACTACGTCCTCGACCGGCCGACCCTGCTCACCAAACCCGAAGAACGGGAAAAAGCGGGCGCCTACAACACCTACAAGTCGGTCGGCCTGACTCCGACACCGATCGCGGTCCCGAGCGCGGAGGCGATCCAGGCCGCGCTGAAGCCGACGGCAGGGGAGTGGCTGTTCTTCGTCAAATGCGAGAAGAACGGGCTTTCCTGCTTCGCGGTGACCTTCGAGGATCACCGGAAGAACCGGGATGACGCGGTGAGGCGCGGTGTCATCTGACCGCAAGGCCGCGATCCTCGGGAAACCGGTCGAACACTCGCTCTCGCCCGTCCTGCACGGTGCCGCGTTCCGCGCGCTGGGCCTGGACGGCTGGACCTACGAGCGGGTCGAGATGGACGGTCCGGGGCTGCCCGCGTTCGTCGACGGTCTCGGTCCGGAGTGGACCGGGCTCTCGGTGACGATGCCCGGGAAACGGGCCGCGCTGGACTACGCCGACGAGGTCACGCCACGCGCGGCGGCGGTCGGCGCGGCGAACACGCTGGTGCGCCGGGAATCCGGCTGGCTGGCGGACTGCACCGACGTCGACGGCGTCACCGAGGCGTTGCGGATCGCGGGGGAGTACTCGCCCGGCCCGGACGACGCCGCCGTCGTCCTCGGTGCGGGCGGGACGGCCGCCGCGGCCGTCGTCGGGCTGGCCTCGCTCGGCGTGCGGACGGTCCGGCTCGTCGTGCGGGATCCGGCACGGGCGGCGGAAACGGTCGAGGCGGCCCAGCGGGCCGGGCTCGACGTCGAGGTCCTGCGCTGGGCCGAAGCCGACTTCGGGAAGCTCGCGGCCGATTCGGCGGTGCTGGTGAACACCGTGCCCCCGGACGCCGTGCGGCCGCATCTCGCGGAGCTGTCCGGGATCGGATGCGTCCTCGACGTCATCTACCACCCCTGGCCGACCGCGCTCGCCGAAGCCGTCGCCGAGCGGGGCGGGCGGCTCGCGACCGGGCTGGACATGTTGCTGCATCAGGCTTTCGGGCAGTCGGAGTACTTCACCGGGCAGCCGGCGCCGCGGGCGGAGATGCGGGACGCGCTGCGTGAGGCGACCGGCGGGATCCTGTCCCTGCCGATCGGCTGAGCGGACCACGGGAGGCCAGGTCGCACGGCTCGGCGGGTGGTGAAGGCCTCCTTGAGGGACTTGGATTCGTTGATGAAGGATTTGGGACAGTGAACGTCCCCAATCCTTCATCGACAACGCTCCACCCGAGCGGGTCACGTTTGCGCAGGTAGCGGGTGAGGTGTCGGCCCGTCGGGCGGCTGGGGTACATGAAGGTCCCCTTCCTTGCGCTAGACGCAAGGAAGGGGACCTTCGTGTACCCCAGAACAGCGTCAAAAGGTCACCAATCGGACAATTCCACCGAGCAACCGTCCTCTGTGGACACCCAAGCGACATCGCTCAAGTTTCTTGCATTGACCTTCAGGGTGGAGGCCTTCACGGACCGGTGGGCGGAACCTTCTTCGGTGAAAGCGCCTGACAAGATCGCCTGGGTTCGATAATCTGGCCGACTGCCTTGAGGAAGGAACAAGGGGTCGATGCCTAAACCCGATCGAGACCACTACACCGAAGAAGACATCAACAACTCCTGGGTCGATGAGGCTCCGGTCATGAATTCCACCGTCACCCTGGCCGAGTACGACCCGGAGTGGCCTGAGCTGTTCGACCGGGAAGTCAAGCGCATCAGGGGGATCCTGGGGGAACGCGCGCTGGTCCTGGAGCATGTCGGCTCCACGTCGGTGCCGGGACTGTGCGCGAAACCGATCATCGACATCATGCTGATCGTCGCGGATTCGGACGACGAGGAAACCTACGTGCCGCAGCTGGAGGCCGAGGGCTACAAACTCGTCATCCGCGAGCCGGACTGGGAGAAACACCGCTGCTTCAAAGGTCCGGACACGAACATCAACCTGCACGTCTATTCGCCGGACAACGGCCAGACCGAGCGCTACCGCCTCTTCCGCGACCGTCTCATCGCGCACGAGGACGAGCGGAAGCTCTACGAGGCCAAGAAACGCGAACTGGCGTCGCGCACCTGGAAGTACATCCAGCACTACGCCGACGCCAAGAACGACGTGGTCGACGAGATCATCGAGCGGGCGCGCGCGGCCCAGTACGACGGGTTCGCGCGGCTCTACGCGGCGCACGCCGAGACCAGCAGCACCAACGCCCACTACGACCGTCCCGCCATCGTGGAGCTGGCCGGGGACGTGGCGGGCAAACGGGTGCTGGACGTCGGCAGCGCGGCGGGACACCTGAGCGCCCTGCTCGCGGAGAAGGGCGCGGACGTCCTCGGTGTCGACGCCAGCTCGGGCATGGTCGCCGTCGCCAGGGAGAAGTTCGGGCACGTCGCGAAATTCGAGACGGCGGACGTGTCGCGGCCGATGCCCTTCGTGGAGGACGCCTCGATCGACGTCATCACGGCGTCGCTGGTGCTGCACTACCTGAAGGAGTGGGCGCCGGCGCTGGCGGAGTTCCGGCGGGTGCTCAAACCGGGCGGGCTCCTGGTGTTCTCGGTGCATCATCCGGGTGAGGACTGGCGGTGGTTCGAAAAGCGGAACTACTTCCAGCTCGAACTCCTGGAGGACGAGTTCCCGCCGGGGCAGCAGGTCCGTTTCTACCGGCGGCCGTTGAGCTGGACGTTCGGCGCGGTGCGGGACGCCGGGTTCGCCGTCGACAGGCTGGTCGAGCCGATGCCGGACGAGGCGATCGCCGAATCGGATCCGCGGTGGTACGCGAAACTGCGGACCGAACCGCGGTTCCTGTACTTCCGGACCGTCCGGGAGTCCTGACCCACGCCGCGTTTAGTCCTCTGGATGCGGTTTTCCCCTATCGCATTCAGAGGACTAAACGCGTGTCAGGCGACGTCGTCCCGCTTCGACAGGTCCCGGATCAGCGAAACGATCTCCCGGCTGACCGGGCGCAGCACCCGCAACCGCGAAAGCCCCACCAGCCGCGCGATCAGCGGCACCGTCCGTTCCACCAGGATCCGGCTGCGTTTCTGCCCGGCGGACCGGTCGTGGACCCAGAACAGCACGACCCCCATCTGGTACAGCCACAGCAGATCGGGCAGGTCGTCGCGCAGATCCGGGTCGAGTTTGACGTCGGAGTCGGCGATGACGTCGCGCATCAGGCCGACGGAGGCGTCCCGCGCCGGCGAAGACTCCTCGCTGAACGGGCTCAGCGGCGAGTCCGGGTCGGCGGCGTTGACGAAGAACTGGGTGCCGAAGCGGTGGTACGGCTCGGCGACGTCGAGCCAGGTGAGCAGGACCGTCTTGAGCCGGGCGCTGAAGTCCCGCTCACCTTCGATCGCCTGACGCGCGGCCGTGAGGTGCGCCTTGGCGATCTCGTCGTAGAAACCCTGGATCAGCTGGTCTTTCGAGGCGAAGTAGTAGTAGGCGTTCCCGACCGACACGCCCGCTTCGGCGGCGATGGCCCGCATGGTCGTGCGGTCGTAGCCGTTCTCCGCGAACAGCCGCAACGCGGTCGCCACGATCAGTGACCTGGTTTCCTCACTCTTCGCCACCACTGCACGTTATCCGGTCAGGGCGCGGGGTGCGGAGCGGGCGCCGGGTAGCCGGGGTAGGGCGGCGGCACCGGCGCGGGCCGTTCGGTCGCGTGGCTGAGGTGCTTGCGCCGGATCCCGTTGAACACCAGCACGTTCCCGACGTGCATCACGCCGAGCACGAGCGCCACGGTGCCGACCTTGACCGACAGCATCTCGAAGACGTCGCGTGCGTCGAGGACGGTGTCGTCGCTGGTCAGGAACAGGGTCACGAAACCCAGACTGACCAGGTAGAACCCGACGACGAGCAGCTGGTTCACCGAATGCGCCAGCGCTTGTTTGTCCTGGAAGACGTCTTCCAGGAACGTCTTGCCGTGCCTGCTCAGCGTGCGCGCGACCAGCACGGTCAACGGCACGGTGATGACCAGGTAGAGCGCGTAGGCCATGACTACGGGTTGCATGGGGACCTCCTTTTGAACGTGTTCAAGAAGAACCGTAGCCCAGATTTTGAACGTGTTCAAGAGACGCTGTTCACCTGAACCACCCCCCACCGGTCACGACGGATGCGTAAGGTCGCCTCGAACTCTGGGAGGTAAGGAACGTGAAACGCATCGCCGCCGTGCTCACCTCGGGCGCCTTGCTCGCCGGGACGCTGCTGGCCGCCACACCGGCGGAAGCCGCCGCCGGGCAGAACGTCCGCTTCGCGACGTACAACGCTTCGCTCAACCGCGGGGCCGCCGGTCAGCTCGTGACCGACCTGTCGCAGCCGGGCAACGCGCAGGCGAACGAGGTCGCCGAGGTGATCCAGCGCAACCGGCCCGACGTGCTGCTGATCAACGAATTCGACTACGTGCCCGGCAACCGCGCCGCGGACCTGTTCCGCGAGAACTACCTGATGCGCGGCCAGAACGGCGCCGCCCCGATCGACTACCCGTACGCCTTCACCGCGCCCTCGAACACCGGCGTCGCGACCGGTTTCGACCTCGACCGCGACGGCAAGGTCGGCGGCGGCAACGACGCGCACGGCTTCGGTCTCTTCGAGGGCCAGTACGGCATGCTCGTGCTGTCGAAGTACCCGATCGACACCAAGAGTGTGCGGACGTTCCAGAAGTTCCTCTGGAAGGACATGCCGGGCGCGCTGCTGCCCGACGACCCGGCCACCCCCGCGCCGAACGACTGGTACTCGCCGCAGGCGCTCGACGTGCTGCGCCTGTCGTCGAAGTCCCATTGGGACGTTCCGATCCGGGTCGGCCGTTCGACCGTGCACTTCCTGGCCGCGCATCCGACGCCGCCCACCTTCGACGGTCCCGAAGACCGCAACGGCACCCGCAACAACGACGAAATCCGCTTCTGGGCGGACTACGTGACCCCGGGCAAGGGCCGCTACATCCACGACGACCGCGGCCGCCGCGGCGGGCTGGGCGCGCACGAGAAGTTCGTCATCGCCGGCGACCACAACTCCGACCCGCTCGACGGCGACAGCGTCCCAGGCGCCATCTCACGCCTGCTGAACGCGCCGCGCGTCATCGAGACCCGGCCGGGGAGCGAAGGCGGCGTACGGGCCGCTCAGGACCAGGCGGGCGCCAACATCGGCCAGAAGGGCGACCCGTACTTCGACACCGGCGACTTCAACGACAAGGCGCCGGGGAACCTGCGGATCGACTACGTCCTGCCGTCGAAGGGCCTGTTCCCCTGGCGTGCCGAGGTCTTCTGGCCGCTGCCCGATTCACCGCTGGCCCGGCTCAACGACGCCTCGGACCACCACCTGGTGCGCGTCGACGTGTTCGTCCCGCGCTGGTAGGACTCAGCGGGCGCCGAGCAGCGCCGCGCCCGGGCCGGTCAAGGTGGCCAGCCCGGTGCTCCGGCCGCTCACGGACAGGAGCAGGTCGACGAGCGGGCCCCGGACTTCCTCGGGGCCCGTTCCGCCGGTCCAGTCGGCGTCCGTGGCGATCAGCCGGAGACTCTTGCAGCGTTTCTTCGCGCCCCAGAACGGGCTGACGAGCAGGTGCTCCAGCGCCGCGATGGCGGGCTTCTCCGGCATCGGCCGCGCGATACCGAGCGGGCGGGCGACGTCCTGGCCGTGGATGAGCACGTCGGCGAGCGGGTCGATCGGTTTGGCGCCGGGCGAGCGGCGGGCCGATCCGGCGTCCTCGCGGATCTGGGCGACGAGTTCGGCGGGGGAGAACCGGGCGGCGTAGGCGATGGCCTGGCCGGTGTTCATCCGGTCCCAGTTCCCCTTGGCCTTCACGATACCGGCGAGGGTGTCCTTGAGCCGGTTCCTGGTCGTCTGCGCCAGATGGCCCGCCATCGCGTGGACCGTCCACTCCGGACACAACGTCTTCGCGGACCAGTCCTTGTCGTCGAGCCCCTCCAGCAGATCGGCGAAGCTCAGCCGCTCCGCTTCGGTCCAGGCCAGGATCCCGCCCTCGTGCATCCGTTCCTCCAGTCACCGTTGTCCGAGCGCCTTGACCGCCTCTTCGGAGGTCTCCATGACGATCGTGTGGTAGCTCTCGATCCGCGAGACGATCGCCTCGCGCGGGCCCGTCAGCCAGGCCTCACTGCCATAGAACTCGCGTTCCTGCCGTTCGTGTTCTTCGAGAGAGCCGAATGCGCGGATCAGGTAGGCCTCTTCGTGTCCGTCCTCGGCGACCAGCGACCGTCCGAAGTCGACGACCCGCAGCCCGGCGCGCTCCAGCAGGGGAACGGACTCTTCGCGCATCACGCGGAGGAATTCCTCGCTCGTCCCGGGCTGCAGCCGGTAGGTGCGGACTTCCAGGATCATGGTGGCCTCCCCAGGCATGGTCTCGGCGCCGACTCTAGCCTGGGGAGCATGAAGATCGCGATTCTCGACGACTACCAGGAAGTGGCGCTCGGTTTCGGGGACTGGGACTCCCTCGGCGCCGAGATCGAGGTGTTCACGAAGCCGTTCGCGGATCCCGCCGACGTGGTGGGCCGCCTGCGCGACTTCGAGGTCGTGGTGGCGATGCGCGAACGCACCCGCTTCCCCGCCGAAGTCCTCGACCGGCTGCCCGCGCTCAGGCTGCTGGTGAGCACCGGCCACCGCAACGCCGCGATCGACGTGGCCGCCGCCCGGCGCAACGGCGTGGTCGTCTCGTCCACCGGGTACATCGCGGCCCCCGCGGCCGAGCACACCTGGGCGCTGATCCTCGCCGCCGCGCGGAACGTGCCGGTGGAGTCGCGGAACATGCGTGAGGGCGGCTGGCAGACCACGGTCGGCACGATCCTGTCCGGCAAGACGCTCGGGCTGCTCGGGCTCGGCAGGCTCGGCGCCGGCGCGGCCAAGATCGGCCAGGCGTTCGGCATGGAGACCATCGCGTGGAGCCAGAACCTCACCCAGGAGAAGGCCGACCCGCACGGGGTGACCGCGGTGTCGAAGGACGAACTGTTCGCCCGCGCGGACGTCCTGTCGGTCCATCTGGTGCTCAGCGGCCGCAGCCGCGGGCTGGTCGGCGCGCCCGAACTCGCCGCGATGAAGCCGACGGCGATGCTGGTCAACACCTCGCGCGGACCGATCGTGGACGAAGCCGCACTGGTGGACGCCTTGCGTCGCAAGGAGATCGCGGTCGCCGCACTGGACGTCTACGACGTGGAGCCGTTGCCGTCGGAGCATCCGTTGCGGACACTGGACAACGTCGTGCTCACCCCGCACATCGGCTACGTCACCCGGGAGGCCTACGAGATCTTCTACCGCGACGCGGTCGAGGACATCGCGGCCTTCCAGGCGGGTTCGCCGATCCGTGTCATGGAGTAGAGCCGCGCAGCTCCGCCAGCACGGCGTCGGTGTAGGGCGGCCAGACCTCGGCCGCCCACGGTCCGAAGGCGCGGTCGGTGAGCGCGACGCAGGCCGCACCGGCGTCGGGGTCGACCCAGAGGAAGGTGCCGGACTGCCCGAAGTGGCCGAAGGTCCGCGGCGAGCTCGACGAACCGGTCCAATGTGGACTCTTGTGATCGCGGATCTCGAAGCCGAGGCCCCAGTCGTTCGGCTTCTGGTGGCCGAAACCGGGCAGGACGCCGGAAAGGCCGGGGAAGACCACGGAAGTCGCCTCGCGCACCGTTTCGGCGGCGATGAGCTTCGGGGCCTGCAGTTCGGCGGCGAACGCGACCAGGTCGTCCACAGTGGACTCCGCGCCCGAAGCGGGGGAGCCGGTCAGTTTGGTCGCCTTCATGCCCAGCGGCTGGAAGAGCGCCTCCGCCTGATAGTCGGCGAAGGGGATGCCGGAATGCTCGGTGAGCGCGTCGGCGAGCTGTTCGAAGCCGGCGTTGGAGTACAGGCGCCGGTTGCCGGGCGCGGCCATCGCCTTGTGCTCGTTGAAGGCCAGGCCCGAGGTGTGCGCGAGCAGATGCCGGATCGTGGAGCCCTCCGGCCCGGCGGGGGTGTCGAGCTCGACGACGCCCTCTTCGATGGCGATCAGCGCGGCGTAGGCCGTGAGCGGTTTGGTCACCGACGCCAGCCGGTACACCTTCGTCGGGTCGCCGTGCGTGCCCAGCACGTCACCGGCGGCGGTCACCACGGCCGTGGCGGCGTTGTCCACCGGCCACTGTTCGATCCTGCGCACGCTTTCCATGCCAACACCCTACGAAGCCCGGGCCGGTCGGGGCGGCCCGGGCTTCGGCAGGGATGGGGATCAGGCGTCGAGGTCGGTCGCCACCAGCTCGGCGATGGCGTCGACGGCCGCCTCGGCCCCCTCACCCTCGGCACTGATGATGACCTCGTCGCCGTAACCGGCGGCGAGCGTCATCAGGTTCAGCACGCTGCCGGCCGCGACCGGGTCACCGCCCGCCTTGGCGATGTGCACCGCGACGGGCTGCGCCGCGGCCGCCTTGGCGACCGTCGCCGCGGGCCTGGCGTGCAGGCCCACCTTGCTGGCCACGGTGACGCGTTTCTCCGGCATGTTCTTTCCCTTTCGTGCCTTTGGTTCTGCTGAGCTGAAACTACTTGACGGGCTTCGCCGCGGTGGCTTCGAGATCGGCCTCGATGGCGTCGTCCTCGCGGCCGGGGGTCCGCAGGTTCCACTTCTTGATCACGAACCGGAAGATCACGTAGTAGACGACCGCGTAGGCGAGACCGATCGGGATGAGCAGCCAGACGTTGCTGCTCGCCGCCGGGAGACCGCTGTTGAGCGCGAAGTCGATCGCACCGGCCGAGAAACCGAAGCCGAGGTGGATGTCGAGCGCGTTCACCAGTGCCAGCGACGTACCGGTCAGGACCGCGTGGATCAGGTACAGCGGCCACGCGACGAACATGAACGAGAACTCGATCGGCTCGGTGATACCGGTCAGGAACGAGGTCAGCGCACCGGCGATCATCACACCGCCGACGATCTTCTTCTGGCTGGGCTTGGCGCTCTGCCAGATCGCCAGCGCCGCGGCGGGGATGGCGAACATGAAGATCGGGAAGAACCCGGTCATGAAGGTGCCGCGGGTCGGGTCGCCCTCGAAGAACTTCGTGAGGTCACCGCCGTCGAAGATGAACCACACCGGCACGTTCAGCAGCTGGTGCAGACCGACCGGGATCAGCAGGCGGTTGAGCACACCGTAGATACCGCCACCGACCACCGGGGCGCCGGTGACCGCTTCACCCGCGGCCTGGATGCCGTCGTTGACCCAGTGGAAGACCAGGCCCAGCGGCACGGCGAGGACCATCAGGGTCACCGCGGTGATGATCGGCACGAACCGGCGGCCGCCGAAGAAGGCCAGGTACGGCGGCAGCTTGATGCGGTAGAACTTCTGCCACAGCAGGGCGGTGACCAGGCCGACGATCACACCGGCCAGCACGCTGTAGGGCCACTTCATCGGGTTGAGCATCAGGCCCGCGGGCTTCTCGGGGTTCCAGCCGGGCAGCTCCGAGAACGGCGCGAAGACCTGGAGGACGCTGGTGAACACGAAGAAGCCGACCACGGCGGCCAGCCCGGTCGCGCCGTCGCTCTTCCGGGCGAAGCCGACGGCGATACCCACCGCGAACAGGAGCGGCAGCCAGCTGAACAGCGAGTTGCCGGCCGCGCCGAGAACCTCGGCCACTTTGTTCCAGCCGAGCCCTTTCTCGCCGAGCAGGTCGGGTTGGCCGAACCTGTTGAGGAGCGCGGCGGCGGGCAGGGCGGCGATGGGGAGCATGAGGCTACGGCCGAAGCGCTGAAGCCCGGCCAGTCCCTTGCCTTTGCCCTTCGCCCCCTCCGCGGTGGTGGAGCTCATCGGGTACCTCCGTAGTGAGGATGGTGACCGGAATCCGGGGTGTTCCGGTCCAGCTGCATGGTGACCTGGTAGTGATCGCCCCGGTACCAGGAAGTCATGTCTTCGATCGGTTCCCCGTTGACGCTGGAGACCCGGCGGAAGACAAGAAGCGGACTGCCGGCGCGCATGCCGAGCAGGCGTGCCGTTTCGCGGTCCGCGGATTCGGCCCAGACCGTCTGCCACGCGTGATCCGGGCGCAGGTCGTACGACTGAGCGAGTTGGACGTACAACGATCGGGTGAGATCGAGGTCGAGCAGACCGGGCATCCGGCCCGCGTGATACCAGCCGCGTTCGACCGCCAGCGGCACCCCGTCGGCACGGCGGAGCCGGACCAGGTGGTGCGCCGGGGTCCCGGCGGCCAGGCCGAGGGCGTGCGCCGAGGGGGCGGGCGGGACCTCGGTGGCGGTCTTGACGACCTCCGTGGTCGGCGTCATCCCGCGACGGCGCATGTCCTCGGTGAAGGACATCAGGTAGAGCTGCAGTTCCATCCGCCTCGCGGCGGTGAACGTCCCCTTGCCGCGCACCCGCGACAAGAGCCCTTCTTCGACCAGCTTGCCGATCGCCGAGCGGACCGTGAGCCTCGACACCTGGTAGGTCTCGGCGAGGTCACGTTCCGAGGGGATCGGCGAGCCGGGGGGTAGCTCACGCTCCACCGTGCGGCGCAGAATCTCCCGCAGCTGGGCGTGCTTGGGCGTCGGTCCGTTGATCACACGGTCGGACGGCGGCAGCTGCGCCGAAGCGCTCATGACGGTCACCGTCCTTTCGGGCCGGTCTGTTCGGGGAACCCGTACTCGCATCTGGTCCGGAAGATTGGTACGTTCCGGTCTAGACCAATGATCCGATGGGGCAGAATGCTCCGTCGCACGAGCGGGTGTCAACCACCGTTACGCGTTCGTGGCCAGGGATCGGGTGCGAGTCGGCGAACGGCGTAGTACAGCTGGTTCGCATGTGGGAAACCGACAGGGAACAGGGAGACCGCGATGGCGGATGACAGGGCGGAAAAGATCCTCGCGGGCCTCGGCGGTGCCGAGAACGTCATCGAGGTCGAGGGGTGCATCACCCGGCTCCGTTGTGAGCTCGAAGACATCAGCCTGCTCGACGAGGCGGCGCTGAAAGCCGCCGGCGCGATGGGCGTCGTGCGCATGGGCGCCGGTGTCCAGGTCATCGTGGGCCCCGAGGCCGACAACATCGCCAGTGAGATCGAGGATCTGCTGTGAGTCTCGAGATCCTCAGCCCGGTGAGCGGCAAGACGACCGCTATGACCGAAGTGCCCGACCCGGTCTTCGCGCAGGCCATGGTCGGCCCCGGCATCGCGGTCCTGCCCTCGGGCGGGCGCCAGGACGCGGTCGCCCCGATGGACGGGACGGTCGTCACGCTGCACCCGCACGCGTTCGTGGTGGCCACCGAGGACGGTCGCGGCGTGCTGGTCCACCTGGGGATCGACACGGTGAAGCAGAAGGGCGAGGGGTTCACCCTCCACGTCGTCAAGGGCGAGGCCGTCCGTGCCGGGCAGCCGGTCGTCGGCTGGGACCCCGACGCGGTCAAGGCCGCGGGCTACTCGCCGATCGTGCCCGTGGTGGCGCTCGACGCGAAGGCGGAGGTCCTTTCCGGACTGCTCACCGGCGGCGACGTCGAGGCGGGCGACCCGATTTTCACCTGGGACAGCTGAAAGCTCGCGAAATGGTCCCTTTAGGACGGTGAGAACGTCCTAAAGGGACCATTTCCGTGTTTCTAGGCCGTGACGACCTGGCCGTTGGTGACCTTGACCGCGATCGAGGGCAGCGGCTGGTCCGCCGGTCCCTTTTTGACCGCGCCGGTCGCGGCGTCGAAGATCGAGTTGTGGCAGGGACATTTCAGCTCCGCGCCCTCGGGGACGACCGCGCACCCCTGATGGGTGCAGATCGCGCTGAACGCGGCCGCCGTGCCTTCGGCGGTCCTGGTGACGATGACGTCCTTGCCGTCGGCCGTCTTGGCGGCCTTCGCCTGGCCGACCTGGAGGTCGGAGAGCGCGGTCAGGGTCTCGCCCGGCGCCGCGGCGGGCGGCGCGGCGGTCGAACCGGACGGCTTGCTGTCGCTTCCGCAGGCCGTGAGGGCCACGGCCCCGGCGGCGGCACCGGCGACGGCGGCGCCGGTGGTCAGGACCTTGCGGCGGGAGTGGAGTTCGGCAGTCATGCCCATACACACGGTCCGGGCACCCATCCGGTTCAATTTCGCCGGCCATCGGGTGCCGGATTGAACCGCGAGGCCCGCTTTTCCGTGTTCAAAGGCATAGGGGAACCGAACACGCGGGAAAGAGATACGGACATGATCCGGTGGCTGTTGCGGGCGGTGGTGGCGGCGGGCCTCCTCGGCTCGGCATGGGTGCATTACGTCGTATGGCAGGACTGGGCCTCGGAAACGGACGTGGTCGGCCCGCTCTTCCTGGTGAACGTCGTGGCGGGCGTGGTCATCGCCATCGCCGTCCTGGTCTGGCACCACTGGCTTCCGGCGCTCGCGGCGGTCGGCTTCGGCCTGGCCACGCTGGGCGCGTACGTGCTCTCGCTGACCACAGGGTTCTTCGGCGTCTCGGAACGCTTCACCACCCAGGCCGAGCTCTGGGGCCTGATCACCGAAGTGGCTTGCGTGGTCTTCGCCCTCCCGCTGCTCCTCAACCGCGAAAGCACGGATCGGTGAAGGAATTCGCGGAGGACCGGCTGATGCGGGCTCTGCACGACGAGCACGCGGCGGCACTCTGGTCCTACGCGCTGCACCTCACCAGCGGCGACCGGGTCCGCGCGGAGGACGTCGTCCAGGAGACCCTGCTGCGGGCCTGGCGCAACGCCAAGGTGCTCGACCAGACCGAGGGCTCGGCGCGGGGCTGGCTGTTCACCGTGGCGAGACGGATCGCCATCGACGACTGGCGGGCCGCCGAGGCGCATCCGGAGGTGGTGACCGGTCAACCGCCCGAAACGGCGGTCACGGACGGCACGGAACGGGCGGTCCAGGGCTGGCTGGTCGCCGAAGCGCTCGGTGAGCTCTCGCCGAGGCACCGGGACGTCCTGGTCCTGTGCTATTTCCAGGGTTACTCCGTCGCCGACGCTGCGAAGCGGCTGGGTGTGGCCGAAGGGACGATCAAGTCGCGGACGCATTACGCGTTGCGGGCGCTGCGGCTGATATTGGAGGAAAGAGGGGTGACTCAATGACCGACCCCTTCGCCACCTACGACGCGGCCTACGTGCTCGGTGCGTTGTCCCCGGAAGACCGGTTCGCCTACGAGAAACACCTTCGCGTCTGTGACCGGTGCGCGGCGTCCGTGCGCGACCTGGCCGGGATCCCCGGGCTGCTCGCCCAGGCGGGCGCTCCGGCCCTGCTGGAGGACGAACCGGCGCCCTCGCGGGATCTCCTGCCGACCGTGCTCAAACGGGTCCGCCGGGGAAGGCGGATCCAACGGGCGATCACCACCACCGCGGCGGGGTTGGCCGTGGCCGCCGGCGTCGCGCTCGTCGTCGTCCTGACCGGGCCGATGGCGGCGGCGGGCGACCCGATGACCCCGCTCGGCGACTACCCGGTGACCGCCGAAGTCGCCATGTCCGCCACGGACACCGGCACGAAGGTCGACATGACGTGCAGCTACGGCGGCAACCGCACCGGGGACTACATCCTGGTCGCCGTCGGTGCCGACGGCGGCACCAGCGAACTCGCGTCCTGGCGCGCGATGCCCCAGGACACCGCGCATATCGTGGTCGGCACCGCGATGCGGACCGGGGACATCAAGGCGCTCGAGATCCGCACGCCCTCGGGTCTCCCGCTGCTGCGGATGAACCCCTGATCCCGGTGTCATGACAGGTCTTCGGGGCCGGGGGCGGGATGGATTGCCCTCGGTCGCCGAAATGTTCCGGGCGGACCTGTCGGTCCGTGAAGGAGCTTCGCAAGGGCTCGGGTTCTTCGTGGCTCAGCGTGTTGCGGTGACCGATTCGTGCGGTCGTGAGTGGTAAGTGTCGCTCTAACCCTCTTTATCACTCACGACCCCAACGCGGAACCGCGCATAGCATCTAAATCGGTCAGCGATGCGGGTGATCAGGGCGCGGTTAGTGCGTCCCGTCACCGGCCGGGCGCCGCCCCGTCTCGGGCGGGAGCTGAAGGACGCTTTCCCCGCATCCCATGCGACGAAAGCTCCTTTCACCGCATGAGACGCGGTGAAAGCTCTCTTCGGCCCACCTCCCGCATCCGTGCGTGAATGGTCCGTTCACGACTTCCGCACCCTCGCCCCACCTGCCGAAAGTGCGTGAAAGTCCCTGTCACGAAAAGAAAATCTTGCCGCCCGTGCATCGCCGGACGCACTCTTGATCTCGTGTTCACGCCGATCGCCTTCGCGGTGGCGGGCGCCGGATCGGCGCTCGCCACACGCTCCTGCCTGCGCCGGGCCGGAGCGCCGATCACGGCGTGGGCCGCGGCCTTCACCGCCGTGGCGCTCGTCGCGGTCTGCCTCAGGTACCAGTCGGGAGCGTGGCCCTCGTGGTGGCTCGCGGTCCCGGCCGTGCTGACCGTCTTCGCGGTCCCGCTAGCGCTCGCCGACCTCAAGTACCGCCGCCTGCCCGACATCCTCACCCTGCCCGCGTACCCGGCACTGGCCGTCGCGCTGGCGATCGCCGCGCACGGGGGAGGGGCCGCCATCGCGTGGCGGGCGGTGCTGGGCGCGCTGGTCTTCGGCGGGGCGCACGCGCTCGTGCACGCGGTGTCGCCGCGCTCGCTCGGCGCGGGGGACGTGAAGCTCGCCGGAAGCCTCGGCGCGGTCCTCGCCGCGACGGGCTGGCCGTCGATCGTGCTCGGCGCGGTCGCCGCCGCGTTACTGAGCGTGGCGCTCGCGGTGGGCGGGCCCCGGCATCCCACGGTGCCGCACGGGCCCGGTCTCCTGGTCGCGGCGTGGGCGCTCGCCGTCTTCGCCGGACCGGGTGCTGGATAGCCCGGCCTGTACCGGGACTTCAGAGGAGGTTGTGACAGGATCTGTCAGGTGTTGCGCTGGATAACCGCAGGGGAATCGCACGGACCCGCCCTCGCCGCCATCCTGGAAGGGATGCCCGCCGGGGTCGAGGTCACCACCGCCGAAGTGGGCGAGCAGCTCGCGCGCCGGAGGCTCGGCTTCGGCCGCAGCCCCCGGATGGGCTTCGAGACCGACCACATCGAGTTCACCGGCGGTGTCCGGCACGGGCTCACCCAGGGTGGCCCCGTCGCGGTCCAGATCGAGAACGCCGAGTGGCCCAAGTGGGAGAAGGTCATGTCGGCCGATCCCGTGCCCGCCGAGGAGCTGGAAGGCCTCGCGCGCAACGAGCCGCTGACGCGTCCCCGGCCCGGCCACGCCGACCTGCCCGGTATGCAGAAGTACGGCTTCCCCGAGGCCCGTCCGGTGCTGGAGCGCGCGAGCGCCCGCGAGACGGCGTCCCGCACGGCGCTCGGCACCGTGGCCCGCGCGTACCTCAAGCAGCTGCTCGGGGTCGAGATCCTCAGCCACGTCGTGTCCATCGGCGGCGCCTCGGCGCCCGAGGGGCCGCTGCCGGTGCCGTCGGACCTGCCCGCCATCGACGAGAGCCCGGTCCGCGCCTTCGGCCAGGAGGGGACCGACGCGATGGTCGCCGAGGTCGACGCCGTGCGGAAGGCGGGTGACACCGTCGGCGGCGTGATCGAGGTGATCGCCTACGGTCTGCCGCCGGGCCTCGGCTCGCACGTCCACTGGGACCGCAGGCTCGACGCCCGCCTCGCCGGCGCGCTCATGGGCGTCCAGGCGATGAAGGGCGTGGAGGTCGGCGACGGCTTCACCACGGCCAAGCGCTGGGGCAGCCAGGCCCACGACGAGATCGACCGCGGCACCGGACCGGTCGGGGTGACCCGCCGGTCCAACCGCGCGGGCGGGCTCGAAGGCGGCATCACCAACGGCGAGCCGCTGCGCGTGCGGGTCGCCATGAAGCCGATCTCGACCGTCCCCAAAGCACTGTCCACTGTGGATGTCACCACCGGCGAACCCGCGGTGGCCATCCACCAGCGTTCCGACGTCTGCGCGGTACCCCGCGCCGGGGTCGTGCTGGAGTCGGTGGTCGCGCTCGTGCTCGCGGACGCCGCGCTGGAGAAGTTCGGCGGCGACTCGCTGATCGAGGGCAAGCGCAACGTGGAGGCCTACCTGAAGGCGCTCGAGGAGCGCTGGTGACCCCTCGAGCGGTGATCATCGGGCCGCCGGGCTCGGGCAAGAGCACGGTCGGCCCGGCGCTCGCCGCCCGGCTCGGTCTCGCCTTCCGCGACAGCGACGACGACATCGTCGCGAGCGCGGGCAAGCCCATCACCGACATCTTCGCCGAGGAGGGCGAGCCCGCCTTCCGCGCGCTGGAGGAGGAGATGGTCGCGAAGGCGCTGGCCGAACACGAAGGCGTCCTCTCCCTGGGCGGGGGAGCGCCGATCACGCCGGGCACCCGCGAACGGCTGGCCGGGCACACCGTGATCTTCCTGAACGTCGGGATGGCCGCGGGTGTCCAGCGCGCCGGGCTCTCGACCGCGCGCCCGCTGCTGGCCGGGGTAAACCCCCGCGCCACCTACAAGGCGCTCCTCGACGCGCGCCTGCCGGTGTACCGCGAGGTGGCCACGTTCGAGATCGAGACCGACCAGCTGACCGCCGATGAGGTCGTCGAAGCCGCCCTCATCGGGCTGACCGAGATCAGCAAGGAACGAGCATGAAACGCACCATCGCCGGCGTCCTGCTCGCCGTCGTGGCCTTGGGCCTGACCGCGTGCGGCGAGGAGAAGCAGCCTCCCGGCGCGGACGTCGTCCAGACCGGCGCGGCCACCAGCCCCGCGCCGGAGGCGGATGTCGCGGCCGACGTCAAGGTCACCAAATGCGACAGCGCCAGCTACACCCCGAAGATCACCATCGAGGTCACCAACAGCACCGGTGAGGACGCGCGGTACGCCGTCACCATCGCGATCAAGGACGCCGAGGGCAAGGCCGCCGGCGAGGCGCTGTTCGCGAAGAACCGGATGACACCCGGCCAGAAGGTGACCGAAGAGATCCCGGGGGACACCCCGGTCAAGGGCAAGATCACCTGCGAGGTCGCGAGGGCCAAGCGGCTTCCGCCGAAGTGAGGGGAACGATGACCGAGCCGGTCCGCATCACCGTCAACACCGCCAAGCCCTACGACGTCGTCATCGGCCGCGGCCTGCTCGGCGAGCTCACCGAGCAGCTCACCGACGCCTCCAAGGTCGCGCTGATCCACCCGCCGACGCTGACGACCACCGCCGAGGCGATCCGCGACGAACTGGCCGAGGCCGGGATCGACGCGCACCGGGTCGAGATCCCCGACGCCGAGGACGGCAAGGCGCTCACCGTCGCCAGCTTCTGCTGGGAGGTCCTCGGCCGCATCGGTCTCGACCGCCAGGGCGTGGTCGTCGGGCTCGGCGGCGGCGCCGTGACCGACCTGGCCGGATTCGTCGCCGCCACCTGGATGCGCGGCGTCCGGCTGGTCAACGTGCCCACCACGCTGCTGGGCATGGTCGACGCCGCACTCGGCGGGAAGACCGGTATCAACACCGAGGCGGGCAAGAACCTGGTCGGCGTCTTCCACGAGCCGAGCGCGGTCCTCGTCGACCTCGCGACGCTGGAAACGTTGCCCCCCAACGAACTCGTCGCCGGAATGGCCGAGGTGGTCAAGGCCGGGTTCATCGCCGACCCGCGGATCGTCGAACTCGTCGAGCAGGATCCCGCCGCCGCGCTGGACACCACCGGCGAGGTGCTCGGCGAGCTGGTCCGCCGTTCGATCCAGGTCAAGGCCGACGTCGTCGCCGCGGATCTGCGCGAATCGGATCTGCGCGAGATCCTGAACTACGGTCACACGCTCGCCCACGCCATCGAACGCCGTGAGCGGTACCGGTGGCGTCACGGCGCGGCGGTCAGTGTCGGGCTGGTGTTCGCCGCCGAGCTCGCACGGCTGGCCGGCCGTCTCGACGACGCCACCGCCGAGCGGCACGCCAAGGTGCTCAAGCTGCTGGGCCTTCCGACCACCTACGACCCCGACGCGCTCCCGCAGCTGCTGGAGACGATGAAGGGCGACAAGAAGACCCGCTCGGGTGTACTGCGTTTCGTCGTCCTCGACGGGCTCGCGAAGCCCGGCAGGCTGGAAGGCCCGGATCCGTCGCTGCTCGCCGCGGCGTACTCGGTGGTGGCCGGCGACGCGCCCAAGCCCGGCGGGAGCGTGCTGCTGTGAAGGTGCTCGTCCTCAACGGCCCCAACCTCGGCAGGCTCGGGCTGCGCGAACCCGGCGTCTACGGTTCGGCGACGCACGCGGATCTGGCCGCCACCTGCGTCGAAACCGGCAAGGAGCTGGGGATCGACGTCGAGGTCCGGCAGACCGACCACGAGGGCGAGATGGTCGGCTGGCTGCACGAAGCCGCCGACGCGGGCTGGCCGGTGGTGCTCAACGCCGCCGCGTGGACGCACTACTCGATCGCCGTCCGCGACGCCGCCGCCCAGCTCAAGGCGCCGCTGATCGAGCTGCACATCTCCAACGTGCACAAACGTGAGCAGTTCCGGCACCACAGCGTGCTGTCGGATATCGCCACCGCCGTGATCGCCGGGCTCGGGGTCGATGGATACCCCCTGGCCCTGCGCTGGATGGCCGCGAACGCGGCGTGAACAACCCTCCCGAGCTCAAGACCACGAGGCTGCGGCTGCGCGCGCTGACCGAAGCCGACACCGGCGCGATCGTCGGGCTTTTCGCCGACCCGGCGATGAGCGCGCATTTCGCGGTGCCGCTCACCGAGCCGGATCGCGTTCGCGAAATGGTCGGCCGCAGGCTGTCCTACGACGGCCCGGCGGGCATGGGGCACTGGGTGATCGAACGCGACGGCGAAGTGATCGGACTCGCGCACCTGCGGCCGTCGCAAGAGCTTCCCGGCGACGTCCCGGAGCTGGGGTACTACCTGGCGCGGGCGCACGGCGGGCAAGGTCTGGCGACCGAGGCCGCCAAGGCGCTGCTGGAGCACGGACTCGTCGGACTCGGCCTGTCGTCGGTGTGGGCGCTGGTCGGCGAGTCCAATGTGGCCAGTCAGAATCTGGTGCGGCGCTTGGGTTTCCTCGATGTCGGCGGCGGTGACCACTACGGCAGCGGGCCGCATCGCGTCTTCGTCGCGCTGCCTTCGGACCACGGCCGCGCGCACCACATCGAGCTGTGGGTGCCCGATCTCGGCCGCGCGGAGGAGAGCTGGGGCTGGCTGCTGGGCGAACTCGGCTGGCGGGAGTTCCAGCGCTGGCCCGCCGGGGTCAGCTGGAAGCACGGCGCGACCTACCTCGTCGTCGAGCGTTCTCCGGCGCTCAGCGGGGAAGAACACGACCGCACCGCGCCGGGCCTGAACCATCTCGCCCTGCACGTCGAGTCACGCGATCGGGTGGACGAACTGGCTTCGAAAGCCGTCGAACACGGCTGGTCGCCGATGTTCGCGGACCGCTATCCGAATGCGGGCGGTGACCATCACTACGCCGCCTACCTCGAAAACGCCGACGGCTTCGAAGTGGAATTGGTCGCCCTCCCGGGTACTGACGTCACTCGGCCGGGTTAAGCCTCGCTACACTCGGCCATCATGCGCCTTTTTCGAGGGGGTCGGCGACCTGCCCGTGCCGTGGTGGCCGTCTTCGCGGCGGGCGCGGTCCTCGTGGCGTGCAGCGACGGAAACGTGCAGTCCCAGGCCGACGGCAAGGGCGGCGGAATCGGCGGAGCCCAGCAGGCGCCCCAGGAGAAGCCGCGGCCGATGGACGTCGAGCTCGCGACGAGCGATCCCCGGGCCAGTGGTGGCGTGGTCGCCGCGGGAGATCAGGACGCGGTCTACAACTACAGCCCGACCGTGATGCGGGACGGCGGCAAACTCAAGATGTGGTGGTGCAGCCAGTACGGCAGCGCCCAGCCGCCCGGTGACGACGTCCTCTACGCGCAGTCGCCCTCGCTCGACGGGCCCTTCACCGGCCCGTCCGGCGGCGGCCCGGCGGCGGTGTTCTCCGGCGCGCCCGGCGGTTTCGACGGGATGCACACCTGCGACCCGTCGGTGATCAAGGTCGGCTCGACCTACTACATGTATTACACCGGCGCGGCGGGCGACCACGCCCTCGGCAACTCGATCGGCCTCGCGACCAGCCCCGACGGGCTCACCTGGACCCGCGCCGCGGGCGGGCAGCCGATCATCGGACCGGCGCACGACGTCCACCGTGCCAACGTCTACGGCGCGGGCCAGCCCTCGGCGGTGTACCTCGACGGCTGGTTCTACGTGCTCTTCACCGACACCACGGCCAAGGCCGCCGGATGGAACGGCGCCGGGCAGTTCCTGCTCCGCGCCAAGGACGCGGCGTTCACCCGGGGCGTGGAGACGCTGGGGGAGCAGGGCTTCGTCGCCAAGCCCACGACGATCTCGCCGCGCACCCGCTCGCTGGTCGACGGATTCAGCACCGACCTCATGTGGGTCGGTGCGCTCGACGCCTTCGTGATCGCGCACGAGACCGACGCCGGCACCACGCTCACCTTCTGGACCAGGGACTTCACCGCGCAGCCGTACCGGCCGGCGCTCATCCCCGGCGCCTGGAAGGAGGGCCCCGGCCTGGTCCGGCGGCCCGACGGGCACGCGCCGCTCACGTCGGGCGACGTCTGCGACCGGGTGCCCTTCGACGTCGTCCGCGCCACGATCGTCGGCGGCGCGGGGGCGCCGACCGACCTCAAGCATTTCGGGCTGGACGTCCGCGGTTCGCGGGCGTGCGACGGCGACGCCCGGATCCGGACCTCGTTCGAAGGCGTCGCGATGCCGTCGCCGCAGCGGACCATCGACCTGGTCGCCGACGGCAAGCTGGTGCGGGTCGACCGGCGCTCGGTGGCGGCGGCGCTCGCGGGCGAGGTGCTGGACCAGCGGCTCAAGGTCGTCGACAAGTTCCCGCAGGCCGCACGGTTGAGCGCCGGGGCGAAGACGGTGCACGCGCCCGGTCGCGGGTTCGGCGTGGTGCTCGACGGCAAGCTGTACGCGGTGCCGGACGCGGGGACGGCGGCGCTGAACGACTCGACCGTCGAGGAGATCGGCGATCAGGCCTGGGACGGCTTCCCGGCCGGTTTCTCGCTCGCCGGCTGATCCTCGTCGTCGCCGTTCTTGGTGATGCGGCCGCCGACGAACAGGCCGATCCCGGCCGGGATGAGCACCAGCAGGGCCGAGAAGGCGGCGCCGCCGGTGAGCGCGCCGCCGAGCTCCGACGCGCCGGTCTGGTCGACGAACACCGCGCGGCCGATCACGTACAGCACGCCCGAGACCGGGCCGGCGATGAGCGCCGCGATGAACCAGTTCTTGCCGCGTTCGGGTTTGCCCTGCCAGGCGTCCACGGCGCCCCAGCCCGCCGCCGCGCCGACCAGGACGGCGAGGGCGAGGGAGGTGACGAGGGTCTTGTCGGTGGGGTTGAAGACCTCGTACTTGGCCAGCACGGTGACGGCCGCGCCGTGCAGCAGCGCCATCACGAGTCCACGAGTCAGCCACGGTGCCATTTGGGGAGTTTAACTCGCCAGTAGTGACCCACGCGCCCACGTGCCGGTGGTGGTCGGTCGCCCGGTCCGTGAAGGCCTCCTTGCCTACCCTGAAGGTAGTGAAGGAGGCCTTCACGGACCACCGCACAGTGAACGCAAGCAGTAGGCGAAACGCGTGCCACCGGCGGATCACCCCCTAAACTCCATGACGTGCGTGAATACTTCTCTCGCCGCCGCGCGGCGCTGCGTTCCCTGCTGGCCGACTCCGGAGTGGACGCGCTGCTGGTCACGGACCTGCTCAACATCAGGTACCTGACCGGCTTCACCGGGTCCAACGCCGCTCTCCTCGTCCACGGGAGCGGCGACGACAAGACGATCTTCTGCACCGACGGCCGCTACCAGGTCCAGTCGGCGACGGAGGTGCCCGATCTCGAGCGGGTGCTGGACCGCGCGAGCGCGGCGAAGCTGGCCGATCTGGCGGCCGAGAAGAAGCTCGGCAAGACCGGTTTCGAGAGCCAGCACGTGAGCGTCGAGCAGCACGAGGACCTCAAGGTCCGCTTCGACCGCGTCGAGCTGGTCCGGACGCCCGGGCTCGTCGAGCAGCTGCGGCTGGTCAAGGACGAGCAGGAGATCGAGGCGCTGCGCCAGGCGTGCGCGGCGGCCGACCGGGCGCTGGAGGATCTGGTGTCCGCCGGCGGGCTCCGCCCGGGCCGCACCGAGCTCGACGTCGCCCGCGACCTCGAGAATCGCATGCTCGGCCACGGGTCGACCGGGCCTTCGTTCGACACCATCGTCGCGGCCGGCGCGAACTCCGCGATCCCGCACCACCGGCCCACCTCGGCCGTTCTCGCGACCGGCGACTTCGTCAAGATCGACTTCGGGGCCACGGTCGACGGCTACCACTCCGACATGACGCGCACGTTCGTCCTCGGCAAGCCGGCGGCGTGGCAGGAGGAGATCTACGAGCTGGTCCAGCGCGCGCAGGCGGCGGGCTGCGACGCCGTACTGCCCGGCGCCGAAGTGTCCGAAGTGGACAAAGCGGCCCGTGGCGTGATCGTCGACGCGGGGCGCGGCGAGGAGTTCGGCCACGGCCTCGGTCACGGCGTCGGACTGCAGGTGCACGAGGCGCCCAGCCTGGCCACCACGGGCGTCGGTACACTGTCCGCCGGTATGGCCGTCACCGTCGAGCCTGGTGTGTATCTGCCCGGACGCGGAGGCGTGCGCATCGAGGACACGCTGGTCGTGCGGGAAGGTACGCCCGAACTCCTCACGCTGAGCACCAAGGAACTCGTGGTCGTCTGACGACGGCCCGGAAGATCGACACAGGAGACTGCACACTCGTGGCCACCACCAACGACCTGAAGAACGGGCTCGTCCTCAACCTCGACGGCCAGCTCTGGACCGTCACCGCGTTCCAGCACGTCAAGCCGGGCAAGGGCGGCGCGTTCGTCCGCACCACGCTCAAGCACGTGCTCACCGGCAAGGTCGTCGACAAGACCTTCAACGCGGGGACGAAGGTCGACACGGCCACCGTCGACCGCCGCAACATGACCTACCTGTACAAGGAGGGTCAGGACTTCGTGTTCATGGACGCGGAGACCTACGACCAGATCACCGTGCTGAACGAGACCGTCGGCGACAACGCGAACTACCTCCTCGAGAACACCGAGGTCCAGGTCGCGGTGCACGAGGGTGTCCCGCTGTACATCGAGCTGCCGACCTCGGTCGAGCTCGTCGTCCAGCACACCGACCCCGGCCTGCAGGGTGACCGCTCCACCGGTGGCACCAAGCCCGCCACCCTGGAGACCGGCGCCGAGATCCAGGTGCCGCTGTTCCTCACCACCGGCGAGAAGATCAAGGTCGACACCCGTGACGGCCGCTACCTGGGCCGCGTTTCCAGCTGATGGCCGACTCAGCCAAAGCGGGCAAGTCGCCGAACCGCGGCGGGCCGATCAGCCGTCGTCAGGCCCGCAAGCGCGCGGTCGAGATGATGTACGAGGCCGCCCAGCGGGGCGCCGACGCGGTGACGCTGCTGGCGGACCGGGTCGGTTCGGTCGAGGTCGACCCGATCGCGGACTACACGATCTCGCTGGTCGAGGGCGTCACCGGCCGCAAGACCCAGATCGACGAGCTGCTCGCGGAGCACGCCCAGGGCTGGACGCTGGACCGGATGCCGCCGGTGGACCTGGCGGTGCTGCGGGTCGGCGTCTACGAGCTGCTGTGGTCCGAGGACGTGCCGGACCCGGTCGCCATCGACGAGGCCGTCGGGCTGGCGAAGGAGCTGTCGACCGACGATTCGCCGCGTTTCGTCAACGGCGTGCTCGGCCGGATCGGCACGATCGCCGACAGGCTCCGCGCGGTCCTCTAGAAGACGTACGACAACGGGCCGTGTCCTCTGCCGAGGGCACGGCCCGTTCTCGTGCTCGGTGGTGCCGGTTGGCGTTTCCGGTCCCCCCGGACCGAAAACGTCGCCATCTCTAGTCCTCTTTGGACGGTCGAGCCTCGGGCGGCAGCACACCCCAGTCGATCAGCTGCTCGGTGAGCTCACCGGGGGTCATGTCGTAGATGATCGCCAGCGAACGCAGGTCCTCGGTGCGGATGGAGAGCACCTTGCCGTTGTAGTCGCCGCGCTGGCTCTGGATGGTGGCGGCGTAGCGGGCGAGCGGCCCGACCTTCTCCGCCGGGAGCTGTTGGAGCCGCTCCAGGTTGATGACGATCTTCGTGGCGGGCTCGGCGCCCGACGGCACCCGGCCCTCCGGCAGCAGCTCGACCACCGGGACGCCGTAGAAATCGGCGAGCTCGGCGAGCTTCTGCACGGTGACGGCGCGGTCGCCGCGCTCGTACGAACCGACGACGACGGCCTTCCAGCGGCCTCCGGACTTCTGCTCGACCCCGTGCAGGGACAGGCC
Source organism: Amycolatopsis sp. WAC 04197 (assembly GCF_003947475.1). Lineage (NCBI taxonomy): Bacteria > Bacillati > Actinomycetota > Actinomycetes > Pseudonocardiales > Pseudonocardiaceae > Amycolatopsis > Amycolatopsis sp. WAC 04197. Next base: position 209,559 of record NZ_QHJK01000009.1, on the reverse strand, counting down.
CTGCTGCTGGCGGATCCCGCGGAGCTTGGCCCCGAGCGCCTTGGCGTAATCGCCCATCTGGTGGTTCTCCGTTTCCTCACCCCCAACCGGTCGGGGTGACCGATCCAGGGGACTCCTAGAGTCGAATACTCAGAGTAATGGTTACGCATAGTTGTCACCAGGTCAAGCGGGTGCTTTCGAGAGGTCTTCGTCACCTGGGCCGCGCCACTCGTAAGAATGAGCCATCGCTCCTGCTAGTGTCGGGGGGATTTCCTCGCTACGCAGGAAGTCGACGTCCTTTAAGGACCCGTCCAGAGAGGCGGGGAAGGAGGTCCGCCTTGTCGTCACGCCCGCGTGGCGCGGCGGAACCGGCGGGAGAGCGCGAGCTGCTCTCGTCCGGCGATGTCGCGCGCACGATCGCCCGAATGGCCCACCAGGTCATCGAGAAGACCGCTCTCGGTGCCGGTGGCTCGACTCCGCCCGTGTTGCTGGGCATCCCCACCAGGGGAACGCCGCTCGCCCTGCGGCTCGCGGACAAGATCGCCGAGTTCTCCGGCATCCGTCCGCCGACCGGCGCGCTGGACATCACGCTCTACCGTGATGATCTCCGCCGCCGCCCGCCCCGCGCGCTCGAACATTCGCAGCTGCCGCCGACCGGTATCGACGACGCGGTGGTGATCCTGGTCGACGACGTGCTGTTCTCCGGCCGCACCATCCGCGCCGCCCTCGACGCCCTGCGCGACCACGGCCGCCCGCGCGCGGTCCAGCTGGCCGTGCTGGTCGACCGCGGCCACCGCGAACTGCCGATCCGCGCCGACTACGTGGGCAAGAACGTGCCCACCTCGCGCGCCGAGGGGATCGAGGTTCTGCTGTCCGAAGTGGACGGACGGGACACGGTCCTGCTTCGCGCGCAACCAGAAGGAGATCGATCGTGAAGCACCTGCTCGCCACCGACGGGCTCGACCCGGCGCTCGCGACAGCCGTGCTGGACACCGCCGAAGAGCTCAAGCACACCTTGCTGGGCCGCGAGGTCCGCAAACTGCCGACGTTGCGCGGCCGCACCGTCATCACGCTGTTCTACGAGAACTCCACCCGCACGCGCGTCTCGTTCGAGATCGCGGGGAAGTGGATGAGCGCCGACGTGATCAACGTCTCCGCGTCCAGTTCCTCGGTCAACAAGGGCGAATCGCTGCGGGACACCGCGCTGACGCTGGCCGCGGCCGGCGCCGACTGCGTGATCATCCGGCACCCCGCCTCCGGTGCGGCGCAACGGCTTTCGGGCTGGCTCGCCGAAGCGGGCACGGCGGTCGTCAACGCCGGGGACGGCACCCACGAACACCCGACGCAGGCGCTGCTCGACGCGGCCACGTTGCGCGAGCGCCTCGGTTCGTTCGAGGGCCGCCGCATCGGGATCGTCGGCGACGTGCTGCACAGCCGGGTCGCGCGGTCGAACATCCACCTGCTGTCGGCGCTGGGCGCGGAGGTGGTGCTCGTCGCGCCGCCGACGCTGCTGCCCGCCGGCGTGGAGAGCCTGCCGGTCACGGTGTCGCACGAACTCGACGCCGAACTGCCCGCACTCGACGCGGTCATGATGCTGCGGGTCCAGGCCGAACGCATGCACGGGGGCTTCTTCCCTTCGGCACGCGAGTACTCGATCGCCTACGGCCTCAACGAACGGCGGATGAAGCTCCTGCCCGAGCACGCCGTCGTCCTGCACCCCGGCCCGATGCTGCGCGGGATGGAGATCGCCTCGGCGGTCGCCGACTCCCCGGCCTCGGCCATCACCGAACAGGTCCGCAACGGCGTCCACGTGCGCATGGCGGTCCTCTACCACCTGCTCGCCAGCGAAGGAGCCGCCGCGTGACCACCGTCCTGATCAAGGGCGCCCGACCCTACGGCGAGGGCGACCCGGTCGACGTGCTCGTCGAGGACGGGGTCATCACCGACATCGGTTCGATCGACACCCCGGACGACGCCGAAGTGATCGAAGCGGGCGGCCAGGTGCTGCTCCCCGGTTTCGTCGACTTGCACACCCATCTGCGCGAACCCGGCCGCGAGGACACCGAGACCATCGCCACCGGTTCGGCCGCGGCCGCGCTCGGCGGCTACACCGCGGTGTTCGCCATGGCCAACACCGATCCGGTGGCCGACAACGCGGTGATCGTCGACCACGTGTGGCGCCGCGGCCAGGAGGCCGGGCTGGTCGACGTGCACCCGGTCGGCGCGGTCACCGTGGGTCTCAAGGGCGAGAAACTCGCCGAACTCGGCACCATGGCGAAGTCCGAAGCGCGGGTGAAGGTCTTCTCCGACGACGGCCTCTGCGTCGCGGACCCGCTGCTCATGCGCCGCGCGCTGGAGTACTCGACGGCGCTGGGCGTGGTCATCGCGCAGCACGCCGAGGAGCCGCGGCTGACCGTCGGCGCGCAGGCGCACGAAGGCGAGCAGGCCGCGCGCCTGGGCTACACCGGCTGGCCGGCCTCGGCGGAGGAGTCGATCGTCGCCCGCGACTGCCTGCTCGCCGAGCACGCGAACGCGCGGCTGCACGTCTGCCACGTTTCGACCTCGGGCACCGCGGACATCCTGAAGTGGGCCAAGGACCGCGGCACCAAGGTCTCGGCCGAGGTCACCCCGCACCACCTGCTGCTGACCGACGAGCGGCTCGCGACCTACGACCCGGTCAACAAGGTCAACCCGCCGCTGCGCACGGAATCCGACGCCGAGAAGCTGCGCGCCGCGCTGGCCGAGGGCGTCATCGACTGCGTCGCCACCGACCACGCGCCGCACGCGGTCCAGGACAAGGACTGCGAGTGGAGTTCGGCCCGCCCCGGCATGCTCGGGCTGCAGACCGCGCTGTCGATCGTGGTCGAGACCATGGTCCGCACCGGCCTGCTGGACTGGCGGGGCGTCGCCAGGGTGATGAGCGAGCGGCCCGCCGAGATCGGGAACCTGACCGACCACGGCCGCCCGATCGAGGTCGGCGAACCCGCCAACCTGACGCTGGTGGACCCGGACACCGAGTGGACCGTGCGAGGCGCCGAGTTCGCGAGTATCGCGGCCAACACCCCGTACGAAGGAATGCGGCTCCCCGGCGTGGTGACGGCGACGTTGCTGCGCGGGCGGATCACCGCGCGGGAAGGGAAGATCGCCTCATGAGCGACCGGATTCTGCTGACCCTGGCGGTTTTCGCCTTCTTCCTCTTCTGTGTGTTCCTGATGTGGCGCGGCTGGCGGCGGAAGTCCCGGGCGCAGAGCGTCCAGGTCCCGCCGTTCGCCGAGATCCCCGCCGAACCCGGCGAGGCGTCGCTCGAATCGACCGGTCTCTACGTCAGCACGACCACCGCCGGGCACTGGCAGGACCGCGTCGTCACGCGCGGCGCGGGCTTGCGCACCGGCGCGGTGTGGCGCCTGCACGAAGACGGCATCGCCATCGAACGCGGCGGCGCCCCGGACTTCTGGATCCCGCGCGCCTCGGTCACCGGCGTCCGCAAGGACAAGGGGATGGCCGGAAAGGTGATGGGCATCGACGCGCTGCTAGTCATCACCTGGCTGGCAGGCGACGTCGAGCTGGACACCGGATTCCGCGGCGACGACGTCGACGACTATCCACAGTGGATCGAAGCTTTGCAAGACACCCGCAACGACATCAAGGGAGGTGCCTGATGAGCACCGCGAACGGCACCCGCACACCCGCCGCGCTCGTCTTGGAAGACGGCAGGGTGTTCCGAGGATCCGCGTACGGCGCCCGCGGCCGCAGCCTGGGTGAGGCGGTGTTCTGCACCGGGATGACCGGCTACCAGGAGACGCTGACCGACCCCTCGTACCACCGGCAGATCGTGGTCCAGACCGCGCCGCAGATCGGCAACACCGGCTGGAACGACGAGGACGACGAGTCCTCGCGCATCTGGGTTTCGGGCTACGTCGTCCGCGACCCCGCGCGCACCCCGTCCAACTGGCGCTCCAAGCGCACGCTGGACGAGGAACTGGAGCGCCAGGGCGTCGTCGGGATCTCCGAAGTGGACACCCGCACGCTGACCCGGCACCTGCGCGAGCAGGGCGCCATGCGGTCCGGCGTCTTCTCGGGCGACGCGCTGGGCTCCGACGAGGAGATGCTCGCGCAGGTGCAGGCGAGCCCGCAGATGAAGGGCGCCGACCTCGCCGGCGAGGTCAGCACCAAGCAGGCGTACGTCGTCGAAGCGCAGGGCGAGCGGAAGTTCCGCGTCGCCGCGCTGGACCTGGGCATCAAGTCCAACACCCCGCGCCTGATGGCCGCGCGCGGCATCGAGGTGCACGTGCTGCCCTCGTCGTCCACTGTGGACGATCTGCTCGCGGTCGAGGCGGACGGCGTGTTCCTGTCCAACGGTCCCGGCGACCCGGCGACCACCGCGCACGCCACCGAGCTGACGAAATCGGTGCTGCAGCGGGAGATCCCGCTGTTCGGCATCTGCTTCGGCAACCAGATCCTCGGCCGCGCGCTGGGGCTGGGCACGTACAAGATGCGCTACGGCCACCGCGGGATCAACATCCCGGTGATCGACGTGGCCACCAAACGGGTCGCGATCACCGCGCAGAACCACGGTTTCGCCCTCGAAGGCGAACCGGGCCAGCGGTTCGAGACGCCGTTCGGCGCCGCGCAGATCTCGCACTACTGCCCGAACGACGACACCGTCGAAGGTGTCCGCGCGTTCGACGTCCCCGCGTTCTCGGTGCAGTACCACCCCGAGGCCGCCGCCGGCCCGCACGACGCGGCCCCCCTGTTCGATGAGTTCGTGAGCTTGATGGAGAAGGCCAAGTAATGCCGAAGAGGACAGACATCCAGCACGTGCTGGTGATCGGCTCCGGGCCGATCGTGATCGGCCAGGCGGCGGAGTTCGACTACTCCGGCACCCAGGCCTGCCGCGTACTCCGCGAAGAGGGATTGCGCGTCTCGCTGGTGAACTCGAACCCGGCGACCATCATGACCGACCCCGAGTTCGCCGACGCCACCTACATCGAGCCGGTCACCCCGGAATTCGTCGAGAAGGTCATCGCCGAGGAGCGCCCCGACGCGATCCTCGCGACCCTCGGCGGGCAGACGGCGCTGAACTGCGCCGTCGCCCTGCACGAGCGCGGTGTGCTGGAGAAGTACGGCGTCGAGCTGATCGGTGCCGACGTCGAGGCCATCCAGCGCGGCGAGGACCGGCAGAAGTTCAAGGACATCGTCCGCACGATCGGCGGCGAGGTGCCGCGTTCGCGGGTCTGTCACGACATGGACGAGGTCCGCGCGACCGTCGCCGAGGTCGGCCTCCCGGTGGTCATCCGGCCGTCGTTCACCATGGGCGGGCTCGGCTCGGGTATGGCGCACACCGACGAGGAGCTGGAGCGCCTCGCCTCCACCGGCCTCACCGAGTCGCCGGTCACCGAGGTGCTCATCGAGGAGAGCGTCCTCGGCTGGAAGGAGTTCGAACTCGAGCTCATGCGCGACCGGCACGACAACGTGGTGGTCGTCTGCTCGATCGAGAACATCGACGCGATGGGCGTGCACACCGGCGACTCGGTCACCGTCGCGCCCGCGATGACCCTGACCGACCGCGAGTACCAGCACATGCGCGACGTCGGTATCGCGGTGCTGCGCGAGGTCGGTGTCGACACCGGCGGCTGCAACATCCAGTTCGCGATCAACCCCGAGGACGGCCGCATGGTCGTCATCGAGATGAACCCGCGTGTGTCCCGTTCCAGCGCGCTGGCGTCGAAGGCCACCGGGTTCCCGATCGCCAAGATCGCCGCGAAGCTCGCCATCGGCTACACGCTCGACGAGATCCGCAACGACATCACCGGTGAGACCCCGGCGGCCTTCGAGCCGACGCTGGACTACGTCGTGGTGAAGGTGCCGCGGTTCGCCTTCGAGAAGTTCCCGGGCGCCGACCCGACGCTGACCACGACGATGAAGAGCGTCGGCGAGGCGATGTCGTTCGGCCGCAGCTTCCCCGAAGCGCTCGGCAAGGCACTGCGGTCCATCGACACTAAGGCCACCGGCTTCTGGACCCGCCCCGACCCCGAGGGCGCGACGCTGGAATCCGTGCTGGAGGCACTGCGCACCCCGCACGACGGGCGGCTCTACGAGGTCGAGCGCGCGCTGCGGTTCGGCGCCACCGTCCAGCAGGTGCACGAGGCATCGGGTATCGACCCCTGGTTCATCGACCAGATCGCCCTCATCGGCGAGGTCGGCGCCGAGGTCCGCGACGCCCAGGTGCTCGACGAGCCGCTGCTGCGGCGCGCCAAGCGGATCGGCCTCTCCGACCGCCAGATCGCCTCGCTGCGGCCGGAACTGGCCGGGGAGGACGGCGTCCGCGCGCTGCGCCGCCGTCTCGGGGTGCGGCCGGTGTACAAGACCGTCGACACCTGCGCGGCCGAGTTCGCGGCCAAGACGCCGTACCACTACTCGGCCTACGAGACCGACCCCGCGGCGCAGTCGGAGATCACCGCGCAGACCGAGAAGCCGAAGGTGCTGATCCTCGGCTCCGGGCCGAACCGCATCGGGCAGGGCATCGAGTTCGACTACTCGTGCGTGCACGCCGCGATCGCCTTGCGCGAGGCCGGTTTCGAGGCCGTCATGGTCAACTGCAACCCCGAGACCGTCTCCACCGACTACGACACCTCGGACCGGCTCTACTTCGAGCCGCTGTCGTTCGAGGACGTCCTCGAGGTCGTCAACGCCGAGCAGGAGTCGGGCACCGTCGCCGGGGTCATCGTGCAGCTGGGCGGCCAGACCCCGCTCTCGCTCGCGAAGCGTCTCGCCGACGCCGGTGTGCCGGTGATCGGCACCTCCCCGGACGCGATCCACCTCGCCGAGGACCGCGGCGCGTTCGGCGAGGTCCTCACCGACGCCGGGCTGCCCGCGCCGAAGTACGGCACGGCGACCTCGTTCGAGGGTGCGAAGCGGATCGCCGACCAGATCGGCTACCCGGTCCTCGTGCGGCCGTCCTACGTGCTCGGCGGACGCGGCATGGAGATCGTCTACGACGAGGAGTCCCTCGCCGGCTACATCCACCGCGCCACCGAGGTCACCCCCGAGCACCCGGTGCTGGTGGACCGGTTCCTCGACGACGCCATCGAGATCGACGTCGACGCGCTGTTCGACGGCGACGAGCTCTTCCTCGGCGGCGTCATGGAGCACATCGAGGAGGCCGGGATCCACTCCGGCGACTCCTCGTGCGCGCTGCCGCCGATCACGCTGGGCCGGACCGACATCGAGACGGTGCGCCGCTCGACCGAGGCCATCGCGCGCGGCGTCGGCGTCCGCGGGCTCCTGAACGTCCAGTACGCGCTCAAGGACGACGTCCTGTACGTCCTGGAGGCCAACCCGCGCGCGTCGCGGACGGTGCCGTTCGTGTCGAAGGCGACCGCGGTGCCGCTGGCGAAGGCCGCGGCGCTGATCATGACCGGCTCGTCGATCAAGGATCTGCGCGAGTCCGGCGTCCTCCCGGCCGAGGGTGACGGCGGCCACATGCCCGCCGATTCGCCGGTCGCGGTCAAGGAGGCGGTCCTGCCGTTCCACCGCTTCCGCACCCCGGAGGGCCACGGCGTCGACTCGCTGCTCGGCCCGGAGATGAAGTCCACCGGCGAGGTCATGGGCGTGGACGTCTCCTTCGGCAAGGCGTTCGCCAAATCGCAGGCCGGTGCCTACGGTTCGCTGCCGACTTCCGGCAAGGTGTTCGTCTCCGTCGCCAACCGCGACAAGCGTTCGCTGGTCTTCCCGGTGAAGCGCCTGGCGGATCTCGGGTTCGAGATCCTGGCCACCTCGGGTACCGCGGAAGTGTTGCGGCGCAACGGGATCGGCTGCACCGTCGTGCGCAAGCACTACGAAGGTTCGGCCGAGGGGGAGCAGAACGTCGTCGACGTCATCCTCAGCGGTGAGGTGCAGATGGTGATCAACACGCCTTACGGCAACAGCGGTCCGCGGATCGACGGCTACGAGATCCGCACCGCCGCGGTGTCGCGCGACATCCCCTGCATCACCACGGTGCAGGGCGCGGCGGCGGCCGTGCACGGGATAGAGGCCGTCATCAAGGGCGACATCGGCGTGCGGTCCCTGCAGAGCCTGCAGGCGGCGCTGAAGGCCAAGGCATGAGCGAGCGGTTCGGGGCGAGGCTGGCGCGGGCGGTCGCGGAAAAGGGACCGCTCTGCGCCGGTATCGACCCCCATCCCGGGTTGCTCGAAGCGTGGGGTCTGACGGCGGACGCGGGCGGACTGGAGAAGTTCGCCCTCACGGCCGCTGAGACGCTCGCGCCCGAGGTCGCGGTGATCAAGCCCCAGTCGGCCTTTTTCGAGGCCTACGGGCCTGCTGGGGTCGCCGTTCTGGCCAAGACGATGAAGGTGTGCCGGGAAGCGGGCGCGCTCGTCCTGCTGGACGTCAAACGAGGCGACATCGGCTCGACGATGGCGGCGTACACGGCGGCGTTCCTGCCCGGCGGCGCGGAACTCGAGGCCGACGCCATCACGGTGTCGCCGTACCTCGGTTTCGGTTCGCTGGCGCCCGCGCTGGAGGTCGCGCAGGCGCAGGGCAAGGGTCTGTTCGTCCTCGCGCGCACCTCCAACCCGGAGGCGCAGGGATTGCAGAACGCCTTGCTGCCCAACGGAAAGACCGTCGCGCAGGACATCGTCGACACGGCGGCCGGGTACAACGCGGGCGTCGGCCCCCTGGGTGACATCGGTGTCGTCGTCGGCGCCACCATCGCGCCGGGACAGCTCGATCTGAGCGGGCTGAACGGTCCTGTCCTGGCACCCGGTTTCGGGGCCCAGGGGGCCACTCCGGCCGATCTGCGGGCCGTTTTCGGGGCCGGGCTGCCGGGTGTGCTGCCCGCGTCGTCCCGTGACGTCCTCAAGCACGGGCCGGACCCCGAAGCTCTGCGTGCGGCCGTTCGGCGGACCCGGGATTCCCTCGGTCCCCTGGAAAAAGGCCAATAGCAGGCCCGGGAATCCGTCATGACCAGCCACCCCCGCATTGTGGGCCGAGGTAACGGGTGGGTACCGTCGCCACACCCACCCAGATTTGAGAACTACCGGAGGAAAACGTGGCACTTCCCCAGCTGACAGAGGAACAGCGCGCTGCGGCGCTGGAGAAGGCCGCCGCCGCCCGCCGCATCCGTGCTGAGCTGAAGGAGCGGCTGAAGCGGGGCGGTACCACTCTGGTCGACGTGTTGAAGCAGGCCGAGGAGAACGAAGTCCTCGGCAAGATGAAGGTCTCGGCTCTGCTCGAGGCTCTTCCGGGCGTCGGCAAGGTCCGTGCCCAGCAGACCATGGAACGACTGGAGATCGCACCCAGCCGTCGTCTTCGCGGCCTCGGCGACCGGCAGCGCAAGGCGCTGCTGGCCGAATTCAGCGGCGAGTGAGCGGCATCGGTCAGGACCACCCGGTGAACCCGGGCGCTGACCGCGGCGGTGAGCCGGTGGCGGGAGTCGAATCCCGGCACCGGCTCACGGTCGTCTCAGGGCCTTCGGGGGTCGGGAAGTCGAGCGTGGCCAAGGAGCTGCGCAAGCTGGATCCGGAGATCTATTTCAGCGTCTCGGTGACCACCAGGAAGCCGAGGCCGGGTGAGGTGGACGGCGAGCACTACCACTTCATCGACCGGGCCGAGTTCGACCGCATGGTCGCCGACGGCGCACTGCTCGAACACGCCGAGTTCGCGGGCAACTGCTACGGCACCCCGCGCGGGCCCGTGGAGCGGGTGCTGGCCGAGGGCCGCAACGCGATCCTGGAGATCGAACTCCAGGGCGCGCGGCAGGTCCGCAAGGCGATGCCGGAGGCCCGGCTGGTGATGCTGATGCCGCCGTCGTGGGACGAACTGGTCGGCAGGCTGACCGGCCGCGGCACCGAGAACGAAGCCGCCGTGAAGGCCAGGCTGGCCGAGGCCGAACGCGAACTCGCCGCCGCCGGGGAGTTCGACGAGCGCGTCGTCAACGCCGACGTGCGAGAGGCCGCTGAGCAGTTGCTAAACTTGATAACCGGCGACAACTAGACCCGAAGATTCGGAGCACCACGAGTGACGACTCAGGCCACGCTGCACGAAGAGCTCGAAGGAATCACCAACCCGCCCATCGACGACCTCCTCGAGAAGGTCAGCTCGAAGTACGCGCTGGTGATCTACTCGGCCAAGCGCGCTCGCCAGATCAACGACTACTACGCCCAGCTGGGCGAGGGTCTCCTGGAGTACGTCGGCCCGCTGGTCGAGCCGGGCCCGCGCGAGAAGCCGCTGTCCATCGCCCTGCGCGAGATCCACGGCGGTCTGCTCGAGCACACCGAGGGTGAATAAACCCCGGGTCGTTCTGGGCGTGGGTGGCGGGATCGCCGCCTACAAGGCCTGTGAGGTCCTGCGCGGACTGACGGAATCCGGTCACGACGTCCGCGTGGTCCCCACCGAAGCCGCGCTGAACTTCGTCGGCGCGGCCACCTTCGAGGCACTTTCCGGGAACCCGGTGCACACCGGCGTGTTCACCGAAGTGCCCGAGGTTCAGCACGTCCGCGTCGGCAAGGAAGCCGACCTGGTGATCGTCGTGCCCGCCACGGCGAACCTGCTCGCGAAGGCCGCGCACGGCATCGCGGACGATCTGCTGACGAACACCCTGCTCACCGCCCGGTGCCCGGTCGCCTTCTTCCCGGCGATGCACACCGAGATGTGGGAGCACCCGGCCACCCGCGACAACGTGGCGCTGCTGCGTTCGCGTGGCCTGGTCGTCGCCGAGCCCGCCGCAGGCAGGTTGACCGGCAAGGACACCGGCAAGGGACGGCTCGCCGACCCGGCCGAGATCGTCGACCTGGCCCGGCTCCTGCTCGCCGTGCCGAAGGCCCTCACGCGTGACCTCGAAGGCGTGCGCGTGGCCATTTCGGCCGGCGGCACCCGTGAGCCGCTCGACCCGGTCCGGTATCTGGGCAACCGCTCGTCGGGCAAACAGGGGTACGCGCTGGCCCGCGTCGCCGCCCAGCGCGGCGCCGAGGTCACCCTGGTCACCGCGCACACCGTCGCGCTCCCGGAGCCCGCGGGCGCGACGGTCGTCCACGTGTCCACCGCCGAGGAGATGCGCCAGGCCATGCACGCCGAGGCCGCCTCCGCCGACGTCCTCGTGATGGCCGCCGCCGTCGCCGACTTCCGGCCCTCGAACCGGGCCGACCACAAGATCAAGAAGTCCGACGACGCGCCGGATCCCGTCGTCGAGCTCGCCCGCAACGCGGACATCCTGGCCGAACTGGTGCTGAATCGGACCCCGGGCCAGGTGGTCGTCGGGTTCGCCGCCGAAACAGGGGACGATAAGGGTGGCGTCCTCGACCACGCCAGGGTCAAACTCAAGCGCAAGGGCGCGGATCTGCTGGTGGTGAACGCCGTCGGTGAAGGGAAGGCCTTCGGCACCGAGGACAACTCCGGCTGGCTGCTCGGGGCCGACGGCACCGAAATCCCGATCCCGCTCGGCGCCAAGGCCGAACTCGCGTCCACATTGTGGGACGCTGTTGTGACCTTGATGAAGCGTTGAGAGCCCCCAAAGCGATAGTCAGTAGGCTTGAGTTCAAGCTGAGGGGTGCCTAACTTTCTAGGCATCAGACGTCTAGGTGAGGGAGTGACGGGCACCGTGACCGCGTCCACGAGCAGACTGTTCACATCGGAATCGGTGACTGAAGGTCATCCCGACAAAATTTGCGATGCCATCAGCGACTCGATCCTGGACGGCCTGCTGGCCAAGGACCCGCGCAGCCGGGTGGCGGTCGAAACCCTTATCACCACCGGTCAGGTGCACGTCGCCGGCGAGGTGACCACCGAGGCCTACGCGGACATCCCGACCATCGTCCGCGACGTGATCTTGAAGATCGGCTACGACTCCTCGGCCAAGGGCTTCGACGGCAACTCGTGCGGCGTCAACGTCGCGATCGGCTCCCAGTCGCCGGACATCGCGCAGGGTGTCGACACCGCGTACGAGTCCCGCGTGGAATCCGACGAGGACGAGATCAACCGCCAGGGCGCGGGCGACCAGGGCCTGATGTTCGGCTACGCCTGCTCGGACACCCCCGAGCTGATGCCGCTGCCGATCGCGCTGGCGCACCGGCTCTCGCAGCGGCTGACCCGGGTCCGCAAGGAAGGCGTGCTGCCGTACCTGCGCCCGGACGGCAAGACCCAGGTCACCATCGAGTACGCCGGCGACCAGCCGGTGCGGCTCGACACGGTGGTCGTGTCCACCCAGCACGCGGACGGCATCGACCTGGAGCAGATGCTCGGCGTCGACGTCCGTGAGCACGTGGTCTCCCCGGAGATCGCCGAGCTCGGGCTCGACACCTCCGACGTCCGGCTGCTGGTCAACCCGACCGGCCGCTTCGTCATCGGCGGTCCGATGGGTGACGCGGGCCTGACCGGCCGCAAGATCATCGTCGACACCTACGGCGGTATGGCCCGCCACGGTGGCGGCGCGTTCTCGGGCAAGGACCCCTCCAAGGTGGACCGCTCGGCCGCGTACGCGATGCGCTGGGTGGCGAAGAACGTCGTCGCCGCGGGGCTCGCCGCCCGCGCCGAGGTCCAGGTCGCGTACGCGATCGGCAAGGCGGCCCCGGTGGGCCTCTTCGTCGAGACCTTCGGCACCGAGACGGTCGACCCGTCGAAGATCCAGGCCGCCATCACGGAGGTCTTCGACCTGCGTCCGGCCGCGATCATCCGCGACCTCGACCTGCTTCGCCCGATCTACGCGCCGACGGCCGCGTACGGCCACTTCGGCCGTCCCGAGCTGTCTCTTCCGTGGGAGAGCACGGCGCGGGCCGCGGACCTGAAGTCGGCCGCGGGCGCCTGATCCCTTTCCGTGAAGGCCTCCTTGCCTACCTTGAGGGTAGGGAAGGAGGCCTTCACGGCCTCTTGGGGTCGGAGCCCGGTTGCGCGTGTGTCGTCCATCCAGACACGCATGTCGTCCGCCGGATCACGCGTGTCGTCCCTTCGACCACGTGAGGCCGCCAGTTTGAGATCCCGGCCTGCGTGGTGCTGGCGTGTCTCTACTTGCCGGAGGTACATGAAGGGGTCCTTCCTGTACCTAGGCGCAAGGAAGGGGGCCTTCATGTACTCGGCAGGGCCTTCACGGCACTCCACAGCGAGATGGCTCCAGCGGCGCGTGCAATGAACGGTCCGTTCCTTGCGAAATTTGCAAGGAACGGACCGTTCATTGCACGCGGTGGCGGGCACTGGCGACAGCGTCTGGTAGAGATCACCGGGTGAGCAGCAGTCCCGAACCGACCCCTCTGTGGGACCTTCCGGAGCCGAAGGCCGAGCCGGCGCGGAAGGCGAAGCCGTCGCGCGCGAAAACGGCCAGCCGTCGTGGGGCGCAGAACCCCGCGCCCGAGAACCCGGTCGCGCGGATCGTCGTGGACATCCCGCTCACGCATCTCGACCGCACCTTCGACTACCGGATCCCCGAGAAACTGCACGAAGCCGCCGTCCCCGGTTGCCGAGTGCGGGTCCGGTTCGCGGGTCAGCTCGTCGACGGGTACCTCGTCGAGCGCGCCGATACCACGGAGTTCACCGGGAAGCTCGCGTACATCGACAGGGTGACCTCCAGCGAGCCCGTCCTGCCCCCGGCGCTGCTCACGCTCTGCCGGTCCGTCGCGGACCGCTACGGCGGCACCCTCAGCGACGTCCTGCGGCTCGCGATCCCGTCCCGGCACGCGAAGGCCGAGGGCGAACCGCCCGCCGAGACCGCACCGACGCCGGAGCCGCCCGAAACCACCGCCTGGGAGAAGTACCAGAGCGGTCCGGCGTTCCTGGAGGCCGTCGCGGAACGGCGTCCGGCCAACGCGGTCTGGCAGGCGCTGCCGGGGGAGGACTGGCCGCGCCGTCTCGCCGAAGCGGCCGCCGTCGCGGCTTCCGCGGGCCGGGGTGTGGTCATGGTCGTGCCCGACCATCGTGACCTGACCCGGCTGCACGACGCGTGCGTTTCCTTGCTGGGCGCCGAATCCGTGGTCGCGTTGATCGCGGGGCTCGGCCCCGCCGAGCGGTATCGCCGCTGGCTCGCGGTGCTGCGCGGCGCGGTGCGCGTCGTCGTCGGCACGCGCGCGGCGATGTTCGCGCCGGTCGCCGATCCCGGCCTGTTCGTGGTGTGGGACGACGGCGACGACGTCCACCTCGACCAGCACGCGCCGTATCCGCACGTCCGTGACGTGCTGATGGACCGCGCGCACGCCGCGAAGGGCTCCATGCTCGTCGCCGGTTTCGCGCGCACCGCCGAAGCGCAGTTCCTGGTGGAATCGGGCTGGGCGCAGCCTCTCGTGGCCGCCCGGCCGGAGCTGCGGGCGGCGGCGCCGAGGGTCACCCCGGTCGGGGAGGACTTCGACGTCGCCCGGGACGAGGCGGCCAAGGCCGCGCGGCTCCCGTCGGTCGCCTTCGAGGCGGCCAGGCAGTCGCTGGCGGGCGGATTCCCCGTGCTGGTGCAGGTTCCGCGTCGCGGGTACGTCCCGGGGCTCGCGTGCGGCAACTGCCGGACGTCGGCGCACTGCCGTCGTTGCGCCGGCCCGCTTTCCTTGCCGGGCGGGCTGATCGACGGCGCGCCGAGACCGCCCGCCTGCCGGTGGTGCGGCGTCCCCGAGACGAACTTCCATTGCGCCGCATGCGGTTCGGTGCGGCTGCGGGCGGTCGTCGTCGGGTCGAAGCGCACCGCGGAGGAACTGGGCCGCGCGTTCTCCGGCTTCCCCGTGCGGACCTCCGGTGCGACGGAGGTTTTGGCTTCGGTGCCCGGAAAACCGGCGCTGGTCGTGTGCACACCGGGCGCCGAGCCGGTCGCGGAAGGCGGCTACGGCGCGGCGCTGCTGCTGGACGGCTGGGCGCTGCTGGGGCGGCAGGACCTGCGCGCGGGGGAGGAGACCCTGCGCCGCTGGATGGCGGCGGCGGCCCTGGTGCGGCCGGGGACCGAAGGCGGTCGCGTGTTCGTCGGCGCGGAAGCGGGCCTTTCCGTGGTGCAGGCGCTGGTGCGCTGGGACCCGGGCTGGCACGCGAGCCTCGAACTGGCGGAGCGGCGCGAACTCGGGTTCCCGCCCGCGACGCGGATGGCGAGTATCGAAGGCACGCCGGACGCGGTCGCCGGACTGCTCGACGACCTCGCCCTCCCGGAGACCGGCGAGGTGCTGGGCCCGGTGCCGCTCGGCGAGGTCGACGAGGACGGCAACGCCGAACGGGAGCGGGCGCTGGTGCGCGTCGCGCGTCCGGACGGGAAGGCGCTCGCCGCCGCCGTCCACGCGGCGGCCGCGCGCCGGGACGCGCGCAAGGCGCCCGAGCCCATCCGGATCCAGCTGGACCCGCTTGAGCTCATCTAGCGACCCCGCGTTTCGTCCTCTGAATGCGGTGGTTCGACAGCGAACCATCGCATCCAGAGGACGAAATGCGTGGGGTCAGAGGGTCGTGCCGGGGGTCGCGAGGACGTCGGCGCGAGCCGAAGCGCCCGGAGCGGGCGAAGCGGGCTTCGTGGCGGAGCCGCCCAGAGCGGCGGTGAGCAGCGTGACGATCTGCGACGAGATCGCCGCCCGCCGTGCCTCGAAATCGGCGTCGGTCAGGGCCGAAGGATCGGCGGGCGTGCCGAGGACGGGCGTGTGCAGGTGCCCGCCCGCGATCCCGGTCAGGCCGAGGCCCGTCCGGAGCCGGTTACTGCGATACATGGACTCGTTGCTCAGGTAGTTGCCGCCGCCACCGGAAGCGGCGACTTCACCCGGCTTCGGCGCGTCCGTCCGGCACACCGCGGTCCCCGTCCCCGGTTTCGTGCTGTCCGGCCAGACGCAGAACGCCTCGTTGTACAGCACCTGATACGCCCCGGCGGGCGCGGCGAGCATCTTTTCGTACGGCAGCGTGGTTTCGATGAACTGGACGTCCGGCTGCGGCCAGCCGTCGGCGGGCGGTACCGGGCCGCGGACGGGCTCGTCGAGGTTGTCCGGCGAACCACCGCGCCAGGCACCCGCCCACCGCTCGATGTCGAAGCGGCCGGGACGACCCTGACTGATCGTCATGATCAGCTCCGGACGGCGGAACCGGTCCTTGAACGCCTGACCGTAGGCGGCCTCGACGATTCCGGCGTCGAAGTAGCGCCACACCACCGGGAAGGACACCGCCTGCACCAGCGCGGGCCCGGTCGGCGTCTGGATCGTCTTGCCGTCGAGGTGCAGCGCCGCCGCGCCAGACGGGTTCGCGATGCGGACGCCCGCGCCGTTGAGGGTGAACGGATCGAACCCGCTCACCAGCACCCGGCGCAGCTTCGGGCCGGCGGGGAAGCGGGAATCGTCGAGTCCGCGCGCGCCGAAGTCGAACGTCTTCAGCAGCTCCGCCCGGGCGGGCGCGGACAGCGGGAAACGCGGCGTCCACTGCCGCAACGCCTTGCTCATCTGGAGGCGGGCCCAGTAGAGCGGCCGGTCGTCGGCCTTGTCGATGCTGCCGAGGTCGGGACGGCGGCCCTGCGCGCGGTCGACCGCGGTGCGCCAGAGCCCGTCACCGGCGGTCTCGGCGAGCTTCTCTGCCCGCAAAGCGGTCTTCGTGGCGCAGAGGCGCCTCGTGAAGTCGGAGACGAGCTTGTCGAATCCGGCGAGCCGGACGAGTTCCGGGCCGACCGCGGGACCACCCGAAGGCATGGTCGCGGTGAGCCGCTTCTCCTCGACGGTGATCGCGGCGGAGTCGTCGAAGCAGGCGCTCGCGCCTTCTGCCTGCGCGACACCGGGGACAGCGAGGACGGGAAGTGCGATGAGCAGCGGGAGGAAGGCGCCCCACCGCCTGCCGGAAGTCTTCATGGCCCGCATTCTGCTCATCCCGCCACGGCCGCACCACCGACGAACGCAGGTCTGGACGGGTCTTGTCCGGGGTGGACAGGCGGGGCAGACTCGCGCCATGGCCGCGCACAGAAGCACTCCGGTACGCATCACCGCAGTCACCGCGATCGCCGTCCTGGTCGGCACCGCCGCGCCGGGGATGGCGGCGGCCGCGCCACCGACGGCCAAATCGCCCACCGCCGTCGGCTATCTGGGCGCGGTGTCGAGTATCGACGCGGACGCGACCGCGATCGGCACGAAGATCCTGCGCGAAGGCGGCAACGCCGTCGACGCCGCCGTCGCGACGGCCGCCGCGCTCGGCGTCACCGACCCGTTCTCCGCCGGATTCGGCGGTGGCGGCTTCTTCGTCTACTACGACGCGCGCTCGGGCAAGGTGCACACCCTCGACGGCCGCGAGACCGCCCCGTCGACCGCGAACGAGAACCTCTTCGTCGAGAACGGCAAGGCGATCCCGTTCGCCGAGGCCGTCACCAGCGGACTGGGCGTCGGCGTGCCCGGCACACCCGCCACCTGGCAGGAAGCCCTGCGCAAATGGGGGACCAAGTCGCTGGCGAAGGCGGTCAAACCCGCCGAAGAACTCGCCCGCAAGGGTTTCACCGTCGACCAGACCTTCAACACCCAGATCGCGAACAACGCCGCCCGGTTCTCGGCGTTCCCGTCCACCCGGTCGCTGTACCTGCCCGGCGGCGCGCCGCCCGCGGTCGGCTCGACGTTCAAGAACCCGGACCTCGCGGGCACGTACGCGCAGCTCGCCGCGAAGGGCACCGACGTGCTCTACCACGGCCCGATCGGCGCGGACGTCGTCGACACCGTGCGGAAGCCGCCGGTCGACCCCGCGTCGACGCTGAAGGTGCGCCCCGGTGACATGACCGCGGCCGACCTCGCGAAGTACCGCGTCGTCGAGCGGAAGCCGACGAAGACCCAGTACCGCGGTCTCGACGTCTACGGCATGCCCGCGCCGTCGTCCGGTGGGCTGACCGTCGGCGAGGCGCTGAACATCCTCGAGAACACGAAGCTCTCGAAGCTGGAGAAGGCCGACTACCTGCACTACTTCCTGGAGTCGACCCGGTACGCCTTCGCCGACCGCAACCGGTGGATCGGCGACCCGGCCTTCGTCGACGTCCCGGCGAAGGAGCTGATCAGCCAGAAGTTCGCCGACAGCCGCGCGTGCCTGATCGACGCCGCGAAGGCCGGGACGAGCCCGGTCGCGCCGGCGGATCCGCGCAAGCCCACGCCGTGCGTGGCCGGGACGAACCCCGCGCCGACCCCGTACGAGGGCGAGAACACCACGCATCTCACGGTCGCCGACCGGTGGGGCAACGTCGTCGCCTACACGCTGACCATCGAGCAGGAGGGCGGGAGCGGCATCGTCGTGCCGGGCCGCGGCTTCCTGCTCAACAACGAACTGACCGACTTCTCCTTCACGCCGGTGACGCCGGGCGTGCCCGACCCGAACCTGCCGGGCCCGGCGAAGCGGCCGCGTTCGTCGATGGCGCCGACCATCGTGCTCGACCACGGCAAGCCGTTCCTCGCCGTCGGCTCGCCCGGTGGCGCGTCGATCATCACCACGGTGCTGCAGATCCTCACCGGCCGGATCGATCGCGGGCTGAAGCTGGTCGATGCGATCGCCGAACCGCGCGCCTCGCAGCGGAACTCCGCGGCCGCGCAGGTGGAGCAGGCGTTCCTGGACCAGACCGACGTGCTCAAGGTGCTGAAGGCCAAGGGACAGGGCTTCTCGGCGACACCCGGGGAGATCGGGGCGGCGACCGGTGTGGAGCGGCTGCGGGACGGCCGGTGGCTCGCCGCGGCCGAACCGACGCGCCGGGGAGGCGGCTCGGCGGCCGTCGTGCTGCCCTGGCCGCCGCGTTAAGGACGACTTCGCTCGCGAAGGCCTCTTCGGCCCTTTCGCGTGCTAGGAACGGTCCTTTCCTTGCAAAATTTGCAAGGAAAGGACCGTTCATTGCAGCCGCCGCACCGCACAGGGAGAGCGAGCGCGCCCCGGCGGTAAGCTCCTTCTAGACTGAGCGGCGATGTTCGCCCAGTCAGAGGTACCCGTCCCCCCGGCGGAGGTGCGTTGATGCGCCTCGTCTTCGCCGGCACCCCCGAACCCGCGGTCCCGTCGCTGCGCGCGCTGCTGGCGTCCGAGCAGCACGAGGTCGTCGCCGTCGTGACCCGTCCGGACGCCCAGGCAGGCCGCGGCCGCCGCGTCGTCCGGTCGCCGATCGGCGCGCTGGCCGACGAGCACGGGATCGAGGTGCTGACCCCGCCGAAGGCGAGCGACCCCGCGTTCCTCGCCCGGCTCGCGGAGATCGCGCCCGACGCGTGCCCTGTGGTCGCGTACGGGGCGTTGCTGCCCCAGGCCGCGCTGGACATCCCGGCGCACGGCTGGGTCAACCTGCACTTCTCGCTGCTCCCCGCGTGGCGCGGCGCCGCGCCGGTCCAGGCCGCGATCCGCGCCGGGGACGAGATCACCGGCGCCTCGACGTTCCGCATCGTCAAGGAACTCGACGCGGGCCCGGTCTACGGCGTGGTCACCGAGCAGATCGCCGCCACCGACACCGCGGGCGAACTGCTCGGCAGGCTGGCGGAGTCCGGGGCGAAGCTGCTCGTGTCCACGATGGACGGAATCGCCGACGGTTCGCTGCGAGCGGTCGAGCAGACCGGTGACGGCGTGAGCTACGCGCCCAAGGTGACCGTCGAGGACGCGCGCGTGTCGTTCGCCGATCCGGCCGCCGCGGTCGACCGGCAGATCCGCGCGGTCACGCCGGAGCCGGGCGCGTGGGCGGAGTTCCGGGGCGAGCGGCTGAAACTCGGCCCGGTGACGGTCGTGGACGAGCCGGGACCCCCGCCCGGCGAACTCGTCGTGGAGCGCAAGCGGGTGCTGGTCGGCACGGCGTCGAAGCCGGTGCGGCTGGGCGAGGTGCAGGCGCAGGGGAAGAAGCGGATGGCGGCCACCGACTGGGCGCGCGGTACGAGGATCGAACAAGGAGAGCGCCTGCAGTGAACGAGCGTAGGGAACGCCGGCCGTCGAGGCCGCAGCGAGGCCGCCCGGCCCCGCGCAAGGAGGGGCCCAGCCGCCCGCCGCAGATCGACCCGGCCCGGCAGGTCGCCTTCGACGTCCTGCGCGCGGTCCGCGAAGACGACGCGTACGCGAACCTGGTGCTGCCGCAACTGCTGCGCAACCGCCGGATCTCCGGCCGCGACGCGGCGCTGGCCACCGAACTGACCTACGGCACCTGCCGCGCGGTCGGCATGCTGGACGCCGTCATCGCGGCCTGCCTGGACCGTCCGCTGGAGAAGGTCGACGCCATCGTGCTGGACGGCCTCCGGCTCGGCGCGTACCAGCTGCTGCGCACCCGCATCCCCCAGCACGCCGCCGTCGGGTCCACTGTGGACCTCGTCCGCGCCGAAGTCGGTTCCTGGATCGCGGGTTTCGTGAACGCCGTGCTGCGTTCGGTGTCCGAAAAGGACGAAGAGACCTGGCTGAACGAGCTGGCCCCCGACGAGGCCGCCGACCCGATCGGCGCCTACGCCCTGCGGACGGCGCATCCGCGCTGGGTCGCGCGGTCGTTCGCGGAAGCCTTGGGGGACAAGGGACCGGAGCTGAAGGCGGCCCTGGAGGCCGACGACGACCGCCCCGACGTCCACCTGGTCGCCCGGCCCGGCGAGATCAGCGCCGAGGAACTGGCCGCCATCACCGGTGGCGACGTCGCGCCGTACTCGCCCTACGGCGTGCGGCTGCCCGCGGGCTCCGGTGACCCCGGCGATCTGGAGCCGATCAAGGAAAAGCTGGCCGCGGTGCAGGACGAGGGCAGCCAGCTGTGCGCCTACGCCGTCACGAGGGTCCCGGTCTCCGGCTCCGACGTGCGGTGGCTGGACCTGTGCGCCGGTCCGGGCGGCAAGGCGGCGCTGCTCGGCGCGCTGGCGGTGGCCGCGGGCGCGACCGTCGACGCCGTCGAGAAGGCGCCGCACCGGGCGAAGCTGATCGAGAAGGCCGTCCAGGACCTGCCGGTGACCGTGCACGTCGCCGACGGCCGCGAGACCGGTCTCGAACCGGGCTACGACCGCGTCCTCGTCGACGCGCCGTGCAGCGGTCTCGGCTCGCTGCGGCGCCGCCCCGAGGCACGCTGGCGCCGTCAGCCCAGCGACATCGCGGACCTGACGAAACTGCAGGGCCAGCTGATCATCGCGGCACTGGACCTGGTCCGGCCCGGCGGCATCGTCACCTACGTCGTCTGCTCGCCGCATCTGGCCGAGACCGAAGGCGTCGTGGGGGAGACCGCGCGCCGCGCCGGTGCCCAGATCGTCGACGCGCGGGAGTTCTTCCCCGGTGTCCCGCAGCTCGGCAACGGCCCGTACGTCCAGCTGTGGCCGCACCGCCACGGCACGGACGCGATGTTCTGCGCCGTCCTGCGGAAGCCGGACACCGCCGGGTGAGCAGGGTCCTCGGCCTGGTCGCGAGCTCGTGCGGCGGACTGGACACCCGGTTCGCCGCGCAGCTCGCGAAACCGGCCGCGGACCGCGGCTGGGAGCTCGCCATCACACTGACCCCCACCGCGGCCCGCTGGCTGGAGACGACCGGCGGGCTCGGTGACCTGGAGAAGTGCACCGAGCTGCCGGTCCGCAGCACTTCCCGGCTACCGGGCGAACCCCGCCCGCATCCGGACCCCGAGGTGTTCCTGTTCGCGCCCGCGTCCGCCAACTCCGTGGCGAAACTGGCGCTCGGCATCGCCGACAACCAGGCGCTGACCCTGCTCGGCGACGTCCTCGGCACGCCGGGCATCACGATCGTGCTGGGCTACCAGATCCAGGACACGCGGGTGCACCATCCGGCGTGGCGGCGCCATCTCGACACGCTCGCCTCCGCCGGGGTCACCACCACGAGGCTCACCCCGGAGACCGCTTGGACCTCGGTGCTGGACCTGCTTCCGGCCCTCTAGCGGGCGCAGAACGCCGTGTCGACCGCGGCCGCCAGATGCGCCGACGCCCCGTCCGGCAGCGGGTCCTGGTTGACCACGACGTTCACCTTCTTCCCGTGCGGGACCGCCCCCGAGATGTTCGCGAAGCCGCGGAGGTTGCCGCCGTGGCCCCAGAACCTCCCGCCGCAGGACAGCGGCACCGACGCGATCCCGAGCCCGTATTCCGCTCCGGGGATGCCCAGGCCCGCCGGCACGGTCCGCTGCATCTCCGCCAGCTGTGCCCGGGGCAGGAGACGGCCGTCGACGAGCTCCCCGTAGAAGCGGTTCAGCTCCGCGCCGGTCGAAACGATCCCGCCGGAGGCCCCGGCGAGCGAGGGATCCAGTTCGGTGTAGTCGACGAGACCCGGCGCGTAGCCCCTGGCGTGCGGCAGCGGCAGGCGCTCGTCGCCGCGCGACGGCAGGTAGGTGTGGCGCAGGCCGAGCGGCTCGGCGATCCTCTTCCGGATCTCGGTGGAGACCGAGCGGCCGGTGAGCTTCTCGATGAGCATGCCCGCGATGACGTAGTTCGTGTTGGAGTACCTCCATTCCGTGCCCGGCGCGAAGTCCGGCGGATGTGCCAGGCCGACCGCCAGCAGTTCCCCGGGTTCGGCGCCGCGATGCCGCCACTCGTCGATGTCGAGATCGCGGACGTAGTTGTACAGCCCGCTCGTGTGTTGCAGCAGCTGCCGGACGGTGATCTTGGTGCCGTCGTTGCCGTTCCCGCGGACGAGCCCGGGCAGGTAGCGGTCGATCGACGCGTCCAGCCGCACCTTCCCCTCGGCGACCAGCTGCAGGACCACGACCGCGACGAAGGTCTTGGTGATGCTGGCCGCCCGGAACTTCGAGTCGTGCGGGAACGGTGTCCCGGTCTCGGCGTTCCCGACGCCCTCACGCTCCGACCACGACCGCCCGGACGGGCTCGTCACGGTCGCCTGCGCGCCGGGGACGCCGTCCTGCACCAGTGTTTTCAGCGCTTTGTCGACTTCGTCCCGCGGGTGGGTGACGGCCAGCGCCGGGGCGGCGGTCGTCGCGGCGAGCAGTGCGACCAGTGAACCGACGGCGACGATCTTCTTGCCTGGCAAGGATTTTCGCATGGATTCCACGTTAGGGAGGCGCGGGCGCGGTGGCCATGGGGTGAACCCCCACGCCTTACTGAGGTTTGCCCCACCATGCCGCTCAGCGCAGGCTGTGCCCTGGCGCGACGACACCGGTCTCGTAGGCGAACACCACCGCCTGGCTCCGGTTCGCCGCGCCCAGTTTCCCGAAGATGTTGCCCACATGGGTCTTGACGGTTTCGAGGCTGATGACCAGCTCGGCCGCGATGTCCACATTGGACTTACCGGTGGCGATGAGCCGCAGCACCTCGGTCTCCCGTTTCGTCAGCGACGACGGACGGGGAGCGAGGCCGGACGGCGCCGGGCGCGCGGTGACCATCCGGCGGATCGCGTCGGGGAACAGCAGCGTCTCCCCGGCGGCGATCGTCCGGATGGCGTGCGCGAACTCCTCCTTGCGCGCCCGCTTCAACAGGAATCCGCTCGCCCCGGCCAGCAGCGCGTCGTAGACGTAGTCGTCGTTGTCGAACGTCGTGATCACGAGGACCTTCGGCGGCTCGGGGATTTCGGCGAGCACCCGCCGGGTCGCCTCGATCCCGTCCACCCCGGGCATGCGCACGTCCATCAGGACCACGTCGGGATGCGTCCGCCGCGCCAGATCGACCACCTCGCCGCCGTCGTCCGCCTCGCCGACCACGGTCAGGTCCGGCTGGTTGTCCAGCAGGGAACGCAAACCGGCTCGCAGCAAGGGTTCGTCGTCGACGATCAGGACGCGCAGTGTCATGAGCGCGACCGTAGCGGGATCGTGGTCACCAGCCGCCACAACGGTTCCCCGTCGACGGCGGGTCCCGCGACGAGCTCCCCGCGCAGGGCCTCGACGCGTTCGGTGAGCCCCGGCAGTCCGTTGCCGCCGCGGCCGGAGGCGGCCGCGTGCTCCATGAGCGGGTTCACGATCTCGATCCGCAGCGCGTCGGCGAGTACCGCGACCCGCACGCTCACCGGGCCGGGATGGGCGTGCCGCAACGCGTTCGTCAGTCCTTCTTGGACGATCCGGTACGCCTCCCGTGAAAGGGTCGCGGGCAGTTCGGCGGCGGGGCCGGTGAGCTCGTAGTCGATCTCCGCGCCGCCCGCGCGGGCCCGTTCGGCCAGCGTCCCGGCCTCGATGAGCCGCCGTTCGGGCTCGCGGGACGACCGGTCCTCCCGCAGCAGGCCGAGTACGTGGTCGAGGTCTTCGAGCGCCGCCCTCGAAGACTCCTCGATGGTGCCCAGCGCCCGGCGCACCAGCTGCGGTTCGGAATCGACCAGTTCGGCGGCCGCGGCGGCCTGGATGGTCGACGTCGTCAGCGTGTGCCCGATCGAGTCGTGCAGTTCGCGGGCCAGCCGGTTGCGCTGCTCGAAGTGGTTCGCCCGGACTTCCGCCGCGGCGACGCGCTCGGCGGCGGACGGGCCCAGCAGGGCGACCGCGGCGTACTGGAACAGCTTGCTGAAACCGGCGAGGACGTAGGCGATGACGACGAGCGTGACCAGCGCGATCGGCAGTGTCCACAGCCCGCCGGTGCCCGATTCGATCGTCACCCGCTCCCCGAAGAACTCGATGGGGCTGCCGCCACCTCCCGCCCACACGACGGCGAACACGAAGCCGAGCATCAGGAAACAGCCGAGGCCGAACAGCACCCAGCCGAGCGCGGTGTGCACGAGCAGCCAGGCCGCCGAGCGCCAGCGCTCCGCCCAGGCGACCTTCGTGTGCTGCGGAGGCTGCGCGATCCGGGTGCCCAGCATCTGGTTGGAGAACCAGATACCGACCCGGCGCATCGGTCCGGGCAAACCGGCCAGCACGACCAGCACGCCCATGGCGAGCACGCCGTAGACCATCTTCGCCCACACGTCACCCGGGACGAGGACGGCGGGAACGAGCGCGATGGGGAACGGGATCGCCGTCATCGCCATGCCGAGGAGTCCGAACGGGACGCTGCGGTAGCTGCCGATCCGCACGAGGGGCTTGAGTGGGTTGACCATGAGGGGAACGCTATTCGGCGGCGTGTGCGCGCACCTCCCACTGCGGTGCCATTTCGCGTCATACTCCAGACCGGGTCGGCGGTCACAGCCGGTTAGCGGGCGTTAGCGGCGTCCTCCTACACTCGGGCGCGTGGCTCACCGACCTTTGATCGCACCCAGCATCCTCTCCGCGGACTTCGCCCGGCTCGGCGACGAGATCCGTGCCGTCGCGGGGGAGGGGGACACCCGAGCGGACTGGGTCCACGTCGACGTCATGGACGCGCACTTCGTGCCGAACCTGACCCTGGGCCTGCCCGTGGTGCAGTCGCTGCTCAAGGCCACCGACGTGCCCATCGACTGCCACCTGATGATCGAGAACCCCGACAAGTGGGCCATCGGGTACGCCGAAGCGGGCGCTTACAACGTCACCGTGCACGTCGAGGCCGCGCACGACCCGATCGCGCTGGCGAAGAACCTGCGCGCCGCCGGGGCGAAGGCCGGCCTGTCGATCAAGCCGAACACGCCGATCGAGGACCACCTCGAGACCCTCAAGCACTACGACACGCTCCTGGTGATGTCGGTCGAGCCCGGTTTCGGCGGCCAGTCGTTCATCGAGGGCGTCCTCGACAAGGTCCGCACCGCGCGGCGCCTGGTCGACACCGGTCACCTCAAGCTCGTCGTCGAGATCGACGGCGGGATCAACGCCGACACCATCGAGCAGGCCGCCGAAGCCGGAGTGGACTGCTTCGTCGCCGGTTCCGCCGTCTACGGCGCCGAAGACCCTGGTAAGGCCGTCGCGGCGCTTCGCGAGCAGGCGGCCCGCGTCCGCGGCTGATCCCGCCTCGTGATCCGCCGTCGGGTCAGGAGAAGGAATCGGCCGCGATGGGTGTTGGATGAGGGGAGCACCGTTCCCAGCGGCGGTGCGAGCCAGGAGGAGGGCAGCAGGAGTGTTCACCGGCATTGTCGAGGAACTCGGCGAGGTCACCGCGGTCGAGCAGGTCCCGAACGCCGCGAGACTGACCGTTCGGGGGCCGCTGGTGACCAGCGACGCCGGGCACGGCGACTCCATCGCGGTGAGTGGCGTGTGCCTCACCGTGGTCGCGGTGGCGGGCGGTGAGTTTACCGTCGATGTCGTGCACGAGACCCTGCAGCGCTCCAGCCTCGCGAAGGTGCAGGTCGGCGACGTCGTCAACCTCGAACGCGCGACGCCGGCCGGCGGCAGGCTCGGCGGGCACATCATGCAGGGCCATGTCGACGGCACCGGCGTCTTCCTCAACCGCGACGAGCAGGGACTCACCACGTTCGCGCTGCCGAAGAAGCTGTCCCGGTACGTCGTCGAGAAGGGGTCGATCGCGGTCGACGGCGTCTCCCTCACGGTCGCTTCGGTGACCGACGAGGAGTTCTCCGTCGCCCTGATCCCGACCACCCTCGAACTCACCACGCTCGGCCGGAACACCCCGGGTGACCTGGTGAATCTCGAGGTGGACGTGGTCGCCAAGTACGTCGAGAAGCTGGCCATGCCGCACCTGCGCGCGCAGGGGGACAATGGCGGTACGGAGGAGCGGGCGTGAGCGAGACGAGTGCGATTCCGGGGTCGGCCGATCTGACCCCCTGTGCGGGCGGGGTGGTGGCAGTGAACGCCGATGCCATCGAGGCGGCGATCGCCGACATCAAGGCGGGCCGTCCGGTCGTCGTGGTGGACGACGAGGACCGCGAGAACGAGGGCGACCTGATCTTCGCGGCGGAGAAGGCCACGCCGGAACTGATGGCCTTCATGGTGCGCTACACCTCGGGTTACGTCTGCGTGGCGCTGACCGAGGCCGAGGCGGACCGGCTCGACCTGCCGCCGATGTACCACACGAACCAGGACCAGCGCGGCACCGCGTACAGCGTCACGGTCGACGCCGCCGAGGGCATCACCACCGGCATCTCCGCGGCCGACCGGTCGCACACCGTCCGGCTGCTCGCCGACCCGGCGTCCAAGGCGTCGGACTTCCGGCGGCCCGGCCACGTGGTCCCGCTGCGCGCCAAGCAGGGCGGCGTCCTGCGGCGCCCGGGGCACACCGAAGCCTCCGTCGACCTGGCCCGGCTGGCCGGCCTTTCGCCGTCCGGGGTGCTCTGCGAGATCGTGTCGCAGAAGGACGAGGGCGACATGGCCCGCCGCGACGAACTCGAGGTCTTCGCCGCGGACCACGACCTCAAGATGATCACCATCGCCGACCTGATCGCGTACCGGCGGCGCACCGAGAAGCAGGTCGAGCGGGTCGCCGAGGCGCGGATCCCGCTGAACGCGGGTACGTTCCGCGCGGTCGGCTACGACAGCCTGCTCGACGGCATCGAGCACATCGCGTTCGTCTACGGCGAGATCGGCGACGGCGAGGACATCCTGGTCCGCGTGCACTCCGAGTGCCTGACCGGTGACGTCTTCGGCTCGCTGCGCTGCGACTGCGGCCCGCAGCTGGAGGCCGCGCTGGAAGCGGTGGCCAAGGAAGGCCGCGGCGTCGTGCTCTACATCCGCGGCCACGAGGGCCGCGGTATCGGGCTGCTGCACAAACTGCAGGCCTACCAGCTGCAGGACGCCGGCGCGGACACCGTCGACGCGAACCTGCAGCTCGGCGTCCCCGCCGACGCGCGGGACTACGGCACCGGCGCGCAGATCCTGTGCGACCTCGGCGTCCGCTCGATGCGGCTGCTGACGAACAACCCGGCCAAACGCGTCGGGCTGGAGGGCTACGGCCTGCGGGTCACCGGGCGGGTCGCGCTGCCGATCTCGCCGAACCCGGAGAACCTGCGCTACCTCAAGACCAAACGGGACCGGATGGGGCACGACCTGTCCCAGCTGGAGCATTTCGACCAGGTCGGCGCCGAGGTCGACCAGGGCAACGGAGGTGGCACGCGGTGAGCGGCGAAGGCCGTCCGGACGTCGAACTCGACCTGTCCGACTGTAAGAACATCCGGCTCGGGATCGTGGCCACGCGCTGGCACACGAAGATCACGAGCGCCCTGCTGGACCGCGCCCTCGAGGCGGCCAAGGCGGCCGACCTGGAGGAGGAGCCGACGGTCGTGCGTGTCGCGGGCGCCGTCGAACTGCCCGTCGCCGCGCAGGCACTGGCCCGCACGCACGACGCGGTCGTCGCGCTGGGCGTGGTGATCCGAGGCGGGACGCCGCATTTCGAGTACGTCTGCGACGCGGTCACCGCGGGCCTGACCAGGGTCGCGCTCGACGAGAGCACCCCGGTCGGCAACGGCGTCCTCACCTGCGACACCGAGCAGCAGGCCCTCGACCGGTCGGGGCTGCCCGGCTCCGTCGAGGACAAGGGCTACGAAGCGACGGTCGCCGCGCTGGACGCCGCGCACGCGCTGCGGAACCTGCGCCAGCCGTGGACCGAGCGGGGATTCGTGTGAGCGTCGAGGCGGATGTGATGACGGAGTCCGAGGTCGTGGTGGTGCGGCCCCGCCGCGCCCTGGTGATGTGCTCCGTGCTGGCGGTGATCCTGCTGGCGACGTTCGTGGTCGTCGCGGTGCTGCTGCGCGGCTCGGACACCGGCGTGATCTTCCAGCCGTCCGACCAGGCGGCGATGATCGGCATCGGCGTCCTGCTCGCCGCGGGCACGATGCTGTTCGCGACCGCGCGCGTGAAGGCCGACGCGGACGGCATCGAGGTCCGGAACGTGCTGATGACCAAGAAGTTCGCGTGGAGCGAGGTGCTCTCGGTGAGCTTCCCGGACGGCGCCTCGTGGGCCCGGCTGGAGCTGCCGGAGGACGAGTACTACTCGGTCATGGCCGTGCAGGCCGTCGATCGGGAACGTGCGGTGGCGGCGGTGCGGGCGTTGCGGCGGCTGCACAAGGCGGCCTGGGAGGGCTGACGCTCGCCTTTTCCCGACCGGGCGCGTTTCGTCCTCTGAATGCGGTCCTTGCGGTGTGCAAGTACGTGAAGGCCTCCTTCATTGCGCTAGACGCGGTGAAGGGGGCCTTCACGTACTTGGGGAAGGTGTGAAGGTCGGGTTTCCTCGGCTGAGCCGAGGGAAGGGACCTTTCACGCGCGGCCGCTGTGACTGCTGGTGCAGGTGGGGCGTATGTGGTGATCATCGCGTCCGTGAAGGCCTCCTTGAGGGACCCAGAGTCCCTCAAGGAGGCCTTCACGGACTTGAGCCAAGGAGGCACGCCGCTCTCCGGCTCCTTCAAGTGCTAGGAACGGTCCTTTCCTGGCAAAATTTGCCAGGAAAGGACCGTTCCTAGCATCCGGGGCAGGCGGCGTTCGCCGGGCTCACTCAAGTGTCATGAAAGGGCCGTTCAGGACGAAAAACGTCCTGAACGGCCCTTTCATGACATCCGGGACCACCCGCGGGCCCCTCAGAGCGAAAGATCCACCACGATCGGCGCGTGGTCCGAGGGCCCCTTCCCCTTCCGCGCCTCACGATCCACATAGGAATCCGTCACCGCACCCGCCACGACGGCGTCGGCGTACACCAGGTCGATCCGCATTCCCTTGTTGTTCGGGAAGTTCCCGGCCCGGTAGTCCCAGTACGTGAACGGGTGGTCGTACTTCAGCGGCCGCGGGAACACGTCGGACAGCCCGAGGTCCCGCAGCGCGGCGAGCGCCTTCCGCTCCGGTTCGGTCACGTGCGTCGATTCGGCGAACACGCCGATGTCCCAGACGTCCGCGTCGGTCGGCGCGATGTTGAAGTCGCCGAGCACCGCGAACGGCAGTCCGCGCGCCTGCTCCTCCCGCACCGTCGCCTCCAGCGCGGAGAGCCAGGCGAGTTTGTAGCCGTAGTGCGGGTTCTCCAGGTCGCGCCCGTTGGGCACGTACACCGACCACAGCCGCAGCCCGCCGCAGGTGGCGCCGATGGCCCGCGCGTCGGTCTTGTCCTCGAAGGTGGGCTCGCCGGTCAGCCCGCGTGTCACGTCTTCCAGCCCGACGCGCGACAGGATCGCGACGCCGTTCCAGCGCCCGATGCCGTAGGCGGCCGTCTCGTAGCCCAGTTCCCGCACCGCGTCGACGGGGAAGGCGTCGGTGCCGCTCTTGAGTTCCTGCAGGCACAGTACGTCCGGCTGAGCCGAACCGAGCCACTCCAGCACCCTCGGCAGCCGGGGCCCGATCGAGTTCACGTTCCAGGTCGCGATCCGCATGCCCGCGAGCGTCCCACACCCCACCGACACCCCGACGTGAAAGGGGCCCCTGCCGCGACGGGTCACGTCACGACAGGGGCCCCGGCCGGGGTGGAGGTCAGACCCCGGTGGTCGAGCGGATCCAGGAGCGGGCCGAAGCGACGCTGCCGTAGTTGTTGGTGCCGCGGATGTTCGAGCCGCTCTGGTTCTGCACGGTCGAAGCGACACCGACCTGGACGCCGTTGGAGACCTGGGGGCCGCCCGAGTCGCCCTTCCACGCCGAACCGTCGATGCCGACGCTCTGGATGGCCGGGCCACCGTAGGCGTCGGTCGAGCTGCCCGAGACACGCACGTTGGCGACCTTCAGCGCCGAGGCGGGCGGGCCGGTCGGGGTCTCGCGGCCCCAGCCGTAGAGCTGGTTGGTGCTGCCGACCGACGGGTTCGAGCTCGCCAGGGTGATCGGCGTGACACCGGCGTCGGAGGCCAGGTGCAGCAGCGAGATGTCGGAGCCGGCGGGCGAGGACACCTTGCGGTCGACGGCGATCTCACGGCCGCCCTGCAGCTGGTTGCTGCCGACGCGG
Organism: Amycolatopsis sp. WAC 04197; assembly: GCF_003947475.1. NCBI lineage: Bacteria > Bacillati > Actinomycetota > Actinomycetes > Pseudonocardiales > Pseudonocardiaceae > Amycolatopsis > Amycolatopsis sp. WAC 04197. Next base: position 179,086 of record NZ_QHJK01000009.1, on the reverse strand, counting down.
ACCCGCATGCCGGTGCCGTCGGAGTCGAGGCAGTGCTTGGCGGTCAGGACCCAGCGCTGGGCGATGACGCTGCCGGAGCAGTTGAACCCGTCCCACTGACGGCCCGGGGTGTTGACGTAGACCTGGGCGCCCCAGCTCACGGTGGGGGCGGTGCCACCGCCCACGATGTTGGGCTGGACACCGGTGGGGGTGCCCGCGGAGGCGACGGCGCCCGCGGTCATGGTGAGGGCTGCGGCGGCGAGGGTGGCGGCGCCCAGCGTACGAAGACGGCTCACGGTGCAGGAGTCCTTTCGAGCGTCATCTGACGAAGAACCGAATGAAGTGGAACTGGGACGGAAAGTAATCAACCGATTCACCCGCTAGGAACCAACGAACGTCGGTTACGGCGGAAGACCCGACTTAGGTCGGTATGCGTGGCGAAAGACGGACCGGATGGTGGGAATGGCCACTCGAAGGGTTGACCGGACCGCGCGTAAGGACGGGGCCTCGTAAGACTGTCGGTGGTGCCCCATAGGCTTGTCGACGTGGCTGACCCGACCACCTACCGTCCCTCGCCGGGGAGCATCCCGGACGCCCCTGGCGTGTACAAATTTCGTGACGCCACGAAGCGGGTCATCTATGTCGGCAAGGCGAAAAGCCTCCGAAGCAGGCTGAACTCGTACTTCGCCGACATCACGGGCTTGCACCCGCGCACCCGCCAGATGGTGACGACGGCGGCGAGCGTCGAGTGGACCGTCGTGGGCACCGAGGTCGAGGCGCTCCAGCTCGAATACAACTGGATCAAGGAGTTCGACCCGCGGTTCAACGTCCGGTACCGCGACGACAAGAGCTACCCGGTCCTCGCCGTCACGATGAACGAGGAGTACCCGCGCCTGCACGTCTATCGCGGCGCGCGCAAGAAGGGCGTGCGGTACTTCGGGCCGTACGCGCACGCCTGGGCCATCCGCGAAACGCTCGACCTGCTGCTCCGCGTCTTCCCGGCGCGCACCTGCTCGGCGGGCGTCTTCAAACGGCACGGCCAGATCGGCAGGCCGTGCCTGCTCGGCTACATCGGGAAATGCTCCGCGCCGTGCGTCGGCAAGGTCTCCGCCGACGAGCACCGCGAGATCGTCGAGGACTTCTGCGACTTCCTCGCCGGCCGCACCGACGCGCTGATCCGCCGCCTGGAACAGGAAATGGCGGCCGCGTCCGAAGAGCTGGAGTTCGAGCGAGCCGCGCGGCTGCGTGACGATCTCGGCGCGTTGCGGCGCGCGATGGAGAAGCAGGCGGTCGTGCTCGGCGACGGCACCGACGCGGACGTCGTCGCCTTCGCCCACGACGAGCTCGAAGCCGCCGTCCAGGTCTTCCACGTACGCGGAGGCCGGGTCCGCGGGCAGCGCGGCTGGGTGATCGACAAGGCCGAAGAGATGGACGTCAAGGATCTCGTCGACCACTTCATCACGCAGTTCTACGGCGAACAGGCCGAACGCGCGGACGATCCCGACGGTGGCTCGCCGGTACCGCGCGAGGTGCTCGTCCCCGAGCTGCCCGCCGACGCGGAAGCCCTCGGCGAATGGCTGTCCGGGCTGCGCGGGTCGAGAGTGAGCCTGCGGGTGCCGCAGCGCGGCGACAAACGCGCGCTCGCCGAAACCGTGACACGCAACGCCGGAGAGGCGTTCACCCAGCACAAACTGCGCCGCGCGGGCGACCTCACCGCGCGGTCGGCCGCGCTGGCGGAACTACAGGACTACCTGGCGCTGGAAACCGCGCCGCTGCGCATCGAATGCGTCGACATCAGCCATATCCAGGGCAGCGACGTGGTCGCTTCGCTGGTGGTGTTCGAGGACGGGATCCCGCGCAAGTCCGAGTACCGGCGCTTCGCCTTGCGTGAAGCCGCGGAGGAAGGCGACGTCGCGTCGATCGCGGAGGTCGTCCGCCGCCGGTTTTACCGGTATCTCAAGGAAAACGCCGAAGGGGTCGATCCGGACCGGCCGGGTATCGACCCGGAGACCGGCAAACCGCGCAAGTTCGCCTACGCGCCGAACCTGCTCGTCGTCGACGGCGCGGGCCCGCAGGCCACCGCCGCCGCGGACGTGCTCTCCGAACTGGGCGTCACCGACATCGCCGTCGTGGGCCTGGCGAAGCGGCTGGAGGAGGTGTGGCTGCCGGGAGATCCCGATCCGGTGATCCTGCCGCGCACCTCCGACGCGTTGTATCTGTTGCAGCGGTTGCGTGACGAGGCGCACCGCTTCGCCATCCGGTACCACCGCGAGAAGCGGTCCAGGCGGATGCAGGTGTCCGCATTGGACGGTGTGCCGGGGCTGGGGCAGGCTCGTCGTACCGCGCTGATCAAGCATTTCGGCTCGGTGAAGAAACTCCGCGAAGCGCGGATAGAGGAGATCGAGGCGGTGCCCGGCTTCGGCAGGCGCACCGCCGAAGCGGTCGTCGCGGCGCTCGCAGGGGAGTCCGCGGCGGCGGGGGAGTCCAGTACGTGATCGGTGAAGGGACCATTGTGAGTGCGCAAGAAGAGGGCCGCGGTTCCGGGATGGAGGTCGCGGTCGTTTCCGGTCTGTCCGGCGCCGGCCGCAGCACCGCCGCGAAATGCCTGGAGGACCTGGGCTGGTTCGTGGTGGACAACCTGCCACCCGAGCTGATCGCGACCATGGTCGAGCTCGGCGCGCAGGCGCGGGGCGCGATCACCAAGGTCGCCGTGGTGATGGACGTGCGTTCGCGCGCGTTCACCGACGACCTGGCTTCGGTCATCAAGGACCTCGACGCCCGCGGGTACAAGCCGCGCGTCCTGTTCCTGGAGGCCACCGACGCGGTGCTGGTGCGCCGGTTCGAGGCCGTCCGCCGCGGCCACCCGATGCAGGGCGACGGCAGGCTCGCCGACGGCATCACCGCCGAGCGCACGCTGCTGGAGCCGCTGCGGGAAGAGGCCGACCTCGTGCTCGACACGTCGTCGCTTTCGGTGCACGACCTGCGCGCCAAGATCGAGGACGCCTTCGGCTCCGAGGCGAGCACGCAGACCAGGGTCACCGTGCTGTCATTCGGCTACAAGTACGGCCTGCCGATGGACGCCGACCTGGTGATGGACGTCCGCTTCCTGCCGAACCCGTTCTGGATCCCGGAACTGCGCGACCACACCGGTCTCGAGGGCGAGGTCCGCAACTACGTGCTCAGCCAGGAAGGCGCGGACGAGTTCCTCGACCGCTACCACCAGCTGCTGCGCCTGATCGGCGCGGGCTACAAACGTGAGGGCAAGCGGTATCTGACGCTGGCCGTCGGCTGCACCGGCGGAAAGCACCGCAGCGTCGCCATCTCCGAGGAGCTCGCCCAGCGTCTGTCCAATGAGGACGGTATGGCCGTGAAGGTGGTGCACCGCGACCTTGGCCGCGAGTAGCGCGCCGCGCGCGGTGGCCCTGGGCGGCGGGCACGGCCTGCACGCCACCCTCACCGCCTTGCGCCGGGTGACCTCGCAGGTCACCGCCGTGGTCACCGTCGCGGACGACGGGGGCTCGTCCGGCAGGCTGCGCCGGGAACTGGGGCTGCTGCCGCCGGGCGACCTGCGGCAGGCCTTCGCCGCGTTCGCCGCCGAAGACGGCGGGACGTTGTGGGCGGAGGTGTTCCAGCACCGCTTCGGCGGTGACGGCGCGCTCGCCGGGCACGCGGTCGGGAACCTGTTGCTGGCCGGGTTGTTCGAGGTGCTCGGCGATCCGGTCGCCGCGCTCGACGAGGCGAGCAGGCTCATGGGCATCTCCGGCCGCGTCCTGCCGATGTCACCCGAACCGCTGGAGATCCAAGGCGAGGTTTCGGGGCTGGACGCCGAGAATCCCGAGGCGGTGCGGCGGATCCGCGGCCAGGTGGCGGTGGCGACGACGCCGGGGCAGGTGCACCGGATCAGCCTGCACCCGACCGGGCAGGCCGACCGCCCGCCGCGCGGCTGTGCCGAGGCGATCGAGGCCGTACTCGACGCGGACGTGGTGTTCCTCGGCCCGGGTTCGTGGTTCACGAGTGTGCTGCCCCATCTGCTGGTGCCGGATCTGCACGACGCGTTGCTCCGAACGGACGCCACGAAGGTCGTGATCCTCAACCTGATCCCCCAACCGGGGGAGACGGCGGGGTTCTCGCCGGAGAAGCATTTGGACGTACTCTTCGAACACGCCCCGGAATTGCGGGTGGACGCGGTCATCGCGGACCGGGACTCGGTGCCCTCACCAGCCCGGTTGCGGGACGCGGCCGGGAGACTGGGCGCGCGGGCGTTGCTGGGGGCGGTGGCTGACCCGGTCGTGACGGGGCGGCATGATCCTGATGCGCTCGCGGGCTGTATGCGAGACGCTCTCGGTCTCACCGGGGGAGGAGCTGAAGGTATGGAGGGGCAGCGATGGCGATGACCGCCGCCGTGAAGGACGAGCTGAGCCGGCTGGAGATCACCAAGATCGGCCCGCGCCGCGCGGAGGTCGCGTCGATGCTGCGATTCGCGGGCGGGCTGCACATCGTGGCCGGCCGCGTCGTGGTGGAGGCCGAACTCGACACCGGTTCGGTGGCGAGGCGGCTGCGCAAGGAGATCCACGAACTGTACGGACACCAGTCCGACGTGCACGTCATTTCCTCCAGCGGCTTGCGCAAGGGCACGCGGTACGTCGTCCGGGTGGTCAAGGACGGCGAGGGGCTCGCCCGGCAGACCGGTCTGATCGACCAGCGCGGCCGCCCGGTGCGTGGGCTGCCCGCCGCCGTCGTGTCCGGTGGCGTCGCCGACGCGGAAGCCGCCTGGCGCGGCGCGTTCCTGGCGCACGGTTCGCTCACCGAACCCGGTCGTTCGTCGTCGCTCGAGGTCACCTGCCCCGGCCCCGAGGCCGCGCTGGCGCTCGTCGGCGCCGCCCGGCGGATGGGCATCCAGGCCAAGTCGCGCGAGGTCCGCGGCGCGGACCGGGTCGTGGTGCGCGACGGTGACGCGATCGGTGCCCTGCTGACCCGGCTCGGCGCGCACACGAGCGTGCTCGCCTGGGAAGAGCGGCGGATGCGCCGCGAGGTGCGTGCCACCGCGAACCGGCTCGCGAACTTCGACGACGCGAACCTGCGGCGTTCGGCCCGCGCGGCCGTCGCGGCGGCGGCCAGGGTCGAGCGGGCGCTGGACATCCTCGGCGAATCCGCCCCGGAGCACCTGCTCGCCGCGGGCAAGCTGCGGCTGTCGAACCGGCAGGCCTCGCTGGAGGAACTGGGCCAGCTGTCCGATCCGCAGATGACCAAGGACGCCGTCGCCGGCCGGATCCGCCGCCTGCTGGCGATGGCCGACAAAAAGGCGAAGGAACAAGGCATTCCGGACACCGAATCCGCCGTCACCCCGGACATGCTGGAAGAAGACGAGGCCTGACCTCCCGCATTTAGTCCTCTGGATGCGGTACTTGCGTGTGCAAGGACCGCATCCAGAGGACTAAACGCGGTGTTCGCCGAAGACGTCGCACGTGGCCGGGTCGCCGTCGAGGGCGGCGGTCGCGAGGAGGACGGCGCCCGAGGTCCACGTGGTGCGCTCGTCCGGCCAGAACTCCTTGTCCGCGAACTGGTAGCCGGTCCAATACGAGCCGTCGTCGTGGCGTAGGCGGGCGAGGCACGCGAGGAGCTCACCCGCGCGGGCACGGTCGCCGCGAGTGGCGAGGGTGAGCGCCAGTTCGGCCGTCTCGCCGCCGGTCGCCCACGGCTCGTGGTGCACGCACCGCACCCCCAGCCCGGGCTCGACGAACCGGTCCCAGCCCGCCGCCAGCCGCTCCGTCGCGTCGGCGCCGGTGACGACCGAGCCCAGAACCGGGTAGTACCAATCCATCGCGTGCGGTTTCGCGGCGAACAGCCCCGGCTCGCCGAGCAGGGAGGCACGGAGCTGGTGCGCCGCGACTCGCCATTGTGGACGGTCCAGCCCCCGCGCGGAGGCGAGCGCGAGCGCCTGGGTCAGCGCGTGATGGATGCTGGCGCAGCCCGCGACCAGCCGGACCTCGGGATCGTCGCGCCAGGAGATGGCGCCCGACGGTTGCTGCCGCCGCAGGACGGCGTCGACGGCCTTGTCCACGACCGGCCACATCCGGTCCAGCCAGGCGTGATCCCCGGTCCGCAGGAAGTGGTGCCGGGCCCCGACCGCGACGTACGCGGTGAAGTTCGTGTCCATAGTGGACAAATCGACGCGGCCGTCGCGGTACCGGGCCGCCCAGGATCCGTCAGGGCGCTGGTTGCGGAGCAGCCACTCGTACGCGGCTTCGGCCTCGGACCGCAGCCCGGCCACGTCGAGCCCCATCGCGGCTTCGAGATGATTCCACGGATCGAGGTGCCCGCCGGGCTCCCAAGGGATCCCGCCGTCCCGCCACTGCACGGCCGCGATGGTGGCGGCGGTGGCCTTCACGGTTTGCGCGCGTAGACGACGAGGCTCTTGCCGAGCACCGGATTCAGCGCCCATTCGGCGAACCGCACCGGCCGGGGGCTCCGCATGATGTCCCAGACCAGGAACCGGTGGTACAGCGCGCAAAGCGGGTGCTCCTCGTCGGGGCCGACCGCGCATTTCAGCCACCAGTACGGCGAATGCAGGGCGTGCGCGTGATGGCCGCCGGTCGTCCGCAACCCGGCCTCGGTGAGCTTGCCGAGCAGTTCGCGCCGCCGGTAGATCCGGATGTGCCCGCCTTCGACCTCGTGATACGCGTCCGAGAGCAGCCAGCAGATCCGCTCCGGCCACCAGCGCGGCACGGTCGCCACCAACCGCCCACCCGGCGCCAGCACACGGCTCGCCTCCGCGAGCACCGCGCGGTCGGCATGGATGTGCTCCAGAGTCTCGGCGACGATCACCCGGGTGAAGGAGCCGCTCGGGAACGGCAACCGGAGAGCGTCCGCGCGGACGGCCAGTGCCGAAGCCGCGTCGGGCGCCTCACCCGCCTCTGCCAGGTTGGCGAACATGTCCCGCACGTGTTTGAGCGCGGTGTCGTCGAGGTCGGCGGCGACCACGTCCGCGCCGCGTTTGTAGGCCTCGTACGCGTGACGGCCGTCCCCGCAGCCGAGGTCGAGCACCCGGTCGCCGGGGCCGACGGGAAACCGGTCGAAATCGACGGTCAGCACTCCGCACGCTCCCGGCCGAGGACGCGCCGGTAGTGCGCCGCGGTCTCCTCGGCGGTGCGCCGCCAGCTCAGCGCGCCCGCCGTCGCCAGGCCCCGGGCCGCGAGGTCGGCGCGCAGGTGTTCGTCGCCGAGTACCTTGGTCAGCGCTTCCGCGAGCGCCGGGACATCGCCCGGCGGCACCAGGATCCCCGCGTCACCCACGACTTCGGGCAGGGCGCCGCCGGTCGTCGCGACGACCGGTGTCCCGCAGGCCATGGCCTCGGCCGCCGGCAGCGAGAACCCCTCGAACAATGAAGGTATGCAAGCGATTTCGGCCGAACACAGCAGCCGTGCGAGTTCTTCGTCGGTCAGCCCGCTGACGAAGCGGACGTCGGCGCCAGGGCCGAGCCGGGCGAGTGCCCGCGCCGCCGGGCCGTCCGGCTTCGGTTTGCCGACGATCACCAGTTCGCCTTCGATCCGGTCCCACGCCGCCAGCAGGTGTTCGAGCCCCTTCAACGGTTCGTCCGCGCTCGCGGTGGCCACGACCCGGCCGGGGACGCGCGGGATCTCGGGTCGTGGCCGGAAGATCCGGGTGTCCGCCGCGAGCGGGACGACGTGGATCCGGTCCTCCGGAACGCCCATCTCCCGGCCGATGGCCGCACGGGAAGCCCGCGACACGGTCAGCGCGGGCAACCGCCGCGCGACACGGTGCTGCATCTCAACGAAGCCGTACCACCGCGCGACCCGCGCCGCCTCCCGTCCGGTGACGGTCGCGAGCTTCAGCGCCCGGTCCACGGCGATGGGATGGTGGATCGTGGCGAGCGTCGGCAGTCCACAGTGGAGCATCCCGTAGCCGAGTCCCTGGTTGTCGTGGACGATGTCGAACTCGCCCCGGCGCTTCGCGAGAAGGCGCGCGGCACGCAGGGAGAACGCGAGGGGTTCGGGGAAACCGCCGCGGCGCATGCCGAGGAATTCCACCCACGACGGCAGGTCGCGCAGCTCGCGCGGCCGCGGGGTCCGGAACGGGTTCGGCTCCGCGAACAGATCGAGGCCCGGGATCTTCGTCAGCCGCACGCCCTCATCGACCTCCGGATAGGGAGGCCCGGACAGCACCTCGACGCGATGCCCCAGCGCGGCGAGTTCGCGGCTCAGATGCCGGACGTACACGCCCTGACCGCCGCTGCGCGGGTTTCCGCGGTAGGTCAGGAGCGCGATGCGCAGGGCGCTCACCGCTCACTCCCGCGCGCCCCAGTGATCGAGCTGCTCGCGGATCTTCCGGGTTTCGCCGTGCCGTTCGCCGCGGACCTCGACGGAATCGCCGAGCAGCAGGGTCCAGGTCGAAAGCGCCTCCGTGACCTGGCCCGCCTTGGCGAGGGCGAGCGCGAGACCGAACCGGAGGTCGAGGACGTCGGGATGCCGCTCATTCAGCCGTCCCGTCGCTTCGGTGAGGAGCCTTCGGTACTCCAAAACGACGGGGGGGGGGGTGCTCGATTTCGGCGCTCCAGAACGCGATGTTGTGCCGCACGTGGCTGACGATCTCGTCGTCGCCCAGCGCCTGTTTCGCCTGCGGCAGCAGCTCCCGGGAGAGGCGCAGGGACTCCTCCCCGTTCCCGGTCTTGCCCGTCGCCACCGCGAGTAGGTGCCGGGCGTGCAGCGTCTCGCGATGATCGGCTCCGAGAGCGTGGGTGGCGTCCCGGACCAGGGCTTCGAACGCCGCCCGGGACTCTTCGAAGCGGCCGAGATCCATGAGGAGATAGCCGATGTTGTGGCGAATGCTCAAGACCTCTTCGTCGCCACTCGACAGGGCGGCCGTGGCGATCGGCAGCAGCTCCTCGAACCGGGCGAGCGCTCCGGCCGCGTCGCCCGCCTTGCCGGTCCAGGTCGCGTGCCGCGCCTTGCAGCGCAAGGTGATCCGGTCGGTGTCGCCGAGTTCCCGGGCCGCCCGGTTCGCCCAGGCGGCCCAGCGTTCCCGGTTCTCGACGGGGATATGGGACGCCCGTCGCTCCAACGCGGCGAAGGCGTCTTCGCGGAGCCCGGCGAGCCAGAAGTGCTCGGCTTCGTTGGCCGCCGCGTAGCTCTGTTCCAGCGTCGGCTCGTCGTCTCCGGCCACGAGTGGCACCTCCGAGGTCGCCGCCGCCAGGCGGGCACGCAGCCGGGCCGCCGTGTCCGGGGAGAGAACGGGCGGCTCTCCGGTCCACAGGACGGTTTCGTCGTCGAGACCCGCCCGCGTCCGGCTGACCGAGTCGCCGAGCCCGGCCAGGAAATCGCGGACGCGCACCTGCCGGTCCGGACCGCCCGCCGCCGCGCTCGCCGCGGTGAGGACCGAGATCGGGACGGGGCCCCGGGTGGCGGCGAGCCCCAGCAACTCCAGCAGGACGGCGTGACCGGGCCGAGGCGAAGCAACCGCGCCGGTGCTCTGTTCGATGTCGGCGTCCTCTTGCGCCACGCTGATGAAGGTGACCGTCGAATCGCCGAGCCGGAGCACGTCACCGTGCGCCAGCCGGGCGTCCGGCACCCGCTGGCCGTTGACGAAGGTCCCGTTGGCGGAGTCGAGATCCGTCAGCCACGCGTCCGTGCCGTCCCAGCGGATCTTGCAGTGGAGCCGGGACACCCGCGAGTCCCCGAGCCGGATCGCGGCGTTCCTGCTGCGGCCGAGCGTCGTGAGCCCGAAGGACAGTTCGTGGTGGGCGGGCGACTGTCCGGGGACGTCGATGATCAGCGTGGCGGGGGTGATCCTCGGCGAGGTGGGTGACCCCGTGTCGTAGCCGGGCTCGCTGCCCCAGTCCCCGCTGTCCTCCGGTTCCTGCACCACGGGAGCCGGGTCGAAACCGCCCGCCATCACCAGGCGGACCTCGACCGCGGGTGGAAGCCGCGCCGGATCCCGCGTGGCCACGACCGTCTTGACCTGCGCGGGCTCCGATGCCGTCGACAGGCTCCGGAGAAGACCGCACAGCCGGTCCCGGACATCGGGATCGAGGTCGTCGAGCCCGTCGATCGCGATCCGCACGGGGGCTCCGGTCCATTGTGGAGCGAGACTCCGCAGCGGACCGAGCAGCGCAAGATCGAAAGCGCTCGCACCGCTCCGGCCGGCGTCGTCGAGACCGGCGCGGTGCGCCTGCTCGGCGTCGGCGAAACCAGGGACCGTGCGCCGCAACTGACGGGCGAGTTCGCTCGCGAGCCGCTCGGCCGTGTCGCCGCGGCTCGCGAACAGCACGGCGTGCAGGAAGTCGGGCGGCACATAGGATCCGGCCACCGAAGGCCGGGCCAGCGCGGCGAGCATGGTCGACTTCCCCGCGCCGGCCTCGCCGGTGATCGCGACCAGCCGGGCGCCGGTGAGCAGATGCCCGACGGTCTCGCCGAGTTTCGGATCCGGCTGGTAGTGCGCGGTCAGCCGTTCGATGGTGGGCGCGGCCGGGTTGCCTGCCAGCGGCGAACGCCGCCAGGCGGGGGAGGAGTTCAGCGCGAGCCACAGCCCCTGGTCGGCCTCGGCGACCTCGCGGGTGCCGTCGAAACCCAGGTGGACGGCGGTCTGCGCCGGGCACAGGCCGGTGATCACGCGTTTGAGATCCGCGCACCGGACGCGTTCGCCGAACTCCGCGTGCCCCGTCCGCAGGACCGAGACCAGCGACCGGCTGAAACACCCATTCGCGGCGACACGGTCGTCCGACGCGGTGAGCAGGTCGAACCGTTTGCCCGCCTCGCCGACGATCCGCAGCCAGCGCTGACCAGCCTGCCTCGCCCCGATTCCGGCGTGGCAGGTGTCGAGCAGGATGACCAGCCCGTCGAGCATCGAGTAGCGGCCGAGGAGTTCTTTGATCCGCTGCGCGAACAGGAAGGAGCGGCGGCTGTCCACCGGCAAACCGGTGTCCTTGGTGAGGAAGTAGAAGTCGTCGTCGGCGTATTCGCCGTGCCCGACGAGCGAGAGGAAGAGCGTCGCCTCGTCTTCCGACGCGCGCTCGAAGGCTTCCACCAGCGCGTCGTCCAGCTCGACCATCGTCGGGTCGACGAGCAGGCCGCGACCGTCTTCGAGGGCGGGGACGCAGTCGCCGATGTCGGGGTCGAGCAGGGCCGTCGAGACCTGATGGCCCGCGTCGGGGAGGAACGAGAGAAGGTTCAGTGAGTCGCATTGCGACGCGACCACCAACGACCTCCGCTCTCCCACGGAGATCACTTTGTCTCATCGGGCGGCCACCGGCAAGGGCGGCCCGCGATACTGTGCGCCATGGCTCGGATCGTTCTGGTGCACGGCATCGCCCAGGAACAGAAGTCCGCGGACACGCTCGAGGCGGAATGGCTGCCGAGCCTGGCGGGCGGGGTCCGGCTCGCCGGTGACGCCGCGCTGGCCGACACCCTGTGGCGCGACGCCCGGCCCGGTGACGCGCGGATGGCCTTCTACGGTGACCTTTTCCTCAAGGACGGCCAGCAGGGCGGCGCGGACGAACTCACCCCGGACGAGTGGGCGCTCGCCGAAACGCTGGCGGCGGAATGGCTCCGGAACGCGGCTTCTTCGGCGTCCCGCGAGGCGGACCGGAACCGGGCGAAGGCCGAACTGGACCTGCTCGGCGGTCCGGCGGGGGAGACCCAGGGCGTACGCGCGGCCGCCCGCCCGGTGCTGAACGCGCTGGTGCGGCTGAAGCCGTTCGCGCGGCTCGGGGTGGCGTTCGCCGAACGCGTGGTGGTCAAGGCGCTCAAGCAGGTGACGCTGTACCTCACCGACGAGACGATCCGGGAACGCGTGCAGGCCCGCGTCGCCGAGCACATCGGGCCGGAGACCGAGGCGATCATCGGGCATTCCCTCGGTTCCGTCGTCGCTTACGAGGCCGCCCATCGGCACGGCCGCCCGTTGCCGCTGCTGCTCACCCTCGGCTCCCCGCTGGGCCTGCGCACGGTCGTCTACGAACGGACCCGCCCGCAGCCGCCGTCCGTCCCGCCCGGCGTCGCGAGCTGGGTGAACCTGGCCGACCGGGACGACCTCGTCGCCGCCCGGCCCGACCTCAGCGGGCTGTTCCCCGGCGCCGACGGGGTCCTGGACAGCGGCTACACGGTCGACAACGGGGCGAAGCCGCACGAGGCGGCGTTCTATCTCGCCAAACGACGGACGGGTGAGGTCCTCTCCCGGGCGTTAACCTCCGGCGGGCAGGCGTAACGCGGCGGTTTCCGCGGCGACGACGGTTGGAAACAGCCGCCCTCGAAGCTCACCGGTGAGGTGATCTTCGAGGGAAGGGGCAGCCATGCGGGTATCGGCGGAGGTCGGCACGTGGCTCGCGCGGCGCAGCAGCCGGGCGGGGGACTGGTGGGCGGCGGAGCTGGTCGCCGCCAAACGCGGGACGCGGGTTTCGGTGGTGATCCCGGCTCGCGACGAGGCGGAGACGGTGGGCGCGATCGTCGGCACCATCCGGCGCGAACTCGTCGAACGCTTCCCCTTGGTGGACGAGATCCTGGTGGTGGACAGCCATTCCACGGACGCGACCGCCGAGGTCGCCGCCGCGGCCGGGGCGGACGTCGTCGCGCAGGACGCGGTGTTCCCGGAGCTGGAAAGCCTGGCGGGCAAGGGGGAAGCGCTCTGGAAGGGCGTCGCCGAAACCAGCGGGGACCTCGTCGTCTTCGTCGACGGCGACCTCCGCGACTTCACCGCGGACTACGTGACCGGACTGCTCGGACCGCTGCTGACCGACCCGGCGATCGCCTACGTCAAAGGGTTCTACCACCGTCCGCTCGCCGGGGCGGCGGGCGTCGAACCCGACGGCGGCGGCCGGGTCACCGAACTCGTCGCCCGTCCGCTGCTCAACATGTACTGGCCGGAACTGGCCGGTTTCGTCCAGCCGCTCGCCGGCGAGTACGCGGGACGGCGTGAAGTGCTCGAAGGCATCCCGTTCGTCACGCATTACGGTGTCGAGGTCGGCCACCTGATCGACCTGCTCGAACTGCACGGGCTCGACGCGCTCGCGCAGGTCGACCTCGGCCATCGGACCCACCGGCATCAGGGCACCCAGGCACTCGGCCGGATGGCCGCGCAGATCATGCTGACGCTGATGGACCGGCTGGAGCGCGGCGGCCGGGTGATCTCCGCGGCGCCGCCGTCGACGTCGCTCGCCCAGTTCCGGCGCGGCGCGGGGGAGGCCGTCGAGCGGGAACTCGTGCTCACCGACGTGACCCTCACCCAGCGGCCGCCGCTGGAGAGCCTCCCGCCGGAGATCCGCCCGGAGAACTCACCCGCCTTGCGCAGGAGCGCTTAGCGCCTCCTTGGGCCGCCAGCCCGGCGGGCCGAACACGTAACCGAGTTTGTCCCGCCACGAACCGGCCGCGCGGACGTCGCGCAGGATCGAGCCGTACTCGTGGAAGCCGACCTTGAGCAGGTTGTAGGAGTCGACGTTCTTGGTCAGCCCGTAGGTCGGGCGTTTGCCCTCCGGCACGAAACTGCCGAACATCCGGTCCCAGATGATCAGGATGCCGCCGTAGTTCGCGTCCAGGTACTCCTGGTCGCTGCCGTGGTGCACCCGATGGTGTGAAGGCGTGTTGAACACGTACTCGAACCAGCGCGGCAGCTTCCGGATCTTCTCGGTGTGCACGAAGAACTGGTAGACGAGGTCGATCGACAGGCCGGTGAGGATCATCCACGGCGGGATGCCCGCCAAGGCGAGGATCGACCAGAACGGCAGCTGGAAGTACGGGGTCCACTTCTGCCGCAACGCCGTCGAGAAGTTGTAGTGCTCGCTCGAATGGTGCACCTGGTGGCCCGCCCACATGAGCCGGACGCGATGGCTCGCCCGGTGGTAGGCGTAGAAGACGATCTCCTGGCCCAGCAGCATCAGGACCCAGGTCCACCAGTCGTGCGGGCTGAACTTCACCGGCGCGAGCTCGTAGAGCGCGGCGAAGACGAACAGCATGGCGATGCGGAAGACACCGTTGATCACCACCGCCACCGCGCCCATGGACATGCTGGTGCGGGTGTCCTTGACGCTGTAGCCGATGACGTTGTCGTCGTGCCCCAGCACGTGCAGCGCGAGGATCTCGATCGCGACGAACAGCAGGAACACCGGCGTCGCCATCAGCACCGGGTCACTCAGATGGGCAAGAAAATCCGCCACCGCACCTCTCCCTGTCTCGCCCCCGGTTATCTGACCGCCAGGTAACTTACCCTAAGGTCATTTACCTCAGGGTAAGATAGCCGCCGTGACAGAAGCAAGGGCCGTCGGCACGAAGGGGGTGCCCCGCGAGGAGCGGGAGTCCCAGATCGTGCGCGCCGGGACGGAGGAGTTCGGCAAGAACGGGTACGCCGGGGCGTCGATGGTGGAGATCGCCCGCCGGGTCGGCGTCACGAAACCCTTGCTGTACCAGTACTTCGGCTCGAAGGACGGGCTGTATCTCGCCTGCCTGCACCGGGCGGGGGACCGGCTGACCGAAGGTGTCGCCGAGACGATGGCGGAGGAGGGTGAGCCGCCGGAACGGATGCCGCTCGCGGTGCTCTCGGCCATCTTCGAGACGTTCGACAAAGACCGGTACGCCTGGAAGCTGCTACGCGACCCGACGGTGCCCTCGACCGGTGAGATCGCCGGTGTCGCGGTCGACTACCGCTACCGGCTCGACGGCTTCGCGCTGGTCGGCGCCGCTCAGCTGATGCACTCGCGCGGGCTGGACGACGACCGTGACATCGAGGCGATCGCCCAGGTGTGGACCGGCGTGGTCGACTCCCTGATCAGCTGGTGGATCGACCAGCCGGATCAGGACGCCGCGGCGATGACCGAGCGCTGCTCGCGGATCATGCGGAACCTGTTCGGCTGGTGAGCGAGGCGGCCGCGGCCTCGCAGTCGGCGAAGGCGAGCGGTGGCCGATCGGCCAGCGGGAACCAGGCGTACTCGGAATTCTCTTCCGACAGCACGATTTCCGCGTCCTCGGGGAGCTCGCAGACGAAGGCGAGGCCGATCGTCTTCAGGCCGGTGTCGCCGTAGACCGACGGATACGTCCCGGCGAAGCGGAGGTTCCGGAGTTCGCAGCCGATCTCCTCCAGCCCTTCGCGGACGAGGTTCTCCTCGGCGGTTTCGGCGCCGGAGAGGAAACCGCCGACGGTGTCCCAAGTGCCCTTGCGGGGCTCGTGTGCCCGGCGCAGCAACAGGATCCGATCGCCGTCGAGGATGAGACCGACCGTGGTCGGCAAGGGGTTGTCGTACTTGGTGAAGCCGCAGGCGGGGCAGAGGACGTGGGTGTCCTCGCCGGCGCCGTCGAGTCTCGTCCGGTCCCCGCAGCGCGGGCAGAACGTCCAGTCCTTCACCCGCCGAAGCCTACTGGCCGCACGAAAACGCCACCCCGCCGGGAAATCCCGGACGGGGTGGCGTTCCTCCAGTCACACTGGATACGGTCGGGGTGCCCGGCGCCGCTCCGGACACCCCGGCCGTGCTCAGGACGCGGCGCTGGATTTGCCGCGTAGCTTGACGTTGCCCGTCGAAGCGTTCTTGATGGCCGTTTCGATCTGCGCCATCGTCGAGGACGAGGACAAGCCCGGCACCGTCGCCGACTTCAGCGCGTAGAGCGTGAACGTGTAGGGATGGCTGGAGCCGCCGGGGCAGGGGCCGAAGTACTTCTGCGAGTTCGCCCCGCTGCCCATGGCCTTCTGCTTGGCGCCGTTCTGGTTCGGGACCGTGAAGCCCGAGCCCAGTCCTTCCGGCAGCGAAGCCGCGGAGGCCGGGATGTCCCAGATCGCCCAGTGCAGTTTGTTGCCGTTGTTGGCCACGTCGGCGAAGACGATCGCGTACCCCTTGGCGCCCGTCGTCCCGGCGCTCCACGCCAGCGGCGGCGAGGTGTCCTGTCCCGCGGTGCCGTCACCGGCGCAGGTGAACTTGTCCGGGATGGTCGCGTTGTCGGCGAACGCGGAACTGGTCAGCTTGAACGCTCCCGGCTGCGAGCCGCCGGGGAACTTCAGCCGCACCACCACGTTGTCGAGCACGCTCGGCGTGCCGCCGTTCTTGTCCGCGTTGGTCGAGGTGACCCACAGCCCGCCGTCCGGTGTCTTGGTGACCGAGCGGAGCCTGCCCCAGCGACCGGAGAACAGCGACTGCACCGGACCGACGCCGTTGCCCGCCGCGTTGATCTGCGTGGCGAAGAGCTGTGCGCTGGTGACCGCCGCGACGTAGATCCAGTCGTTGACGATCTCGATCCCGCTCGGCCCGCCGGAACTGGTCGGCCACGTCTTCTTCGGCGCGACCGTGCCGCCGCAGGATCCTTCGGTGCCTTCGCACTGGGGCCAGCCGAAGTTGCCGCCCTTCTGGATCAGGTTGAGCTCGTCGAGTTTGCCGTCGCCGAATTCCGACGCCCACAGCTGACCGCGCGAATCCCAGGCCAGGCCCTGCGGGTTGCGGTGCCCGAAGCTCCAGACGTAGCGGGCGTTGCCACCGGTGGAGAAGAACGGATTGTCGCTCGGCGCCGAACCGTCGGGGTTGACCCGCAGGATCTTCCCGTTGAGTGAGCCCTTGTTCTGCGCGGTGTCCTTGTTCTGCCCGTCGCCGACGGTGGCGTAGAGCTTGCCGTCCGGACCGAACCGCAGCCTTCCGCCGTTGTGGTAACGGTTCTTGGCGATCCCGGTGAGCACCGGTGTCGACGACGAAGACAGCTTTCCGTTGTCGTAGGTCATCTTCACGATCCGGTTGTCGCCGGATGCGGTGTGGTACAGGTAGATCGCGTGATCGGTGGCGTAGTTCGGCGAGATCGCGATGCCGAGCAGGCCGCCCTCGCCGTTGGTGCCGACCGCGCCGGGGACCTTGCCGACCGTCGTCTTCTCGCCCGACGGCGTGATCCGCAGGATCTCGAACCGGTCCCGTTCGGTCGCCAGCGCCGTGCCGTCCGGCAGGAAGTCGACGGACCAGGCGAGATCCGCCTTCGTGATGTCCTTGTCGTACTCGGGAATCCCGCCGCCCGCGGCGCCGCCCGTCTTCGCGGTCAGGGCGTCGCTCGCGGCCGAAGCGTTGCCGTCGAGGTCACGGGCCTTCACCGTGAACGTGTACGACGTGTTCGCCGTCAGGCCGGTGACCGTGGCTTCGAGCGACGGTGTCGTCGCGACCTTCGTGGTGCCCTGGTACACGTCGTAACCGGCGATGGTGCCGCTGTCGTCCGTGGAAGCGTTCCACGCCAACGAGACGCTGTTCGCGGTCACCGACGTCGAGCGCAGGTTCCCCGGCACCGTCGGCGGCGTGGTGTCCCCGCTGGACGGCGTCGTGAACTGGACGACATTGCTTTGCTGCGAAGGGTTCCCGGCCGCGTCGAAGGCGCCGACCGAGATGTCGTAGGCGGTGTTCGGCTGCAGGTTGTCGACGGTCGTGGTGAGCGTGTTCCCGTCGACGGACTTGAGCACGTTGCCGCCGCGCATCACGTCGTAGCGGACCACGCCGACGTTGTCGGTCGCGGCTTCCCAGGTGAACGTGGCGCTGCGGGCCTTGATGTCCTTGGCGGCCAGGTTCTTCGGCGGCGTCGGCGCTTCGGCGTCGGTCACTCCGCTCGCGGTGAGCTTGTCCGCGTTGGGGCCGCCGTTCGCGGTGGTGGCGGTGGTACGGATCTTGTTGGCCCCGGCGGCCAGCGCGACGTCCTTCGTGACGGTCTTCCAGGTGGTCCACGCGCCGGTGCCGGGGAACGACAGCGTCCCGGCCGCGGTGCCGTTGACGCTGAGGGAGACCGGCCGGTCGATCGTGGTTCCGTTGGCGTAGCGGAAGGTCAGCGTCTGGGTTCCGGCCTGCGCGGCGTTCACCGTGTACTCGACGTAGCTGCCGACGACGTTGTCGAAGTTCACGAACCCGGTGCCGGAGTAGCCCGCGTGGTTCTTTTCGACGGCGCCTTGGGAGATCGTGGCGGCTTCGGATTCGTGATCGGTCGGTGCCGCGCCGGCGGACGGAGCCGGCAGGACGGCGACGGACATCGCCGTCGCGGCGGCACACGTGAGCAGCGCGCGCCACGGTGGTCGGGGTGCCACTGGAGCCTCCATACGTGAAGTTCGGGGGTCGGGAGGTACAACGGCGGACCGGGCGAGGCCCGGCGGGGAAGGCTGAGTTTTAGTTAGGAAACTTTCCTATCTATGGTTCAGATCACACACCAGTGGGTGCTTCGTGTCAATACTTGACCAACATCAACACGCAGGGTCACGCCCCCAAACGCATTTAGTCCTCTGGATGCGGTACTTGCACGCGCAAGGACCGCATCCAGAGGACTAAATGCGAGAGAGGGGGAAGGGGTCAGCCGGCGATGTCGGCGCGGGCGATCACCTTCGTGATCCGCGCGCGTACCAAGGACTCCTCCGGTACGGCGTTGCGCTTGCCGTAGGCCTCGGCCTTGTCCTCACCCATGTACCGGCCACCGAGCCTGGTCGCCCATTCGAGCATCTCGCCGAGGTCGTGGTGCAACACGGCTTCGGCGGTGAACTGCACGTACGAGTACGGCGGCTTCTGGTCGTCGACGGCGAGGGAAAGCCGCGGGTCGCGCCGCAGCGCCTTGCCCTTGAGCGTGTCCGTGCCGGTGGTGAAGATCAGTTCGTCCCCGTCCGGCCCCTCGTTCAGCAGGAACCACACCGGCGTCACGATCGCCGCCCCGTTGGCGCGGACCAGACCGAGCATGCCCGTCCGCGTGCCCTCGCTCGCGAAGGCCCACCATTCGTCCCTGTTCATTTCACGCATGACCCGACGCTACTGGGACACCCCGGCGGTGAGCAGCCCCGGTCACCCGCGGGTGGTGCCGCCCGGACCCCCGGTGGCCGGGCGGCACCCCGCCCCGGCTACCGGCAGGCGAGCCGGGTGATCTTGACGACCTCGTCGTCGTGGATGCGGTGCCAGGTGCCCGACGCGTACGCGGCGCCGCCGTCGTAGTCCTCGCCACCCCACCGGTTGACGATCGTGCGCAGATGCGCGGTGCAGCCGACCGGGATCCGCACGCCGTCGATGTCCCGGTTCGGCCCGGTCCGCCCGCCGGCACTGAGCGGCAGGAGATCGGTGTAGTTCCGGCCGTCGAAGTTCCCGGCCACCGTGACGACGCGCGGAGTGTCGTTGAAGACCCCGCCGCACCAGTGCACGACCGGGGTGCAGTTGCCCTCTTCCGCCGCGGAAGCCGGAGTGCAGACCACACCCGAGACGAGCAAGGCGGCGGCCGCGGCCACCGGAACGAGTGAACGTTTCATGGTGAATTCCTCCCTGATCGGTTGTCCGACAGGTCCACGACAGCAGCATCGCGTGGCGCTGACCAGGGAAAACGATGTCGCGGTATGTCGCGGTTCGTCCCCCGACACCGTGACCGGGTGCGACACAATGGCGATGGGGAGGGGGTGGACCATGTCCACTGCGAAGGACTTCGGCGCGCAATTGCGCGAGGTGCGCGGAAGGCTCACTCAGGAATGCGTCGCCAAACGCTCTTTGCTCGGCCAGGACGCGCTGACCCGGCAACGGGTGTCCAACATCGAGAACGGTCTGCTGCCGACGGCGGGGCAGTTGCGCTGCTATCTCCACGGCTGCGGGAAGCCCGAACTGTTCGAGCGCTTCGACCGGATCCGGGGCGAGGTGAAAACGAGCCCGCCCGCCGGACCGTGGCGAAGACGCGTGCTCCGGGTGGGCTCGGCGGTGGCCGCCGGGCTCGCCGCCACCGCCGTGGTGCTCGTCCTGGCTTCGGATCATTCCGGCTCGGCTCCGGCGGCCACGGTCGTCCCGGACTGCGCGGAGGGTTTCCTCTGTTTCTGGCCCGAACCCGGTTACGGCGGGGCCAAGGTGCAGCTGCCGCCGGATTGGGCGAGTGACGGACGGCAGTGCGCCGCCTTGCCGTTCCCGGCGAGGTCGATGGTGAACCGCAGCGCGGAGCGGCACTGGGGTTACGCCGGACGGGACTGCGCGGGCGGGGACCGGACGATTCTGCAGCATCGAGGCGGCGCCGAAACCTCGATCCTGATCCAGTCCTACGTCCACACCTGAGCTCCACCCGGTCACCCGTGCGGGGTGGAGGGGACGGCGACTAGCCTGGCCTGCTGTGCGAGACGACGAGCTGACCGGGATGGGGCTGGCCGACGAGGGGCTGACGCGCCGCCTCAAGGCGCTGGCCTGCACAGCGCCCTTGCACGACCTCGACGCGCGCAAGTCGAAGCTGGACTGGGCGGACGCCACGATCTACCAGATGGCCGAGATCGCCCTGCACACGATCGACCAGGTCACCGTGTCGATGGACTTCGACACCGGCGCCGACCACGATCAGGTGATCGCGCGCCTGCTGCCGTTCGTCGCGCTCCAGGCACCCGGCCGGACGCCGGACGAACACGCCAAGGTCGCCCGGTGGGTGCTCGACAACCTGATCAACGTCGGCACCACCGATCGCGGGTTCCGCCGCGTCTACGGCTCCATCGGCCCCGGTGGCGGCTATCAGCGCCGCCAGTTCGACTTCAAACTGCTCGTCGAGCTGGCCGCGCCCGACGGCGAGGTCTACCTGCGCGCCACCGACGAGGCGATCAACGTGCTCGTCGGCGCGCTGGACACCGATGTCGAGTCCGCGCAGATCGCGGCCGAGGTCAAACTGGAGAACCTGATCAACCGCGGCCGCCTCGCCGACGCGAAGCTCGCCGCCGAACAGGCCCGCTACCGCACTGTCCAGTACGGCGAGACGTTGCGCGCCAAACTCGACGCCACCCGTCGCGACGTGCGCGCGGTCGACTGGGAGCGCGAGGTCCCTGATCTGCTGGATCAGGCGCTGTCCCATATCGAGTCCCGGTTCCGCGCCGAGAACGCGATCCTCAAGAACATCACCGCGTCGCGGGACGAGACCGAAGACCTCGACCGCAAACGCCGGGCCGCCGAGCTCGTGGACATCGTCAGCGATTGCATCCGCCGCCACACCCGGCTCCAGTCGCGGCTCGCCGACGCGGGAGCCGTGTTCCGTGCCGAGCAGGACCGCCAGCAGTTCTCCGGGCCGCCGCAGCGCGCCACGATCGACCTGTTCGGCCAGCTCCTGATGCCGACGCTGGGCCTGCCGATCGCCCAGGCCGTCGCGCCTGCCGAGTCGTTCTTCCACGCCGGTGCCGGGATCTCGCCGCCGACCGTGCCGTCGCTGTCCTCGCTGGTGTCGCTGCTGTTGCGGCCCGCCCCCGAACGCGATCAGCTCGTCGGCGAGATCCCCGAGCCCGAGCTGATGCCCGCTGACGTCACCGACAAGTTCGGCGACGAGCAGTGGCGCCTCGCCGACGACCTGCTCGACCTGCCCGAGGTGCCGCGACGGCTGTCCGGGCTGCTCGAAGAGGCCCGCCGCATCGATCCGGCGCTGCCCGCCCTGGTCGCCCTGCGGGCGGTGCACGCCTACAGTCCCGAGGTCGGCGCGGCGCTCCGGCTGGGGGAGCGTCAGGTGCTGCTGGCCGTGGACGACGGCACGCTGCTCGAAGATCCCGAGTTCGGCGGAGCGGACCTGCTGCTCTCGTCGGCCACGGTCGATCGACAAGAAGAAGAGGAGGAGGTCGCGTGACGACCAACGGGGACGTCGAATCCGCGGCCCGGCTCGTCTCGTTCGGCATGCGCCCGAAGCAGCTGCCGTCGCGGGACGTCGTGTACGGCGACCTGGTCCGGCGCTACGGCGAGGACAGGGCGTTCAAACAGCTCACGCACGCGGTCGCGGCCGGGCTGGGGCTGATGGTGCTGGAGGTGAACCTCCAGGCCGGTGCCGTGCTGGCGGCGACCGACGAGTCCGTCTTCGAGATCAAGATGGACAGCTACGCGCGGCAGAGCAAGATCCGCGAACGCCGCGAGACCGAGAAGGTCCTGCACGGTCTCGTCCATCTGGCGACCGCCGCGCTCGGCTACCCGCGTCCGGACGACCTCGCCAACGACACCTACATCGGCCGCGTCAGTGTCGAGCAGGTGGACGCGATGGTGCGCGAGGCATGCCGGATCCTCGACGAGCGCGCGGCGCAGGCCGAAGCGAACAACGACCCGCTGGCCGACGCGCCCGAACTCGAACAGGCGTGGCGCGCCTACGCCCGGCGTCCCGCGGCCGCCGCGACCAAGGACGGCAGGCTGTCGTCGGACACCACACGCGGCATGGTCGCGCGGGCCCTGCGGTTCCTCGCCGATCAAGGTTTTCTCGTCCAGGTCAGCGGAGAACAGGGCGGGACCTACCGGACGACACCGCGCTACCAGGTGCAGGTGCGGGAACTCGCCGCCGACGCGGCCTTCGACGATCTGCTCGAGCTGAACGTGGTGTCGGTGGCCAACGGCGGCGGAACGTTGCGCGCGGCCGCGTCGGACACGCTTTAACCAAGGGGAGTCGATGTACGAGCTTTCGCGGGTTCGCCTGCACTCGGTGGGCCCGGCGGGCGCGCGGTACCAGGACGTCGTGCTGGACTTCAGCGGCGTCGGCGCCGCCATCACCGCGCCCAAACAGGACGCGTTGTTCAGCGCCGGGATCCACCTGGCGGGGGAGGGGCCGCCGCGGCGCCCCTCGCCGGCGAGCGTGCTGTTCCTGGAGAACGGCGGCGGCAAATCCGTCCTGATCAAGCTGATCTTCTCGGTCATGCTGCCCGGCCGCCGCCAGGTCGTCGGCACGACGAACACCAAGGTGCTGGAGAAGTTCGTCGCCGCCAAGGACGTTTCGCACGTCGTGCTGGAGTGGCTGCAGGTCGAGACCGGCCACCGGGTGATCACCGGCAAGGTGTCGGAATGGCGCGGGCACGTGGTGTCGGCGGACTCGGAGAACCTCGTCGATTCCTGGTACTGCTTCCGGCCGACGCCCTCGCTCGATCTGGACTCGCTGCCGCTGACGTCGGACGGCAGGCTGCTGACGATGTCCGGTTTCCACGACCAGCTCGACAAGGTGCACGGCGGCGAGCCGGAACTGGAGCTGTTCTGGACCCGGCGGCACCACGAATGGACGTCGCGGCTCGACGGTCTCGGCCTCGACACCGAGCTCTTCCGGTACCAGCGCGCGATGAACGCCGGTGAGGGCGAGGCGGCGGACGCCTTCGCCTTCAGCACCGACGAGGCTTTCGTCGAGTTCCTGTTGCGCGCGGTGCTTTCGGAGGAGGAGCCGAAGGACCTCGCCGAGGTCGTCGCGACCTACGCGCACAACCTCGCCCAGCGCGGGGATCTGTTGTCGGAGCGGGACTTCGTCGCGGGCGCGCTCGACCTGCTCACCCCGCTGGCGGAGGAGGAAGGCGTCGCCGCCGCGTCGCGGAAGCTCGCCGACGCGGCCCGCGCCGAGATGCGGACGCTGGCCGGTCGGGTCGCCGCCCGCGACAAGCTGGAGAACGAGCGGCTGAGCGGGCTCGAACAGCACGTCGACGAGGTGAAGTCCGCGGAGAAGCTCGCTGAGGGCGACCACCGCCGTCTCACCGCCGGGGTCACCGAACTCCGCCGCCTGGTCGGGAAACTGCGGCTCGACGAGGCGCAGGAGAGCAAGAAGCGGATCGACGGCGAACTGGCCGAGGCCAAGACCGCGGCCGAGGCCTGGCGTGAATGCGCCACCGTGCTCAACCACCTCAACGCCGCCCGCAAGGCCCGCGATTTCCGGGAACTGGTGGGGAATCGCGAGCAGAAGGCACAGCCCGCGCTGCAGGCACGCAACGCCGCCGCGAGCGCGCTCGCCAGGGGACTGCTGGGGCTGGCCAAGAACGCCACCGAGCAGGCGTCGAAGGCCGAAGCCCATGTGGCCGCCCTGCGGGCCGAAGCGGAGAAGGCGCAGGCGGAACGCGACGAATCGGCGAACCTCGCGGCGTCGCGCCGGGCGGAGGCTCGCGGGCTGGGGGCGCGGATCGCCGAAATCCGGGAGGAGATCGCGGAAGCCGTCCGCTCCGGCGCGCTCAAGGCCGGGGCGGACGTCGCCGAAGCGGCGCGCGCGGCCAGGGCCGAGGCCGAGACGGCCGCCGCGGAACTCGTCCGCCGGGAACAGGAACTCGAACGTGTCGCCGAAGACCTGCGTGCCGCGCAGGCCACGGTCAACGACGCGCACCGGCTCGCGGGGTCCACAAAGGACCGATTGGAACGCGCGGCCGAGGAACTCGACCGCGCCAACCGGCGCACCGACGCGCTCGCCGTCGAACCGCGGCTGAGCGAACTCCTCGGTGCGGACGACGTCGCGCTGGAGACGGATCTCCCGGTGCTGCTGGAACGTCTGCGCGAGGCGGGTTCGGCCGCGGAGAAGGAACAGACCGCGCTGCGGATGGAGGAATCCGTCGACGAGCGCGCGCTGAACGCGCTCGGTTCCGGTGGCCTCCTGCCCGCTCCCGAAGACGTCCAGGCCGCGCTCGACGCGCTGGAGGCCGCCGGGATGAACGCGTGGTCCGGCTGGCGCTATCTGTCCACTTTGGACAAGAAGCGGCGGGCGGCCGTGCTGGCCCGCGCGCCCCAGCTGGTCTCGGGCATCCTGCTGAACGAACCGGAACAGGTGCGGCTCGCCGAAAAGGTCCTGGCGGAGCGGCGGCTGCTGCCCAGCACGATCATCCCCGTCGCCACGACCGAGGCCACCACGACCGACCGGCTGCCGGGTGAGGCCGGGATCGAATTCCTCGTGCCGCCCAATCCGGCGATGTACGACGAGGAGGCCGCCGACGCCGAGCGTGAGGCCATCGCGCTCCGGCACGCGGAACGTCAGCGCCGGCTGGAGGCACTGGCGACGTCGCTGGCCGACGACAGCGCGCTGTCGTGGAAGCTCAAGACCTGGCGCGAGGACTACCCGCCCGGCAGCATCGCGACGCTCGCCGAGCAGCTCCAGAACGCGCGCACCGCGCACGAGACCGCTCGGACCGCGTTGGAGCAGGCCGAAAAGGAGTTCCAGCGGCTCGGTGAGAAGGCGGCCGGGCTGCGGGAGCGGATCCCCGAGCTGCGCTCGATCTCGGCCGAGGCGGGGGAGCGCGTTCGCGGGCTGGAAGCACTCGCCACGCGTGCCGCGAAGATCCCGGAGTGGACGGACGACGTCGAACGCGCCACCGAGATCGCCGAGCGGGCCGAGGCGACGGCGTCCGAAGCCGCGGTGAAGGCTTCCCGGCTGCGCGAGCAGGCGGGCGAGGAACAACGCACCGCCGACGGGCACCGGCGCACGGCGACGACCGCGAAGGCGGAACTGGCCGAGGTGCCGGGATCGAGCGACGTCACCGAAGACGACTCCGTACCCGCCGAACCGGTGGACGCGTTGCGGCGTACCTTCGCCTCGGCCTCCGAGGCGTACGCGAAGGTGGAGGTCGGCAGCGATCTCCGTGCCGAACTCGACCAGGCCGAGAGCGTCGAGGCGTCCGCGCGGGCGGCGCTGGAGGCGTTGGACGACGCCGTCCGCGAGCGGGCTTCCGCGCTGCTGGAGACGCCGGACGGCTCCGACGCTTCGGCGCGGGCCGCGGCGCAGGCGCGGGCGAACCGGGCCGTCGCGGTGCTGGAGGAGGAGCGCACCGAGATCGTCGGGCTCGTCGCGACCCGCAAGGCGGAACTGGGCCAGCTGCCGGAACAGCCGTCAGCGCTCGCCCTCGACGCGCGGCCGAAGGACATCGAGCACGGCCTGGAGCTGATCGACGAAGCCGGTCTCGAAGTGTCCGCCGCCGCGAGGAAATGGGAGGAATTGCAGGAGCGCCGCGCCGCGGCCGAAGCGACACTGGAGTCCGCGAAGGCGTCCGCGTCCGGCTTCGGTCTGCTCGCCGAATCGATGGCGCATCTGTTGTCCAAAGAGGACGAAGAAGCGCCGTTCGAGGGCGACGTCGAATCCGCGCGCGCCAAGCACTCCCGGCTCAACACAGCGCTCACCGAGGCGCAGGACGCGGCCGACGCGGGTGACCGGCGGGTGCGGGCGGCGGCGGACCAGCTGGCGCAGTACGCCACGGACAAGCGGTTCGAAAAGCTCAGCACACCGGTGCGGCAGCAGGTGATCTCGGTCCGCCGAGACCAGCTGCCCGCCCACGCCGCGGAATGGGCGGAGGCGCTGCGTCCCCGGTTGCGCACGCTCACCGACGATCTCGCGCAGATCGACCGGCACCGCGGCGGCATCATCACCCGGCTGCAGGGCATGGTCGACGGCGCGCTGCGCACACTCCGTGCGGCGCAACGGGTCTCACGGTTGCCCGACGGTCTCGGCGACTGGTCGGGTCAGGAGTTCCTGCGGATCCGCTTCACCGAACTCGAAGAGAACGTGCTCGCCGAGAAGCTGGGCGAGGTCGTCGACGAGGCCGCGGTGGGGAAGACCTCCGACGGCCGCGACGTCAAACGGGACGGGCTTTCGCTCGTGCTGCGCGGCGTGCAGGCCGCCGCTCCCAAGGGGTTCCGGGTCGACATGCTGAAGCCGGACTCGGTGCTGCGGACCGAACGGCAGCGGGTCTCCGAGATCCGGGACGTGTTCTCCGGCGGGCAGCAGCTGACCGCGGCGATCATCCTGTACTGCACCCTGGCGGCGCTGCGGGCGAACAACCGCGGCAAGGCCCGCAACCGGCATTCCGGCGTGCTGTTCCTCGACAACCCGATCGGCCGCGCGTCGGCGGGCTACCTGCTGGAACTGCAGCGCGCGGTCGCGGAGGCGCTGGGTGTCCAGCTGATCTACACCACCGGCCTGTTCGACGCCGGCGCGCTGAGCGAGTTCCCGCTGATCGTGCGGCTGCGCAACGACGCGGACCTGCGGGCGGGGCGCAAGTACCTGTCCGTCGACGCGACGATCCGGAACGCGACCGACGAACTCGGCGAGCCGGACGGTGTCGCGCGGCTGTCGGCGACGCGGCTGTTCACGCGCCCGTCCGAGGAGCCTGAGCAGGAGGAAGAGACGGCCTGAGGGAGATCATGACTCGCCCTCACGCGACAGGCGCGGCCGGCGTGAGGCGCTTCCGCGTCGACGTCCGGTACTGCCCCGGCGCCTGGTCGCGGGCGCGCCGGAAAGCCCGGCTGAACGCGTACACCGACGTGTAGCCGACCGAGCGCGCGATGGTGTCCACGGTGTCGTCGGTGTCGCGCAGCCGCACCGCGGCCAGGTCCATCCGCCACAGGGTCAGGTAGTCGCCGGGCGTCCGGCCGGTGGTTTCGCGGAACCGGCGGGTCAGCGTGCTGCGTGAGGTCGACAGTTCCGCCGCGAGCAGGTCGGTGGTCCAGGGTTTCGCCGGGTCCTCGTGGATCTTGGCCAGCGCCACGCCGATCAGCGGATCGCCCAGGATGCCGAGCCAGGTTCCCCGCGTCTCGGCCGGTTTCTCGGTCCGCCAAGCGCGGAGCAGCTGGACCAGGAGGATGTCGACGAGCCGGTTGAGGACGAAGTCGGTGGCGATCTGCGGGCTCGCCAGTTCCCGCGACAGCAGCCGCACGGTGTCGTCCAGCCCGTCGCGGCCGCGGTTCGCGCGGATGTGCACCACCTCCGGCAGGGTGGCGAGCACCTGGGTGGACACCGCCGGGTCGTAGTCGTAGGACGCGCCGAGGACGTGCGTCTCGACCTCCCCGGAGCCGAGGCGCAGCACGCCGCCGCAGTCGCGTGCCTTCTCCGCCGCGGTGCACAGATTGGGAATGATCGCGACGTCCGGGGCGCTGCGGAGGGTGTGTTCCGGCCCGTTCGGCAGCAGGACGACGTCGCCGGGCATGAGCTGCCGCGGCGGGTGCCCGGCCAGTTCCAGCCAGGCCGTCCCACAGGTGATCGCGTAGAAGGCGGCGCGGGTGATGCCGTGCCAGAGGATGCCCCACGGCCCGGACGCCTCGATGCGGGCGCCGGCGGTGCCCCGAACGCCGCCCACGGCGAGCACTTCGGCCAAAAGGTCCATGACGGCGATGATAATGCGACAGACGGATATGTTCATGGCCATTCTGAGCATCGATGGGGTCACTCGGTGCGCCATACGATCGAGGTCATGACAGACACCTTCGACTTCGACAAGATCAACCGAAGCGTGATCGCCGAGTTCCGTGAAACGGGCGGCAAGGCGGGCGGCATGTTCGAGGGCTACCCGCTCGTCCTCGTCCACCACACCGGCGCGAAGTCCGGGACCGAGCGGATCGCGCCGCTCGTCCCGCTCCTCGAGGACGACCGGATCTACATCTTCGCGAGCAAGGGCGGTGCCGACGACAACCCGGCGTGGTTCCACAACCTGGTGGCCAACCCGGACACCAAGGTCGAGCTCGGCACCGAGACCTTCCCGGTCCGCGCACGCGTGCTCACCGGCGCCGAGCGCGACGAGGTCTATGCCAGGCAGTCGGCCCTCATGCCGCAGTTCGCCGAGTACCAGAGCAAGACCAGCCGGGTCATCCCGGTGTTCGAGCTGGAGCGCGTCCAGGCGAGCTGAAGGGGACTTTCCCCGCGTCTCACGCGGTGAAGGGCGCTTTCCCCGCATCGCATGCGGGGAAAGCGCCCTTCAGCCGCTTGCGGCCGAAACTGTCGGGCCCCGGTGATAGAACCGATCCGTGACCCCCAAGATCGACATCGCGCAGCGCCGCGCCCGGCTCGCGACGCGTCATCGCCTCACCACGCCCGCCGAGTCGGTGCTCGCCGCCGCGGACGCGGTCGTCGCGCTGCACGCCACGGATCCGGCGTCCGTGCACTTGTCGGCCTGGGCGCGCGTGAAAGGCGACGGCGTCGCCGAACTGGAGAGCGCGCTCTACGAAGAACGCACGCTGATCCGGATGCTCGGCATGCGCCGCACGGTCTTCGTCCTCGGGCACGAGAACGCGGCCCTCGTGCAGGTCGCGTGTTCCGCCGACATCGCCAAGAAGCAGCGCCGCCTGCTCGAACAGCACCTCGGCACGCAGGGACATCCGGAGAACGTGCCGGAGCCGGCACGCTGGCTGGCCGAGGTCGAGGACGCGACGGAGCGCGCGCTGAAGGCCCGCGGTTCCGCCACGGCGCAGGAGCTTTCCCAGGACGAGCCACGCCTGAAGCAGCAACTCCTGATGGCGAAGGGAAAGCCGTACGAGGCGATCGCCAACGTCACCAGCCGCGTCCTGTTCCAGCTCGCGGTCGACGGCCGCATCGTGCGCGGCCGCCCGCGCGGCAGCTGGATCAGCAGCCAGTACTACTGGGCCCCGATGGCGGACTGGCTGCCACAGGGCCTCGCCGGCTGGGACGCCGACGCGGCCAGGGTCGAGCTGGCCCGAAGGTGGCTCTACGCCTACGGCCCCGCCCCGATCGCGGACCTCCGCTGGTGGACGGGCTGGACGATCGGCCAGACGAAGAAGGCGCTCGCGGAGATTCAGCCGGTCGAGGTCGATCTCGACGGCGTCCCCGGCGTGGTGCTCGCCGACGATCTGGAGCCGGTCGCGGAGCCCGAACCCTGGGTCGCCCTGCTCCCGTCCCTCGACCCGACGGCGATGGGGTGGATCGAGCGCGACTGGTACCTCGGCCCGCACAAGGCGCCGTTGTTCGACGGCACCGGCAACATCGGGCCCACCGTCTGGGCCGACGGCCGCATCGTCGGTGGCTGGGCGCAGCGGCCGGACGGCGAGGTCGTCCATCACCTCCTGGAGGACGTGGGCGCGGACGTCGAACGGGCCGTCGAGGCGGAGGCGAACCACCTGGCCGAGTGGTTCGGAGAGGTGCGAGTCACGCCACGGATGCGCACACCGCTGGAGCGACGGCTAGCACAGTGAAGCTGAGAGTTTTCCCAAGACGTCCTGGTAGCGACGCACTTAATCGATTCTTGACCTGACCCACCGAGTGGTGGAAGTCTCGTCAGGGCAAAGAGGGGCGCCCGAGCACGCACGCTAGGGTTGCGCCCGAGTAAAGGACGTCTTACCGGGGCGATCCCGGACGAGTCTCAAGGGAGTGGCAGCAGTGACGGTTCGCGTAGGTGTCAACGGCTTCGGCCGCATCGGCCGCAACTTCTTCCGGGCCGTGCAGGCCGCCGGTCACGACATCGAGGTGGTCGCGTTCAACGACCTCGGCGACGTCGCCACCATGGCCCACCTGCTGAAGTACGACTCCATCCTCGGCCGCTTCCCGGGCGAGGTCAGTGTCAGCGACGAGGGCATCGTCGTCGACGGCAAGACGATCAAGGCCCTCGCCGAGCGCGACCCGGCCAACCTGCCCTGGGGCGACCTGGGCGTGGACGTCGTCGTCGAGTCGACCGGTTTCTTCACCAACGGCGACGCCGCCAAGGCGCACATCGCCGGTGGCGCCAAGAAGGTCATCATCTCCGCGCCCGCCAAGGGCGAGGACCTGACCGTGGTGCTGGGCGTCAACGACGACAAGTACGACGGTTCGCAGACCATCATCTCGAACGCGTCCTGCACCACCAACTGCCTCGGCCCGCTGGCCAAGGTCCTCAACGACGCCTTCGGCATCGAGCAGGGCCTGATGACCACGATCCACGCGTACACGCAGGACCAGAACCTGCAGGACGCGCCGCACAAGGACCTGCGCCGCGCCCGCGCCGCCGCGCTGTCCATGGTCCCGACCTCGACCGGTGCCGCCAAGGCCATCGGCCTGGTCCTGCCGGAGCTCAACGGCAAGCTCGACGGCTACGCGGTCCGCGTCCCGGTCCCGACCGGTTCGGCCACCGACCTCACCGTCACGCTCGCCAAGAGCGCGACCATCGAGGAGATCAACGCCGCGTACAAGGCCGCCGCCGAGGGCCCCCTGGCCGGCATCCTGCGCTACAGCGACGACCCGATCGTCTCGGCCGACATCGTCACCGACCCGGCCTCCTGCATCTACGACGCGCCGCTGACCAAGGTCATCGGCAACCAGGTCAAGGTCGTCGGCTGGTACGACAACGAGTGGGGCTACTCGAACCGCCTCGCCGACCTCGTCAAGCTCGTCGGCACCAAGCTCTCCTGAGCCATGGCGCTGAAGAACCTCGAAGACCTGCTGAGCGGGGACGTTTCGGGCCGGTACGTACTCGTGCGTTCCGACCTGAACGTCCCCCTCGACGGGGAGACCATCACCGACGACGGCCGTGTCCGCGCGGCCCTGCCGACCCTCAAGCGCCTCGCCGAGGCGGGCGCGAAGGTGGTCGTCACGGCGCACCTCGGCCGTCCCAAGGGCGAACCGGACCCGAAGTTCTCGCTCGCGCCCGTCGCCGCGAAGCTCACCGAGCTGCTCGGTGTCGACGTCCCGCTGGCCGGTGACCTCGTCGGCGAGTCCGCCAAGGCCACCGTCGCCGGCCTGACCGACGGCCAGGTGGCCCTGCTGGAGAACGTGCGTTTCGACGCGCGCGAGACCAGCAAGGTCGAGGCCGAGCGGCAGGAGCTGGCCGCCGAGCTGGCCGCGCTCGTCCCCGGCGGCGCGTTCGTCTCCGACGGTTTCGGTGTCGTGCACCGCAAGCAGGCCTCGGTCTACGAGATCGCGCGGGCGCTTCCGGCGTACGCGGGCGGCCTCGTGCTGGCTGAGGTGGACGTCCTCAAGAAGCTGACCGAGGACCTCGCGCGGCCGTACGTCGTCGTCCTCGGCGGCGCGAAGGTGTCGGACAAGCTGGGCGTCATCGCCAACCTGCTCACCAAGGTCGACAGGCTCCTCATCGGCGGCGGCATGGCGTACACCTTCCTCAAGGCCCAGGGCCACGAGGTCGGCAACTCGCTGCTGCAGGAGGACCAGCTGGACCAGGTCCGCGGCTTCCTCGCCGAGGCGGAGAAACGCGGTGTCGAGCTGATCCTGCCGGTGGACGTCCTCGCCGCGACGGGCTTCGCGGCCGACGCGGAGTTCGACGTCGTCGACGCGACGGCCATCCCGGCCGGCCGCATGGGCCTCGACATCGGCCCGAAGTCGCGCGAGCTGTTCGCGGGCAAGCTGGCCGACGCGGCGACCGTGTTCTGGAACGGCCCGATGGGCGTGTTCGAGTTCGAGTCCTTCGCCGGCGGCACCCGTGCCGTGGCCGAAGCGCTGGTGAAGAGCGACGCCTTCACGGTGGTCGGCGGTGGCGACTCCGCCGCGGCCGTGCGGCAGCTCGGCCTGCCGGAGGACGGCTTCTCGCACATCTCGACCGGCGGCGGCGCGTCGCTGGAGTACCTGGAGGGCAAGGAACTGCCCGGAGTCGCTGTGCTGGGAGAGAACGACTAGTGGCGCGCAAACCGCTCATCGCCGGCAACTGGAAGATGAACCAGAACCACCTCGAAGCCATCGCGCTGGTTCAGAAGATCGCCTTCGCCCTGCCGGAGAAGTACTACGCGAAGGTCGACGTCGCGGTCCTGCCGCCGTTCACCGACATCCGCAGCGTCCAGACGCTGACCGACGGCGACAAGCTGTCGCTCACCTACGGCGCCCAGGACCTGTCGCCGCACGACTCCGGTGCCTACACCGGCGACGTGTCGGGCCCGATGCTGGCGAAGCTGGGCTGCAGCTTCGTCACCGTCGGGCACTCGGAGCGGCGTGAGTACCACGGCGAGTCCGACGAACTGGTGAACAAGAAGGTCAAGGCCGCGCTCAAGCACGGCATCAAGCCGATCCTGTGCGTGGGGGAGAAGCTCGAGGTCCGCGAGGCCGGGGAGCACATCGCCCACACCACGGCCCAGCTGGTCGAGGGCCTCAAGGGGCTCAAGGCCGAGCAGGTCAAGGACGTCGTCGTCGCCTACGAGCCGGTCTGGGCGATCGGGACCGGCAAGGTCGCGACCCCGCAGGACGCCGAGGAGGTGTGCGGAGCCATCCGCGCCACCCTCGCCGAGAAGTACGGTGCCGAGGTCGCGTCCTCGGTCCGCGTGCTCTACGGCGGCTCGGCCAAGGCCAACAACATCAGTGACCTCGTCGCCTGCGAGAACATCGATGGTGCGCTCGTCGGTGGTGCCAGCCTGGATGGTGACGAGTTCACCAAACTCTGCGCACTCGCCGCGGGCGGGCCCCTGCCCTGATCGGGGCACCTACCGGGTAACCTGGGTATCCGGTCCGTCACACAGCAGTGGACGAGTCCAGGAGTACGGTGTGTTCTGGCGGTCAAGAGCCGCTGGTGGCACACCGTTTTCCTGCATTCTCCAAGAGCGCAGAGGATGACATGAAGCTGTTCCTGCAAATCCTGTTGATCGCCTCCAGCGTGCTGCTGGTGGTCGCCGTGTTGCTGCACCGCGGCCGTGGTGGCGGTCTGTCTTCGCTGTTCGGTGGCGGTATGCAGTCGAGCCTCTCCGGCTCGAGCGTGGCCGAGAAGAACCTCGACCGGATCACGCTGCTGCTGGGCGCGGTGTGGCTGATCAGCATCATCGGCCTCGGGCTCCTGCTCAAGGTCTGATCGATCCAGGTGTTTCGGCGTGCCTATGGGGGGCGCGCCGCCGATCCCTATAGGTGTGAGGATTCATGGTTGGCGGTAACGCGATTCGGGGCACCCGTGTGGGTGCCGGGCCTTCGGGCGAATCGGAGCGGGGTGAGTCGGCGCCGCGGCGCCGTATTTCCTACTGGTGCGCCAACGGGCACGAGGCACAGCCCTCGTTCTCGATGGACGCCGAGATTCCCGACGAGTGGGACTGCCCGCGTTGCGGGCTCCCCGGTGGGCAGGACGAGAAGAACCCTCCTGCCGCGCCGCGGACCGAGCCTTACAAGACTCACCTCGCGTACGTGAAGGAACGGCGTTCCGACGCCGACGGCGAGGCCATCCTCGCCGAGGCGCTGGAGCGGTTGCGCCAGCGCCGGGAGATCTAGCAGCTGCTATTTCAGGGCTGAGCCCGCGTCCGCGATCCCGTCGCCAGGGCGCCCGTCCGGCATGTCGGCGCCAGGCGGTGTATGCGCCCTGCCGCCGGGATCGCGAGGCCTACGGCCAGGCGCGTTCAGCTCAGCTCCGCCGACCACCGGCCATCACCGGTCGAGCGGGTACCGGGCACGCACCCGGAACCCGCCGTCCTCGGTGTCGGCGGTTTCGAAGCTCCCACCCAGCAGTCGAGCGCGTTCGGCCAGCCCGGTCAGCCCGTGCCCTCCCGAGGGCAGGGCCGCACCGGGGGTCCGAGCGCGCTCGTTGCGTATTTCGACCTTGAGCGAACCGTGCTCGCCCTGGATCCGGATGGTCGCGGTGGCGCCCGGTGCGTGCTTGTGCACGTTGGTCAGGCATTCCTGCACGGTCCGGTAGGCCGCCGCCGAAACCTGGCTGGGCAGCAGGTCGGGGATCCGCTCCACGGTCAGGTGCACCGGGACGTCCGAGCCGCGGATCAGCCGGTCGAGTTCGTTGATGCCCGGCCGGGGCCCGTCGTCTTCGGAGCCCGAGCGGAGCACGCTCACGAGTGAGCGCAGCTCTTCGAGGGTCTTGGTGCTCAGCTTCCGGATGACCTGCGCGGTTTCGAGCGACCGGGCGTCGGTGGTCTGCGCCTGCAGCGCGCCGGCCTGCATCGCGATCAGCGTGATCTGGTGCGAGACGACGTCGTGCATCTCCCGCGCGAGGCGGGCGCGCTCTTCCGCGCGGACGGCGTCGGCGTGGAAGCGGCGTTCGCGGTCGCGGCTGGCGGCGAGTTCGGACAGCTTCTGCGAGATCTCGGTCCGCGCTCCGATGAGCAGGCCGATGGCCACCGGCATCCCGGCGACGATGACGCCGTAGATGCCGTCCAGGACGTGTTCACGCCAGCTGAGCTCGACGAAGTCGGCCAGCGGCCACTGCACGAACCGGCAGGTGAAGACGAGCGCGAATCCGGCCCAGGTCTGCCAGTGCATCTGTTTGCGGGTGGCGAGGAAGCCGAGCGCGATCATCGCGGCCAGCTGCGACCACCCCGCCAGGAAGCCGGGGACGGTGACGATCACCGCGAGGAACGGCAGCTTGCGCCGGAAGGCGAGGCCGAGGCACGCGGCGCCGGACAGATAGATCGAGTACGGCTGGGCCTTCTCGGGGATCACCAGCCAGACGTCGAGCGCGGCGAGGAAGATCGCGAGCGTGTCGATGCCCAGCGCGACCAGCGCCGGACGTTTGAGCTTGGCGAACGACATGACCCCGGCGGCACGGCGCATCCGGTCGGCGGCGTCCGCTCCGGAGCCGCCCACCGAGATACCTGGCATCGAGAGACCCTCTGTGCTCATCGCTGGCGACCTCACTCGTCTTGTGGACTTGGATGGTGAGACGTGTTCTTCGCCCGATCGGGACGCGCAGGAACGAACAAATGTGCGGATGCTAACGGGTGGATGTACAAGGGCGGTAAGTTTCCCCCAGTCGGGCTAGCGACTGGGCGATCACTGTCCGTTCTGCGGACAAGTGCATGAACGTTCGGTCGGTCGAATCCACACCGGACCACCCGGGCTCGGTGGTCCGCTGATCATTTCGACGCGCGAACAAGTCCTCTCTGATGCCGAAGTCCGGGGAAGTTGATCTATGTCACGTTTCGTGGTCGCGCGGTGACCCTGCCGCGCGAGTTCCGTGAAGGCCTCCTTCACTACCTTCAGGGTAGGGAAGGAGGCCTTCACGGACTTCCGCCATGAGGGTGTCACCGCCGCGGCCGCCTGGCGGGTCGTGATCAGGCCCGTGACTCGCGTGATCGAAGACGTAACTCACGTGTCTGGAGACGTAACTCGCGTGTGGCGCCTCCAATCACGCGAGTTACGCCTCTGATCACGCGAGTCACGCCTTGGGTCACGGTGCCCGGATGCGCGTGAAGGCCCCCTTCCCTCGGCTCAGCCGAGGGAAGGGGGCCTTCACGCGCGAAACGTCAGCCCGTAGGCGGCTGATAGACCTTCGTGAGTTTCGAGGCGGAGCCTCGGTCCAGCAGCCAGAGCGTGCGGCGCGAGCCGCGTGCCCCGGCCACCGGGATCTCGACCTCGCCCGCACCGGCCAGCGCCTGCGCGACGGCGTCCGCCTTGGCGTCGCCGCCGGTGACCAGCCAGATGTCCTGCGCGCGACGGATCGCGGGCAGAGTCAGCGAGATGCGGGTCGGCGGCGGCTTCGGGCAGTCGCGCACCGCGACGACCGAGCGTTCCTTCTCGTGCACCGCCGGGCTGTCCGGGAAGATCGAGGCGGTGTGCCCCTCCCCGCCGAGGCCCAGCAGCATGATGTCGAACGCAGGGACCTCAGGGGTCAAGATCTCCGCGTACGCGGCGGCCGCCGCGTCCACGTCATCGCCGAACTCCCCGTCCGAAGGTGCCATGGCATGCACCCGCTTCGGGTCGAGCGGCACGTGGTCGAGCAGCGCCTCACGGGCCTGCTTCTCGTTGCGCTCGTCCGAATCCGCCGGGACGAAGCGCTCGTCTCCCCAGTAGACGTCCAGCCGCGACCAGTCGATGGCGTCACGGGCACTGGAGTCACGCAGTTCCCGCAGGATCGCGATCCCGGTGCCACCGCCGGTGAGCACCACCGAAGCGGAGCCCTTGGCGGCCTGGACGTCCACGAGCCGGGTGACCAGCCTGGCCGCCGCGGCGGCGGCCAGGAGGTCCGGGTTCTCGTAGACGACGACCTCGGTCTTGCTCATGAGGCGCTCTTCGCGGTCTTGGCGGCCGGAGCCTTCTTCGCCGCCGGAGCCGCCTTCTTCGCCGGAGCGGGCTTGGCCGCGGTACCCGTCGAGATCTTGCCGAGCCCGTTCAGCGAAGCCTCGTAAACCTCGTCCGGGTCGAGCCGCCGCAGCTCCTCGATCAGGCAGTCCTTGTTGTCCCGCCGCTGCAGGGCGATCCGGCGCGTCGGCTGGCCCGGCTGGGTCAGCGTGCCGACCCGTCCGTCCGGCCGGTGCAGTTCCACCGGGCCGGAACGCCGGTCCAGCGTCACCGAGATGATGCCCGCCGCGCCGCTGCTCTTGACCCGCTTCACCGGCACCTTGAGGTACTCGGCCAGCCAGCCGGCGAGCAGTTCGGTCGACGGCGAATCGGCCTCGCCGGTCACCGTCGCGCCGGTGACCTTCTCGTACGGCGGAAGGTCCAAAGCGGACACCAGCTGCGCGCGCCACCGGGTCAGCCGGGTCCACGCCAGGTCGGTGTCACCCTCCACATAGGACTTCGCCCGCGTGGTGAGTGCCCTTATGGGCGCCTTCTCCGCCGCCGAATCGGTGATCCGGCGCTGCGCCAGCTCACCGAGCGGGTCCTTGGCCGGAGCCTTCGGACCGGTGCCGGGCCACCAGGTGACGATCGGCGCGTCCGGCAGCAGCAGCGGCACGACCGCGCTCTGCCCCTGCGAGGCCAGCGGACCGTAGAGCCGCAGGACGATCACCTCGCTCGCGCCGGCGTCGCCGCCGACCCGGATCTGGCCGTCGATCCGCGGCGCGGCGGTCCGCGCGCCCTTGGCCACCACGATCACCCGCGAGGGGTGTTCGCGGCTGGCCTCGTTGGCGGCCTCGATCGCCTCTTCGAGTTTGTCGTCGTCGTCGGCCACTATCACCAGCGTCAGCACGCGGCCGAGCGCGACCTGCCCGCCCTGTTCGCGGATCTCGACGAGTTTCTTGTTCAGCTGCGACGTCGTGGTCGACGGCAGGTCGATGATCACGGACGCCTCCAGTTCCGGCCGGTACGTTCCAGCATCTCGTCGGCGGACGGCGGTCCCCACGAACCGGGCGGGTACGCCTCGGGGGCGCCCTTCTTGGCCCAGTGGTCGAGGATCGGGTCCAGGATCTCCCAGGACAGCTCGACCTCTTCGTTCACCGGGAACAGCGACGGTTCGCCGAGCAGCACGTCCAGGATGAGCCGCTCGTAGGCCTCCGGGGACGACTCGGTGAAGGCGTGCCCGTACCCGAAGTCCATCGTGACGTCGCGGACCTCCATCGTGGTCCCCGGCACCTTCGACCCGAACCGCAGCGTGATGCCCTCGTCGGGCTGCACCCGGATCACCAGCGCGTTCTGGCCCAGCTCCTCGGTCGAGGTCGAGTCGAACGGCAGATGCGGCGCCCGCTTGAACACCACGGCGATCTCGGTGACCCGGCGGCCCAGCCGCTTGCCGGTGCGCAGGTAGAACGGCACGCCCGCCCAGCGGCGGTTCTGCACCTCCAGCGTCACCGCGGCGTAGGTCTCGGTGGTCGAGTCCTTCGCGAAACCGCCCTCCTGCAGCAGGCCCGGCACCTTCATGCCGCCCTGCCAGCCGCCCGCGTACTGCCCGCGCGCGGTGGTCTCGTCGAACGGCGCCAGCGGCTTGGTCGCCGAAAGCACCTTGACCTTCTCCGCGCGGAGGGCGCGCGGAGCGAACGAGACCGGCTCCTCCATCGCGGTCAGCGCGAGGAGCTGCAACAGGTGGTTCTGGATGACGTCGCGTGCGGCGCCGATGCCGTCGTAGTACCCCGCGCGGCCGCCGAGGCCGATGTCCTCGGCCATGGTGATCTGCACGTGGTCGACGTAGTTGGCGTTCCAGATCGGCTCGAACAGCTGGTTCGCGAACCGCAGCGCCAGCAGGTTCTGCACCGTCTCCTTGCCGAGGTAGTGGTCGATGCGGAACACCGACTCCTCGGGGAAGACGTCGTTCACGATCTCGTTGAGCTCCTTGGCGCTCTTGAGATCGCGGCCGAACGGCTTCTCGATGACGACGCGGCGCCAGGTGTCCTCGCTCGCGTCGGCGAGGCCGGAGCGGGCGAGCTGCTTGGTCACCACCGGGAACGCGCTCGGCGGGATCGACAGGTAGAACGCGGTGTTGCCACCGGTGCCACGCTCGGCGTCGAGGTCCTTGACCGTCTGCGCGAGCTTGTCGAAGGCCTCGTCGTCGTCGAAGGTGCCCTGCACGAACCGGATG
Source organism: Amycolatopsis sp. WAC 04197 (assembly GCF_003947475.1). NCBI lineage: Bacteria > Bacillati > Actinomycetota > Actinomycetes > Pseudonocardiales > Pseudonocardiaceae > Amycolatopsis > Amycolatopsis sp. WAC 04197. The sequence goes on along the minus strand of NZ_QHJK01000009.1, from coordinate 140,587 downwards.
CCTTCGGCGAGCCGGTTCCACACCGACTCCTTGAACGGCGTCCGCGCGTGCTCCTTGACCGAGTCGTGCACGAGCTCGCCGAAGTCCTGGTGCTCCCAGTCCCGGCGGGCGAATCCGACGAGCGAGAACCCGGCGGGCAGCAGCCCGCGGTGGGCCAGGTCGTAGATCGCCGGCATCAGCTTCTTGCGGGCGAGGTCACCGGTCACGCCGAAGATCACCAGGCTGGACGGCCCGGCGATCCGCGGCAGCCGCTTGTCGCGCGGGTCGCGCAGCGGGTTGTTCCAGGCTCGTGTCACTCGCCGGCCTCCTGTACCGCGCGGACCAGTTCGGCCAGGCCGGCGGCCCGGTCGGTGAGGTGCAGGCGCAGCACCGGACGACCGTGCTCGGCGAGCACCTGACCGTCGCCCAGCGCCTGCGCGTGCTGCAGGACACCGAGCGTGTACGGCCGGTCCGGAACGTCGAGGTCGTCCTCGACGGCGCCGGTGATCTGCAGGAAGACGCCGTTCTGGTGCCCGCCCTTGTGGTACTGCCCGGTCGAGTGCAGGAACCGCGGCCCCCACCCGAAGGTGGTCTGGCGGCCGGTCCGCTTGGCGATCTCGCCGCGCAGGACGGCCGTCGACGCGTCGTCGAGCCGGTCGAGGTACGCCTGCACCGCGATGTAGCCGGTTTCCGGCGCGGAATCGAAGAAAGCCCGCAGGATGTCCGCGAGCTTCCCGTCCGTGACGACGCCTTCCGAGCCGAACACCTCGACCGCGCCGTCCACAGTGGACGGCTCTTCGCCGCCCTTGAGCTTGTCCGGGTTGTCGAGCAGCGAACGCGCGGCCTTCTTGGCGGCCTCGACGTCGGGCTGGTCGAACGGGTTGATCCCGAGCAGCCGTCCGGCGAGCGCGGTGGCGAACTCCCACAGCAGGAACTGCGCGCCGAGCGAGCCGGTCACGGAGATCTTCGCCGCGCCTTCCGCCTGGCCGACGGCCACCGGGGTGGCGTCGCCCTTGGCGTCGGCGAAACCGGGGGAGTCCGGGCCCTCGACGGCGACCGGCAGGAGACCGGTGCCCTGCTTGCCGGTGGACTCGGCGATCAGCTGCTCCGCCCAGTCGGCGAAGCCCTTGATGCCCGATCCCGTGTCCGCGATGACGACCTTCTCGGCGCCCTTTTCGTGCGCCGCGCCCCACGCCGCCGCGAGTTTGACCGCGGGGTTGTCGACGGAGTCGGCGGCCAGCTCGTCGGCCACCGAAGCGGCCTGGTCGAGCAGGCGGGCGACGTCCGCTCCGGCGAGCCCGGCGGGGACGAGCCCGAACGCGGTCAGCGCCGAGTAGCGGCCGCCGACGTTCGGGTCGGCGAGGAAGACCTTGCGGTAACCCTCCTTTTCGGACAGTTCCGCGAACGGCGAGCCGGGGTCGGTGACGACCACGATCCGCCGCGCCGCGTCGATGCCCGCGTCGGCGAAGGCCTTCGCGAAGATCCGCCGGTGACTGTCGGTCTCGACGGTGCCGCCGGATTTCGACGACACGACGATGACCGTCCGCTCCAGGTCACCGGCGAGCGCGTCGGCGACCTGACCGGGGTCGGTGGTGTCGAGGACCGTCAGCGGGACGCCGTCGGTCGCGGTGATGACCTCGGGGGCCAGCGACGAACCGCCCATGCCCGCGAGGACGACGCGGTCGACGCCCTCGGAACGCAGGTCGGTCCGCAGTGCCTCGATCTCGCCGATCAACGGCCGCGAGGACTTGTGCAGCGTCGTCCACGAGAGACGGATCGACGCTTCGGACTCGGCTTCGGGACCCCACAGTGTGGCGTCCTGGGACGCCAGTTTCGATGCGACCTGGTCGGCGACGAGCCGCTCCGCGAACGGAGCGGCTTCGCCGGCCAGGGCGGCGTCGACGATTTCGACGCCGGTCGTTTCCCCTGCCATGGTCCAGATCAGTCCTTCGCCTTTTCCAGCTGCCCGGTGACGGTCTCGAGAAGCTCGGTCCACGACTTCTCGAACTTCTCGACGCCTTCGTTCTCCAGCGTCAGGAACACGTCGTCGATGTCGATGCCGACCACACGCAGCTTGTCGAAGACGACCTGCGCGTCGGGGCCCTTGCCGGTCACCGTGTCACCGGTGATCTCGGCGTGGTCGCCCGCGGCGTCGAGGGTCTTCTCCGGCATCGTGTTGACCGTGTCCTTGACGACGAGCTGGTCCACGTAGCGGGTGTCGGAGTACTGCGGGTCCTTCACGCCGGTGGAGGCCCACAGCGGACGCTGCGGGTTCGCGCCCGCCTCGGCGAGCGCCTTCCAGCGGTCCGAAGCGAACAGCTCCTCGAACGCCGCGTACGCGAGCCGCGCGTTGGCGATCGCGGCCTCACCGCGCAGGGCGGTGGCCGCGTCGGTGCCGATCGCGTCGAGGCGCTTGTCGATCTCGGTGTCCACACGGGACACGAAGAACGACGCGACCGAGTGGATGCCCTTGAGGTCGTGGCCGTTGGCCTTCGCCTGCTCCAGGCCGGCGAAGTAGGCCTCGATGACCGCCCGGTACCGCTCGACCGAGAAGATCAGCGTGACGTTGACGCTGATGCCTTCGGCGAGGGTCTTGGTGATCGCCGGGAGACCCTCTTCGGTGGCCGGGATCTTGATCAGCACGTTCGGCCGGTCCACGGTCTTCCACAGGTCCTGCGCCTCGGCCACCGTCTTGTCGGAGTCCTTGGCCAGCCGCGGGTCCACCTCGATGGACACCCGGCCGTCGACCCCGTTCGTGGCGGTGTAGACGTCGCGGAACAGGTCCGCGGCGTTGCGCACGTCGGTGGTGGTCAGCTCACGGATGGTGGCCTCGACGTCGGCGCCGCGGGCGGCGAGCTCCTTGGTCTGCTCGTCGTACGCCTCGCCCTTCGACATCGCGTTGGCGAAGATCGTCGGGTTGGTCGTCACGCCCACGACGTGCTTGTCGCGGATCAGGTCCGCGAGGTTGCCGGTGTTCAGGCGCTCACGGGACAGGTCGTCGAGCCAGATCGACACCCCGGCCTCGGACAGCTGCGCGAGCTTGTCGTTGCTCATGCTTTCCCCTTCAGTTCTTGGTGTTGGCGATCGAGCGACGGGCGGCCTCGACGACTGCCTCCGCGGTAAAACCGAACTCACGGAACAGTGTGGCGGCGTCGGCCGACGCACCGAAGTGCTCGATCGAAACGTTCACCCCGGCGTCACCGGTGAAGCGGTGCCACGACTGGGCGATACCGGCTTCGACGGAGACGCGTGCCTTGACCGACGGCGGGATGACCGAGTCCTTGTAGGACTGGTCCTGCGCGTCGAACCACTCGACACACGGCATCGAGACGACGCTCGCCGGGATGCCGTCGGCTTCGAGGGTCTTGCGGGCCTCGACGGCCAGCTGGACCTCGGAGCCGGTCGCGATCAGCACGACCTCGGGGCTGCCGTTGGACGCCTCGGCGAGGACGTAACCGCCCCGCTTGACGCCTTCGGCGCTGGTGCCCTCCAGCACCGGCACGTTCTGCCGGGTGAGCGCGAGACCCGACGGGTGGTGGACGTCCTCCAGGACGGCCTTCCACGCGTACGCGGTCTCGTTGGCGTCCGCCGGGCGGACGACGTTGAGGCCGGGGATCGCGCGCAGCGAGGAGAGCTGCTCGATCGGCTGGTGGGTGGGGCCGTCCTCGCCCAGGCCGATCGAGTCGTGCGTCCACACGTAGGTGACCGGCGCCTTCATCAGCGCGGCCAGCCGGACGGGCGGGCGCATGTAGTCGGAGAAGATCAGGAACGTCGCGCCGTAGGGGCGGGTGCCGCCGTGCAGCGCGATGCCGTTGAGGATCGAGCCCATCGCGTGCTCGCGGATGCCGAAGTGCAGCGTCCGGCCGTACGGGCTGGTCTTCCACATGTCGGTGGAAGCCTTCTCCGGGCCGAACGAGTCGGCCCCCTTCATGGTGGTGTTGTTGCTCTCCGCGAGGTCCGCGGAACCGCCCCACAGCTCGGGAAGCGGCTCGGCGAGCGCGTTGAGCACCTCGCCGGAGGCCTTGCGGGTCGCGATGCCCTTGGCGTCCGGCTCCCACGTCGGCAGGTTGTCCGCGAAGCCCTCGGGCAGCGAACGGGTGGCCATCCGGTCCGCGATCTTCTTGCGCTCCGGGTTGGCGGCGCCCCACGCCTCGAACTTCTCCTGCCATTCGGCGCGGGCGGTCTTGCCGCGGTCGACGGCCTGGCGGGTGTGCGCGATGACCTCGTCGTCGACCTGGAAGGTCCGCTCCGGGTCGAAGCCGAGGATCTCCTTGACCGCGGCGACCTCTTCGGCGCCGAGCGCGGCGCCGTGGGCCTTGCCGGTGCCCATCTTCTTCGGCGCCGGGTACCCGATGACGGTCTTCAGCGCGATGAACGACGGGCGCTCGGTCTCGGCCTTCGCGGCCTTGATGGCCTCTTCGATCGCGACGACGTCCTCGCCACCCTCGACGACCTGGGTGTGCCACCCGTAGGCCTCGTAGCGCTTCACGACGTCCTCGGAGAGGGCGATCTTGGTGTCGTCCTCGATCGAGATCTCGTTGTCGTCCCAGAAGACGATCAGGTTGCCCAGCTCCTGGCGGCCGGCGATCGACGAGGCCTCGGCGGTGACGCCCTCTTCGATGTCACCGTCGGAGGCGATCACGTAGACGTAGTGGTCGAAGATGCTCTCGCCCTGCGGGGCGTCCGGGTCCAGCAGACCGCGCTCGCGGCGGGCCGCCATCGCCATGCCGACCGCGTTGGCCAGGCCCTGGCCGAGCGGGCCGGTGGTGGTCTCGACGCCCTTGGTGTGGCGGTACTCCGGGTGACCCGGGGTCTTCGAGTCCCACTTGCGCAGCTGCTTCAGGTCTTCCAGCTCCAGGCCGAACCCGGCGAGGTACAGCTGGATGTAGAGGGTGAGGCTCGAGTGACCGGCGGAGAGGATGAAGCGGTCACGAGCGGGCCACTCCGGGTCGGCCGGGTCATGACGCAGCGTCCGCTGGAAGAGCGTGTACGCGAGCGGCGCCAGGCTCATCGCGGTGCCGGGGTGACCGCTGCCGCAGTTCTCGACCGCGTCCGCGGCGAGCACCCGTACGGTGTCGACGGCCCGCGTGTCGTTCTCGGTCCAGTCGGCGGGCACGTTGCGCCGGAGGAGTGGGTTCTTCTCGCTGGTAGAGGCGGTTTCGGACACTGAACTCGAACTCCCCGTCATCAGGTTGTGGCTTCTCTTCCCTCGTGGATAACCCACGCGTACCGCTACTAATCTCAATCGATCCGGAAGGGACGATATTCCTGGTCCGGGCCGTTCGCAGGGGCACGCCGCGAGCTACCGCGGCCAGCCTAATGGTTCGGCCGGTCGAGGACCCGCGATCACCCTCTGGAAACAGCACGTCTAACATCGGGGGAGGGTTCAGAACACTCCGGATCCGGGGCCGCCACATCACCCGGAAGCCTGGTGGGCCCCGCCCCGAAAACTGACGCAGGGAGTGAAATGTCGTTGGTGAACGCTGCGCACGGACGCAGTGACAGCACCAGCGCCGTACATCCGACCGGTGAACGACCGCACGGTGGCCGGCGAACAATCCGCCAGGTCGTCGGCGCGTACGCCGCCCTCGCGAAGCCCAGGGTGATCGAGCTCCTCCTCGTCACCACGATTCCCGCGATGTTCCTGGCCGGCCGGGAAATCCCGTCCCCGTGGCTGGTCCTCGCGACGCTCGTGGGCGGCACCATGGCCGCCGGCAGTGCCAACGCCTTGAACTGCGTCATCGACGCGGACATCGACAAGGTGATGAACCGCACGAAGCGCCGGCCGCTGGTGAAGGAATCCGTCCCCCGGCGCGGCGCGCTGATCTTCGGTCTCGTGCTCGGCGTCCTGTCGTTCGTCGTGCTCTATTTCACGGTGAACCTGCTCTCGGCGATCCTCGCGATCGTGACGATCCTCTTCTACATCTTCGTCTACACGCTGGTGTTGAAGCGGCGTACGTCACAGAACGTGGTCTGGGGCGGCGCGGCGGGCTGCATGCCGGTCGTCATCGGCTGGGCCGCCGTCACCGGCACCGTCGAGTGGCCCGCGTTCGTGATGTTCGGCGTCATCTTCTTCTGGACCCCGCCGCACACCTGGGCGCTGGGCATGAAGTACCGCGAGGACTACGAGCGCGCCGGCGTGCCGATGCTGCCGGTGGTCGCCACCCCGCAGCACGTGGCGCGGCAGATCGTCATCTACTCGTGGGTGATGGTCGCGTGGACGCTGCTGCTGGTCCCGGTGACGAGCTGGATCTACACGACGTTCGCCCTGCTCGCCGGTGGCTGGTTCCTCTTCTACGCGCACAGCCTGAACGCGGCGGTGCGGCGCGGCGAGGAGACCAAGCCGATGTCGCTGTTCCACCGGTCGAACACGTACCTGATGATCGTGTTCGTCGCGCTGGCGGTGGACTCGGCGATCGGGCTTCCCGCCATCGGGCTGCCTTTCTGATCTCTTTGGCATTTAGTCCTCTGGATGCGGTACTTGCACGCGCAAGTACCGCATCCAGAGGACTAAATGCATGGGCTTCCCAAGGTGTGGCATAGGGCGACGCGCCGGGTTACCCGTCGGTACCGTCCGGCGGAGTGACGAGCACGACCGAGCGCCCGGCCACCGTCCGGGCCGGCCGCGCGACCATGGCGGTCGCCTGCCTGATCGTCTTCACGGCCCAGATGGCGACGACGATCTACCTCCCCTCCCTACCCATGATCGAGCGCGACTTCGCCGTGTCGCGCAGCTTCGCGGCGCTCTCGGTGTCGCTGTTCGTCGTCGGCGCGGCGGCCCCGGTGGTGCTGTGGGGTAGGGCGGCCGACCGGCTCGGGCGGCGGGCGGCGATGCTGGCGGCACTCGGTCTCTTCGTCGCGTCCAGCGCGGTCCTGATCGTGAACGCCTCCCCGGCATGGCTGCTCGTTCTCCGTTCCCTGCAAGGGATCGGCGCCGGGGGAGCGGCCATCATCGCCCGTATCGTCGTGCGCGACCTCGGCGACGGCGACGCGCTCGCCAAACGGCTTTCGGTGCTGTCCATCGCGTTCGTCACCGCGCTCGGCGGCGGGCAGTTCGCCGGCGGGCTGATCGGAGGCTGGCAGGGCGGTTTCGTGGTGCTGACGGCGGCGGGTGTGCTGTGCGTCCTGAGCACGCTGACGATTCCGCTCGGCAAGGGCCGGTCCGACAAGACCGGCATGGTCCGCGTCTATCTCCGGATCCTCACCGTTCCGGCGTTCCTGCGGCCGACGATCGCGGCGGGGCTCGGGTTCGCGACGATCGTGCTGCTCCAGGAGGTCGCGCCGTTCGTGTTCCAGCAGCACTTCGGGCTGAGTGCGGACCAGTACGGCGGCCTCGGGCTCCTGTTCGGGCTCGCGTACTTCGCCGGTGCGCTGCTGGTGAACCGGCTGGCCGGGCGCAAGGGATCGCCGTGGCTGATGCGCGCGGGCGCGCTGATCATGACGGGCGCGGGCCTGCTGACGATCGTCTTGTGGCTCGTGCCCGCGATCCCGCTCACGGCCGCTTTCGTGACGTTCGTCGCGCTCTACTGCGGGACCACCTTCGGCCAGGCCGCGCTCTTCCCGAGCAGCATGGCCGTCGCGGTGAGCGAGGTGCCCGGACACGGCGCCTACGCCGTCGCGCTGTGCGGGTTCGTCGCGCAGTCCATCGCGGGGATCGCGGCCACGTTCGCCGTCCTGCTCCACGAGAACGTCGTGTGGGCGAGTGTGGCGACCGTCCTGTCCCTGTCGGCCTTCCTCCTGGTCCGGGTGAGCGTGCGGGAATGAGATGATGGAGGGCGCCGTTGTACTTCGTTCGGCCCCTGTCCCACCTCTCGAAAGCAGGCTGCTTTTGTCCGTGTCCCCGGACCGGGAACTCGACGCGCTCGAGCAGGATGTCGCGCTCGAGCAGCAGTACGTCACCACCCTCTACCGCAAGCTCGACACCGAACGCGTCGACGCGCAGCGCAGGCTCGACGAGACGCTGCGCCAGACCGGCGGCACCCCGCAGGCGCGCACCGAACGCGACGTCGCCACGACGCTCTACACCGACAGGCTGTCCCAGCTGAGCTCCGTCGAGCAGGGCCTGTGCTTCGGCCGCCTCGACTTCCTGCCGGACCACGCGGAGGAGACCACCTACATCGGACGGCTCGGGCTGTTCGACGAGGACGACGACTACCGCCCGCTGCTCGTCGACTGGCGCGCGCCGGTCGCGCGGCCGTTCTACCTCGCCACCGCGGCCTCGCCCGAAGGTGTCCGGCGGCGTCGTCACATCCGGTCGCTGAGCCGGAAGGTCGTCGGCGTCGACGACGAGATCCTCGACCTCTCCGCCGCCGACCAGGGCCAGGACCTCGGGCTCGCGGGCGAGGCGGCTCTGCTGGCCGCGCTGGAGCGCCGCCGCACCGGCGAGATGAGCGACATCGTCGCCACCATCCAGGCCGAGCAGGACCGCATCATCCGCGCGTCGCCGAACGGCGTCCTCGTGGTCCAGGGCGGACCGGGCACCGGCAAGACCGCCGTCGCGCTGCACCGCGCGGCGTACCTGCTCTACACGCATCGCCAGCAGCTCACCACGCGCGGCGTGCTGGTGGTGGGGCCGAACAGCACGTTCCTCCGCTACATCGGGCAGGTGCTGCCGTCGCTGGGCGAGACCGGGGTGCTGCTGGCCACGATCGGCCAGCTGTACCCGGGGCTGGACGCCGCCGGGCCGGTCACGCGCGAAGCGGCCGAGATCAAGGGGCGCCCGGTGATGGCCGACGTGCTCGCCAACGCGGTCCGCGATCGTCAGCGGGTGCCGGAGCCGGTGCTGGAGATCGAGTTCGAGCGCGAGATCCTCATGCTCGACCGCAAGACCTGCACCGAGGCGCGGACGCGGGCGCGGCGGTCGCGCCGTCCGCACAACCTCGCGCGGCGGATCTTCGTCTCGGACCTCCTCGACGCGCTGACCCGGCAGGCCGCCCGGAAACTGGGGGAGGACCTGCTCGACGCCCGCGACGTCCAGGACATCCGGGCCGAGGTCGCCGCGGACAGGAACGTGGCCGCCGCGATCAATGGACTGTGGCCCAAACTCACCCCGGAGATCGTGCTCGACGAGCTGTTCGCCGACCGCGAACGGCTACGCAGCGCGGCGGGGAAAGCCTTGTCGGACACCGATCGTGAGCATCTCTACAGCCCGACGGACGCGAAGTGGAGCCCGTCGGACGTCCCGTTGCTCGACGAGCTCGCCGAGCTGCTCGGCGAGGACGACACCGAAGCCCGCGCCGAGGCCGCCCGCCGCGAGCGGGAAGACCGCGCCTACGCGGAAGGCGTGCTCGACATCCTCGAACAGGACGAGGAGATCGTCGACGAGGAACTGCTGCGGGTGGGCGACGTCCTCGACGCCGAACTGTTCGCCGAACGTCAGCAGCGCCGCAGCGAGATGACCGCGGCACAGCGGGCCGCCCAGGACCGGACCTGGACCTTCGGGCACGTGATCGTCGACGAGGCGCAGGAACTGACCGCGATGGACTGGCGGCTGCTGATGCGCCGGTCGCCGAACCGGTCGATGACACTGGTCGGCGACGTCGCCCAGACCGGCGCGGCCGGTGGGGCGAGGTCGTGGGGAGAGGCGCTTTCGCCGTACGTCGCCGACCGCTGGCGGCTCGAAGAACTGACCGTGAACTACCGGACCCCGGCGGAGATCATGGCCATCGCGTCGCGCGTGCTCGCCGACGTCAACCCGGAGCTGGAGGCGCCGGTTTCGGTACGGGAGACGGGTTTCGAGCCTTGGCTGCGTGAGGTGGACCCGGCGGAGCTCACCGCGGAATTGCCCGGCCTCGTCGACGCCGAACTGTCCGCTGTGGACGGTGGGACGGTCGCGGTGCTGTGCCCGTCGTCCTTGGTCCCTGCCCTGTCGGAGACGCTCGGCGAGTCGGGGGACCGGGTGTCGGTGATGCCGGTCGAGCGGGCGAAGGGGCTGGAGTTCGATTCGGTCCTGCTGGTCGCCCCGGACGAGGTCGTCGCCGAGTCGCCGCGCGGGCTCAACGATCTTTATGTGGCCCTGACCAGGGCGACCCGTCGGATGGGCGTAGTGCAGACCGGTGACCTTGTTCCCGCGCTGGAGGGTCTTGGCTAAGGTCGGCCGCATGCGCACATTCGGCAAGATCGTGGTCATCGGCGCGGGCGTCCTCGCCCTGGCGGCCTGTGGCGAAAAGCAGAACACCGCGGGTTCCGTCCAGCAGTCCTCCGGCGCGGCACCCGCGTCGGCGTCGTCGTCGGCTCCGGCCGCCCCGAAGGGCAAGGAATGCACGGCCGAGGACGTGAAGACCACCGGGAAGTTCGGCGAGGCGCCGACCATCACCATCCCGGACGACTGCGATCCGCCGAAGAAGCTCATCACCAAGGACCTCGAGCCCGGCACCGGCGAGGGCGCCAAGGCCGGCGCGAACCTGAAGATGAACTATTCGCTGGTCACCTGGTCCAACAAGCAGAAGCTGGACAGCTCGTTCGACCGCGGCGAGCCGTTCGACCTGACGCTCGGCGCCGGTGACGTCATCAAGGGCTGGGATCAGGGCCTCGAAGGGATCAAGCAGGGCGCGCGGCGGCTGCTGATCATCCCGCCGGACCTCGGCTACGGCCAGGGCGGGAACGGTATCGAGCCGAACGAGACGCTGGTCTTCGTGACCGACGCGGTGAGCGTCCCGACCGACAAGGGCTGAGTCTTCGTGAGTGGTGAGGACGGTTAGAACCGTCCTCACCACTCACGAGTCAGCCGGCGTACTCCCAGGTGAGCAGGGTGATCTCCAAGCCTTTCTCGACCTTGGGCTCGGGAGGCGCGTCGGTCAGGGCGTAGCCGGCGCGGCGGGCGACGGCCGCGCTGGCGGCGTTCTCGGCGTCGATCTTCAGCTGGAGCGGTCCCAGCCCGAGGTCCAGCGCGTGCGCGGTGAGCACCCGCAGCGACCGCGCCGCCAGGTCTTGCCCACGGTGCGCGGGGCCGACGGCGTACCCGAGTTCGGCCGCGTCGTCCTTCAGGAACAGCACCACTTCGCCGAGCGGCTCGCCGCCGTCGGCCGTGATGGCCAGCCGCAGCCCCGTGCCCTCGGCGCGGCGGGTGAGGTACTCCGCGTAGTGCGCCTTGGCCGCCGCCTCGTCGAACGGGGAGGGCAGCGGCGTGAACCGCGCGACGGCCGGGTTGTCGAACAACCCGGGCATGAAGGCGACGTCGTCTTCGACCCAGTCCCGCAGGACGAGCCCTTCACCGGTGAGCCGGACCTCGTCCGGCCAGAGCTTCGTCACGGGATCAGCAGGAGCTTGCCGGTGGTGCGGCGGCCCTGGAGGTCTTCGTGCGCCTGACGGGCGTCGGCCAGCGGGTAGCGGCCGCCGATCCGGATGTTCAGCGAGCCGTCCTGCACGGCGGTGAACAGTTCGTTCACGCGCCACTCCAGTTCCTCGCGGGTGAGCACGTAGTGCGCGGAGGTCGGGCGGGTGAGGTACACCGAGCCGCTGCGGTTGAGCAGCTGCGGGTCGATCGGCGGCACCGGACCGCTGGCCGCGCCGTAGAGGGCGAGCAGGCCGCGGATCTTCAGGCTCGCCAGGCTGCCGTCCACAGTGGACTTGCCGACGCCGTCGTAGACGACCTCGACCCCCTTGCCGCCGGTGAGGTCGCGGGTGGCCTCGGCGAAGTCGACCTGGTCGTAGCGGATGACGTCGTCCGCGCCCGCCTGCTTGGCGAGTTCGGCCTTCTCGTCGGTGGAGACGGTGCCGATGACCCGGGCGCCGCGCGCCTTGGCCAGCTGGACCAGCAGCAGGCCCATGCCGCCCGCCGCGGCGTGGATCAGCACGTCGTCACCGGTCTTGACCTCGTAGGTCGAGGCGATCAGCGCGTGCGCGGTGATGCCCTGGAGCATCGTGGCGGCGGCGGTCTCCTCGGAAACGCCGTCCGGGATCTTCACCGCGATGGTGGCCGGGAGCAGGCGGCGCTGGGCGTAGCTGCCCAGCGAACCCTGCCAGGCGACCCGGTCGCCGACGGCGAAACCGGTCACGTCCGGGCCGACCGCGGCCACCGTGCCCGCACCTTCCATGCCCAGGACGAACGGGGTGTCGACCGGGTAGATGCCCTCGCGGTGATAGGTGTCGATGTAGTTGACGCCCGCCGCCGCGACGTCCACGAGCAGTTCACCGGAACCGGGTTCACCGACCTCGACTTGCGCCAGTTCAAGGACTTCGGGGCCACCGGTTCGCCGGATCTGCACTGCCGCGGGCATACATCCTCCTCGTTCAAGGTCGTTCCGACCGGCACAACTATGGCCGACGCCACGGTTATTCCGCGTCCCGGGCCTTTCGCGGTTAAGCTCGGCGGGTGGCTGAGACCGAAGAGAAGACCGAGACCGCCGCCCCCACGTCGCGCCAGGTCGCGGCCGCCCGCGACTTCGTGAAGCGGCACGGGAAGCCGTCGCGCGCGGTGGTGGAGAACATCGGCCGGATCGGCGCGCGGGTCGTGCTCGTGGGTGCCGACGGCGCGCTCGGCGACGTCGTCGTCGCCTCCGTGGAGGCAGGCGAGGCGCTGGTCGAGGCCGTCGAAGACCTCGAACCCGCCGAATGGGACAGCGAGACCGTGAAGGCCACCAAGATCGGCGCCGAGCACCGCCGCCGGATGGCGGGGAAGTGAGCGGGTCCGCGATCTTCGTCGCCTGCTCCACGCTGCCGGAAGGCGACGGTGACGAGCACGCGGTTCCCGAGGCGCTGGCCGACCTCGGCTTCAAGACCCGTTGGGCCGCCTGGGACGACACGACGGTCGACTTCGGCGCCGCGGACATCGTCGTGCTGCGGGCCACCTGGGATTACGCCGAGCGCCACGACGAGTTCCTGTCCTGGACCGAATCCGTGCCGGCACTGTCGAATTCGGCCGAAGTCGTGCGCTGGAACACCGACAAGTCCTATCTGGCCGAACTCGGTGACGCCGGGGTCGCGGTCGTGCCGACGACCCTGATCGCGCCGGACGACAAGGCCCCGAGCTGGCCCAAGGGCGAGTTCGTGCTGAAGCCCGCCATCGGCGCCGGTTCACGCGGTGCCGGCCGGTTCACCGCGGGCGACGCGGCCGCCGCGCATCTGTCCGGGTTGCAGGCGGACGGGAACACCGTGCTGCTCCAGCCGTATCAGTCCAGTGTGGACAGTGCGGGCGAGATCGCGCTGGTGTACTTCGGCGGCGTGTACTCGCACGCGTTCTCGAAGGCCGCGATGCTGGGCCGGGAACTCGACGAATCCGGGCTGTACGTGACGGAGAAACTCGCGCCGGTGCAGCCGGCTGCGGGATTTCGCGCGCTGGCCGAAGACGCTCTGGACGCGACGGCGGTGCTGCTGGGCATCCTGCGTGCGGAACTGCTCTACGCCCGCGTGGACCTCGTCGCCGGGCCGGACGGCAGGCCGCTGCTGCTGGAACTGGAGCTCGTCGAGCCTTCGCTCGGGTTCCGGCAGACCGATGCCGCCGCGGCCTGGCGTTTCGCCTCCGCCGTCCGGCAGCAACTCGCCTGACACTCCCCGCGTTTCGTCCTCTGAATGCGATCCTTGCGTGTGCAACTACCGCATTCAGAGGACGAAACGCGATCGGGGGTCAGGCGGGTTTGACGAGTTTCGCGGCCAGGCGTTCCGGCTTCGGCCACCGCACGTCCCGTGCCCAGCCGAACTTCTCGAACAGCCAGATCACCCGCGCCGACACGTCGACCTGTCCACGCAGGACACCGTGCCGCGCGCAGGTCGGGTCGGCGTGGTGGGAGTTGTGCCACGACTCGCCCATGGACAGGATCGCCAGCGGCCAGAAGTTCGCCGCCTTGTCCCGGCTGGCGAACGGGCGCTCGCCGACCAGGTGGCAGATCGAGTTCACCGACCAGGTGACGTGGTGCAGGAACGCGATCCGGACCAGCCCGGCCCAGAAGAACCCGGTCACCACGCCCCACCACGACCAGCTGAGCAGCCCGCCGAGCACCGCGGGCAGCGCGAGGCTCAGCGTGATCCACAGCCAGAAGTAGCGGTTCACCACCCGGAGATCCTTGTCCGCCACCAGATCCGGCGCGAACCGGTCGTAGTTGGTCACCTCGCGGCTGAACATCCAGCCCATGTGCGCGTGCCAGAAGCCGCGCAGCAGCGCCCCGGGTGAGGTCCCGAACAGCCAGGGGGAGTGCGGGTCGCCTTCACGGTCGGCGAAGGCGTGGTGGCGACGGTGGCTGGCCACCCAGAAGATCACCGAGCCCTGCACCGCGAAACTCCCGGCGATGGCGAGCGCGACCCGCAGCGGGCGCCCGGCCTTGAAGGCGCCGTGGGTGAAGTAGCGGTGGTAGCCGACGGTCACCCCGAGCGTCCCGAGGGTGTAGAACACCGCCGCCAGCACGAGGTCGACCCAGGTCATGCCCCAGCCCCACACGATCGGCACGGCGGCGAGCAGCGCGACGAACGGGACCAGCAGGAAGGTCTTGAGTATCAGCATCTCGCCGGAACCCCGGCGGTGGGAGATCAGGGGTTTGGACGGACTGGCCGGTGCGTCCGGCTCGGTGCTGGCGGTCATGCGACACCTCGTGCCTCGACTCGGTGGTGACCCCCGAGTGGGGCACCGAGCGCAGCGTAAGGGGGCAGTCTGGCGAGCACGCCGCCCGGGGGTTACGTCCGGTTTGCCGAGGGGTCAGTTCGAAGTGGCGAGTTCCCGATCGGCGGCGGGCGAAACCGGCGCGGGGCCACGATCGCGCGAACCGCACCACAGCGCGGCCGTCGAGATGATCACCAGCGCGGAGCCGAGGACATGGAGCGAGACCAGCGCTTCCGGCACGCCGAGCGCGTACTGCACCGAGCCCAGGACGCCCTGGGAAAGCGCGACGACCCAAACGATCGTGTAGCGCCGCCACACCGGCTTCGGCGTCTCGCCCCGCATCAGCTGGAGCCCGAAGACGGCCAGCACGATCAGGTAGACCACCAGCAGTCCGCCGTGGACCTGGGTGAGCGTCTCGATCGGGGCCTGGAGGCGATGGGTGCCGGGGTCGCCGCCGTGCGGGCCCGCGCCGGTCACCACGGTGCCCGCGACGAGCACGGCCCACATGGCCGCGGCGAGCACGATCAACGTCTTGCGGCCCGCGTCCGGGATCAGCCAGCGCGCGGGCTCGTCACCCTCCTTGAACGCCCGCAGCAGCAGCACCGCGAGCCAGACCAGGGGAGTGGAGGCGAGGAAGTGGAGCGCGACGGTCCACCATTCGAGTTTCGCGAGCACGGTGATCCCGCCGACGACGGCCTGCAGCATCACGCCGGCGGGCATCGTCCAGGCCAGCTTCACCAGACGGCGGCGGCTCGGGTGCTCGATCTGCACACGCCACGCGGTGATCACGCACAGCGCGGCGACCAGGATGACCACCCCGGTCAGCATCCGGTTGCTGAATTCGATCCACTGGGTGAGCGCGTCGAATTCGGGGTGCGCGACCGGCACGATGCTGCCTTCGACGCATTGCGGCCAGGTCGGGCAGCCGAGACCCGAACCCGTGACCCGGACGACCGATCCGGTGACGCCGATTCCGGCCTGGGCGATCACCGCCGCTATCGCGACCGCTCGCTGGACCGCGAACGAGGGATACGGCAGACGCGCTACAAGGCTCTGGAACGGCACCGTCCGATGCTAGAACGCTCTTCCTGAGAGCCTTCCACCGGCCGCACCGGCTGTGTCGGCCGCCTCAGGTCAGGCGAGTCGTCTTGCTCGCCACCGCGCCCGCGACGACACCCCAGCCGACGAGCACCGCGAACGGGCCCCAGCCGAACGAACCGTCCAGCAGCACCGACCGCAGCCCTTCGGCGAGCGCGCCCGAAGGCAGCAGTTCGACGATCCACGCCACGCCGGACGGCATCGTCGACGGCGCCAGCAGGATGCCGCCCGCGAGCAGCAGCACGAACCAGACGATGTTCGCCAGCGCCAGCACGGCTTCCGCGCGCAGCGCCCCGCCGAGCAGCAGGCCGAGCGCGCCGAACGCGAGCGTGCCGACGATCAGGAACGGGATCGCGCCGAGGATCCCGCCGAGCGACGGCGACCAGCCCAGCAGCGCGGCGACGACACCGAGGATCACCGCCTGCAGCGCGACCACCACGAGCGCGGCGGCGACCCGGCCCGCGACGAGCAGCCAGCGGGGCAGCGCGGTCGCGGAAAGCCGCTTGAGGACGCCGTAACGACGGTCGAAGCCCAGCGCGATGGCCTGTCCGGTGAACGCGGACGACATCACCGCCAGCGCGAGGATCCTCGGCGTGATCCAGTCCACTTTGGATGAATCGCCGAGTTGTGACGACGGCAGGATGTCCAGCAGCGACAGGCCGATCAGCAGCGCGAGCGGGATGAGCAGGGTCAGCAGGATCTGCTCGCCGTGGCGCAGCGTCAGGCTCGCCTCGACCTTCGCGTGCGTGCGGAGCATCTTGCCGAGCGAACCGCGACCGGGAGCGGGAGTGAACGTGCCGGCGGCGAACCGCGGGGTGGGCGTCGTGGTCATGCGCGCAGTTCCCGTCCGGTCAGCTCCAGGAAGACCTCTTCCAGCGTGCGCCTGCCGACCTGCAGTTCCTCCGGCATGACCCCCTGCTGCGCGCACCACGCCGTCACCGTCGACACGACCTGCGGATCGATCGCGCCCTCGACGAGATACGTGCCCGGCGCCGACTCGTGGACGAGGTGCCCTTCGGGCAGCGCCGCGGTCAGCAGCGCGGTGTCGAGCCGCGTGCGGGCCTTGAACCGCAACTGCGCCGTCTCGCCGGCTTCGACGGTCAGCGACTGCGGGGAACCTTCGACGACGACCTTGCCGTGGTCCACGATCACCACGGTGTCGGCCAGCGTTTCGGCCTCCTCCATCAGATGCGTGGTGAGCAGCACGCTGACCCCGTCGGCGCGCAGCGCTTCGAGCAGATCCCAGACCAGGCGGCGGGCCTGCGGGTCCAT
The DNA here is from genome assembly GCF_003947475.1 of Amycolatopsis sp. WAC 04197. NCBI lineage: Bacteria > Bacillati > Actinomycetota > Actinomycetes > Pseudonocardiales > Pseudonocardiaceae > Amycolatopsis > Amycolatopsis sp. WAC 04197. Next base: position 123,708 of record NZ_QHJK01000009.1, on the reverse strand, counting down.
CCCCGCCGTCGGCTCGTCGAGGAAGAGCAACTCCGGCCGCCCTACGAGCGCGCAGGCGAGGGAGAGCCGTTGCTGCTGCCCGCCGGAAAGCCGTTTGAACGGCGTCTTCCTCGCGCCCGAAAGACCGAGGACGTCCAGCAGCCACGCCGGGTCGAGCGGATTCGCCGCGCACGCGGCGACCAGGCCGAGCATCTCGTCGGCGCGGACGCCGGGATACGCGCCACCGCCCTGGGGCATCACGCCGATCCGGGGTCGCAGCGCCGCGCCGTCGCGCGCCGGGTTCAGGCCCAGCACGCGGACTTCGCCGTCGTCAGGCCGCAGGAAGCCTTCGCAGATCTCGACGGTGGTGGTCTTGCCGGCCCCGTTCGGGCCGAGCAGAGCGAGCAGGGTGCCACGTTCCATCCGCAGGTCGAGTCCATCGACGGCGGTGGTGGATCCGTAGCGCTTCACCAGCCCGGTGATCTCGACGGCGGGGGCGTTCACGACAGGTCACGATACGGCCTCACGCCGGGACCGAATGCTCCGGGGACGGTCTGGACAGCAGCAGTGGTGAGAGGCGGTGGACGATGAACAGCCCCAGAAGCGTGACGACCCCGGCGGCCGCCCACGCGAATGGCAGCACGAAACCGCGGCCCTCGAAGGTGCTCCCCGTCGTCGGCAGGAGGAACGGCAGGACGGCGGTGACGATCGTCGCGGCGATGCGGAACCGCGAGGTCCCCGCCGCCGCGGCGAGCGGGATGATCGCCCACAGCAGATACCAGGGCTGCAGCGCGACGTGCAGCACCATCACCGCGCCGAGGGAGACACCGAGCCCGATGATCGGGCGGTAGCGCCATTTGAAACTGTCCCAGAGGAACTTGACCGTCACCGCGCCCGCGACGAGATAGCCGAGCGAGCCCAGGATCGGCACCATCGCGTTGGTGTGGTTGCCGAGGCCGAGCGCGATGCCGAGGACACCGCCGAGCGCGGCGAGTTCCGACGTCGGCGAGATCCACGAGCGGACCAGCCCCGGCGTCCCGAGCGCGCCGACCCAGCCGAAGCCGAGGCCGGTGCCGTAACAGACCGCCACCAGGGTCACCCCGAACAGCAACGCCATCGGTACCGCGGCGGTGATGAGGTCCTTGATCCGGCCGTGCCAGCGTCTGGCGACCATCACCGTGAAGAACGGCAGCGCCAGGATCGCGTTGATCTTCACCGCGACGCCGAGGGTGATGAGCACCACCCCGAGCCCGATGTACAGCAGTTCGCCCTTGGCCAGCGGTGGCGGTTCGTCGTTCTTGAACCGCACCGGCATCCGCTGGAGGCCGACCTCCAGCCCGGCCACCATGAGCCCGATGGCGAGCGCGTCGTTGTGGGCGCCGGCGACGAAGTGGAAGATCAGCAGCGGGTTCGCCGCGCCGAGCCACAGCGCGGTGGCGGGCTGCACGCCGAACCGGCGGGCCAGCCGGGGCAGCGCCCAGATGATCAGGATGACGCCGATCAGCGCGAGCCCGCGCTGCAGCAGCACGCCGGTGACGATGTTGCCGCTGCTGAGCGGCGCGAGCCAGCCGCCGAGACGCAGCAGCAGCGGGCCGTAGGGCGCCGGGGTCTCGCGCCACATGTTGGAGACGCCCGAAGTCAGCGGGTCGGAGACGCCGAGCGCTTCGGCCGGGCCGAGGGAGTACGGGTCCATCCCGCGCGCGACGATCTCGCTCTGCGCGAGATAGCTGTAGACGTCGCGGGAGAACAGCGGCGGGATGAACAGCAGCGGCGCGCACCAGAGCGCGATGGTGCGGGCGAGCTGGCCCTGGGTGGCGAGGCGGCGGCGCGCGGGCTGGGCGAACCGGCCGAGCAGCAGCCAGCTGAGCACGATGATCGCCATGCCCGCCAGGCCCATCGCGAGCGAGACCATCGGGATCCGGGTGAACAGCCGCAGGACCGGGATCTCCTGCACCGGGTTGATCACCGGGGCGGCACCCGCGCCGAGCGAGCCGAGGGCGAGGAACAGGGAGCCGACCGCGCCGAACCGGCGGACCACGTTCAGCCCGCGCAGTTCCTTGTCGTCCAGCGGTTCCGGATCGTGCGGGCGCCCGGGCACGAGCGTCGCCACCGACCCCGCCGCCCGGTCTTCGTCCTTGTCCCGCTGTGCCGGGTGATCGCCCACTACCACGCACGAAGGGTAGCGATCCCGGGAACAGACCGGGCGGGTACGTGGTTACCCCTGTGCTCAGCCGCGCCGACGTGACCCACGCCACTCCGTGAGGCACCCCTCTTTGCCGTCTCCCCGGAAATACGTCACACTTGTGTTGTGAAAAAGACGGGGACGCAGGACGAGGCCGGTGGCGACATGCCCCGCGCCGAGGTCCAGCCTGTCCCCGTGCAGGTCGGCCCCGAGGGCAGGACCAGGCACGAAGTGGCCCGTTTGCTGCTGGAACAGGGTCCGATGACCGCCGTCGTGGTGGCCGAGCAGCTGGGTATCAGCGCCGCCGCCGTCCGCCGTCATCTCGACGCGCTGCTCGCCGACGGCGAGGCCGAAACCCGGGACGCGCCCCGCCGGGGCCCCCGCGGACGAGGCCGTCCCGCCAAGAACTTCCTCCTCACCGAAGCCGGCCGCGCCCGGTTCGGGCACGCCTACGACGATCTCGCGTCCTCGGCCATCCGCTTCCTCGCCGAACACGCCGGCGAAGACGCCGTGAAGGCCTTCGCGGAGGCTCGGGTCGCTTCGCTGGTCGGTCCGCACCAGGACGCGATCACCAAGCACACGGACCCGGCCGCCCGTGCCGAGGCTCTCGCTGCGGCGCTGACCAGGGAGGGCTACGCTGCGTCGACCCGTCAGGTCGGTGTCGGCGAACAGCTCTGCCAGCACCATTGCCCGGTCGCCCACGTCGCCGCCGAGTTCCCTCAGTTGTGTGAAGCCGAAACCGAGGCTTTCGCGGAACTGCTGGGTACTCACGTCCAGCGGCTGGCGACCATCGCACGCGGTGACAACGCGTGCACCACACACGTACCCGTCGTCTCGACGGGTCACCCGGCCACACCCGGGCCGGGAAGCACGGCGCCCTCCCCAGGGCGCACAGCACGGATCCCGAATGGAGGGAAACCCGCATGACTGCCGCTGCCGAGCAGCGCACTCCCACCACCGCGCCCATGAGCCAGGAAGAGACCATCGAGTCCCTTGGCAAGTACGCGTTCGGCTGGGCGGACTCCGACGAGGCGGGCGCCAGCGCCCGTCGCGGACTGAACGAGGACGTCGTCACCGACATCTCCTCGAAGAAGTCCGAGCCGGAGTGGATGCGCGAAGCGCGACTGAAGGCGCTCAAGCTCTTCGACTTGAAGCCGATGCCCAACTGGGGTGCGGACCTCTCCGGGATCGACTTCGACAACATCAAGTACTTCGTGCGGTCCACGGAGAAGCAGGCCACCTCCTGGGAAGACCTGCCCGAGGACATCAAGAACACGTACGACAAGCTGGGCATCCCCGAGGCGGAGAAGCAGCGCCTCGTCGCCGGTGTCGCCGCGCAGTACGAGTCCGAGGTCGTCTACCACCAGATCCGCGAGGACCTGGAGGCCCAGGGCGTCCTGTTCCTGGACACCGACACCGCGCTCAAGGAGCACCCGGAGATCTTCAAGGAGTACTTCGGCTCCGTGATCCCGGCCGGGGACAACAAGTTCTCCGCGCTGAACACCGCGGTGTGGTCCGGCGGTTCGTTCATCTACGTGCCCAAGGGCGTCAAGGTGGACATCCCGCTGCAGGCCTACTTCCGGATCAACACCGAGAACATGGGTCAGTTCGAGCGGACCCTGATCATCGTCGACGAAGACGCCTACGTGCACTACGTCGAGGGTTGCACCGCGCCGATCTACCAGTCCGACTCGCTGCACTCGGCGGTCGTGGAGATCATCGTGAAGAAGGGCGCCCGCTGCCGCTACACGACCATCCAGAACTGGTCGAACAACGTCTACAACCTGGTCACCAAGCGCGCCAAGTGCGAAGAGGGCGCGACCATGGAGTGGATCGACGGCAACATCGGCTCCAAGGTCACGATGAAGTACCCGTCCGTGTTCCTCATGGGCGAGCACGCCAAGGGCGAGGTCCTCTCGGTCGCGTTCGCGGGCGAGGGCCAGCACCAGGACGCCGGCGCGAAGATGGAGCACCTGGCGCCGCACACCTCCTCGACCATCGTGTCGAAGTCGGTGGCGCGCGGCGGTGGCCGCACCTCGTACCGCGGCCTGGTGAAGGTCGCCAAGCGGGCGCACCACTCGCGGTCCAGCGTCGTCTGTGACGCGCTGCTGGTCGACACGATCTCGCGGTCGGACACGTACCCGTACGTCGACATCCGCAACGACGAGGTCTCCATGGGCCACGAGGCGACCGTCTCGAAGGTCAGCGAAGACCAGATGTTCTACCTCATGTCGCGCGGTCTCGACGAGGCCGAGGCCATGGCGATGATCGTGCGCGGGTTCGTCGAGCCCATCGCGCGTGAGCTGCCGATGGAGTACGCGCTCGAGCTGAACCGCCTGATCGAGCTTCAGATGGAAGGGTCCGTCGGCTAGTCATGTCGGTTACCGAGAACAACGTTTCCGAAGCGATGCGCGAGGGCGTGGTCATCCCGGCCACGTCCCGCGCGGAGCGATTCACCTCCTACGACGTCGAGGCCTTCGAGGTCCCCGGCGGTCGTGAGGAGAACTGGCGCTTCACGCCGATGAAGCGGCTGCGCGGCCTGCACGACGGGTCCGCCGCCGCCTCGGGTTCGGCCACCGTGGACGCCGACGCCGCCCCCGAACTGAAGATCGAGACGGTCGGCCGGGACGACGAGCGCCTCGGCGCCGCGGGTGTCCCGAGCGACCGGATCGCCGCGCAGGCGTACTCCTCGTTCACCGAGGCCACCGTCATCACGGTGCCCAAGGAGACGAAGACGTCGAAGCCGTCGACGGTGAAGATCACCGGCCCCGGCGAGGGCAAGGTCGCCTACGGGCACGTGCAGGTGCGCGCCGAGCAGTTCTCCGAGGCCGTCATCGTCCTCGACCACGTCGGCTCCGGCACGTACGCCGACAACGTCGAGTTCGTCATCGGCGATTCGGCGAACGTCACCGTGGTCAGCGTCCAGGACTGGGCCGACGACGCGGTGCACGTCTCCGAGCAGCACCTGAAGCTCGGGCGCGACGCCAGCCTCAAGCACATCGTCATCACCCTGGGCGGTGACCTGGTCCGCGTCTCGCCGACGGCGACCTTCGCCGACAAGGGCGGCGACGTCGAGATGCTCGGCCTGTACTTCGCGGACTCGGGCCAGCACCAGGAGCACCGGCTCTTCGTCGACCACGCGGTGCCGAACTGCAAGTCGCGCGTGATGTACAAGGGCGCGCTGCAGGGCGACGACGCGCACACCGTGTGGGTCGGCGACGTGCTGATCCGGGCGGCCGCCGAGGCCACCGACACCTACGAGCTCAACCGCAACCTGGTGCTCACGCCGGGCGCGCGGGCCGACTCGATCCCGAACCTGGAGATCGAGACCGGCGAGATCGAAGGCGCGGGCCACGCGAGCGCGACGGGAAGGTTCGACGACGAGCAGTTGTTCTACCTCCAGTCGCGCGGAATCGGCGAAGACGCCGCGCGCCGCCTGGTCGTACGCGGGTTCTTCCACGAGATCCTGGTCAAGATCGGCGTTCCCGAGGTGCGCGAGCGTCTCGAGGCCGCGATCGAAGCCGAACTCGAAGCTGTCGGCGCCTGAGCGCGCGTCCGTCCACAAGAGACTTTTAGGAAAGAAATGCCTACGCTGGAAATCAAGGATCTGCACGCCTCGGTCACGACCGAGGAGGGCCCCAAGGAGATCCTCAAGGGCGTCAACCTGACCATCAAGTCGGGCGAGACCCACGCGATCATGGGCCCCAACGGTTCGGGCAAGTCCACGCTGTCCTACGCCATCGCCGGTCACCCCAAGTACGAAGTCACCTCCGGGCAGGTCCTGCTCGACGGTGAGGACGTGCTGGAGATGAGCGTCGACGAGCGCGCCCGCGCGGGCCTGTTCCTCGCGATGCAGTACCCGGTCGAGGTGCCGGGCGTGTCCATGTCCAACTTCCTCCGCACCGCGGCCACCGCGGTCCGTGGCGAGGCCCCCAAGCTGCGCCACTGGGTCAAGGAGGTCAAGGAGGAGATGGGCAAGCTGGAGATCTCGGCCGAGTTCGCCGAGCGTTCGGTGAACGAGGGCTTCTCCGGCGGCGAGAAGAAGCGCCACGAGATCCTGCAGCTGGCGCTGCTCAAGCCGAAGATCGCCATCCTCGACGAGACCGACTCCGGCCTCGACGTCGACGCGCTGCGCGTCGTGTCCGAGGGCGTCAACGAGTTCAAGGCCAACAACGACGCCGGCGTCATGCTGATCACGCACTACACGCGGATCCTGCGGCACATCACGCCCGACTTCGTGCACGTCTTCGCCGGCGGCAAGATCGTCGAGTCCGGTGGCCGTGAACTCGCGGACGAGCTCGAGGAGAACGGGTACGTCAAGTACACCGGCTCCGCCGAGACCGCCGCCGTCTGATCACTGAACTTCACGACTACACCGAGAGGAGTTGGCCCGATGACCACCACCACGGCTAACTCTGTTCCGCTGGACGTAGCGGCCATCAGGGCCGACTTCCCGATCCTGACCCGCACGGTCCGGGACGGGAAACCCTTGGTGTATCTGGATTCCGGTGCGACGTCCCAGAAGCCGGCGCAGGTGCTCGAAGCCGAGCGCCGGTTCCTGGAGACCTCGAACGCCGCGGTGCACCGCGGCGCGCACCAGCTCGCCGAGGAGGCGACCGACGCCTACGAGTCCGCCCGCGTGCGGATCGCGGAGTTCGTCGGCGCCTCCCCGCACGAGCTGGTGTTCACCAAGAACGCCACCGAGGGCATCAACCTCGTCGCCTACGCGATGAGCAACGCCGCCACGGCCGGTCCCGAGGCCGAGCGGTTCAAGCTCGGTCCCGGCGACGAGATCGTCATCACCGAGATGGAGCACCACGCGAACCTGGTTCCGTGGCAGCAGCTCAGCCAGCGTACCGGCGCGACGCTGAAGTGGTTCTCCGTCACCGCGGACGGCAGGCTCGATCTGTCCAATGTGGACGAGCTGATCACCGAGCGGACCAAGGTGCTGGCGTTCACGCACCAGTCCAACGTGCTCGGCACGATCAACCCGGTCGAGTTCCTGGTGAAGAAGGCCCGCAAGGTCGGCGCGCTGGTCGTGCTGGACGCCTGCCAGTCGGTGCCGCACTTCCCCGTGGACCTGCACGCGCTGGACGTCGACTTCGCCGCTTTCGCCGGGCACAAGATGGTCGGCCCGTACGGCATCGGTGTCCTCTACGGCCGCCGCGAGCTGCTCGAAGCGATGCCGCCGTTCCTGACCGGTGGCTCGATGATCGAGCTGGTCCGCATGGAGCAGACCACCTTCGCCGCGCCGCCGCAGCGGTTCGAGGCGGGCACCCCGATGACGTCGCAGGCCGTCGGCCTCGGTGCGGCCGCCGACTACCTGTCGGCGATCGGCATGGACCGCGTCGCCGCGCACGAGCACATGCTCACCGAGGCGGCACTGGCCGGACTCGGCGAGATCCCGGGCGTGCGGATCGTCGGCCCCACCGACATGGTCGACCGCGGCGGGCTCGTCTCGTTCGTCATCGACGGCGTCCACCCGCACGACTCGGGTCAGGTGCTGGACAGCCTCGGTGTCGCCGTCCGCGTCGGGCATCACTGCGCGTGGCCGCTGCACCGGGCCTGCTCGGTGCCCGCGACCGTGCGCGCGTCGTTCTACGTCTACAACACCCTGTCCGAAGTGGACGCTTTGGTGAACGGTGTGCGTGAGGCGCAGAAGTTCTTCGGGGTGGCGTGATGAACCTGGAGAGCATGTACCAGGAGATCATCCTGGACCACTACAAGAACCCGCACGGCCGCGGCCTGCGCGAGCCGTTCGACGCCGAGTCGTTCCAGGTCAACCCGACCTGTGGCGACGAGGTGACGTTGCGGGTGAAGGTCGACGACGGGAAGGTCGCCGACGTCTCCTACGAGGGACAGGGCTGCTCGATCAGCCAGGCGTCCACGTCGGTCTTGACGGATCTCGTCGTCGGGCACACCGTGGAGGAGGCGTTCACCACCATGGACGCCTTCGTCGAGCTGATGCAGGGCAAGGGACAGATCGAGCCGGACGAGGACGTGCTGGAGGACGGCATCGCCTTCGCCGGCGTGGCCAAGTACCCGGCCCGCGTGAAATGCGCCCTGCTCGGATGGATGGCGTTCAAGGACGCCGTCGCCCGCACGACCAACGGAGTTGAGACGGCATGACCGAACAGCAGACCGAAACCCGCGAGGGCCGCACGGCCGCCGACCTCGACGCCGAGACCGCCGCCGCCCCGGACAGCGCCGACGTGGCGAAGGTCGAGGACGTCGAAGAGGCGATGCGCGACGTCGTCGACCCGGAGCTCGGCATCAACGTCGTCGACCTCGGGCTGGTCTACGACATCCGCGTCGAGGCGGACAACACCGCCACCATCGACATGACCCTGACGTCGGCGGCCTGCCCGCTGACCGACGTCATCGAGGACCAGACCGGTGCCGCGCTCGTCGGCGGGGGAACGGGACTGGTCAAGGACTTCCGGATCAACTGGGTCTGGATGCCGCCGTGGGGTCCGGAGAAGATCACCGACGACGGCCGCGAACAGCTGCGGGCGCTCGGCTTCACCGTCTGAGGCTCGCTTCGCTCCTTTCGAGTGCTAGGAACGGTCCTTTCCTTGCGAAATTTGCAAGGAAAGGACCGTTCATTGCATTCGGGGGCGGGTAGAGGGCGCCGAGCGTATAACGGCCTATACCGCGCCGCTGATGCGGATAGCGCCGGTTCGCGTGTCTGGATGGACGACGCGCGTGATCCGACGGACGACACGCGTGATTGGGCGGACGACTCGCGGTGAAACCCCGGCCGGGCGCGTGTCGTCCATCCAGACACGCGTGTCGTCCGCTGGATCACGCGTGTCGTCCGGTCAAGCACACGACCACGCCGCAATAAGCTGCCGGGATGATCTTCCGGTCCATCGCGCTCTTCGCGCTCGCCGCCCTGCTGGAGATCGGCGGTGCCTGGCTGATCTGGCAAGGCGTCCGGGAGCACCGCGGCTACCTCTGGATCGGCGCCGGCGTCATCGCGCTCGGCCTCTACGGCTTCGTCGCGACCTTGCAGCCCGACGCGAACTTCGGCCGCATCCTCGCCGCGTACGGCGGAGTGTTCGTCGCGGGTTCGCTGGCGTGGGGCATGGTCGCCGACGGCTACCGCCCGGACCGCTACGACGTGATCGGCGCGTTGATCTGCCTGGCCGGGGTCGGGGTCATCATGTACGCGCCCCGAGGTTGAGTGGCGCTACTCTGCGCTGTGACCGAAACGGACTTTCCCGCGCCGCCCGCCGACAGACCCGGGCCGAAGCGAAGATTCTCCCCGCTCCTGCTCGTGATGATCCTGCTGGCGGTCGTCGGCGTGGGCGCCGGCGGATACGGGTTCTGGACCCTGCTGAGCTACCGGATGGCGAGCGTTCCCGGCGGCGGGATGGCGCCCACGATCCAGCCGGGAGCGGTCGTGCTGTACCGCTGGACCTCCCTGCCCGAGATCCCTCGCGGCGCGGTGGTCCTCATGGAGGTTTCCGCGTTCCCGGATTCGAGCCCCGCCGACGGCCGGATCGTCAAGCGGGTGATCGGTGTCGGCGGTGATCGGGTCGTCTGTTGCACGCAGGACAACCTGATCACCGTCAACGGGAAGCCCGTCAAGGAGCCCTACACCGAGGACGACAACGGGTACGGCCGCAAGGAGTACCGGCCGTTCAGCGTCCAGGTGCCGCCGGGCGCCGTGTTCGTCGTGGGCGACCAGCGGAACAACTCCCGGGACTCACGGCTCTACGTCGGCATGCCGGGTGACGGCGCCGTGCCGCTGTCGAAAGTCGTCGGAGTCGTCGTCGGGCTGGGGAGTGTCCTCGCCGCCGATCCCTTCCCGCAGACCACCGCGTTCGTCGAGGCCGGATTGCCCGGCGATCCGGTGTCCGACACCGGGTTCCGCACTTCGCGCAACCTCGCGTTCGGTGGGGCCGGGCTCGTGGCCGTCGGGGTCATCGGGGCGATCGTGCTCGTTGTCCGCTCCGCCGGAAAACGACGAAGAGCAGCCGCAATCCCACCAATGCGCTGACCACCAGCAGGTTGTAGCCGAACATCTGGTGCAGCGTGACCCCGGCCAGCACCTCCGGGCCGGTCGCGCTGCCCAGCAGCAGCACGGCCATCAGCCCGGTGGCCACGCCGACGAACGCCAGCAGGATCTCGTGCACCAGCCCGGTGACCACGTCGCGGTCGCGTTCGTCGGAGAACAGCCGGACGTTGACCGAAAGCCTGCCCTGCTCCAGCGCGTCGCCGATCCGGTCGACGCGGCGGGGCAGCCGTCGCAGCACCGGCAGGAGCGCCATCAGTTCGTTGGTGGCCGTGGACCGCAGCGATTCCGGGCGCAGGCCGGCACCGACCTGCTCGGCGGCGTAGGCGCGGGATTCGACGACGATGTTGAATCCCGGCGCCAGCGCGGCCAGTGTCCCCTCCAAGGTGGCCAGGGCGCGGAACACCGCGGCGATCGGCGGGGGCACGCTGAGCTTGAAGTCGGCGATCACCCGGAACAGGTCGGTGAACATGTCGAGATCCGGGGCCTGGCCGTGGTTGAAATGCTTGGCCACCAAGGCACCCAGCGCCCGTTCCAGCCGCCGCTCCTCGATCTCGTCCGGCCGGTCGACGATCTCCAGCAGGCCGTCGCGCAACGCGGCCGGGTCGCCGCGGTCCAGCGCGAGGATCAGGTTCTGCAGCCCGCCGCGCAGACCCGAGTCGAGCCTGCCGACGGAGCCGAAGTCGAGCAGCCCGAGCCTGCCGTCGGCGAGCAGCAGGACGTTGCCGGGATGCGGGTCGGCGTGGAAGACGCCGCTGCCCATCACCTGGCCGAGCACGCACCGCAGCATCGACCGCGCGAGTTTCGCCCGCTCCGCGACCGGCACCTGCTCCTTGGCGGCGGCGAGCGGTTTGCCGTCGAGGCGTCGCATCACCAAAACACGTTCGGTGGACAGTTCTTTGTGGACGGTCGGAAGGGCGACCTCGGTACCGGGGGAGGCGGCGGTGACCGCTTCGATGTTCCTGGCCTCGGTGCGGAAATCGAGTTCCTCGACCAGCGCGTCGGCGAATCCTTCGGCGAGGTCGACGACGCCGAGCGAGCGTGCCCACCCCGCGCGTACGTCCAGTGCGGCCGCCACCCGGCGGACGATGTCGAGGTCCCGCTCGACCAAGGCCTGCACGCCGGGCCGCTGCACCTTGACGACCACGTCCTGCCCGCCGCGCAGCTTCGCCCGGTAGACCTGCGCGATCGACGCGGCCGCGATCGGTTCCGGGTCGAATTCGGCGAAGATCTCGGCCGGGTCGCCGCCCAGTTCCTCCCGCAGCACCGTCGCGACCTCGTCGGCGTCGGCGAAGGCGACCTGGTCCTGGAGTTTGCTGAGTTCGTCGACGAAAACCGGCGGGAGCAGATCGGACCGGGTCGAGAGCAGCTGGCCGAGTTTCACGAACGTCACGCCGCCCTCCTCCAGCGCGCGCCGCAGCGAGCGCGCCAGTTTGGCGTGCCGGACCTCGGCGAGGCCGGGTTCGCGGCGGCCGGTGAGGTAGCGGCCGAGGCCGTGTTTGATCGCGATCCGGGTGATCTGCGAGTAGCGCCGGGTCCGGGCCGCGCGGCGGCGCATCGACCGGATCCTGCCGATCAGCCCGAGCCCCGAACCGGCGGGAAGCGCGAGTTCCGCGACGAACAGGAAGATCAGCGTGGCCAGGAAGGCGCTGCCCGCCACCGGGATGACCAGTCCGGCGAAGGCGTTTCCCGCGTACATCGCCTGCGGGAACGCGGCGAGGATGCCGCCCGCGACGAGCCAGCCGAAGCCGGCGGCGCAGCCCGCGCGGATCAGGCCGATCCGCACCCCCAGCACGCGGCGGGCGCCGACCACGAGCGGCCACAGCATGAGCGCGTAGACGGGCAGGGTGAGCAGGCCGAGCAGCAGGTTCATGCCGAAGAGGACATCACGCGCGGCCCGCGCGGGATTCCCGCTGCGGCGGGACGGTACTCACCCCTGAGAGGGAGCGGACCCCGAAGTTGTAGGTAGTGGTCGCCTCCTTGGGTGCGAACAGGACGCCGAGGACGGCGATCACCGCCGCCGCGAGGAAACCGGCACGAAGATCGAGGAGATCACCCAGAAGACCGATGATCGGTGCTCCGGTGGCCTGTCCGAGGGCCAGCATCAGGAACGCCACGCCGACACCGAACGCGGGCGCCGTCGGGTAAGCCCTGGTACCCCAGAGGATCAGCACCCCGGTCAGTCCGATGTAGACGGCCCCGAAGAGCGCCGCCGCGATGACGAGCGCCGGAAGAGAGCGGGTGGCGAGGGCGAAGAGGGCAGTGGCGGCGGCGAACAGGAGCATTCCCACCGACCAGGCGCGGCGCAGTCCCGCCCGGGAGGTCAGTTCGGCGGTGAACGCGCCCGCCAGGCCGACCGCGCCGAGCACGATCCACACCACCGTCGAGGCGGTCTCGTCGAGTCCGCCGACGCTCACGGCGATGTCCCGGCCGAACGTCCAGATCGCCGCGCTGGCCAGGCCGAGGGTCGCGGCGGCGGGCAGCAGCCGTCCGGTGGCGGGCGGGAACAGCGGCGAAGGCAGTCCCCGCGCGCGGTCGTCCTTCACCGGCGGCACGACACGGGCGATCCACAAGGTCACCAAGGCCGAGGCCGCGGCGAAGGCCCACCAAGCCATTCGCCAGTCGCCGACCGCGAGCAGGGAGACCGGGCCCGAGACGAGCACGCCGAGTCCGGTCCCGGCGTTCACCACGGACTGGGCACGGTCCCGGCGGGTCACGCGGACGACGTGGGAGACCGCGTCGGCGAGTGAGGGGGAAGCGAGGCCGGTACTGGCTCCGGCGAGGACGACGCCGACTGTGAGGACGACCGCGTTCGGCGCGGCCGCGATCATGGACGTTCCGGCGGTGGCCGTCGCCCCGGCGGCGAGCGCACCCGTCCGCGCGCCCCAACGGGTCGTCACGGCGGTCGAAGCGATGACCGCGAGGCAGTACGCGACGTAGCTTCCCGCCGCGATGGCGCCGAGCGTGCCGCCGTCGAGGCCGAACTCCGTGCGGAGCATCGGGGCGAAGAGGCCGTACGCGTACCTCGCGAGTCCGTAGGAGACCGCGATCAGCGACAACCCGGCCGCGGTGAACGTCAGCTCGCGTTTGTACGAATAAACCATCAGCTCTCCTCCAGAGGTATACCGAGCGGTATACCTCTGGAGTGTTCCCGCATTTCGCGCTCGGGTCAACCGATCGGTATAGTCGGGGGCATGCTGACACCGGCGGGCGAGCGTGTTCTGAGCGCCGCGAGCGAGCTCTTCTACCAGGAGGGCCTGAACGCCGTGGGCGTCGCGGCCATCGCCGAGGCCGCGGGCGTCACGAAGAAGACGCTGTACGCGTCCTTCGGGTCGAAGACGGAGCTGACGGTCGCGTACCTGCGAAGCCGTCATGACATCTGGTGGGCGTACCTCGAAGAGCGGCTGGCGGAGGCCGAAGTGCCCAGGGCGCTGACGGTCTTCGACGCCTACGTCGATCATCCCAAGCTCGGAAGTGACCGGGGGTGCGCGTTCCTCAACGCGGCCGCCGAACTGCCCGCCGGGCATCCCGGCCTCGACGTGATCCGGCGGCACAAGGCGGCGGTGCGCGCGAAGTTCGCCGAACTCCTCCGCGAGGACGCGCCGGGCGCCGCCGATCCCGAGCGGCTCGCGGAGCAGCTCTTCCTCCTGCTCGAAGGCGCCGTCGCGCATACCGGCATCGACGGGGACGCGCACCGGGTCACCCTCGCGAGGGAGATCGCGGAGATACTGATGAGGGATCCGCGCCAAACCGGCACACGCTAGAAAGACCCCATGCGACTTTTCGGCCCGCTCCTGGATCGGGCGACCTACCGCAGGTGGGTCTACTTCATCCTCGGTGGCGCGCTGAGCGTGCCGTACGTGCTCTTCGCCGCCATCATGGTGCCGTCGCTGCTGCCCCTCGTCGTGACGTTGGAACGCGGGACGGTGATCGGGCTGATCACCGTCGTCGTGGTGATGATCGCGTCGTCGTTCATCCCCGCCGTCCGCGTGCTGGAAGGCGCGGCCGTGCGGGAACTGCTGGACGATCCCGTGCCGGGAGTCGTGTTCGGGCCCGCGGGGAGCTGGCCCGTCCGCCTGCGTTCGACCGCGATGTTCCTGCTGCACGTGAGCACCGGTTGCGTCATCAGCCTGGTGAGCCTGTTCGTCCCGGTCGCGTTCGGCTTCACGATCGCGGCCCCGTTCAGCGGCAAGATCGCCCTGACCGACGCGAGCGCGATCGAGGTGCCGAAAGGTTGGGCGAGCGCGTGGATCCCGGTGGCGTGCCTGCTCGGCGTCGTCGTGCTGGCCTATGTCGTCTGGGGTGCGGGCGCGGTGCTGACCCGCTGCGCCAAGAGCCTGCTGGGGATCTCGGCCGCGGAGCGGATCGCCCAGCTGGAGAAGCGCACCGAACAGCTCGCCGAACGCAACCGGCTCGCGCGCGAACTGCACGACTCGGTCGGGCACGCGCTGAGCGTCGTGACCATCCAGGCCGGCGCGGCGCGGCGCACCCTGAGGTCCGATCCGGACTTCACCGAGCAGGCGCTCACCGCGATCGAGGATTCGGCCCGCGCCGCGCTGGACGATCTCGACCACGTGCTCGGCCTGCTGCGTGACGAGGCGTCGTCGCGGGCGCCGCAATCCGGGCTGGCGGAGCTGCCCGCGCTGGTCGAGGCCACGCGGCTGGCCGGCGCCGAGGTGTCGGCGGAGATGCGCGGTGATCCGTCCGCGGTGCCGCCGGTCGTCTCCCGTGAGGCGTACCGGATCTTGCAGGAATGCCTGACGAACGCGTTGCGGCACGCCGGTAAGGTGCCGGTGGCGGTCCTCGTCGACGCCGGGGCGGAGCTGTTGCGGGTGCGGGTGTCCAATCCGCTCGGCGACGCGCCGCCGTCACGGGACGGGGGCGGCCGGGGGCTGAGGGGAATGACGGAACGGGTGGAAGTGCTCGGGGGCACGATCACCGCGGGCCGCGCGGACGGATTCTGGAAGGTCGAGGTGGCGGTGCCATGGGGGGAACGGCGATGAGCATCGGGGTGCTGCTGGTCGACGACGAACAGCTCATCCGGGCCGGGCTGCGGGCGATCGTCGCCTCGGAGCCCGACCTGGAGGTCGTCGGCGAAGCGTCCGACGGTGCCGAGGTGCCCGGCCTGGTGTCGCGGTTCCGGCCCGACGTCGTGCTGATGGACGTCCGGATGCCTTCGGTCGACGGGATCCACGCGACCACCCATCTGATGGCCACTCTTGCCAATCCGCCGAAGGTGATCGTGGTGACCACCTTCGAAAACGACGACTACGTCTACGACGCCTTGCTCGCCGGGGCGAGCGGCTTCCTGTTGAAGCGGGCCCGGCCCGAGGAGATCGTCGCGGCGATCCGCACCGTGGCGGCGGGAGAGTCGCTGCTGTTCCCGGCCGCGATCCGGCGGCTGGCCGCGCAGCAGGCGAACCGGGGGCCACTCGACGGTCTGTCCGGTGCCGGGCTCACCGAACGCGAAAGCGAGGTGCTGCGGTTGATGGCGGGTGGACTGTCCAATGTGGAGATCGCTGGCGAGCTGTACCTCGGCGTGCAGACGGTCAAGACGCACGTCGGGAACGTGCTCGCGAAACTCGGCGCGCGGGACCGGACGCAAGCGGTGATCAAGGCCTACGACACCGGATTCGTCACGCCGGCGGGCTGAGGCTCAGGTCAGTCGAGGGCGGCGAGGATCAGCGCGGCCATCGCGGCAGGATCCCCGTTTTCGGGGCGCAGCACCAGATCCGGGCTCTCGGGCTGCTCGTAGGGAGCGTCCACCCCGGTGAACCCGCTGATCTCGCCCGCCCTCGCCTTCGCGTACATTCCCTTGGGATCGCGGTCTTCGCAGACCTCCAGCGGCGTGTCGACGAAGATCTCGAGGAACGGCAGGCCGGCGGCCTCGTGCGTGGCGCGGGCGAGTTCGCGGTCGGCCCGGTACGGGCTGATCAAGGAGACCACCGACACCACACCGGCGTCGGCGAACAGCTTCGCGACTTCGGCGACGCGGCGGACGTTCTCGGCGCGATCGGCGGGGCTGAAGCCGAGGTTCCCGTTCAGTCCGTGCCGCAGGTTGTCGCCGTCCAGCAGGTACGAGGGCCTGCCCGACGCCACCAGCCGCCGTTCCAGTTCCACGGCCACACTCGATTTCCCGGACGCGGAAAACCCGGTGAGCCAGACGGTGAGCCCGCGTGTCGCGCGTTCCGCCCTGGTGACCGCGGCGGTGTGCCAGACGACGTTGGACGCGGTCACGCTCGGCCCGGTGATCATGCCCGCCGCGACCGTCGCGCCGGAATGCTCGTCGACGAGCAGGAAACCTCCGGTGGAGCGGTTGCGGCGGTAGGAATCGAAGAGCAACGGCTGCCGGGCACGCAGCCGGATCCGGCCGATTTCGTTGAGGGACAACGACTTCGCCGTCTCGTCGCGGTGCAGCGTGGTGACGTCGAGCCGGTAGTCCAGGTCGCGGATCTCGGCCTTGGTCTCCCGGGTGGTGTGCCGCACGAGGTAGTTCGAGCCCGGGGTCAGGGCGCCTTGTTCGGAGAACCAGCACACCATCGCGTCGACGTCCCGGCTCGTGTGGGGACGGTTGCCGGGGCGGCAGATCAGGTCACCGCGACCGAGGTCGAGGTCGTCTTCGAGTTCGATCGTGACGGCCTGCGAAGCGAAGGCCTCGGTGACAGTGGTGCCGCCCGGGCCCCAGATCGCGCGCACCGTGGTGGTGAAGCCGGAAGGCAGGACGGCGACCTCGTCACCGGGTTTGAACACCCCGCCCGCGACGGTGCCCGCGTAGCCGCGGAAGTCGCGGCTGTGCTCCCGGATCACGTACTGCACGGGGAATCGCGCGTCGATGAGGTTGCGATCCGAGGCCACGTGCACCTGTTCGAGGTGATGCAGCAGGGAAGTCCCTTCGTACCAAGGCATACCGGTGCTCCGGTGCACGACGTTGTCGCCGTGCAACGCCGACATCGGCACGAAGGTGAGGTCGTGCACCTGAAGTTTCATGGCGAACCGGCGGAACTCCTCGCGGATCTCTTCGAAGCGTTCCCGCGACCAGCCGACCAGGTCCATCTTGTTGACGCACAGCACCAGATGCGGGATCCCCAGCAGGCTGGCCAGGAACGCGTGCCGCCGCGACTGTTCGAGCACGCCCTTGCGGGCGTCGATCAGGATCAGCGCGAGATCCGCCGTGGACGCGCCGGTGACCATGTTGCGGGTGTACTGCACGTGTCCCGGCGTGTCGGCGATGATGAACTTCCGCCGTGGGGTGGCGAAATAGCGATGGGCGACGTCGATCGTGATGCCCTGTTCGCGCTCGGCGCGTAAGCCGTCGGTCAGCAGCGCGAGGTTCGGGTACGCCTCGCCGCGGTCGCGGCTGGTGCGTTCGATGGCTTCGAGCTGGTCGGTGAACACCGTCTTCGAATCGAACAGCAGGCGGCCGATCAGCGTCGACTTCCCGTCGTCGACGCTGCCCGCCGTCGCGAGACGGACCAGTGAGGCGCCCATCAGAAGTAACCTTCCTTCTTCCGGTCTTCCATACCCGCCTCGGAGATCCGGTCGTCGGCGCGGGTGGCGCCACGTTCGGTGAGCCTGCTGACCGCCACTTCGGCGACCACCTCGCCCGGCGACGACGCCGTCGACTCGACGCAACCGGTGCAGGTCGCGTCGCCGACGGTGCGGAAGCGAACCGTTGCCTCGTAAGGACTTTCGCCTTCGTGCAAGGTGAGGAAGCGGGTGTGCGCGAGCAGCATGCCGTCCCGCTGGACGACCGGCCGCCGGTGCGAGTAGTAGATCGACGGCAGGTCGACGTCCTCCGCCTCGATGTACTGCCAGATGTCGAGCTCTGTCCAGTTCGACAGCGGGAAGACGCGGATGTGCTCACCCTTGCGATGCCTGCCGTTGTACAGATCCCACAGCTCCGGCCGCTGATTGCGCGGATCCCACTGGCCGAACTCGTCGCGGAAGCTGAACACCCGTTCCTTCGCGCGGGCCTTCTCCTCGTCGCGCCGGGCGCCGCCGAAGACCGCGTCGAAGGAATGCTCGCGGATCCCCCGCAGGAGGGCGGCGGTCTGGAGCCGGTTGCGGCCGGCCTTCGGGTCTTCGACGACCCGGCCCGCGTCGATGTCGTCTTGGACGCTGGAGACGACGAGCCGGAGCCCGTACCTGCCGACCGTGCGATCGCGGAACTCGATGACCTCGTCGAAGTTGTGCCCAGTGTCGACGTGCATCACCGGGAACGGGGGCGGTGACGGCCAGAACGCCTTGGCCGCGACGTGAAGCATCACCATCGAGTCCTTGCCGCCGGAGAACAGCAGCACGGGCCGTTCGAAGGTCGCCGCGACCTCGCGGAAGATGTGCACGGCTTCGGCTTCGAGTGCTTCGAGATGGGTGAGCTCGTAGGCCGGGGACGCCATCGTGACCTCCGTCGTTCGAGATCAGAAAAGTAGAACAAGTTCTTGTGCTTGGTCAAGGGGAGGAGGACGCTGTCGACATGGACCTGGTCGCGCTTGAAGAGATCCGCCGCCTGAAAGCCCGCTACCTCCGCTGCCTCGACCTCAAGCTGTGGGACGAGATGGCCGGGACCCTGACCGCCGACGTGCACGCGCGGTACGGAACGCCGTCGTACGGCAAACCGCTGACCTTCGAAGGCCGCGAAGCGATCGTCGAGTTCTTTCGGAACGCCGTCGGCCCCGGTGTCACCACGGTGCACTTCGCCGGGCAGCCGGAGATCGACGTCGACGGCGACACCGCGACCGGGACGTGGCTGATGCGGGACAAGGTGATCGTGCCCGAGCACCGGGTGATCATCGAGGGCGCGGCGTACTACGAGGACACCTACCGGCGGGTGGACGGCGTGTGGCTGACCGCGTCCACCCAGTACGACCGGCTGTACGAAACGATGATGTCGATGGACGACGTGCCGAGCCTGAAGCTCACCGCGAACCGGTGGTCCTCCTGACCCGCGTTCAGTCCTCTAAATGCGGCAGGCCGAGGCTCGCTCGGTGCCCCCAATGCCACATTGGAGACACCGGGTGCTGGAGGACTTCGTGGCTCGCATTTAGTCCTCTAAATGCGAGCCGGGGCTGGTCACGGGGGTCGTGAAGGGAACCTTTGGGACGTTGAACGTCTCGAAGGAGGCATTCAGGGCACCGGGCGATGCGGGCAACTGCCGCATTTAGAGGACTAAATGCGCGTGGGGTGGCGGCCCCCGGATTCGGCGGTGACGGCATCGGCGGCCGCGACCAGTGCGGCGCCCCGTCGCGCGATTTCGGCGCCGGTGACCGGCTCGCCGACCGAGAGCGTGAGCACCAGTTCCTGCCGTCCCGAAGCGTCGAACGTCGGGGCGGCCAGCAGGCTCACCGCGTGCTTGCGGCGCGGCTCCAGATCGGCGCCGAGGTAGACGCGCTCGCCGAGGCTCGAGACGAGTTCCCCCACCAGGCCCCGCACTTCCGGCGGCAGGTCCTCCGCGCCGACGCCCGCCATCAGCGCGTAGAGCCGCCGCCCCGCGGAAGTCAGGCTCTCCACCAGATACCCGTGCTCCCGGCATTCGGCGACGACGCGGCGAAGGTGCGCTTCGTCCAATCGCACCGGCACCGCCGGGGGTTTGGCGAGCCACGCGTCGAACGCCGCGTCGGAGTCCCACAGCACGTACATCAGGCCGACCGGCGGAGCGAACGGATACGTCTCGCCCAGTTTGACGCGGCCTGGCCCGGCGCTCTGCAGCATCAGGATCCGGTCGCCGACCACGGCCGACGCCGTGCACGTCGCGCCGTAGCGCCTGCTCAAGTCCTCCAGATGTCGTCGCGCGACCTCGCTCGCGCCGAAGCCTTCGCTCGCGACGCGGCCGGCGGCGACCATCGCGGGCCCGAGCCGGTAGGTGACCGGCTGGGGGTCGCGGACCAGGTAGCCGCCCGTCGTCAGTTCGGTGACGATGCCGAGGCAGGTCGGTTTCGCCAGGTCGAGCTCGCGGGCGAGCTCCGAAAGCCCGAAGCGCCGGCCGGGATGCGCGGTGAAGAAGTCGAGCAGCCTCACGACTCGCTCGGTGGGCGGGGAATGCCGGGCCATTGACCCATCCTTAGAACGCGTTCTAGTCTGACCGTGCGAAGAACGTACCAAGTCGGTACATATTTGTACCAGTATGAGGAGTCGCCGGTGCTCACTCAACCGTTGGCGGACGCGATCGCCGAAGCCGAGAAGGTCATCGCGGAGGCGCCGCACATCCGCACCGAACAGGATCTGGTCGAGGGATACGACTACCTCGCCGGCAGCATCCGCGCCTCCCTGCAAATGGCGTGGGCCTACGAACGCGACTACCCGTTCTTCACCCAGTCCACCGGGCCGTACACGAAGATGGGCCTGGACAACCCGGACACGCTGTACTTCAACGCGAACATCCGCGAGGACCGCGAGTACGTCGTCACCGGGACGCGGGGGAGCACGGCCGACGTCAGTTTCCAGGTCCTCAACGGCGACTACTCGCCCGTCGAGGTGCCGGACAGCCTCGCCGCCTTCGACGACCGCGAGATCGAGATCGCCGACGACGGCTCGTTCGAACTCCGCTTCGGCCCGGCGAAACCCGACCCCGGCCCCAACTATTTCGTCCTCGGCCCGGGTTCGTCGATGCTCGTGGTACGCGAGGTCTACAGCGACTGGGCCACCGAACGCCGCGGCACGATCCAGATCCAGTGCGCCGACACCGCGGGTGGTGCGCCCGCGCCGCTCACCCGCGACGGGCTGGCCAAGCGGTACGGCGTCACCGGCAAGATCCTGCTGAGCAGGCTGCGTACCTTCCTCGCCTTCCCGAAGTGGTTCTACCTGAACCTGCCGGTGAACACGATGACCGAGCCGCGTCCCACACCGGGCGGGCTGACCACGCAGTACTCCTCGGCGGGGCACTACGAACTCGGCGACGAAGAGGTCATGATCGTGACGGTGCCGCGTTCGGACGCGCCCTATCAGGGCATCCAGCTCGGCAGCGTCTGGTATCTCTCGCTCGACTACATCAACCATCAGACGAGCCTCACCGCCGACCAGGCGCGGGTCGACCCGGACGGCAAGATCCGTTTCGTGATCAGCGAACGCGACCCGGGCCTGGCCAACTGGCTCGAACGCACCGGGCACGACCGCGGGTACGTCCAGATCCGCTGGCAGCGCCTCTCCCGTGCGCTGAGCGAAGCCGACGGTCCCGAGGTCGAGGTGGTGAAGTTCGGCGAATTGGCCGACCGGTTGCCGTTTTACGACGAAGCGCGGGTGACCCCGCGGGAATGGTCGGACCGGATCTCGGCCCGTCAGACCGCCGTCGCGGCGAGGATGCTGGGATGACGGATCTCTTGCGGGACAAGGTGGTCGTGGTCTCCGGCGTCGGGCCGGGACTCGGCCGGTCCATCGCCATCCGCTGTGCCGCGGCGGGCGCCGACGTCGTCCTCGCCGCACGCACCGAATCGCGGCTCGCCGAGGTCGCGAAGGAGGTCGACGCGCTCGGCCGCCGCGCGGTCACCGTGCCCACCGACATCACCGACGACGCTTCGGCCGCGAACCTCACCGAGTCCGCCTTGAAGGCCTTCGGCCGGGTGGATGCCTTGGTGAACAACGCTTTCGCCATCCCGCCGATCATGGATCTCGCCGACGTCGACCTGGCCGACGTGCGGGCGGGGTTCGAGACCAACGTGCTCGCCGCGCTGCGCCTCACGCGGCTGTTCACGCCTTCGCTCGCGGAGAGCGGCGGCTCGGTGGTGATGATCAATTCGGCCGTACTGCGGCATTCCCGGCGGACCTTCGGCGCGTACAAGATGGCGAAGGCGAGTCTGCTCGCGCTCGCGCAAAGTCTCGCCTCGGAACTCGGACCGCGGGGGATCCGGGTCAATTCGGTAGCGCCCGGTTACATCTGGGCGGACTCGCTGAAATGGTATTTCGCTTATCTGGCGAAGGAACGCGGCGTGCCGCCGGAGCAGGTGTACGCCGAGACGGCGGAGACGATCGACCTGCGCCGCCTGCCGGAGCCGGACGAGATCGCCGACACCGTCGTGTTCCTGGCCTCGTCGCTCGCCCGGTGCGTCACCGGCCAGTGTCTCGACGTCAACGCCGGTGAATATCATCACTGAGAGGGAGAATATGCTGCCAGGGCGGGAAAACGTCGGCACCGTGGAAGATCTGCACGCGTCGGCGGCGAAGCTCACCGGGTTGGACGACTTCGGTGGCGAAGACCATCTCGAAGGTCTCCGCGTGCTGCTGGATTCGTACGCCCGCGAGGCGGGTTTGACCCCGTACGGCAACAAGATCCATCGTGCGTTCCTGCGCGGTGCCCTGGTGGCGAGGTCGCTGAGCGAGGCGTCTTGGAAGCAGAACCCGGAGTACGCCGAGGTTCCCATCGAACGGCCCATCTTCGTCACCGGCCTGCCGCGCACCGGGACCACGGCGCTGCATCGGCTGCTCACCGAGGATCCGGCGCACCAAGGGCTGGAAGTCTGGCTGACCGAGGTGCCGCAACCACGCCCGCCGCGTGAGACGTGGGCGGAAAACCCGGTCTTCCAAGGGATCCAGGCGGGCTACGAGAAGCACCACGTGGAGCATCCCGAGTTCATGGGGCTGCACCACATGTCCGCCGATCAGGTCGAGGAATGCTGGCAACTGCTGCGGCAGTCCTTGAAATCGGTGTCCTACGAATGCCTCGCGCACGTGCCGTCGTACTCGCGCTGGCTGGACGGGCAGAGCTGGACCGACGCCTATCGCAGGCACCGGCGCAACCTGCAGCTCATCGGCCTGCCCGACGCCGGGCGCCGCTGGGTGCTCAAGAACCCGAGCCATCTTTTCGCGCTCGACGCGCTGCTGGAGGTGTACCCGGACGCGCTGATCGTCCAGACCCATCGCGCGCCGAGCACGATCGTCGCGTCGGTGTGCAGCCTGAACGAGCAGGCTTCGGAGGGCTGGTCCGACGTCTTCCGCGGCGACGTGATCGGCCGGAGCCAGCTGGATCTCTGGGCGCGGGGTGCGGAAAAGTCCTTGGAGGCGCGGAAACGGCATGATCCCGCGCAATTCTGCGATGTACGGTACGAGGATTTCGTCGCCGACCCGATTGGCACGGTCGAGGGCGTCTACCGGCATTTCGGCCTCCCGCTGAGCGACGCCGCGCGGCACGCGATGACCGTCGTGCACGCCGAAAGCCGCTCCGGGGAAAGGAAACCCTTGCACCGGTACGACCTCGCGGACTTCGGGCTCACCGCAGGCGAGGTCGACGAACGCTTCTCGGCCTACCGTGCCGCCTACGACCTCTGACCCGCCGCATTTCGTCCTCTGAATGCGGTACTTGCACGCGCAAGGAACGCATTCAGAGGACGAAATGCGGAAAGGGGTCAGAAGCCCGCGACGCGTTGCGAGGGCAGGCCGCGCGTCGTGATCCCGCGCAGCACCTCGACCCGGTCCGAGCCCGGCCGCCCGAGCACCCAGCTCGACCCGGGGACCTTCTTGGCCTGCTTCTTCAACGGTGCCAACAGCCGGGATGCGTCCTTGTAGGACCGGATGGCGCCGTTCCCGCACACCAGGGTCGCCAGCGAGACCGTCACCGGGAGCCCGTCGGCCGACCACGGCGTGTCCAGCAACGCGGTGGCGACCGTGCCGATCTCGTCGACGTCGCAGGCGATCAGGAAGTCGTCCCCGCCCACGTGGCTGACGCGCATCCGGCGCAGCCGGGCCTCCAGATCGGTGAGCGTCCGGCCGAGCGTGCGGATCAGGTCGTCGCCAGCGGCGAAGCCGGCGGTGTCGTTGACCGTCTTGAACGAATCGACGTCCAGCCAGGCCGCGACGAACGGCTCCCGCGCGTTGATCCGGCGGTCGACGTCCCTCGCGACCGCGTCGCTGCCCGGTAGACGGGTCAGCGGGCTCAGCGAGACCGCCTCCTCGACCTTCGCCTCCGCGACCCCGCGGACGACCTCGTTCACCAGCACCACACCGACGCACCGGCCGCGGTCGTCGACCACGACGACGTCGTCGCCGGTGCGGCCCCAGTCCGCGTCGGTGACCAGTTCGAGGAATTCGAGCGCGCTCGCGTCGGCGTGGATCGTGTGCGGCCGGTCGGCCAGCCGCGACGCCGGCCGTTTGGCGTGCAGGGCGTGGCCGTACAACCCGGTGACCGCGACCAGGAACCGGGTCCGGTCGATCGACCACTGTGGACGGTGGCGGTCGTCGATGCCGACGATGCCGCTCGGGCCGTCGGCGGCGGCCAGCACCTCGCGCACGTCGTCGCAGGTCGCGTCTTCCGGCAGCGTCGTCGCGGGCCGGAGGAAGTCGCCGACGCGGCGGGCGCGGGCGGTGCCGGGGATGAACGGGCCGGGCGCGTCCGGCGCGGGCAGCGGCGCGTGGTCGCCGTCCGGCGGGGCGAGCAGGTTGCCCTGCGCGATCCGCACGCCGAGCCGCCGGGCGGATTCCAGCTGCTCCGTGGTCTCCAGCCCGGTCGCGACCAGGCGGTTGTCGGTGCGCGACGCGAAGTGCAGCACCGCTTCGACCACCGCGACGGCGGCCGGGTCGTGCGGCAGCCCCCGCAGCACGCTGCGGTCCAGTTTCACCAGGTCGACGGGCGCCGAAGCGAGCAGCGTCAGCGGGAGGTCGCCGCGGCCGAGGCCGTCGAGCGCGAGCCGGAAACCGAGTTCGGTGAGCCGCCGCATACCGGTCAGCAGCAGGTCGGCGGGGATCTGCGTGAACGGCGGCCCGATCTCCAGCACCACGTCCCTGGTCCGGCGGCCCGCCAGGCTGAGCGCGTCGGTCAGCGGGTCGAACTGCGACGGCGGCGCCGCCACCGTCCGCGCCGACAGGTTCAGGTGCAGGGGGAGGGCGGCCTGCGGTTCGCGCAGCTGCCGGACGGCCTCGGCGGCCAGCCCGACGTCGACCTCGGCCAGCCTGCCGTTGCGCCGGGCGTCGGCGAGCAACTCGTGGGCGGTCCCACGGCCCGGCCGCGCCAAGGCTTCGAACGCGACGACTCCACCGGTGTGCAGGCTGTACAACGGCTGGTAAGCGAAGCGGACAGCGATCTGCAACGTCACAAGCGCATATTCGCGGGTGACGGCGCGAAACAAAACACGTGTCAACTGATGTTCATCGCGAAGGCACCTGGGTTACCTAGAACGGCGTAACGCACGCCACCCGATCAGGTGTTTTCTTACTTGCCACGGTGACAATCGGAAAAGTGCCGACATTGCTTCGGTCGTACCCGAAACATCTTCGCGACCGCTCGTGAAAGCGCGCTGGAGCTCCGTGGGCAACGTGAAGAACAGATCGAAGAACACCGGGACCAGTTCGGGCGGCATCCCGCACAACGCGCGCAATCCATGCCGTCGCAATCCGTGCACGGTGCGTGCCGAGGACGGCCACAGCGCCCGATGCGCGGCCGACGCCACCGCGGCGGGACCTCGATCCCAAACCTGGACGACGGCGTCCGCGACCGGCTCCGCGAGCCGCACCGACGTCGCGACGCTGTACCCGGTCGCCGGATGCACCAGCGCTCCGGCGGCCCCGAACGGCACCGTCCGCCCACGTCGGGGCGCGGGCAGGTCGAGCACGATCCGCACGCGTTCCTCACGCCTGTGCGACCTCAGCCCGACGGCCCGGAGCCGGGCGCGCAACCGCGCCGCCAGGACGTCCAGCGGCAGCCCTGGTTTGCGGGCGAGCGAGGTTTCTTCGACCAGGACGCTGCCGTCGCCGAGCGGCAGTACATAGAGGAATCCGGACTCCGTGTCCCGCCAGTCCATGAACACGGCGGTGTCCGGGCGGTCGACCAGGCGCAGCGCGTCCTCGGCGGGGAGGACGACGCCGAACGCCGTCTGTTCGTACCGGTTCCCCCGCGGCCGGGCGCCGGTGGCGTCCACGTACAGACCGGTCGCGAGGCCCCGGCCGTCCTCCAGGCGCACCGAGGAACCCAGCCGTCCGTGGTCCACGCCGGACACCGTCCCGGCGACGACGTCGTAGCCCTCGTCCAGCCACCGGCGCAGGCCGTCGTTGTCCACCACCAGGTATCGGCGGTCGAGGACGTGTGGTCTGGTCCCGAAGGCGAGCGTGGCCGACGGCGCGCACGCGACGGCGCTGGTCGGCAGCGCGGGCAGCTCGTCGGCCCACAGCCCGTAGGTCGCCCGCCAGCGTCTGCCCGGCGCCGGGTCGATCAGGACCGTCGCCAGGCCGCGCCGGGCGCAGGCACGCGCGAGCGCCCGGCCCGCCGGGCCGCCACCCGCGATCACCACGTCCGCCACCTTCGTATCTCATCACGCCGCCTCGACGGATACGGTGTTGCGCATGGAACAGACGGACCCGAGGACGTGGCGGCGCGATCCGGCGAGCGAGAGCGCCGGGTTCACCGACCTCGCCACGAGCCCGTTCCGGATCGACCGGGACCGGATCGCCGCGTCGCCCTTCTTCGCGCGGCTCGGCGGCGTGACGCAGGTGGTCAGCGCCGGCGGTTCCGGGCTCCTGCACAACCGCCTCACCCACAGCCTCAAGGTCGCGCAGGTCGCCCGCGCGATCGCCGAGCGGATCAATTCCGCCAGTGATTCAGCCGAGCTCGCCGCGAAGCTGGGTGGTTGCGACCCGGACGTCGCCGAGGCCGCCTCGCTCGCGCACGATCTGGGGCATCCGCCGTTCGGGCATCTCGGCGAGCAGACCCTGGACCGGATCGCCCGGCACCGGTTCGGCCTCGCCGACGGTTTCGAAGGCAACGCGCAGTCGTTCCGGATCATCACCACGACCGACGTGCGCGGCCCGTCCGCCTCCGGTCTGGACCTCACCACGGCGGTGCGCGCCGCGGTGCTGAAATACCCGTGGGCGCGGTTGCACGTACCCGATCCGCATCCGACGTCGATGGACGTCCAGCCCCGCGGTGCGGCCGAACCGGCCGACGCCCCCGGCACCGGCGCGAGCAAGTTCTCCGCCTACAGCACCGAACTCGACGACTTCACCCAGGCGCGGGCCCCGTTCGCCGGCCGGATCGAGCCTTGGCAGCAGACCGTCGAAGCGTCCGTGATGGACACCGCCGACGACATCGCGTACGCCATCCACGATCTCCAGGACTTCCACCGGATCGGTGTCCTGCAGCACGCCCCGGTCGCCGCCGAGTTCACCGGCTGGGCCGACCACGCGGCGGAATTGGCCGCCCTGGACGAGGCGACCTTGACCGCCGAACGGCGGCTGCCCGGCCGTTCGCTGGAACGGCTGCGCCGCCGGATGCACGCCAAGGACGGGTGGATCGTCGACGACGACGCCTTCACCAGCGCCGTCGCCCGCGTGCGCGACGAACTCGTCGACGGTTTGCTCGCCACCGGGTTCGACGGTTCCATCGAGGCCGAACAGGCCACCGCCGCCTTCTCCGCGAAATGGACCGCGCGGCTCGTCGACGGCGTCCAGGTGGTGGCGTCGCCCTCCACCCGGACAGGGCATCTCACCCTGCGTCCCGCGCAGTGGCACGAGGTGCAGGTGCTGAAGTTTGTGCACCGGCGGTTCGTCCTGTTGCGCCCGGAACTCGCGCTGCACCAACGCGGACAGGCGAGCCTGGTGACCACCTTGGTCGACGCGCTCGACGCGTGGCTGCTCGATCGCGACGAGTTCTACCGTCTCCCGCGGCGGCTGCACGATCTGGTGGAACTGGCGCAGTCCGAGTTCTCCGCGTTGGCGCGGACGTCGCCGGAATTGCTCATCGGAGCGACCGGGGAACCGGTCACCGGCGCGGACGCCGTACGGGGCCTGGCGCGGGGGCGGGCGGTCGTCGACTTCGTGGCGTCGCTGACGGACAAGCAGGCGGTGACCCTTTTGGACGGCTTGTCGGGCCGTGCTTCGCAGCCTTGGTCGGACTCGTTCGTCCTGTGACGACACGATTACCCTGAACGGCCCACGACCTGCGGCCGAATCCGGAAATTATCCATCCGACGTCACCCGAACGGCTCCTGCCGCCGGTGCGCGCCCGGTACTTAGCTTGATCCAGCCGGTGATCGCCGGCGTCGGTCAGCGTGAGTCGGGGCACGCGCCTAGGAATCGGAGGCGCACGTGCGTCCAACCCGTTCTAGTAGGAGAAGAAGAACGATCCTGACCGCGGGCACCGCGGCCCTCGTCACCGCGCTCGGCCTGGTGAGCCCGCCCGTCGCGATGGCGGAGACCACGCAGTCCCCGGACGCGTTCTCGGAGAACACCGTCCGGCAGATCGAGGCACTGCAGTCGATCAAGAAGAGCCAGAACGCCGGCGAGTCCAAAGTGGACAGCCGACTGCTCGTCGAACAGAAACTCCGCGCGCAGCGGATGTCGGCCTCCGCGGTTCCCGCACTGGGGTCTGGGGCGAATGTCTCCGCGGCCGGCACCGTACTCGTGGACATCCGGGGCCAGGTCTCGGAAGAACTCCTCAAGGGACTGCGTGAATCCGGTGCGGGGATCCGCGCGGTCTCCGAGCGGTACGGCAGTGTCCGCGCCGAGGTGCCGCTGAACGCGGTGCCGTCGATCGCGGCCCGGGCCGACGTCAAGAAGGTCGAGACCGCCAACGAGGCGTTCACGGCCCGCCAGCTCGCCGAGCCCGCCACCGCGGGCAAACGGGAGAGCAAGGAGGAGAAGGCCGCCCGGATCGCGGACGAGCTGAAGAAGGCCGTCGAGGCCAAGGGGCAGGTCGGTATCGCGGCTGGGCCGACGAACAGCGAAGGCGACCGCGCGCACAACGCCGACACCGCCCGCCAGCAGTTCGGCGTCACCGGGGTCGGCACCAAGATCTGCGCGCTGTCCGACGGCGTCGACTCGCTCGCGACCTCGCAGGCACGCGGCGAACTCCCGGCGGGCGTCGACGTGATCCCCGGCCAGGAAGGCGACGGCGACGAGGGCACCGCGATGCTCGAGATCATCCACGATCTCGCGCCGAACGCGGCACTCGGTTTCGCCAGCGCGTTCAACTCCGACGCCAGTTTCGCCGACAACATCCGCAAGCTGCGCTTCGACGCGCACTGCGACGTCATCGTCGACGATGTCCTGTACTTCAAGGAATCCCCGTTCCAGGACTGGATCATCGCCCAGGCCGTGAACGACGTGACCGCGAACGGCGCGCTGTACTTCTCCTCTGCCGGTAACGAGGGCAACGTCGCCGACGGCACTTCGGGCCACTGGGAAGGCGACTTCGTCGACTCCGGCAAGAGCATCGGCAAATACGCCGGTACCGCGCACAACTTCGCCGGTGCCGCGGGCAACCAGATCTTCCAGCCGATCTCGAGCGCTTCGGGCCGGGTGCCGGTCACGTTGTTCTGGTCGGACCCGCTGGGCCGCTCGAACAACGACTACGACCTGTACCTGCTGAACGCGGCGGGCAACGTCGTCGACTTCAGCCAGGACGTCCAGACCGGCACCCAGGATGCCTACGAACGGGTGGACACCACGGGCGTCGCCGGGCTGCGGCTGGCCATCGTCAAGTTCTCCGGTGAGGGCCGCTACCTTTCGCTGTCCGCGTTGCGCGGCCGATTCACCGATTCGGCCGACGGCCTCAAGGCCTACACCAAACCCGGCGTGACCGTGGGCCACTCGGCTGCGCGGGACGCGTTCAGTGTCGCGGCGGCCCCCGCCGCCAAGGCGTTCCCCCGTGCTCTCGAACCGGGTGACCCGGCCAACCCGGCGGGCCCGTTCCCGGCGGCGTTCGGCCCGGGCTCGAAGGTCGAACGGTTCACTTCGGACGGTCCGCGGCGGGTGTTCTACCAGGCCGACGGCACCCCGATCACTCCCGGCAACGTGTCCGGGACCGGTGGTGAGGTCCGCGCCAAGCCGGACATCACCGCGGCCGACGGCGTCTCCACCAGCGTCACCGGTTTCACCACGTTCTACGGCACGTCGGCCGCCGCGCCGCACGCCGCCGCGATCGCGGGCCTGGTGCTCTCGGGCAACCCGGGGCTGCCCCCGGCCGAGGTGCGCGAGGCGCTGATCAACACCGCCGTCGACATCCTGGCCCCCGGCCGCGACAACTCCAGCGGCGCGGGCGTGATCCTCGCCGACAAGGTGCTCGCCTACACCGGCGCCAGCCCGCAGCCGCTCGCGTCCGCGGGCCAGCCGACGGTCACCCCGGCCGACGGCGGATCCGCGCTCGACCCGGGCGACACCGCCAAGGTGACCCTGCCGGTGACCAACCGCGGCGACGGCACCGCGACGTCCACCAGTGTCGTGCTCTCCAGCCCGACCCCCGGTGTCACGGTGGCGCCGCGATCGAAGTCCTACGGCACGATCAGCCCCGGGCAGACCGGCGTGAACGACTTCACCATCACCGTTCCCGCCACGCAGGAACTCGGGGTGCCGGTGGTGCTGAACGCGCGCGTGACCTTCGCGGGTTCGTACTCGCCGACGACGTCCACGTTCTCGCTGCCGGTCGGCACCCCGTCGCCGGTGACGCAGAACTTCGCCTACGCCGGTGACGCGGTGGCGATCCCGGACAGCGATCCGACCGGCGTGACCGTGCCGATCACGGTGAGCGGTGTCGGGCGCGCGTCGAAGCTGACGTTCTCGGTGGACGGCGCGACCTGCAACACCGACCAGACCTCGGCGACCGTGGGCATCAACCACTCGTACGTCGGTGACCTGGTCGGCACGCTGACGTCGCCCGCGGGCGCGAAGGCGACCGTGTTCCAGCGCAGCGGCGGCTCGGGCAACAACCTGTGCCAGGTCGTCTTCGCCGACAACGCGGCCGCCGCGTTCAGCTCGGTGAGCGCGGCGAACGCGCCGTTCACCGGCACCTACAAGCCGGCGCAGGCGCTCGGTGGCCTTGCCGGTGCGGCGGCCGACGGCACGTGGAAGTTCACCGCGGTCGACGTCGCCGGTGGCGACACCGGTTCGATCCGCTCGATCTCCTTGCACCTCAACGGTTTCGTGCAGCCCGGCGTGGCCGAGCGGCCCGCGGGTGTCGGGAAGTCGGTGGGGAAGGGGCCGGTGAAGCCGGTCTAGTCCTCCGGTCATGCGAGTCACGCCTTCGCGCCCGCGTGCTTGAAGGCGTGACTCGCGTGCTTGAGCGCGACACTCGCGTGATTGGAGCCGTAACTCGCGTGATTGACGGCGTGACTCGTGAGTTTCGCCTTCAATCACGCGAGTTCCGCTTTCCCGCACGCGAGTTCCGTGCCTGAGCACGCGAGTGCGGGGTTGCCGATCCGGCCGGGCCCCGTACGTTGGAACTATGGCGAGGGAGCGGCAGGTGGCGGGCGGGGGCCGGGCGGTCGAGGTCGCCCCGGATCGGCTCGAAGGCTGGTACGCGCGCTTCGCCGTCCGCAACGAAGGCGTCCGCTCGACGGAACTGAAGCCGGACACCGTCACGGTCGTCGCGGACAACGGCGTCGTCGCCGTCGCGATCGTCCCTTTCGGACCGCTGAAGGCGGAAGGAACGGTGACGGGACTGGCCGTCGGCCCGCTCGTCGAGCACGCGCTGATCTCGCGGAGGATCGCCCTTCTGCTGGTGCGCCGCGGCGGGCACAGTGTCGGAATCGCGCGCGGGGGAGTGGTCGTCCAGTCCAGGACGGACCGTCATCTCGTCCAGGGCCGGTCCGCGGCGGGCGGGTGGTCGCAGCAGCGGTTCGCGCGGCGTCGGGAAGGGCAAGTCCGCACAGCGCTACGGGCCGCCGCGGAAGACGCCTTCGAGGTGCTCGTCCCTCAACTGTCCGAAGTGGACGCCGTCGTGCTCGGCGGTGACCGCCGCGCCTTGGAAACCTTGCGTGAGGACAGGCGGCTGGCGCCGTTGTTCGAGCGTGCCGAACCCCGCGTTCTCGACATCCCGGAACCACGCCGCACGGTGCTCGAAGACGCGGCGGAGCGGGCCGTCGCGGTCGAAATCACCCTCGCCGGGCCGTGACGTCGGGCACGGTCGGATAAAACCGTTCGACACCGGCCCGTACACTGATCGCGTGGACATCCTCTTGGAGTAGCTCCTCGCCGGCCCGTCGGCCGGCGAGTCGAAGCTGTCCGCTCATCCACCCCTTGTACCGGGAGTTCCCGTGATCACGGCCTCTGGCCTGCAGCTGCGCGCTGGTTCGCGCATCCTGCTCGACGACACCAACGTCCGCATCCAGCAGGGCGACCGCATCGGCCTGGTCGGCCGCAACGGCGCCGGCAAGACCACCTCGCTCAAGGTACTGGCGGGGGAGGGCGAGCCGTACGCGGGCGAGGTCCGCCGCAGCGGCGAGCTCGGCTACCTCCCGCAGGACCCGCGTGAGGGCGATCTGTCCGTCACCGCGAAGGACCGTGTGCTCTCCGCTCGCGGCCTCGACTCCTTGCTGCGCAACATGGAAAAAGCGCAGAACGCGATGTCGGAGCTG
Source organism: Amycolatopsis sp. WAC 04197 (assembly GCF_003947475.1). Classification (NCBI taxonomy): domain Bacteria; kingdom Bacillati; phylum Actinomycetota; class Actinomycetes; order Pseudonocardiales; family Pseudonocardiaceae; genus Amycolatopsis; species Amycolatopsis sp. WAC 04197. Next base: position 91,265 of record NZ_QHJK01000009.1, on the reverse strand, counting down.
GTTGACGAGAAGGAACGCGACAAGGCGGTCAACCGCTACAGCCGTCTCGAGGAGCGCTTCGCCTCTCTCGGTGGGTACGCCGCTGAGAGCGAGGCCGCGCGGATCTGTTCCAACCTCGGCCTCGCCGACCGGGTGCTCGCGCAGACGCTGCAGACGCTCTCGGGTGGTCAGCGCCGCCGCGTGGAGCTGGCCCGGATCCTGTTCGCCGCCGCCGAAGCGGGCGCCGGCGGCAAATCCGAGACCATCCTGCTGCTCGACGAGCCCACCAACCACCTCGACGCCGACTCCATCAACTGGCTTCGCGGCTTCCTGAAGCAGCACGACGGCGGTCTCGTGGTCATCAGCCACGACGTCGAACTGCTCGCGGACGTGGTCAACAAGGTCTGGTTCCTCGACGCGACCCGCGGCGAGCTCGACCTCTACAACATGGGCTGGCAGCGCTATCTCGACGCGCGCGCCACCGACGAGAAGCGCCGCCGCCGCGAGCGCGCGAACGCCGAGAAGAAGGCGTCCGCGCTGCAGCAGCAGGCCGCCAAACTGGGTGCCAAGGCGACGAAGGCCGTGGCCGCCAAGAACATGGCCCGCCGCGCCGAGCAGATGCTGTCCGCGCTCGACGAGACCCGGCAGGCCGACAAGGTCGCCCGGATCAAGTTCCCCGAGCCCGCCCCGTGCGGCCGGACCCCGCTCACCGCGGAGGGGCTCTCGAAGTCCTACGGATCGCTCGAGATCTTCACCGGCGTCGACCTCGCCATCGACCGTGGTTCGAAGGTCGTCGTGCTCGGATTGAACGGTGCCGGAAAGACGACTCTGCTCCGGCTGCTCGGCGGAATGGAAACTCCGGATACCGGCGAGACCATTCCAGGTCACGGATTGCGTTTGGGCTATTACGCACAGGAACACGAAACGCTCGACCACGATGCGTCCGTGTGGGAAAATATCCGTCACCTCGCGCCGGACACCGGCGCGCAGGAGTTGCGGAACCTTCTCGGCTCGTTCCTGTTCACCGGCGAGCAGCTCGATCAGCCCGCCGGCACGCTCTCCGGCGGTGAGAAGACGCGGCTCGCGCTCGCCGGTCTGGTGTCCAGCGCTGCCAACGTTTTGCTGCTCGACGAGCCGACGAACAACCTGGACCCGGCCAGCCGCGCCCAGGTCCTGGACGCTTTGCGCAGCTTCGCCGGAGCGGTCGTCCTGGTGACGCACGACCCGGGCGCGGTCGAGGCGCTGGAGCCGGAACGCGTGATCCTCCTGCCGGACGGAACCGAGGACCATTGGTCGGCGGATTATCTGGAACTTGTCCAGCTTGCGTGAGGCCTGCGTCCGTTCGGGTGCTTGATCGATGCCATCCGGCCACTGAAATGGCCCAATGTGATCGCGGTTTCAGCAGTTTTGCGCTCGTCGTCTGGCATTCCGGCGCTCAGTGTTCGATCATTGCGGCGACAGGGGCCGTTATGTGGCCCAGAACACTCTCGGCGGGAAGGCGATCGACGTGGCTGATCTCAAGAAAGGCGCGCGGATCACCGGCAACACGCGTGACAAGCTGGCCGCTGACCTGAAGAAGAAATACGAGAAGGGCTCGAGCATCCGCGCCCTCGCGGAGTCCACGGGTCGCTCGTACGGGTTCGTGCACCGGGTCCTCTCGGAGTCCGGCGTCCAGCTGCGCGGCCGTGGCGGTGCCACCAGGGTCAAGAAGAAGTAGTCACGAGGAAGTAGCGGACTGCTGCGCGGGGGGCGCAGTTCCCTTTCCAGGGACCGCTGTTTCACGGGTTTCCGCGGCGAGGAAGGCCAGCCTGGCACCGAGCAGGACCAGCGGATACACCAGGTAGCCGTACCGTGTCGCCGGAGTGAGCATGATCAGCGCGACCAGCCCGATGGCCATGCGCAGCAACGCGTCCGAACCGGTCGCGGGCGGGCGTCGCAGCAGCCAGACCAGGATCGCGACGGCCGCGATCCCGAGCAGGGCGAAGGAAACCGCCGTGCCCACCGGGCCGAGCGAGGCGATGAGGTGGCCGGGCAACGGGCTCGCCGCCGGTGACTTGATCACGCCGATTCCCATCGGGAACCGGAAGACGTGCTCGACGAACGCCTTGGGGTCCACCAGATAGACGGGTACGTGCAGGACGAGGGTCGTCACCACGAGTGCCGCGGCGAATCCGCCCAGTGCGCGAGGACCACGCCGCGTGATCAACAGGACACCCAGCACCACGATCGCCGGCGCGACGATGAGTTTCGCGCTGACCACCAGTGCCAGCACCAGGCCCGACAGGACCGCGCGGCCCGTCGAGGCCAGCGCGAAGGACAGCACCAGCAGCCCCACGATGGCCAGATCCGGGCCGGCGACCGCCCAGGTCAGCGCGGTCAGCGGGCAGGCGAGGGCGAGTTGTGCCGCGCTGACCGGGATTTTCGGCCACTTCAGCAGCCGCAGCGTCAGCAGTACACATGCGACGGCCGCCAGCGCGAACATCCAGCGCGCGTCGGTGAGGGCGTTCGCGACCGGTCCGCCGCCCAGCAAGGCGCGCGGCAGACCGAAGACGGTCATCACGGGACCGTATGGCGTGTAATCGTTTACTTCCACCGCGCGACCGAGCGCGGTGACGTCGACGTACGGGGTTCCGTTCTCCAGAAGGAGTTTCGCCGAGCGTTCGATGACCCAGACCTCGGGCTGCGCGGCCCACGAGTTCGGCGTGACGAGCCAGTCCACTCCGGTCAGACGGCGAATGACGAGCATTCCCAACGGAAGGATCATGGCGAACAACCCGATGGCGCCGATACCCACCCACCGCGAGCCGAGCGCGCCGGGCGGCGTCTTGCCGCGCCGCGCGGCGATCGTCAGCCAGCCGGTGTGGACCACGGCGAGGCCGTAACCCGCGACGGCGAAGTTCGCCCACACGCGATAGCCGTAGAATTCCGCGACCGCCGTGTTCGCGACGGCGAAGATCAGGCAGCCCGTGTAGAAGACCAGGTCGATGGTCAGTCGTCGCCGGTCGGGGTCCTTGGTCACCGGCTCAGGCTACCGACGTGGCCACCTGCGCCGGAAAGAGGACGCGGAAACCGGGAAGCATCCGGTGTGCTCCGGTGTTGGTCATGCTTATATCCGGGAAAACTCTCGACTAATATCGAGGTTTTGGGGGCGAAGAGAGGGTTCTCATGGACAACACGTGGACGCTGATGAACTCGGCGATGAAGTCGGCCGACGTTCCGAAGGGGCTGCACAAGGGCACGCTCCGCCGCGTCGCACGGTTCGCCAGGCCGCACTGGCGGAGGTTGCTGATATTCCTGGTGCTCACCGTCGTCTCGGCGGTGCTGGCGGTGAGCACGCCGGTGCTGGCCGGGAAGGTGGTCGACGCGATCGTCGGCGGGCACGACGTCGCGCTGGTGGTGTGGCTCGCCGTGGTGATCGCGGCGCTGGCGCTGATCGACGCCGGGCTCGGCCTGGCCGAACGCGCCCAGTCGTCGAGGATCGGCGAGGGGATCATCCTCGACCTGCGGCTCGCGGTGTACCGCCACGTGCAGCGGATGCCGGTCGCGTTCTTCACGCGCACCCGCACCGGCGCGCTGGTGAGCAGGCTCAACAACGACGTCATCGGCGCGCAGCGCACGTTCACCGCCACGCTGTCGGGGCTCGTCACCAACGTGATCCAGCTGGCGCTGTCGCTGGTGGTCATGGTGACGCTGTCCTGGCAGGTCACCCTGCTGGCATTGGTGCTGCTGCCGGTGTTCATCCTGCCGACGCGGCGGCTCGGGCGGCGGATGGCCGGGCTGCAGCGGGAGGCCGGTGGGCTCAACGCGTCGATGACCACGCAGATGACCGAACGGTTCTCCGCGCCGGGCGCGACGCTGGTGAAGCTGTTCGGCGACCCGGAGCGCGAGGCGGGCGAGTTCGGCGCGCGGGCGGGGCGGGTGCGCGACATCGGCGTTCGCACGGCGATGCTGACGCGCTGGTTCCTGACCAGCCTGACCACGGTCTCCGCGCTCGCGCAGGCGCTGGTCTACGGGCTGGGCGGCTACCTCGCGCTGACCGGGGCGCTCGCGCCGGGCACCGTCGTGGCCTTGGCGTTGCTGCTGACCAGGCTGTACTCGCCGCTGACCGCGCTGGCGAACGTCCGGGTGGACGTGATGACCGCGCTGGTGTCGTTCGAGCGGGTTTTCGAAGTGCTCGACCTCAAGCCGATGATCGAAGAGAAGCCGGACGCACGACGCGTTCCCGAAGGCCCGGTTTCGGTGGAGTTCTCCGATGTCCGGTTCGGCTACCCGGCGGCGGACCGGTACTCGCTGGCTTCACTGGAAGACGTGTCCACTTTGGATCATCGAGGTGGCGAGGAGGTGTTGCACGGCATCAGCTTCCGCGCCGAACCCGGGCAGATGGTGGCACTGGTGGGATCGTCGGGCGCAGGCAAGTCGACGATCGCCTCACTGCTGCCGCGGCTGTACGACGTCGACGCCGGTTCGGTCCGTTTGTCCGATGTGGACGTTCGTGAGCTGAGTTTCGCCTCGCTGCGGGAAACCGTCGGCGTGGTGACCCAGGACGGGCACCTCTTCCACGACACCATCCGCGCGAACCTCGAGTACGCGCGGCCCGGGGTCACCGACGACGAGATCTGGTCGGCGCTGGAGAAGGCACGCCTTGCCGACCTGATCCGGGAGCTGCCGGACGGGCTGGAGACCGTGGTGGGGGAGCGGGGGTACCGGCTTTCCGGTGGTGAACGGCAGCGGCTGACGATCGCCCGGCTCCTGCTGGCGCAGCCGAAGGTCGTCGTCCTCGACGAGGCGACCGCGCATCTGGACTCGCAGTCCGAAGCGGCCGTCGGCGAGGCGCTGACCGACGCGCTGGACGGGCGGACCGCGCTGGTCATCGCGCACCGGTTGTCGACGGTCCGGGCGGCGGACCAGATCCTGGTGATCGAGCACGGGGAGATCGTCGAGCGAGGGACGCACGAAGAGCTTCTCGCGCGCGATGGTCGCTACGCGTCGCTGTACCTGACGCAGTTCTCGGAGGAGCCTGCGGCCGCGTGACCGAGGTGGGTCGCTTTCCACTTGATGTGTCATGAAAGGGTCGTTCAGGACATTTTTCGTCCTGAACGACCCTTTCATGACATCCGGAGCGGGTCAGGCGAGGGCAGGGGAGGCGAAGGTCGCGTTCACCAGCGCCATCTTCCGCGGATCGTCCCGCATGAGCGGCCCCATCCGGTTCATCGTGTAGCCGAAGGCGATCCCGCTCTCGGGATCCACGCCACCGGACGAGCCGCCGAGCCCGTCGTGCCCGAAGGCGCGCGGGTTCGGGCCGAAGCCGCGTTCCTCGCTGCCGAGGTAGAACCCCAGCGCCCATTCGTTGCCCAGCCCGCCGACGACGTCGGTCTCCCGGCCCTGCCCTTCGCGGGCCGTCGCGAGCGCCTCGGCCGAGAGCAGCCGCCCGGAGGCGACCGCGCCGTAGACGGTCGCGATCGCCCGGGCGGTGCCGTGTCCGTTCAAGGCGGGCAGGATCGCGCGCCGCCAGGCGGGATCGTTGGCGTCGCGGCCTTGGACGCGCGGGTTCGCCAGCGCCGCGAGGGCGACCGGGCCGGCGTTGGCGAACGCCTGGGTCAGCGCGGTCTTCATCTCGTCGCTGAGCACGGGCTCGACGAGGGTGGAGCAGCGTGCCAGATCGTCGTCGGAATCCAGGCCGATCCGGATGTCCGCGTCCAGCGGACCGGCGATGTGTTCGGCGAAGTACGCGCGGACGTCCTGGCCGCTCACCCGGCGGATCACCTCGCCGACGAGGAAACCGAACGACAACGCGTGATAGCCGCTGGCCGAGCCCGGTTCGAAGAGCGGCGGCTGCGCGGCGAGCAGTCCGGTGATGTGGTCCCAGTCGTAGAGTTCCTCGACCTTGACCGGCCGCTCGACGCCGATCCCGGTCACCCCGGAGCGGTGCGAGAGCAGCCATCGCACGGGGATGTCCTGTTTGCCCGCGGCCGCGAACTCCGGCCAGTACTTCACGACGGGGGCGTCGATGTCGAGCGCGCCGGCGTCGGCGAGGTGGTGCGCGCAGAGCGCGGTCATGCCCTTGGTGGTCGACCAGACGTTGGTGAGCGTGTCCGCGCGCCACGGGATCGTCCGGTCCGGATCGGCCCAGCCCGCCCAGAGGTCGACCACGGTCTCGCCGTGCCGGGTCACCGAGAACGCGGCGCCGAGCTCACCGCGTCCGGCGAAGTTCTCCTCGAAGGCGGCCCGGACGGGTTCGAAGCCCGCCGCGCAGTCGCCGTGGATCTCGGTCATGGCGCGGACCTCCCGTGGGGACACCGACCGGTCGGTATGTGACCGTAGAAGCGTCGCGGGGACGAGTCAAGAGGCCCGTCCCCGCGAATCGCTACCGCAGTGCCGGGACTCGCGCGCCGTACTTGGCCAGCAGTGCGGCGTTGGCCTCGTCGCCACCGTCCACGTTGGAGCTGCGCCACAGCGGGATGTCGACGCCCTGCGCCGCACCCAGGTCCACGACCTCGGCGAGCACGAGGTTCCAGAGGAACGCGTTGATCACTGTGGACAGTGGCGCGGTCCGCGGCGCCTCCGGCGGGTAGCTCGAGTCGCCGGGACGGACGTGCGAGTCGAGCACGATGTTCGCCTCTTCGATCAGCGTCGTGGCCGCGCGCTTGGGCGCCGCGGCCACGGAGGCGGCCGAACTCACCGCGATGACCGACGCCCCGCGTTTGCGCGCCCCGGCGGCCAGTTCGACCGGGTACGGGTTGACGCCCGACGTCGAGAACACCACCAGCAGATCGTCCGGACCGGGGGCGCGTTCGGCGAGCACCTCTTCGGCGAGCCCGGAGCGGCGCTCGGTCTTGGTGCTGTGCTGCGCGCCGTGCAGTGGCAGCAGTTCGGGGTGGTAGACCGGGTAGACGCAGGCGAGCCCGCCGGCCCGGTAGAAGGTCTCGGCGACCGCGGCCAGTGAATGCCCCGCCCCGGCGGTGAACACCAGGGCGTCGGCCCGGATGACCCCCAGGATCAGCTCGGCCGACTTCCGGATCTGCTCCGCGTTACCCCGTTCGGCCTCCGCGAGCCGTTCGGCGACGTCTGCACAACGTTCGGTGGTGCTCACCACATCCGCCCTTCCGTCTGGAGATCAGCGACGAATGTATCGCGTGGACCAATCGCCGAAGTGGAATACATGGGGTCATGATCGAGGTTGACCCGATCACTGCGGCCGGGGTTTCGGAGACTGGAGGGTCCAGGGTGAGCGAGGCTGATCCCGCGGTGCGGACTTGGCGGGCACGCGGCCAGGTGAAAGCCGTGGTGCTGGTACTGCACGGCGGCGCGGAGCACAGTCATGCCCGCGTGGCGCCGTGGCGGCTGGCGTACCAGCGGATGGTGCCGCTGGCGAAGGACGTGCACCGGGCGGGCCGGGGGCACGGGGTCGAGGTGCGGCTGCTGCGCAACCGGATCTACGGCTGGAACGACCACGGCACCGACGCGCTCGCCGACGCGCGCTGGGCCTTGGCGCGGATCCACGACGATCACCCCGGCGTGCCGGTGATCCTCGTCGGCCACTCGATGGGGGGACGGGTCGGCCTGCGCGTGGCCGACGATCCGGCCGTCGTCGGGGTCTGCGCGCTGGCACCGTGGACACCGCCGGGTGAACCCGTCGACGCCGTCCGCGGCCGCGCCGTGCTGATCGCGCACGGGACCAAGGACCGGATGACGGATCCGGTGGCGTCACACGCTTTCGCCGAACGCGCCGAAAAGGTGACATCGCGGTCGGCGCGGTTTGAAATCGGTGGCGAAGGGCACGCGATGCTGCGAAGGTCTCGGGTCTGGAACCGTCTGGTACGGGCATTCGCGCTCGAGCTGATCGAAGCCGGGGGCACTGACGAAACGCTGAGCGGGGCCTGGGATCGGCCGAGCTCGGAGCGGCTGCGGATCCCGGTCTAGACCGGGCGGGAGGGAGTACCCATGTCCACGTCGAGCGTCGATCGGGCGGCAGGTCCGTCCGGCCTTCCCGGTCCCGACGAAACCCGGTGGCCGGGATTGGCCACCCCGCCGCATTCCCCGTTCCGGGCGCGGATCGCCGAACAATTGTTCCGGCACGCGGTGCGCCCGCTGAACGTCCGCGTGCGCATGCCCGACGGCTCGCAGCTGGGCGCGGGCGGCCCGGACGCGCCCGAGATGCGGCTCAACCGTCCCGCCGCCTTCTTCCACCGCCTCGGCGTGGACGCGAAGATCGGCTTCGGCGAGGCGTACATGGTCGGTGACTGGACGAGCGACGCGCTCGCCGAGGTGCTGACCCCGTTCGCGGAGCGGATGGCGACGCTCATCCCGCCGTTGCTGCAGCGGTTCCGCCGGTTCGTCGACCGCGGTCACCCGGACGGCGAGGAGAACAGCGTCGAAGGCGCACGGTCGAACATCCATCGTCACTACGACCTGTCGAACGATCTGTTCGGCGCGTTCCTGGACCCGTCGATGATGTACTCGTCGGCGTTGTTCGGCCCGGACGACGACCTCACCGCCGCCCAGCACCGCAAGATCGACAGCGTCCTCGACTACGCCGGCGTCCGCGAAGGCAGCACGGTGCTCGAAATCGGCACCGGCTGGGGCGAACTCTCGATCCGGGCCGCCGCGCGCGGGGCTACGGTCACGTCACTCACCATCTCCGAGGAGCAGGCGAAGCTGGCGACCGAGCGCATCGCGGCGGCGGGTTTCGCCGACCGCGTCGACGTCCGGCTGTGCGACTACCGCGACTCCTCCGGCGAGTACGACGCCGTGGTGAGTGTCGAGATGATCGAAGCGGTCGGGGAGGCGTACTGGCCGACGTTCTTCGAGACCATCGGGAAGCGGCTGAAGCCGGGCGGCAGACTGGGGCTCCAGGCCATCACGATGGACCACGAGCGCATGCTCGCCGCGGCTCGTTCGTACACCTGGGTGCACAAGTACATCTTCCCCGGCGGGCTCATCCCGTCGACCACCTCTGTCGAACAGGGCCTGCTGGAGCACGCGCGGTTGAAGCTGGAGGGGGTGCGCGAGTTCGGCCACGACTACGCCCGCACGTTGCGCCTGTGGCGGGAGAGGTTCACCCAGCGGTGGGACGAGATCACCGAACTGGGCTTCGACGAGGTCTTCAAACGGATGTGGGAGTTCTATCTGGCGTACTCCGAAGCGGGGTTCCGGTCGGGGTATCTCAAGGTCCACCAGTTCGGATTCGCCGAAACCGGACGGTGAGCACCACCCAACCGATGCGGGGTGCCGCACGTCCTTCACCTAGGGTCTGCGGTTGACTGGGCCCCACACGCGAGATCGGGACGGGTGATTCGGCATGACGTATGGAGGCGACGACCGAGGGCGACGGCTGCCGCCACAACGGCCGCCGTCCGGCCGCCCCCGGCGGCACCAGCCCGCGCAGATGATGCCGCTGCCGGGGCGGGGGAGCAGCCCGTACGACGAGCGGACGACGCCGATGGGGCACGGAGGCCAGGAACGCCCCGCCGGCCCGCCTCCGCGCCGTCCAGGCCCGCCGCAGCCCCCTCCTGGGCGTCCGATGGACGACGCGCGCCCCCCGCGGCGGCGCAAGCGGTGGGGTTTCGGCAAGGTGCTGCTCACGTTGCTGACCGTGTTCGTGGTGTTCCTCGCCGGCGTGTGGGTGTACCTGGAGTTCTCGATCAACCGCGTCGACGCGCTGGCCGACTACTCCGGCCGCCCCGTCGCGGCCGAGGGCACCAACTGGCTGATCGTGGGCTCCGACAGCCGGGACGGGCTCACGCCCGAAGAGCAGGAGAAGCTGGTCACCGGTGACTCCAAGGCCGCCGGTGGCGGCAAGCGGACCGACACCATCATGATCGCGCACGTCCCGTCCAACAGTGTCAAACCGACGCTGCTGAGCCTCCCGCGGGACTCGCAGGTGAGCATTCCGGGGCACGGCAAGAACAAGATCAACGCGGCGTTCTCGATCGGGGGCCCGACGCTGCTGGCGCAGACCGTCGAAGGCGCCACCGGCCTGCGCATCGACCACTACGCCGAGATCGGCTTCGGCGGCTTCGCGAAGATCGTCGACGCGATCGGCGGGGTGCACATGTGCGTCGAGAAGCCGATGGAGGACACCCTCACCAAGATCAAGATCCCCGCCGGCTGCCAGGACCTCCAGGGCCCGCAGGCGCTCGGGTTCGTCCGCATGCGGCACAGCGACGCGACCCCGCGTTCGGACCTCGACCGCGTCGCCAACCAGCGGAAGTTCATCGGCGCGCTGGTCAGCGAGATCGGCAGCCCCGGCACGCTGCTGAACCCGTTCTCGCTGTTCCCGCTGCTGTCGACCGCGCCGGACGCGCTGACCATGGATTCGGGCGACCACGTGCACAACCTGGTCGGGCTGGCGCTGGCGATGCGCGGGATCTCGTCGGGCGGCGTCGTCACCACGACGGTGCCGGTGACCAACGGCTCGGCGGAGAACTGGGACAAGACGAAGTCGAAGCTGCTGTTCGACGCGTTGAAGAACGACACGGAGATCCCGGACAGCGCGATCCTGACCTGATCCTCGGGTCGCTTCAGGTGTCATGAAAGGGCCGTTCAGGACGAAAGATGTCCTGAACGGCCCTTTCATGACACCCGCGAAACCCGTTCGGCGCCGAAAACCGGAGGCGCCCGGAACCGAAGCGCGTCACCATGGGCGGATGGAAGCGCCCGCCGAGACCCTCGCCGACGAAGTCGTCACCCTGCGCCGCTGGAAGCCCGGGCAGCTCGAAACCCTCGCCGCCGTCGCGGGCGACTCCGCCGAACACCTCGGCGCCTGGATGATCTGGGCCACCTATGGTTACGGCCGTCGTGAAGCCGCCGACTTCCTGGAGCGGTCCGCGAAGAACTGGGCCGACGGCAAAACCTACGACTTCGCGATCCTCGCGGGGGAGGATCTCGTCGGCGGCACGGGCATGATCACGCATCCGGACCGGATCGAGATCGGTTACTGGCTCGGCAGGCACCACACCGGCCGCGGCTTCGCGACCAGGGCCGCGAAGCTCTTGGTCGACGAGGCTTTCCGGCTCGGCGCGCCGGAGGTCGAGATCCGGCACGACGAGAAGAACCTCGCGAGCGGTGCCGTACCCGCGCGGCTGGGGTTCACGATGGTCGGCGAGGAGCCCGCCGAACCGCCGCACGCCCCCGCCTGTTCGGGTGTCAACCGGTCCTGGCGGCTCAAGCGTCCTTAGTCTTGCGCGCACGCAGGGCCGCGAGCGCCTTGTCGGCGTGCACGGTGAACTTCAGCTCGCTCTTGATCACTTCGAGCACCTTGCGGTCGGTGTCGATGACGAAGGTGTGCCGTTTGGCGTGCAGCGGGCTGAATTTGCGCCAGACGCCGAACTGTTTCGCCACCACACCGTCCACATCGGACAGTAGGGGATAGTCGAAGCCGTGCTTGGCGGAGAACTCCTGCTGTTTGGCGACGGCGTCCGGGCTGATGCCGACGCGGTGCGCGCCCACTTCGGCGAATTCCGCGGCCAGGTCGCGGAAATGGCAGCTTTCCGCGGTGCAGCCGCTGGTCATCGCGGCGGGGTAGAAGAACAGCACCACCGGACCGGAGGAGAGGAAGTCCGACAGCCTGCGCTCTTCGCCCTTGTCGTCGGGCAGCGTGAAGTCCGGGGCGAGGTCACCTTGGTCCATGGAGCGATCCTGTCACGTCAATGAGCATGCCGTTCGATCAGCTCGTCGACCTCGTCCCCGGTCGCGGAATCCGCCACGAACGAACCCCGCGCCGCGAGGACGCCGTACCGCCGCAGCCGTTCGGCCTGTTCGTGACTCTGGACGCCTTCCGCGCCGATGCGCAGTTTCAGCTCCTTCGCCCTGGCGACCAGCTGGCACAGATGGCGGACGTCGGCCTCGTTCTCGCCCTCTGCCAGCGCGTCGACGACCGGGCCGGACAGGATCACGTGGCGGACGGGCAGCCCGTGCCGCGGGATCAGCTCCAGATCGTCCGAACCGGAGATGGTCAGCACCAGCTGTGCGCCCAGATCCGCCAGCACGGCGAAGGAGTCGAGCACCTCGCCGCTCGAGTCGAGCACGGAATCGCGGTCCGTGCACAGCCTCAGCGCCTGAGCGGGCAGGTTGTGCCGGTCGAGCTGTTCCTTGACCAGCAGGACCAGATCGGGCTCGATGGCCAGCCGGGTCGGCAGCCGCACGCAGACGTCGGGAGCGGCGTCGCCGAACCTGCTGCGCCATCGCGCGGTGGCGGCGAGCGATTCGGCCAGCAGCCACCGGCCGAGCGGGATGGTCATCCCGGTGATCTGGGCCAGCGGATAGAACTCGTCGGAGTCCAGTTCGCCCTTCTCCGGATGGCTCCAGCGCAGCCCGGCGTTGACGGCGGCCAGCTGGTCGGGATTCGCGAGCTTCACCGTCGGCTGGTAGATCAGCGAGAACTCGCCGTTCTCCAGCGCGCCCGCGATGACCGCGCCGAGCTGGTAGCGGCCACGGTCACGCGCGTCGAGCTCCGGGTCGAACAGCATCCACTGCGCCTTGCCCGCCTCCTTGGCGCGGTGCAGGGCGATTTCCGCGGCCCGCAACAGGTCTTCGGAGCCGCCGTCGGCGACCGGGCGGACGACGATGCCCGCGCTCGCGCTGACGCCGATCCCGTGCCCGCCGAGGTAGATCGGCTCGGCGAGTTCCTCCAGCGCCTGCTCGACCAGGGCGATCACCTGGGGCGGCGTGAAATCGCCGCGCAGCAGGACGGCGAATCCGTCGCCGGACAACCGGGCGACTGAACCCTCGTGCCTGCCGGCGAACACGGACCTGAGCTTCGTCGCGACGCCGCGCAGCACCTGGTCACCGATACCGGCGCCGAGCCCGTCGTTGATCACCTTGAAGCCGTCGATGTCGAGATAGACGAGGGCGACCTGCTCGCCGCCGGAACCGGCGAGCGCGGTTTCGAGGGCGTTGCCGAACGCGGTGGCGTTGGGCAGGCCGGTCAGCACGTCGTGCACGTTCTGGTGCCGCAGTTGTTCCTGCAGCAGGTGGATCTCGTTGGCGTCGGCGACCATCAGCACCGGATAGGTCGTACCGGGCCGGTCACCGGGGAGATCGGTCAGGGTCACGTCGCCCCAGAGCGGGCCTTCCTCGTTGTGGGTCAGCAGCAGGCGTTCCTGCTGGGTCGGCTGGCCGTGCGTCATGAGTTGCGCGAGCGCGTTCCGCAGGCGGGCGACGTCGTGTTCGGCGGAGCCGAGGTCCGGGATCTCCCGGCCGCGCAGCGAGGCGGGACGACAGCCGAGGAGACGGCCGAGCGCGGCGTTCGCCTCCACGATGGTGCCGTTGGCGTCGGCGAGGGCGATCCCGATGGGAGAGGCGGAGTAGAGCTTGGAGAAGCGCAGCAGCGCCGGCTGATGATCGGGCTCGGCACGGACGGCGTCCTCGGCGACGCCGAGCAGGAATTGTTCGAGTTGCTCCTTGGGAAGCGATACTCCTTTAGTGTCAGCGAGCGTCTCGGCCCATCTCCGGGCCACGTCCACCAACCCTGGCGCGGAACCAGGTTCGGGCACACTTCACCTCTTCATGCGCGGTTGATGGCCAGCTCAGACCGGGTGTCCGAGCCCACGGACCCACACTAGGTATGAGCCGACCGGGTGTAGTGCCACGGCACCATGCGCGATCCGGGGTGTCTACCGGCTGAAAGGGTGATCGCTGCTACACGAGTGGTGACCGGAAGTTACCAAGAGTGCTCGATCGTGGACATGGGTTCACCGAGGCGTCAGGTGGATCGGCAGGCCGTCCGCCGGCACGGGCAGCGACACGTAATCCCAGCGCGCGGTGTAGCCCTCCGGGACCGACCAGCGATACGCCCGCAGCATCTCGTGCAGCAGCGCCTTCACCTCGAACGTCCCGAAATGCAGGCCGATGCATTTGTGCGCCCCGCCGCCGAACGGCATCCACGCGTAGCGATGCGACTTGTCCTCGCGGCGGTCCTCGCCGAAGCGGTCCGGGTCGAACCGCATCGGATCCGTCCAGTGCTCCGGGGAGAAATGGTTGACGGTCGGGGAAATCCCGACGAGTGTCCCTTCGGGAATGAAATGCCCGAGAACCTCGGTGTCCTTCACGGTCTTCCTGGTCAGGGAAGGAACCGGGGCCACCAGGCGCAGGGCTTCCTTGATCACCAGGTCCAGTGTCGTCAGGGTCTCCAGCGCTTCGATGTCCGGCATGTCGTCGCCGAGCGCGAGCGACTCCCGGCGCGCGCGTTCCTGCCACTCCGGGTGCTTGGCGAGGTGGTAGACGGCGGCGGCGCTGGTGATCGTCGACGTGTCGTGCGCGGCCATCATCAGGAAGATCATGTGGTTGACGACGTCGGCGTCGGTGAAGCGGTCGCCGTCCTCGGTGGTGGCGTGGCACAACGCGGTGAAGAGGTCGTCGCCGTCGCTCGCCCGTTTCGCGGGCAGGTTCGCCGAGAAGTAGCGTTCGAGGACCTTGCGGCCGTGCAGGCCCGCCGCCCAGCGGCCGCCGGGGACGGGGAACCGCACGATGGCCGTGCCCGCGCGCACGGAATTCACGAACGCGCGGTTGATCGCGGCCGCGTCGTCGCCGGAACTCATCCCCATGAACACGCGGGTCGCGACGTCGAGCGTGAGTTGCTTGAGGGACCAGTAGATCCGCGGGTTCGGCCGGTCGGCCCACGCGGCGATGCCGTCGCGCAGGGCCGGGCCCATCTGGTCGACGTAACCGGTGAGCCGTTGCCGGGTGAAGGCCGCCTGCATGATCCGGCGGTGCAGATGGTGCTCGCCGAAGTCGAGCAGCATCAGGCCGCGGTCGAAGAACTGCTCGATGAAGAACTTCCAGCCCTCCTGGGAGAAGGCCTTGTCCTTGTTCACCAACGCGATCTGGGTGGCCTCCGGGCCGGTGAGCGCGACGATGCGGCGGCCGAACGCGCCCATCCACGACACCGGTCCGTAGGTCTCGTAGCGTTTGAGGCCGAACTCGATGCCGAAGCGCATGAAGTCCAGCGCGTGCCCGATCACCGGCGGCCCCTCGTCGCCGAGGACGGGTTTGAGGCCCGGCGGGGCGGGCGCGAGTTCGCGGACCGGCCAGGTCGCGCCGAGCCAGCGCTGGTCGACCGAACGCGGCAGGGGGATCGAGGTGAGCGGCGGAACCCGCTCGCGCAGCGCCCCGGTGACCTTTTCGACGGCGTTCGCCATGGTGACCATCTCCCCGCTGAGACCGGTTACCACTCCACCATCGCACCCTTATTGACGCGTTGACAATACCTCGATGGAAGTTCCGTGAAGGCCCCCTTTACTACCCTGAGGGTAGGGAAGGAGGCCTTCACGGACCGGTCAGGCCAGTTCGGAGCGGACCGTGCGGGCGGCCGCGACCAGGTTCCGCAAGGCCGGTTCGACCTCGGCGTAGCCGCGGGTCTTCAGGCCGCAGTCCGGGTTGACCCAGATCCGCTCGGCGGGCACGGCGCCGACGGCGGTCCGCAGCAGGCCACTGACCTCGTCCACGCCGGGGACGCGCGGCGAGTGGATGTCGTAGACACCCGGCCCGACGCCGCGGCCGAAGCCCGCCGCGCCGAGATCGGTGACGACCTCCATCTTCGACCTCGCGGCCTCGATGCTGGTGACGTCGGCGTCGAGCGCGTCGATCGCCTTGACCACCTCACCGAATTCCGAATAGCACATATGGGTGTGGATCTGGGTGGCGTCGTCGATCCCGGAAGTCGCCAGCCGGAACGACGAAACCGCCCACGCGAAGTACGCCTCGTGCGCCGCCGCGCGCAGGGGGAGCAGCTCCCGCAACGCCGGCTCGTCCACCTGGATGACGCGGATGCCCGCCTCCTGCAGGTCGTGCACCTCGTCGCGGATGGCCAGCGCCACCTGACGGGCGGTCTCGCCCAGCGGCTGATCGTCGCGGACGAACGACCACGCCAGGATCGTCACCGGTCCGGTCAGCATGCCCTTGACGGGTTTGCCGGTCAGGCCCTGCGCGTAGCGCGCCCACTCGACGGTCATCGGCTCCGGACGCGAGACGTCGCCGTACAGGATCGGCGGCCGGACGCAGCGCGAACCGTAGGACTGCACCCAGCCGAAGTCGGTGGCCGCGAAGCCGGCCAGCCGCTCGGCGAAGTACTGCACCATGTCGTTGCGCTCGGGCTCGCCGTGCACCAGCACATCGAGGCCGAGATCCTCCTGCAGCCGGACGACACGCTCGATTTCGGCCTTCATCGCGGCTTCGTAGCCCGCGTCGTCCAGCGAACCCGCCTTGTGCGCCGCCCGCGCCTTGCGGACGTCGGTGGTCTGCGGGAACGAGCCGATCGTCGTACTCGGCAACGGCGGCAGTTTCAACGCGGCCTGCTGAGCCGCCGCGCGCCGGGCATAGGGGGAGCGGACGGTGTCCTCCGGCCGCAGCGCCTCCAGCCGGGCACGGACCCCGCTGTCGGCCAGGTCGGCCGCCGTCGCGCGATCCGTGGCCGCGGCGCGGGCGGCGGAGAGGTCGACACCCTCTTCCTTCAACGCTCGCCCGAGCAGGACGACTTCGTCGACCTTCTGCCTGGCGAAAGCGAGCCAGCCCTGCAGCCGCGGGTGAAGCCCGTCCTCCCGTTCGACGTCGTAGGGCACGTGCAGCAGCGAACAGGACGTCGACACGCTGACCGACTTCGCGGTGCCCAGCAACGTCGCCGCCCGGCTGAGCGCGCGGGTCGGATCCGTGCGCCAGACGTTACGCCCGTCCACGACACCGGCCAGGACCTCCTTGTCCCGCAAGGCGGGTTCCGAGGCGACGGCGTCCACAAAGGACTCATCGGAGACGAGATCGACGGCGATGGCGTCGATCGGGGAGCGGGCGAGTACGCCGAGTCCGCGGCCGAGCCCGCCGAAGTACCCGGCGACCAGGATCTTCGGCCGCGCGGTCTCCTTCGCGAGCCGGTGGTAGGCGCGGATGAGCGCGTTGAGTTCCCGTTCGCTGCGATCCGCGGCGAAGGCGGGCTCGTCGAACTGGACCCACTCGACGCCTTCGTCGTGCAGCCGGCGCAGTAGTTCGACGTAGCCGTCGAGAAGGTTGTCGAGCAGCTCCAGCGGACGGAAGCCCTCAGGAGCCGTCTCGGCCGGCTTCGCGAGCAGCAGGAACGTCACCGGGCCCACCAGTACCGGCCGGGTCTCGACGCCGATCGCGCGGGCTTCGCGGTACTCGTCCAGCGGTTTGGTGCCGGTGAGCGAGAACGTCGTGTCCGGGCCGAGTTCGGGGACGATGTAGTGGTAGTTCGTGTCGAACCACTTCGTCATCTCCATCGCCGGCGCGTCCTGCACCCCGCGCGCGGCGGCGAAGTAGGTGTCGAGAGGCGAGAGGCCGAGCGTGGTGAAGCGCTCCGGCAGCGCTCCGAACAGCTCGGTGGTGTCGAGCACCTGGTCGTAATGGGAGAACGTGTTGGAGGGGACGGAATCCAGCCCCGCGTCCTTGAGCTCCCGCCAGGCGCGGGTGCGCAGCGCGCGGCCGGTGCCGAGCAGTTCGGCTTCGTCGGTCTTTCGCGCCCAGTAGCGTTCGAGTGAACGCTTGAGTTCCCGGTCCGGTCCGATCCGGGGGTAGCCCAGCACTGTCGTGCCGATTTCGGTCACAGCTCTCTCCTCGCGAGCTTGTCGTCGGAGCCCGGAGCGCGCAGGAGTGACCGCCGTTCGGTCGTGCCCATCCCACGAGGCCCGGACTCACGCACGCCGTCGGCGCGCGTACCACGGGCAGGTCTTCGGACTCGTGGGCGACTCGCTCGCTCCTACCGGCCGTCGCTTCCCGGGGCGCCATGTCCCAGTGCTTTACCGTGTCTCGCACGGTGACGGCTTTCGTTCCCACATACCGCTGCGGGGCAGTCCCGGATTCGCACCGGGTTCCCTGTTACCTCGACCGGCCTGGGAGGCCGGTCGAACCAGTAGCACTCCGGAGCGTACCGAGGCGCGCTAGTGGCCCGCTGGACATGTGACGAACCGGACGCAACGCGTGACCAGAGGGTGAACTCGCGTGATCAGGTGGCGAGCTCGCGTGCCAGATCATATCGATCGGCGGCAAGGGGCGTGTCGTTCATTGCCACGGCCTCCTCCTCCGCTGCGGGCTGATCGAGTTGCTGCGCGTCGGTGCAGCGTCAGCCCTAACCCGGGCTCGACTCCCTGAGGCATATCGACAATGCCAGCTCGGCTGGGCTGTCCTCATCGAGTTCGTCGACCGGTGCGATCGCGCTCGGGCAGCGTCACTGCCCCTTTTTGATGGAGGACGCGATCTGGTTATCGCCGCAGGCACGGGATCGCAATGTTACCGGATTCGGCCAGGTGAAGAGGAATCGGTAAGTCGCCCTGCCGCAGCGGATATCGTAGTCTTGGCACGAAATTTAGCAGGGTGCCATAGTCGGTTTGTGTCATTTGAGTCAAATTCGTAGAGTATTGCTCCATATGGGGCTGTATCACTTGGCGCCCATGGCGGGATCGTGGACGATGAACCGCAGGTTCGGCCGTCGGGAATGGTGGCCACAATACCGAGGCTGAAGAAAATTTGCTAACCACGGTTGCTGTAGGTTATTTCGGCGAATATCTGATCGTCCGAGATGATCGACCGAAACACAATTGTTGTCTCTCAATACTGAGATCTGTGCGGGCGGGGCTTAAGATACGCGAATGTCTATGGTGCTAATCGCGCGAATGCAGCAGCGGCTTGCGAGATCTCGTGAGGATAGCGACGACACCACGGTCTTCCTGGAGTTGATGTACCTCGGAGAACTAACGCTCAAGATTATGGTTGCTGGCATGCTGGCTGCAACCGAGGACGACCGCGATCGCCACCGCTATAGGTTGGAATATGGGTTGGTGCGAGCCAGTGGGCTGGGCGAATGGTGTGATGCACTTGATGATCTGTTAACGGGTCCAGCCTCGGCGAACGTCACGTCTGGTGCACTTCCTGAAAAGGTTGAACTAGCCAAAAATTATGAGCTGAAAGTGGAAGAGGGGTGGCAATCTGTTGCCGTAAATTCTATCCTTGAAGCGTGTAGAATCATAGATCCAGAATACTGGTCTGATCACCCCAATCGTGTTGCTGCAAGAATTTGGGCGCGCCACTTTACCTGGCTGCGGAATAAGACTAGAGGTCACGGCGCTACCACCATTGGCTCAAGTGCGCGCATGGTGGCCGCGCTGGAGCGGTCTATCTTGGCTATAATTGATAACTTTAAGCTCTTTCGGCGTGAATGGGCATATCTTCATCGGAACTTGTCAGGCAAGTACCGGGTTGTTCCAGTAACGGAACAAGCGACTTCGCTAGAGCGCCTCAAGCGCCAGAATGATTCTTCCTATGAAGACGGCATCTACATAGTTTATGGGGATCTTCCCTTCCTGGTCCCGTTGATATTCTCGGATGTGGAACTGAATGATTTCTTCCTGTGCAATGGCGGGTACACGGATGCGAAATTCGAAGCTCTCTCATATGTAACCGACACCAGGAAACATCTCGACGCTCAGCGCTATGTGAGCGCTCCAACGCAGTTGCCAATGAGTGAAACTCAGGGATTAGGCTCGTTGGAGATGCAGGGTGGAACTTTCGGTAACTTGCCTTCAAGGAAGCAAGATTATATTTCCAGACCTCAACTCGAGGAATCCTTGGAAAGGGTACTTCGCAACGATCGTCATGCGATAGTAACTCTCGTGGGCCGGGGTGGTACGGGAAAGACCTCGTTGGCTCTTGAGGTGCTTCATCGAATGGCAATTGCAAACGAAGAAACAGATAGATACTTAGCGATCCTGTGGTTCTCGGCGCGTGATGTCGATCTGACCTCATTGGGGCCGAAGCTTGTTAGGCCAAGGGTTGTAAGTATTGCTGACATTGCTGATCAGTATATCGACCTTGTCCAGCCTTCTGTGTCAATAGGAAAAGGGTCAAAAAAGGTCGAATTTCTGGCGGAGCAGCTTGGACGTACGGAAGGCCCCCTTCTATATGTCTTCGACAATTTCGAAACTGTTCGCGATCCGCAGGCTATGTATGAGTGGTTCGATACATATATTCGCCCGCCGAATAAGATTCTAATAACAACGAGACTTCGAGATTTCAAAGGCGACTATCCGGTTGAGGTCGGAGGTATGCGAAAGGAGGAGTTTGACCAACTGATTTCTGCCACGAGTATACAGCTGGAGATTAGTCAACTCTTAACGCCGCAGCGTTGCTCGCATTTGTTTGATCATTCAGACGGGCATCCTTATATTGCCAAGCTGCTGTTGAGTGATATTGCTAATCAACATAAATGGTCAGACGTCAACCAGTTGGTCGCAGGTAAAGATGACTTGCTGCAGGCCTTATTTGAACGTACGTACACGCAACTCAGTCCGTTAGCTAGGCGTATTTTCTTGACGCTCTGTGGATGGCGGTCAGCTGTTCCTAGGCTTGCTATTGAGGCGGCGTTATTGCGATCAGCTGAGGAGCCGCTTGATACTGGAAGAGCTGTTGATCAACTTGTTCGAAGTTCCATGGCCGATGCTTCAAGGTCGGACGATGGTGATGAATTTCTCGCGGTGCCACTTGCGGCATCACTGTTTGGTAGAAAAAAGCTGCAGGTGAGTCCGCTCGGTAGTTCAATTGAGGCGGACCTACAATTCCTTCACATGTTCGGTGCAACTCGTGGGGTCGATGTTAGTCGCGGCATTAAGCCGAAGTTGATTCGGATGTTTAAGTCGGTTGCAGTAAAGATACAAGCTGAGCCGGATGTAAATTTGCTAGATACCTACCTCCCTGTTCTAGAGCATATAGCTCGACGGTACGCGCCAGCTTGGCTGATGCTGGCCGATCTTTATGAGGAGCAGCAACAGGATCACGGCACTAAGCTTGCGATTGAATGTGTTCGCCATTATTTGGAAGAGCGTCCGGAAAGCTTGAATGCATGGAGTCGTCTTGCTTTGCTTTCCCGTAGGCAAGGTGACTTTTTGGGTGAGGCTCAAGCGCTTGTCAGTCGGAGTATGCAGCCTGGTGCTTCTTATGAATTAGCAACCGAGGCGGCCTGGCGAATCAGTGCTCTCAATAATGCAAAAGAGTTAGCTAAGGTTCCTGAGGATGAACTTGCTGTTCTCGTGCGAACTCTGTTGGGGCGGCTCGACTTATCGGAAGAATGCGCAACTGCTACAGATTACTCGCGTATGGCGTGGCTTGCCGTGATTGTTCATGACATGCCTCTTGCTGCGGATTATGTGCTAAAGGGGGCCGACCGTGATCCGAGCAACCCGCACATTCGAAAGCTGCAGAGCTGGCTTTCCCCTGATTTATTCTAAAGGTCGGTTTCCGCATTTGCGCGAGTGGAACACGGAATATGACCCCTACGGGGAGATTGTGTGAAAGTGAAGAATCGAGCCTTATTCGAGTATTTCGAATAAGGCTCGATTCTGACTTCTCTGTTCGAATGTGAGTTGGCTATTTGAGTCGTTTTGCTGCGGTAGCTACTTGCGGGTGTTTGATCAGTCCCAGTCGAGGGCGCCACCGGACTGGTACTCGATGACGCGGGTCTCGAAGAAGTTCTTCTCCTTCTTGAGGTCCATCGCCTCCGACATCCACGGGAACGGGTTCTCGGTCTCGCCGAAGATCGGCGCGAGGCCGATCTGCTGCGCCCGCCGGTCGGTGATGAAGTGCATGTACTGCTCGATCAACTCGGCCGAGAGGCCGAGCATGCCGCGCGGCATGGTGTCGCGGGCGTAGGCGACCTCGAGTTCGCACGCCTCGGTCAGCATCGTCCGGATCTCCGCCTGGAACTCCTCGGTCCACAGGTGCGGGTTCTCGATCTTGATCTGGTTGATGCAGTCGATGCCGAAGTTCAGGTGGATCGACTCGTCGCGCAGGATGTACTGGTACTGCTCGGCGATGCCGATCATCTTGTTCCGGCGGCCGAGCGAGAGGATCTGCGCGAAACCGGTGTAGAACCACATGCCCTCGAAGATCACGTAGAACGCGACGAGGTCACGCAGGAAGTTCTGGTCGGCTTCCGGGGTGCCGGTCTCGAAGTCCGGGTTCTCCAGGTTCTGCGTGTACTTCAGCGCCCACGCGTCCTTGTCCGAAATGGACGGGACCTCGCGGTACATGTTGAACAGCTCGCCCTCGACCAGGCCGAGGCTTTCGCAGATGTACTGGAAGGTGTGCGTGTGCACGGCCTCCTCGAACGCCTGGCGCAGCAGGTACTGGCGGCATTCGGGGTTGGTGATCTGCCGGTACACCGCGAGCACGATGTTGTTGGCCACCAGCGATTCCGCGGTGGCGAAGAAGCCGAGGTTGCGCTTGAGCATGGTGCGCTCGTCCTCGGTGAGGCCGTCGGGCGACTTCCACAGCGCGATGTCGGCCTGCATGGCGACCTCGGTCGGCATCCAGTGGTTATTGCAGCCGGCGAGGTACTTCTCCCACGCCCAGGTGTACTTCATCGGCAGCAGCTGGTTGACGTCGGCGCGGGCGTTGATCATCCGCTTGTCGTCGACGTTGATACGGGCGGCGCCGACTTCGATCTCACCGAGGCCCGTGGCGTCGGCGGAGGCGTCAAAGGTGGTCATGAAAGCTCACTTCACGAGTCGGGGGTCGTGAGTGGCGATTCGGGTCAGAACCCGAATCGCCACTCACGACGATGTCTTACTGGCAGGCTTCGCAGTCGGGGTCGTCGATCCGGCAGGCGGCGCCTTCGGTGGCGACGAAGTCGACGTCCGAGACCTTCGGCATCTCCTTCGGCTCCGGCTTGGCGGCGGGAACCGCGGCCGGGACCGAGGCCGCCGGGACCGAGGCCGCCGGGACCGCGGCGGCAGGCGACGGCGACACCGCGGCGGAAGCCGACGGCGCGGGCGAAGCGGCGGGAGCCGGGGCGGCGGCGGGCTTCGGCGAAGCGGGTGCGGCGGGGGCCGGGGTGGCCGAAACCGCGTTCA
The DNA here is from genome assembly GCF_003947475.1 of Amycolatopsis sp. WAC 04197. Lineage (NCBI taxonomy): Bacteria > Bacillati > Actinomycetota > Actinomycetes > Pseudonocardiales > Pseudonocardiaceae > Amycolatopsis > Amycolatopsis sp. WAC 04197. The sequence goes on along the minus strand of NZ_QHJK01000009.1, from coordinate 68,442 downwards.
GCTTGCCGTCGGTGCCGCGCAGGGTGCTCTTCTCCACGTGCGTCGCGGACCGGGCCCGCAGGTAGTACGTGGTCTTGAGGCCCTTGTGCCAGGCGTAGCGGTACAGCTCGTCGAGCTTGCGGCCGCTGGGCGCCGCGATGTACAGGTTCAGCGACTGGGCCTGGTCGATCCACTTCTGGCGCCGCGAACCCGCGTCCACCAGCCACTTGGACTCGATCTCGAACGCGGTCGCGTACAGCGCCTTCAGGTCGTCCGGCACGCGGTCGATCTGGCCGAGGCTGCCGTCGAAGTACTTCAGGTCCGACACCATGACCTCGTCCCACAGCCCGCGCTCCTTGAGCGAGCGGACCAGGTGCGGGTTCACCACGGTGAAGTCGCCGGACATGTTCGACTTGACGAACAGGTTCTGGAACAGCGGCTCGATCGACTGCCCGACGCCGCAGATGTTGGAGATCGTCGCGGTCGGCGCGATCGCCATCACGTTGGAGTTGCGCATGCCGACGGTCTTGACCCGCTCACGCAGCGGCGCCCAGTCCAAAGTGGACGAGGTGTCGACGTCGAGCGCGTCGCCCTGACGCGCGTCGATCAAGAGCTGCATCGAGTCGATCGGCAGGATTCCCTTGCTCCACAAGGAACCCTCGAACGTCTGGTACTGGCCGCGCTCCTCCGCGAGGTCGGTCGACGCCGAGATCGCGTAGTAGCTGATGTGCTCCATGCTCGTGTCCGCGAACTGCACGGCCTCGTCCGAGGACAGCGGGACACCGATCTCGAACAGCGCGTCCTGGAAGCCCATCAGGCCGAGGCCGATCGGGCGGTGACGCAGGTTGGAGCGGCGCGCCTCCGGGATCGTGTAGAAGTTGATGTCGATCACGTTGTCGAGCATGCGGACCGCGGTGCGCACGGTCTTCTCGAGGCGCTTGGTGTCCAGGCCCTCGGGGGTGACGTGCTTGAGCAGGTTCACCGAGCCGAGGTTGCAGACCGCGACCTCGTCGGTGGTGGTGTTCAGGGTGATCTCGGTGCACAGGTTGGACGAGTGCACGACACCCACGTGCTGCTGCGGCGAACGCAGGTTGCACGGGTCCTTGAAGGTGATCCACGGGTGGCCGGTCTCGAACAGCATGGTCAGCATGCGGCGCCACAGGTCGACCGCGCGGACCTTGCGGAACACCTTCAGCTCACCGCGTTCGGCGGCGGCCTCGTACTCGCGGTAGCGCTCGGCGAACGCGTTGCCGTAGAGGTCGTGCAGGTCCGGGGTCTCGTTCGGCGAGAACAGCGTCCACTGCGCGTCCGCCTCGACCCGGCGCAGGAACTCGTCCGGCACCCAGTTCGCGGTGTTCATGTCGTGCGTACGACGACGGTCGTCACCGGTGTTCTTGCGCAGGTCGAGGAATTCCTCGATGTCCACGTGCCAGGTCTCGAGGTACGCGCAGGCCGCGCCCTTGCGCTTGCCGCCCTGGTTCACCGCGACCGCGGTGTCGTTGGCGATCTTGAGGAACGGCACGACACCCTGCGACTGGCCGTTGGTGCCCTTGATGTGCGCGCCGAGGCCGCGGACCGGGGTCCAGTCGTTGCCGAGACCGCCCGAGTACTTCGCCAGCAGCGCGTTGTTCTTGTACGCCTGGAAGATCGAGTCCAGGTCGTCGTCGACCGTGGTCAGGAAGCAGGACGACAGCTGCGGGCGCGTGGTGCCCGAGTTGAACAGCGTCGGGGTGGACGCCATGAAGTGGAACGTCGAGAGCAGCTCGTAGAACTCGATGGCACGAGCCTCACGGTCGTCCTCGCGGATCGCCAGGCCCATCGCGACGCGCATGAAGAACGCCTGCGGCAGCTCGAATCGAACCCCGTCGTGGTGCTGGAAGTACCGGTCGTACAGCGTCTGCAGGCCGAGGAAGCCGAAGTCGAGGTCGCGCTCGGCGTGGATGGCCGCGGTGATCTTGTCCAGGTCGAAGGCCTGCAGCTCGGGGTTGACCAGCTCCAGCTCGACGGCGCGCCTGAGGTAGTCCCGGAAGTACTGCGGGTACCGGGTGGCCATCTCGTCCTGGCTGGCCTGCTGCGGCACGCCCGCGAGGTAGCTGAGCGCCTCGCCGCGGAGCTTGTCCGCGAGCAGCCGGGCGCTGACGTAGGAGTAGTTCGGCTCCTGCTCGACGAGCACGCGCGCGGCCATGATCTGCGCGAGGGCGAGCTCGTCGGCGCTGATGCCGTCGTAGAGGTTGCGCTTGGCCTCGGCCAGCACCGGCTCCGCGGAGACGTCCTCGAGACCGGCGACGGCCTCGCCGACGACGTGCGAGACGCGGGCCCAGTCGAGCGGGCGAAGCGAGCCGTCGGCCGCCTTGACGCTGATGGCGACGTCGGACGACGCGGGCTTCTCGGCCTCACGGGCCTTCGCGCGCTCCTCGCGGTACAGGACGTACGCGCGGGCGACCTTGTGGTGCTCGCCGCGCATGAGCGCGAGCTCGACGATGTCCTGGATCTGCTCGATGTGCAGCGCGGTCTCGGGACCGGCGTGGCGGAGCAGGGTGGTCTCGATCTGCTCGGTCAGTTCCTTGACCAGGTGGTGGATCCGCGACGAAGCGGCCGCGTCACCGCCCTCGACGGCGAGGAAGGCCTTGGTCACGGCGACCGAGATCTTGTTCGCGTCGAAGGGGGACACGCTGCCGTCCCGCCGGATGACTCGCACGGTCGCGGGCGTGGTGTCCGAGGACGAGGGCGGCCGCTGACCGGTTTCCACTGACATGCATGTCTCCAAAAGGGCGCGTTGAAGCACCACAAGGCCTCACAAGGCCGTGCGCTGCACGTTCACAAAGCTGTCCGACCACCGCTCCCGAGCGGTCTCCCCGTCGCTGGGCGGTGCCGGTTCCCAGAGACTACATGTAGGGGTCGGAGGCTGCACGTGCCCCAATGGGTGGCGTGTCGTGGGCTCACCCTGGCGGGTTAGACGATCACGCTGAGCGGCTGGTCAACCGCCGAAGACGATCTTGAAATCGCGCAGGCAGGCGTTCAGGACGGGCCGCTGACCGGCCAGGAAGCCGAACGGCCCGGACTCGTTGATCCGCCAGTCCGCGGCCGCCGGACAAGGCCTCGTCTTCGCCCGGACGGGGCTCCTTTTGAGACGACCGTCCAGCATTTGGACGACGTCGAAGGCCGCGGGCATCCGCACCGGGAGGCTCGGGCGAGGCGTGAAGGCCGCCGTCGCGATCCAGTCGTCCTGGGTGGCCGCCGAGGCGGTGAAGGTCCGGCCGTGGGCGAAGTCGAGCGCGGCGAGATCCTTGGGGATGCCCCACAGCGCCCGCCCGCCGGCGAGCGACACTTCGCTGTCGACCCAGATGTCGGTGATGGAGCTGGAGAGGCGCTCGCCGCGGACCGCGACCGTCGCCAGCAGCTCGTGGTACTGGAGCTGTCCGGGTTCCTGGTAGTCGATCCAGGCGGTGAACACCTGGGCGCGGCCGCCGACCACGATCGGCTCGACGCCGCCGGGCAGTGCGGGCAGTTCGCTCACCGGGACACGCCAGATCGACAGGTACGCCTGACCGGCCAGGTTCCAGGGTTCCGGGGGATAGGCGGTCACTTGTTCAGCCATGGCAAGTAGGGAGGCTGGTCGGTGTCGACGCGCATGGAGAACTCCGGTGGTCGTTTCTGCAGGAAGGACACGACGCCTTCGACCGCGTCCGGGCTGGCGCCCAGGCCGCCGATCAGCCGGGAGTCGAGCTCGTGCACGGGGAACGGCGATTCCGCGCTCGCCATCCGGTACAGCAGCTGGCGGGTCACGGCGACCGAGACCGGCGATGTGGTCGCGGCGATCTCGCGAGCGAGTTCGCGGGCCTTGCCGAGCACTTCTTCGGGCTCGTGGACACTGTGGACCAGTCCCGCCGTTTTCGCTTCCTCGGCGCCGAAGACGCGGCCGCTGATCATCCAGTCGAGCGCCGTGCCCATCCCGACGAGCCGGGGGAGGAACCACGCGGACGCGCCTTCGGGGTAGATCCCTCGGCGGACGAACACGAAGCCGAACCGGGAGTCCGTGGACGCGAGGCGGTAGTCGCACGACAGCGTGATCGTGACGCCGCCACCGACGGCCGCGCCCCGCAAGGCCGCGATCACCGGCTTGTTCATCGTGAAGATCCGCTTCGAGCAGCGTCCCGCCGGCTCCTGCCACGCCGCGTCCGGCCCGGTCTCCGGGTCGAAGTCGAAACCGCCCTGCGTGAGGTCGGCGCCCACCGAGAAATCCTTGCCGTTGCCGGTCAGGATCACCACCCGGACGTCCTCGTCGCGGTCGGCGCGGTCCATCGCGTCGCCGAGTTCGTCGGCCATGCGGATGGTGTAGCCGTTGCGGGCCTCGGGCCGGTTGAGCGTGACCGTCGCGATGCGGTCCTCGACCTCGTAGGTGATTTCGGCGTACGCGCTCATGTCGTGAAAGTAAGCCAGTGTTGACAAGGTGTCAACAAGACTCATTCGACGTCGTCCAGATGGTCCGCCTCGCCGGTGCCCTGCTCCCGGATCGCCTCGTTCACGCGGCGGTGCCGTCGAACGGCGGATAGGTCTCGGCGCCGACCCGCTCGGCCACGACGATGTACTCGGCCAGCGCGTCACGCGACCGGTTCAGCTTGGCCAGCTGCTCGTCCAGGCGGCCGAGCCGCTCGCGCATCGCGGCCAGCAGTTCGGGGCAGCCGATCAGCTCGGGCTCCTCGCCGATCGCGCAGGGGAGCAGGTACGCGATGTCCTCGGACGACAGGCCGGCGGCGAGCAGATGGCGGATCTGCCTCACCCGCAGCAACGCCGTCTCGTCGTACTCGCGGTAGCCGTTCGTGCCGCGGCTCGCCTCCAAGAGGCCCTGCGCCTCGTAGTAGCGCAGCTGGTGGGCGTTGACGCCCGTCCGGTGACTCAGTTCACCGATCTTCATCGCTTTCCCCACTTGACCTTCATACCGGTATCAACGTTGACGATCGTGCCATGACAGACAAAACGAACACTCCGATTTCGGTCGTCGGCCTCGGCCTGATGGGCACCGCGCTCGCCCGCGCGTTCCTGAAGGCGGGGCATCCCACGACCGTGTGGAACCGGACGGCCGCCAAGGCGGACGCGCTCGTGGCCGAGGGCGCGCGGCTCGCGCCCACGATCGGTGACGCGCTCGGCGGCGTGACGATCGTGTGCCTCACCGACTATTCCGCCGTGCGCGAACTGCTCGGCGACGCCCGGCTCGATGGCACGACACTGGTCAATCTCACCTCGGGCGACTCCGCGCAGGCGCGGGAAACCGCCGCCTGGGCCGAAAAACACGGCGCCCGCTACCTGGACGGGGCGATCATGGCCATCCCGTCGTCGATCGGGACCGACGAGGCGGTGATCCTGCTGAGCGGACCGCGGCCGGACTTCGACCTCGGTGCGCTCGGCACGGTCAGCCATCTGGGCGAGGACCCCGGCCTCGCGTCCCTCTACGACGTCGCCGGTCTGACGATGATGTGGAGCGTCCTGAACGCGTGGCTCCAGGGCACCGCGATGCTCAAGACGGCCGGTGTCGACGCCGCGACGTACGCGCCCTTCGCGCGGCAGATCGCCGCCGGGGTGGCGGAGTGGCTGCCCGGCTACGCGGAGCAGATCGACAAGGGTTCGTTCCCCGCCGAGGTGTCGGCGTTGGAGACCGACGCGCGCGCGATGGCGCACATGGTCGAGGAGAGCGAGGCGCTGGGCGTGAACGCCGAGCTGCCGAAGCTGATCAAGGCGATGGCCGACCGCGCGATCGCCGCCGGGCACGGGGGTGAGCAGTATCCGGTGCTGATCCGGGAATTCGAGCGGTCGGGGAGCTGAGCTGTCCGCTGTCCGTGAAGGTCTCCTTAAGGGACCTCTGTTATTGAGGGGCCTGCCGCGCGGGATTCCGGAACGACTCGCGGGGATGACTCCGGGTCGTGAGTGATAAATAGGGTTAGAACAACCATTGCCACTCACGACCCCTGGGCAATACTGCGCAAAGTGCGTAAATCGGACGTCTCGATCTCGAAAAGTGTCCTTTTTGGACAGTCTGAGGGGGGCCCCGCTGTCCGTGAAGGCCTCCTTGAGGGACCCAGAGTCCCTCAAGGAGGCCTTCACGGAACGTCGATCGAGGAAAACAATCAGGCGCGCTTGATTTTTCCGCCGCCGAGTGTCAGCCTGAGGAGGACGCGAGGAGGCGGGCATGGCTGACCTGGGCGTGATCCTTGGGGATCTCGCGGTGGAATCGCAGGCCATCGACGACGTGGTGGCGGATCTGCCCGCGTCGGACTGGGCGCGGCAGACCCCGGCCGAAGGCTGGACGATCGCCCATCAGATCGCCCATCTGGCCTGGACGGACAAGAAGGCGCTGATCGCGGCGCGCGGGTCCGAGGCCGAGTGGCAGGCCGAGATCGAAGGGCTGCTCGCGACGGGCGAGTCCTACGTCGACGACGGCGCCGCCGAGGGCGCGAAGACGCCGCCCCGCGAGCTGCTGGCGGAGTGGCGCGCCGGTCGCGCGGAGCTCGCCGAGGCACTCGCCGCGGTGCCAGACGGGCAGAAGATCCCTTGGTACGGCCCGCCGATGAGCGCCGCGTCCATGGTGACGGCGCGCCTCATGGAGACCTGGGCCCACGGCCAGGACATCTTCGACGCGCTCGGGGTCGCGCGCGAGAACACCGCCCGGATCTGGCATATCGCCCGGTTCGGCACCCGCACGCGCGACTTCGCCTACAAGCTCAACTCGCTCGCGCCGCCCGCCGAGGAATTCCGCGTCGAGCTGACCGCGCCCGACGGCACCACCTGGGCTTTCGGTCCCGAGGACGCCGGACAGCGGCTCACCGGCAGCGCGGTCGACTTCTGCCTCGTGATCACCCAGCGCCGTCACCCCGCCGACACCGATCTGGTCGCCACCGGCAAGGACGTCGAGGAATGGCTCGGGATCGCGCAGGCCTTCGCCGGGCCTCCCGGAGCCGGACGGAAGCCGGGGCAGTTCGCATGACCCCGATCCGCATCGGCAACGCGTCCGGGTTCTACGGCGACCGGTTCTCCGCGGTCCACGAGATGCTCACCGGCGGCCCGCTCGACGTGCTGACCGGCGACTATCTGGCCGAGCTGACCATGCTCATCCTCGGCCGCGACCGGATGAAGGACCCGAACCGCGGTTACGCCAAGACGTTCCTGCGCCAGATGGAGCAGAATCTCGCGCTGGCCAAGGAAAAAGGCGTCAAGATCGTCGCGAACGCCGGCGGGCTCAATCCCGCCGGACTCGCGGACGCACTCCGCGAACTGGCCGCGAAACTCGGCGTCGACGTCGCGATCGCGCACGTCGAGGGTGACGACCTCATCCAGCGCGCGGAAGAGCTCGGCTTCGGCAAGACCTTGACCGCCAACGCCTATCTCGGCGCGTGGGGGATCGCGGAATGCCTGAACGCGGGCGCCGACATCGTGGTGACCGGGCGTGTCACCGACGCGTCGGTGATCGTCGGTCCCGCGGCCGCGCACTTCGGCTGGGCGCGTGATGACTACGACGCACTGGCGGGCGCGGTCGCGGCCGGGCACGTGATCGAATGCGGGACGCAGGCCACCGGCGGCAACTACGCCTTCTTCACCGAGCACGAGATCGGCGTCCCGGGGTTCCCGATCGCCGAGATCTCCGCCGACGGCTCCAGCGTGATCACCAAACACCCCGGCACCGGCGGCGTGGTGAACGTCGGAACCGTTACGGCGCAACTGCTCTACGAGATCACCGGCGCCCGGTACGCCGGGCCGGACGTCACGACGCGGTTCGACACGCTGACCCTCACCGAGGACGGCCCGGACCGCGTCCGGATCAGCGGCGTCACGGGCGAGCCGCCGCCTCCGACGCTCAAGGTCTGCCTGAACGGGCTCGGCGGTTTCCGGAACGAGACGACGTTCGTCCTCACCGGACTCGACATCGAGGCGAAAGCCGCTCTGGTCAAGGAACAACTCGAAGGCGCGCTCAAGGCCCGGCCTCCCGCCGACGTCCGGTGGACCCTGGCCCGCACCGACCGGCCCGACGCCGAAACCGAGCAGCAGGCGAGTGCCCTGCTGCACGTCGCGGTGAAGGACGCCGATCCGGAGGTCGCGGGGCGCGCGTTCAGCGGCGCGGCGATCGAGCTCGCGCTGGCGAGCTACCCCGGGTTCCACGTCACCGCGCCGCCCGCGGCCGCCTCGCCCTATGGCGTCTATCGTGCAGCTTTCGTTGATGCACAAGAGGTGCCGCATATCGCCGTCCTGCCGGACGGAACCCGTCGCGACATCGCGCCCGCCGCCGAAACCCTGCCTCTGTCCGAAGTGGACGAATACACTCTGCCCGCGCCGTTCACCCAGGCCGAAGTCCGCAGGGTGCCGCTCGGCAAGGTGGTCGGCGCGCGCAGTGGCGACAAGGGCGGCAACGCGAACGTCGGCGTCTGGGCGCGGTCCGACGAGGCGTGGCGCTGGCTCGCGCACCGGCTGACCGTCACCGAGTTCAAACTGCTGCTCCCGGAGACCGCGGACCTCGAGGTCCGGCGGCATCTGCTGCCGAACCTGCGGGCGGTCAACTTCGTCGTCGAAGGCATCCTCGGCGAGGGCGTCGCGTCGCAGGCGCGGTTCGACCCGCAGGCGAAGGCGCTCGGGGAATGGCTGCGTTCCCGCGAGATCGACATCCCGGAGGCCCTCCTGTGACCGACCCCTTCGCCACGCCGGAACGCGCCGAACTGCGCAAGACCGTCCGGCGGTTCGCCGAAACCGAGATCCTGCCGTACCTCGACGAGTGGGAGCGCGACGGCGAGTTGCCCCGCGATCTGCACCGCAAGGCCGGGGAACTCGGCTTGCTCGGCGTCGGCTTCCCCGAGGAGGTCGGCGGCGGGGGCGGCGACTATCTCGACGCCGTCGTCATCGCCGAGGAACTGCACTACGCGGGCGGATCGGGTGGCCTCTTCGCCTCGCTGTTCACCTGCGGTATCGCCGTCCCGCACATCGCGGCGGCCGGGGATCCGGTGCAGATCGAACGCTGGGTCCGGCCGACGCTGGAAGGCGCCAAGATCGGCTCGCTCGCGGTCACCGAACCGGACGGCGGTTCCGATGTCGCCGGGATCCGCACGACGGCGGTACGCGAGGGCGACGAGTACGTCATCAACGGCGCGAAGACCTTCATCACCTCGGGTTGCCGCGCCGATTTCGTGACCACCGTGGTCCGCACCGGGGAAGCCGGCGCCCACGGGATCTCGCTCATCGTGGTCGAACGCGGCACTCCTGGCTTCACCGTCTCCCGCAAGCTGGAGAAGATGGGCTGGCTCTGCTCGGACACCGCCGAGCTGTCCTATGTGGACGTACGCGTACCGGCGGAGAACCTGATCGGCGCCGAGAACAGCGGCTTCGCGCAGGTCGCCACGCAGTTCGTCACCGAACGGGTCTCGCTGGCCGTGCAGGGTTACGCGCATGCGCAGCGGGCGCTCGACCTTACTCTGGACTGGTGTCGTCTGCGCGAGACCTTCGGCCGTCCGCTGATCTCCCGTCAGCTGGTGCAGCACAAGCTCACCGAGATGGCCCGCAAGATCGACGTCGCCCGCACCTACACCCGTCAGGTGGCCCAGCGGCACGTCGCGGGTGAAGAGGTCATCGCCGAAGCCTGTTTCGCGAAGAACACCGCCGTCGAGACCGCCGAATGGGTGGTCAACGAGGCCGTGCAGCTGCACGGCGGACTCGGCTACATGCGGGAGTCCGAAGTGGAGCGTCACTACCGTGACGTGCGCATCCTCGGTATCGGCGGCGGGACCAACGAGATCCTCACCGGCTTGGCCGCGAAGCGATTGGGATACACCGCATGAGCACGATCAGGTCCACTGTGGACACGCGGAGCGAGGAGTTCGCGGAGAATCGCGAATCCATGCTCGGCAAACTCGCCGAGATCGACGGCGAGCACGCCAAGGCGATCGCGGGCGGCGGCGAGAAGTACGTCGCCCGGCATCGCAAACGCGGCAAGCTGCTGGCCCGCGAGCGGATCGAGCTGCTCCTCGACGAGGACTCGCCGTTCCTGGAGCTGTCGCCGCTGGCGGCCTGGGGTTCGGACTACCAGGTCGGCGCCAGTGTGATCACCGGTATCGGCGTCGTCGAAGGCGTGGAGTGCATGATCTCCGCCAGCGACCCGACGGTCAAAGGCGGGGCGAGCAACCCGTGGACGGCCAAGAAGAGCTACCGCGCCGCGGACATCGCCGCACAGAACCGGCTGCCGGTGATCAACCTCGTCGAGTCCGGCGGGGCGGATCTGCCGACGCAGAAGGAGATCTTCATCCCCGGCGGCCGGATCTTCCGTGACCTCACGCGGTCCTCGGCGGCGAAGGTGCCCACGATCGCGCTGGTGTTCGGTAACTCGACCGCGGGTGGCGCGTACCTGCCCGGCATGTCGGACTACGTCGTGATGGTCAAGGAACGCGCGAAGGTGTTCCTCGGCGGTCCGCCGCTGGTCAAGATGGCGACCGGCGAGGAATCCGACGACGAATCGCTCGGCGGCGCCGAAATGCACGCCCGCACGTCGGGCCTCGCCGACTATCTCGCGGCGGACGAAGAGGACGCGATCCGTCTCGGGCGCAGTATCGTCAAACGGCTCAACTGGACCAAACAGGGCCCGACGCCGAAGCCGGACTACGCCGAGCCGCTGTACTCCGCCGAAGACCTGCTCGGCATCGTGCCCACCGATCTCAAGGTGCCGTTCGACCCGCGCGAGGTGATCGCCAGGGTCGCCGACGGTTCGGACTTCGACGAGTTCAAACCCTTGTACGGCAGCAGCCTCGCCACCGGCTGGGCGAGTATCCACGGTTACCCGGTCGGCATCCTCGCCAACGCCCAAGGCGTGCTGTTCGGCGAGGAGTCGCAAAAGGCCGCGCAGTTCATCCAGCTGGCCAACCAGATCGACACGCCGCTGGTCTTCCTGCACAACACCACCGGCTACATGGTCGGCAAGGAGTACGAGCAGAGCGGCATCATCAAACACGGCGCGATGATGATCAACGCCGTGTCGAACTCGAAGGTGCCGCATCTGTCGGTGCTCATGGGCGCCTCGTACGGCGCCGGGCATTACGGCATGTGCGGCCGGGCCTACGATCCCCGGTTCCTGTTCGCCTGGCCCAGCGCGAAATCCGCGGTCATGGGCCCGCAGCAGCTGGCGGGTGTGCTGTCCATCGTGGCCCGTGCCGCCGCCGCGTCGCGGGGGCAGGAGTACAACGAGGAGCACGACGCCGCCATGCGCGCCATGGTGGAAGGGCAGATCGAGGCCGAGTCGATGCCGATGTTCCTCTCCGGGATGCTTTACGACGACGGGATCATTGATCCTCGCGACACCCGCACGGTGCTCGGGCTCAGCCTGTCCGTGATCCACAATGGACCAGTGAAGGGCGCCGAAGGCTTCGGCGTCTTCAGGATGTGAGCGGCATGATCGAGAAACTTCTGGTCGCCAACCGCGGAGAGATCGCCCGCCGCGTGTTCCGCACCTGCCGCGACGCCGGGATCGGCACGGTCGCGGTGTTCTCCGACGCGGACGCCGACGCGCCGCACACCGCCGAGGCGGACGTCGCCGTCCGCCTGCCGGGCAACGCCCCCGCCGACACGTATCTACGGGCCGAGCTGCTGATCAAGGCGGCCGTGGAGACCGGCGCCGACGCGATCCACCCCGGCTACGGGTTCCTGTCCGAGAACGCCGCGTTCGCCCGCGCCGTCCTCGACGCCGGGCTCACCTGGGTCGGCCCGCCGCCGGAGGCCATCGAGAGCATGGGCTCCAAGGTCGAGTCCAAGCGGATGATGGCCGAGGCCGGTGTCCCGATCCTGTCCGAATTGGACCCGGCCGAGGTCACCGAAGCCGACCTTCCGTTGCTGGTCAAGGCGTCTGCCGGAGGCGGCGGACGCGGTATGCGTGTCGTGCGCACGCTCGGCGAACTCGCCGAGGCCGTCGAAGGCGCGAGCGCGGAGGCCGCGTCGGCGTTCGGCGACCCGACCGTGTTCTGCGAGCGGTACCTGGAGACCGGCAGGCATATCGAGGTGCAGGTGCTCGCCGACACCCACGGCACGGTGTGGGCGGTGGGGGAGCGCGAGTGCTCGATCCAGCGCCGTCACCAGAAGGTCGTCGAAGAGGCGCCGTCGCCGTTCGTCGACGAAGCCATGCGGGAGGCGCTGTTCGACGCCGCGCGCAAGGCCGCGCAGGCGATCGACTACGTCGGCGCCGGGACGGTCGAGTTCCTCGCCGGACCGGACGGGCGCTTCTACTTCCTGGAGATGAACACCCGGCTCCAGGTCGAGCATCCGGTCACCGAGGCCACGACCGGGCTCGACCTCGTCTCGCTGCAGCTGCGGATCGCGGAGGGCGAGCACCTCCCGATCGACGAGCCGGAAACGCGGGGTCACGCCATCGAGGTCCGGCTCTACGCCGAGGACCCTGCCGCGGGCTGGCAGCCGCAGAGCGGCACCTTGCATCGTTTCGAGCTTCCCGCGGCGCAGCGGGAGTTCGAGGTCGGCCCGGGGGTCCGGCTCGACTCGGGTTTCGTCAGCGGACAGACCGTCGGCGTGCACTACGACCCGATGCTCGCCAAGGTCATCGCGTACGCCCCGGATCGCCGGAGTGCGGCGCGGGCGTTGGCCGGAGCCTTGGCAAGCGCGGAGATCCACGGGGTGGTGACCAACCGCGACCTGCTGGTGAACGTGCTGCGCCACGAGGCTTTCCTCGCCGGAGAGACCGACACGGCGTTCTTCGACCGGCACGGTCTCGAAACCCTGGCGGCCCCACTGGCCACTGTGGACACCGTACGGATTTCCGCGCTGGCCGCGGCTTTGGCCGGTGCGGCCGCGAATCGCTCGGAGGCCCGGGTTCAGCGCCGGTTGCCGAGCGGCTGGCGCAACGTCCGTTCCCAAGGGCAGCGCAAACGTTTTCGTCACGGTGACGACGAGATCGAGGTCGGCTACGGCCTCGGCCGGGACGGTCTGCGCGCCGATGGATTCGCAGGCGTCGAGCTGGTTTCCGCCGAGAACGGCGGTGTGGTCCTGGAGGTCTCCGGGGTACGGCGGAAGTTCGCCGTCGCCCGGTACGGCGACACGGTGTACGTCGATTCGCCGGACGGCTCCGTCGAACTGGGCGTGGTGCCGCGGTACACCGACCCCGACGCGGCGCTCGCCGCCGGTTCGCTCGTGGCGCCGATGCCGGGCACGGTGGTCCGGCTCGCGGTCGAGGCGGGCGACACCGTGAAGACCGGCGATCCGTTGCTGTGGCTCGAAGCGATGAAGATGGAACACCGGATCGCGGCGCCCGCCGACGGCGTCGTGACCGAACTCCCGGTGGTGGTCGGACAACAGGTCGAAGTGGGCACGATCCTCGCGGTGGTAGGAGACGAAGAATGAACGCGATGAACTTCACCGAGCCCGAGGAGCGCGTCGCGCTGCGGGCCGCGGTCGCCGAACTCGGCAAGAAGTACGGATACGAGTACTACGCCAAGCAGGCGCGCGCCGGGCTCAAGACCGAGGAACTGTGGGCCGAGGCCGGACGGCTGGGCTACCTCGGCGTGAACCTGCCCGAGGAGTACGGCGGCGGGGGAGCGGGGATCGCGGATCTCGCCGCGGTGCTCGAAGAACTCGCCGCCGCGGGCTCCCCGCTGCTGCTCATGGTCGTCTCGCCGGCGATCTGCGGCACGGTCATCTCGCGTTTCGGCACCGACGAACAGAAGAAGCGCTGGCTGCCCGGTATCGCCGACGGCAGCAGGCGGATGGTCTTCGCGATCACCGAACCGGACGCCGGGTCGAACTCGCACAAGATCACCACCACCGCGAAGCGGGACGCCGACGGTTGGGTCCTCAGTGGACGGAAGGTCTACATCTCCGGCGTCGACGAGGCGGACGCCGTCCTGGTCGTCGGCCGCACCGAGGACGCCAAGACCGGCAAGCTCAAGCCCGCGCTGTTCACCGTGCCGACCGACACGCCCGGTTTCGAGTACAAGCAGATCGACATGGACATCGTCTCGCCGGAGAAACAGTTCGGCCTGTTCCTCGACGACGTCCACCTGCCCGCCGACGCGCTGGTCGGCGAGGAGGACGCGGCGATCGCGCAGCTGTTCGCCGGGCTCAACCCCGAACGCATCATGGGCGCGTCGTTCTCGCTCGGCATCGCGCGCTACGCGCTGGGGAAGGCCGTCGGCTACGCCAACGAGCGCAAGGTGTGGGGCGCGCCGATCGGCACCCACCAGGGGCTCGCGCATCCGCTGGCCGAGATCAAGATCGAGCTGGAACTGGCCAAGCTCATGACGCAGAAGGCGGCGTCGCTCTACGACTCCGGTGACGACTTCGGCGCGGGCGAGTCGGCGAACATGGCGAAGTACGCCGCCGCCGAGGTCGCCATCCGCGCGGTCGACCAGGCCGTGCAGACCCACGGCGGCAATGGGCTGGCCAGCGAATACGGGCTGGGCACGCTGGTCACGGCCGTCCGCCTCGGCCGGATCGCGCCGGTGAGCCGCGAGATGGTGCTCAACTTCGTCGGCCAGCACAGCCTCGGCCTGCCCCGCTCCTACTGAGGAGGCGTCCATGAGCACGCTCCACGGCAAGACGATCATCATCTCCGGCGGCAGCCGCGGGATCGGCGAGGCCATCGCGGTCCGCGCCGCCCGCGACGGGGCGAACATCGCCCTGCTGGCCAAGACCGCCGAGCCGCATCCGAAGCTGCCGGGCACGCTCTACACCGCGGCCAAGGCGATCGAGGACGCCGGCGGGCAGGCGCTGCCGATCGTCGGCGACGTCCGCGACGACACGTCGGTGGAAGCCGCGATCGCGCGGACCGCGGAGCAGTTCGGCGGGATCGACATCGTGGTCAACAACGCGAGCGCGATCGACCTGACCCCGACCGAATCGGTCAGCATGAAACGCTACGACCTGATGCAGGACATCAACGCGCGCGGGTCGTTCCTGCTGTCGAAGCTCGCCATCCCGTATCTGAAGCTCGCGGAGAACGCGCACATCCTCACGCTGTCGCCGCCGATCAGCCTGGACGAGAAGTGGTTCCAGGCTGGGCATCTCGCGTACAGCATCGCGAAGTACTCGATGAGCCTGGTGACCGTCGGGCTCGCCGCGGAGCTGCGGCAGTACGGCATCGCGGCGAACTCGCTGTGGCCGCGTACGACGATCGACACCGCGGCGATCCGCAACGTCGTCGGCGCGGAACTGGCGGCCAAATCGCGGACGCCGGAGATCATGGCCGACGCCGCGCACGCGATCCTCACCAAACCGAGCACCGAGGCGACGGGGAATTTCTACCTCGACGACGAGGTGCTGTCCGCCGAGGGCGTCACCGACTTCGCGAAGTACCGCGTCGGCGGGACCGAGGAAGACCTGCAGCTCGATTTCTGGGTCGAAGCGCGTACCCCAGAATCAGGGCCATGATCCGCGAACCACAGCAGGAGCGCAGCCGCACCACCCGGCGGCGGCTGGTCGAGGCCGCCGTCGAGACGATCGGGGAGCTGGGCTGGCACGGGACCACCGTCGCGGTCATCGCCGAACGCGCCGGGGTCTCGCGCGGCGCCGCCCAGCACCACTTCCCGACCAGGGAGGATCTGGTCGCGGCCGCGGTCGAGCACGTCGGCGAGATCCAGATCGTGGAACTGCGGGCCCGCGCGGCGGAACTGCCGTCGGGCCGGTCGCGGATCGAGCGGGCCGTCGACATGGTGCTCAACCTCTACAGCGGGCCGCTGTTCCGTGCCGCGCTCCACCTGTGGGTCGCGGCATCGACCGACGACTCGCTGCGGGCGACGCTGGTGCCGCTGGAGGCCAGAGTCGGCCGGGAAGCACACCGGGTGACCGTCGAGCTGCTCGGCGTCGACGAGTCCCACCAGGGCGTTCGCGAGCTGGTCCAGGCCACTCTCGATCTTGCCCGCGGCCTGGGCCTGGCGAACCTGCTGACCGACGACACGAAGCGGCGCAAGCAGATCGTCGCGCAGTGGGCGCGGGTCCTGGAACCGACGTTGGCGTCGGCGAAGATCTGACGGAACCGAAAAGTCACCACCGACGTCTGAGATCTTGTTAACACTGATGGAGCAGCGGCCGATAACACGGTGTAAGTGCTGCTGATTCAGGTGGCTGATCGAGAGAGGTCCAGTCCGGTGTCCGGTTCAGAGGTCGAACTGTCCCATCGCGCGATGGCGATGCTGCGAGCGGTCGCGGCGCGCCGTGCCCAGATGTCGTGCAGCTGCGAGCCGGATCTCTTCATCGACGGGTTCGCCTGCTGCGATCAGATGACCGCGCACGCGCTGGCCCACGGCGGGTACATCCGCCCCGCCGAGACCTCCGGCCCCTCCGCGGTCACCGGCCGGGTGCCCGCCGAGCTGACCGAGGCCGGCGAAGCCGCGATCGCGGTCACCGCAGCCGCCTGACCTTTCACCGCATCGTCTGTCCGCAGTGGACGACGACCGTTTACAAGCACCTCCCGCGTTCCTAGGATCCACCCCGGGATGAGGCCGTCGCCGGGCGACGGACCGGGTTGGGAGGTGCCGATGGCACGCACGGCTCGCCGCGATACCGGTGAGGACGCTCTGAACCCGCTGTGTCGAACTCGCCAGCGGGTTCATCAACAGACATTGAGCACGTTGATGCGGGAAGCCGGCGCGGCGCCCCGTCGCCGGGGACCGCGCGGGCCGAAGCACCGGGCTCCGGAAGCCGCTCCGGGCACCGGCAGGATCCGGCGGATCTCGGCGCTTTCGG
The DNA here is from genome assembly GCF_003947475.1 of Amycolatopsis sp. WAC 04197. Lineage (NCBI taxonomy): Bacteria > Bacillati > Actinomycetota > Actinomycetes > Pseudonocardiales > Pseudonocardiaceae > Amycolatopsis > Amycolatopsis sp. WAC 04197. The sequence continues at coordinate 51,759 of NZ_QHJK01000009.1, read as the reverse complement.
CGGGTGGCGTGCTCGTCGGCGGGCTGCTGGCCGTCGTGCTCATTCCTGCCGACCCGGGCGGCGCCGTCCCCGGTACCCCGCTCCTGCCGCCGTCGCTGACCATCGCGCCGCAGGCGATCGACGTCCCGGTCTCCTCGCCCGTCCCGTCGGGACCCTCGGGCGGCAGTGTCGCACCCCCGCCGCCGATGACCGCGTCAATGCACGGTTCGGAGACCCCGTCCCCGACACCCACGCCGGAACCCGAAGAGCGGCCGGATCCGCGCGCCGGCCACCACGATTTCGACCAGTACTACGACTGGTACTACGGCGGCGGTCGCTGGCCGCAATGGGGCCGGTAGCGCCGATCGGGTGATCGGCGTCGTCGCTCACCGTCGATCGAGAATCACGATTCATCCCCGATTTCGTCCATTCGTGTCTGGTGTCATTTTTCCTGTGCCCCGCCTTCGGCCGGATACCTACGATGGTTCGCACTCTCCATTCCTCCCGGAGCACGGCTAGGGGCTGAACAGGAAAATGAGTGTGGACCGACATTCTCCCGCGGTGCAGTTCGCCCGGAGAATGCTGATCAACCGCGAGACGGGGAATCCGTCGCGCCCGCAGCCGGTGACGCTGCTGCTCGGGCCGGTCGGTTCGGGGAAGACCACGGCACTGGAAGCGATCCGCCGCGACCTGGGCTGGGGTGTCGTCCACGCCGGATTCGATTTCGGGCAAGGCGGCAGGGCGGGCACGATCGACGTGCTCACGAAACTGGCCTATTCGTTTTCGAGGAAATGGCGGAATCGACCGAAACCGCAGTTCATTCGTTTCACGATCGCGCTGATCGCAGTCCAGGCGGAGCTTTCCGGCCGAAATCGCGACGACGACCTGGCGCAACTGAAGTCGCTGCTCGGCAGTCTCGACCGGATCATCTGGACACCGGCGATGGAAAGCACGCTCGACACGCTGACCGAGACGGCGAAGGCGACCGGTCTCGTCGAGCCCCCGTACGCGGATCTGTTCCGCCAGACGTTCCCGCATCTGGTCCGGAACATCCGGCCCCGGCTCGGGAAGGCGCTGCGGTCGCTGGCGGACTTCCCCCACGCCGAGGGGAGATCCCCGTTCGACGCGCTGCTCGAACTCAACCGGCTCGCGCACGGCAGCGCCCGTGACGCCAAGGCGGTCACCGAATGGCTGATGGCGGCGTTCCTCGGCGACGTCCGGGAGAACCATCCCCGGATGGCCAAGCCGGAGGAGAAGAGCCCCTGTACCTGCGACATCTCGTTGCAGCGCAGGCACTGGCACAACTGGGTGGTGGTACTCGACGACGTCGACCACCCCGGCGGGACCGAGTTCCTCGCCGATCTGATCGCGGCCAGGGAACGGCACGCCGTCCAGCATCCGAACGACCGCGAGGCCCACGACGCGCTGCTGGTGATCGCCACCAGCGGGCGATGGCACGACGACTGGGGCACCGCCTGGCTCGCGCCGTGGAAACCCGCGTCCGGCGCCCCGCCCGCCGTCCGGCCGATGGTGGACTGCGAGGAGGCTTCCTACGACGACTGGGCGAATCCGGCCAACGGCGCGCTCGACTCGGCCTACTACCCGGTCCGGATCTCGCCGCAGTCCATCGGTCGGATCGCGCGGATCCTCGATTCCGGCGCGCGGACGCCGAAGGTCACGCTCGCGCACCGGGCGACCGGCGGCCTGCCGTCGGCGGTCGAGCAGCTCGCCGGGCGGTTGCGGGCGAGCGACGCGCGCGAGGGCGACCGGGACCTGCTCACCACCGATCCGCGTGGCGAGCAGGATCCCTGCTACCGCAGGCTGACCGAGCTCGCCTTGACCGAGCACCTCGACGACGTCCACATCGACGACTTCGTGACCGCGGCCCCGTTCGCGACCGCACCCTGGCTGATCCCGGACGCGGCGCAGAGCCGGATCGACCAGCCGCACGTCGGGCGGATCCTGACCGAACTGCGCACGTCGTTGTGGGTGACGGCGAAGAACTCGCCCGGTTCGACGACCGACCAGGCCGCCCTGCACCCGTGGATCGCGGCGAACCTGGTGTCCGCCCTGGCCCGCCGCGGCGACGGGGACGGACCGACCTACACCGACCAGTTCAAGGCACTGCGCGACGATCCGGACACCGCACAGGATCCGGTGCGCCTGGCCTACTGCAATCTCGCGCTGGGCGACATCGGGGAAGTGGTCACGTTCTTCGAGCGCGAGTTCAACCGGATCCCGCACGCGGAGTGGATCGCGAAGCTCGAACTGGTGCTGAACGCGCCGGACGATCTGCCGCCCGAGCGGGATCACGCGGAACTGTACGAAGAACTCGTCAACCTCGACAACGCGCGATGCCCGGCCGGCCGGTCCGAGATCCGGAACAACGTCGCCCGGCTCATCGCGGCGGGCTGGCTGACCGCCAACCCGTTCGCGGTCCGCGGGCAGGCCCAGCACCAGGTGATCGCGAACGCCTTCGCCGCGCTGGCCACCACTTCGCACCAGCCCGACGTCGGCGCGCTCGTGTCGGCCAAGGAAGCCGCCCGTCGCGGCGAATTCCCCTGACCCGGAACGGAACTCCGTCATGTCCTGGCTCGATTCGTTGAGAACACGTATGTCCGCGGCCCGTGAACGCGCGGCGACGGGACCACCGGTGCGGCCGCGCGGCTGGGCGCACCGCCATCGGGTGCTGCTGATCGCGATCGCCGTCGTGCTGCTGGGTGCCGCGCTGGTGTCGATCAGTCCGTGGGAGTCCTGCGGTCCCGGCCTGCGCGCGGTGGACGCGGACGAGGAGTCGATCGGCACGTCGTACGTCTGCGTCGGGCTGAACCTCGACTCGGGTCCGATGCGGGAGGACGATCCGCTCGACCCGTTGGAGAAACTCATCAAGGGCCGCAACGAGATGGCGGGCGAGAACTTCAAGACCATCGTGGTGCTGGAGAACCTCGCGCCCGATCCGAAGGTCGACAGCCAGCCGTTCCCGTTCGTCCGGCGGGAGATCCAGGGCGCGATCACCGCCGCGTGGCCGAAGAACGGGCCGCCGGGGATCAAACTCCTGCTGGCCAACTACGGGAGCAACGCCGAGCACTGGCAGGTCGTCGCCGAGGAGATCGTCGCCGCGGCCGCCGCCCAGCGCATCGTGGCGGTCACCGACATCGGCATCAGCACGGAGAGCAGCCGGGCGCTGGTGGCCGAACTGTCCCGGCACGGGATCGCCACGATCGGCGCGACCGTCACCGCGGACAACATGAACACCGACCCGAAGGGCGTGCGGATCGACAACTTCTTCCGCGTGGGCCCGACCAACACCGACGAAGCCCGCGCCGCCGCCGGATACATCGCCGCGCACGGTTTCAAGCGCGTGATGATGATCCAGGGCGTCAGCAAGGAGGACACCTACGCGACCACGCTCGCCGAAGCCTTCCAGAGTTCCTCGAAGGTCCCGGTGATCTTCACGAAGACCTACGACGTCAAACCGCTCACCGACACCTCGCGCGAGGCGTATCTGCGGGGGCTGTTCAGCAGGTGGCACAACGACATCTGCGGTGCGAGACCCGACCTGATCTACTTCGCGGGCCGTGGACTGGACCTCGGTGCCCTCGTGGCGTCGCTGGCGGGTGACGGCGCCTGCGAAGGGCTCGACACGGTGACCGTGATGACCGGCGACGACGCGAGCACGCTCGCCGGGAAACCCTTGCAGCTGAACAAGGACATCAGCGTCCGGCTCCGCTACACGGCGCTCGCGTATCCCGACCAGTGGGATATGTTCACCGCCGATCCGGCGCATCCGACGTACAAGAAGAATTACGACAACTTCGTCGCCGAATTCACCGGTACCCACGGTTTCCCCAAGGCGGAACTGTGGGACGGTGCCGCGATGATCGAGCACGACGCGGTCGCGGCGGCCGTCGAAGCCGCGGTGCAGAACGTGTCGTCGGATCCGGTTTCGGTGCCGGACGTGTTGCGCAGTATCGACTGCAACTCCCCGGTGCCCGGCGCGACCGGGTTCGTCGCGTTCGATCAGGCGACGGGGAACCAGCTCGACAAGGCACTGCCGATCCTGTCGATCGATCCGGACGGTTCGGTGCATCCGGTCGATCTGGTGTGGTCACGGGGACGGCCGCTGAACACGAACGCGGACTGCGGTCGCTGAGGTCCTCGGCCTGAAAGCGTGAAGGCATCCTTCCCTACCTTGAGAGTAGGGAAGGAGGCCTTCACGGACTGACACCGGTGGGGAACGGAAGTCAGCCGGTGTAACCCGCGACGATCTTGGTGTAGTCGTACTTGCCCTGCGAGATTCCCGCGCAGTTGTTGCAGTCGCGGTTCACCGCCCAGAACGACAGCCGGGCGAGATGTTTGCTCGCCGCGTAGTCGCGGATCGCGCGGAAGTCGGCGACGCTGACGGTTTCGCCCGCCACGTCGGTCTTCCCGTTCATCGACGAAAGCCCGCTGCGCCGGTAGGCCGCGTCGTCGCTCAGGCCGAAGGTGGACTTCACGACGTTCTTCAGCCCGTCCACGGCACTGCGGGTCTTGCCCGCCATGTCACCGCCGCTGGAGAAGTCGAACGGCATGACCGACCACGCGTCGACCCCCGCGCCGAGCGCCTTCGACTGGGTGATCAGCCGCTTGCCGTGCGAGTTGGGGCCGCCCACCTCGGTCGGGATGGTGATGACCACGCGCAGGCCGGGATTCTTCTGCTTCGTGATCTTGACCGCGTTCAGGATCCGGTCCTGGACGGTGTAGTTCTCGAACTCGTCGGTGTTCTCGATGTCGAGGTCGATCGCCTTGAGCTTGTAGGCGTCGATGACCTTCTGATACGCGCCGGCGAGAGCCGAGGCGGTGCCGCATTTCGGGCCGAGCTTCGTCCCGGACCAGCCACCGAACGACGGGATGACGTCGCCGCCCTTGGCCCGGATGTTGTTGATCAGCGTGGCGTCGGAGCCGGTGAGGGAACGGCTGCCGTCCCATTTCGGGTTGCAGCCGCCGTCGGAGAGGACGAACGCGAGGGTGAAGGCCTTGATCCCGGTGGCGTTCATCGCGGCGATCGGGTCCGTCTGTCCCGACCACTGGTACAGATAAGGCGAGGCGAGCACCGGATCCGGGGCCGCCGAGGCGACGGGGGCGAGGCCGACGGTCGTGGCGAGAGCGGCGCCCGCGGCGGTGGCCAGTGTCGCCCAGCGTCGTAGCGATTTCATAGGTCCTCCAACTGGTACGCGCGCGGCGAGGCGCGCAGGTGTGGAGCACCTCCGTCTTGACGCGGCGTATCAACCGGGAGGGTGCGCTCACTCACGGTGGACTAGACCATTGAGGACTGTCAAGAATTCACCGGGAATCCCGGCGGAAACGACCGACCTTAGTAGGGGGGTGATGACCCGGAAAGCGGATCGACACCACCGCGATTACCGGCTAGTTTGCCGAAATGGTGGGGGACTCCCTGATGGCGACCGGAAGCCGCGGCCGGAGAGACCGGCTCGCCGCGCCGCGGCGGATACTGGGGTCCTGGAGCCTGTGGGAACTACCCAGGCGGGGCCTGATCGGGTACCTGCTCCTGGTCGACTTCGCCGCTTTCGCCGCCACCGCCTACCTCTTCGTGTTGCGGCCGCCCGCGCCGTCGTCCCTGCTTCCGTTTTCGGCTCTGCTGGCCGGAATGATCCTCAGTTCGGAGCTTTCGCGACCGGTTGAGCGGTCCCGTGCCGACACCCGGCTCGGCGCCGGACTGGACGCGGCCTGGATCTTCGCGGGCGCTTTGCTGCTGCCGCCCGCGTTGGCCGCGGTACTCGTCGCCGCTTCGGCGGGCTACCGCTGGTTCCGGATCCGGCGCGGGATTCCGCACCGTCAGACGTTCGCGGCCGCCGCCACCATGCTTTCTGCGCTCGGTGCCTCGATCATCCCGGTCCTGCTCGGCGCGCCGCCGTTCGCCGACGCGGCAAGGGATTTCGAGAGTTTCGCCCTGGTTTTCGCGACCGGGCTGATCTTCCTGTCCGTCGACGCCGCTTTGGCCGCGCCGGCGGCCGAATTCGGGGCGGAACCGTCGGGGTTCGCCTTCGACGCGGCGATGGTCGCGTTTGGCTTGCTGCTCGCGTGGTCGGCGGCGGAATGGCCGTATGTCACCGTGGTACTCGCCGGGGCGCTCGTGGTACTCCACCGGGCCGGGACGATGCGCGCCCTGCGCGGCCACGCGGGTACGGACTCCGGCACCGGGCTGCTCACCGCGTCGTCCTGGTTGGACGGTGCGCGCACCCAGTTCGATCTGCTTCGGGGCCGTGGCGCGGATCTTTCGCTGCTGATGCTCGACCTCGACCATTTCGCCCGGCTCAACGACCGGCACGGCAGGCACGTCGGGGACGACGTCCTCCGTGCCGTGGCGGACACTTTGCGGGCCGAGGTCCGCGCGGCGGACCTGGTCGGCCGGTTCGGTGGCGAGGAATTCGTCGTCCTGCTGCCCGGTACCAGCCGGTTCGACGCGCACGCGATCGCCGAACGCATCCGGCTGCGGATCTCCTCGACGTTCGTCTCACTGGATGGGACGTTCGCCGGGGTGACGGTCTCGATCGGAGTGTCGTCGCATCCCGCCGGCGGCGAGACGCTCGACCGGCTCGTCGGCGCGGCGGATCAGGCGATGCGCGCGGCGAAGGGGGCCGGGCGCAACCGGACCGTCGTCTTCGACGCCGAGAACTAGTCCGCGGTGGGGACGCCGATGTCCTCGAACCACAACTCCGGGTGATCCCGGATGAACTCGGTCATCAACGCGGTGCAGGCCGGATCGTCGAGCAGGGTGATCTCGACGCCGTTCTCCTCGAGCCAGCCGTGCCCGCCCTCGAACGTGGTGGCCTCGCCGATGATCACCCGCCCGATGCCGAACTGGCGCACCAGCCCGCTGCAGTACCAGCAGGGGGAGAGGGTGGTGACCATGATCGTGTCCCGGTAGTGCGGCCGCCTGCCCGCGTTCCGGAACGCGGAGGTCTCGGCGTGCATCGACGGGTCGCCGTCCTGGACCCGGCGGTTGTGGCCGCGGCCGAGCAGGGCGCCGGTGGTGTCGAAGAGGGCGGCGCCGATCGGGACCCCGCCCTCGGCCTTGCCGAGTTCGGCCTCTTCGCGGGCGACGGACAGCAGCTGCGCGGGATCGATCACCTGGCCACCTTACGGCTCGTAAGTGGCGTCAGGCCGGGCGGTTTCGCGTGACTGGACGGACGACACGCGATGGCGTCCCGGCCGCGAGCGTGTCGTCCGCCTGATCACGAGTGTCGTCCGTCTGATCACACGTGTCGTCCACTGGGTCACGTGAAGGCGCCGACTCGACTCGGAAGCCAATGCGGACCGGACCTGTCCTGAATTTCTGCCAGACTGCCTCCCATGAAGCGAGCGAACCGATGACCACGGGCACGTCGGCCCGGCTGCTGAGGCTCCTCTCCCTGCTGCAGGCGCGGCGCGACTGGCCGGGCGCCGATCTGGCAGACCGGCTGCAGGTGGACGTCCGCACGGTCCGGCGCGACGTCGAGCGGCTGCGGGAGCTGGGTTACCCGGTGCACGCCACGCCCGGCGTCGCGGGCGGCTACCGGCTCGGCGCGGGGGCCGCGCTGCCGCCCCTGCTGCTGGACGACGACGAAGCGGTCGCGGTCGCCGTCGGGCTACGCACGGCGGCGAACGGGACGGTGTCGGGGATCGAGGAGACCTCGGTACGCGCGCTCACGAAACTGGAGCAGGTGCTGCCCGCCCGGCTCCGGCACCGGGTGACCGCGCTGAACGCCGCGATGATCCCGCTCGGCGGCGTCGTCCCGGTCATCGACGCGGCGGCGCTGACGGTCATCGCGTCCGCGTGCCGCGACCATCAGCGGCTCCGGTTCGGCTATCGCAGCCACAGCGGCGACGTCACCGAGCGCTACATCGAGCCGTTGCGCCTGGTGCACACCGGGCGCCGGTGGTACCTGGTCGCCTTCGATCTCGATCGGGACGACTGGCGGACCTTCCGCGTCGACCGGATCGACGGCGTCCCGGCGACCAGCTTCCGGTTCACGCCGAGGGAACCGCCCGCCGAGGACCTCGCGGCCTATGTCTCCCGCGGGATCACGTCGTCGCCGTATCCGCACCAGATGGTGCTGCGGGTCAGCGCCTCGGCGGAGGCGCTCGCCGAGTACGTGTCACCGACCGCCGGGACGATCGAGGCCATCGACGAGCACACCTGCCGGGTCAGGGTCGGTTCCAACGACCTCTCCGTGATGCCCTACTACCTCGCCCACTGGGACGTGGACTTCGTCGTCGAGGAGGCGCCGGACGAGGTCAAGGAGCGGCTACGGCTGGTCGCCGACCGCTTCGCGCGCGCGGTCGTGTGAGTCCGAAGTGGACCGTGCGCGTTTGGCGAGCAGGCCGATCGAACCGAGCGAGATCAGGGCCAGCACGATGATGTAGAGCGAAACCGACATCGACGTCCCGGTGGATTCCAGCAACAGCACCATGATGAACGGCGCGAGCCCGCCGCCGACGACCGCGCTGATCTGATAGCCGAGCGAGGCGCCCGTGTAGCGCATCTCGGCGGTGAACAGTTCGGCGAACAGCGCCGCCTGCGGGCCGTACATGATGCCGAGGAACAGCGACCCGACGAACGAGGCGATCACGAACAGCGGCAAGGACGCCGTGTCGATCAGCAGGAACATCGGGATCGCCCAGAGCGCGACCCCCGCCGCGCCGAAGGTGTAGATCTTGAGCCTGCCGATCCGGTCGGACAGTTTCGCCGACAGCGGGATGATCGCCAGCTGCAACGTGCTGATCAGCAGGGTCGCCACGAGCACGGTGGTCCGCGACATGCCCAGATGACGGGTGGCGTAGTCGAGGACGCCGTTCAGCAGGATGTAGAAGGTGGCGGTGTTGACCATGAACGAACCGCCGGCCAGCAGCACCGTGCCCTTGTGGTGACGCAGGACGTCACGCAGCGGCGACTTGGCCCGGCCGCGTTCCTCGGCGGCGAGTTTCGCTTCCGCGCGGCGGTATTCGGGCGTCTCGTCGATCTTGACGTGCATGTACCAGGCCAGTCCGAGCACGAGGACGCCGACCAGGAACGGGATCCGCCACGCCCACACGAGGAAGTCCGACGGCGGCGCCACCTGCGCGGCGACCAGGAACACCGTGTTCGCCAGCACCACCCCGATCGGGACGCCGAGCTGGACGAGACTGCCGTAGAGACCGCGTTTGCCGGGCGGCGCGTACTCGGTGGCGAGCAGCATCGCGCCACCCCACTGGGCACCGACGGCAACCCCCTGCACGAGCCGGAGCAGCACCAGCAGGAGCGGCGCGGCGATCCCGATCGAGTCGTAGGTCGGCAGCAGGCCGATCAGCGTGGTCGCCGCGCCCATCAGCGCGATCGCCAGTACCAGCACGGGTTTCCGGCCGCGTTTGTCGCCGAGGCTGCCCGCGATGATCCCGCCGAGGGGCCTGGCGAGGAAGCCGACCGCGAAGGTGGCGAACGAGGCGAGGACGCCGGCCGCCGCGTTGGTGGTGGGGAAGAAGGTCTTCCCGAACACCAGGGCGGCGGCGATCCCGAAGACGAAGTAGTCGTACCACTCGACCGATGAGGCGAGTGCCGCCGCGGTCGCGGCCCTCCTGCGCTGGGAGACGGTGATCGTCGGTTCGGCGGCGGTTCCGGGGGCGTTCGGTGCGGTGTCGGCCATCTGGATGCCCTTCGCTCGGCGCTGCTGCGGCGATGCAGTCCGGGCAAGTTAACAACCGCTTAGTATGTGGTCAACGTCTCAACGGGTAATTCTAGATACCGACCAGTTGGTATGTCACTCTGGTGGCGGTATCGCCGCGAGAGGTCGATCAGTACTGGTCAGGAGAGTTTCGTGCCGAGCATGCGCAGCACCAGCTCGCTGTACTCCTGGCCCAGCTTCTTGGGGGTCTGGCGGGCCCGTTCGCTGTACCAGCGGGAGACGTCGACGCCGAGCGAGAGCACGGCGCGGGCCGCGGTGTGCGGGTCGCCGACGGTGAACACGCCCGCCTGGGCGCCTTCGGTGATGACCTCGCGCACGACCTGCTCGATGCGGCGGCGCAGTTTCGCGACGATCTCGAACTCCTCGTCGGGCAACGCCTGCAGTTCGTACTGCACCACGCGGGCCACGGTGTGCCGCCGCGCGTGCCAGGCCACGAAGTCCTCCACCAGCAGCCGGATCCGCTCGACCGGATCGGTCTCCCGTGCCACGACGCTCTCGACGAGGGAGAGTGTCTGCTCGTGGCCGTACTTCGAGATCGCGAACAGCAGCGCGGCCTTGGACGGGAAGTGCACGTACAGCGCCGCGGGGCTCATCCCCGCCGCCGAGGCGATGTCCCTGGTGGTGGTCGCGTGATAGCCGCGCCGCGCGAAGGATTCGACCCCGGCCAGCATCAGGCGCCGTGCCGTCTCCGGCTGGACGTCGGGCCACAGTTCGGCCGACAGCGACATGGTCATCCGCAGATCCTCCCAGACGCTCGAACCGGAGAGTGGGCTTGACAGCGCCTCCGGACCTTCCCATTGTAAGTGAGCGCTCGCTTAGTTAATGAAGAGGAGATCGACAGAGTGAACCACTCCTTCAAGGATCGCGTCGCGATCGTCACCGGGGCCAGCCGGGGTATCGGCCTCGGGATCGCCAAGGACCTCGTCGAGCGCGGCGCGAAGGTGTGCATCACCGCGCGCAAGCCGGAGCCGCTGGCCGAGGCGGTCGCCGAACTGGGCGGCGAGGCGGTCGCCATCGCCGTGCCCGGCAAGGCCGACGACGACGAACACCAGGCCGAGGCCGTCGCCAAGACCATCGAGACGTTCGGACGGCTCGACATGCTGGTCAACAACACCGGTATCAACCCGGTGTTCGGGCCGACGCTGGACGTCGACCCCGGCGCCGCCGCGAAGATCTTCGCCGTCAACGTGCTCGCCCCGCTTTCGTGGACCCGCCGGGCGCGGGACGCGTGGATGGGGGAGCACGGCGGCGCGGTGGTGAACGTCGCGTCCATCGCCGGGCTCGGCGCGTCGCCCGGGATCGGGATGTACGGCGTCAGCAAGGCCGCGCTGATCCGGCTCACCAAGGAACTCGGTTTCGAACTGGGCCCGAAGATCCGCGTCAACGCCGTCGCGCCGGCCGTGGTCAAGACCAAGTTCGCGACCGCGCTGTACGAAGGCCGCGAAGAAGAGGTCTCGGCGCCGTACCCGATGAAGCGCCTCGGCGTCCCGGCGGACATCGCGAGCGCCGTGTCGTTCCTGCTTTCGGAAGAGGCGGGCTGGATCACCGGGCAGACGATGGTCCTCGACGGCGGCGTGACGCTGGCTGGTGGCCTGTGACCCCGTCCTTCACCGGATCCGGTGTCGTCGTCACCGGCGGGGGCGGCGGGATCGGTGCCGTCCTCGCCCGCCGCTTCGCCGCCGAGGGCGCGCGCGTGGTCGTCGGAGACCTGAACGGTGATGCCGCGGCCGAGGTCGCGAAGGAGATCGGCGGGACCGCCGTCGCCGGTGACGCCGCGAGCGAAGCGGGTGTCGCGTCGCTGATCGAGGCGGCCCGCGAAACCCTCGGCGAGATCGACGTCTTCTGTGCCAATGCGGGGATCGCGCCGATGGGCGGCGTGGACGCGCCCGAGGAGGACTGGGCGCGGATCTGGGACGTCAACGTCATGGCGCACGTGCGCGCCGCGCGGCTGCTCCTGCCGCCGTGGCTCGAACGCGGCCGCGGGCATTTCATCTCGACGGTGTCGGCCGCGGGATTGCTGACCAGCCTCGGTTCGGCGTCGTACTCGGTGACCAAACACGGCGCGCTGGCCTTCGCCGAATGGCTGTCGGCGACGTACCGGCACCGCGGGCTCACCGTGCAGGCCATCTGCCCGCAGGGCGTGCGGACGGCGATGCTGGAGAACACCGGCCCCGCGGGCGAACTGCTGATGGGCGCGTCGGCGATCCAGCCGGAACAGGTCGCGGACGCGTTGTTCGAGGCCATCGCCGCCGACCGGTTCCTGGTGCTGCCGCATCCCGAGGTCGCGGACTACTACGCCGCGCGGGCCACGCAGACCGACCGCTGGCTCGGCGGGATGAACAAGCTGCAGCGCAAGGTGGAGCAGGTCACCGGCGAATGACCCCCGGGGCCGCGCACGGTTTCGCCCTGCGCGGTCCCTTCTGTTTCAGACGACTTCGTTCAGCTTCCCCGTCGCGACGTCGAACACGAAACCGCGGATGGAATCCTTCTTGGGAATGAACGGGCTGTTCTTGATTCGCGCGATCGACTGACGGACGTCCGCGTCGACGTCGCCGAACGACTCGGCGGCCCACGCCGGTTTGACGCCGACCTCCTCCTGAATGGATTTCTTGAAATCGTCGTCGGTGAAGGTGAGCATTCCGCAGTCGGTGTGGTGGATGAGGATGATCTCCTCGGTGCCGAGCAGGCGCTGGCTGATCGCGAGGGAACGGATCTCGTCCTCGGTGACGACGCCGCCCGCGTTGCGGATGACGTGCGCTTCACCTTCCTGAAGGCCGAGAACGCCGTAGACGTTGATACGGGCGTCCATACAGGCGAGCACGGCCACGTGTTTGGCGGGCGGCAAGGGCAGTGGTCCGGAAAAGCGCGCGGCGTAACCGGCGTTGTTGGCCAGGAGTTCATCGGTGACCGACATGGTCGTCCCCTTCCGGGTGGAGTACGACCGAGTGGACCGCTCGGATGCACGCATGCGCAACCACGCCCATGACCTGGGATCGGACCGGCTGAATCCGGCCACCACGGCGTGGATCCACCCGGCGGTTGATCTTCGCCGCGGAATCGGCCACTGTGGGGAGGGGGTCCTGCTCGCGGTGAGGAAACACGATGAACAAGCGTTTCGTGGTCCGTGGGTTCGTGCTTGCCGCGGCCGTGGCCGGGTCGATGCTGACCGCGGGATCGGCGATGGCGAGCACTGCGGAACCGTGCGCGGCCGGGGCGTCGGGAGACGTCGCGGCGGCTTCCTGCACGCCGTATCGCAAGGTGAGTGAGGGCTGGAGCAGCAAAACCGCCTGCAACCGCGCCGGCAACGAGGGCGCGCAGGCGGGACGCTGGACCGGCTGGAACTGCAACCAGGCGCTGCGCGGCTGGGAGCTGTGGGTGCGCACCTGCACCGCTTTGGCGGCGGAGAAGGACGCGGTGACCACGCGCGAAACCGTCTGATTCGCCTCTGTCGCCCCGGACGCGTGTCCGGGGCGACCTAATCTCCTTTATACGGCGGGAAATCCGGCGGACGGCGTTCGTTCCAGCTCGCCAGGCCTTCGGGAAGTTCCGGGTGACCGAAGGATTCGAGCATCAGGGCGGTGGCTTCGCGGGCGGAATCCTCCAGGGAGAGCCCGGCTTCGCGAAGGACCTGCCGTTTGACGAGCGCCATGGAGCGCGGCGCGCTGTAGGTCGCGAGCTCGGAGGCATAGGCCATCGCCCGCGCCGAAAGCTCTTCCGGCGGCACGACTTCCTGCACCAGGCCGTACTCGTAGGCATCTTCGGCGGTGAAGGTCCGGCCGGAGAGCAACAGATCGAGTGCCCGGCCGCGGCCGACGAGTTCGGGCAGCAGCTTCGCCACCCCGTATTCGGCGATGAGGCCCCGCCGCGCGAACGCGGTGGTGAACTTCGCGCCCGCCGCGGCGAACCGGACGTCGGCGGCGCAGGCGATCACGAAGCCGAGCCCGGCGCAGCCGCCGTTGATCGCCGCGACCACCGGTACGTCGGCATACGCGGCGGCGAGGACGTCGCGGAACCCTTCTCGTTCCGGCGCGCCCGTGCCGCTGACGGAGATGTTCTCCAGCAGTCCCAGGTCCGCGCCGGGGCAGAAGGAGCGCCCGCTGCCGGTGACGACGACGGCACGGACGCCGGGATCGGCCGACGCCTCGCCCAGCAGCCGGCCGTAGCGGATCTGCATCGGCTGGTCCATCGCGTTGCCGCGGCCGGGTTTGTCGAAGGTGATCGTGGCGACGGCGCCGTCCACGGCGTAGCGGACCGTCTCCGCAGTGTCCACTTCGGACGGTGAGAGCTGATCGGTCACGTCGACCTCCTTGCGTCATCGACATACTAAGCGGATGCTTACGGGATCGTCGAGACTTGTCAGGGAGGAAACCTGCATGAGCCGGTACGAAGCGAAGCCATGGCTGGCCGCCTACGAGGATCGGATGAAGGCGGCGGAGGCACCGAAAGCGACCACGGTCCTGGCGTCCTTCCGGCGGGCGGTCCAGCGCTCTCCGCAGGCCACGGCGATCGCCTACTTCGACGCCACGATGAGCTACCGCGAGGTCGACGAGCTCTCCGACGGCGTCGCGCGTCATCTGCTGGCCTCCGGTTTCGCGCCGGGCGACCGGCTCGCCCTGGTCCTGCAGAACATCCCGCAGTTCGTGCTGGCGTTGCTCGGCGCGTGGAAGGCGGGCGGGATCGTCGTCCCGGTGAACCCGATGTACCGCGAGCGGGAACTCCAGCACGTCTTCGACGACGCGGGGGTGCGCGCGGTCGTCTGCTCGCAGAGCGGATGGAACCGCCGCATCCGCCCGCTCGTGCCCGGCAGCGACGTGACGATCGCGCTGACCACCAGCGAACTCGACCTGCAGGGCCGCGACGACCCGCGGGTGTTCGGCAAGACCGTGCGGGAGCCGACCCCCGGTGCCGACGATCTGCTGACGGCGGCGCGGGCCGCGGCGGGGGAGCCGCCCGCCGACCCGGGCCTCGGCCCCGACGACGTCGCGCTGATCAGCTACACCTCGGGCACCAGCGGGACACCGAAGGGGGCGATGAACACCCACGGCAACCTCGGCGCGAACGCGGCCGTGCTCAGCACCTTCAGCGGTCTCGGCGAGGGCGCCACCCTGTTCGGTCTGGCCCCGCTGTTCCACATCACCGGCATGGTGTGCGAGATCGCCTCCGCGATCGACATCGGCGGCACGCTCGCGCTCGCGTACCGGTTCGAGCCCGGCGTGGTGCTCGACGCCTTCCTGGAGCACAAGCCCGTGTACACGGTCGGCCCGTCCACGGCGTACATGGCGTTGATGGCCCATCCCGGCGTGAGCCGCGAGCACTTCGACTCCTTCCAGCTGCTGTACTCCGGTGGTGCCGCGCTGCCGCCCGCCGTGGTCGGCACGTTCCGCGAACGGTTCGGCCACTACATCCACAACGGCTACGGGCTCACCGAGACGACCGCGGGCTGCATCGTCGTGCCGAGCAGCCTCGAAGCGCCCATCGACGAAGCGTCCGGAACGATCTCGATCGGCCTGCCCGTGCCGGGGACCATCGTGCGCATCCTGGGTGAGAACGGCGAGGAACAGCCGTTCGGGACGGCGGGTGAGATCGCCGTCGAAGGTCCCATGGTGATCCCCGGCTACTGGAACCGGCCGGAGGCGACCGAAGCCGCGCTGCCCGGCGGCCGGCTCCTGACCGGCGACATCGGATTCATGGAGCCGAGTGGCTGGGTCTACGTCGTCGATCGCAAGAAGGACATGATCAACGCCTCCGGGTTCAAGGTCTGGCCGCGTGAGGTCGAGGACGTCCTGTACACGCATCCGGCGGTGCGTGAAGCGGCCGTCGTCGGCGTTCCGGACGAATACCGCGGCGAGACCGTGAAGGCCTACATCAGCCCGGCGCCGGGCACCACGCCCGATCCCCAGGACCTCGTCGCGTACTGCAAGGAACGCCTCGCCGCGTACAAGTACCCGCGGGTGATCGAGGTGCTCGACGAACTGCCGAAGACGGTGAGCGGCAAGATCCTCCGCCGCGAACTCCGGGAGAGGGGCTGAGTGGCATGGCGCAGGTCGAAACCGTCCGCGGGCCCGTCGACACCGGCGAGCTGGGGCGGGTGCTCATGCACGAGCACCTGTTCGTGCTCAGTCCCGAGTTTATGGCGAACCACCCCGAACACGACGGGTTCCGAGAAGACGAACACGTCGCCGACGCGATCCGGCGGCTCGACGAACTGAAGGCCGCCGGGATCGACACCATCGTCGACCCCACCGTGATCGGACTCGGTCGCTACATCCCGCGTGTTCAGCGGGTCGCGGCCGAAACCGACCTCCGGATCATCGTCGCGACGGGGCTCTACACCTACAACGACGTTCCGCACTACCTGCACCATCGTGGACCGGGCCTCATCTTCGACGACGGCGAGGATCCGCTGGTCGGCCTCTTCACCGGCGACATCGTGGACGGGATCGCCGGCACCGGGGTGAAGGCGGCCCTGCTGAAATGCGCGACCGACGAACCCGGCGTCACCCCCGGCGTCGAACGTGTCCTGCGCGCGGTCGCGAAGGCGCACCGGGAGACCGGCGCGCCGATCATGACCCACACCCACGCGCCCACCCGGCGCGGCCTCGAACAGCAGGCCGTCTTCGCCTCCGAAGGCGTCGACTTGAGCAGGGTCCTCATCGGCCACAGCGGCGACACCACCGACCTCGACTACCTCACCGAGATCGCCGACAAGGGATCGCTGCTGGGGATGGACCGGTTCGGGCTCGACCCGCTGCTGTCGTTCGACGAACGGGTCGCCACGGTCGCGGCGCTGTGCGAGCGCGGTTACGCCGAAAGCATGGTCCTCTCCCATGACGCCTCCTGCTTCATCGACTGGTTCGAGCAGGACAAGATGGCCGCCGTGGCGCCCAACTGGCATTTCCTCCACATCACCCGTGATGTGCTGCCCGCTTTGCGGGAGTCGGGGGTTTCCGAAAAGGACATAACGACGATGCTGGTCGACAATCCGCGGCGGTTCTTCGAGCATGCGGGCGGGTATTAGTGCGCCCTTGGAGTGTCCAAAGGACACACTTCGAGATCGACGCGCCCGTTTTGAGCACTTTGCGCAGTATTGCTCGGGGGTCGTGAGTGGCGATGGTCGTTCTAACCTTCTTTGCCACTCACGACTTCGCGCGAAATCGGACTTACAGGCATAAAGCAGGCGTATGCTGCCCGGAAAGTGACCGCTGTGGACACCAAAGGCATCGGGTGGCACAACGCGCCACATTTGACTTACCCCTCAATAAAACCCGAATCGCCACTCACGAGACGCGCCCCCACCACGCCACCGCCGCCCTTCACGTACTTGGGGAAGGCGCGAAGGTCGAGTTTCTCGCCTGAGCCGCAGGCGGTGATCACGTAGTCCGTGAAGGCCTCCTTGCTTACCCTGAAGGTAGTGAAAGAGGCCTTCACGGACGAGACGAGTCACGTGCCTGATCACGCGATCTCGAGTCCCCTTTTCCCGTGCGTCGACAAACCGGCCGGTATGCTGAGTGTCCGCACGAGAAGGAGCCGGTCATGACACGAGCGACCACCCGGAAGGCCGAGGCAGGCGGCGAGGACCAGGCCGCCGTCCCGCGCCGTCTGCTGTCGCACGCCACGAAGCTCTTCGCCAAGAAGGGTTTCGACCGCACCTCCGTGCAGGAGATCGTCGAGGCGGCCGGCGTCACCAAGGGCGCGATGTACCACTACTTCGGCTCCAAGGACGACCTGCTCTACGAGATCTACGCCCGGGTGCTGCGCTCGCAGACCGAGCAGCTGGAAAAGGTGGCCTCGAGCGAGGCGCCGCTGCGGGAGCGGCTGCGTTCCGCCGCGTCCGACGTCATCGTCAGCACGATCGACAACCTCGACGACAACACGATCTTCATGCAGTCCATGCACCAGCTCAGCGTGGAGAAGCAGAAGGCCGTCCGCGCGGAACGCCGCAAGTACCACGAGCGGTTCCGCACGCTGATCGAGGAAGGCCAGGAGTCCGGCGAATTCCGCGGGGACAAACCGGCCGACGTGATCGTCGACTTCTTCTTCGGCTCGGTGCACCACCTCGGTTCGTGGTACCGGCGTGGCGGCGCGCTTTCGGCCCGGCAGATCGGCGACCACTTCGCCGATCTCCTGCTGGCCGCATTGCGGCCCGAGTAGCGCTCAGCCGCTCGGCGGGGTCCGACCGTTTCCGGGACGGACCCCGCCGGGTGGATCAGGCCGGCAGGTCGATCAGCGGCGCGAGAGCCGCGCGATGCCGTCCAGGAGTGCCCAAGGCGATCTCGTCGCTCTTCGCGCGCTTCAGGTACAGGTGCGCGGGGTGCTCCCAGGTCATGCCGATCCCGCCGTGCAGCTGGATCGCCTCTTCGGCCGCGTGGACGGCGATGGGGGAGTTGCGGGCCTGCGCCACCGCGACGGCGATCGCGATGTCGTCACCGGAGGTCAGGCAGTCGGCGGCGTACCGCGCGGTCGCCCTGGCATTGACGAGATCCGTGTACAGGTTCGCCAGCCGGTGCTTCAGCGACTGGAAGGAGCCGACCTGACGGCCGAACTGGTAGCGCTCCTTGAGGTAGCGCACCGTTTCGGTGAGCGCCCACTCGGCGATCCCGAGTTGTTCCGAGGCGAGCAGTCCCGCCGCGGTCACGAGTGCCGTGTCCAGCGCGGACGCCGCCGTCGAGGCGTCGGCGACGCGTTTCGCGGCCGCGTTCTCCAAGGTCACGTCGGCGATGCGCCGGGTGAGGTCGAGGGAGATCGCCTCGGTGACGGTCACCCCCGCCGACGCCGCGTCGACCGTGTACAGGCCGGGACCGTCGGGTCCCACCGCCGGGACGACGAGCAGTTCGGCCACCGAAGCGTCGGCGACGCTGCGGACTTCGCCGCTGAGCGTGCCGTCGGCCGCCGCGGTGACCGCCGAGGGGAACTCGGCGCCGGGCGCGGTCGACAGCGGCACGGCCAGCGCGCCGATGAGCGTGCCCGCGGCCAGTTTCCCGAGCCGTTCGGCCACTTCCGCCTGCGACGTGTCGGTCGCCAGCAGGGCCGACGTCGCCAGGACGGCGCTGCCGAGGTAAGGGACCGGGGCGACGCTGCGCCCGAGTTCCTCCATCACGACGGCGACTTCCCGCGCCGAAGCGCCGTGCCCGCCCAGCGCCTCGGGAACGGCGAGACCCGCCGCGCCGAGGTCGGCGGCGAGCGTGCGCCACAGCTTCAGGTCGTACGGTTCCGCCGTCTCGGTCCTGGTGATCAGGGCCGCCGGTTCCGCGCGGTCCTTGAACAGGTCGCGGACGCTCGCGCGAAGGTCCACTTCGACCTCGGAGTACAGCAGGTCGCTCATCGGGGCAGGTCCTTCCAGGCGACGTCCTTGTCGATCCGCGGCTCGGACGGCAGCCCCAGCACACGCTCGGCGATGATGTTGCGCAGGACCTCCGAGGTGCCGCCCTCGATGGAGTTCCCCTTCGCGCGCAGATAGCGATAGCCGGCTTCGCGGCCGAGGAAGTTCACGCCGTCGGGACGGCGCATCGTCCAGTCGTCGTAGCGCAGACCCTCGTCGCCGAGCAGTTCGATCTCCAGCCCGGACGCGGCCTGGTTCAGCTCGGAGAACGCGACCTTGACCGCGGAACCCTCCGGCCCCGGCGCGCCCGCGGCGAGCTGCTGTCGCAGCCGCGAACTCACCAGGCGCAGGCTTTCGCCTTCCACCCACAGCTTCAGCAGCCTGTCGTGCAGTTCGGAGGTCCGCAGTTCCGGGCGCTCCCGCCAGACTTCCGTGACGACGCCGACCATGCCGCCGTCACGCGGGAATTCGGTCCCGCCGATCGCGACCCGCTCGTTCATCAGCGTGGTCTGCGCGACCTTCCAGCCCTCACCGACCGCGCCGAGGCGATGCGCGTCGGGAATGCGGACCTCGCTGAGGAAGACCTCGTTGAATTCGGCCTCCCCGGTGATCTGCCGCAGCGGCCGGACCTCGACGCCCGGCGCGGTCATGTCGCACAGGAAGTACGTCATGCCACGGTGTTTCGGCACATCGGGATCGGTGCGGGTGACCAGGATGGCCCACTGCGACTTGTGCGCGCCCGACGTCCAGACCTTCTGGCCGGTGACCACCCAGTCGTCGCCGTCGCGTACCGCGCGGGTGCCCAGCGCGGCCAGGTCGGAGCCGGCGCCGGGCTCGCTGAACAGCTGGCACCACACCTCGCGTTCGGTCCACAGTGGACGCAAGAAACGCTGGTGCTGTTCCGGCGTGCCGAAGGCGAGGATCGTCGGCGCGGCCATGCCGAGACCGATGCCGATCCGCCGTTTGTCGTTGTCCGGCGCGCCCGCCGCGGCGAGCTCTTTGTCGACAACGGACTGAAGGGAGCGGGGCGCGTTCAGCCCGCCAAGGCCTTCGGGGAAGTGGATCCACGCCAGCCCGGCGTCGAACCGCGCGTCGAGGAAGTCCTGGCGCGGCGTGCTTTCCGGCGGATACGCGGCCAGCAGCTCGGCCACGCGCCGTTTGAGATCGTCCACAGTGGTCACTTCGAAGCCTCCCCGCGGTACTTCTTCAGCTCACGGTGCGCCAGCGAACGCTTGTGCACCTCGTCCGGGCCGTCGGCCAGGCGCAGCGTCCGCACCTGCGCCCACATCTCGGCGACCGGGAAGTCCTGGCTGACCCCGCCCGCGCCGAACAGCTGCACGGCCTTGTCGAGGATCCACTCGACGGTGATCGGGGTGGAGATCTTGATCGCCTGGATCTCGGTGTGCGCGCCCTGGTTGCCGACCGTGTCCATCAGCCACGCGGTCTTCAGCACCAGCAGTCGCTGCTGCTCGATCTTGACCCGCGCCTCGGCGATCCAGTCCTGCACCACGCCCTGTTCGGCGATCGGCTTGCCGAAGGTCTCGCGCGAGAGCGCCCGGCGGCACATCAGTTCCAGCGCGCGTTCGGCCATGCCGATGGCGCGCATGCAGTGGTGGATCCGCCCGGGCCCGAGGCGCGCCTGCGCGATGGCGAACCCGTCGCCCTCGCCGGCGATGAGGTTCTCCGCCGGAACGCGGACGTCCTCGAAGAGCACTTCGGCGTGGCCGCCGTGGTCCCCGTCGGTGTAGCCGAACACGTGCATACCGCGTTTCACGGTCATGCCGGGGGTGTCGCGGGGGACCAGGATCATGCTCTGCTGCTTGTGCGCGGGCGCGTCCGGATCGGTTTTGCCCATCACGATGAAGATCTTGCAGTTCGGGTTCATCGCGCCGGAGATGTACCACTTGCGGCCGTTGATGACGTACTCGTCGCCGTCACGCCGGATGCTGGTGGCGATGTTGCGCGCGTCGGAAGAGGCGACGTCGGGCTCGGTCATCGCGAACGCGGACCGGATCTCGCCGTCCAGCAACGGTTGCAGCCACTGCTTCTTCTGCTGGTCGGTGCCGAACATGGTGAGTACTTCCATGTTCCCGGTGTCCGGCGCCGCGCAGTTCACCGCGGTCGGCGCGAGCCGGAGACTGCGGCCGGTGATCTCGGCCAGCGGCGCGTACTGCAGGTTCGTCAGGCCAGCGCCGTGGTCACCGGGGAGGAAGAAGTTCCACAGCCCGCGTTTGCGGGCTTCGGCCTTGAGTTCCTCGACGATCGGCGGCTGCGACCACTCGCTGTCGCGCTCGGCCAGCTGCCGCTCGAAGACGGCCTCGGCCGGATAGATGTGCGAATCCATGAACTCGAGGAGTTTTCCCCGCAGTTCCTCGGTTTTCGCGTCGAAGGCGAAGTCCATCCCTATCCCTCTTCCTTGAGCGTTTCGATGCCGTGCGCGATCAGGGGAACGACGCCCGAGCCGATGCCGTCGAATCCGGCGCCGACGGTCTGTCCCTTGCTGTAGCGGAGGTGGATGCCTTCCAGGATCACCGCGAGCTTGAAGAACGCGAAGCTCACGTACCAGTCGAGCCGGGAGACATCGCGGCCGGAACGTTCGGCGTACCGCGCGATGACCTCGTCGTTGCGCGGGTAGCCCGGCGCCGAACTGGCGTTGGACACGAACTGCAGGGAGACCTTGTCGCGTTCGGCGTAGGCCACCAGCAGCGCGAGGTCGGTCAGCGGGTCGCCGAGGGTGGACATCTCCCAGTCCAGCACCGCGGTGATCCGGTCGTCGGCGTTCACCAGCACGTTGTCCAGCCGGTAGTCGCCGTGGACGATCGACGGTTCGCCCGATTCCGGCACCGACGAGGCGAGCCGGTCGTGCAGTTCGTCGACACCCGGCAGGTCGCGGCTGCGATTGCCGTCGAGCTGCTTCTTCCAGCGCCGCAACTGGCGTTCGAGGAAGCCCTCGGGACGGCCGAAATCACCCAGTCCCACCGATTCCGGCTCGACGGCGTGCAGCGCGACCAGGGTGTCGACCAGCTCGTCCGCGATCGCCTTGGTGCGGGCGGGACCCAGCGCGGCCAGCTCGGTGTCCGAACGGAAGGGCGTGCCCTCCACGAACTCCATCACGTAGAAGCGCGAGCCGATGACGTCGGTGTCCTCGCACAGCAGCACGGTTTCCGGCACTGGGACCGCCGTGCCGTGCAGGCCGGAGATCACCCGGTACTCGCGGCCCATGTCGTGCGCCGTCGGCAGGACGTGGCCCAGCGGCGGGCGGCGGACCACCCAGCGGGACCGGCCGTCACCCACGATGTAGGTGAGGTTCGACCGGCCCCCTTCCACGACCTGGCCGCTCAGGTCGCCCTGGACGAGACCCGGCCGGTGCTCGTCCAGATGAGCCTTGAGCCTGGCCAGGTCGAGGCCCGGCAGGTCGGACTGGTTCATGGTGCCTCCAGCGTCTCGCTTTCCGGTAACAGTACCGACCAGTCGGTATGTCAGGTAGGGCTGGTCCGGCGAGGTGCCGGAGGTCACTCTCTCAGGCGATCAGGCGGACGACCATTTCCGCGACGCACGCCGGTTTGGGCTCGCCGTCGATCTCGATCGTCCACCGGACGACGGCCTGCTTGCCGCCGGCGACGTCTGTGACCTCGACCAGTTCGGCACCCGCCCGGATCTTCGCGCCGACCTTGACCGGTTGGGGGAACCGGACCTTGTTCAGGCCGTAGTTGATGCCCATCTTGAGCCCGTCGACCCGGTAGAGCTTGCCGACGAAGCCCGAAATGAGCGACAGCGTCAGGAAACCGTGGGCGATCGGCGCCCCGAACGGGCCTTCGGCGGCCTTCTCGACGTCGACGTGGATCCACTGGTGGTCGTCGGTGGCGTCGGCGAACAGATTCACTCGTTCCTGGGTGAGCGTCAGCCAGTCGCTGTAGCCGAAGTGCTCGCCGACGGCGTTCTCGAACTCCTGCAGGGAGGCGAATTCGCGCATGGCTCAGTCCTTCGGTCCGCCGGCGACGTAGATGACCTGACCGGAGATGAATCCGGCGCCGTCGCTCACCAGGAACGACGCGAGGTTGGCGATGTCGTCGGGGGTGCCGACGCGCTGCACCGGGATCTGCGACGCGGCCGCCGCCTTGAAGTCCTCGAACGACATGCCGAGCCGCTCGGCGGTCGCCGCGGTCATGTCGGTGGCGATGAACCCGGGGGCGATGGCGTTCGCGGTGACGTTGAACTTGCCCAGTTCGATCGCGAGGGTCTTGGTGAAGCCCTGCATACCGGCCTTGGCGGCGGAGTAGTTGACCTGGCCGCGGTTGCCCAGCGCCGAGGTGCTGGACAGGTTGACGATGCGGCCCCACTTCTCCTGCGTCTGGTACTTCTGCACCTCGCGGGTCATCAGGAACGAACCCTTGAGGTGCACGCCCAGCACCGAGTCCCAGTCCTGTTCGGTCATCTTGAACAGCAGGTTGTCGCGGGTGATGCCGGCGTTGTTGATCAGCACGGTCGGCGCGCCGAGTTCCTCGGCCACCCGGGTCACCGCGGCTTCGACCTGCGCGGCGTCGTTGACGTCCAGCGCGACACCGACGGCCTTGCCGCCCTCGGCGACGATCGCTTCCGCCCCTTGCTTGACACCGGCCTCGTCGAGGTCCAGCAGGCCGACGGCGAATCCGTCGGAAGCGAGCCGTTTGGCCACGGCCGCCCCGATGCCGCGGCCGGCGCCGGTGACGATCGCTACACGGGAGGGGTGTTCGGTCACGGGTGTTCTCCTCGTCGTCGAGTGGAAGTGCCGTCGAGTCTGCCGTACTGAGCGGTCGGTATGCAGAGATGTCAGGCCAGAAGTCTCGCTGTGATCGTAATCACGGGCGCCCGGACGGCCACTCCCGGCGAGCTGATCGTCCCGACCTGCACTGTGGCCGTGCCAAGTACGTGAAGGCCCCCTTCATTGCGTCTAGCGCAATGAAGGGGGCCTTCACGTACTTCAGGGGTGAGCGGAGGTCAGCTCGCCCGTTTGCCCAGCACCTCGGTGATCAGCCGCGGCAGCTCGCCGCCGTGCCACGAACTGGGCGAGAACCGCTCCTGCGCGATCCCCTCCCACGGCTCGTCGCCGTCCAGCGAGATGCCTTCCTCGCGGGGAACGAGCACCCCGATCTCCTGCGCCGCGACACCTTCGCCGGCGAGCGTCTTCTTGGCGAGCTCGACGTCCTCCGGCCGCACGGCGACCACGAGCGTCCAGTCGCCCCAAGCCTGCGCGAGCTCGAACCGCCCGAGTCCCGACTGCGCGCAGACGTCGGCGAGCGGCTCGTCCAGCCGGATGGCCGTCGTGATCCGCGCGCCGAGGCCGTTGGCCCCGCACAGGGTCCGCACGGTCGGGAAAAGACCGTCCGAGACGTCCATCGCGGCGCGTGCCAGCCCCGCCGTGGCGAGCGCGTTCCCGGCGGCCACCTGCGCCATCGGTTTACACGCACGCTCGCGGATCTCGGCGACGGCCGAATCGGAGAGCCGCGCCTGCTGTTCGACGAGCAACGCGTACGACCACAGGTAACCGGGCGAACCGACCAGCAGCAGACGGTCGCCGACCTCGGCGCCGAGCCGCCCGAGCCTGCCGCCGGGGACGCAGCGGCCGATCGCGGTGGCGGTGAGCTGCCGGACCGGACCGTCCCGGAGATCGCCGCCGACGACCTTGGTCCCGTGCTTCTTCGTGCAGTCGTCCACGCCGTCGAGAAGCCGCCGGAATTCGCCCGCCGTGGTCGTCTTCGGCAGGGTGTAGTTGACGACCAGGCCGAGCGGCGTCGCCCCGGCCGCCGCCAGATCGGACAGGTTGATCGTCGCCAGCAGCCACCCGGCGTGATACGGATCCGTTTCGCCCAGGATGGTGACCAGCGGCGTGGGACAGCTGTCGGTGGTGGCGACCAGATCGCCGCGAAGCCCCTCTTCGGCGTCGAGGACGGCGCAGTCGTCACCGAACCCGCGGACACCGCCGTAACGCGGCCGCAGGATGTGCTCCAGGATCGCGTGCTCGCCGAGGTCGCCGAGGCGGACGTCGTCGCCGACCGGCGAGAGTTCAGTTACGGCCGACATGATCCGCCAATCGGGACGGGGCCACGTTGTGGTCGCTGGAATAGTTGTGCGGCAGCGCGCCGTAGGGCTGTTCGCTTCCGGTCGAGGCGAACAGCATGAGGTTGCAGATCCGCGCTCCGGGGTGCAGCAGCACCGGATGCCGCAGATGGTTCACGATCTCCAAGGTCAGCACGGCGCCTTTCTCACTGCCGAAACCGGGGCTGACCTGTCCACAAAGGACGACGCTGATGCCGAGCCGCGCGTAGTCGCTCGTCCCGTCGACGAGCCCGGCGAGCTTCTCCGAAAGCCCGATCTTCTCCAGCGTCGGCGCGAGGACGACTTCGCCGGGTTCGACGCACAGCCGTCCCTCGGCGTCGGGTTCCTTCGGCCGGAGTTCCGGATAGGTGCTCCGGTCGGCGATGTCGACGGTCCCGGTCGATTCCAGCGCGAACGCCTCGTGCCCGAGCCGCAGGCTGATCGCGGCGGGGCGGACGAGGGTGGGTTCGAACGGGGTGATCGTGAGCTCCCCGCTGCGGTGCGCCCGCCTGATGGCCCTGTCGGTCAGGATGCCGCGACGTGGCGCGGGCCAGTTCAGCGGCATGACGCCACCGCTTCCGCGACGGCGCCGACCAGGTCGCGGAAATCGGCCTCGGTCAGTTCGCCGTTGGGCTGGTCGTCGGATTCGCCCGGCTCGCAGTAGACGACGGTGGTGCTGGTGCGATGCGGCCCCTGGATCACCACCGTCGCGGTCAATTCGGCCGCGATCGGCCGCACGGTGTGCACGATTCCGGTGTCGCACGAGTAGACCTCGCCGAGCCGGACGTGCGGGGTCTTGTCCACTTCGAGCCGGGCTTCGCCGTCCGCGAGCAACGCGGCCGGGTTCGCCGGGTCGGCGCCGTAGCGGTACCGGGTGTACGGCTTCCCGCCGTCGGCCGTTTCGTGGAACTCGACCATGTGCAGGCCCTCGCCCGCGACGATGGCCGAGGCGAATTCCCACCGATGACTGTGCGGATTGGACTCGCCGCGCGACGGTTCCGCGGATTCCGGCCAGACGTGGAGCCGGATCCGGAAATCGGGCGAGGCGTGGAGCACCATTTTGGCGAAACCGTTGGGGTGCCAGTAGGAACGCTTCGCCGCGGCGCGGACGGCTTCTTCGTCACCGAGGATTTCTTCGAGCCACGAAAGGAAAACGTCGGGGGAGTCCTGGACCCGGCGCGCGACCGTGCGCAGCCAGGGAAGGTCGGCGTCACCGTCCGCCGGAACGGCGGCGAGGGTCGATGGCGGGGTGTCGATCATGGAGTTGTACCTGGAGTTCCTGGAGGGCTGAGCGGGGGCGCCGCGGCGGCGAAGGCGGCCGCGCGGAGCGCGGTGACTGCGTCCAAGGTCTGCCAAATGGGTAGATCTCCGCTCTCCCACGCCCAGAGCCCTTGATCGGCGTCGTAGCGCTCCCAAAGGGTTCCGAGCGCCCGGTTGAGCCGGGGGAGTGGCAGGAAGGGGGCGGTGGCGAGCGCTTGGACGACCCAGGCGGAGGTGAAGTGCCGGATGATGATCCGGGTCGTTCCTTCACCGTCGGGGCGAGGCCTCTCTAGATCCTCTGCCACGCCATCGTCCGAATGGGACCGATCGATGAGCCATTGTGTGGCTTCGTCGGCCGCCTCACGGACGTCAGTGCGATCTTCACGGCTGCGCAGGACGTCCCGCAGGGCGACGACCGACCGCGCGGTGTGCACGACCGAAGCCTCCGGGGCGACGAGCCCGGCCTCGTTCTTCTCCGGCCACAGGAGTGAGCCGTCGAAGTCGAGCCGGGCCGCCAGGAGGGCGTCGATCAGCCGGTCGGTCAGCGGGGCGTCCGGCCGCAGCCGGACCGCCGTGTGCAGCACGGCGGACAACAGGTACGGACGGGTCCGGCTGTACGGGTCGATTTCGTCTCCGATCAGGAGCGACCCTTCGAGTTGTTTCAGCCCGTCGTCCGCGGACATGGTGCTGGTGCGGAAAAGCGCGTCCACCACCGAGGCGGTGGTCTCCGGCCGCCTGCCGCCCGCGCGGCCCCGCCAGCCGTGCGCCGACTGGAGCCGGTAGAGATCTTCGGCGAGCGTATGTAGGTCGATGTAGGGATCGCCTACCACCAGCATGGTGTTGATCCCGTAGGCGGTGCTGAGCGCCTTCGGCCCGGTGCTCTTCTGCAGATTGTGCCGCCAGCCCAGCGGTTTCCCGTGCTCGTCGCGGATCAGGCGCTCGGCGAGTTTGGCGCCGACGGTGTGGAACACCTGCAGCAGCGACCGCGAAGTGTCGACCACGCCGGCGTCGGCGACGAGGGGCGGGGCGGTGTGTTCCTGTGGCGAACGGGCCGTCTCGACCAGGGTGAACAGCGCGTTCGCGGCGCGGAAGTGGTCGTCGAGCTGGCGGGCGTTATGGGTCGACGGCAGGTATTTGCCGGTCTCCCACTGGGTCAGGTTCGCCCTGGTCACCCCGATGATCCGGGCGGTTTCCGCCTGGGTTTCCCCGGCGGCCTTGCGCAGCCGCCGTAGCTCACGGCCGACACCCGACGCGGTAACGGTTTCCGCATCGGGGCTTACCGGCCGCCGTCCGGCCGATGTAGGCTTCATGTAGGCACTAGACACAGGCTTACCTACCTTTAGTAGGCAAAGTAGGGCGGTGACTGAACGTGCACACAACGGGGAGAGTACAGCAAGCGAATCGGACCGCGCTGGCGCGTCGGTCAATGTCGTGTCACAACGTGCGAGTAGCCGGATCCGGGCCTGTTCTACCTGGTCCTGGGGTGCGTGACCCGCCCGGCCGCGAGGGCCGGTCCGGACAGGGCACGACCGAAGAGCGGATGCTGTCAGCCATCTGATCGTAACGCTGTGCATCCGTTTCGGTTCGCGTCGCCTGCGGGCCACACGAATGCCGGAGTAGGCGTCGTGTGTGCCGATCCGCGTCAGTGCTTCGCCGCATCGGGGGTGAACCTCATGTCCCACCACGAGAACCACACGGCAGCGCCCCGATCTTGGTTCGATCGACTTCTCGAACGCTTCCACGAATGGCTTTACGCGTCCGGCGAGGACTCGAGAGCGGCCGCTCGTGGCTGGCAGGTGA
The DNA here is from genome assembly GCF_003947475.1 of Amycolatopsis sp. WAC 04197. Classification (NCBI taxonomy): domain Bacteria; kingdom Bacillati; phylum Actinomycetota; class Actinomycetes; order Pseudonocardiales; family Pseudonocardiaceae; genus Amycolatopsis; species Amycolatopsis sp. WAC 04197. Next base: position 23,625 of record NZ_QHJK01000009.1, on the reverse strand, counting down.
CCCGGGTGCCGAACAGCAGGCGCCGCGTCTACCGCGATCCCCGCTGGGACACCGTGCACGCGTGCGAACCGTGCGGAGGCACGGGGTGGTGGCCCTACGAGGACGCCGTTTGCCCGGACTGCGCCGGTGCCGGTGTCGTCCGCTCCATTCCCGCGGCGGCCGTGGCCGCCGAGCAAACCGCCGGACGGACAGGAGGAAGGTCATGAGCCGTTGGCAGGAACCCCAGGCGATCGCCGAGCTGGCCAGGGAGATCACGGTGGTCAGGAGGCCCAACCCGATCACCGCCCTTTACCACTGGCGGTACGAGATCGGCGCGCTCCTCGTCCTCCCGTACGCGCTGTTCTCGCTTTTCCAGGCGGCCGGCCCGATCTGGGGCGCGGTCGTGCTGTTCGGCGTCGCGAATTGGCTGTTCTACTGGAAATCGGCGCGGCGGTTCCTCCGCGACCGGCTGCGCTCGATCGTCGTGCAGCACCGGTTGCGGACCGGATTCGCCCGCGCCCGGGTGTGCACCCTCGACGGCAAGCTGCCGGTGATCCTGTGGACCAAACCGCGCGGCGACGAGGTCGAGGTCACGGTGTTCTGCCCGGCGGGGGTCGGTTACGAGCGCATCGAGCAGCGGCGGGCGCTGCTGGCCGCAGCGTGCTTCGCCACCGACGTCCACGTGTACCGCCACCACAAACGTGCCAACGTGGTGCACCTTTCGGTGTGCACGGCGCGGTTGCGCAAGGACGCCGACGACGACGCCGTCGAGATCACGCCCGCGCCACGATATGCCGGGCAGACGGACGGTGCCGCCATTCCCCTTCCGGCGCCCTTCGCAGGAATTCCTCGCGCAGCACGGCGATAAACTCTTCACCGCGCGCGTCCGCGAGCGGCCGCATCGGCCCTGAACGGGTGTGCGCGGTGAAGAACGTGTCCGCGTCGGGGTGGATCATCGGGAACGACAGGGGCTCGTCCCGTTCGAGCGTGGCGCCCTCCAACGCGGGGACGAGCCGTTCTTCCCAAGAGCGGTCACCGGCCGGGACGTGTTCCCGGAGCACCTCGGACAGCACCGTGAAGGCCCCGCCCGATTCGGTGCTGTGCGGCCAATAGACGACCGAAAGCACCCCGCCGGGGCGCAGGGCGCGGGTCCAGGACCGGAGAGCGGTGTCGGGTTCCGGGAGTTGCTGGAGGCCGAAGACCGAGACGATCGCGGCGGCCGAGCCCTGGTCGAGTTCCGAGGCGTCGCCCTCGACGACACGGACGAGCGGGTTGCCCGCGGCCCGGTTCCTGGCCCTCGCGGCCATCCCCGCGGACAGGTCGATGCCGACGATCTCGCGGCCGGGCAGCTGCCCGGTGAGCACGTCGAGTTCCGGGAAGGTCCCGCAGCAGGGGACGACGACAGGGCCCTCGGGCAGTGCCTGGGGCAGGGCGTGCACCGCCGCCGAAACCCAGGGCGCGAACCGCGGGACGTAGTAGGCCTCGTAGCCGTCGGCGGCTTCGTCCCAGGCGCGGGCGAGACGTTCGGCGGTCAGGACGCGATCTCCAGGGCTTCGGCCTGCTCGGTCACCGGCGCGGTGACCGAGCGCGCGGGGATGAGCAGTGACGCCAGCGCGACCAGCCCGGTCAGTGCCATCGCGCGTTCGACCAGCCCGAGGGGGATCGCCCGCCACCAGGGCTCGCCGCCGTTCATCGAGACCACGATCGCCCCGAGGATCACGCCGAACCAGGCCAGGGCGGCCACCGCGAGCACCAGGGTCACGGCGCGCCGCGCGGGGGAGGAGGGGAAGACGGCCTTCGCCGCGAACCACACGGCCAGCGGCAGGCAGACGAAGGCGACGACGCTCGCGATCCGGTGCACCGTCCCGCCGGTGCTCGGCCCGATCGCCCAGTTGTTCTTGGGGAACGCCACGATCACCACCAGGCTCACCGTCCAGAGCGCGCAGAAGACCGATGCCGCGGACAGCGCGGGAAGGTGCTTGCGGCGGATCAGCGCGCCGAAGCCGATCGCCGAGCCGAACGCGACCAGCAGGACCGCGACGTCGAAGATCCACTTGTTCTCGCTGAGCGCGTACTCGCTGATGGTGCGGCGGACCGGGCTGATGTCGCTGGTGGCGGGAAGGACCTGCAGCAACAGGATCAGCAGCGCTCCGCCGGCGACGGAGACCACGGCGGCCAGCAGGGCCAGCGGTGACCTGGCGGTGACCTGGGGCGTCGTCATGGTTGAAAGGTAACCACCCAACCTGAAGGTTTTCTTAGGCCGACCTGTCGGAATCGACAGGAAAGTCCCATTCTACGGCGCGCGTGCCGGTGATCGTTCCGGCACGGACGGTGAGATCGTTGGGCCGAAAGAGGTGTAGACGACTTGTGGCGGGTCCCTCCGGCGGGGTCGCGGGTCTAGGGTCTCGCTACCGGTGACCTCACCCGGTCACCGGACTGTCCAAGGAGGTCAGTCTGTGGGGTATTCACCAAACCGGCGAAGAGCGGGATGGACCGCGGCGACCCTGGTACTCGCCGGGGCCTTCGTGGCACTTCCGTCGGCCACGACGGCGGGGGCCGCGGACAACGTGGTGCGGGCCGATCAGGCCGTGCCGCGTTCCTGTTTCGCCGCGCTGCAGAAGCCGGGTACGTCCGGCACCGATCGGCGCGAGTTCACGTCCACAGTAGACGGTCTGCTGCAGGCGCGCCTGGCGCCGCGCGGCGGCACCGAAGGCGACTGGGACCTCGCGGTCTTCGACAAGGCCACCGGCGCCGTGGTCGCCGCGTCCGCCGCGTTGCGCAGCCACGAGCTCGCCGAAGGCTTCGTGAAGAAGGACCAGAAACTGGTCGTGCAGACCTGCCGGTACGACGGCCGGACGCGCGACGCGGTTCTGGGGGTCGATTTCCTCGCGCTCACGCCGCAGGGGACCCCGACCGGCGCCGCGCCCGCGCCGCAGCGCGCCGAACTGGTCCGGGTCGAGACGCCCGCCAAGCAGGACAAGGACAAGCTCCTCCGGCTCGGGCTGGACGTCACGGAGAAGGCCGACGCCACCGGCGTCGAGGTCGTCCTCGCCAACGACGCCGACCGCAAGACACTGGCGGACAACGGCTTCAAGTCGAAGGTGGTCGACGGCGACCTTTCGGCGCGGTCGATCCAGAACGCCAAAACCGACCGCGAGTACGCCGCGAAGACGCCGGGCTCCACCCTGCCGTCCGGGCGCACGAGCTACCGGCACCTCTACGACTACCAGTTCGAGGTCAAGGAACTGGCCCGCAAGAATCCCAAGATCGCCACGGCGTTCACGCTGCCGCAGCCGACCTGGGAAGGCCGTGACGTCGTCGGTCTCGAGATCGCGACCGACGTCAAGAACATCGCCGACGGCAAACCCGTCAACTTCACCATGGGCGTGCACCACGCCCGGGAGTGGCCGGCGGGCGAGCACGCCATGGAATGGGCCCACGAACTGGTCAAGGGCTACACCGGCAACAACCCCGAGATCCGCGGTCTGGTCGGCCGGACGCGCAACATCATCGTGCCGATCGTCAACCCCGACGGCTTCGAAATCTCCCGTGAGGCCGAGCCCAAGGGCGACTTCTCGCGCTTCGACTACGAGATGAAGCGCAAGAACTGCAACGTCAACGACTCGCCCAAGGAGTTCGCGACCGGCGTCTGCAAGGCCAACCCCGGCGGCCGTGAACGCGGCACCGACCCGAACCGCAACTACGCGGGCTTCTGGGGCGGCGCCGGCGCGTCGACCCTGTGGCGCAGCGACACGTTCCGCGGCTCCGGCCCGTTCTCCGAGCCCGAGACGCAGAACATCCGCTCGATCGTGTCGAACCGCCAGGTGACCAACCTGATCACGCTGCACACCTTCTCGAACCTGGTGCTGCGTGTCCCGGGTGTCGCCGCCGTCCGTCCGCCGCTCGACGAGCCGGCGTACAAGGCGCTCGGCGACAAGATGGCCTCGCGCAACGGATACACCAGCCAGCCGTCGTGGGCGCTCTACGACACGACCGGCTCGACCGAGGACTGGTCGTACTGGGCCACCGGTGGCTGGGGCTTCACCTTCGAGATCGGCAACACGGAGTTCCACCCGCCGTTCGAGGCCGGTGTCGTCGCCGAGTACACCGGCGTCGCCCCCGCGGCCGGTGCCGGCAAGGGCGGTAACCGTGCGGCCTTCATCGACATGATGGCCAACGCCGCCGACCCGGCGGCGCATTCGACGCTGATCGGCACGGCGCCGAAGGGCTACCAGCTGAAGCTGCACAAGACCTTCCAGACGCCGACCTCCCCGGTGGTGCAGCCGGACGGCTCGACGAAGCCGCCGATCTACGTGACCGATGACCTGAACTCGTCGCTGTCGTCGACCGGTGGCCGGTTCGCGTGGTCGATCAACCCGTCGACCCGTCCCTACGTCGCGGGCCGCTACGGCCGCGAGCCGCAGGGACCGGCGCAGGCGGCGATCCAGGTCGCCAACCCGCCCGGGGTCCCGGCGATCAACACGAACTACCCGACCGACCCGGCTTCGGAGAGCTTCACGTTCCACGTGGACGGGCTCCCCAAGGTCGACAACGGGAAGTTCAGCGTCGACGTCAAGTGGGCCAGCCAGGACACCGACTGGGACCTGTACGTCTTCGACGCCGCGGGCAACATGGTGTCGTCGTCGGCGAACGGCGGGACCACGGAAGAGCACGCGATCCTGTACGACCCGCCCGCCGGGGACTACCGGGCCGTGCTGGTCAACTACTCGCAGGCGAACCCGTCCACTGTGGACGATTGGACCGGCGGTGTGTCGTTCCAGTCGCCCATCCCGCCGACCTACGGTCCCAAGGAGGCGTACCAGCTGACCTGTACGTCGCCGAAGGGCAAGCTCGTCGGGCTGGCGGACGTCTACATCGACCGCGGCCAGACGGTCGACGTCGGTGAGGTCTGCACCCGGTCGGCGCGCGCCAAGAAGGAGCGCTCGGGCCGGTAGTTCCTCGTTTCGCGTACGGTCGGTGCCGGCACCGACCGGGCCAGGAACGGTCCTTTCCTTGCAAATTCTGCAAGGAAAGGACCGTTCATTGCATGAGAGAGGGCCCCGGAGCCGCGTTCGCGAGGTTGCTCCGGTACGGAATGTCGCGAAAGCCACTTTCAGGACACCTGATGTCTCGAAAGTGGCTTTCGCGACACGGGAGCGCTGACAGGACCAGCACGCGTCGGCGCACGCGTTGCCAAAGCCACTTCCGTAACCTTCAACGTTGCGAAAGTGGCTTTGGCAACGTCGCGCCGTCAGCGCGTCCGCATTCAGAGGACGAAATGCGGGGCTAGACGGTGCCGACCACTCGGTCCCGTACGACTCGCATCGTCGCCGTGTCCACAGTGGACGGCTCCGCCGCCAGCCAGCCGCCGATCTCGTGCAGGAACTGCTCCGGCGTCATCGGCGGCGCGGGGGAGGGATCGTCGGGATCCGTGGTGATCTCACCGGTCCGGCTCGGGTACACGACCATCGCCCCGCGCAGCGTGACACCGGGCAGCACCCGCCGGAATTCGGCGAGGCTTTCGGTCAGTCTGCTCCCGCCGCCGCGGAAGGCGCGGCCGTTGCGCAGCAGACGGTCGTCGTCATCGGTCTCGTAGTGACCCGGCAGCCACAGCTTCGATTCCACGAGCACGAGCCGCTTCCCGCACAGCACCGCGTGGTCGACGTCGGCGAACACCGAGTCCGGCCACGAGAGGCCGTGGAAGATCCGCGCGCCGGGCAACCGGGTCAGGTAGCGCTCGAGCATGTCGGCGGTGAGGCGCTCGGCGAGCTCGTCGGTCTCGACGCCGGGGGTGCCGAACACGCGTTTCCCGCCGAACTCCGCGGCGAAGCGGTTCTTGGCGCGGGAGGCGGCCAGATAGCCGCGCGCGAGCCGTTGCACCAGCAGGGCGGTTCCGGCGGTCAGGATCAGCCAGACGATCAGCGTGGGGGCCGAGAAGCCGACGCCGGTCAGCACCGGCAGCAGGACCAGTACCATCCCGCCGACCGCCGCCACCACGGGAGTGTGCCCGGGGCCGCGACGGCGGCCGTGGCGCACCCGCTCGTCCTGCGCGGCGAATTCCCACCATTCGAGGTCGTCCGGGTCGATCACGACCGGCTCGGGCTCATAGCCGGGTTCTTCGCCGAAACGGCGCCGCGGTCGCGGCCGGATCGGGGCGCGCACCGAGCGCCCGCCCGCGTCGTAGCCCGCACGCCGCATCGGATCGCTGAGCGTGTCGTAGGCCTCGCGGACCAGCTGGAACGTGAGGGCGGATCCGCCGGTGTCCGGGTGATGCGACTTCGCCAGCCGCCGGTACGCGGTCTTGATCTCGTTGACCGAGGCCGCCTTGCCCACGCCGAGCACCTCGTAATAGTCGACGTCGGGCACGGGCGGTTCACCTCCAAAGGGCCGGGCCGCAACACTATTCGGCCGCCGTCGCCGGGTCGCAACCACCTCCGCGGCGCGTCGGGGTGACGTCGCGGGCATACTGTTTCGCTTGTGGCGGAACGAGGTCCGCCTCCGCCGCGTCCTGGATATCGTGGAGATCGACAGCGTACGAGGAAGGATCGCGGTGGGAGAACCGGTCACGGGCACGGCTGCTGGGGTGCCGTTCACCGTCTTACCGCCATCTGCCGAGGTCAGCGGACCCGCGCCGGTGGTGGTCGCCTGGCACATGATCGACGCGCCCCGCTCCGACGCGGCGTTCGCGGCCGCGTTGCCGCTGGCCGGGGTGCCGGCGTGGCGGGTGTATCTCGGAATGCCGTTGTGCGGCGCGAGAATGGTCGACGGCGGCATGGACGCCGTGGTCGAACGAGCCCGGCGGGACGCGATGCTCGCCTACGTCGACCCGTTCGTCCGCCAGGCGGCGCTGGAATTCCCCGCCGCGCTGGCCGAACTGCGCGAACGCTTCGGCTTCGACACGTCCCGCACGGCGGTCGTCGGCGGGTCGCTCGGTGGTGCGGTGGCGCTGACGATCCTGGCCACGCGGGAGATCCCGGTCCGCGCGGCGGCCCTGATCAACCCCGCCGTGCGAGCGCGTTCGGTGGTCGGCTTGGTGGAAGGCCTGCTGGACCAGCCGTATCCGTGGAACGACGAGGCGGAACAAGCCGCGGATCAGCTCGACTTCGTCGCACGATCGGGTGAAATATCGGCGCGGGAAACCCAAGTTCCGCTGATGCTCGTCTCCGGCGAGGACGACTATCCGTCGTTGCGCACCGACGCCGACGATCTGGTCGCCGCGCTGCGCGAGCGGTACGCCCGGCCGGACGACGTCCAGTTGGCCAGGGTGCCCGGTCTCGCCCATCCGCTGGCCGAAGATCCGGGCATCGAGCCCGCGCCGCAGCTGCCGATCGCGAAACTGGTGGACGACACGGTCGCCGAGTGGCTGGTGCGCCACCTGGGCTGACGCACGTCAGCAACCGGGTGGCGGCGCCGAGCGGGGCGGGCCGAATTCGAGGCGCAGCTTGTCGGTTTTCGGGATCACGAACGCGACACCGGTCGAGGCCCGCCAGTTCGCCGGGAGGAAGACGTACTGGCCGCTGGACTGGAGCAGCAGCTTCAGCCCGGTGTACCGGTACTTGTAGGCCGATTCGGGGTCGGCGCATTTCACCTGCAGGACACCGTTCGCGGTGAGGTTGAGGCTTTCCGCGCTGTACAGGGTCGCGGCCGGTCTGGTCGCGATCACCCCGGAGGCCTCGAAGGCACGGCTCGTGCCGACGGCTCCCGAGTAGTCGCCGACCGCCCAGAAGAGGCCGATGCTCACCAGGACGTAGCCGGTCACCAGTTCCGCGACGCTCGACCGGGTGCTTCCCGTTTTGTGCGCGGTCCAGTGCCGCCAGGAGAAGAGCACCATCAGGACCCCGATCGCGAAGCCGATCCCCGGCGCACCAGGCCGGTCGCGGAACGGTTCCGGGTCGAGGGCGATCGCGGTCGTGACGGCGAGCAGCGTGAGGCCGAGGACACCCGCGACGGGCGAGCAGATCCGCAGCAACCGCGCCCAGGAACCCTCGCCGAGGCGGATCTTCAGGAACCGGGTCAGGACGAGGAACAGCAACGCGGCGCCCGCGGCGGCGGTCAGTGGCAGGAGGACCCCGTCGACGCCGCGCCCGAAGATCTCGTCCGGTGTCTGGCCGAGCAGGGTGTAGTGCACGCGGAAGTAGATGAAGTACGTCTGGGTGTAGACGAGCCCGAAGTAGTAGAGCAACGCGGTGAGCAGGGTCGTGTTGGCCAGCACGGTGCCGACCAGCTTGAGCGCGTGCGACGGGCCCGCCGTGGGTTCGGGCTCCGGCGGCGTGGGGGCGCGCAGGCCCCGGCGTAGTGGCCGCCGGGTGCTCATCCGCCGGTGGTTTCGGTCGGCTGGGAGCTTTCCGGCTTCGGCGGTGCCGAGCTTTCCTCCGTGGTCTCGGTTTCGCAGGCCCTCGCCCGGATCGTGATCGTCTTGCCGGGGTAGACCGGATTCGGGCCGATACTGCGGATGCAGTTCCCCTCGCCCACCACCACGACCGAGACACCGCATCGCCGGGAGCTCTTGCAGAGGCGTTCGAGGTTCTGCTCGATCGCGTCCTTGGCGGTGGCGGGGTCGGTGCCGAGCAGGTCGCTGTTGTATCTGATCGGGCTTCCGGGCACGACACCGGGCGGAGGGGAGTCCTTCGTCGGGCCCGGTCCCGTCGGCGGCGCGTCGGACGACGCCGTCGGGGCCGTCTCCGTGGTGATCCCGCTGTCGGTCGTCAGATCGCCCGGCGCCGTGTCGCGGGGCGCGGACGTCCCGCCGCAGGCCGTCGCGAACCCGAGTGCGGCGATCGCCATCGCCACGCTGAACAGCCGTTTCATGGACCTCACCGTCCTCGGAAAAGACGTCCTTCTGGGTAAGGACGCGGAACGAGGAGCCCCTGATACGTCCCGCGCTGGTCCATTCGGGCGTATTACCCGGGATTCCGCCCTTTCGGGCAATCCCGGGTGGACCGGTGCGCGACAACTTCGCCGCGTGGCCTTCCGACACGCCCGAAATTATGTTAAGAAACTTTACTAACTAACAGGGAGGCGCGTTTTGAGTTCATCCCCGCGGCCGGGGCTCGAGCGGAAGATCGGGCCGCTCCAGGCGACCGCCATCAACATGACCCAGATGTGCGGCATCGGCCCGTTCGTCACCATCCCCGCGATGGTGGTGACCCTCGGCGGCCCGCAGGCCATGTTCGGCTGGCTCATCGGCGCGGTCATCGCGCTGGCCGACGGCCTCATCTGGGCGGAACTCGGCGCCGCCCTCCCCGGTGCCGGCGGCACCTACGTCTACCTGCGCGAGGCGTTCGGCGTCCGCACCGGCAGGCTCATGCCGTTCCTCTTCGCCTGGAGCGCGGTGCTGTTCATCCCGCTGATCATGTCCACCGGCATCATCGGCCTCGTCCAGTACCTCGGGTACCTGATCCCCGGTGTCGCCGACGACGGCGGGACGACGACGCTCGGCAAGGTGATCGGTCTCGGGATCATCGCCCTGATCGTGCTGGCGCTGTTCCGCAAGATCGGCGAGATCGGGAAGCTGACCACCGTCCTGTTCGGGATCATGCTGTTCGCCGCGCTCTCGGTGATCGTCGCGGCCTTCACGCATTTCGACGGCGCGCAAGCGTTCGCCTTCACGCCGGGCGCGTTCTCGTTCGACGGCGGCGCGTTCTGGGCCGGGCTCGGCGCGGGCCTGATCATCGCCATCTACGACTACCTCGGCTACAACACCAGCGCCTACCTCGGCGGTGAGGTGCGCGACCCGGGCCGGACGCTGCCGCGCTCGATCATCCTGTCGATCCTCGGCATCATGAGCCTGTACTTTCTGCTGCAGCTCGGCGTCCTGGGCTCGGTCCCGCTGGAGGAGCTGAAGACCGCCACGTCGGTCGCCTCCACCGTGCTCGAACAGGCGTGGGGCACGGGCGCGGCCAAGGTCATCACCGTGTTCATCGTGATCGCCGCGATCGGTTCGGTGTTCGCGGGCCTGCTCGGCGGTTCGCGGGTCCCGTTCGAAGCCGCGCGCGACAAGGTTTTCCTGCCGGTGTTCGCCAAACTGCACCCGAAACTGAACCTGCCCACCGCCGGTGTGCTGACGATGGGCGCCATCGCCGCGATCGGCTCGCTGTTCACCCTGACCGCGGTGATCAACGCGGCGGTGACGGTGCTGGTGCTCATCCAGTCGCTCGCGCAGGTCGCGGCGATCGTGGTGCTGCGGCGGCGACGGCCGGAGCTGGAGCGGCCGTACCGCCAATGGCTCTACCCGATCCCGACGATCATCGCGCTGCTCGGCTGGGTCTACATCTACTTCTCCGCCACCTGGCTGTCGATCGGGCTTTCGGTGGGCTGGATCGTGCTGGGCGTGGCGGCGTTCCTCGCCTACGCGAAGGCGGAGCGCGTGTGGCCGTTCGGGCCCAAGGGGATTCAGGAATCGTTCGCGGGGGCGGCAGAGGGGAACGGGAAGTGACGGGGGAAGAACTGATCCTGGGGATCGACTTCGGCGGGACGAAGGTCGCCATCGGGCTGGCGGACAGAGCCGGGAGCCTGCTGGTCACCCGGAGGCTCGACACCGACGCGCAAGCGGGCGCCGAACAGGTGGTGAGCCGCGCGCTCGCCGCGGCGCGGAAACTGCTCGCCGACGAAGGCGCCGCGGACCGGCTCGTCGCGATCGGCGTGGTCAGCCCGGGCATCGTGCTGGAGGACCGCATCCTGCTCGCGCCGAACGTGCCGGGCTGGGAGGAACTGCGGCTGCGCGAACTCGTCGCGGCCGAGTTCGAGGGCGTCCCGATCGAGGTGGGCACCGACGCCAAGGCGGCGGCGCTCGCGGAATGGCGTTGGGGGGCACTGGCGGACACCGATCCGGCGGTGTTCCTCTCGCTGGGGACCGGGATCGCCGCGGCGGTCCTGGTCGGCGGCCGGCTGCTGGCCGGCGCCAACGGCGCTGCGGGAGAGATCGGGTACAACCTCCTCTCGCCGCAGGACACCGACGGTTTCGCCAGCGGAGCGGCGCCGCTGGAGGAGGCCGTCGGTGGGCGTGGGCTGGGCGGCCGGGCGAGTGTGCTGCTCGGCCGCCCGGTAACCGCGGGCGAACTGTTCGGCCTCGCCAGGGAGAACGCGCAGGCGAAGGAACTCGTCGGCGCCGCGCTCGACGAACTGTCGATGCACGTCGCGAACCTCGCGATCGCGCTCGACCCACAGCGCATCGCCGTCGGCGGGGGACTGGTGCGCTCGGCCGACATCCTGCTGCCCGCGCTGCGCGAGCGGCTGGCGCGGGCCGTGCCGTTCCCGCCGGAACTGGTGTCGGCGAAATTCGACCAGGACGCGTCCCTGCTGGGCGCGATCGCGATCGCGCTGGACGCGTAGCGAGATCACCGACCGAAGCCGCCGGGCTTCCGCTAGATCCGATCTAGCGGAAGCCCGGCGGCTTTCTCGCGCCTGAGGGGTGAGGCGAGAGGAGGTCGGTCATGGACGTCAGTCCGCTGCGGGTCGCGGTGATCGTCGGCAGCACCCGCGAAGGACGGGTGGGGGACACCGTCGGCAAATGGTTCACCGGCCAGGCGGAACACCGGGACGATCTCGTCACCGACGTGCTCGACCTGGTCGACTTCGACCTGCCCTCCGGGCTTCCGGAGCATCCGACGCCCGACATGAAGCGGTTCGCGCGGCTGGTCGACGAGGCGGAGGCGTTCGTCGTCGTCACCCCCGAGTACAACCGCAGTTTCCCCGCGTCGCTCAAGCAGGCGATCGACTGCGCCTACGACGAGTGGCGCGCGAAACCGGTCGGCTTCGTCTCCTACGGCTACCGCTCGCAGGGTCTCTACGCCGTGGAGCAGCTGCGCACGATCTTCACCGAGCTGCACACGGTGACCATGCGCGACACGGTGGCCTTCAACCTCCTCGACGGCACGCTCTTCGACTCCGACGGGCAAGTGCAGGCCGTGACCACCTTGCTCGACGCGCTCGCCTGGTGGGGCCTCGCCCTGCGCGACGCACGCGCCGCCCGCCCCTACGTCTGCTGAAAGCTTCTGAAAGGAAACGGAAAATGAGTGAACTGGCCATCGAAGCCTCGGGGCTGGTCAAGGTGTTCGGCGAGAACCGGGCGGTCGACGGGATCGACCTGAAGGTCCCAGCCGGCACCGTGTACGGCGTCCTCGGGCCGAACGGCGCCGGCAAGACCACCGCGGTGAAGATGCTCGCGACCCTGCTCCGCCCCGACGGCGGTGAAGCGCGCATCTTCGGCAAGGACGTCGTCCGCGACGCCGACGCGGTGCGGTCCATGGTGAGCCTGACCGGGCAGTACGCCTCGGTCGACGAAGACCTGACCGGCACCGAGAACCTGGTGCTGATCGGCAGGCTGACCGGGCACCGCAAACCGGCCGCCCGCGCACGGGCGGCGGAGCTGCTGGCGGCGTTCGGCCTCACCGAGGCCGCGGGACGGCAGGTGAAGAACTACTCCGGCGGGATGCGGCGGCGGATCGACATCGCCGCGAGCATCCTCAACACCCCGGACGTGCTCTTCCTCGACGAGCCGACGACCGGGCTGGATCCCCGCAGCCGCAACCAGGTCTGGGACATCGTGCGCGCGATCGTGAAGCACGGCACCACCGTCCTGCTGACCACGCAGTACCTCGACGAAGCAGACCAGCTGGCTTCGCGGATCGCGGTCATCGACCACGGCAAGGTGATCGCCGAAGGCACCAAGGGGCAGCTGAAGGCGTCGGTCGGCGCGGGCGCCGTCCACGTCCGGCTGCGCGAGGCCGGCCAGCGGTCCGAGGCCGAGGCACTGCTCGTCCGCACCCTGGAGGCGCAGGTGCTCCTGGAGGCGGACCCCGTCGCGCTGACCGCCCGGCTTTCGGGCGAGAGCACCGAACAGGGTGCCGCCGAGCACGCCGCGCGCGCACTGGCCGAACTCGCCCGCGCCGGCATCGTCGTCGACACCTTCTCCCTCGGCCAGCCGAGCCTCGACGAGGTCTTCCTGGCCCTCACCGACCGCACCGCAACGCCTGAGGAGAGTGCAGCTTGAGCACCACGGCAGTCAAAGACAACGAACCCGTTCTCGCGGCACCGAAGGCGGAGGATCTCGCCGCCGTCCTGATCGCGAAGAACCGCCCACAGCGCCCGAGCGCGCTCTCCACTTCGGTCACCTTCGGGTGGCGCGCGATGCTGAAGATCAAGCACGTGCCCGAGCAGTTGTTCGACGTCACGGCGTTCCCGATCATGATGACGCTGATGTTCACCTACCTGTTCGGCGGCGCGCTGTCCGGCTCGCCGACGCAGTACCTGCAGTTCGTGCTGCCGGGCATCATGGCGAGCAGCATCCTGATGATCACCATGTACACCGGGATTTCGGTCAACACCGACATCGAGAAGGGTGTCTTCGACCGGTTCCGCACGCTGCCGATCTGGCGGCCGTCGGCGATGGTCGGCTACCTGCTCGGCGACATGCTGCGCTACCTCATCGCCTCGGTGGTGATCCTCGGCGTCGGGCTGATCATGGGCTTCCGGCCCGCCGGGGGAGTCGGGGGCGTGGCCGCGGCGATCCTGCTGCTGCTGGCGTTCTCGTTCGCGTTCTCGTGGATCTGGACGATGTTCGGCCTGTTGCTGCGCAGCGAGAAGTCGGTGATGGGCGTCAGCATGATGGTGCTGTTCCCGCTGACCTTCCTCAGCAACATTTACGTCGATCCGGAGACGATGCCGGGCTGGCTGCAGGCCTTCGTCGACGTGAACCCGGTGACCCACGTGGTCGCGGCGGTGCGCTCGATGATGGACGGGAACTGGGACGGCGGCGAGATCAGCTGGGTGCTGATCGCCGGCGCGATCATCCTCGCGATCTTCGGCACCTTGACGATGCGGCTCTACAACCGCAAGTGAACCGGGGGTAGGTCCCCTGGCGGCTCACAGCCGCCAGGGGACTTTTTCCTCTGGTGCGTAACGGCACGAAGAGCCGGTGGTGACCGACGCGCGCAGGTGCGCGGCCAGCGCCGGATGCTGCTCGTCGAGTTTGCGCAGGGTGTCGCGGATCCGGGCGGTCACCGTCTTGCGGGCGCGTTCGGCCTCGTCGCCGAGTCGCCGGGTGCGGCCGCCGAGCCCGGCCGCGGACCGCAGTTCGGCGAGCAGCGCGTCCCGTTCCCGGTCCAGCGCTGCGGCGCGCGCGTCCTGGCCGAGGCCGGTCGCGGTGTCGATCAGTTCGTCGAGTTCGTCCAGCCGCGCGCGGTACCGGGCCTTCGCCTCGGCGTCGAGGACGGCGTCCCCGCCGAGACTCTTCGCGGCGACGACCACCTCGCCGCCTTCGGGATCGAGCAACCGCACCGCCGTCACCTCCGAGCCCGGCCTGCCGAGCAGGAAATGCAGATCCCGCAAGCCTTTCGAGTCCGGAAGGTGGGTGGTGACGCCGTCGAAGCGCAAGGTCCACACGGTTTCGTCGCGGCGGAACTCGGCCATCGGCGCCGTCGGGGTCCGCGCCTCCTGCCGCGCCCGTGTCACCCTGGCCGCGACCTGTCGCATACCGAGCGCTGTGGCTTCTTCGTCCACTTCGGACAGTAGGCTCATCGCGGCCGTCGCGTCGCCGTCGAGGTTACGGCCGGAAAGGGCGATCGCCAGCCAGGACTTGGCTTCGGCCGCCCAGACCGTCGCCCTGAGACGATCCGCGGAGACGACGGCACCGCGCAGCCGGTCCACCGCTTCGTTCCACCGTTCCTGCGCGAGATCGAGCCTGCCGAGCCAGAGGTCGACCGGGCCGGAGATCTCGCAGCCGTACAGGGAAACCAGCCACTCCCCGCTGTACGGCAGAAGGAGCGCGCGGGCCGCTTCACAGCGTTCGGGATCGCGTGAGACCGCCGCCGTATGCGCCTGACAACGCAACCACAACGCTTCCAGGTCACGCGGATACGGCTTCGCGTCGGCCGCGAGATCGGTGAGCCGGACGGCTTCCCCGACGTCCTCGCGCTGGGCGGCGGTGATCGCCTCCAGCAACCGGCCGTAGGCGTACCCGCTGCGGGAGATTTCGCGGTGCAGCCCGACGAGGTCGTCGAACCGTCCCTCCAGGCACCACCGGGCCCATCGCTGCAACTGGTTCAGGTCACCGAAATGGGGATGCTCGTCTCCTCCGTGGCACGAGACCACCTGCTGGATGAACGCCTCGGCTTCGGAGAACCGGCCCTGGAGCGTGGCGATGATGCTCTGGTCGATCCGGGACGCCAGCTGTGAACTCGGCGCCCTGCCGGTGGCCGCCAGGGCGAGGAACTCCTGGTATTGCTCGAAATACCGGGGATCGCCCTGTTCGAGCAGCGCCACCCACTTGAACGACGCCGCGTAGTGCTCCAATTCCGGGTTCGAGGTGCGGCGGCCGACGAGGACCAGTTCGTCGGTGAGCCGCTCACGTTCCGCGGCACTGCCCGGACCCCAGATCGCGTCGTGCCGGGCCCACAGACCGAACAACAGGGCGGAATCGTCCTGGTCGTCGCGGGCGGTGATCATGATGTGCGCGGTCAGTTCCTGCGTCATCTCCTCGACGGTGACGTCCCGGCCGGGCTCGCGGCCGCACAGTCGTCCGTGAGCTTCGGTGAGCACCTTGACCGTCTCGTCGACCCGCAGGCCTTTGTGGTCGGCGCGGATCAGGGTCAACGCGAGCCGGGCGAGGAGATCGTCGTCGTCGAGTTCGCGGATGAGCACGGAGACGTCGTCGAGGACTTGCCTGCCCTCCTCGGTTTCCTGGTGGCGGGTCAGATGCGCGCCCAGTTCGAGCGCGATGACCGCCTGCCGCCGCCGGTCTTCGACGATCTCCATCGCCCGCCGGTAGTGCGTGGTCGTCTCCTCGATCGCCATCCGGCCGGTGGCGTCGATCGCGGCGGCGAGCAGCAGATCGACGGCCTCGTCCGGATCGAGTTCACGCCCCGCGAGCAGCGCGTGGCGGGCCATGTCCGCGGGGAAGAGCCGGTCCGAGGACGACGGCGTCTCGCGGGCCGCCGCGACGACGGCGGCGTGATGCTTGCGGCGATCCGGTTCGGACAGGCTCGCGTACAGCGTCTCGCGGACGAGGTCGTGGGCGAAGGCGAACCGGCCCTGCCCGTGCACCACGACCAGCCGCGCCGCGACGGCCTGGTCGAGCAGGCGGTCCACCTGGGGTACGGGTGCCGACGCCACCCCCGCGAGCAGCCGCCGGTGGAATTCCCTGCCGAGCACGGACGCGGTGGTGAGCAGACCGAGGACCGGCTGGGGGAGCAGGGAAAGCCGTCTCTGCAGGGCGTCGGCCACGCCGGGGGCGATGGTCTCCGCGGAACCGCCGCTGTGCCACAGCCGGGCCGTCTGCTCGACGAAGAACGGATTCCCGCCGGTGCGGCGGTGGACCTCGGCGACCAGCGCGTCGTCGGGCTCCGCGCCCGCCGTCCTGGCCATGAGCGTGCCGACCTCGTCGGGTTCGAGGCCGGTGAGAGTGACCGAAGTGGCCTTCGCGAGCAACGGCAGCATGAGCGAGCGAAGCGGATGATCGGTCGCTTCGACCTCGACATCCCGGTATGTGCCGACCAGCAGCAGCCGTTCGAACCAGGTGTGCTGGGCGGCGAACTCCAGCAGCCGCAGCGAGGCGGCGTCGGCCCAGTGCAGGTCGTCGAGCACCACGACGACCGGCTGGTCCTGTGAGGCGGCCACCAGCACACTCGTCACCGCGTCGTACAAGCGGAACCCGTCGGCCGCGCCGTCACCGCGCGCCTCGCCGAGCAGGACGTCCAGCGCGCTGTCGGCCATCGCGGCCCAGCAGCGCTCGCCGACCGCGCGCCGCAGCCCGCGGACCACCTGTGTCCACGGCCAGTAGCCCGGGGCGCTCGCGGAGTCCCAGCAGGATCCGTTGAGCACGAGGGCGCCGAGACGCTTCGCCTCTTCGGCGGCGCCGGTGACGAGCGTGGTCTTGCCGATTCCGGCTTCCCCGGTGACCAGCACCAGCCCGCCGTGGCTTTCGGCGGCGCGGGCGATCTCCGCGCGGAGCACCCCCGCGGGATGGTCACGTCCGATGAGGGCGGCTGACATGTCCGAATCCTCCCAGTAGGGTCTGACAATCTCACGACGTGCGCCCGCTGTCAGGCGTTACCCCCGGTCCGTCGTGACCGACGGTGACCGACGTCTCCCGGTCGCCGGGAACCCCCGGCGGGGGAAATCCGACTTTCTGGACGTGAGTAATCGAGTGGGACGGCGGGTGAACAGCCGTCGAAATTCCTGCCCCGGCGGGCGAAGGCGGCCTGTTGTGCCAGGTCAGCTGGTCGCGGGCTGGAGTAGGGTGCAGAGTATGGGGAGCATTCGCTCGCGCGTGCTGGCGTGGATCGGCCGCCGTTACCTCGCGCGTCAGCAGAAGAACGGTTTCGACCTGTCCAAGATGTCGGTCATCCCGGACAACGCGCTGCTGCCGCTCAAGCGCGACGGCCTCGACCCGGTGGCCGAGCTGGGCCGGATCCGCGCGGCGGAGCCGATCAGCAAGCTCGACCTGCCGTTCGGGATGAACGGCTGGCTGGTCACCGGCTACGACGAGGCCAAGGCCGTGCTGGGCAAGGTCGGCGAGTTCAGCAGCGACTTCACGAACCTGGTCGGGAACGCCGGCGTGACCGAGGACCAGAACCCCGGCGGGCTCGGGTTCGCCGATCCGCCGGTGCACACCCGGCTGCGGCGGCTGCTCACGCCGGAGTTCACCATGCGGCGGCTGTCGCGCCTGACGCCGCGGATCGACGAGATCGTCGCCGAGCAGCTCGACGCGATGGAGAAGGCGGACGGCCCCGTCGATCTGTGGGAGGCCTTCGCGCTGCCGATCCCGTCGCTGACGATCTGTGAGCTGCTGGGTGTCCCGTACGAGGATCGCGACGACTTCCAGCGGCTGAGCACCGCGCGGTTCGATCTCTTCGGTGGCGCGGGGGCGTCACTCGGTGCGATGACCGAGTCGCTGTCCTATCTGGACGAGATCGTCAAGAAGCAGCGCGAGAAGCCGGGCGACGGTCTGCTCGGCATGCTCATCAAGGAGCACGGCGACGAGATCGACGACCGCGAGCTGGCGGGCCTCGCCGACGGTGTGCTCACCGGCGGGCTGGAGACCACGGCGAGCATGCTCGCGCTCGGCGCGCTCGTGCTGCTCAAGGATCGCGAGCTGTTCGAAACCGTTCGCGGCGACGACGAGGCCGTCCACAGGTTCGTCGAGGAACTGCTGCGGTATCTGACCGTGGTGCAGATGGCCTTCCCGCGGTTCGCCAAGGAGGACATGGAGATCGCCGGGGTCCGGATCGCGAAGGGCGACATCGTGCTGGTGTCGCTCAGCGTCGCGAACCGCGACGGCGTCCTCGGCGAGGACATGGAGAAGTTCGACGCGACCCGCGAGCCGACGTCGCACCTTGCCTTCGGCTGGGGCATCCACCGCTGCATCGGTGCCGAACTGGCCAGGATGGAACTGCGCACCGCGTATCCCGCGCTGATCCGCCGGTTCCCGGAGATGCGGCTGGCGGTCGAACCGGAAGAGGTCGGCTTCCGGAAGGTCTCCATCGTCTACGGCGTCGACGCGTTGCCCGTGCTGCTGGACTGATCTTTCAGGCGACTCCTCTCGGACGGAACTGGATGCTGATCCTCGGGCCGACCGGTTTGGCGGTTTTGGGGACGGCGTGTTCCCAGGTGCGCTGGCAGCTGCCGCCCATGACGATCAGGTCGCCGTGGCCGAGGGCGTGCCGGATCGTCTCGCCGCCGCCACGCGGGCGCAGTGCCAGCTGCCGGGCGGCGCCGACCGAGACGATCGCGACCATGGTGTCCTCGGTGCGGGAGCGGCCGGTGTCGTCGCCGTGCCAGGCGACACTGTCGCGCCCGTCCCGGTAGAAGCACAGACCGGAGGTCACGAACGGCTCGCCGAGCTCTTCCGCGTAGTGCGCCGAGAGCGTCTCCCGCGCCTCCGTGAGGATCGGGTGGGGGAGCGGCATGCCTTCGCGGTAGTAGCTCAATAACCGGGGAACGGCGACGACGCGGTCGTACATCTGCCGTCGTTCGGCGTGCCACGGCACGTCTTCGGCGAGCCGGGTGAACAGCTCGTCGGCGCCGGAGAGCCAGCCGGGCAGCACGTCGATCCAGGCGCCACGGGTCAGCTCGGTGCGCCGGAGCCCGTCGAGCGAGCCGAGCCCGAGCGCGGCGCACTCGTCGAACAGCGAGGCTTGAAGGGCGGGGGTCATGGCATCCGAACCTACCCCGGTTCCGACCATTTGTCGAACGGGTGTTCGAGTGGGCGTAAATGACCTGATTCTGTCGGTGGGGTCGGGCACGATGGTCCGCATGATCCACACAGTGAGGTCCGCGGACGGGACGCCGATCGCGTTCGAACGGCGCGGCAAGGGGCAGGCGCTGGTCGTCGTCGCGGGCGCGGGCAACGACCGGCACGGTGACGAACCGCTGGTCGCGGAGCTGACGGCCGAGTTCTCCGTGGTGACCTACGACCGCCGGGGCCGGGGTGACAGCGGCGACACCGCGCCGTACGCGGTCGAGCGTGAGATCGAAGACCTGGCCGCGGTGGTCGCCGCGCTCGATGAGCCGGTGATCGTGCACGGCATCTCCTCCGGGGGCGCGCTGGCGCTGCTCGCGGCCGCGGCGGGAGTGCCGATGACGCGCCTGTCGGTCTTCGAGCCGCCGTATCGCGGCGAGACGGAAGAAGTTCCCGTGGGGTATGCCGACGAGATGCGCGAGCTGGTCGCGGCGGACCGGTGGGACGACGCCGTCGCGCTGTTCACGATGTCCGCGGTCGGCACCCCGGCGGAGGCCGTCACCGCGGCCAAGGCGACGCCGATGTGGGCGGAGCTGCGCTCGTTCGCGCCCACGCTCGTCTACGACGCCTTCGTGATGAGGGATTCCAAGGTGCCCGGCGAACTGGCGTCGATCGCGACGCCCGTGCTCGTCGTGAACAGCAACGGCAGCACCGACTGGCTGAAGGCCGCCGCCCTCGCCGCGGCGAAGACGGTTCCGGGGGCGCGTCGGGTCGAGCTGGACGGCGAGTTCCACAGTGTCGCGCCGGAGCGGCTCGCGCCGGAGCTCAGCGCGTTCTACCGGGATCCTCGATGAGGCGCAGGTAGGCCGCGCCGCGAGGGGAGATCCGGTAGCCGACTTCGAGGCTGAGCGTCAGGCCCAGGTTCTTCAGCTTGCGGATGTCGACTTTCAGCGGTTCCTTCTCGCGGCCGAGGAGTTCGGCGAGGTCCTGCGCGCGGCGGCCGGGATTTTCGGCTATGAGCCGCAGGGTCTCGTGCGTCCACGGACGACGTCTGTCCATCTTGGACAAGCGTTTGCCGATGGTCTCGGCGTCCTTTTCGGACAGTTCGGCGTCCGCGCTGAGCGCGTGCCGGGGATCGGGGCCGAGGTGCCGCAGGTGGACCCGGTAGACCGGGGCGTCGGCGGGGCCGCGCAGTGTCCCGCGGACCGCGTTCGCGGACTCCGCGCCGGAGCGGCGGGCCTCGGCCTCGGTGATGTCGTCGGGGTCGACGATCTCGACCGAGACGACCTCGATCACCCCGGCCTCCAGTCGCATGACGTCGCCGGCGCGGACGTTCTGTTTCGACCAGCGCCGGAAGGCCAGGTCGATCGTCCCGGCCGCCAGTCCTTCGAGGACCGTCAAGGAGAGGATCACCGTCGTTACCCAATCAGCGGGACGCCGGAGCGTCAACTTCTTGTCCGACGACGGTTCGTGCTCGTACAGTCGCAGCCTGGTCCTGGTCTGGACCATCACCGCCGCCCTGAGTGCGCAGGAGGCAGGATGCGGAGACGACTTCGGACCGCCGGGGTGGTCGCGGCGGCCGTCCTCGGCCTGATCGCGTCGGCGATGCCGGCGAACGCCCAGGTCGGAACGGGGCCGTGGACGGCGGAGAACCCCTCGTTCAACGTGCAAGAACGCGGATGCGGCCAGGTCGACGGGCTGAACTTCGAGCTGACCTGCTCCACCGGAAGCGGGGACCAACGGGCGGAACGACGCTACGTGACCTACACCGGCGGGACCCGGCAGTTCGAGGGCTCGTTCCGGATCACCAGCATGGCGGGCAGCCGGATCAGCCTGAAGCAGACCTTCCGCGACGCGCCGACCGCCGGCCCGTACTTCATGCTCGCGGTCGAACGCGGCGGGCGGCTCTACGCCGTGCACGGCGGGGACACCCTGGGAAGCGGCGCGACCGTCGGGACGTCGGTGCGGGTCAACACCGTGCACCAGGTCGGGAGCACGCACAAGGTGTACATCAACGGTTCGCTGAAGCAGACCGTGAGCAGCAGTAGCGGGAGCTACTACGACAAGTTCGGCGCCTACCGGACGGCCAGTGGGGCCGGGCCCGTCAAGGTGACTTGGAGCGGGATCAAGTTCTGGCGTAAGTGAGCCGGGTCGCCTCGTGAGTGGCGAGGACGGTTCTAACCGTCCTCGCCACTCACGAGGCTCGGGCCGCGGCGCCACGCGTCGAGGTCCGTCCACGCCTGGAGCGTCCGCCTGCTCTCGAACCGGCGGCGTTCCCCGGTGACCGGATCGGTGAACTCGAGGACTTTCGCCAGCAGCTGCAAGGGTTCGGTGAAGTCGTCGAGCGGGGTTTCGGTCAGCTCCGGGTAGAAGTCGTCGCCGAGAATCGGCAACCCGAGGCCGCTCATGTGCAGCCTGAGCTGGTGGGTGCGGCCGGTCGCGGGGATCAGCCGGTAGCGGCCGAGACCGTCGCGGTGCTCGATCAGCTCGACGCGGGTCTCGGCATTGGGCGGCCCGTCGATCTCCTGTGCGGCGATCACCCCGCGTTCCTTGACGATGCGGCTGCTGATCTCGCGCGGCATCGCGACGGCAGGATCGTGGCGCGCGATCGCCTCGTATTCCTTGTGCACCAAGCGGTCCCGGAACATCGTCTGGTATTTGCCGCGGACTTCGGGGGTGATCACGAACAGGATGAGCCCCGCGGTGACCCGGTCGAGCCGGTGCGCGGGGGTGAGCCGCGGGAGATCGAGGTCGCGGCGCAGCCGGACCAGCGCGGTCTGCAGGATGTGCCGTCCACGCGGGATCGTCGCGAGGAAATGCGGTTTGTCGGCGATGAGGAAATGCTCGTCGCGGTGCAGTACGGAAACCTCGAACGGCACCTCGACCTCGTCGGGCAGGTCGCGATGGAACCAGATGAACGAGTCCGGCACGAACGGCGAATCGACGCCCAGCGGCCCGTCGAGTCCGACGATGCGCTCCTCGCGAAGCATCTCCTCGATCCGTTCGGGCGCGACGCGGGGAAGCCGCTCGACGAGGTGCTCCCGCAACGTCGTCCACGGCCCCTCGGCGGGCATCTTGAGCCTCGCGGGATCGAGCCCGTGGCGGGGCGGGAGCGGCGGGCGGAGCTTGCGTCTCATCACCGCGCACTCTAGCCGCGCTCCTGGTCGAGAGCTGCCGCCGTGGTCTTCTGCGGGTGCTCGCCGGTGTCGCGAAAGCCACTTTCGGGACATCAGACGTCGCGAAAGTGGCTTTCGCGACACCGCAGGTCATCTGACGCCGCAGGACTTGTCCACAGTGGGGCTGGTGTGGCGAGTTGTCCACAGGGCAGGCGAAAGGTACTGGCGACCGAGGAGCCGGGAGCCGACGATCATGGGGTGAAATCCGGAGAGTGGGCTCGTGATCCCGAGGGGCTCTACCAGCACAGCCGTGGGGGCGTGATCACCGTCGCCCGGTTGACGGAACTCGGAGTTCCGTCGAGGACGTGTTATCGCCGGTGCCGTCCGGGAAAGCAGTGGCGTCGGCTGCTGCCGGGAGTCTTGATGCTGAATTCCGGCGAGCCGACCCGTCGCCAGCTGGTCGAGGCGGCCCTGCTGTATGCCGGACCGGATGCGGTGGTGACCGGAGCTGCCTCGTGCCGTCGGCACGGGCTGAAAATGCTGCCGGACGGCGCTTTCCGCGTTCATCTCCTGGTGCCACTCGAACACAAGGTAGGCAGTTCGGGGCATGTGATCATCGAACGAACGACTCGGCTGCCGCAGGCTGTCGTGTCCAGCGGTGTTCCGCTGGCACCTCTGGTGAGATCGGTGCTCGACGAGAGTCGTCGGCTTGGCTCGAGACGAGAGGCTTCCGCTTTGCTGGCCGAGGCGGTGCAGCGGGGTGTGAGCCTCGCGGAGCTGTTCGCCGAACTCGACGCCGGGAGCAGCCGTGGCACGGCGATCCCGCGCGAGGTGCTGCATCGGATCGCCGACGGAGCACGGTCGGCGGCGGAGGTCGACGCGATGAAGGTGTGGCGGCTGACCGGCTTGCCGGAACCCTTGTGGAATCACGAGTTGCGCGACGAGAACGGCGAATACATCGCGACCGCAGACGGCTACTTCGTGGCGGCGGGTCTGGCATGGGAGATCGATTCGTACGACTTCCATTTCGGCAAGCAGCAGTACGCCGCGACGGTGGCTAGAAACGCCAGGTACGCGGCCGCCGGCATCGTGGTTCTTCAGACCTTGCCCAGCCGTTTGCGAACGGAGCCGAAGCGTGTCGCCGCGGAACTCGTGGCCGCGTACCGTGCCGCCGAGGCCCGCATACGTCGCGCCGCTTGATCGGACGGGGTCGCGTCTCTTTCAGTGTCGCGAAAGCCACAGTGATGATGATGTGTGTGGATGGAGTTCTGGCGGGGTCTGGCTCGGAAAGCCACTGACGCCCTGGTTGGGTTGTCTTGCGAAAGATCTGCCGGCTTGTGCTGGGTCTCTGTT
>NZ_QHJK01000008.1:0-674962 GCF_003947475.1 Amycolatopsis sp. WAC 04197 | reverse complement strand
TAGTGTTTCGGTGGTTATAGCGTCAGGGAAACGCCCGGTCCCATTCCGAACCCGGAAGCTAAGCCTGACAGCGCCGATGGTACTGCAACCGAAGGGTTGTGGGAGAGTAGGACACCGCCGGACTAACTTCAGGACAGGGTCCTGACCAGGGTCGAGAACCCCAACAGGTTCTCCCCGGTCAGGGCCCTGTCTCTTTTCATGTCCAGGCACGGACTAGAATGGTCCGTTGGCCCGCCTCGTGGTGGGCGTATGTCGAAACTTTTCAATAGTGGCAGGAGGCCAGGTGTCCGAGTTCGGTCGACGTGACTCAGATGATGGCGCGTCCGGCCGGTCGGGTCGCCGGGACGACAGTCCCCGCGGAGGCCGGTCTGACGCGCAGCGAGGTGACCGGCGCGGTTCCGCCGGCGGCAGGCAGGACCGGGGCGGCCGCGACGGCGGCTACCAGGGCCGCCCTCGTCGTGACGACCGCGGTGCCCGCGGTTCCGGCAGCTACCCCGCGCGCAGCGGCGACGGCTCCCGCGACCAGCGCTCCGGCGGCCGGTTCGGCGGCCAGGGCCGCGACGACAACCGCCCGCGCTACAACAACGACGACCGTCGTGGCCCCGGTGGCGGCGACCGTCGTGACGACCGGTCCGGTGGCCGGGACAACCGTGGCGGTTACCGCGGCGGTGACAACCGTGGCGGCTACCGCTCGGACAGCCGTGGTGGCAGCGACCGCGGTGGCTACCGGTCCGACAACCGCGACAGCCGGGACAACCGCGGCGGCGACCGTGGTGGATACCGGGGCGGCAGCGACCGCGGCGGGTACCGCTCGGACAACCGGGGCGGCGACGATCGCGGCGGCTACCGGTCCGACAACCGGGGTGGCGACCGCGGCGGGTACCGCTCGTCCGACAGCCGTCCCGAGCGTCGCTACGACAACCGTTCGGACAGCCGCTCGGACAACCGTTCCGAGGGCCGCTACGAGAAGCGCTCCGACAGCCGCCCGGCCCGTTCCGGCTACGGCTCGGACAACCGCGGCCGGTCCGACGACCGCCCCTCCGGCAACCGCTACGAAGGACGCCCCCAGGGCAAGTCCTACGGCGACCGCGACAGCCGTGACAGCCGCGGCGACGACCGGCGTCCGTCCTACCGCGACCGTGACGATCGCGGCGGTTCCCGTTCCGGAGGGTACAACGGCGACCGGCGCGGCTCGGGCTCGTCCTCGGGCGACCGTCGTCCCAGCGGTGGTGGCTACGAGCGCAAGTCCTACGGCGACCGCGACAACCGCGGAGACCGTCGCCCTTCCGGCGACCGTCCGGAGAAGCGGTACGACGACCGGCGCGGCGAAGGCCGGTTCGAGCGCAAGCGCGACGACCGTCCCCAGCGTGACCGTTCCGAGGGCCGCAAGGACTTCCGTTCCTCGCCGCGCACCGACGACAGGCCGGTCGACGACGAGACCTTGGCGCGTGAGCTGCTCGAGGCTCCGGAACTGCCCGAGGGCATCGAGTTCTCCGATCTCGACGAAGACGTCCGCCGGGAGCTCCGCACCCTGCCCAAGGCACTCGCCGAAACCGTCGGCAAGCACCTCGTAGCGGCCGGCGGCCTCGTCGACGAAGATCCCGAAGCCGCCATGGAGCACGCCAAGTACGCGAAGGCCAAGGCGTCGCGGGTCCCGATCGTCCGTGAGGCGCTCGGCCTGGTCGCCTACCACGCGGGCAACTGGTCCGAGGCGCTGTCGGAGCTGCGGGCCGTCCGCCGGATGACCCGGACCGACGACCACATCGCGATCATCGCCGACGCCGAGCGCGCCATCGGCCGCCCGGAGCGGGCGCTCGACCTCGCGAAGGAGGTCGACAAGGAGCGTCTGTCCAAGGCGACCCAGATCGAGCTCGCGATCGTCGCCGCCGGCGCCCGGCGCGACCTCGGTCAGCTGGACGCGGCCGTCGTCTCCCTGCAGAGCGACGACCTCAAGGCGGAGAAGCGCGACCCGTGGAGCGCCCGGCTGTTCTACGCCTACGCCGACAACCTCGCCGCGGCCGACCGCAAGGACGAGGCGATCCGCTGGTTCCTGAACGCGGCGGAGGCCGACGAGGAGGACGAGACCGACGCCGCCGAGCGCGCCGCGGAGCTCACGAATGGCTGACGCCCTGTCGGCCGGGTACGACGCGGTCCTGTTCGACCTCGACGGCACGGTCTATCACGGCAGCAAGGTGGTCCCGGGCGCACCGGAAGCGCTTCGGGCGCTCCGGGACCACGGCACGGCCGTCCGGTGGGTGACCAACAACGCCTCCAAGGCGCCCGCGGAGGTCTCCGCGCACCTGGAGGCACTCGGGCTGCCCGCCACCCCCGAAGAGGTCCACACGAGCTCTCAGGCCGCCGCCGCCCTGCTGGGTGAGCGGCTGCCCCAGGGCGCGGTGGTCCTCGTCGTGGGCACGGACTCGCTGGCCGCCCAGGTCGAGTCCGTCGGCTTCGAGACGGTCCGGGAAGCCGGTCCGGACGTGGCCGCCGTGGTCCAGGGGCATTCCCCGGAGAACACCTGGGCCGCTCTCGCGGAGGCGTGCCTCGCCATCCGCGCGGGCGCGCTCTGGGTGGCGACCAACGTCGACGCGACCCTGCCGAGCGAGCGCGGTCTGCTGCCGGGCAACGGGTCGATGGTGGCCGCGTTGCGCCATGCCACCGGCGCCGAACCGCTGGTGGCGGGCAAACCGGCACCGGGACTGTTCACGACGGCGGCACGGGACGCGGGCGCGGAACGTGCCCTCGTCGTGGGCGACCGGCTGGACACGGACATCGAGGGCGCGGTCGCGGCCGGGATCGACGCGCTCTGCGTCCTGACCGGCGTCGCCGACGCGGCGTCTCTCATCGCGGCGAGGCCCGAGGAGCGTCCGCGCTACCTCGCGGCGGACCTGTCCGGGCTGAGCAGCCGGGCGGAACTGCTCGAGATCGGGCCCAAGGACGGCTGGCGTGTCACCGCACAGGGTGACGTGCTTGAAGCCGATGGTGAAGGCGACTCCCTCGACCTGTTGCGCGCGTTGTGCGCGGCGGCCTGGGAGTCGGGGATCACCGAGGTCCGTGGTGTGGGCGACACCGCCCGCGCCGCGCTCGGCGAGCTGCGCCTCGGCTGACCAGCGCTGCTAACTTGGTGGGGTGCAAGACCACTTCCACCCCGTTCCGCGACCCCCGGTTCCCGGCCCGCCGCCGGTGCCGGGACCGCCGCCGGACCAGTTCGCGCAGCAGGACACGGATCCCCGGGCCGGGATCGACGAAGCCGTGGCGGGTCTCGACGACCTCGCGGCGCTTCCGCTTTCGGAGCACGTCGACCGTTTCGAGGCCGTGCACACCGAGCTGACGGTGGCGCTGTCCACCATCGACAAGGTCTGACCGCGTGCCCAAACGCGCCCGCCTGGACGCGGAGCTCGTCCGGCGGGGTCTCGCCCGGTCCCGGGAGCAGGCGTCGGCGCTGATCGCCGAGGGCAAGGTCACCGTGCGCGGGATGGTGGCCACCAAACCCGCGACGGGTGTCGAGTCCGGCGCGCCGATCGTGGTGCGCGACAACGACGACCCCGGCTGGGCCTCCCGCGGCGCGCACAAACTGCTCGGCGCGCTCGAAGCCTTCACCCCGCAAGGTCTTTCCACCGAAGGAAAGCGCTGCCTCGACGCGGGCGCGTCGACCGGTGGCTTCACCGACGTCCTGCTGCGCAACGGCGCCGCCACGGTGATCGCGGCCGACGTCGGCCGCGGCCTGCTGGACTGGCGGCTGCGCACCGACGACCGCGTGGTCGTCCTCGACAAGACGAACGTCCGCAACCTGACCCCGGAGGACCTCGGCGGGCAGGTCGACCTCGTGGTCGGGGACCTCTCGTTCATCTCGCTCAAACTCGTGTTGCCCGCGCTGGCCGCCTGCGCGCGGGACGGCGCGGATCTGGTGCCGATGGTGAAACCGCAGTTCGAGGTCGGCAAGGACCGGCTCGGCAGCGGCGGCGTCGTCCGTGACCCGGAGCTGCGGGCCGAATCGGTGCTCGGCGTGCTCGCCGAGGCCGAGAAGCTGGACCTGAGCCTGCGCGGCGTCGTCGCGAGCCCGCTTCCCGGGCCGTCGGGGAACGTCGAATACTTCGTCTGGCTTACCCGCGGGGCGGGGGAGACCGCCGGCACCGACGCCGAGCGGCTCGTCCGGACCGCAGTCCTGGAGGGACCCCAATGAGCGATCGCGAGGTGCTGCTCGTCGTGCACCCGGACCGGGACGCGACCCGGGACGCGGCACGCGAGGTGTCGGCCCGGTTCGCCAAGGCCGGTGTGCGGCTGCGGGTACTCGACGAGGACGTCCGCGAGATGCTGGAGGCGGACGGCGGGATCGGTGCGCCCTGCACGGTCATGGCGCCGGAGCAGGATCCGGCCGCCGGTACCGAGCTGGTGTTCGTGCTCGGCGGTGACGGCACGCTGCTGCGGGCCGCGGAACTGGCCAGGCCGAACGGGGTCCCGGTGCTCGGCGTGAACCTCGGCCGCGTCGGCTTCCTGGCCGAGGCCGATTCGGACAAGCTTGCGGACACCGTCCAGCGGGCCGTCGACGGCGACTACCAGGTCGAAGAGCGGATGACCGTCGACGTCGTCGTCACCGTCGACGGTGAGGAGACCGTCAACACTTGGGCGCTCAACGAGGCCAGCGTCGAGAAGAGCTCGCGCGAGCGGGTGCTGGACGCGCTCATCGAGGTCGACGGAAGGCCTGTGTCCTCCTTCGGCTGCGACGGCGTCCTGTGCGCCACTCCGACCGGCTCGACGGCGTACGCGTTCTCCGCGGGCGGGCCGATCATCTGGCCGGACGTCCAGGCACTGCTGGTGGTCCCGAGCAACGCGCACGCGATGTTCTCGCGGCCGCTGGTCGTCTCGCGGGACTCGGAGATCACCGTCGCCATCGATCCCGACGGTTCGCCCGCGGTCCTGACCTGCGACGGATCGCGGACCTTCGATCTTCCCGCCGGTGCGGCCGTGCGGGTCACCTGCGGCCGGGTGCCGGTGCGGCTGATCCGGTTGTGGGAAGGCCCGTTCACCGACCGGCTGGTGCACAAGTTCTCGTTGCCGATCAAGGGCTGGCGGGAGCGACACGCCCGCTGACGGATGTCATGAAAGGGCCGTTCAGGACAATTTCTGTCTTGAACGGCCCTTTCATGACGTGCCGGGTGCGGGAATGGTCGGGGTGGGCCGCTACGGTGGGCGTCGTGCTGGCCGAGATGCGCATCCAGGGCCTCGGAGTCATCGAGGACGCCCTGCTGGAACTGCACGCGGGCTTCACCGTGGTCACCGGTGAGACGGGTGCGGGCAAGACGATGGTCGTCAGCGGGTTGCACCTGCTCTCCGGCGGCCGAGCCGAAGTGTCCAAGGTGCGGACGGGAATGCTGAAGGCCTTCGTGGAAGGCCGATTCGAGCTGGGCGGTGCCGAGGGCGCCACCCGGATCGTCACCGACGCCGGGGCGGAGGTCGACGAGGACGGCAGCGTCATCGCGCTGCGCGCGGTCTCGGTCGACGGCCGGTCCCGTGCCCACCTCGGCGGCCGTTCGGTGCCGGTCGGTGTGCTGGCCGATCTGTCCGAGCAGCTGATCGCCGTCCACGGGCAGAACGATCAGCTGCGGCTGCTGCGGCCCGCCGAGCAGCGCGCGGTGATCGACCGGTTCGCCGGTGAGGCCGTCACCGAGCCGCTCGAGCAGTACCGCGCGGTCCGGGACGAATGGCTCGCCGTCGTCGCCGAACTGACCGAACGCTCCACCCGCTCCCGCGAGATGGCCCAGCAGGCCGACCTGCTGCGCCACGGGCTCGCCGAGATCGACGCCGTCGCGCCGGAACCCGGCGAGGACACCGAGCTCACCGAGCAGATCAAGCGGCTCGCCGCGGTCGACGAACTGCGGTCCGCGGCGAGTGCCGCGCAGGCCGCCGTCTCGGGTTCGCCCGACGGCGACCCGGACGCGCCCGGCGCGGTCGGGCTGATCGGTGAGGCGAGCCGCCACCTGACCGGTTCCGAGGACGCCGTCCTGCGTGAGCTCGGTCCCCGGCTGGACGAGGCCTCGGTGCTGTTGTCCGAAGTGGGCGCCGAGCTGGGCAGCTACCTCGAAACGCTCGACGCCGATCCCGCGTTGCTGGAGAAGGTGCTCGCGCGCCAGGCCGATCTGAAGCGGCTCACCCGCAAATACGCGGCGGACGTGGACGGTGTGCTCGCCTGGGCCGACGACGCCCGTCGCCGGATGTCCACGATGGACACCTCCGAGGAGGCGCTGGCCGAGCTGGCCAAGCGCCGCGACGAACTCGCCGTCACGCTGGCCGAACACGCCCTCACGCTGTCGGAGGCGCGGGTCGAGGCCGCCGCCGAGCTCGCCGAGGCGATCACCGCCGAGATGTCCGGGCTCGCCATGGGACAGGCCGAGATCGAGATCACCGTCGAGCGGCGCACCGTCGACGAGAGCGACGCGCACGCCGTGAAGGTCGGCGGCAGGCTCGTGCACGCCGGGCCCGACGGCGTCGACGACGTCGAGTTGCTGCTGCGGGCGCACAACGGCGCCCCGCCGCTTCCGGTGCACAAGGCCGCTTCCGGCGGTGAGCTTTCCCGCGTGATGCTGGCGATCGAGGTCGTCCTCGCGCACGCGGACACCGTGCAGACACTGGTGTTCGACGAGGTCGACGCCGGGGTCGGCGGCCGCGCGGCGGTCGAGATCGGCAGGCGGCTGGCGCGGCTGGCGCGCAGTCACCAGGTCCTGGTGGTCACGCACCTGCCGCAGGTGGCCGCGTTCGCCGATCAGCATCTAGTGGTGGACAAGGGCACCAGTGGCGGGGTGACCCGCAGCGGGGTGCGCGTACTCGAACAGTCGGAGCGCGTCGTCGAGCTCGCGCGCATGCTCGCCGGGATGGAAAGCACCGAAACCGGCCGGGCGCACGCGGAGGAACTGCTCGCCGTCGCCGAGGCCGACAAGAGCGCGCCGGACAAGCCCAAAGCCCGTCGCGGTGGGAAGCGGAAGAAGGCGAAGTAGTCCCTGTCACGACCGGGTGGCCCGATCCGGTGTGGGTTAATCGGCGTGTTTCCATCGGCGTGGCGGACACGGAAGCCCGCGCGGATTTGTCACTATCGGTCGCATGAAGCTCACCGGCTTGCTCTCGCGTAACCAAGAGACCCTTCCCGGGATCACCGGCGTCGCCAGGGTCGACAGGCGTACGCGTGAGCTGCTCCGCCGGCTGAGCCCTGGCGACATCGTCGTCCTCGACCAGCTCGACCTCGATCGGTCGACGGCCGATGCCTTGGTGGAGGCCGAAGTCGCGGCGGTGGTGAACGCCTCGCCG
This sequence comes from Amycolatopsis sp. WAC 04197, assembly GCF_003947475.1. Taxonomy (NCBI): domain Bacteria; kingdom Bacillati; phylum Actinomycetota; class Actinomycetes; order Pseudonocardiales; family Pseudonocardiaceae; genus Amycolatopsis; species Amycolatopsis sp. WAC 04197. Next base: position 667,663 of record NZ_QHJK01000008.1, on the reverse strand, counting down.
TCGATCTCCGGCCGGTTCCCCAACCTGGGCCCGGAGATCCTGCTCGAAGCCGGGATCCCGCTGGTCGATTCGGTCGGCGGCGAACTGCTGCGCAAGGTCAAGGACGGCACGAAACTCCGCCTGCACGAGGGCGTCGTCTACATCGGAGAGCGGCAGCTCGGCTCGGGTGTCCAGCAGACGCGGGAAAGCGTCGCGGACCAGATGATCGAGGCCAAGGCCGGGATGTCCACCCAGCTGGAGGCGTTCTCCGCGAACACGATCGAATTCCTCCGCCGGGAACGCAGTCTCATCCTCGACGGCGTCGGCGTCCCGGAGATCCGTGTCCCGCTGCGGGATCGGCACGCCCTGGTGGTCGCGGGCGGCAACGGGCACGCCGAAGACCTCAAGAAGCTGAAGAAGTACATCTCCGAACACCGGCCGGTGCTGATCGGGGTCGACGCCGGAGCCGACACCTTGCGCGCGCAGGGATATCAGCCGGACGTCATCGTCGGCGACCCGCACGGGATCGGCGCCGAGACGCTGCGCAGCGGTGGCGAGGTCGTGGTCCCGGCGCAGCCGGACGGGCACGCGCCCGGTGTCGAGCGCATCCAGGACCTCGGGATCGGCGCGGTCACCTTCCCCGCGACGGGCAACGCCGAGGATCTGGCGCTGCTGCTGGCCGACGCGCACGAGGTGAGCCTGGTGGTCACCGTCGGATTCCAGGCGACACTGCGGGAATTCCTCGACCACGGCCGGTCCGGGTCGAACCCGTCGACGTTCCTCACCAGGCTCAAGCTCGGCACGAAACTGGTCGACGGCAAGGCGGTCGCGACCCTGCACCGCAGCCGGGTGTCCATCGGCGCCATCGTCCTGCTGGTCGTCGCGACCTTGGTGGCCGTCGCGGCCGCGCTGCTGGTGTCCGACGTGGGTTCGGTGTACCTCGACTGGATCCGCGACACCTGGAACTCGTTCATCGCCTGGGGCAAGGGACTCTTCACGTGATTTCACTGCGGTACCACATCGTTTCCATCGCCGCCTGCTTCCTGGCGCTCGCCATCGGCGTGGTGCTCGGGTCGACGGCGCTGAACGGTTCCCTGCTTTCGGGTCTCGCCAGCCAGAAGGAGGATCTGGGTTCCCAGGTCGCGGATCTGGAGGCACAGCGCAATTCGCTCAACGCCAGGCTCGGCGACGCGGACGCGTTCGCCGGCGCGATGGGGCCGAAGGTCGTCGCGGGGCAGCTGGACAAGCGTTCGGTGGTGCTGGTGACCACCGAGGACGCGAAGCCCGCGGACCGCGACGCGCTCAAGCAGCTCGTGGGTCAGGCCGGTGCCTCGGTCACCGGTGAGATCCAGCTGACCGAGGCGTTCTCCGACCCGATGCGGTCGGATCAGCTGCGTGACGTCGTGTCGCGGCTGCAGCCGGCCGGTGTCCAGTTCCCGACCGCGGGCGACCCGGGCACCCTCGCGGGCGCGCTGATCGGCTCCGTGGCGTTGCTGAACAAGGACAACGCGCAGCCGCAGTCCACCCCGGTGGAGCTGGCGGCCGCGCTCGGCGGGCTCACCGACGGCGGTTTCCTCAAGACCGGCGGGGACGTGAAGCCAGCGCAGCTCGCGATCGTGCTCACCGGTTCCAAGTACACCGGCGACGGCGCCGGTGACCGTGCCTCGACCGTCGCGCGGTTCGCCGCGCAGCTCGACCGTTCCGGTGCGGGCACCGTTCTGGCGGGCGACGCGGGATCCGCCGACGGCACCGGCGCGATCGGCGTCGTGCGCGCCGACACCTCGTCGACGTCCATCCTGTCCACTGTGGACAACGCGGAGACCGCGGCGGGCCGGGTCACCACGATCATGGCGCTGCGGGAGCAGCTCGAAGGCGGCGCCGGGCGCTACGGCATCGCGGGCAACGCCCAGGCCCCCGCCCCCGGGATCGCCGCCGCCGGCAACTGACCCCCCTTCCGCATTTAGTCCTCTGGATGCGGTACTTGCGTGTGCAAGGACCGCATCCAGAGGACTAAATGCGTGGGTGCGCGCGATGGGCGCCGGGCGCGCGGGTCCTCAACGCCCTCGGGACCTGTCGAGACTCGCATTTAGAGGACTAAATGCGGGGCCAGAGGCGGGTTTTCGGGAGCGGGCGGGCGTAGGAACCGGCTCGGCTGGTCTTGAGATTCAGGGCCACGAGGGATTCGGCGAGGCGGACGGCGGCGGCGACGCCGTCGATCACCGGGATGTCCAGCATCGCCGAGATGCGACGATCGAGGCCGGTCATCCCGGCGCAGCCGAGGACCAGGACCTCCGCCCCCGCGTCGCGGGCGCGCCGTCCGGCGGTCAGCAGGGCCGATTCCGTCCGGCGTTCGTCGGTCAATTCGAGGACGCCGAGCCCCGCACCGAGGACGCCGACACAGTTCTGCGCGACGCCCGCGGCGTGCAGGCTGTCCTCGATGAGCCCGCACGTCCGGTCCAATGTGGTCACGACGCCGTAGCGTCTTCCCAGCAGACAGGCCAGATGCGCGGCGGCCTCGGTGATGTCGACGACCGGGACGTCGAGCAGTTCCCTGGCGCCTTCCCGTCCGTGCTCGCCGAAACCGGCCATCACGAGCGCGTCGAAGGGCTCGTCCAGCCCGTTGAGAAGGTCGAGGACGGCCGCGGCGCTCAGGAAGCTGTCCAGCCAGCCCTCGGCGGATTCCGGACCCCACAGCGGTGTTCTGGCCAGGATTTCGGTGCCGGGGCTCGCGGCGGCGCGGGCACCCGCCTCGATCTCCTTGGTCATCGCCTCGGTGGTGTTGCAGTTGGTGACCAGGATCCGCATCACGCGACCCGCTGCTTGCGTGACACCACGAAGTAGAGCGCCGCGGCGGAAGCGGTGCCGATGAACCACGAGTACGGCGCGGCGGGGGCGAAGAACGGCACCAGCGCGATGATCGCGGACAACGCCGCCGTGGGCAGGAAGGTGACCATCGCCCTCGGGTTGAAGCCGCGTTTGTAGTGGTATGGCGAATCGGGTCCGGCTACGAACAGTTTGTCCACGTCGATCCGGCCGCGCTTCACCAGGTAGTAGTCCACGATCATGATGCCGAACAGCGGGCCGAGGAAGGCCCCGAGGCCGCCGAGGAAGTAGTTGACCACCGCGGGCGAGGAGTACAGCTTCCACGGCAGCACGCACAACGCCGCGACCGCGCTGATCATCCCGCCGACGGTGAAGGTGATCCGTTTCGGCCAGATGTTGGCCAGGTCGTAGGCGGGGGAGACGAAGTTCGCGACGATGTTCACGCCCATGGTGGCGATCGCGAAGGTCAGTGCGCCGATGATCAGCACGGGCGTGTTGTCGATGCGGGCCAGCAGTTCGGCTGGGTCGGTGATGGCCTCACCGAACACCTGGAGGCTGCCCGCCGTGACCAGTACGGACAGCAGCGCGAACGCCGTCGAGTTGATCGGCAGTCCCCAGAAGTTGCCGCGCCGCACCGTTTTCTGGTTCGGGGCGAACCGGGAGAAGTCGCAGAAGTTGAGCATCAGGGTGCCGTAGATGGACAGGATCAGCCCGACGGCGCCGAACCATTGTCGTACTTGCTCCCCTGTGGACAGTGCCTTCGGGTTGCTGGTCAAGGAAATGTTCCAGTCGGCGGCGGCCAGGATCCACACGGCGAGCGCGATCATCACCACCCAGATACCCGGACCGCACCAGTCCTGGAACTTGCGCACGGCCTCCATGCCGCGGGTGAGCACGAGCGCCTGCGCGAGCCACAGCGCGATGAAGCAGATCCAGCCGAGCGCGTGCAGACCGAGGAAACCGACCTCTGTCAACGGTTTCAGTCCCGGATCGATCGCGAGCACGAGCAGTGTGATGGCCACGGAAGCGAGATAGGTCTGGATGCCGTACCAGAAGATCGCGATGATCGCGCGGATCAGCGCGGGCAGGTTCGCGCCGAAGGTCCCGAAGCTGATGCGGGCGACGACGGGGAAGGGAACGCCCGTCTTCTGGCCGATCCGGCCCATCAGGTTCATGCCGAAGTAGATGAGCACGAAACCGGTCAGCAGGGCGGTGAACACCTGCCACGCCGAAAGCCCGAGGACGAACAGGCCCGCCGCGAAGGTGTAGTTGCCGAGGTTGTGCACGTCCGACATCCACAGCGCGAAGATGTCGTAGACCTTCCAGCGGCGTTCTTTCGCCGGCGCGAGGTCTTCGTTCCAGAGCCGGGGATCGGCGTTCTCGGTGGTAGGCGCTTCGGACCGGGTTGCTGGGGCGGCGGTCATGCGGGCCTCCGATCGACGGGGAGTCCGGTCGATTTGGTATCCCAAAATTTGGCATCCCAAATATCACCCCGCGGTGGCCCGTCGTCAAGGTTTCTGCCGATAAACTCGGGTTACGAGCTGTTACGGCGGTGTTGAAGAGGGGGTCAGGTGGCCGAGGAAGGACAGCGTCAGCCGCTGGCCGCGACCCGGCAGCGGGTCCGCGACGAGCTGCGTGAACGTATCCTCGCCGGACGGCTGAAGCCGGGGGACAGGCTGGTCGAACGCGAACTCGCCGAGGATCTCGGCGTCTCGCGCGTGCCGGTGCGCGAAGCCATCCGCAGCCTGGAGGCCGAAGGATTCCTCGCCGTCCAGTCGCCCCGCCGGATCGTCGTGCGCCAGCTGGCCAGAGCCGACGTCGAGGAGCTCTTCGACGTCCGTGAGGCGCTCGAAGGGCTCGCCGCCGGGCTGGCCGCCGAACGGGCGGGCAAAGCCGAGCTTCGCGCGCTCGAACGGTTGCTCACCGACGCCGCCCGCGCGACCGAGAGCGGCGACCCGGCCCGGATCACCCAGCTCAACACCCGCTTCCACGACCAGATCGTCGCGCTCGCGGGCAACGGGCTGCTGCACGAGATCCTCCGCCCCCTCGAGGGCAGGCTGCGCTGGCTGACCAGCCAGAACGAGCACTGGGGCGAACTGCTCGACGAGCACCGCCGCCTCTACGACGCGATCGCTTCAGGTGACGCCGACCGCGCGCGGGCCCATGCCGTCGAGCATGTGCGGGTCAACCGCGAAGTGACGTTGAAGACGCTGTTCCCCGAGGATGGCGGAGAACGCTCCGCGGGCTGAATCGGACATGTCAGACTCGCGGACATGATCACCGACGAACAACGGGCCGCCCGCACCGCGCGGGCGGTGGCCGCCGCGGTCTCCGCGGGACGCGACCTGGGTATCACCGTCACCGAACCCGAGGTCCTGTACGACGTTTTCTCCGTCATCGTGCGGCTGGCGCCTTCGCCGGTCGTCGTGCGGGTGCCGACCGTGCTGCCGCGCACCACGACACCGGAGACGCAGCTGACCGATCAGCGGCGCGAACTCGCCGTCGCCACCTGGCTTGCCGAGAAGGGGCTTCCGGTCGTCAAGCCGAGCTCGCTGGTGCCGGCGGAACCGGTTCGGCGCGACGGTTTCTCGATGACCTTCTGGGAGCTGATCGAGTTCGTCGAGGACGCGAACCTCGCCGTGGAGCACTCGGCCAAGCTCGTCGCGAAGCTGCACGCCACGCTCCGCGACTATCCCGGCGAGCTGGCGTTCCTGAACGGCCTCGACCCGTTCATCCCCGACGGTCTCGCCCAGCTCGAAGGCAGGCCGGACCTGCTCGACGCGGGCGACCTCGACCGCGCCCGCCGCGAATGGGAGGTCCTCCGGCCGCTGCTGGAGTCGGAGGAGGCCTTCGCCAAGGCGTTCCCGAACGCCACCGTGCAGCCGGTGCACGGTGACGCGCCGGGCTACAACCTGATCGTCACCACCGAAGGCGAGCTGTACTCCGACTTCGAACTGGTCAACCGCGGCCCGATCGAACGCGATCTCGCCTTCAACGGCCCCGAAGGCATCGCGGCCTACAACGCCGCCGCCGAGGAACTGGGCCTGCGCAAGGTCGACGAAACCGTGCTGAAGACGATCGAGGCCGCGGGACGGCTGCAGATGGTCGCGTGCCTCTCGATGGCGCCCGAGCTGCCGATGCTGGTGGAAGGAATGAAGCCGATGATCGATCTGTGGCGCGCTTCGCCGTTCGAGGGTTAGCCGAGCATCGAGGTCCAGGCCTCGGCGAATCCGGGGAAGGTCTTCCCGACCGTCCCCGGGTTCTCCACCTCGACGCCCTCGACCTTCAGCCCGAGCACCGCGGCCGCCATCACCAGCCGGTGATCGTCGTAGGTGTGGAACTTCCCGCCGTGCAGCGGCGCCGGCGTGATCCGCAGGCCGTCCTCGGTCTCGCGCACGTCGGCGCCGAGCGACGACAGTTCGGTGGCGAGCGCGGTCAGCCGGTCGGTCTCGTGGCCGCGCAGATGCGCCACCCCGGAGATGACCGACGGTCCTTCGGCGAGGCACAGCAGCGCCGCGATCACCGGCGTCAGCTCGCCGACGTCGTGCAGATCCAGTTCGACGCCGGGGATCGTGCCGCCGCCGGTGACCGTCAGGCCGCCCGCGTCGAGCTCGACGGTGGCGCCCAGAACGGGCGCCAGGCTCCGCAGCCAGTCCCCGGGCTGCGTCGTCCGCTGCGGCCAGCCCGCGATCCGCACCGTGCCGCCGGTCGCGATCGCGGCGGCGACGAACGGCGCCGCCGTCGAGAGGTCCGGCTCGACGATGTACTCGGGGCAGGAGAGCCGTGTCGGCGCGACGTGGAACTCGGTGCCCTCGCGGTCCACAGTGGCCCCGAAACGGCGCAGCATCTCGACCGTCATCGCGATATGCGGTTCGCTCGGCACCTGGCCGCCAACCAGGCGCACGGTGACACCCTGCTGGAACGACGGCCCGGCGAGCAGCAGCGCGGACAGGAACTGGCTCGACGCCGAGGAGTCCAGATCGACCCTGCCGCCCCGCAGACCGCCTTCGCCGTGGACGGTGAAGGGCGGCGCCTCGCGGCGGTCGTCGTCGATACGGGCGCCGAGGTCGCGCAGCGCCTTCAGCAGCGGCCCGATGGGACGACGGCGGATGGCCTCGTCGCCGTCGAACAGCGCCGGGCCGGTGCCCAGCGCGGCGAGCGCGGGGGTGAACCGGGCGACCGTGCCCGCGTTGCCGAGTTCCACCCGGACGGTCTCGTCGGGATGGACGCGGCCCGGGCCGAGCGGGTGCACGAGGTAGCCGCCGATGCTGCCCTGCGAGTGGGCGCCGAGGGCGTAGATGGCGCCGAGCATGAGGCGCGCGTCCCGGGAGTCGAGCGGGGTCCGCACCCGCGTCGGCGCGCTGGCGAGCGCGGCGAGGACGTAGGCCCGGTTGGTGATCGACTTCGAACCGGGGACGCGGATGTCCGCGTCGAGCGGGCCTTCCGCGACCGGTGCGGTCCAGGTGTCGTGCGCGTCTGTCACGCCGCGAGGGTAGCGGTTTTCCACTCCATCGGACGCTTGCGGCGTGGCCGATGAGCGCTACGGCGGGCGTGCGATAAGGTGGAAGCCCGTGGGACTTCAGTCGCGGGCTACCAAGTATGTCTTTGTCACCGGAGGCGTTGCCTCCTCTCTGGGTAAGGGACTCACGGCTTCCAGCCTGGGTCAGCTCCTTACCGCACGTGGGCTCCGGGTCACGATGCAGAAGCTGGATCCGTATCTCAACGTCGATCCGGGCACGATGAACCCGTTCCAGCACGGTGAGGTGTTCGTCACCGACGACGGCGCCGAAACCGATCTGGACATCGGGCACTACGAGCGTTTTCTCGACCGGGCTCTCGACGGCAAGGCGAACGTCACCACCGGGCAGGTGTACTCCGAGGTCATCGCCAAGGAACGCCGCGGTGAGTATCTCGGCGACACCGTGCAGGTCATCCCGCACATCACCGACGAGATCAAGGCGAGGATCACCGCCGCGGCGGGCGCCGACGAGGACGGGAACAGCCCGGACGTCGTGATCACCGAGGTCGGCGGCACCGTGGGCGACATCGAGTCGCTGCCGTTCCTGGAGGCCTGCCGTCAGGTCCGCCACGACGTCGGCCGCGACCAGTGCTTCTTCCTCCACGTCTCGCTGGTCCCGTATCTCGCCCCGTCGGGTGAGCTCAAGACCAAGCCGACCCAGCACTCCGTCGCCGCGCTGCGCAACATCGGTATCCAGCCCGACGCGCTCGTCTGCCGCGCCGACCGCGAGCTGCCGGAGGACCTCAAGCGCAAGATCGGCCTGATGTGCGACGTCGACACCGAGGCCGTCATCGCCTGCCCCGACGCGCCGTCGATCTACGACATCCCGAAGGTGCTGCACCGTGAGGCGCTCGACGCCTACGTGGTGCGCCGTCTCGGGCTGCCGTTCCGCGACGTCGACTGGACCGTGTGGGGCGACCTGCTCGACCGCGTGCACAACCCGTCGGAGACGGTGCGGGTCGCGGTCGTCGGCAAGTACATCGACCTGCCGGACGCGTACCTGTCGGTGACCGAGGCGCTGCGCGCGGGCGGGTTCGCCCACCGCGCCAAGGTCCAGATCGCCTGGGTCCCGTCGGACTCCTGCGAGACCCCGGCCGGTGCCGCGGCCGCGCTGTCCGATGTGGACGGTGTGCTGATCCCGGGCGGGTTCGGCATCCGCGGTATCGAGGGCAAGGTCGGCGCCATCGCCTACGCCCGCACCCACGGGCTGCCGCTGCTGGGCCTGTGCCTCGGCCTGCAGTGCATGGTGATCGACGCGGCGCGGAACCTGGCCGGGATCAAGGACGCGAACTCGGCCGAGTTCGAGGACGGACCGAACCCGGTCATCTCCACGATGGCCGACCAGCGTGACGTCGTCGCGGGTGAGCGCGACATGGGCGGCACGATGCGTCTGGGCGCCTACGTCGCGAAGCTCAAGCCGGGCTCGCAGGTCGCGAAGGCGTACGGCAGCACCGAGGTCTCCGAGCGGCACCGTCACCGCTACGAGGTCAACAACGCCTACCGCAAGCGCCTCTCCGACGCCGGTCTGGTGTTCTCGGGCACCTCGCCCGACGACCACCTCGTCGAGTTCGTGGAGCTGCCCGCCGACAAGCACCCGTTCTTCGTCGGCACCCAGGCGCACCCGGAGCTCAAGAGCCGGCCGACCCGGCCGCACCCGCTGTTCAGCGCGTTCGTGAAGGCCGTCGTGGACCGCAAGGTCGCCGAGCGGCTGCCGGTCGAGCTGCCCGAGGCCCCGCAGACGGTGGCCCGGTGACCGAGCCCGGCAAACACGAGTTCACCGTCGCGTCCACAAGGGACGTCCACATCGGACGCGTCGTGGGGCTGCGGGTCGACGAGGTCGTGATGCCCGGCGGCGGCACGGCCCGCCGTGAGGTCGTCGAGCACCTCGGCGCGGTCGCCGTCGTCGCGCTGGACGCGGACGGCATGGTGACGCTGATCCACCAGTACCGCCACCCGATCGGGCGGCGGCTGTGGGAACTGCCCGCCGGGCTGATCGACAAGGCGGGGGAGGACCCCGTCGGCGCGGCCAAACGCGAACTGGTCGAAGAAGTCGGGCTCAGCGCCGAACGCTGGGAGACCCTGGTCGACGTCGCGGCGTCGCCCGGCTTCACCGACGAGGTCGTCCGCGTCTACCTCGCCCGTGAACTGTCCGAAGTGGACAGGGAGATGCTCGGCGAGGAGGAGGCCGACCTCGTCATGCGGAAGTTCCCGCTCGCGGAGGCGGTCCGGATGGCGCTGGCGGGTGAGCTGGTGAACGGGGCGACCGTCGGTGGTGTGCTCGCCGCGCACGCGGTGCTTTCGGGGGCGGCCTCGTCGCGGCCTTCGGACGCTCCTTGGGAGGACCGGCCGACGAAGTTCGCTTCGCGCGGCCTCTGACGCTCGCGAGTGGCCCTTGCAGTACATGAAGGCCCCCTTCCTTGCGCTAGACGCAGTGAAGGGGGCCTTCATGTACTTGGGAAGGTGTCAAGGTCGAGTTTCCTCGGCTGAGCCGAGGGAAGGGGGCCTTCACGCGCATCGCAAGGCCGCGGGTGCCGATCGAGAAGTCCGTGAAGGCCTCCTTGCCTACCTTCAGGGTAGGCAAGGAGGCCTTCACGGACTTGCGATCAACTGCGCAACCCACGAGCCGGGGTCAGTCGCGGAGACGGCGGCCCTGCGCGTCCGTGCCGCCGTTCGCCAGCAGCACGATCCCGTCGACCATCGGCCAGACCACCCCGATGCCGCAGGTGACCAGCACGACCGCCAGCTGGCCCAGGGCGAGACCGATGTGCCCGGTGTAGAACCGCCCGATCCCGAACGGCAGCACGATCTGCAGCACCCCGGCGGCGATCTTCGACTTCGGCGAGTAAGGCAGGACCGCGGCGGGCCGCTGATACACGGGGACGAACGGCGGCGGGTCGAACCGCGGCGCCAGGTACGTCGGGTGCGGCGCGGGCAGGTCCTGGAACAGAGGCCGGAGTTCGCCGAGCGTCACGGCCTCGTACGCGGCGAGGACGCGGCCCTCGTACTCGTCCGGGGTGAGCCTGCCCTGGCTGTAATGGTCGCCGAGCAGCCGCGCGGCCTCTTCGCGCTCGGCCGTGCCGACGCGCATCTCCTCCGGGTCCGGTTGCTGCGACATGCTCCCAAGGTAGCCCGTTTCACACCCGCGGCGCGGTACGCGCGGCGAACCCCCGATCGGGTCGCGAGTGGTCCTAGAGTGTCCGTGTGTCACGGGCCGGCGGTAGCGGAGTCGCCCAGGTGGTCGCCGCTTACCTCGACCATCTGGTGGTCGAGCGCGGAACCGCGAGGAACACCCTCGACAGCTACTCCCGTGACCTGCGCCGGTACACCGCGTACCTCGGCGACGCCGACGTCGAGCGCTTCGCCGACGTCACCTCCGCGCACATCACCTCGTTCGGCGCGGCGCTGCGCGAGGGCGACGAGGAGCATCGCCCGCTGGCCGCGTCCTCGGCGGCCCGCGCGCTGGTCGCGGTGCGGGGGCTGCACAAGTTCGCGCACGCCGACGGCATCACCGAGAACGACCCGGCCCGCGAGGTCCGGCCACCCGCCGCGGCCAAACGGCTGCCCAAGGCGCTGCCGGTCGGCGACGTGCTGAAGCTGCTCGAAACCCCGCCACCCGAGGGCGAACGACCGCTGCGGGACCGGGCGCTGCTGGAACTGCTCTACTCCACCGGCGCGCGGATCTCCGAGGCCGTCGGACTCGACGTCGACGACATCGACGACGCCGAACGGACCGTGCTGCTCGACGGGAAGGGCGGCAAACAGCGCATCGTCCCGATCGGCCGTCCCGCGCTGGAAGCGGTGCACGCGTACCTCGTCCGCGCGCGGCCCGCCCTCGCCACCCACGGCCGGGGGACGCCGGCGATGTTCCTGAACGCCCGCGGCTCCAGGCTTTCCCGGCAGAGCGCGTGGCAGGTTCTCAAGGACACCGCGGAATCCGCCGGGATCACGGCGGGCGTTTCGCCGCACACGTTGCGCCATTCCTTCGCCACGCATCTGCTCGAAGGCGGCGCCGACGTCCGCGTCGTGCAGGAACTGCTCGGCCACGCTTCGGTGACCACCACCCAGGTGTACACGCTGGTCACGGTCAACACGCTCCGCGAGGTTTACGCGACAGCACATCCCCGCGCGCTCGGCTAATCGACCCGGTCGATCCCGGCGTGCCTCGTTGGCTCGACTCCCGGATCGCGCATAGGCTGCCGAGGATCCTGCCGAAGAGGAGCTTTCGCGTTATGTCGACACCGAACGAGCCGGCGAAGCCGTCCGCGTCCGCCGGTTCGGCTGCCGCGAGCCTCAGCCAGGTGACCATCGCAACCCCCGCCGAACACGACGGCGACGAACCGTCGGAGGACACGATCTCTTCCCGCGGCCGCAAGGCCAAGCGCGCCAAAGAAGCCAAAGACGCCAAGCAGCAAGAACGCGACAACGACGGCATCGGGCCCACCGGCCGTCCGTATCGCGAGATCCCCGACCCGCCGCCGCTGGACCGGCACGGCCCCGCACTGGTGATGGCCATGTGCAACCAGAAGGGCGGCGTCGGCAAGACCACCTCGACCATCAACCTCGGCGCGGCGCTGGCCGAATGCGGCCGCCGGGTGCTGCTGGTCGACTTCGACCCGCAGGGCGCGCTCTCGGTCGGCCTCGGCATTCAGCCGCACGAGCTGGACCAGACGGTCTACAACGTCATCATGGAGCGCTCGGTCAGCATCACCGACGTCATCCGGAAGACCCGGGTGGACGGCGTCGACCTGCTGCCGAGCAACATCGACCTGTCCGCGGCCGAGGTCCAGTTGGTCGCAGAGGTAGGACGCGAACACACTTTGTTACGGGTCCTTCGTCCGGTCATGAACGACTACGACTATGTTCTTGTCGACTGCCAGCCCTCGCTAGGCCTGCTGACGGTGAACGCACTGACCGCCGCGGACGGTGTGATCATCCCGCTGGAGTGCGAGTTCTTCAGTCTGCGAGGCGTAGCGCTCCTGATCGACACCATCGAGAAGGTGCAGGAACGCCTCAACCCCAAACTGGACATCACCGGGATTCTCGCCACCATGTACGACCCGAGAACCCTGCACTCGAAGGAGGTCATGGCGAGAGTGGTGGAGGCATTCGGCGACACCGTGTTCGACACGGTGATCAACCGCACCGTGCGGTTCCCCGAGACGACGGTCGCGGGCGAGCCGATCACGACCTGGGCTCCCAAATCAGCGGGCGCGGCGGCTTATCGCGCGCTGGCACGCGAGGTGATCGCTCGGTGAGCAGGCGAGCTTCCCTGCCCGGAGCGTCCGAACTCTTCAGGATCACCTCCAGCCCCGCCCTCGATCTCCCGCCCGCGCCCGAACAGCCCGCCCCCGCGAAGGGGAACGGCAACGGGAACGGATCCGGGACCGAGCCGGGGCGCGCGCACAAGGATCAGCTGACCCGTGCCGCGCGCAGCGGTTCCGGGCGGACCAAGCACGACGCGAAGATCACCGTCTACGTCTCCGGCGACGAACTGCTGGCGATGGAGCAGGCCAGGCTGAACCTCCGGGCGAAGCACGGTCTCGTGCTCGATCGCGGCAGGCTGGTCCGCGAGGCGGTGGCCGTGCTGCTGGCCGACTTCGACGCGGCGGGCGAGGACTCGGTCCTCGTCCAACGCCTGCGGGCGGGCAGCGAGGACGGGAAAGAGACCGAGAACTGATGGACGACCCGGCCGCGGCTGCTCCCAGCGGCTCAGAGCCGGTCGAGCGGACAGAGGCAGACGAGACCCCCGTCGTGCACGAGACCGTGCACGGCGGGATGGTCCCCGAAGGACTGGCCAGTGAAGAGCTGAGCACGTCCAAGTTCAAGGTGCACCTGGAGAACTTCGAGGGCCCCTTCGATCTGCTGCTCCAGCTGATCTCGCAGCACCAGCTCGACGTCACCGAAGTCGCGTTGCACCGGGTCACGGACGATTTCATCGCCTACACCCGTGCGCTCGGCACGGAGTGGAACCTCGACGAGACGACCGAGTTCCTGGTCATCGCGGCGACCTTGCTCGACCTCAAGGCGGCGCGCCTGCTGCCCGCCGCCGAGGTGGAGAGCGAAGACGACCTCGCCCTGCTCGAAGCGCGCGACCTGCTGTTCGCGCGTGTGCTGCAGTACCGGGCGTACAAGCAGGTCGCGGCGCTGTTCGGCGAGCTGGAGGCCGGCGCGCTGCGGCGGTATCCGCGCTCGGTCGCGCTCGAAGACCGGTTCATGGGGCTGCTGCCCGAGGTGATGCTCGGCGTCGACGTCGGGAAGTTCTCCGAGATCGCGGTCGCGGTCTTCAAACCGAAGCCGCCGCCGACGGTGTCGATCGCGCATATCCACATGGGCCGGGTCTCGGTGCGCGAGCACGCCGCGCTGCTGCGGCTCAAGCTCGCGGAGCGGGGTGAGGCGACCTTCGGCGAACTGGTCGAGGACTGCGAGCACACCGTCGAGATCGTGGCGCGGTTCCTCGCGCTGCTGGAGCTGTACCGGGAGTCCTCGGTCCAGTTCGAGCAGCTGGAGGCGCTCGCCGAACTGCACGTGCGCTGGACCGGCGGGTCCGTGGAGGAGGCGTCGGTGGCGGCCGAGCAGGACCGCGCCGCCGTCGAGGACGAGGAGTACGGGTGACCCCGGAGAACACCGAAGAGACAGAGACGACCGAAGACACCCAGGCGGAGACTCCTGCCGCCGAGGAGGAGCCGCCCGCCGACGAAGGTCTCGTCGCGGCCGGCGACGGCGACTATCCCGACGTCACCTCGGACGAGGCGCTCGAAGCGGCGCTGGAGGCGTTGCTCCTGGTCGTCGACTCGCCGATCAGCGAGGAATCGCTCGCCGAGACGGTCGCGCAGCCGGTGTCGCGGGTGACCGTGGCGCTGCGCACGATGGCGCAGAAGTTCACCGAGCGGACCAGCGGAATCGACCTGCGCCGAGTCGGCGAAGGATGGCGGTTCTACACTAGGGACGTCTATGCCCCGTTCGTGGAGAAGCTTCTGCTCGACGGCCAGCGTTCCAAGCTGACGCGAGCCGCACTGGAGAGCCTCGCCGTGATCGCCTATCGGCAGCCGGTGACCAGGGCCAGGGTCGCCGCCGTCCGAGGGGTGAACGTGGACGGGGTGATCAGGACGCTGCTGGCGCGCGGCCTGATCGAGGAGATGGGGACCGACCCCGAAACCACTGGCACGCTGTACGTGACGACCGAGCTGTTCCTGGAGCGACTGGGCCTGTCGTCCCTGGCCGACCTTCCGCCCATCGCTCCGTTGCTACCCGAAGTGGACACCATCGATGACATCTGACCCGCATCCCGACGGCATTCGGCTGCAGAAGGTCCTTTCGCAGGCGGGCGTGGCCTCGCGGCGCGCGGCCGAGGACCTGATCGTGCGCGGTCGCGTGAGCGTGGACGGCAAGGTGGTCACCGAACTCGGCCGCCGGGTCGATCCGGACAACTCCGTGATCCACGTCGACGGCACCCGCGTCCAGGTCCGCGAGGACCTCGTGTACCTCCTGCTGAACAAGCCCAAGGGCGTGCACAGCACGATGAACGACGACCGCGGCCGTCCGTGCGTCGGCGACTACCTGCGCGGCCGGTACGAGGAGACGCCCGGCATCGTGCACGTCGGCAGGCTCGACGAGAACACCGAGGGACTCCTGCTCCTCACGAACGACGGCGACCTCGGGCACCGGCTGATGCACCCGTCGTTCCGCGTGCTGAAGACCTACTTCGCCGAGGTCGAGGGCATCGTCCCGCGCGGACTCGGCAAGGAACTGCGCGCGGGTTTCGAGCTGCCGGACGGCATCGTCAAGGTCGACCAGTTCCGCGTCAAGGACATGCTGGCCGGGCGCACCCAGATCGAGCTGGTCATCCACGAGGGACGCAAGCACATCGTGCGGCGGCTGATGGCGGCCACCGGGCACCCGGTGCGCAAACTGGTCCGTACCGCGCTGGGCGACGTCCAGCTCGGTGCCCAGCGGTCGGGTTCGATCCGGCGGCTGAACCGCGGCGAGGTCGGTTCGCTGTACCGCGCCGTCGATCTCTAAGACTTTCCGCTCTACTGCATGCGTGATCATCGCGTTTAGCTCTCCCTGACGGGCTTTCAGCCGACGGGGAAGGGCTCAACCGTGAAAACAGTTGTGCTGGCAGGGATCTTGGCGGTGGCCGCGGCCGTGGTCGTGGCACCGCAGTCCGCGGCGAAACCGCGGGCGAGTGAACCGGTCTACGACTTCGCCCAGGCCGTCCGCGAGACGGCCTGGGTGGACATCGGGCTCGACGGGGACGGCGACGGCCGTTCCGACCGGGTCGCCGCCGACATCATCCGCCCGAAGGAACCGGCGGCGCAGGGCAAGAAGGTTCCGGTCATCATGGACGCGAGCCCGTACTACTCGTGCTGCGGACGCGGCAACGAGAGCGAGCTCAAGACCTACGATTCGGCGGGCCGGCCGGTCGGGTTCCCGCTCTACTACGACAACTTCTTCGTCCCTCGCGGGTACGCCGTGGTCCTGGTGGATCTGGCCGGTACCAACAAATCCCGCGGGTGCACCGACATCGGCGGGCCCTCGGACATCGAATCGGCGCGCAAGGTGGTCGACTGGCTGAACGGCCGGGCGAACGGCTACACGACGGCGACCGGTCCGGCGAGGACGAACGCGACGTGGTCGACGGGTGCGGTCGGCATGATCGGGAAGTCCTACGACGGCACGGTGGCCAACGGTGTCGCCGCGACCGGTGTCGAGGGGCTCAAGACCATCGTGCCGATCGGCGCGATCAGTTCCTGGTACGACTACTACCGTTCCGACGGCGCGAACCTGCGCCAAGGCAGCCCCGCCGGGCTCGCGCAGACCGTTTCGCAGCGCAACGGCGGACAGAACTGCGGCGCGGCCAACCGCAAACTCACCGCGGGCGCGACGTCGAACGGTGACTACAACGCGTTCTGGCTCGACCGGGACTACGTGCAGAGCGCATCGAAGGTGAAGGCGAGCGTGCTCGCTTCGCACGGTCTCGGCGACCTCAACGTCAAGACCATCAACTTCGGGCAGTGGTGGGAAGCGCTGAACGTCGAACGCAAGATCTGGCTGACGCAGGCCGGTCACGTCGACCCGTTCGACTACCGGCGCTCGGCTTGGGTCGACACCCTGCACAAGTGGTTCGACCACTACCTGCTCGGCGTGGACAACGGCATCGAGAAGACCCCGAGCGCGAGCGTGGAACGCGAGCCCGATGTCTGGGTGGACCAGCCGGCGTGGCCCGCGGGCAGTGCCGTCACCCTGCGCCCCGCGTCCGGAACCACTCCGGGGGTCGGCACGCTCGGCAGCTCTCCTGGCACGGGCACGGTGTCGTTCACGGACTCCTCCGGTCAGTCCTCGAACAGCTGGGCCGCGAAGCCGACGGAGACTTCGAACGGGCGAGTGCTGTTCAGCACGGGCGCGCTGGCGAAGGACCTTCACGTGTCCGGAACGGCGAAGGTGACTGTGACCGCGACGCCGTCGACGTCCACTGCGCGGCTCTCGGCGATCCTGGTGGACTACGGTCCGGCGACGATCCGGAACTACACCGGACCGAAGGAAGGCATCAAGAATGAGCTGACCCAGTCGTGCTGGGGCTCGAGCGCTTCGGGCAACGACGCGTGCTACCTGAACACGAGCACCGACGCGGTTTCCGTGGGGCTGAACATCATCAGCCGAGGCTGGGCGGATCTGGCCAACCACAGTTCGCTGAGCCAGGAGTCGCCGCTGACGCCGGGGCAGCCGTACACGATGACGTTCCGGCTGGCGAGCACGGATCACGTCGTCCCGCAGGGACATCAGCTCGCGCTGATCATCGGCGGGACGGACGGCTCGTTCATCTCGGGACCGGCGCAGTACCCGAAGATCACGGTGGATCTGGGCAAGACGTCGCTGGCGTTGCCCGTCGCGGGTGCGGGCCCGTCGGCGGTGCCGGCGGCGCTGCCGGTGGCTCCGGCGCAGATCGCTCCTGCCACTGTTTCGGGGCTTGAGCGCGGCTAGGCCACTGTCATGAAAGGGTCGTTCAGGACAAGATATGTCCTGAACGACCCTTTCATGACACTCAGAGCGGGGCGGGGTCAGCCGGTTTGCGAGGCCGGGCTCTTCGAACCGAAGGGCTTCCGCTGCAGAGCGCGGGCGACCGGTTCGACGATCCGCGCGGCTGTCGGGCCGAGGATCGCCATCAGCAGCACGTACGCCGTCGCGAGGGCCGCGAGTTCGCCGGTCACCGCGCCGGCCGCCACCGCCAGCCCGGCGATGACGATCGAGAACTCGCCTCGCGCGACCAGTGCGGCTCCGGCGCGAGCGCGGCCCATCTTCCCGATGCCCTGCCGCCGCGCGGCCCACCAGCCGGTGCCGACCTTCGTGAGCGTGGTCGCGACCGCCAGCACCACCGCCCAGCCGAGTACGGGCGGGATCGAAGCGGGGTTGGTGTTGAGCCCGAACACCACGAAGAACACGGCGGCGAACAGGTCCCGCAGCGGTTCGAGCATGTGCGTCGCGTTCTCCGCCGTCGAACCCGAGATCGCGATGCCGAGCAGGAACGCGCCGACCGCGGCCGAAACCTGCATCGCCGAAGCGACACCGGCGACCAGCAGTGCTGCGCCGAGGACCTTGAGGAGGAACACCTCGCGATCCGGGCTGTCCACCGCCGCGGAGACGTACCGGCCGAACTTCAGCGCGATCACCAGGACCACGGTGATGACCATCAGGGAGATCCCGACGGCCTTCATCCCGCCGAGGAAGCTGACCCCGCCGAGCACCGCGGTGAGGATCGGCAGGTACAGCGCCATCACCAGGTCCTCGAACACCAGGATCGACAGCACCACCGGGGTTTCCCGGTTACCGAGCCGCCCGAGATCGCCGAGCACCTTCGCGATGATCCCGGACGACGAGATGTAGGTGACGCCTGCCATCACGATCGCGCCGATCGGCCCCCAGCCGAGGATGAGCGCGACGATCGCCCCGGGCGCGGCGTTCAGCACGATGTCCACGAGGCCCGCCACCCACGAGCGTTTCAGCCCGGTGAACAGCTCGGCCGCCGAATACTCCAGGCCCAGCAGGAGCAGCAGCAGGACCACACCGATCTCGCTGGCGAGATGGGTGAAGTCGCCGATGTCGCCGAGCGGGATCAGCCCGCCCTGCCCGAAGCACAGGCCGCCGATCAGGTACAGCGGGATCGGGGACATCCCGATCTTCCCGGCGAGGCGTCCCAACGCGCCCAGCCCGAAGAAGACCGCCCCGAGTTCGATCAAGGACAGTGCGGTGTGATCCATCCGCGATCAGCCGTACTTCAAGATCTTGACGGCGGCCTCGAGACCCTCGGAGGTGCCGACCGCGACGAGCACGTCGCCCGCGGTGAGGTTGAAGTCCGGGGTGGGGGAGGGGTGGACCTGACCGGCCCGCATCACCGCGACCACCGAGACGCTCGTCCGCGTGCGCATGGCGGTGTCGCCCAGCGTCCGCCCGTCGAACGGCGACGACGACTTGATCGGCAGCTGCTTGGTGTTGATACCGGGCAGGTCCCGGTGCTCTTCGGTGAGCTGGGCGACCAGCTGGGGCGCGCCGAGCAGGTTCGCCAGCGCGCCCGCCTCGTCGGTGGTGAGCGGAAGCGACGCCAGACAGGCGTCGGGATCGTCCGTTTTGGACACGATCAGCTCGACGTGTCCATCGCGATGGGTCACCACCCCGACACGGCGGCCGTTGCGGGTGGCGAAGTCCTTGCGGACGCCTATTCCGGGGAGCGGGGTCACTTCGACGTTCACGTGAACAACAGTAACTCACTGTCCGTTTTGCGCGGGACGGATCAGGAACAACGCCGAGATCACGACCATGAGGGCGCACGTCGCGCCGTGGATGCCGAGCGCGGCGCCGACGGAACCGTTGTGGGTCAACACGATCAGCATGTCTCCGAACGGGATGAACGCCAGCGCGAGCACCGCCCAGCCCAGCGCGCGGGCGTTCCGGAACAGGATCAGCGCTAGCACCACGAGCGCGGTGCCGATGTCACGGACGCCCTTGACCGCGAGGATCGGATCGCCCTCGGACGGCATCACCGGCAGTCCGAAGCCACCCGTCTGGGTCGCCGGGAAGAACACGTAACCACTCCCGAAGTAGAGGACGAAGAGCACGAGGGCGGCGGACAGGATGTAGGCGATCTTGGTGCGGGTCATGGTCTCCGACTCCAAAAGCTAGCAGTGCTAGGAACGACGCCGACACTAGCGCTAGCAGTGCTAGCTTGTCTAGCGGTGCTAGCATGTCCGTATGGTCACGAACCCCCGGCGCGAGCGGGATCGCTCGCAACGCGAACAGTTGATCGTCACCACCGCCCGTGAGATCGCGGAGGAAGAGGGCTGGGACGCGGTCACCACGCGGCGGCTGGCGGCGAAGATCGAGTACAGCCAGCCCGTGCTCTACAGCCATTTCTCCGGCAAGGGGGCGATCATGGCGGCCGCGGCGCTCGAAGGGTGCACCGAAATGGCCGTCCACATGCGGAAGGGGGCCGTGGCGGAGGAAGGTGCGCGAGACGCTCTGCTGCGGCTGGCCGACAACTACTTCGACTTCGCCGACCGCAAACCGGCGCTCTACGACGCGATCTTCACCCTCGCCAGCGAACTGAGCTTCGCCAGCCCGGACAGTCCGGAGCCGTTGAAGGACGCGTTCGGCGCCTTGCTCGAAGTCGTGGGCCCGGTCGCCGGTGGAGACGACCCCGCCCTCTACACCGAGACCTTCTGGGCCGCCCTGCACGGCCTGGTCACCCTCGAACGCAGCAGGCGGCTCCCGGCGGACGCGCGCGCGGAACGCATCCGCATGCTCGTCGACCGGTTCGCCGTGGGCGGCTGAGGCGTGTCGCGTACCACCAGGCAGAATGAACGTCGATCAGATGAGCGACGGATGAGCTGAGGAGTGTTTCGGTGGCGGGAGCCCTGCGTGGTGTGGTCGCGATGGACGGCCCGTCCGGAACCGGGAAATCCACGGTTTCGCGGAAGCTCGCGACGAAGCTCGGCGCCGGTTACCTCGACACCGGCGCGATGTACCGCATGGTCACCCTCGCCGTCCTGCGCGCCGGGACCGACCTGACCGACCCGGACGCGATCGCCGACGTCGCCCGGAAGGCCGATTTCGGCATCGGGACCAGCCCGGACGAAGCGACCGTGACCCTGGCGGGTGAAGACGTCGCCGCCGAGATCCGCGGCGCGGACGTCACCACCGCGGTGTCGCCGGTTTCGGCCGTCCCCGCCGTCCGCGAACTGCTGGTCGCCCGGCAGCGCGAGATCATCGCCGAGGTGCTCGGCCGCGTCGGCGGCATCGTGGTCGAAGGCCGGGACATCGGCACCGTCGTCTCGCCGGACGCCCCGCTCAAGATCTTCCTCACCGCGTCGGCCGAGGTCCGCGCCGCCCGCCGCAGCGCGCAGGACTCCGCCGCCGGCCGGGAGTCCACGGTGGATCTCGCCAAAGCGGCGGTGGAACGGCGCGACCGCCTCGACTCGACGCGGGCGGCTTCGCCCTTGCGCGCGGCCGACGACGCCGTCGAGGTGGACACTTCGGCGCTCAATATCGACCAGGTGATCGTGGCGCTGGCGGAACTCGCGCTGCACCGCGGTCTTCTCGAAGGCTGCCCCGCCGAGGCGTCGAGGTGAGCGCGAAGGGACTTCCCGAAGGCGCGAGCGGCCCGATCCACACGTTCGGCCGGGGGATCTCGAAATTCCTCGTCCGGCCCGCGTTCCGGGTCCGGGTGCACGGTGCCGAGCGGGTACCGGCGTCCGGGCCGGTGGTGTTCATGGCGAACCACAGTTCGATGACGGAACCGGCGCTGCTGTTCGGAATGTTGTCGCGGCGCACGGCGTTCCTGGTCAAGGCGGAGCTCTTCAAGGGCTTCGTCGGCTGGTTCTTCCCGAAACTGGGCCAGATCCCGGTGAAACGGGGCGCGGTGGACCGCAAACCGCTGATGATGGCGGTCAAGGTGCTCGAGGAAGGTGGCGCCGTCGGGATCTTCCCCGAAGGCACCCGCGGCCTCGGTGACGCCGAAAACTTCGAGCGCGGCGTGGCCTTCCTGGTCCGCGCCGGGAACGCGACCGTGGTTCCGGTCGCCACTCGGGGGACGTACAAACCCGCCGGCGCCAAACGGCGTTGGCGGCCACGCGTCGACATCATGGTCGGCGAACCTTTCACTCCCGAGATCGGGAAGGGAAGGACAGGGCTGGAGGAGGGAACCGAGCGGCTTCGCATCGCGCTCGCGGACCTCGTGAAGGCACTGGACGAATGGCGCTTGGAGCACGGGCTCCAAGACACGCGACAGGATTGAGAAAATGACAGAGCTTGACGGAGTCGGCGAGATCGACGGCTCCTGGTCCGACGAATCCGAATTCACCGCGCTCGACGCGCAGATCGCCGCGGGCGAGGCCGAGGAGGAGGCGCAGCTCGCGCAGCCGGTCCTCGCCGTCGTCGGCAGGCCGAACGTCGGCAAGTCGACCCTGGTCAACCGCATCCTCGGCCGCCGGGAGGCGGTCGTGCAGGACGTCCCCGGCGTGACCAGGGACCGCGTCGCCTACGACGCGTTCTGGGCGGGCCGCCGGTTCACGCTGGTGGACACGGGCGGCTGGGAGCCGGACGCGACCGGGCTGCAGGCCTCCGTCGCCGCGCAGGCCGAGATGGCGATGGCCACCGCCGACGCGGTGCTGCTGGTCATCGACGCCAGTGTCGGCGCGACGGCCACCGACGAGGCCGTCTCCAAGGTGCTGCGCCGCTCGAAGAAGCCGGTGCTGCTCGCCGCCAACAAGGTCGACGACGACCGCCTGCTCGCCGACACCGCGTCGCTGTGGTCGCTCGGCCTCGGCGAGCCGTACCCGGTCAGCGCGTTGCACGGGCGCAGCTCGGGCGACCTGCTCGACGCCATCGTCAAGGCCCTGCCGTCGATGCCGCGCGACGGCGACCGCGCCACCACCGGCCCGCGCCGCGTCGCGCTGGTCGGCAAGCCGAACGTGGGCAAGTCCAGCCTGCTGAACAAGCTCTCCGGCGAGGAGCGGTCCGTCGTGGACTCGGTCGCCGGCACCACCGTCGACCCGGTCGACTCGCTGGTCGAGCTCGACGGCGAGACCTGGCGGTTCGTCGACACGGCCGGTCTGCGCAAGCGGGTCAACTCGGCCAACGGTGCCGAGTACTACGCGTCGCTGCGGACCAAGACCGCGATCGACGCGGCCGAGGTCGCGATCGTGCTGCTGGACGCGGCCGAGCCGCTTTCGGAGCAGGACCTGCGGGTGCTGACCATGGTCGTCGAGGCGGGCCGCGCCTGCGTGCTCGCCTTCAACAAGTGGGACCTCGTCGACGAGGACCGCCGTCACGCCATGGTCCGTGAGCTGGACCGCGGCCTGGTGCGGGTGCCGTGGGCGGACAAGGTCAACATCTCCGCGCTCACCGGCCGGTCGGTGAGCAAGCTCGCGCCCGCGCTGCGGACCGCGTTGAAGTCCTGGGACCAGCGGGTGCCCACGGGTCAGCTGAACGGCTGGCTGGCCGACCTCATCGCCGCGACCCCGCCGCCGGTGCGCGGCGGCAAGCAGCCGAAGGTGCTGTTCGCGACCCAGGCGGGTATCCGGCCGCCGACGCTGGTCCTGTTCACCACCGGCTTCCTCGAGGCGGGCTACCGGCGGTTCATCGAACGGAAGTTCCGTGAGCGTTTCGGTTTCGAAGGCAGCCCCGTTCGGGTGAATGTCCGGGTGCGGGAAAAGAAGCAAAAGCCCAAGGCCGGTGGTAAAGCGGCGGGTAAACCACAGGGTAAGCCAAAAGCGCGCTGATTTTCTCACGATGTAGGTGAATATTTCACAGGGTGGACACGCCGATGACCTCGGGTTTCGGCGTGTCCACCGGTGAGTTTCGACACTCTGCCGAGACCCTCCCGAGATATGTCGTTCACCTGCGGTAAAGTCGATGGTCTGCTAGCGGGCGCCTCATTCGGAGAGCGAGCCCGAATGACGCACTTCGCGAAAGGTGTGTGATGCGCTTGCGCGCCCATGGTTCCGCCGTGCCCGTGGTGATCTCCCGATGACCCTGACCGCCGACTCACGGCCGATCGCTTGCGTCGCGGACGTCACCGTCGCGCCGTCGCCCGCCCCGGTCGCCGACCGCGCCCTGTTCTGGTCCGGCCTCGGCGCGGGCGAGCGCACCCTGATCGACATCCTCGCCGAGACCGCCGCCCGCCACCCCAACGCGGGCGCGATCGACGACGGCGAGACCACGCTGTCCTACCGCAAGCTCGTCGAGGAGATCGACGCCTACGGCCGCAAGCTGACCGCCAACGGCGTCGGCGTCGGCGACCGGGTCGGCGTCCGGATCTCCTCCGGCACCGCTGAGCTCTACGTCGCGATCCTCGCGATCCTGTCCGTCGGCGCCGCCTATGTGCCGGTCGACGCGGACGACCCGGAGGAGCGCGCCGAGCTGGTGTTCGGCGAGGCCGACGTCGCCGCGGTCGTCACCGACGGCGGCGCGATCACCGTCCTCGGCTCGCCGAGCGGCGTCGAGGGCTCGCCCGCGCCGACCGACGACGCCTGGATCATCTTCACCTCCGGTTCGACCGGGAAGCCGAAGGGCGTCGCGGTCTCGCACGCCTCGGCCGCCGCCTTCGTGGACGCCGAAGCACAGCTGTTCCTCACCGAGGAGCCGATCGGTCCCGGAGACCGCGTGCTCGCCGGGCTGTCCGTCGCGTTCGACGCGTCCTGCGAAGAGATGTGGCTCGCCTGGCGCCACGGCGCCTGCCTGGTCCCGGCGCCGCGTTCCCTCGTGCGCACCGGCGTCGACCTCGGCCCGTGGCTGGTCGCGCAGGGCATCACCGTCGTCTCCACCGTGCCGACGCTGGCCGCGCTGTGGCCCGCCGACGCGCTCGAAGACGTCCGCCTGCTGATCTTCGGTGGCGAAGCGTGCCCGCCGGAGCTGGCCGAACGCGTCGCCGTCGAAGGCCGCGAAGTCTGGAACACCTACGGACCGACCGAGGCCACCGTCGTCGCCTGCGCCGCGCAGATGACCGGAGAAGGTCCGGTCCGCATCGGCCTGCCGCTCGTGGGCTGGCAGCTCGCCGTCGTCAACGAGGCGGGCGAACCGGTCGCGATGGGGGAGACCGGAGAACTGGTCATCGGCGGCGTCGGCCTGGCCCGCTACCTGGACCCCGAGAAGGACGCCGAGAAGTTCGCGCCGCTGCCTTCGCTGGGCTGGCGCCGCGCGTACCGCAGCGGCGACATGGTCCGTGCGGAGGCCGAGGGCCTGCTGTTCCTCGGGCGCCTCGACGAGCAGGTGAAACTCGGCGGCCGCCGGATCGAACTCGGCGAGGTCGACGCCGCACTGCAGGCGCTGCCCGGCGTGCAGGGCGCCGCCGCCGCGGTCCGCCGCACCAAGGCGGGCAACCAGGTGCTCGTCGGATACGTCGTGCCCGCCGAGGGGACGAGGTTCGACCACGACGAGGCCGCGACCCGGCTGCGCGAGCAGTTGCCCGCCGCGCTCGTCCCGCTGCTTGCCCTGATCGAAGACCTGCCCACGCGCACTTCCGGCAAGGTCGACCGCAACGCGCTGCCCTGGCCGCTGTCCACTGTGGACGCCGCCAAGTCCGGCCTGTCGCCGACGGAGAGCTGGCTCGCCGAAGGCTGGGCGGAGATCCTGGGCGTCTCGGTCGACAACCCGAAGGCCGACTTCTTCACCAACGGCGGCGGCAGCCTGACCGCCGCCCAGCTGATCGCGCGGATCCGCACCCGGCACCCGCAGGTGTCGGTGAGCGACATCTACGCCAACCCGAAGCTCGGTGCGCTCGCGTCGATGCTGGACGCGTTGAGCGGCGAGAAGACCGAACGCCGGGACATCGCGCCCACCCCCCGCAAGGCGGGGATCGTCCAGTCGCTGCTGATGATCCCGCTGATGGGTCTCGTCGGCCTGCGCTGGACGACGATCGCCGCGACGCTGTCGAACGTGCTTTCGCTGGCCGGGTTCGCCTGGGCGCCGACGCTGAACTGGGTGTGGATCGCCGTCGCGTGGATCGCGCTGTTCAGCCCGGCCGGGCGGATCGCGATCTCCGCGACCGGCTCCCGGCTGCTGCTGCGGGGCGTCCGTCCCGGCAGCTACCCGCGCGGCGGGAGTGTCCACTTGCGACTGTGGACCGCCGAGAAGCTCGCTGAGTTCAGTGGCGCGGACAGTGTCGCGGGCGCTTCCTGGATGACGACGTACGCCAAGGCCCTCGGCGCGCGGATCGCCAAGGACGTCGACCTGCACTCCCCGCCGCCGGTCACCGGCATGCTGAAGCTCGGCCGCGGTGCCGCCGTCGAACCCGAGGTCGACCTGTCCGGGCACTGGGTGGACGGCGATCTCGTGCACATCGGCAAGATCCGCATCGGTGCCGACGCGCGGATCGGCGCGCGCAGCACGCTGTTCCCCGGCGCGCGGATCGGCAAGGGCGCGGAGATCGCGGCCGGGTCGACCGTCCGTGGCAATGTGCCCGCCGGGCAGCGTTGGGCCGGTGCGCCCGCCGCGCGTGCCAGCAAGGACGCGCTGAAGTGGCCGTCGAGCCGCCCGCCGCGCTCGCGGTTCTGGGCTTCGGTCTACGGCGTGACTTCGGTCGCCCTGGGGCTTCTGCCCGCCGTCGCCGCCCTGCCCGCCGTCGCGGTGCTGGGTTACGCGATCGCCGGCGCGCCGTCGCTGGGCGCCGCGCTCGACCAGGCGCTGCTGTTCACGCCACTCGCGACCGTCGCGTACTTCCTGACGTACGCCCTGCTCGTGCTCGTCGGCGTCCGTTCGCTGAGCATCGGCATGGTCGAGGGCTACCACCCGGTGCACGGCCGCGTCGCATGGCAGGTCTGGGCGACCGAGCGGCTGATGGGCATGGCGCGTGAAGGGCTGTTCCCGTTGTACGCCAGCCTGTTCACCCCGGTGTGGCTCCGGATGCTCGGCGCGAAGGTCGGCCGCAACGTCGAGGCGTCCACCGTGCTCGCGCTGCCGAAGATGACCCAGGTGGACAGTGGCGCGTTCCTCGCGGACGACACCATGGTCGCCACCTACGAACTCGGCCACGGCTGGCTGCACGTCGCCCCGGCGCGGATCGGCAAGCAGGCGTTCCTCGGCAACTCGGGGATGGCGGCGCCGGGACGTTCGGTGCCGAAACGCGGTCTGGTCGGGGTGCTGTCGTCGGCCCCGCTCAAGGCGAAGAAGGGCTCGTCGTACCTCGGGATGCCGCCGCTGCCGGTCCGCCGGTCGGTCGGCGAGGCCGACACGAGCCGCACCTTCACGCCGCCGCTGCGGCTGAAGGCGGCCCGCGCGCTCGTCGAACTCTGCCGCATCGTGCCGGTGATGTGCGGTGTCGCGCTGACCGTGCTGGTGGCCGCTGGGATCTTCGCGCTCGCGTCCTCCTTCGGCTTCCTGGTCGCGGTGCTGCTCGGCGGGCCGCTGCTGCTCGCCGCCGGCGCCGTCGCCGCGCTGACCGCCACCGCGATGAAGTGGCTGCTGGTCGGCCGGTTCCGCGCGGTCGACCATCCCTTGTGGAGCTCGTTCGTCTGGCGCAACGAACTCGCCGACACCTTCGTCGAGGCGCTCGCCGTGCCGTGGCTGATCGGTTCGCTCGGCGGTACGCCGCTGCTGCCGGCGTGGCTGCGGACCATGGGCGTCAAGATCGGGCGCGGCGTGTGGCTGGAGACGTACTGGCTGCCCGAGTCGGACCTGGTGAGCCTCGGCGACGGCGCGACGATCAACCGCGGCTGTGTCGTGCAGACGCACCTGTTCCACGACCGGATCATGACGATGTCGCCGGTGACCCTGGACGAGGGAGCGACGCTCGGGCCGCACGGTATCGTGCTGCCTGGCGCGGGCATCGGCGCGCGGACGACCGTCGGACCTGGCTCCCTGGTGACCCGGGGCGACGCGGTTCCCGCCGACTCGCGCTGGCTGGGTAATCCCATCTCGGCCTGGACGAAGTAGGAACGGCTGGCGGAGCTGAGGTGCGTTCGGAATGGTGACCACAGGGGTGAACCCGCCCTGGCCGAAGGCCCCGCTATCGCGGTGGCAGGGCGCCGTGTCCACGCACCGTGACGGTCTTCTGCCAACCAGCGCCCTGCCGACGTCGATCGCGGCCGCGGGTTCACAGACAGACACAATGGAAAGCGGGGTTCTTCCCGGGTGATTTCGAAGGCATCCGCGCAGCCCTCGCCCGGCGCGGAAACCTCCGGCGACTCCTATCTGCCCCGTCACGGTAACGGCGGTTACCGGGTCCGGCACTACGATCTGGAGCTGGACTACAAGATCGGTCCCAACCGGTTGTCGGCCGCCGCGGCCATCACCGCGGAGGCGACGCAGGCGCTGTCACGGTTCACGCTCGACTTCGGCGAGTTCCGGATCAACCGGGTGCTGGTCAACGGGAAACCGGCCAAGTACACGCGCCGCGCGCACAAACTGCAGGTGAAGCCGGCGAAATCGTTGGCGCTCGGCAGCGAGTTCCTGGTGGAGGTCCACTACGTCGGGAATCCGCGGCCGCTTCCGGGGCTGTGGGGCGACATCGGCTGGGACGAACTGACCGACGGCTCGCTCGTCGCGAGTCAGCCGGTCGGGGCGCCGTCGTGGTTCCCGTGCAACGACCATCCGGCGGACAAGGCGACGTACCGTGTCGCGCTCACGACGTCGTCGCCGTATCTCGTGGCCGTGACCGGGAATCTCGTCTCCCGGTACACGCGCGCGAGCACCACTCAGTGGGTCTTCGAACGGCCCGAGCCGACGCCGACGTATCTGATGAGCGTCCAAATCGGACGGTACGACGACATCGTGCTGGCCTCCGGCGGTGTCCCGCAGCGGGCCGCCGTTCCGCCGCGCCTGCGCCGGGCCTTCTCGCGCGATTTCGGGCGGCAGGGCCAGATCATGGAGTCGCTGCAGCGGTTGTTCGGGCCGTACCCCTTCGGCGAGTACGTCATCGTCGTCACCGACGACGACCTCGACGACCCGATCGAAGCGCAGGGCATGTCGATCTTCGGCGCCAACCACGTGGACGGACGGCGCACGCACGAACGGCTCGTCGTCCACGAACTGGCGCACCAGTGGTTCGGCAACAGCCTGACCGTCGCCGACTGGCGGCACATCTGGCTGAACGAAGGCTTCGCGACGTACGCGGAATGGCTCTGGTCCGAGGAATCCGGCGGACAGAGCGCGCACGCGTGGGCGAAGACGTGGCACGCACGGATGAAGGCGAAGCCCGCGGACCTGCGTCTCGCCGATCCCGGGGTGGCGCGGATGTTCGACGAGCGGGTGTACAAACGCGGCGGGCTTTTGTTGCACGCCTTGCGTTGTACCGTCGGCGACGAGGTCTTCTTCCCACTGGTGAAGGCTTGGGCGGTGGAGAACCGGCACGGTCTGGTGACCACCGACGGTTTCGTGGCGCTCGCCGAACGCTTTGCCGGGCGTTCGCTTGCTTCTTTCTTCGATGCTTGGCTGGATGGGTTGGCGTTGCCTCCGCTTCCTCCTGCCTGACGCGAGCGTCCTGAAGGCCTCCTTTGAGACATCCAACGTCTCAAAGGAGGCCTTCAGGACATCCGGCGAGTTGTCCACAGGCGGCGCTGACGGGGCGAGTTGTCCACAGATCGCTGGAGGCACTGGCGAGACGTCATCGAAAGCCCGGACGATCATGGAGTGAAAACCGGAGAATGGGCCGACGATCCCGAGCGGCTCTACCAGCACAGTCGCCGTGGCGTGATCACCGTCGCCCGGCTCGTGGAGCTCGGTGTGCCTGCCAGGACCTGCTACCGGCGCTGTCAGCCAGGCCGTCCTTGGCGACGCTTGCTGCCGGGTGTGCTCCTGCTCGGTGGCGGCGAGCCCGATCATCGGCAGCTGGTGGACGCCGCGTTGCTGTACGCCGGCCGGGAGGCCGTGGTCACCGGTGCTGCCCTCTGCCGTCGCCGAGGGCTGCGCTCAGTGCCCGCGGGAGCAACCCGTGTGCATCTACTGGTCCCGCATGAACACAAGATCAGCAGTTCCGGATTCGTGATCGTGGAGCGCACGACGCGGATGCCACCACGGCGCTTCGACGATGGTGTTCCGGTGGCGCCGTTCGCCAGAGCCGTTCTCGACTTGTGCAGAAGGCTCCGCTCACCGAACGCGATTTCGGCCTTGCTCACCGAGGCGGTGCAATCCGGTGGGCTGAGCCCGGCGAAGTTGTTGGAGGAACTCGACGCGGGAAGCAATCGTGGCACGGCGATCCCACGCCAGGTGCTGCGCGACGTCCTCAAAGGGGCTCGATCTGTCGCCGAAATCGACGCGATGCGCGTCTGGCGGCTCTCCGGCCTGCCCGAACCGCTCTGGAACCACCAGCTCCGAGACGAAAACGGCGAGTACATCGCGACACCCGACGGCTACTTCAAGGAAGCCGCTCTCGCTTGGGAGATCGACTCCTACGACTTCCACTTCACGAAGGAGGACTACGCGAAGACCTTGGACCGGAACGCCAGATACGCCGCGGCGGGGATCGCCGTCCTGCAAACCCTGCCCAGCCGTCTCAGGTCGGAGCCCGAGGTCGTAGCTCGAGAGCTTCGCCAGGCGTATGAGGCTCGATGCCGCTAGAACCGCACCGGAGCACCCGCGCAGTGCAGAGCCCCGACCTGCGTCCGGAAACGCAACAGCGCGTCACCTCCCCGCCGGATGCTGGAGAGCACCGCCACCTTCCCGTCGCCCGCGTTCTCCCGCAGCGCGTGCGCGAGCAGCGGATGGGGCGAGATCTCGACGAACGCGCGGTGTCCGTCGTCGAGGGCCGCCCGGACGGCGGCGCTGAAGCGGACCGGGCGGCGCAGGTTCGCGGTCCAGTAGGCGGCGTCGAAAGCGGCCGGGGCTGTCGGGTCGGGGAGCACGGTCGTGTAGACGGGGACGCGGGCGCGTCCGGGGCGCAGGCCGGACAGCTCGGCACCGAGCTCGGTCAGGATGGGTTCGACCTGCGGCGAATGCGACGCGACCTCGACGGGGACCAGTTTGGCCATCAGCTCTCTCGCGGCCCAGCGGTCCACCAAGGATCGCACCCGGTCGCGTCCACCGGCGACGACCGTCGACGTCGGGCCCGAGTGCGCGGCGACGGTCACCTCGGGCACGTCGGCGAGTTCCGTTTCGACGGTGTCCCATGGCAGGGCGACCATCGCCATCGCGCCGGTGCCCGCGACGCGCCGCATCAACCGGGACCGGCGGCAGATCACGGCCACACCGTCCGCTGTGGACAGTGCGCCCGCGACCACCGCCGCGGCCGTCTCGCCCATGGAGTGCCCGATCACGGCGGCCGGTTCGGCGCCGTGTGCCCGCCAGGCCGCCGCCAGGCCCAGCTGCATGGCGAACAGCGACGGCTGGACCTGCTCGATGCCGTCCACCGTCCCGGAAAGCGCGTCGTACAGGGAAAAACCGGCTTCGGCGCTGATCAGCGGTGCCAGGTGGTCGATCTCTTCGGCGAAGGCGCGCTCGCCGTCGAGCAGCGCCTTGCCCATCCCCGGCCACTGCGAACCGTGGCCGGAGAACACCCAGACCGCGTTCCCGGCCGAGACCGCCTCGCCGACGGCGGTGCCGCTGGAGGATTCCCCGGCGGCGACCGCGCGGAGGCGGCCGGTCACCGAGTCCCGGTCCTCGCCGACGACGACGGCACGCCACGGGCCGTGCCGCCGTCCGGTGAGTTCGGCGGCGAGGGCAGGCAGACGGTCGGGCAGGCCCGCGAGTACGGCGGCTTCGGCCGCCAGCTGTTCGGGCGACTCGGCCGAGAAGGGGAAGAACATCGTTTCCTCCTACCGGGATCAGCCGAGGTACCGGCGGGCGAGTGCCTTCTTGTCGATCTTGCCGACCGCGGTCGACGGCAGTTCTTCCACCACCGCGACCCGGTCCGGCACCTTGTAGGCGGCGACACCGCGGTCTCGGAAGAAGGTCTGGAGCGTGCTCGTGGACGGCGGCTCGCCCGAGCAGACCAGGAACGCCACCGATCGTTCGCCGAGTACGGTGTCCGCTTCGGGAAGCAGGGCGGCGGAGAGCACGCCCGGGCAGGCGAGGAGATGCCCTTCGACCTCGGTCGCGTCGATCTTCTGACCGCCGCGATTGATCTGGTCCTTCGCCCGGCCGACCACGTTGAGATGACCCGTCGGGAGCTGCTGGACCAGGTCTCCGGTGCGGTAGAACCCGTCGGCCGTGAAGGCCCGCGCGTTGTGTTCGGCCGCGCGGAAGTAGCCGCGCAGGGTGTACGGCCCGCGGGTGAGGAGTTCGCCGGTCTCACCGGGAGCGACCTCGACGTCATCCGGACCGACCACGCGGACCTCGTCGTCCGCGGAGATCGGCCTGCCCTGCGTGGTGTGCACGAGCTCGTCCGGATCGTCGAGCCTGGTCAGGCACAGCAGTCCCTCGGCCATGCCGAACACCTGCTGCAGACGGCAAGCGAAGGTCTTGGTGACCGCCGCCGCCAGGTCGTCGGCGAGCCGGGCACTGCCGACCTGCAGGACGCGAAGGCTCGAAAGGTCCGTGTCGCCCTGTTCGAATTCGGCGAGCCAGTGCGGCACCAGCGGCGGGTTGATGGCCGCGATGGTGACACCCTCGCGTTCGATCAGGTCGAACGCCGTCCGCGCCCCGGGGGACGGGGCGAGCACGACCCGTCCGCCCGCCTGCAGGACGCCGAGCAGGCCGGGACAGCTCATCGTGTAGTTGAAGGCGATGGGCAGCACGGCGAGGTACACCGAGTCCTCGGTCAGCTCGCAGAGTTCCGCCGCCCGCCGGGAGTTGTAGGCGAAGTCGTCGTGCGTCCGCGGCACCAGTTTCGGCATGCCGGTGGTACCGCCGGAAAGCAGCAGCAGGGCGAGATCACCCGACTGCGGCGGATCGACGGGATCGGGCGCGGGTTCGTTGTCGAGCAGATCCGCCATCGCGAGGAAGCCGTCGTGCCCGCCGGGATCACCGGCGACGATCACGTGGCGGATCCCGGCTTCGGCGCGCACGCGGGCGGCGAGTTCGCGATAGTCGAACCGCGCGTGCCTGTCCGGGATGACGTACGCGACGGCCTCGGCCATCGCCGTGAGGTGGGCGATCTCGTTGCGCCGGTGGGCGGGCATGGCGTGGATCGGCACGATCCCGAGCCGCGTGAGCGCGAACCACAGCAGCACGAACTCCGCGCGGTTCGGCAGTTGCACGATCACCTTGTCGCCGCGTTTCAGCCCGAGCCCGATGAGACCGGTCATGAGGCGCCGGACGGCGGTGTCGAGCGCGGCGTAGGTCCACCGGCGGTCGCCGTCCACGAGCGCGACGCGGTGGGCGTACCGGACGGCCCAGCCGGAGAGCTGTTCGCCGAAGGTCGTCCCCTGCCAGTGGCCGACGGCCCGGTACCGGCGGGCGGCCTCGTCCGGCCAGCCGGGCCAGTCGGACCGGTCCATGTCCTGCGTCATCCCCGGTCAGCCCTTCTGCCCGGCGAGGACCAGCTGATGGATCTCGTCGAGCGTCTCCACCTCGCTGATCGCCGCGTCGCCGACCCGGATGCCGTAGCGCTGCAGGATCCGCGCCGCGACTTCGAGCAGCAGCAGCGAGTCGACACCGAGGTCTTCGACGAGGTTCGCCTCGTCGGTCACCTCCGCGGCTTCGACCTCCAGCACGCGGGCCACCAGGGTCCGCAGGTCTTCCAGCTCCGGCTCGATCAGCTTGTTCCCGGTCATGAAGGCCCCTTCCTTCGTCGTTGTCCCCGATTTCGGTCGTTCACGTCTGTCCGGCGCCCGGCCCGGCGAACGCCATCGCGGCCGCCGCCGCACCCGGGAGGCCGCAGGACACGGCGAGGGCGGTGCCTTCGCCGCCGTCGATCCGTGCGCTCGCGGCGGCGCACTGCAGGACGCCGAGCGCCCCCGACTGACGTCCCGCCCAAGCCGAAAGGTCGAGTACGTCGCCTGGCCGGACTCCCGGTTCGGCCAAGGTCGCCGCGGCTTCGTCCGGGACGGCGGAGGCCGCCGCCCGCGCACTGGCCGCCCGCCGGTATCCGCCGAGCACGAGCCGGACCCGGGCGCCTCGGCGCCGGGCCACGTCAGCGGATTCGAGGACGACCGACGCGGCGGCGTCGGGCCAGTGCGTCTCGCCGTTGTCGTCGAGAAGCTTGCGCACATAGCGGTTGTCGGGTTCGACCCCGGTGACGACGACGGCGTCCGCCCGGCCGTACCGGATCAGCCGTCGCGCCCAGTGCAAGGCGTCGAGACCGCTGGTCGGACCGTTCGAGAGGGTCAGGTTGGGTGCCCGCAGGCCGTGATCGATGGCGACCCAGCCCGCCGACACGTTGCTGGAGGTGTTGGGCAGCCCGGTCGGCGGCAGCAGGCTCGCGGACTCTTCGGCGATCGTGTCCAGGAACGAGCAGATGCTGTCCAGGTTCCCGGTGTTCGTGCTGACCACGGTCGCCGTCCGGAGTGAGTCACCGCGGTAGGAACCGTCTTCGGCGAGCAGGCCCGCGTCACGCAGTGCCGCGGTGGCCGCGTGGGAAGCCAGCCGTGATGCCCGGTCACGGTGCCGGAGCCACCTGCCGCGCAATCCGGTCTCCGGGTCGAAGCCGTCCTCGCGGCGCCGGTACGGCTCCAGCAGGTCGGCCGGTCCGCGCAGTCCGTCGACGGTGATCCCCGCCCCGGTCACGGCGACGGCGGTCACGACGCCGCCTCCAGGATCGCCACGGCGTTGATACCGCTGAGCCCGAAGGCGTCCACCTGGGCGATCCGGAACTCGCCGTACCGCGGTTCGTCGCGGACGAGATCCAGCCCTTCCGCCTCGTCCATCGGTTCGGCGAGGCCGAGGATCGGTGGTGCCAGCCGTTCGCGGAGCGAGATCGCGGCGACGATCAGGCTCAGCAGACCGGAGCCGCCGAGCGTGTGCCCGGTCGACGCCTTGATCGCGGTGAGCGCCGGTTTCGCACCGGCGAACACGTCGTGCAGCATCCCGGTCTCCACCAGGTCGTTGCGGACGGTTCCGGTGCCGTGCAACACGATCAGGTCGATCTGCCCGGCGCCGATCCCGGCGCGGTCGTGCGCCTGCCGCACCACTCGGGCGACACTGCCCGGCTCCGGCACCGTCGGATGGTCGGCATCGCAGTTGAGCGCGACGGACCGGAGCCTGGCCGCGACCGGCCCGCCGTGTCCGGGCCGGCGGAGTACGACCGCCGAAGCGCCTTCGCCCATCATCATCCCGTGCCGTTCCTTCGCGAAGGGGCGCACTTCGCCCGGCACACCACTCTGGACCCGGTCGAAGATGCCGAAGGTGGCTTCGGTCAGGCCGTCGGTCCCGGCCACGACGACGGTGTCGCATTCGCCGTCCGCGATCAGGTCGGCGGCCAGGCCGAGCACGGTCAGCGATGCCGCGCAGGCGTTCGCGAAGGTGTGCGTCTCCACCGTGCCGAACCGGTCGCGGATCGCCGTGCCGAAATGCAGATCGGCGAAATCCGCCGCCGCTTCACCACGCCACCACAGTTCCATCGAGCGCTGCTCCCGGTGGGTCGTGCCGACCAGCACCGGGCAGTTCTCCGGCAACTCGGCGAGTCCGGCGTCAGCGATCGCCTGCGCGATCGCGTCGATCAGCCATTTCGTCGATCGGCCGGGTTCGTCCTTGCCCGGGGCCGCCCGGTCGTCGATCTCGTAGGCCGTGCCCGACCGGAATTTCGTCGTGTCGTAGACGCGCAGTGGTCCGAGACCGCTTTTCCCGGCGCACAACGCGTCGTGGATCGTTTCGGGGTCACCGCCGATACTCGAGACGGCGCCGAGCCCGCAGATGTCGAGGTCCACGGCTTTCCCTCCAGAAGATGCCCGTGTCAACGGAAGCGCTTGACGTCCATGAACGAGAAATCGATCCGCGGTTCGCGGTCGGTGGCCAGATCCGCGAGCAGTTCGCCGATCCCGGTGGCGTGTTTGAACCCGTGCGCGTTGTCGCCACCCGCGACGATGACGTTCGGCGCTTCGGGCAGCGAGCCGAGCACGAACTGCCCGTCCGGCGTGAGCGTGAGCATGCAGACCGCCACCCGCGAGGGTTCCGGACGCAGGCCGGGCAGATGCTCGGCGAGCACTTCGCGCAACGGTGCCCAGTCGGCCGGGGTCACCGAACGGTCGGTGTCGAGCGGATCGAACGGGACCGCGGCGGCGCCGAACTGCTCCAGGCCGAGTTTGACGTCGTGAGGCGGATCCGCACCGCAGCCCCACAGCACCGTGCCGCCGTCGAGTTCCCGCATGAACACCGGGAAATCCGCCAGCCGGAAGCGATCCGTGCCGTCTTCGGGCTCGAACCAGGTGACCGGCATCCGCACCACCCGGAGCCCGGGCAGCGGTGTCAGCGTCGGCATCGACGGGAGCCACGACCCGGTCGCCACCACCACGCGCCGCGCATGCCAGGTCCTCGCCGGGCTGTGCACGAGGACGCCGTCGTCGGTCGGCTGGATCCCGGTGACCTCGGTGCCGGTGAAGATCCGCGCCCCCGCGGTCTCCGCCGCGCCGAGCGCGGCCCGGATCGACGCCTCGGGCCGGAGCAGCCCGGCCGACGGTTCCCAGACGCCGATGTCGTCCGGGGCCAGCGCGGTGTGCTGGGGGAACCGTTCGGTGAGCCGGGCGCGGCCGAGCGGTTCGACGTCGATGCCGTGCTCCCTGGCCGCGGCCAGCGTTCCGCCCGCGACCGCGGAATCCGGCGCGCCGATCAGGAGACCGCCGTACCGGTGCAGCACCGGTTTCCCGGTCAGGCGGCCGAGCAGGTCCCACAGCTCGGCGGATCTGCGCGCCAGTGGTACCAGGCCGGGATGTTCCAGGCAGGTGACCCGGAACATCCGGCTGCCGCCGTGCGACGCGCCGAGCGAGTGGCCGCGGCCGTGGCGTTCGACACCGATCACCCGCACACCACGGGCCGCGAGCTGCCACAGGGCCATCGAGCCCCAGGCGCCCAGCCCGACCACGACGACGTCGGTGTCCGGCTCAGGCATCGAAGCGGGGCACCACGTCGGTGGTGAACAGCTCGAGTGCGCGGACGGCGTGCTCGTGGTCGAGATAGCCGGGGCTCAGCTGGACACTGACCGAGAGGTCGCTGCCGAAGTTCTCGGCGATCCAGCCGATCTGCCCGGCGACGTCGTCGGGAGTCCCGGCGAGAACCTTGTTCTGTGTCAACGACTTCTCGAAGTCGTACGCGCGGACCTTCTCGATGAGCTTCTCGTAGCCCTGGTACGCGCCCGACGTGGTCGACGCCCACGAGGCGATCGCGCCGCTCATCTGCTCGATGTAGTTGTTCTCGAACTTCTCGCCCCAGGCCAGTGCCGTCGCCCGGTCCTCGGCGAGATAGCAGGTGTACTTGATCTGGATGCGGCCGTCCTCGGGCCGTCGTCCCGAGGACGCCCACGCCGTGCGGTAGCCCTGGATCATGTCGGTCAGCGTTTCCTGGCTGACGATCGACGGGACCACCTGGAGATGATGGCCGGCGGCGCCCGCGGCGGCGCACGACTCGGGATTCGAGGCCGAAGCGACGAAGAACGGCGGGTACGGCCGCTGCACCGGGCGGGGCAACAGCGTCACCGGGCCGAAACTGTGGAACTCGCCCTCGATCTTCACGTCCACTTCGGACAGAAGGCGACGGCAGGCGTCCACGCCTTCGTCGAAGCGGCGCCGGCTTTCGTCCATCGGGACGCCGAACCAGTCGAACTCGTCCGGGAGGAAGCCGCGGCCGAAACCGGCGTCCAGCCGTCCGCCGGAAAGGTTGTCCAGCATGGCGAGTTTGCCCGCCAGTTTGAGCGGATGGGTGAAGGCGGGGATCACCGCGCCGGTCGTGATCCGGATCCGCTCGGTCCTGGCGGCGATCGCGGCGAGCAGGGTCACCGGGTCGGGACTGTAGCCACCGTAAGGAGATCCGTAGTGTTCGACGGTCTGGACGTGTTCGAGTCCCGCGCGATCGGCCCGCTCGGCCAGATCGATGACTTCGCGGTAGTAGTCGCCCGCCGTTTTGCGGTCGGGGGAGAAGACGGGGAAGAAGTTCAAGCCGAATTTCACCAGTACTCCCAGCTGTTCGGAAGGGCGCCGGTCAGGAAGGCCGGGGTGCGACGGGTTTTCCGCCGAGCCCCCAGCGGTGCGCGGGTACCGGGTCCAGTACCACCCACACGTGTTCACGGATTTCTTCGCCGTAGGTGCCGACCACCGCGTCGGTGATCGCGGCGATCAGTTTCGGCTCGGTTTCCTCGGTGATCCGGTTTTCCAGGATCTGGACATGGATGTAGGGCATGGCGGAGCGCGCTCCGATCTTTCGTGCGGGATCAGGTCAGCTGTGGCTCAGAACGGCTCGCCTGCCGAAGACCTCGTTGAGGCTGCTTCGGAGCGCGGAGCACAGGAGCGCGACCTGGGTGTCGGTCAGACTGGGGTGGCACGGGAGATTCATATGCTCGGAGAACCAGATTCGTTCCGCCACAGGACATTCTCCGGGGCCATGCCCGCGGGACTGCCATTCCGGCGTGAGATGCAAGGGGAAATAGCGCAACTGGATCTCGACGCCGCGACGATCGAGCGCCCGTACGAGCGCGTGCCGGGCTTCGTCGCCTCCGGTGACGAAGAAAGTGTAGAGATGGTACGAATGTTCGTTGCCGGGATCGACGAGCGGCAGCCGGATCTGTGGATGTCCGCCGAGTACCTCGTCGAGTTTGGCTGCGATCTCTTGCCGTCGCCGGACCAGTGCCGGCAGCTTCCGCATCTGCACGGTGCCGACGGCGCAGGCGGCCTCGGACAGGGTCGCGTTCGTCCCGGCGCCGTGGATCCCGGTGACCGATTCCCGGTACACCGCTTCGGAGAACTTCATCCAGGGCAGTGTTTCCGGTGGTGAGCCGAGGATCCCGCTGACCGGTCCGGCGACCATGTCGACCTCGTTCGACCGGATCCGGTCCACCCGGACGGCCCAGTCGTCGCGGTCGAAGGTGATCATGCCGCCCTCGCCGAGGGTGGTGATGTTCTTCGAGGAATGGAAACTGAACGTGCCGATGTCGCCGAGGGAACCGGGCCGCCGTCCGCGATAGCCCGAGCCCAGTGCGTGGGCGCAGTCTTCGAGCACCAGTACGTCGTGCCGGGCCGCGATGGCGCAGATTTCCGCCATGTCGGCCGGATTCCCGCCGTAGTGCACCAGGATGATCGCCCTGGTCCGCGACGTGATCAGCGCTTCGAGTTTGCGTGGGTCGAGATTGAGCGTTTCGGGATCCACGTCACAGAATCGGACGCTCGCCGGGGAGGCCAGCAGCGGCTGGATCGATGCTTGGAACGTTTGCGTGGTCGCGATCACTTCGTCGCCGGGCCGGAGGTCGAGCAGCCGGATGGCGATTTCCAGCGCGACGGTGCCGCTGGTGACGGACAACGCGTACCGGGAACCGGTGTAGGCGGCGAACTGGGCTTCGAACCGGTCCCGCCACGGACCCGCCGTCAACGCGAGATCGTTCTGCAGAACCGTTCTGAGCACGGCGAAATCCTCGTCGTCGACGACGGATCCGCGTCGAGCGGAAGGAATCTGATAGCGGGGCTTGGTACTTTCGGCGGCCTCGTTCACTTGCACCCCCAAGTGCGTGGATGACGAACGTCGAAAACATGCAGCCGCCGAAGCCCGGAACCCGACCGTCGCTGCATCGGCTCGAACAGTGAGCCTTTCGCAAGGGAAGCACGCCCGATTGCGGGCAGGATTCAACCTAACAGCAGACGTATGACTGGCGCAACAACCGATGTTTTGGCAGCCTTACCTAAGTAGGTCGCGCCTGCCGTCACCTCGATGTCGCGCCGGGGTGATCCGGGAGCACCTCCGTTTCCGTGTCCGACTTCGTGGAGTGCGTAGATGCAGCAGATGGACCTACCCGGCCGGCCGAGCCGGCGTGCCTTCCTGGTGGGAACGGCGGGTTTCGCGCTCGCCGGTTGTACGCCCGGAAAGCCGGATGACTCCGCCCCATCGGGCGGGTTTTCGGTGCGGCTGGAAGGAAAACTCGGAGCCACGACGTTGGATCGCTTGCCGGCCAGGGTGATCGCGCTCGGCTTCGGACAGGACGCCGACGCCGCCGTTGCGCTCGGCGTCGTCCCGGTGGCCATGCAGGAGGGAACGTCGACCCCGGAGCGGATCCAGCCGTGGGTCGCGCCGTTGCTCGGAGCCGCCCGTCCCGAGCTGATCCGCGCGGGACCGGACCGTCCACTGGAACGCTTCGCCGCCCTGCGGCCGGATCTGTTCCTCGCCGTCGGCGACTACTACCTCGAAACCGGGTACCAGCGGCTCACCGGGATCGCGCCCGTGCTCGGCTACGTCACCGGCCCGAATCTCGACCCGTGGCAGGACACCACCCGGCGGATCGGCCGGGCGCTCGGAAAAGAGTCCCTTGCCGAACAGCTGATCACCGGAACGCTCGCCAAGATCGCCGCGGCCAGGGACACCGCCGGACTCACCGGGAAGACGTTCAGCTGCAGTTCGGTGAGCAGCGGGGGACAGGTGTACACCAAGAACACACCCGAGGACGTGCTGGCGGTTTCGTTGGCGCAGTTCGGTTTGCGTCTTTCGGAGAAGGTCACCCGGCTGCTGTCCACGACGACGAAGGGGGTCGCGGCGGTCGGCCCTGAGCGGCTCGACCTGCTCGACGCGGACATCGTGCTGATCAGTTACGAATCGGTTCAGCAGAGGCGGGCCTTCGAGGCCGAACCGTTGTTCGCGCGGCTCCCGGCCGTGCGCCGGGGTGCCTACCTCGCGATCGACAAGGCCGAGGCACAGGCGCTCGCGTTCCCTTCCGCCCTCGCGCTCGCCCACACCGCGGAGCGGATCGTGCCGCGGCTCGCGGAGGCCGCACGATGACGCGCGGCTCACGACCCCGCCTGCCCGACGACGACGTCGTGCCGCACGGGCGTGTCGTCGGCCATGATCCGCCCGACCGACGGCTGGTGGCTGGGCGCGGTGCAGATGACCAGATGGGGCCCCGGCGCGGTCGGGGCCGCGTGGTACCAGCCGGTCTCGTCGGTGACCGTGCGCACGACGCGGCCGCCGTCCGGATTCACCAGCAGTACCACCGCGCCGGGCACGGGATCGCCGTCGAGTCCGCGGACCCGTCCGGTGGCGGCCGCGAGCCGTTCCGCGGTCCGCGGTGGCAGGACGACCACGCCGACCGCGGCGGCGGCCGCCACGCAGACCGCCGAGACGGCGAACGCGACGGCGTATCCGTGCGCGAGTCCTTGCGCCGCCGGAGAACGGCCGGCGGCCGCGGCGGCGATCGTGGTCAGCACGGCCAGCCCGATGGCGCCGCTGGTCTGCCGCACCGTGTTGAGCACGGCCGCGGCCACCCCGCCCGAGGTGGTGGGCACGCCGCTGGTCGCCGCCACCGTCAGCGGGGTGAACGCCGAGGCGGTCCCGAAACCGAACACCACGCTCGGCAGCACGATCATCGCCGCGGACGAACCGCCGGTGGCGAGTGAAGCGGCCACCCCGGCGAGCCCGGCCGCCCCGAACGCGCATCCCAGCGCCGCCGCGCGCCGGGCGCCGAGGCGGATGGTGAGCGGGCCTGCCGCCTTGGCGCCGGCGAACATCGCCAGCCCCGCGGGCAGGAAGCCGAGTCCGGCGCCGAGCGGGCCCGCGCCGTGCACGTACTGGAGAGCGAACGAGATCAGCACCGGCGCACCGAAGAAACCCAGGCCCAGCAGGAACATCACCAGATTCGCGCCGCGGACCGCGCGGTGCCGGAACAGGCTGAGCGGGACCAGCGGGGCCGCCGCCCAGCGTGCCTGGTGCAGCAGGAACAGCCCGCACAGCAGGATTCCCGCGATCAGCGGGCCGATCACCTCCGACGAGCCCCAGCCCACGGCTTCCGACTCCATGACCGCGTACACCACGCCGGTCAGCCCGGTCGTCGCCAGTACCGCGCCGACGACGTCCAGCCGGCGCGCCGGTCCGGACCGGGATCGGCCGGGCAGCAGAACCACCGTGCCGGCGACGGCGACCAGTCCCAGCGGCACGTTGACGAAGAACACCCAGCGCCAGCCGAGGAACTGGGTCAGCAGACCACCCGCCAGCGGACCGGACGCGGCACCAACGGCACCGATCGCGCTCCACGTGCTCAACGCGCGGGCGCGCCTCGGCCCGGCCGGGAAGGTGTCGGTCAGCAGGGACAACGTCGCCGGCATCAGCAGCGCGCCGCCGACCCCCTGCCCGGCCCGTGCCGCCAGCAGGAGCGCCGGATCCGCGGCCAGTCCGGCGAGGAGGCTCGCCCCCGCGAACAGGCCCATCCCGGCCAGCAGTATCCGGCGTCGTCCGAAGACGTCCGCACACCGGCCGCCGAGCAGCAGGCAGCCCGCGAAAGCGAGCGTGTACGCGTTCACCACCCATGGCAGCGTCGCGGCGGAGAACCCGAGATCGGCGCGGATCCGGGGCAGGGCGACGGAAACGATCGTGGCGTCCAGCACCACCACGAACGAGCCGAGACAGGCCAGCGCGAGCACCAGATGGTCGCGGCGGCGGGCGGGGGAGGACGTGCTCATGAAACCTTTCCTGTTCCTACTGCGTCTTCTTCGCCCGTCCGGAAACCGAGGACGGGTAGCGCGTGGCGGGCCGCGGGGACGTCGTACAGCGCGTCGATCGCCGCCCGCTGCCACGAATAGCGTGCGGCCAGCCCGGCGATCTCGGGTTCGGTGGCGGGCAGGGTCGCGGCCCCGAGCAGGACGCGGATCTCCGGTTCGCTCATGACGGCTCCGGCGGGGTCATGAGATGCCAGCCGGTGGCCGTTTGGAAGGCGTCGCCCGCCTCCAGCAGCTCCGGTTCACCGTGCACCGGCCCGGCCAGCTGCAGCGAGAGCGGCAGTCCGTCGGCGGTGAACCCCATGGGCAGCGCCAGCACCGGATTGGCGAGCCCGTTCCAGTACGGGGTGTTGATCACGCCGAAGAGTTCCTCGTTCTCGGGTAGCCCGGCGGGGGAGAGCAGCGACGCGAACGGGGGCGCGCCGACGGACGCCGTCGGGCAGACGACGAGATCCACCTCGGTGAACAGTGCGCCGACCGCCCGCTGCGCGACCTGTCGCACGCGCTGGGCCTGGACGTAGTCGGCGCCGGTGACCAGCGCGCCGGTGGCCAGGAGCCCGCGGGTACCCCGGCCGAAGTCGAGCCATCGGTGGCAGAGGTCCGCGCGGTGGTGGGCGAGCGCTTCGCTGGCGACGGTCACCAGGACGGCGGTCACCAGTTCCGTCTGGTACGGCAGCGTGATCGAGCTCAGCCGCGCGCCGAGCCCGGCGAGGACCGCGAGCGCCTCGGCGAAGACACCGTCCAGCGCGGGATCGCGGCCGGGAGGGAAGTGGCGGTCGCGGACGACCCCGACTCGCAGGCCGGTGAGGTCGCCGCGGAATTCGGGACGGGGCATCGGCCTCGCCGCGGAATCGGGGTCGGCCGGATCCGGTCCGGCGAGGACCTCCAGCACCGCCGCGCAGTCCCGGGCGGACCGGGCCAGCGGGCCGATCCGGTCGAGGCTGTAGCCCAGCGGAACGCAGCCGGTTCTCGGCACCCGGCCGTAGCCGGGCATGAGACCGGTGACGCCGCAGAACGCCGCGGGCACCCGGATGCTGCCCGCGGTGTCCGACCCGATGCCGGCGAGGAACATGCCGGTCGCGACGCCGATCCCGGCGCCCGAACTCGATCCGCCCGCCCAGCGTCCGGTCCGCCAAGGATTGCGGGGGATCGGGAAGGGATGTGCCTGTTCCGGCATCCCGCAGGCGAACTCCATGGTGGTCGTCTTGCCGGTCAGTACCGCTCCCGCCGCTCTGAGCCGGGCGGCGACCGTCGCGTCCGTCCCCGCCAGCCAGCCGCGGTCGTGCACGAGACTCTGCGCCGTCGTCGCCGCTTCGGCGGTGGCGATGATGTCCTTGACGCCGATCGGGATCCCGTGCAGAGGCCCGCGGTCCAGCCCGGCCACGAGTTCCGTGTCCGCCCGTCTCGCCGCGGCGAGGGCGGTCTCGTCGAGACGGGTCAGGTAGGCGCCGTAGACCGCGTCACCGCGATCCGCGGCGGCCATCGCCGCCTCGGTCAGGCCGACGCTCGTGACCGTGCCGTCCCGCAGGGCCGCCGCGGTGGCGGTGAGGGTGCGCGGGCGCAAGGACGTGGTGCCGATGTCCGCCTCCGATCCATCAGGTGTGGTTAGCCTAACCTTGGACCCTCAACCCGGGTTGAGGTCAACTCGGGCGGACCGGACCACCCGATCGTGCTGTCCATCGGGCAAGCGGATGACTGAACGTCTGATGTTCGACAGAGCAGGTGTTTACTTGCTAGCCTGAACCAGGTTCCGCGCGCGGCCCTGCCCCCGCGGACCACCGGTACGAGCGTTTTCCGCCACCGGAGAATCCGGATCCGCCGAGGGGATCCACACCCGAACACCACGCCGCGCTGATCGTCGCGCTGCTCTAGTGGCGCCTGGGGAAGGACTCGCATGACCGACACCGTTCAGCCAGAGATCGCTCTCACCGTGGAGCAACCGCTCGCCGAGGCACCGGATCAGGCGATCGCACTGGACCGGCATCCCGGGCTGCGGGAGTTCGCCGGGAGGCTCGGCGACACCCCGCTGGTCGAGGTTCCCGGCCCGCCGGGCGGGGCGAAAGTGCTGGCGAAGTACGAATTCGCCAATCCGTTCGGTTCGGTGAAGGACCGGACCGCGTTCGCGCTGGTCTGCCGGGCGATCGCCGCGCACACCGGCCCGGAACCGCTGAAACTGCTCGACGCGTCGGCCGGGAACATGGCCCGCGCGCTGGCCGGACTCGGCGAACTGGCAGGAATCCAGACCCGGCTCGTGATCCCGTCCGTCATCCCGCCGAGCCTGCTGACCGCGATGGAGAAGACGGGTGCCGAGATCGAACTCGCCGACGCGGCGGGCGGCCTGCTCGGGATGATCAAGGTGTGCGAGAAGATCGCCGCCGACGATCCCGGGCTCACCCCGCTCGTGCAGCACCGGAACATGGCCAACGTCGCGGCCCACGAATTCGGTACCGGCAAAGAGATCCTGGAGCAGCTCGGGGAGCATCGGCCCGCCGCCTGGGTCAGCGCGATCGGGACCGGCGGCACCCTTGCCG
Source organism: Amycolatopsis sp. WAC 04197 (assembly GCF_003947475.1). Classification (NCBI taxonomy): domain Bacteria; kingdom Bacillati; phylum Actinomycetota; class Actinomycetes; order Pseudonocardiales; family Pseudonocardiaceae; genus Amycolatopsis; species Amycolatopsis sp. WAC 04197. Next base: position 623,339 of record NZ_QHJK01000008.1, on the reverse strand, counting down.
GCGTCCGCCGGGCACTGCGCACGCGGTGGCCGGATCTGGTGGTCGCCGGGGTCACGCCGTCGGAAATGCCGTACGGCACCGAGCGGGCTCCGCATTCCGAGCCCCGGTTCGCCGGTGCCGGCGGATTCGGCAACGGACTGCGTCAGCCGTTTATCGACACCCAGCTTCCGGGCGCGGAACAGCTGCACGTCACCTACGCCGAATCGCTGCGGGGAATGGTGGAATACCGGAAGCTCACCGGTACGTCGATCGGCGCCTCGGCCGCGGCCGCGTGGCTCAGCGCGAAGAAGGTCGCCGAACGGTTCGGCCCCGGCGAGGTCGTCGTGACCCTGTTCGCCGACGCCGGCCCCGAGGAGGATTGGGTCAAGGCCGAGCAGACGGCGGGCTGACATGCGACGGCCCTTCAACCGGTTGCGTGAAGATCTCGTGACCACAATGGACAAAGATCCGTCGGTGACCTCCTTGCTGGAGGCGCTCTGTCATCCCGCGTTGCCCGCGGTCTGGAGCCACCGGATCGCGCACCGGCTGCATCGCGGCGGCCATCGGATCCTCGCCCGTCTGCTGTCGAACGTGGCGAAGATCCTGACCGGGGTGGAAATCCATCCAGGGGCCCGGATCGGCAGACGGTTCTTCATCGACCACGGGCACGGCGTCGTGATCGGCGAGACCGCCGTCATCGGCGACGACGTGACCCTCTATCAGCAGGTGACGCTGGGCGCCATCGGCTTCTGGCGGGACAACGCCAGGGCCGAAGGCGAGGCCCGGCATCCGCGTATCGGCGACCGGGTGGTCGTCGGCGCCAAGGCGACGGTGCTCGGCCCCGTGACCATCGGGGACGGCGTCGTGGTTCCCGCACACAGCCTCGTGCTCACCACCATCGAATCCGGCGGCAACGGGAAGACCCCAGTGAAGATCGGAGACGGGAATGTCCAACGACCTCATGGCCAGTATCCGGTTCAGCGAGAATGACCTTCGTACCAGGGTCGCCAGGTTCACCGACCTGGTCGGAACGGATGGCGGTGCCCCGGACACGGTGCTCGCCGGCTGCGCGCGGGTGATGTTCAACGTCATCGGCTTCCGCCCGCCGGAGCGGAACGGCGCCGCGGACGACCAGGTGATCTCCCCGATCGGCGCGAAGAGCTCGGGCAACGCGCCGATCGACATCGCCGAGGGCTTCAACCTCGCCTACATCAAGGCCACGCCGGGGAACGGCACGATCCTGCACAACCACGACACGAACGAGACGTTCATCCCGCTCAGCGGCACGTGGCGTTTCCGCTGCAACGACGACGACGATCTGTACGTCGACCTCGGCCCGTTCGACGTGATCTCCCTCCCCGCCGGGCTCCAGCGCCGGTTCACGAACCTGGAGGCCGCTCCCGGCACGGAGGAGAGCCTGATGATCGTCATCGTGGCGGGGGACCGCCCGAAATCGGTCATCTACCCGGAAGTGCTCCAGGCCGCGCGTACCGAAGGCGCGTACACGCCGGCTTCCTTCGCCTGAGTACCACCAGAAACGAGGACAGCGATGACCGAGACCACCGTCCGGGCCGACCTGTGGTTCGACCCGATCTGCCCGTGGGCGTGGCAGACCTCGCGTTGGCTGATCGAGGCGGCCGAAGTGCGCGAGATCGACCTGCGTTTCCACCTGATGAGCCTCGCCGTGCTGAACGAAGGTCATCAACTGCCCGAAAAGTACGAAGTGATGATGCGTGAGGGCTGGTATCTCTCGCGGGTCGTCGCGGCCGCCGCCCGTGACCACGGCGAGAAGATCGTCGAACCGTTGTACACGGAGATGGGCACGCGCATCCATCCCGGCGGGAACGAGGACTACCGCGAGGTCACCGGTCTCGCTCTCGAAGCGGCCGGACTGCCGTCCGAACTGGCCGGCGCGGGAACGGACACGACACTCGACGCCACGATCCGCGCGAGCCACGACGAGGCGATCGCCGCGGTCGGTCCCGACCTCGGAACGCCGGTCGTGCGCATCGACGGCAGTGCCTGCTTCGGGCCGGTACTCGCCCAGGTGCCCCGCGGCGAGGCGGCGGGCCGGGTCTTCGACGGCGTCCGGGCGCTCACCGGGTTCGAGTATTTCTTCGAGCTGAAGCGGACGCGGACCGCGGAACCCGTTTTCGGCTGACACCACAGGTACTGGGAGGCGAAATGTGCGGAATCACCGGTTGGGTGTCGTTCGAGGACGACCTGCGGAACCGGCGGCCGGTCCTCGACGCGATGACGGCCACGATGTCCTGCCGCGGTCCGGACGCCGGGGGTGCCTGGCTCGACCGGCACGCCGCGCTCGGGCATCGCAGGCTCGCGGTGATCGACCTGCCCGGCGGTGTGCAGCCGATGTCGGCGGCGACCCCGGCCGGTGAGGTGGCGCTGGTCTACAGCGGTGAGGTCTACAACTACACCGAGCTCCGCGAGGAGCTGCGGGGCAAGGGCCACCGGTTCCACACCGACAGTGACACCGAGGTGGTGCTGCGCGGGTACCTGGAATGGGAAGCGGGAGTCGCGGAACGGCTGAACGGTATGTACGCCTTCGCCGTCTGGGACTCCCGCACCGCGAAACTGGTGCTGATCCGGGATCGCATGGGCGTGAAACCCCTTTACTACCAGGCGACCTCCGACGGTGTGCTGTTCGGTTCCGAGCCGAAGGCGATCCTGGCGAACCCGCGCGCGCCGCGTGTCGTCGACGCGGACGGTCTGCGCGAACTGATCGCGTTCACCAAGAAACCCGGCTGGTCGCTGTGGAAGGACATGCACGAGGTCGAGCCGGGGTCGATCGTCACCGTCGACGACCGCGGGATCCGTTCGCGCACGTACTGGCGCCTGCGGACCGCTCCGCACACCGACGACCAGGACACGACGGTCGCCAGGGTCGACGAGCTGATGACCGACATCGTGCACCGCCAGCTGGTCTCGGACGTGCCGAGATGCGTGCTGCTCTCGGGCGGGCTGGATTCGAGCGCGGTCACCGGGATCGCGGCGGCGCGGCTCGCGGAGACGGGGGAGCCGCTGCGCACGTTTTCGGTCGACTACGCGGGGCAGGAAGAGAACTTCCGCCCGGACGAGATGCGGGACGCCCCGGATTCGCCGTTCATCCGGGACGTCGTCGATCTCGTCGGTTCGGTGCACGAAAACGTGGTGCTGGACCCAGCCGAACTCACGGATCCCGACGTGCGCCGGGCGTGCGTCGCCGCGCGGGACATGCCGTCCGGGCTCGGCGACGTCGACCTTTCGCTCTATCTGCTGTTCAAGGCCATCCGGCGGCAGTCCACAGTGGCCTTGTCGGGCGAGGCCGCGGACGAGGTGTTCGGCGGCTACCGCTGGTTCTTCGAAGAGGAGTCCCGTACCACCGACATGTTCCCGTGGCTGGTGTTCCGCAACGCGGTCACCAGCGACCGGGAGAACCTGCTCCGCCGTGACGTCCGCGAGGCGCTCGACGTGCCGGCCTACGCCGCCGACGAATACGCCTCGGCGGTCGCGGAGGTCGAACAGGTGTCCGGGGACGACGCCTTCGAGCAGCGGATGCGCGTGATCTGTCACCAGAACCTCACCCGCTGGGTCCGGGTGCTGCTCGACCGCAAGGACCGGATGTCGATGGCGGTGGGGCTCGAAGTACGGGTCCCGTTCTGCGATCACCGGCTCGTCGAGTACGTCTACAACACCCCGTGGGCGTTCAAGAACTTCGACGGCCGGGAGAAGAGCCTGTTGCGGCAGGCGACGAAGCATCTTCTGCCTGCCTCGGTCACCGAACGGCTCAAGAGCCCGTATCCGTCCACACAGGACATCGGATACGCGGTCGCGCTTCAGTCCCAGGCGAAGGAGGTGCTGGCGGACATCGATTCACCGGTTTTCGAGCTGGTGAACCGGGATTGGGTGTACGACGCCGTCCAAGCCGACGCGGCGACGTTGACCGGCCAGTCGCGGCACGGGCTCGACCGGGTACTGGACCTGCATCATTGGTTCGACCTCTACCGGCCGTCCGTACGCCTCGGCTGAGCACCGCTCTCAACGGCGTTTCGGCGTGCTTTTCCTTTTACGCGGCGCGGATTTCTTCTGCGCCTTGGTCAGCACCGCGACGGCGGCGTCGATGATGACCGCGACGGCCCGTTCGGCCCGGTCGGCGTCGCCGTCGGTGATGGCCTCGGCGAGGGTGTCGTGATCCGGGAAGTCGATGTGCTCACGGCGCAGCTCGGCCATCACCGTCGCCACCCCGCTGCTGAGCGCGTAGCTGAGGCCTTCCCACAGCTCGATCAGTACCGCGTTGTGGGTGGCGGCGATGATCGCCGCGTGGAATTCGTTGTCGGCGGCGAGGAAAGCGTCCTCGTCGCCGGCGTCGCGTGCTTCGTGCTGGGCGGCGAGTGCCTCGGTGATCCTGGTGACGTCCTCGGGGCTTCGCCGTTCGGCCGCCGTCCTGGCGGCCTGGCGCTCTATGCTGTTGCGGACTTCCAGTACTTCGAGCACGTTCGCGGCGCGGGTGCGCCGCAGCAGGGCCGCGGACAGGCCGTGCCGCGCCCGTACGTAGGTTCCGTCGCCGCGGCGCGGCTCCAGCAGACCGGCGTGTTCAAGGGCGCGGACGGCTTCGCGGACCGTGCTGCGCCCGACCCCGAGCTGCTCGACCAGCTCCTGTTCCGGCGGGATACGGGAGCCGACCGGCCATTCGCCGGTCTCGATCAGTTCCTCGAACTGTTCGACCACAGTGGACGAGAGTCTCGCTGTGCTGGCCGCTCGAAGTGGCATGGCGGTCTCCCTCCTTCGTCCCCCGGATACGGACATCAGATCGGCAGATCATATGACATCTTACTGCCTGGCCAGGACAAGACGGGCGCGCCCGGTCGAAAAACGATATGTGGCGCGCGAAAGAGCGATCTCAGCGACCGGCCACGCACCGGGTGCGGGTGTTCACGGCGGAATTCGCCGCGGCGGCGTCACAGACGATCATCATGGACGCCTGGTGCCGCTCGAGGGGCACGGTCGCCGTCGCCGTACGTGCTTCGAATCGCCGCCCGTCGGCGGGAACGAGCGTCATTCGCGCGCCAGGGGTGAGGCCCGCGGTCAGAAGCGTTTCGAGGAAAGTGGAATTCTCCTGGAGGCGCTCGCTGATCCGGTGCAGCCGGACCTCCTGCCGTCCGGCGTGCGTGGCAGGGCGCATCCCCGGCGGGGCCGGCACCGGGGAAAGCCCTGGCAGGCCGAGGAAGGCGAGCCCGGGGATCGGCCCGCCGTAGGGGCTGAAGCGCGGGCCGCCGCAGAGTTCGAAGATCCGGCGCGCGGCGGCGTCGGACATGACGTGCTCCCAGCGGCAGGCCTCCTCGTGCAGCCGGGCCCAGTCGAGGCCGATCACCCGGTAGAGAAGTGTTTCCGCGAGCCGGTGCTTGCCCATGACCCGCACCGCGATCCGCCGTCCCTCCGGCGAAAGCTCCAGTCGCCGGTCTTCGGCGACCAGGAGGAGGCCGTCACGCTGGAGCCGGGCCACGGTCTGGCTGACCGTCGGGGCGCTCTGGTCGAGCCGGTCCGCGATCCTGGCGCGCAACGGAACGACACCGTCCTCTTCCAGCTCGTAGGCTGCTTTGAGGTACATCTCGGTGGTGTCGATCAGGCCACGGGCGGTCATGCTCCGGTAGCCTGCCTCCTCAACCCGGCTTGAGGTCAAGCGCCCGGAAGCTCCACTGTGGACCGGAACTCCGGGCAGCGTTCCAGTGTGTTTTCGGGGCAGCGGAGCAGATGTCGCAGATAGGTCCGCGCGGTGGCGAGTTTTTCGAGCTGCGACTCCAACGCTTCGATCCGGGCTGAGACGGTGTCCCGCCAGTCGTGCGTGGCGGTACGCCCGGCGAGCACGGTCGCGATCTCGTCGAGGCTGAGCTGGCCGGTGTCCCGCCACAGCCGGATCAGTGCGATCCGGTAGAGCTGATCGGTGTCGTAGTAGCGCCAGCCGGACCGGCGGTGCGGCTTGATCAGCCCGCGGCGTTCCCAGTAGTGGAGGGTCGAGACCGGCAGATCGAACCGGTCGGCGACTTCCCTGATCGATGCGGATTCCATGAACGTATTTGAACTCAACCCAGGTTGAGGATGCAAGCTTAGGCTAAGCAAAGACCCCCTGGGAGGTAACGAAAGTGATTCTCGAGCTCGCCGAAGCGGGAGGCTGCCCGCGCGACCTCGTCGGTGGCAAGGCGGCGAATCTCGCGGAAATGACTTCGGCGGGTTTCCCCGTGCCGGAGGGCTTCTGCGTCACGACCGCCGCGTACCGGCGGGTGCTCGCCGGTGGTGACGGGCCGCGGCTGCTCGACGAGCTGACCAGGGTGCCGTCCGGTGACGAGAGGGCGCTGGCCGATCTGGCGGACCGGCTGCGGGCCCACGTGCTGACCGTGCCGATTCCGGCCCGGCTCGAAACCGGGATCGTCGAGGCGTACGAACGGCTTTCGGCGGACGGGCCGGTGGCGGTGGCGGTGCGGTCCTCGTCGACGGCCGAGGATCTGCCGGACGCCAGTTTCGCCGGGCAGTACGACACCTTCCTCGACGTCCAGGGTGCGGGCGAGGTGCTGGCGGCGGTGCGCCGGTGCTGGGCCTCGCTGTGGTCCGACCGGGCGACCAGGTACCGGGCGGCGCACGACACCGATCGCGCCCCCGCCATCGCGGTGATCGTGCAGCGTCTGGTCGACGCGGAATGCGCCGGCGTGCTGTACACGGCGAATCCGGTTTCGGGCAAACGGGCCGAAATCGTCGTCGACGCCGCGCCCGGATTGGGTGAAGCGGTGGTTTCCGGCGCGGTGACTCCGGACCACTACCGGTTGAGCGTCGAGGGCGAAACCGTCGAAGGGCCCGGCGACGGCTGCCTGACGCCGTCACGATTGGGTGAACTCGCGGCGGTCGGCAGGAGTCTGGAGAAGCACTTCGGCGCACCGCAGGACGTCGAGTGGGCGTTCAACGGTGAGGGTGAGTTGTGGTTGACCCAGTCGCGACACATCACCACCCTCTTCCCGGTCCCGGAGAGTGAAGGGGCGCCGCGCGCGTACTGGTCGGTCAACGTCTATCAGGGGATCAGCCGCCCCTTCACACCGATGGGCGCGTCCATGATCAGGGAGCGCCAGCGCGGCATGGCGGTGTACATGAGCGCGCTCGGCTTTTCCGACGAGATCACCGATGTGGACGGATGGCTGTTCTGGGACATCACCGACGGCGTGCGGAGTCCGGCGAAGCGGCCGAAGATGGCCGCGTTCGTGGACAGTCTCGCGGCGCCGTCGGGCAGGCTCGTCGAACAGCTCGGCCGCGACCAGCGATTCCCTCCGGTGTCGCCCGGTTCCGAAGAGGACGTCCCACCGAAGAAACGGCGCCGCCGCTGGGAACGGATGATCCCCGCGTGGCTGTGGCCGGATCGGGCGCGCGCCAAGGTCGTCCGCGACGCCGAACGGCGGATCGCCGCTTTCGCGGGTCCGGCCGAGGCAACGGCGGAAGAGCGTTTGTCCTTTGTGGAATCCGTTCGGCGAGATGTCTGTCAGATCGAAGCGAACCTCCCGCGTGACGCCAACACCGCGGGCGGGACCGGTGGGCAGCTGGCCGGGCAGTTGCTGCGCGGTTACGTGGACGAGGCGGAGATCGCCACCGTTTTCCGTGGTGTCCCGCATAATCCGACCACCGAGATGGATCTGGCGTTGTGGCGCGCGGGTGAGGCGATCCGGCGTGACGACGAAGCCTTCCGGCTGCTGCTGGACACCGCCCCCGACGAACTGGCCGCGAAACAGCTCGCGGGGAGCCTGCCGGACGTGATCCAGCACGGGATCGCCGCGTTCCTGGCGGAATACGGCTGCCGCGCCACCTCGGAGATCGACTTCGGCGTTCCACGCTGGACCGACGATCCCGAGCCGGTCTTCGCGATGCTGGTGAATCTGCTGCGTGCGGAGGGCGAGGAGCAGAACGCGGAAACCCGCTTCGAACACGCGGCCGCGGCGGCCGAGGCGCGGATCGTCGAACTCACCCGGCGGCTTCCGGCGACCAAGGCGCACCGGGCGATCTTGGCGCGTTTCCTGCTTCGCAGGTCGAGGCGATTGCGTGGGCTGCGCGAGTTCCCGAAGTTCTGCCTGATGCGCGGTTTCGCCGCGCTTCGGGAGCAGCTGCTCCTCGTCGGCGAGGAGATCGTCCGGGCGGAGCGGCTGGACCGGGCCGATGACGTGATGTTCCTCGGCCTCGCCGAAGTCCGCGAAGCCTTGGACAGCAGGGACTTCCGCGCGACCGTGGCGCGGCGGCGCGAGATCTGGGAGCGGGAGGCGCGCAGGCCGCGGGTGCCGTCGGTCCTGCTTTCCGACGGTACCGCGCCGGCCGTCGAAGCCGTCGCGGGCGAAGGTGATCTCACCGGACTTGCCGCGGCGGCCGGGGTGGCGACCGGCCGGGCGCGGGTGATCCACGACCCCGACGGGGCACGGATCGAACCGGGCGAGATCCTGGTCGCCGCGACGACGGACCCCGGCTGGACACCGCTGTTCCTGACCGCGGCCGCGCTGGTGACCGAAACCGGCGGGATGATCTCCCACGGCACCACCGTGGCCAGGGAACACGGGATCCCGGCCGTGGTCGGCGTTCCCGGCGCGACCGCGCTCATCACCACCGGCCAGGTGATCACCGTCGACGGCTCGGCGGGGACGATCACCCTCGGCGAGGAGACCCGGTGACCGCGGTCGCTTCCGTGCTCACCGGCGCGTTCAACTTCCGCGACGCCGGCGGCGGGCCGATCCGGCGGGGACGGCTGTTCCGGAGCGACACCTTGCAGGCCCTGACCGGGACGGACAAAGAACTCCTGCTCGACCGGTTCGGTATCGAAGGCGTTCTCGACCTCCGCTCCAGCGCCGAGACGTTCAGCGAGGGCAGAGCGGAACTGCCCGGCGTCCGCTACGTCAACGTGCCGCTGCGGACCGTCCAAAACGGACGGTCGAGTGCGCTGGAGGAGATCTACGTCGACCATCTCCGGCACGACGACGATCTCCCGGTCGCCATCGAGATCCTGGCGGTCCTGCTGGCCCGGCCCGTCGTCGTGCACTGCGCGTCGGGCAAGGACCGGACCGGGGTCGTCACGGCCCTCGCGCTCGGTCTCGCCGGGGCGTCGCGGGAAATGATCGTCCAGGACTACCTGCGCAGCGCGTACAGCCTTCCGCGGGTGATCGAGCGCTTCCGCGCGCTCCGGTTGCCGGAGGAACTGTTCCGGTGCACCGAGAGCACGATCAACGCTCTGCTGGACAGCGTCGAGGACGATTTCGGTGGCTTCGCCGGCTGGGCGCGGCAGCGTGGTGTGCCCGATGCGGCGGTCCGGACGTTGAAAGCGCGTTTGCTCAACGCTGGATGAATTGTCCGACGAGACATCGGATGTCTGTACCGCTACGAGAGTGAAGGGGGTGGCCAAAGCTCGACTATTTCTGGAAACATGCCGGTCGCCAGGACTTGATCTGCGGTAAACGTAGTATGAATCTGGAGGCGACCCATGGCCGAGCTGTCCAGGCGATCGATGCTGAGGGTCGCGGCGGGGGCGGCGGCGCTCGGTGGCCTCTGGGCTCAGGGGGCGCCACCGGCGCTCGCCGGACAAGACGTCCACCGCCGGATCGTCGACGACGCGCGCATGGTCTGGAAACGGATGCCGACGGGCTGGCAAGAGGGCCCGTTCCTCGCCAACGGCTTTCTCGGCGTCCAGTTCTACGCGGGGGCGCAGCCGAACGTCCTCAAGGTGATGCTCGGCCATTCGCGCGTCCAAGACCAGCGCGGGCAATGGGAAGCGGGCATCGGCTACTCGCGGCTCCCGATCGGCTACCTCACCCTCACCTTCGAGGGCGCGATCACGGCGGTGGACTGGCACCTCGACCTGTACAACGCCGAACTCGGCGGCACGATCACCACCACCCGCGGCTCCGTGCGCTTCTCCGCGCTGGTCCACAACGACCAGGACCTCCTCCTCGTCTCGCTCACCGGGGAGGCGGCGGCGGACTGGGGGTTCACGCCGCTCACGTCGGCCACCACCCGGACGATCCGCAAACCGCCCGAGTACACGGCCAATCCCGATCCGAAGCTCGGCAGCGCGGGCGCCGTCCGGTACTGCGAGCAGCCACTGCACGCGGGCGGCGGGTACACGACGGCGTGGCGTGAGCGGACCGTCGGCACGCGACGGCTCCTGGCGGCGACGGTCGCGTACGGGTTCCCCGAGCCGACGCACACCGCCGAAGCGATCACGAGGGTCGATCGGGCGTCGGTGGTGAACCCGGATCTGCTGGTCGCCGGGCACCGGCGCTGGTGGAACGCCTTCTACCGGCGCAGTTTCGTGTCCATTCCGGACAAGCGGATCCAGCGGTTCTACTGGATCCAGCTGTACAAGACCGCGTGCGCCACCCGCGCGAACGGTCCGGTGGTCGCCGAATGGGGGCCGTGGTTCCCGGAGGTCGGCAACAGCTGGACGGCGGTGTGGTGGAACCTGAACGTCCAGGTCACGTATCCGATCGTCAACAGCAGCAACCATCCCGAACTCGACGCCGTCACCGCGACCTTCCGCCGTGACCACGCCAACCTCGAACTCTCGGTGCCTCCCGCCTACCGGGACGGCGACACGTACGCGCTTTCGCATCCGGGCGACTGGCGGCTGCGGCCCGGCGACACCCGCGCGGTCGGGATCCCCGGCCCCGCCACCAAGAACGACCAGACCGGAAACCTGATCTGGGGCCTGCACAACGTCTGGCTCGCGTACCGGCACAGCATGGACCACCTGGTCCTGCGCGACGTCCTGTATCCGACGCTCGCCAAGGCGCTCAACTACTACCGGCATTTCCTCGCGACGGGACCGGACGGCGCCCTGCACCTGCCGATGACGAGGTCGCCCGAGTACGCCGACGCGGCCGACTGCACCTACGACCTGTCGTTGATCCGCTGGGCCGCGCGCACCCTCGTCGAATCCGCGGCCAAGCTGCGGATCGACGATCCGCGGGTGCCGGCGTGGCGGGAGATCGGCGACAAACTGGTGCCGTACCACCAGGATCCCGCTCAAGGCGTGCTGATCGGCGACGGCGTCCCGCTGGCTGAATCACATCGGCACTTCTCGCATCTGCTCTGGCTCTATCCGCTGCGCGAGAAACTCTGGGACCGTCCCGGCGACCGGGACATCATGCGCCGGACTTTCGCGCATTGGTCGAGCGCGCAGGAGAAATGGCACGGTTACAGCTTCGCGGCGGCGTCGTCGATGAGTTCCGTGATGGACGAGCCCGAGGAAGCCTTGCGCTATCTGAAGATCTTCCTCGACGGAACCGTCGTCGCGAACACCCAGCTGACGCCGAACACGATGTACCGCGAGGGGGTGAACCTCGCGATCGAGAGCCCCATCACCGCCGCGCAGTCCGTTGTGGACATGCTCTTGCAGGGTGACCACGGTGTGCTCAAGATCTTCCCGTCGGTCTCGTCGGCGTGGCCGGACGCATCCTTCGAAAGCCTGCGTGCGGAGGGGGCGTTCCTCGTGGACGCGTCGCGTCGGAACGGCGCGACCGAATGGGTCCGTGTCCACAGCGAGGCGGGGGAGCCGCTCGTCCTGCGGCACGGGATCCCGGGAGACATCGAGGTCCGTGACGCGCGCGGAAGGCGGCTTCCTTGGCGTCGAACGGGTCCTGGCACGATCTCGATTCCGCTCCGCCGTGGCGGGACGGCCGTCGTCTCGCGGCGCGGCACACATCCGGAACCGGAGGCGCGGGACGTGCCCGGCGACCGCGGAACTCCGGCTTGGGGGATCTGAGCATGGACATCACTCGCAGGACGGTGCTCGGCGGGGCGTTGGCGGGGGTGGCCACGGCCGGCCTCACGCCGTCCGCGTCGGCGGTGGAGAACGACTTCGCGCTCGGCGGCCTCGACTGGCCCGGTTTCCTCGGCAAGGCCGATCTGATCTGGCGCCGGATGCCGAAGACCTGGTACGAAGGCCCCTTCCTGGGCAATGGTTTCCTCGGGTCGGGCATCTACGCCGAACCCGGCCGGAACGCCGTCCGGTTCAACGTCCAGCACAGCGAGGTGCAGGACCACCGGCCGGAGTTCGGCTCCCTGTTCGGGCTCGCGCGGCTGCCGATCGGGTATTTCACCCTCGAACCGGTCGGTGCCATCACCGGGATCGACTGGCGGATGGACCTCTGGAACGCCGAACTCAGGGGCACGATCACCACGGCCGCGGGCAGCCTTTCGCTGCGGGCGATCGTCCACACCGGACAGTCACTGCTGGCCGTCGAGGTCGAACCGACCGAGGGGGAGCGCGGTTTCGCGTGGGTCTTCCATCCGGCCGAGGCGGTGAGCCCGCGGACGGATCCGAAGTTCGGGAAGCCGCCGCCCGCCGGGTATGTCGCCAACCCGCCCGCGAGTCTGGAAAGCAGCGGTGACAGCAGGCTTTCCGTGCAGAGCCTGCTGGCGGGCGGCGAGCATGTCACGGCCTGGCGTGAGGTCGCCCAAGGCTCGAAGCGGACGTTGTACACGTCCGTGGCCTGGTCGTTTCCGAAGCGGACCGCCGCACGGGAGGCGTTGAAGACGATCCGCCATGCCGAGCCGTTCTCGGCGTTGGCGGCCGGACACCGCCGCTGGTGGCACGACTACTACCGGCACGGCTTCCTGTCCATTCCGGACACCCGGCTCCAGAGCTTCTACTGGGTCCAGCTGTACAAGATCGCCTCCGCCGCGCGCCGGGAAGCTCCGGTGATGGCGACCTGCGGGCCGTGGCTGGAGCCGACCCCGTGGCCCGCGACGTGGTGGAACCTCAACGTCCAGCTCGAGTACTGGCTCATCCACGGGTCCAACCATCTCGAACTGGACGCCGTCGGCCACGCGCTCGGCAAGTACCGGGCGAACCTGACGAGCCAGGTCGCCGAGCCGTACCAGCACGATTCGGCGGGCATCCCGCGGACGACGGACATGAACCTGCTCAACGGCGCGGTCGGGATGAACGCGGGGTTCCCGGTCGGCATCCCCGGTAAGGAGACGCCGACGCCGGAGGTCGGGAACCTCACCTGGGCGCTGCACAACGTCTGGCTGTCCTACCGGCACACGATGGACCGGCGGCTGCTGCGGGAGACCCTGTTCCCGTTGCTGCGCAAGGCGATCAACTACTACCTCCATTTCCTGACGCCCGGCGCGGACGGGAAGCTGCACCTTCCGGCGACGTTCTCGCCGGAGTACGGCGTCAACGCGCCCGACTGCAATTACGACCTCGCGCTGATCCGCTGGGGTTGCAAGACCCTGCTGGAGGCGTCGGCGGAACTGCGCGTCGACGATCCGCTCGCGCGACGGTGGCGGGAGGTCCTGGCCACGCTCGTCCCGTATCCGGCCGATGCCAACGGCTACATGATCGGCGCGGGTGTGCCGTTCGCGAAGTCGCATCGGCACTATTCGCATCTGCTGCAGATCTACCCGCTGTACGAGATCACCTGGGAGCGGCCGGAGCACCGGCGGATCATCGAGACCTCGCTCGAGCACTGGGTGGGCTTCGAGGGGGCGTTGCAGGGCTACACATTCACCGGCGCCGCGTCGATCTCGGCGCAGATGCTGCGCGGCGAGAAGGCGGAGTTCTACCTCGGCGAACTCCAGCGGCGCTACCTCCAGCCGAACACGATGTACAAGGAATCCGGTCCGGTGATCGAGACACCGCTTTCGGCCGCGCAGTCGCTGCACGACATGCTCGTGCAGAGCTGGGGCGGCGTGATCCGGCTCTTCCCGGCGGTGCCCGCGAAATGGGCGGACGCCGCGCTGCGCCACTTCCGAACGGAGGGGGCGTTCCTGGTCAGCGCCTCGCGGCAGGGCGGGAAGACGCGGTGGGTCAAGATCACCAGCGAGGCCGGGGCGCCGTGCGTGCTGCGGACGGATCTCGATGGCGAGCTGACCGTCCGTGACCGGTGGGGAAGGCCGAAACGCTGGCGACGGCTGCCGAACGGGGACGTCCGGATCGATCTGCGGCGCGGTGAAGAGGCCGTCGTGCACCGTGCGGGCGACCGGCCGGATTTCGAGATCCGGCCCGTCCCGGCGAACGGGGACGGCACACCGTGGGGGATGCCGTGACCTGCTGAGCGGAGATACGCAAGAGTGTTCCCGTACTTCCTCCGGACGACAGGAGCACAGATGTCCCAGCCGCCGCAGCCGGGCGAGCCCGAAGGCCAGGCGCCCGACCCAGGCCCTCAGCCGGGGCAGCCGTACCCGCAGCAGCCTTATCCGCAGCAGCCGTACCAGCAACAAGGCTGGTACGGCGCGCAGCAGCAGCCGCCGCCGTCTTCGAACAAGACGGCGCTGTGGGTCGGGCTCGGGGTGCTGGGACTCGTCGTGGTGGTCGCCGTCGTGGCGATCCTCGGGTTCGTGGCGCCAGGGTTCTTCCTGTCGGACAAGAAGGGCGACAGCGCGGTCGCGTCGTCCTCGTCGGCTCCGGCGTCCAGCACCCAGGACACGGCGACGCCGAGCCCGGTGGACATCCCGTCCGCCCGCACCGAACTGCCGAAACGCACGACGCCGCTCGCGGATCCGACGGAGTGCGCCTACCCGGCGGACACCTCCAAGGAGGCGGCGAAGAAGGTGAACCCGCCGCCGGCGGGACCGACTCCGGCGTCCGGCACGTCGGCGGTCACGGTCAAGACGACCGCGGGTGACATCGGACTGACGCTGGACCGCGGTCTTGCGCCGTGCACCGTGGCGAACTTCCTTTCGCTGGCGCAGCAGGGTTACTACGACGGCTCCTCGTGCCACCGGCTCGGCGTTTCGGGGCTGCAGATGCTCCAGTGCGGCGACCCGGAAGGCACCGGAATGGGCGGACCGGGTTACACGATCCCGGACGAGATCTTCCCCCAGCTCAAGTACGGCCGCGGGCTCATCGCCATGGCGAAGACACAGAACCCGGACTCGGGTGGCAGCCAGTTCTTCATGGTCTTCGGTGAAGCGCCGCTGCCGCCGGAGTACACGGTGTTCGGGAGCATCTCCGACGAGGGCCTCCAGACACTCGACAAGGTCGCGCGCGGTGGCGCGGACGCCGAGAAGGGTTCCGGAGACGGGACGGGTCCGCCCCGGATCGAGGTGAAGTTCCAGTCCATCACGGTGGGCTGAACCCGCGGTTGCCAGGAAAGGACCTTTCCTGGCAACCGCCGTCTCACGCGGCGGTTCGCGGTTCTTCGCGCAGGATCCGCCAGCACAGATAGAGGCAGACGCCCGCCGCGGGCGCGCCACCCAGCAGGGTGGCGGCGATGCCGAGCGGGATCACCGTCCCCGCCAGGTACAGCGGCACCAGCGCCGCCGTGGCGATCGCGAACTTCGCCAGGAACACCGCCGTGCACAAGTAATAGCGTCGCCGCCGAGGCCGATCACGCCGCCAGCCGAGGCGCTCGCCCCGCAGCGTGCCCAGTACCAGCCCGATCATCGGCCGGCGCACCAGGATGGACACCAGGAACAGCGCGGTGGCACCCGCCTGCACGAAGACGGTGGTGAGGTAGAAGTCGGCCGCTTGCCCGGTGTTCCCGGCCAGCATCGCCGACACGCCGACCACGATCACCCCGATCGCCGGCTGCCAGACCTTGCGGTCGGTGAACAACCGCACCGCGGCCAGCACGACCACGCCGCCGACCGTGATCAGCGCCGACGTCAGCACGTGCCCGGTCGACAGGTAGGCGACGAGGAACACCACCCGTGACGTGACACCTTCGGCGACCGTGCGCCAGCCGCCCACCGCGCTGAACAGCGACAGCGACTTCCGGGTCAGCATGTCGAGACTCATCCGCCCACCTTCGCGAAACCGTTGCGGCGGACCCCATTCTTCACCGCCTGATGAAGAACACGGTACCGAAAACTTCATCGGGTGGTGAAGAAAACGGTGTTAGGCTTCGGCCGTCATGACGGAACACGAGAACAACCGCCGCTCCGGGCGCTGGCGAACCGGTGCGGAGAGCAAGCAGCGGATCCTGCGCGTCGCTCGTGAGCTGTTCCACGAGCACGGTTACGGCGGCACGACCGTGCGCATGATCGCCACCGCCGCCGAGGTCGACCCGGCGATGGTCTTTTACTTCTTCGGCACGAAACAAGGCCTGTTCAGCGCCGCGATCGAGATCTCCGGCGATGTCCCGCCCGCCGTCGAGGCCCTTTTCGACGGCGGCCTCGATGGCATCGGCGAGCGTCTCGTCCGGACGCTGGTGGAGAACCTCGACAAATCCGACCGCACGCCGCTGATGATGCTGACGCGGTCGGCTCCCACCGACTCTCGGGCCGAAGCGCTGCTGCGCGAGTTCATCGACCGGGAGATCACCGGCAGGCTCGCGGCGCTGCTCGACACGCCGGACGCCGCGGTGCGGGCGGGCATGGTCAACGTGCAGATCCTGGGGCTCGCGGTCGCCCGGTACCTCATGCGCATCGAGCCGATCGCGTCGTCGTCCGTCGACGAGCTGGTCGCCACCTTCGGCCCGCTCGTGCAGCACTGTCTGACGGGGCCCGCGCCGCGCGCGTGATCGCTCTTGTATCTCCCCCGAGGGGAGGTGCGAGGGTAGGCGAATGGACGACCCCCGGTACTCGATCGGCGAGCTCTCCCGGCGGACCGGGCTGACCGTCAAGACCATCCGCTTCTACTCCGACCGAGGCATCTTGGCCCCGTCCGGGCGCACCGCGTCCGGGCACCGCCGCTACGGCGTCGACGCGCTCGCGCGCCTGGAGCTCGTACGTACCCTGCGCGAGCTGGGACTCGACCTGGCCACGATCCGGAAGGTCCTCGAAAGCGAAGCCGCTCTTCCCGACGTCGCCGAGGCGCACCTGCGGGCGCTGGAAGCGCAGATCCACGTGCTGCGCCTCCGTCACGCGGTGCTGAAAGCCGTGACCCGGCGCGGAACCACTCCCGAGGAGATCACTCTCATGCACGACCTCGCCAAGCTGACCGAGGAAGAGCGCCGCCGTCTGATCGACGACTTCCTCGACGCCGTCTTCGGCGGTCTCGAGCATCCCGGGTTCGCCGGGATCGCCCGCTCGATGACACCCGAACTACCCGAAAGTCCCGCGGTCGAACAGGTCGACGCCTGGGTGGAACTCGCCGGGCTGACCAGGGATCCGGATTTCCGGGCCCTCATGCGACGCCTCGCCGAAGGGTACGACGCCGCCCCGCGACGAGATCTGCCTTGGCTGGACATCGCCGACGATCCCCGGCGGGAGCGGTACCTCGAACTGCTCGCCGTGATCAACGGGTGGGCGGCTCCGGATCAGCGCCGCGTTCCCTGATCGGGGGAGAGGATCTCGGCCAGCCGAAGGGTGTCTTCGAGGTAGCGCTCGTAAGGAAAACCCGCCGCGATGAGCCCGGCACGGAACTCGTCGTAAAGCGGTTTTCCGGCGGCGTGGAAGGCTTTCCGGCCGACCTCGGTGAGCCGGACGAGCCGTCGGCGCGCGTGCTCGGGGTCGACGGTGATCTGTACCAGGCCGTCCGCCTCGAGTGGTCGTAGCGCCCGGCTGATCGCCGGGTCGGACACCGAAAGCGCCTGCGCGAGCCGATGCTGCGTCGCCGGCTCGATCTCCTCGAGCGTGCCCAGAAGCCGTATCTGGCTGTAGGTCAAGCCGTCGGTGTCTTCGGTGCGCCGCCGGGCGTTCTCGCCCAGCAGCATGACCACGCGGTGCAACAGGTCTGCGAGTCCGTCATCCACGAGGATCACTATACCTGATTGTTGACGAGTTAATATTAACTAGGTAAGACTGGAGGTATGGACAACTTCTCTTACCTCGCCCAATCCGCCTTCCCGCTGGTCTGGATGCTGGTGCCGGCCATCGGGGCGTTCTTGCGGGCCCGCCGCGCCCCGACGACCCGGGAACGGCTGGAGATCTGGCAGCGCTGGTGGGCGATCGGCGCCTTGGGCTTCGGCAGCCTGTGGATGACGGTCGCGTTCCTCGCGTTCCCGGACGTCATGGCCACCGCCATCGGTTTCGAGCGGACGCCCTTCCTGTTCGAGATCGCCTTCGCGAACCTCGGACTGGCCGTCATGGGATTCCGCGCCGCCTCGGCGTCCGCGCGCGAACGCGTCACCATCGGGCTCGGCGCCGGGATGTTCCTCTGGGGAGCCCTGGTCGGCCACGTCTACCAGTGGTTCGCCAACGGCGTCCACAGCCCCGGCAACACCGGCGGCGTCCTCGCCAACGACCTGCTCATCCCCGCCGTGATGATCATCCTGGCCGTGTGGTCCCGGAAGCTCCGCCCGGCGAACGTCGCCTGACCCGGAAGGAGATTTCCGCATCATGGCGACTCAGGCCCCTCCCGAGCGGCTCACCATGTTCATCGACGCGGTGATCGCGATCGCGCTCACCCTGCTGGCGCTGGAACTCCCCGTTCCCGCCGGCGACACCACCGAGGCGATGCTGAGTTCGGTGGCGGACCACGGCAAGGAGTATCTGGCGTTCGGCGTCAGCTTCGTGGTGATCGCCGCCCATTGGCGCGCCCACCACGAGATCTTCGGCCATGTCCGCTCGCTGAACAGTCGCCTGATCAGCCTCACGCTGGCCTGGCTGTTCATGCAGGTGCTGACGCCGTTCGCCACCCGGGTGATCACCGCGGACGGCGCCTTCCCGCCCCGGTTCAGCCTGTACGCGATCGTGCAGGTGCTGGCGTCCGCGTCGTTCGCGCTGATCATCCGGGAGATCCGGCGCGAACACCTTTACCGCCCGGACACGCCGCCGTGGGCGTTCCGGCAGAACCTGGTGCGGAGTGTGTGCCTGGCGGCGGTGTTCGGGGTTTCGGTTCCTGTTTCGTTCGTTACTTCGGGTACTTGGGCGTACTTGTGCTGGGTGGCGGCGCCGCTCGTGTTGGCGGTGGCCGGGCGGGTTCAGGGGCGAGCGCGGTGAGGTCGGGTAGGCATGGTGGCATGACCGACCGTGTTCCGTGGCAGGCCGACGCTTATCTCGATCTCGCCCGCCGAGCCTGTTTCGTCTGCGAACTTCTCGACGGCAACCCCGACTACCCGCATCACATCGCCTATCGCGATGCCGATGCGGTGGTCTTCGCCAGCCGTTTCCCGTCCGTGCTCGGGCATTTTCTGGTCGCCCCGATCAAACATCGAGAGCACGCCATCGGCGACTTCACCGCCGACGAGTACCTGGCCATCCAGCGGGTCGTGCACGTTGCGGGCAGCGCATTGAGCGGCTTGCTGACTGTCGAACGGCTCTACGTTTTGTCCTTGGGCAGCCAACAGGCCAACCGGCACGTCCACTGGCACCTCGCGCCCTTGCCGCCCGGCGTTCCGTACGAACAGCAGCAGGCCGCGGTGTTCGATCCCGCCCGTGGCTACTTGGACGTCCCCGATGATGAATTGGCCGACCTCGCGCGCCGGCTCGGTGAACGCATGATCGCCTGCTCGCCGATGCAGGAATCGGGACACTCAACGTCCTGAGTCTTCCACGCTCGACCGTGCTACGGAGACGACACGTGTGATCAGGTGGACGACACGCGTGACTGGATGGACGACGCGCGTGTCGCCGGGGCTGAAGGCTCCTTTCGTCGCATCAGACGCGGTGAAGGGAGCCTTCAGCCCATGCGCGACAAGACGTCAGAGCGGGTTGTGCGCCCCCAGCGGCGCGGTGCAGAACGGCCCACCGACGTACTCCGCCGCCACCCCGGCCGGCGCGGGCAGGTCCGCCAGCTGCTCGGCGTAGGTCTCCGCGTTGTCGAGCGATTTGTAGCCCAGTTCCTCGGCTTCGGCGAGCGAGTAGATCCGGCGCGTGTTGTCGGAGACGCCCCAGATCAGCCGGTAGCCGGGGGAGGGGTAGCTCAGGCAGGCCTCGAACAGCCGGGCGCCGTCGTCGGGGGAGAGCCACGTCGTGAGTCCGCGCGGGCCGAGGACGAGCGGGCTTTCGAAACAGGAGCCGATCCGGATGACGATCACGTCCATGCCGAACCGCGAGTGGTACAGGCTGCCGAGCGCTTCGATGGCCGCCTTGCTGACGCCGTAGTAGGTGTCGGGGCGGGGCGTCGAGTCGGCGGGGAGGCCGTCGGGGCCCGCCTCGTCGTTGCGGCGGAAACCGACGGAATGGTTGCTGGAAGCCAAGATCACGCGCGGCACACCGGCGGCGCGGGCCGCTTCGAGGACGGTGTGGGTGCCGTTGATGTTCACGTCGAGCGTGGCTTCCCACGAGCTCTCGCGGCTGTGCCCGCCGAGGTGGATCACCGCGTCGACGCCGGCGCAGGCCTTCGCCATCGCTTCCGGGTCGGTCACCGAAGCGGTGATCAGCTCGACGTCCTCGCCGCCCGAGGCTTCGGGCTGCGCGGCCAGGTCGAGCAGGCGCAGCACCCGTCCGGAACGGCGCAGCCGCGGCCGCATCAGGGTGCCGACGATACCCGCCGAGCCGGTGATCAGGACGCGCTGGTCTGCCATGGAAACCCCTTGTCAGTGAAGGAAAGGACGAATCAGGTCAGCGGATGCCGGCGCGGCGCAGTTGCTGGCCGAGTTCCGCGGTGATTTCGGCGAGGAGTTCGCCGACGCGCTGGGCGTCGGCGTCGGTGACTTCGGTGACCGGCATGGAGCAACTGATCGCGTCGGTGCCGGGGATGCGGTACGGGATCACGGCCGCGACGCAGCGGACGCCGAGGCTGCCTTCCTCGATTTCCGAGGCATAGCCGCGTTCGCGGGTCTTCGCGCATTCGGCGTGCAGTGCGTCCGCCGTGGTGATGGTGTTCGGGGTGAGCGCCGACAGCTCTCCGGTCAGGAGGCCGTCGATCTCGTCGTGCGTCAGTTCGGCCAGCAACGCCTTCCCCAGCGCGGTCGCGTGGGTGGGCAGCGTGCGGCCGACGCGGGACACGAGATGCGTCGAGTGCCGGGACTCACGCGTCTCCAGGTACACGACGTCGGTGCCCTCGCGGCGCGCGAAATGCGCCGTGTAGCCGGTCTTCTCCCGGATCCGCTCCAGCGCTTCGGTCGCGTACGGGACGACCGGGTCGCGGTCCAGATAAGCCGTGCCGCAGATCAGCGCGCGGACGCCGAGGCGGTAGCGGGCGGTGTTGGTGTCCACTTCCAGCCAGCCGGCTTCGAGCAGGGTGCGGAGCAGGCCGTGCAGGCTCGACCTGGGGAAACCGGTCCGCGCGTGGAGATCGGAGAGCGAAAGCCACACGTCGTTCGCGGCGAAGGTCTCGATGAGGTCGATCGCCCGCCTGGCCGACTTCACCCCGGCGGGTTCAGGCGCGCCGTTCGCCACCGTGACAGCGGCTTCCTGCTGCGGCATCCGCGCTCCTCCATCCGGCCGTTGACTTGTGACTCCGGCCATATTAGCGTCCCGAACAGCGTTCTTATGGATGAACATAATCACTATAACAGACTCCGTTCATGGATGTGAACAGGTCGGGCTGGGCCTTCGTGAACGCGGAAAGGAGTCAGCGGTGCATTCACTGGACTGGATCATGGTGTCCGCGTACTTCGTCCTGATGGTGGTGATCGGCTTGTGGTCGCACAGCCGGGTCAACACGGTCAGTGACTTCTTCACGGCCGGCGGCAAGATGCCGTGGTGGCTGGCCGGTATCTCCCACCACATGTCCGGCTACAGCGCCGTGCTCTTCGTCGCGTACGCGGGCGTCGCGTACACGGACGGCATCACCGTCTACTTCTGGGGCATGGCCAGTATCGGCGTCGGTGTCGGCATCGGCAGCTGGCTGTTCGCCTCGCGGTGGAACCGCCTGCGGTCGAAGCTCGGTGTCGCCTCGCCGCTCGAGTACCTGGCGAAGCGCTTCAACGTGCCCACTCAGCAGGCGCTCGCCTGGAGCGGCAGCCTCCTGAAGATCTTCGACATCGCGGCCAAGTGGTTCGCGGTCGCGACGATCCTCAACGTCTTCGCGGGCGTGCCCTACACCTGGGGCATCATCATCACCGGCACGATCACGCTGATCTACTGCACCGTCGGCGGTCTCTGGGCCGACGCGCTCACCGACTTCGGCCAGTTCGTCATCCAGGCCATCGCGGCGATCGTGATGCTGTGGGTCGTGCTGGACAAGCTCGGCGGCGTTTCCGGGCTGTGGACCGTGTGGGGGGACCTCCCGCCCGCCCACCTGAACCCGACCACTTCGAAGTTCACCACCATCGTGTTGCTCGTCTACGTGCTGGTGAAGACGCTGGAGTACAACGGCGGTATGTGGAACCTGGCGCAGCGCTACATGGCCGCGCCGAACACCTACGAGGCCCGTCGCGGCGCGCGGCTCTCCTCGATCCTGTACCTGGTGTGGCCGCTGGTGATGATGTTCCCGATGTTCGCCGCCCCGCTGCTGATCCCGAACATCTCGAACCCCAACAACGCCTACGCGATCATGACCACGACGTTCCTCCCGCCGGGTCTGGTCGGGCTGGTGCTGGCCGGGATCTTCTCGCACACCATGGCGATGGTCTCCTCGGACGCCAACGCGATCTCCGCGGTCATCACCCGCGACATGATGCCGGTGCTGTGGAAGAAGGCCCGCAATTTCACCGAATCGCAGGGGCTGCTCGCCGCGCGGATCTCGACGGTGATCTTCGTCGTGCTCACCATGGTGGTGGCCACGCAGGCCGAGAAACTCGGTGGTGTGCTCGGTATCGTGGTGCTGTGGGTCGCCGCCCTGATGGGCCCGATCTCGGTGCCGCTGCTGCTCGGCATGCTCCCCGCGTTCCGCCGCTCCGGCTCCCGCGCGGCCCTGATCTCGTGGGCGGGCGGTCTCATCGCCTACGCGATCGCTTACTACGGCTACAACGCCACCCTCGCGGTCACCGTGTCCACCCCGATCCTGGTCTCGCTGGCGCTGTTCATCGGGCTCGGCTACCTCATGTCCGAACGCAAGGCCTCCACCGACGAGATCATCGACACGATCGACCGCGACGACGACGTCCTACCCCGCAAGTCGCAGGACGGCACCACCGTGCCCGCCTGACCGGGCCCGTACCCGGGACCATCCACAAAGAACGAAAGAGAAATCCATGGCACAGCCCAAGATCGAACTCGACGGCCTACTGGCGTTCCCCCTGACCCCCTTCACCGAGGGGCTGGAACTCAACCTCGACGCGTTCGCGGAAACCGTCGAGAGCCACGTGGCCGCCGGAGCCGGTGCGCTGTTCGTCGCCTGCGGTACGGGCGAGTTCAGCTCGCTGTCCCCGGACGAGCACGCAGCGATCCTGCGTAAGGCTCGTGAGGTCGTGGCCGGGCGCGTGCCCGTCTGGGTCGGCGCCGGCGGCGGTGCGGCCTCGGCCCGTGCCGGGATCGCGGCGGCGGAGGCCGGCGGCGCGGACGGCGTCCTCCTCCTGCCGCCGTACCTGGTCACCGGCCCGCCCTCCGGGCTGGTCGACCACGTCCGGTACGCCGTCGGCGATTCCTCGATCCCGGTGATCGTCTACCACCGTTCCACCGGCGTCTTCACCCCGGACTCGGCGGTGGAACTGCTCGACATCCCGTCGGTGGTGGGCATCAAGGACGGCTTCGGCGACGTCGAACTCATGAGCCGGATCATCACCACGATCCGCTCCGTCGGCACCGACCGGGCCAAGGATTTCCTGTTCTTCAACGGTCTTCCGACGGCGGAGGTCTCCGCGCGCGCCTACTCCGCGATCGGCGTGGCGCGGTACTCCTCGGCCGTGCACTGCTTCGCGCCCGAGATCGCGGCCCGGTTCCACCGCGCGCTCGCGGAGAACGACGACGCCGTCATGGAGGCGCTGCTCGCCGGCTTCTACCTCCCGCTGGTCGCGTTGCGGGACGAGGGGCGGGGCTTCGCCGTGTCGCTGGTCAAGGCCGCCGCACGGCTGCGCGGGGACAAGGTCGGCTCGGTGCGCCCGCCGCTGGTCGAGCCCACCGCGGACCAGATCACCCGTCTGGAGAAGATCATCGACGACGGATTCTCCGTCCTCAAGTCCGTCGAGGCCGGTGCCTGAAGATGAAGGTTCTCGACGTCGTCCTGACCCCGGTCGCCTTCGCCGACCCTCCGCTGCTCAACGCGATGGGCGTGCACGAGCCGTTCGCGCTGCGCGGGGTCGTCCAGCTGATCTGCGAGGACGGGGTGGTCGGCCTCGGCGAGTCCTACGGTGACCTCGCGTTCCTCGACCAGGTCCGGAAGGTGCTGCCGGAGCTCAAGGGACACGACGTGTTCGACCTGCCCGGTCTCCGCCGGAAGGTCGCGACCACGCTGGGCGAGGTCGTCTTCGCCGACGCGCACGGGCTCACCGGCGGTTTCTCCGTCAGCAAGACCGTGGCCAGCGTGTACTCGCTGTTCGAGGTGGCCGCGCTCGACGCGCAGGGCCACTACCTCGGCAGGCCGGTCGTGGACCTGCTCGGCGGCAAGGCGCGCGACGCCGTCGACTTCTCCGCCTACCTGTTCTACAAGTTCGGCGCCCACATCGGCGCCGAGGAGGACTCCTGGGGCGAGGTGACCACGCCGGACGCGCTCGTCGGCGAGGCACGCCGCATGGTGGAGGAGTACGGCTTCGGCTCCATCAAGCTCAAGGGCGGCGCCTTCGACCCCGACCAGGAGATGGACGGGATCCGCGCGCTCGCGGACGCCTTCCCGGACCACCCGCTCCGCATCGACCCGAACGCGGCATGGACGGTCGAAACGGGGATCCGGGTCGCCGAAGAACTCGACGGCGTCCTGGAGTACCTCGAAGACCCGACGCCAGGTATCGAGGGCATGGCGCGGGTCGCGGAGAAGGCGAACATGCCGCTGGCCACGAACATGTGCGTCGTGCGCTTCGCGGACATCGAGCCCGCGTTCCGGCAGCGAGCGGTCGGGGTCATACTTTCGGACCATCATTACTGGGGTGGTCTGCGGGACACCCAGGCCCTCTCCACCACGGCGGAATGCTTCGACGTGGGCCTTTCCATGCATTCGAACAGTCATCTCGGGATCAGTCTGGCCGCTATGGTGCACGTGGCCGCGGCGACGCCGCACCTGACCTACGCCTGCGACACCCACTGGCCGTGGAAGACGGCCGACGTCATCGCCCCGGGTGCGCTGGAGTTCGTCGACGGTGCGGTCGCGGTGCCCGACAAGCCGGGGCTGGGGGTCGAACTCGACCCCGACGCGCTGGCGCGGGCCCATGAAGACTATGTCCGAAGTGGACAGACCAAACGGGATGACGTGACCTATATGCGGAAGTTCGTCGGAAGCTTCGAACCGAACACGGCACGGTGGTGACGAGGTGAAGGTCACCGGATACGCCTACCCCTGGGACGTCGTCGACGATCCCGGCTTCGTCGAGCGCGTACGGGAACTCGGCGTCGACGAGGTCGCCGTCGCCGTGTCGTACCACAGCGCCCGTGCGGCGACGCCCTGGTCGCCCGAGCGCACCTCGGTCGTCGCGCGACACGCGGCGCTGTACCGGCCGGTGCGCGACGAGGCGTGGGGTGAGCTGAAGCCCGCCGAGCCGGACTGGGTGGACAGCCGCGACAGCGCGGGCGACGCCGTCCGGGCACTGAACGAGGCCGGTATCCCGGCCGCGGCGTGGATCGTGCTGACGCACAACTCCCAGCTGGGCACGGAATTCCCGGATTTCACCGTGCGCAACTGTTTCGGCGAGCGGTATCCGTGGGCACTGTGTCCCGGCGTACCCGCGGTCCGCGAGTACGCGGCCAACGTGACGGCGGAAAGCCTCGCCGGGCTCGACTTCGCCACGGTCATCCTCGAAGCCTGCGGTCCGCTCGGCGCCGTGCACCAGCACCAGCACGAGAAGACCGACGGTGTCTGGTCACCGGCGGTGGCGAGGCTGCTGTCGATCTGCTGCTGCGACGACTGTCTCGACGCCTGGGCCGCGGCCGGTCAGGATCCGGCGAAGGCGCTGGGCAAGCTACGGGCCGAGGTCCGGCGGCTGATCGACAGCGGTGACCTGCGTGCCACCGAGGACAAGATCCTGCCCACGTTGCGGCAGGTCCTGCTCGACACTCGCCAGAACGCGACCGACGCCCTGCGGCGCGCGGTGCTCGAGAAGATCCCGTCCGGGCCCCGGATCGTGCTGCACGGCGCGATGGACCCGTGGGTCACCGGCGCGCTGCCGGGGCTGACGCCGTCGGCCCCGGACGACGTCGACGCGGTGGTGCTGCAGAACTGGGCACCCGGTCACCCCAGCGTGAACGCGGTCGCGGCGGCACGGGCGAAACTGCCGGAAAAGGTCGCCGTCGGCAGTTACATCACCGCGGTGGCGGCGAGCCCGGTGCCCGACATCGAGGCCTACACCACCGAACTCGGCAAGGCAGGCGCCACCGAGCTGCACCTGTACCACCTCGGCCTCGCCGGCCCGGGGCGCTGGGCGGATCTCATCGCCGCCGTCAGCGCCGCGCAAGAACTCTAGGAGACGCAAGAAAATGAGCCAGGCAACGGATCCCGCCACGCTCGAACAGATCCTCGCGGCCGCCGCCGATGCGGCAGGCACGACGGCGGCCGCGACCCCAGCCCAGCGCGCCGGATGGCTGAACGCGGCCGCGGATGCCCTCGACGCGGCGGCCGAAGAGCTGATCGCGCTGGCCAACCAGGAGACGCACCTCCCGGCCTCCCCGCGGCTGCAGGGCGAGCTGAAGCGCACGACGTTCCAGCTTCGCCTGTTCGGCGAGGTGCTGGCGGACGGCGAGTTCCTCGGCGCCACCGTGGACCACGCGGACGCCGCGTGGCCGATGGGGCCGCGGCCGGACATCCGCCGTCTGCTCACCCCGATCGGACCGGTGCTGGTGTTCGCCGCCAGCAACTTCCCGTTCGCGTTCAGCGTCGCGGGCGGCGACACCGCGTCGGCGCTGGCCGCCGGCTGCCCGGTCGTGCTCAAGGCGCACTCCGGGCACCCTGAGCTGTCCGCCCGCACCGGCGAGGTCCTGCGCGACGCGCTGGTCCAGGCCGGTGCGCCGGAGGGGATCTTCGCGGTCATCTACGGTCAGCAGAACGGCGTCACGGCGCTGAAGGACCCGCGGATCCAGGCGGCGTCGTTCACCGGTTCCGTGCCGGGCGGGCGCGCGTTGTTCGACATCGCGACCTCGCGGCCGTCGCCGATCCCGTTCTACGGCGAACTCGGCAGTGTCAACCCGGTCGTCGTCACCCAGGGCGCGATCGACGCGCGCGGGGAGGCGATCGCCAAGGGGTACGCGGGTTCGTTCACCCTCGGTGCCGGGCAGTTCTGCACCAAACCGGGGCTGCTGTTCCTGCCCGAAGGCCATGGCCTCGAGGACACGCTGCGCGAGGCGGTCGCGGCGATCCCGGCGCAGCCGATGCTCAACGAGCGCATCGCGGCCGGCTTCGCCGACGGACTGGCGAAGCTCAGTGACGTCGACGGCGTCGAGGTGCTGTCGGAATCCGGTGGCGCGGAAGGGATCTCGCACGGCGCGACGCTGCTCGCCACCACCGCCAAGGCGTTCCTCGCCGACGCCGACACGGTTCGCGAGGAGTGCTTCGGGCCGGCGTCGCTGATCGTCACCTACACCGACCAGGCCGAGCTGATCAGCCTGCTCGGGGTGATGGAACCGGGGCTCACCGCGACCATCCAGGGTGAAGAGTCCGATGTGGACTGGATCCGTCCGGTCCTCCCGTCGCTGACCAGGGTCGCCGGCCGTCTGCTGTGGAACGACTGGCCGACCGGCGTCACCGTCACGTGGGCACAGGAACACGGTGGTCCCTACCCGGCGACCACCGCGCCGACCAGTACCTCGGTCGGCACCGCCGCGATCGAGCGGTTCCTGCGACCGATCGCCTGGCAGGGCTTCCCCGACGCGCTGCTGCCGGAACCGTTGCAGGAGAACAACCCGTGGGACCTGCCCCGCAGGACCGACGGGAAGCGCCAGTAAACCTCGTGAGTGGCAAGGACGGCTGGAACCGTCCTTGCCACTCACGAGCCGCAGCACCCGCCGCCGCCTTTGATCGCCGTCTTACGACCCTTTGGGAGGCACTGTCATGCCCGGATTCGGTAACTTCGACAGGAGGACGGCCTTGCGGGGAGGCGCGGCAGCGGCCGCTTCGGTGGCGCTCACCTCGGCACTCGCGGGCACTTCATCCGCGCAGCCCGTCGCTTCGGGCTCGTCGTCCATCGTGACCGGCTATCGCGAACTGCAGACCGGTATCGACCGGCCGTCGGCGGAACGCACGGCCGCGCTGGCGAATCTCGACAGGGTCGCGAAGGCCTACCACGACAGCATGACCGTCGGCGAAGGTCCACTGTGGAAAGACCTCCCGCTCGGCCCCGGCAGCGACTTCACGACATCGATGTACGCACGGCTCCGCGCGATCGCGGTCAACTGGGGTACTCCCGGCGGCGCGCTCGCGGGTGATCCCACCGTGCTCGCCCGGATCAAGGGCGCGCTGGAACTGTTGTACACCAGCGATCAGTACAGCGAGAAGACCGCCGAGATCGGCAACTGGTACAC
Source organism: Amycolatopsis sp. WAC 04197 (assembly GCF_003947475.1). NCBI lineage: Bacteria > Bacillati > Actinomycetota > Actinomycetes > Pseudonocardiales > Pseudonocardiaceae > Amycolatopsis > Amycolatopsis sp. WAC 04197. The sequence continues at coordinate 595,031 of NZ_QHJK01000008.1, read as the reverse complement.
CTACGAGATCGGCATCCCGCTCTACCTGCTGCACATCCTCGCCACGGTCGCCGACGAGCTCACCCAGGACGAGCTCGCCAAGTATCTGAAGCCGGTGCTGAAATTCTCCGGCAACCCGAACCTCCGCACGAACAATCCGAGCGTCGTCGAGACCGGCGCAAACCGCGCGGACAAATCGACGATCTCCGTCGTCTCCGGCGCGATGCTGGGCGACGCCGAGCGGATCAAACGCGGCGTCGCGGCGTTCACCGACGTCGAAGGCGGGGGAGCGGCGAGTGTCATCGCCAAACTCCACCGCGCGGCGGGCGACGGTTTCCACACCGACGGCTCGTTCCTGCAGCACGATTCGGTCCCGTATCCCGGGCACTACGGGATCATCCTGCTCACCGCGGTCGCGTCCGCCATCCACGTCACCAAGGGCACGGAGTTCGAACTGCCCGCCGACGTCCGCGACGCGGCGTACGCGCTGGTCGCCGACACTTTCGCGCCATTCGTGTACGCGGGCGCGCTGATGGAGCCGGTCCGCGGCCGGTTCCTTTCCCGGCAAGGGGAATCCGCGCACGACATCGGGCACCAGCTCACCGGCGCGGTGGTCCTGCTGGCCCGGTCGGCGAGCGGGAAGCGCAAGGAGGAACTCGGCGGTCTCGCCGCGAAATGGATCACCGAAGACACTTTCGCGCCGTATCTCGAGATCCCCGACCCCGAGCGGTTCGCGCCGGGGCCGGACCTCGTCGGCATCCCCGGCATCGAGTTCGCGCAGGAGCTGCTGGCGACCAAGGTGCGGGCGACGCCGACGGTCGCGACGCATCGCGTGTTCGGCCAGCAGGACCGGATGGTGCACATCACCGAAGGCTGGTCGGCCTCGCTCGGCGTCGCCTCGACGCGGATCGCGCGGTACGAGTCGATCAACTCGATGAACCTGCACGGCTGGTACGTCGGTGACGGCTCGCTGTATCTGTTCCTGCCCAAGGCGAAGGGGCACTTCACCGACGCCTACTGGCCGACGGTCGATCCGCTGCTGCTGCCGGGGACGACCACCAAGAGCGGCCCGACCCCGAAACTGGAGTCGGTACCGCTGACCGGCAAGGACCACTGCGGCGGTGTCCGCTGGGACGCGCGGCACGGCGCGCACGCCCTCGACTTCGTCTCGCAGGACGGCACGCTGACCGCGAAGAAGTCGTGGTTCTTCACGCCATCGGGCGTGGTGTGCCTCGGTGCCGGGATCACCGATTCCTCCGGCGACCGGATCCGGACCACGATCGAGAACCGCAACCTCGGCGAGAACGGCACCGGGGTCCTGCTGGCCGACGGGCATCTCGTCGGGGGCTCGGAGTCGTTGCGGCGCAAGCGATGGCTGCATCTCGAACGAGTCGGTGGTTACGTCCTGCTCGACGACGCCGAGGTCACCGCGCTGCGCGAGGACCGGACGGGGACCTGGCGCGACATCGACAAGGGCGCCAACACCAAGGGCACCACGGTGCCGTACACGCGGCGCTACCAGAAGCTGGTCATCGAACACGGCGAGAAGCCCTCGAACGCGACCTACGCGTACGCCGTCCTGCCGACCGCGTCTGTGGTGCAGACGATCGCTTCGGCCTGGTCGTGGCGCGTGCGGTCGAACACCGCGACCGTGCAGGCGGTCCGGCTGTGGGACGCGACCCTATTGGCGAACTTCTTCGCCGCCGGCTCGGTCGACGAGGTGTCGGTGTCCGGTCCGGCGTCGGTGGCGCTCGGCCGGACCGGGAACGGTTGGCAGCTGGCGGTTTCGGATCCGACGCAGCGACAGGAAGTCGTGCGCGTGACCGTGCGGCGGAAGACCTTCGAGGTGCCGGTGAAGGACGCCTTCGGCGCTACACAGACCGTCCGCATTTAGCCGACTAAACGCGGCGAGTCGGCCGGTCCGTGAAGGCCTCCTTGAGGGACTCTGGGTCCCTCAAGGAGGCCTTCACGGACGAATGCGGCGATCGCCACGGCGAGCCAAAGACAGTGTTGCGAAGGGGACTTTCGTCGCATCGGATGCAGGGAAAGCTCCCTTCGCCCCTCCGCGATCGGCAGGGGTTGGGTCGCGAAAGCCACTTTCGGGACACCAGATGTCGCGAAAGTGGCTTTCACGACACGTCTTGACGAGGAGCACGCCAGGGACGGCGGCGGCCTCGTCGTGAAGGGCCCCTTCACTACTTTCAGGGTAGGGAAGGAGGCCTTCACGGACGACGCGAACATGCGCGCGTTTAGTCGACTAAGTGCGAAGGGGGATTTAGGTCAGGATCTGGCCTGAATGGGCCTTACGGTCGCCTCATGACCGACATCGAGCAGTTCCGCATCGACATCCCGCAGTCCGATCTGGACGACCTGGCCGACCGGCTGGCCTGCACCCGCTGGCCGTCGGCGCTGCCCGGTGCCGAGTGGAGCCGGGGCGTACCGGTCGCGTACCTCAAGGACCTGGCCGAATACTGGCGAGACGGCTACGACTGGCGCGCGTGGGAGAAGCAGCTCAACGAATTCCCGCAGTACATCACCGAGATCGACGGCCAGCGCGTGCACTTCCTGCACGTCCGGTCGCCGGAACCGGATGCGATCCCGCTGATCATGACGCACAGCTGGCCCAATTCGATCGCCGAGTTCCTGAACGTGCTCGGCCCGCTCACCGACCCGCGAGCTCACGGTCTCGACCCTTCGCGTGCCTTCCACGTCGTCGCGCCGTCCTTGCCGGGCTTCGGTTTCTCGCCGTTCCCGGAGCCGGCCGACGAACGTCCGTGGGACATCGCGCGGGTGGCGCGGACCTGGGCCGAGCTGATGAGCCGCCTCGGTTACGAACGTTATGGCGCGCACGGGAACGACGCCGGCGCGCTGGTGACGCCCTGTCTCGCGGCCCACGCGCCCGAGCACGTCATCGGCTCGCACATCACGTCCGGGCTCGGTGTGCCGATGGGCGACCCCGCCGACTTCGACGGGCTCACCGAACGGGATCAAGCCGAGCTGGCAGGCCTGATGGAGCGTTTCGCGGGCGGCAGCGGATACGCGCCGTACCTGACGAACAGGCCGCAGACGCTGAGTTTCGGCTTCCTCGATTCGCCGGTCGCGCAGCTGGCGTACCTGGTGGAACGGTTCAAGGAGTTCGACGGCTGGCCCGACGGCACGGCGCCCGCCGAGCCGATCGACCGCGACCTGCTCCTCACCAACGCGACGCTGTACTGGCTGACCGGGACCGGCGGCACCTCGCTGTGGCCGTACTACGAGGGGCAGGCCGCGATGCCGATGGACCAGACGGTGGTGCCGACCGGCGTCTCCCACGGCGGGCCGTCCGCGTTGCGCACGATCGCCTCCCGCAAGAACGACGTCGTGCGCTGGGCGGATCACGAGAGCCCGAGCCATATGGTCGCGATGGCCGTGCCGGGTGACGTGGTGGCCGAACTCCGCGAATTCTTCGGAAATCTCCGGAAGTGATGTCGAGCGGTGGTCGTCGGCTCCGACCCAGTGCCGAAGCTAGAGTGAAGCGACCCTGCGGAGGACCTGATGACCACCTCGTTCGAGACCGTGACTTCGGCCGACGGCACCCCGATCGCCTTCGATCGCACCGGGGAGGGCACGCCGGTGATCCTGGTCGGCGGTGCGTTCAACGACCGGACGACCGTCGCCGGCCTGGCCGCGACGTTGGCGCCGGAGCACACCGTGATCGCCTATGACCGGCGTGGCCGGGGTGACAGCGGTGCCGGCGCGGTCTATTCGGTGGAGCGTGAGGTCGAGGATCTCGCCGCGCTGATCGAGCACGTGGGTGGTTCGGCGGCCGTGTTCGGGCATTCGTCGGGGGCGGTCCTGGGGCTGGAGGCGGCCGCCAGAGGCGTCGCCATGACCAAGCTCGCCGTGTACGAACCGCCGTACGTCGTCGACGACAGCAGGGAGAGGCCCGCGGCCGACCTCTTCGACCGGGTCCGCGCCTTGATCGCCGACGGCGACCGCGACGGCGCGGCGGAGCTGTTCCTGGTCGAGGGGACGGCGACGCCGGAAGAGGTCGTCAAGGGCATGCGGGACGACCCGTTCTGGGCGTGGTTCACCGGCCTCGCCCACACGCTGCCCTACGACCTCGCGCTCTGCGGTCCCGGGAACGTGCTGCCCGCGGACCGGCTGGCCAAGATCTCGGTGCCCACGCTGGTCATCGACGGCGGGGAGAGCGACGCCTGGATGCGGGCGGGCACCCGCGCGGTCGCCGACACGGTCCCCGGCGCGCGATACGCCACCGTCGCAGGGCAGGACCACGGAGTCCTCCACCAGCCGGACACCTTGCGCGAGCTGCTCACCGGGTTTCTCGGCTGACGGGCTCGGCCTGTTCGAGCAGTTCGGCCAACGCGGTCAGAGCTGGGCTGATATGGCCGGTCCGCCAGACGAGACCGAGCTGGCTGGACTCTTCCAGGCCGCGAACCGGGACATAACGCAGATCGGTGCGGGTGTGCTGTTCCGTCAACGGACGGCACACCAGCATCGCGTGCGTCCCGGACGCCGCCAGCGCCATTCCCTGCTGGACGGTCGTGATCCCCGCCGTCGAGGGAATCGGCGTGCCCGACGGAGTGGCGGGCGGAGTGCGCGCGGCCTTCCAGTAGCCGGGGCCGTCACCGGCACGGTGGAGCAGGTCGAGTTTCGCGAGATCCTCCTCATCGATCGACTCGCGCTCCGCGACGGGGTGATCGGCTCCGACCATCACGTACTGGTCTTGCGGCGGGAACCGGAAGCCGACCGTGAGCTCGCTTTCGTGGACCGGGAGTTCGGCGATGACGGCGTCGATCTCGCCGTCGAGTACGGCGGTGAACGGTGAGCCGAGCGGGACGTCGTGGGTGTGCACGGCCACGCCGTGCCGCTCGCGTAGCGCGCGGAAGATCGAAGTGACCTCCTCGTAGACCATGCCGGTGAACCCGACCCGCAGTTCTTCGACGGCGCCGCGCATCGCCCGCTCACGCGCGCGTTCGAAGGTGCGGAGCAGCGTGCGATAGGCGGGCCGGATCTCTTTGACGAACTGCGCGCCGGCGCGGGTGAGCCCGACCTTGCGGCTGGTGCGCTCGACCAGCCGCGCGCCGACCTTCGTCTCCAACGTGGCGATGAGCTGGCTCACTCGCGATTGCGAGTAGCCGAGCCGCTCCGCCGTACGCCCGAAATGCAGCTCCTCCGCCAGCGTGAGCAGGCATTCGATCTGCTGCAGATGCGCCTGGTGCATTCCCGGAAGATAACACCGGATCGATGAGCTTTCCTCATCGATCGATGAGGAAGACGTCGTTGTTCGCCGGTGCCGCGCGGTGATGGGCTGGACGGCATGAGTTCCTCTGTCTCTCATCCGGATCCGGTCCTGTCTCGGTGGGCCGCCGTCGGCGTGCTGACGCTGAGCACGTTCCTTGTGGTGACCGCCGAGATGCTGCCGGTCGGGATGCTCACCCCGATGGCGGACGGTCTCGGCATCTCCGCGGGGGCGACCGGGCTCAGCCTGACCGTCACCGGTCTGGTTTCGGCGGTCACCGCTCCCGTGGTGCCGCGGCTGCTCGGGGATCTCGACCGGCGCCGGGTGCTGGCCGCGGCCGTGGCGGTGCTGGCCATCGGAAACGGGCTGACCGCGATCGCCGTCGATTTCGGGCCGCTCATGGTCGCGCGGATCGTGCTCGGGGTCGGCATGGGCGCCGTCTGGGGGATGGCTTCGGCCGTCGCCATCAGGGTGGTCGCGGCTCGCGACAGCGCACTGGCGGTTTCCTTCACCGTCGGAGGCGTCGCCGCCGCCTCGGTGCTCGGAGTGCCGTTGGGCACGTTCGTGGGCAACGCTTTCGGCTGGCGTGCGGCCTTCTGGTCGCTCGCGGTGTGCGCGTCGCTGCTCGTCCCCGCCTTGCTGCTGGCCTTGCCCGAGCTGCGCCGTCCCGCGGTCGTCGAAGAGACCGGAGCCGGACAGCGCCGCTCGTTGTTCCGTCCCGCCGTGCTCACCGGCCTCGCCGTGGTGGTTCTGCTGGTGACCGCGCATTTCGCCGCGTACACCTACGTGCGTCCGGTCCTCGAAGAACTGCCGCGGATGCCGGCGGGCTCGATCGCGTCGCTGTTGCTCGTCTACGGCGTTTTCGGGCTGATCGGCAACTTCGTGGCCGGAGCCGCGGCCAGGCGCAGGCCGCGGGCGACCGTGCTGCTGCTGGCGGCCGGGATCGCCGTCTCCCTTGGGCTTCTGGCGCTTTTCGGTGCCTCCGCGCTCATCGCCGGGGTCGCGATCGCCCTGTGGGGGATGGCCTACGGCGGACTGTCGGTCGGCGGGCAACTGTGGATGACCGCCCTCGCACCGGATCGCGTCGAGCACGTCACCGGTCTCTACGTCGGCGTGTTCACCGGTTCGATAGCCCTCGGCGCTTTCGTCGGCGGCTTGGTCGTCGAGGGCGCGGGTGTCGTGCTGTTGCTGTGGAGTACGGCGGCGCTCGCCATGGTCTCCCTGCTGGTGGGTTCCGTGGGCAGGCCCATCGCGGCGTAGTGCTCCCGCGCGGCTGCGACCTGTCCCAATCCGGCCAGCGCGCGGGCTTCCTGCAACCGGTAGCCGATCCGCTTCGCCGTTTCGAGCGCGAGCCGATGCCGCCTGAGGCCCGTCTCCGTCTCGCCGAGCGCGAGGCAGGCGGTGCCCAGGCTGTTGGCCGCCATCGCCAGCAGCAACGGATGGTTGAGCCGCGTGAGAATCGCGCACGCGCGTTCGGCCTGCTCGCGAGCGTCGCCAGGGCGATCGGCGAGCAACAGGGCGTCGGCGAGGTCGATCCGGCTCCACGCCTCGCCGAACAGGTAGCCGAGATCCCGCGAGGCGGTGATCGACCGTTCGATCACCTCGAAGGCCTCGCCGAAACGGCCGAGCCGGGACAGGACGAGGCCGAGCTGGGCCGAACTCAGGATCACGCCGCGTTCGTCCTCACGCAGGTCCACCGCCCGCCGGGCGGAGGCCAGCGCGTCGTCCAGCCTGCCGAGGACTTCCTGGGCGTTGCTGAGATTGGTCCACAGTGTGGCGGCGCCGGTCTCGCCGACGACGGCCAGGCCGTCCCGGTAGAACCGGATCGCCTCGGGGTAGCGGCCGAGCATGCCGTGCAGCGCGCCCGCCCTGGACAGCGCGATCGCCTCGGCCCCGCGATCGCCGGACGCGCGGACGACGTCCAGCCGTTCGAGGGCGCAGTCCATTCCCTCGGTGAGCCGCCCGTTCTCCCAGAACGCCAGGGTGAGGCTCGCCAGGCTCAGCTGGATCGCTCGCGGGTCACCGATCCGGCGGGCGGCGGTGATCCCCGTCCGTGCCACGGCGAGCAGTTCGTCGAGATGCCCGCTTTCCCGGAGGTGGTCCGCGGTGTCCACAGCGATCCGCCAGGCGTACTCGTCCAGACCGGTGTCGAGCGCGTGCCGGGTCACCGCGACGAGGTTCGCCCGTTCCGTCCGGTACCAGTCGGGGCCGCCTCCGTCGCGGTAGTGATCGAGGAGCCGACGCACGGCAGGGCCGGATTCCTCATCGCGGGCGGCATTGCGGGCGTGCTCGGCGATCAGGTCGTGGAACGCGTAACGGCCCAGCGCCGGCTGCCTGACCAGGTGGGCGTCGAGCAGGTCCTCCAGCAGGCGTTCGGCCTCGCGCTCCCCGACACCGGCCAGCGCGGCGGCCGCGGGCACGCCGATGTCGGCACCGGGATTGCGCCCCAGCAAACGGAACATGCGCTGTTGCGCGGTATCGAGTTCCCGATAGGACAGTGCGAAGGCCGCGGCCACGTCGCGTCCGGCGACCTTCAGTTCGGCCAGTCGGTCGTGTTCGGAGCCCAGCCGCTCGGCCAACGTCTGCACGGTCCATTGTGGACGATTCTGCAGCCGGGCGGCGGCGATGCGGATCGCCAGCGGAAGGTTGCCGCACAACGCGGCCACCCCCGTGTCCGGTCGCCCGGACGCCGCCGCGAACAGGGCACCCGCCTCCTCGTCCGGCAGCACTTCGAGACTGATCGACGCGGCGCCGTCGACCGCGGCGAGGCGGCGCCTCCCGGTGACCAGGAGGGCGACCGTCGCCGAACCCGGCACCAGCGGTCGCAGCTGTTCCGCGCTCGCGGCGTTGTCGAGCACCACGAGCAGCGACCGGCCCGCCGTCCTGGTCCGCCACAGCTCGGCCCGCCGGTCGACACCGCCGGGAAGCCGCGAAGCCGGGACGTCCAGCTGCCCGAGCAGGGCTTCGAGCGCGGCCTCGGGCGGAAGCGGTTCGCGGGCGGGGGAGTGGCCGTGCAGATCCACGAACAGCTGCCCGTCGGGGAAATCGGCGGCGAGCCGATGGGCGGCGTGGACGGCGAGCGACGTCTTGCCGACACCGGCCATCCCGTCGACGACGACCGGGCGGCCGAGCCGGACGGCGTCGAGCAGACGGCGGATCTCGGCCTCGCGTCCGGTGAAATCCGGGACGTCGTAAGGGAGGAAGCAGCGGGTCTTGCCGTATTCCGGCTCGTCGCGCAGGATCCGCTCGTAGAGTTCGCGCAGCTTCGGGCCCGGATCGATCCCGAGCTCCTCCACCAGTCGCGTCCGCGCCTGCCGGTAGACGTTCAGCGCGTCGGCCTGCCGGCCCTGCTGGTGCAGCGCGCGCATGAGCAAGCCGGCGAACGGTTCCCGGAGCGGGTGTTCGGCGACCAAGGCCGTCAGCTCCGCGACGGAGTCTTCCCCGGCGGAGATCTCTTCGTCGAGGCAACGTTCCACAACGGATAGACGACGCTCGTCGAGTTCCTCGGCTTCGCCTCGCAAAGCCGCACTGTCCACACCGGACAGAGCCGGTCCGCTCCAGCACGCGAGAGCTTCGCGGAACTCCCCACGCGAGACGTGCTCCTCGAACGAACGCAGGTCGAAGGAGCTCGGACGCAGGACGAAGCCGGGCCCTTCGGCGGTCAGGACGTCGTCGGCGGCGCCCTCGGCGACGAGCGTGCGCTTCAACGCGGTGGTGAGGTTGCGGATCTGGCGGGTGGCGGTGGCGGGCGGATCCTCGTCCCAGACGACGTCCACCAGCCGCGAGACCGAGATGACGCGATCGGCGCCGAGCAGCAGCGCGGCGAGGATCCGCTCCTGCCGCGGACCGGCCAGTTTCACCGGCCGTGCCCCGCTCCGGCACTGCACCGGCCCCAAGATCCGGAACTCCATCGCACCCCCTTCCGCGAGGTTAACCGGCCACGCGCCCGGGCCGGTGCGGAAGTGATGCAGCTGTGATGCGCCGTCCGGCGAGCCTTCTCTTGGACGGATTACGGGACGTGATGAGGAGAATCCCATGCGCAAGCGCTATTACGCGGCGTTGGCCGGGCTGGTCGTGGCCGCGGCGGGAATCGGTGTGCCCGCCGCGGCGGCGGCGGGAGAGCAGCAGGCCGAGTCGGAGCGGCAGGCGTGCCAGCGCTCGTTCGACCGCGCGGTCTGGGAGGACATGGACAGCTACAACAAACGCGACGAGGCCCGCTACCGGGCGATCATCCACCAGAACATGGTGACCGTCGGGCGCAAGGGGCAGCTGTTCATCGGCTACGAGGCCAATGTGGAGCCGGTGGTCGACGTGCAGTTCAAGCTCCCGTACGAGTGGAGCATGCCGTGGACGGTGACCCACACCGTCGTCGAGGACTGCAAGATGGGCTACGCGATCCTCGACGCGTACTACAAGGTGCCGTCGCAGAACATCAACCGGCACTACACGATCAGCCTGACGCTGGTGCGCGAGCACGGTAAGTGGCAGGTCATCAAGGACACCGTGACCGACGTGCTGCCCTGAGCCGGGGGAGGCGAGGGGAAACGTCAGGAAAGGGTCGTTCAGGACGAAATATGTCCTGAACGACCCTTTCCTGACATCCTGGGCTCAGGGTTTCCGGCCCACCCCGGCGTACGGCAGCGAGTTGATCTCCGGGTCTTCGGACATGTCACCGGCGCCCTGGGGGTTCCACATCGCGCAGCCGACGACGCCGGGCTCGATGACGTCGAACCCCTCGAAGAACGAAAGCACCTGGTCGTGGGTCCGGGGGATGGGGTCGTTCTGGGTGCTCTTGTACGCCTCGATGGCCTCGTCGAGGCCGCTCGAGTTCGCGTCGGCGGCGACGTGCGAGATCGCCAGGAAGCTGCCGGAGGCCATCCGCTCCCGATAGCGGGCCAGGATGGCGTGCGGCTCCCACGAATCCGGCACGAAATGCAGCAGCAGCAACATGAACAGGCCGATCGGCTGGTCGAGGTCGAGCAGTTCCCTGGTCTCGGGCGCGTCGAGGATGTCGTTGGCGTCGCGGAGGTCGGCCTGGATCGCCGCGCACCGGTCGTTACCGCGCAGCAGCAGTTTGGCGTGTGCCACGGCGACCGACTCTCGGTCGACGTAGACCACCCGGCAGGACGGGTCGATCCCCTGGACGATCTCGTGGAGGTTGCCGACGGTCGGGATACCGGAGCCGATGTCGAGGAACTGCCGCACCCCCGCCTCCACCATGTGCAGCGCGGCACGCCGCAGGAAGGCGCGGTTGAGCCGGGCCGCGTCGCGGATACCCGGCATGATCTTGAGGATCTGTTCGCCCAGCTCACGGTCGGCCTGGAAGTTGTGGTCGCCGTTGAGCCAGTAGTCGTAGACCCGGGCGGGATTCGGCACGGTCGTGTCGACCTCGGGAGGCACCCAGCTCAGGTTCGAAGTCACCGTCGTCGCCGCCGTTCGGTTGGGATCCGTTGGGGCACAGGAGTCTAGCGGTCTGGCGGGACCGGGCTGCCATCGTCCGATCGTGTGGATGTGCGGCGGCGGAAGCCTCGCCGCGGCCTCGCGGCCCTAAGGTGGCCGGGTTCACCGTCCAGGCATCGGGAGACGAGCACGATGGCAGCACCTCCGGACGTCGCCGTCGCACCGGGCCGGTGGCCGGTACTGGGGCATACCGTGCCGATGCTCCGTGACCCGCTGAAACTGTTGTCCTCACTGAGTTCGCACGGCGACGTCGTGCGGCTCGACTTCGGTCCGATGCCGGTCTATCTGGTCACGACGCCGGAGCTGGCGTGGCGGTTGCTCGCCATCGACGCGGGGAAGTTCGACAAAGGCATCGTGTTCGACAAGATGCGGCCGTTGTTCGGCGACGGCCTCGCGACTTCCAACGGTGCCTTCAACCAGCGGCAACGACGGATGATGCTGCCCGCTTTCCAGCGAAGCCGGATCGCGCTCTACGCCGAGACGACGATGACGAAGCTCGCCGTAGACCTTGCCGACTCGTGGAAACCGGGCGAGGTCGTCGAATTCGACCGGCGTATGCAGGACCTCGCGCTGACCATCTCCGGGCGCACGCTGTTCTCCACCGAACTCGGCGACGACGCGCTCACCGAGATCCAGCGGTCGATCCCGATCATGTTGAAGTACGTGATGGTCCGGGCGTTCTCGCCGAAGTTCGTGGAACGCCTGCCGATCCCGGCGAACCGCGAGTTCGACGCGGCGGCCGCACGGCTGCGGCGGGTCATCGGCGACGCCGTCCTCAAAGCGCGCGAGAAGGGCGGCGATCAGGGCGATCTGCTGTCGATGCTGTTGCTGGCCGCGGACGACGAGACCGGCGAGAAGATGACCGACCGGCAGGTGGAGGACGAGGTCATCACGATCCTCACCACCGGCGCCGAGACCACGGCCGTCGCGCTCGCGTGGTTCTTCCACGAGATCGGGGCGAGGCCGGATATCGAGCGCCGCTTCCACGCCGAGGTCGACGAGGTGCTGGCGGACGGGCCCGCGCGGTTCGAACACCTGCCGCGGTTGGTCTACACGCAGCGGATCATCAACGAGGTCGTCCGCCGGACGCCGCCGGTGATCCTGATGCGCCGGGCGCGGGAGGACGTCGAACTCGGCGGCGTGCGCCTCCCCGCCGGTACCGAGGTCGCGGTCAGCCAGCACACGGTGCATCGCGATCCGCGCTGGTTCCCCGATCCCGAACGATTCGACCCGGATCGCTGGGAACCCGAGCGTGCCGCCGAGGTGCCGAAGGGCGCGTTCATCCCGTTCGGCGCCGGTGCCCGGCTGTGCCCCGGACATCAGTTCGCTCCCACGGAGATCGCGTTGGTGGCGGCGACGATCGGCGCGCGGTGGCGGCTGGAACCGGTGCCGGGGGTGAAGGTGTTCCCCAAGATCAAAGCGACGATGCAGCCGAACCGGTTGCCGATGATCGCGCGTCCGCGAACCCGAGGCTGACGGTGAACGTTCGATCACCAGGTGTAGGGTTCATGCTCCTTCCGAGCGTCCCGATTCCGGAGAGGGTTCTGTGAGAATGCCGCTCAAACTGGCCACGGCGGTGGCCACCTGCTGCGTGCTCCTCGGCGGTTTCCTGGTCGCGGCCCCGGCCGAGGCCGTCGACGTCCGCTGTTCCGATCTGGATCTGCCGGTCACCGGCCCGCTCGGCGAACCCGCCACGGTGCACGGCCGGTTCTGCCTGCCCGAGGGGCCGGCGCCCGAAGCTGTCCAGCTGCTGGTGCACGGCGGCACCTACAACAGCGCCTACTGGGACCTGCCCTACGACCCGGATCGCTATTCCTACCAGCGGGACATGGCCAAACACGGCTACGCGACGTTCGCCGCGGACCAGCTCGGTTCGGGCGGGAGCAGCAAACCGTTGAGCCTTCCGCTCCTGCTGCCGGTGCTGGCGCGGTCGATGCACGAGGTGGTCGGTCACCTCCGCGCGGGACGGGTCGGCGGCACGCCTTTCGAGAAGGTCGTCATCGTCGGGCATTCGGTCGGTTCGGGGATCGTCGCGGCCGAGGCCTCGACGTATCAGGACGTCGACGGCGTGATCCTCACCGGAATGACGCATCTGCCGTCGGTTCCCGCGCTGACGTTCGGGGTGCTTTTCGGCCTTCAGCCCGCGTTCACCGATGGACGACTCGGTTCACTGGGCAGCGATCCGCTCTATTTCACGACGAAACCGGGAGCGCGTGCCGGACTGTTCTACGCGACGGAAAATACCGACCCCCGGGTCATCGAGGCGGACGAGGCGACCAAGGATCAGGTTTCGGTCCCGGGAATGGGGACGGTCGCCGTGTTCGGCATCGTGTTGCCCGCGACGAAAGCGATCCGGGTTCCCGTACTCCAGGCCGTCGGGTCGGAGGACATCCTGTTCTGTGGCCTTTTCTCGCTACGCGACTGTTCGAGCGCCGAGTCGCTGCGTCCGGCGGAAGCGCCGTTCTACCGGCCCGAGGCCGAGCTTTCCACGTATGTTCTGTCCGGTGCCGGACATTCGCTGGCGTTACATCGCAACGCGTCCCAGTATCGGGACGCCACCCGCGATTGGCTGAGGGAAAAGGTCGGTGTTGCAGTACCGTAGGGTCACCACCCGATTGGGTGACCGTCAAACCGTGAGTACGGCTTCAGAATCGTGGAGGATGTTCCTCCACCACGGAATACGAAAGCGACCCCAGGACCGGCGGACGTGACTGCCCCACTTCCGGACGGCGATGAGTTCCCCGTATCGCCGGACGCCCCGAAGCCAACTTCATCCTCCGCGGCACCGAAGCGGAAGAACGCCGCGCCGACCCGCGCCACGCTGGCCCGCAAGTGGGCCTACCTGGTCACCGGTACGGCGTATCTTCCGTATACCCACGCCCAGATCGAAGAGCATTTCGCCGCTCTGCTGGACGAGGTCTTCGACGCGGTGCTGAGCGGCGACGCCGAGCCCGCGCAGGCCACCGAGGCCGGCGCGCGGCTCGTCGCGCTCAGGTGCGTCGGGCCGGACAGCCTGCGTCGCACGATGGACGTACTCGGCAAGGGGCTTTTGCACGAACCGGAGTTGCGGGGCGTGAAGTCGCTCCCCGAACGGGTGTTGCAGGTGCTCGGCGCGCTCGCGTCCGGCTACGGCGAGGCGTTGCGCGAGAGCATCCAGACGCAGCAAGAGGATCTGAGCCGCACACTGGTTACGCTCGAACGCGAGACGCGGCGTGAGCTGGTGCTGACCCAGGCGCGTTTCGAGCAGCTGTTCACCGGCTCCGCGACCGGCGTGGCCGTCACCAGGGTCGACGGCCGCGTCCAGCGGGTGAACCCGGCGTTCGCCGAAATGCTGAACCGGCCCGTCGCGGATCTGAGCGGGCTCAACCTCTACGACCTCGTGCACCCGGACGACGCCGACGGCCTGCGTGAGGGCTACCGGAAGCTGCTCGAAGGCGAGAGCCAGCGGCTGGAGCTGTCGCGAAGACTCGTGACCGAGGACGAGGAACCGCCGTGGGCCGCGTTCACCGGCGCCGTCATCCGCGATCCGGCCGGTGAGGCCCAGCAGCTGATCACCCTGGTCGACGGCGACACGGACGTCTCGCTGCTGCAGCGGCAGCTCAGCCGTCAGGCTCTGCACGACCCGCTCACCGGCCTGCCGAACCGGCAGTGCTTCGGCACCCGCCTGGAGAAGGCGTTGCGGCACGCCGACCCGTCCTTCGGCGTCACGGTCTACCACCTCGACCTGGACGGGTTCTCGCTGATCGCGGGCGGTCTCGGCCAGAAGCAGAGCGACGATCTGCTGAAGAACGTCGCCGCGAAGCTGCGGGCCGTCGTCGGCGGCGAGGACGCGCTCGTCGCCAGGATCGGCGGCGACGAATTCGGCATCCTCATCCAGAACACCGCGACCAGCCCGGACGTCGCCACCGTCATCGGCATGATCAACCAGGAGCTGTCCGAGCCGGTCTATCTCGAGAGCGGCAGCGGCGTCGCGGTTTCGGCCTGTGTCGGCGTCGTGCACCGGCCGCCGAGGGACATCGCGCCGAACGAACTGCTGCGCGTCTCGGACATGACGCTGCGGCGGGCGCAGGCCAACGGCTACCGGCAATGGGCGCTGTCCGATTCCGTGCTCGACAGCCGGGAGCGGCACGAGTTCGGCCTCGCCGTCTCCATGGCGGGTGCCTGGGAGACCGGTGAGATCGAGGTCGGCTTCCGGCCGCTGACGTGGCTCGCGGACAGCACGCCGGCGGGTATCGAGGCGAGGCTCGCGTGGAACCATCCGCGTCACGGCCGGATCGGGCACGACACCTGCGTCCGCTTCGCCGACGAGACCGGCCTGATCGTGCCGCTCGGCGAATGGCTCATCCGCACCGCCTGCGAGGAATCGGACGACAGGCTCCCGATGGTCGTGGGGCTGACCCCGCATCAGGCCGCCGATCCGGATCTCGTCGGGTCGGTGCGGACCATCCTGGCCGCGACCGGCCTCGGGCCGTCACGGCTCCGGCTGGGCTTTCCCACCGAGGCCGTGCTCTCGGATGCGGGCGAGACGGTCGACAATCTGCACCTCCTCGCCGAGATCGGCGTGGACGCGGAACTGCAGGGCTTCGGCGCGGGCGGCGACGTCGTCTGCCTGGTCGACGTGCCCGTGCGGACGGTCCGGATCGCTCCCCGGCTGGTGGAGCGGCGGACGGAACCGCTCGCGGAACGCACGCTGCGGAACCTCATCGACACCGCGAACATGGCGGGCGTGACGGTGATCGCGGACGGCATCGATTCGACCGGCGACGCGGGCTGGTGGCAGTCCGTCGGCGCCCACATCGGCGCCGGACGGTACTTCGGCTAGGCCGATCTCGCGTGTTTGGAGGCGCAACTCGCGTGATTCCAGGCGTAACTCACGAGTTACGCCTCCAATCACGCGAGTTACGACTCTGATCACGTGAGTCACGGGTTTCGTTAGGCCGTTTGCCGCAACGGGAGGCGCTAAGTTACCCGAGGGTTGACGTTCGCGGGCGGATTGGGCAACATCCCAGGTCCTCACCCCGCACCTCGGAGGCACGCACATGCAGGACGGCCCGAGGCGTGCCGGGCGGTTCAACGCGCCCGTCGTCGTCTTGAGCCTGTTGCTGGTGATCGCGCTCGGCGCTTGGTGGGGCGTCGACTACCTGCGGGCCCGGTTGGCGGGCAACGGATGTGACGCGCTGACGCCGGTCGAGATCACCGCGGCGCCCGACGTGGCGCCGGTGCTCACGCGGCTCGCGAAGACCGTGCCGCAGGAAGAATGCTTCAGTGTCAACGTGACCGCGAGCGAGTCGGCCAAGACCGCCGACCTGCTCGGCACCACCGCCTCCGGCGGGCCCGACGTCTGGATCCCCGAGTCGAGCACGATGTTGTCGCAGGCCAGGGACGCCGGTGCGTGGAACCTCCCGGAATCCGGTCAGTCGGTGGCGAATTCCCCGGTGGTACTGGGACTTCCCGACGAGACCGCGCGGCGGTTCGGCTGGCCGGGGAAAACCCCCTCGTGGCAGGAGATCCTCGACGGCGCACCGATCGGGATCCCGGATCCGGCGCGCGATCCGCTCGGCGTCGGCACGTTGCTCGCGCTGCGGAAGCTGACCGAGAAGGAGCCCGACCCGGCCGCGGCGTTCACCGCCACAATGCGGAAACTGAACCCGGCGCCGGATCGGTTCCCGGCCGCCTTTCCCACGACCGAACAATCCGTCCTCGCGCGGAACCTGGTGGCGGCGTACCCGGGCGTCCCGGTGCAGGGGTTCGACTACCCGTATGTCGTGCTGCCCAAGGCGTCCGAAGCGTCGAGGACCGCGGCGGAACGCTTCCTGCGGCTGCTGCTCGACCCGCTCGCCGGCGGTATCTTCGCCGACGCGGGATTCCGGGCGCCCAACGGTCAGTTCGCGGTGCCGCGGGCGCGGGACAGCCGGACCGATCCGGCGCCGCTCCCGCCGGGAGCCCCGCCGGTCGCGGACCTGTACGCCGTGCTGCAGGCATGGGCGGGGACGAACCTGAGCGCCCGGGTCCAGGTGCTGCTCGACGTCTCCGGTTCGATGGCCGCGGCCGTGCCGGGCACGGGTAAGAGCCGGATGGACCTCACCCTGCAGGCCGCGACGCAGGGGCTCGGCCTGTTCAAACCCACGACAGAACTGGGTTTGTGGCTGTTCTCGACCAAATTGGACGGTGACAAGGATCATCGTGTCCTGTTGCCGATGAAGACGATCGCCGAGCAGAAGGCCTCGGGCGGTGTCGCGCAACTCCAAGCCGTGCGACCGAAAGCCGGTGGCGCGACCGGGCTCTACGATTCGATCCTCGCCGCGTATCAGAACGCCAGGCAGAACTGGAAACCCGGCCGGATCAACCTCGTCGTCGTGCTCACCGACGGGCGCAACGAGGACAGCGAGACGATCGGGCTGCCCCGGCTGCTGGAGGAACTGGGGAAACTGCAGGATCCGCGGAAACCGTTGCCGGTCATCGGGATCGGTATCGGGCCGGATATCGACGCGTCCGAACTGCGGCAGGTTTCCACCGCCACCGGCGGAGAATCGTTCACCACCCCCGATCCGAGGAAGATCTCGGACGTCTTCTACCAGGCGCTGAGCAAGATCATGTGCCAGCCGCCGACCTGCAAGAATTGAGGCGATCCGTGGCTCTCCGGGGGAAAAGACCTTCGCCGGTCGCGCTCGCCGCGTTCGCGGCCGGCGCGGTCCCGTTCGTCCTGCACGTGTGGGCCGCGCTGCGCGGCAGCCTCGCGCAGGACGACTTCGTCATCACTTACCACGCCGCGAAGGCGGGCCCGTTCGACTTCGGCTACTTTTTCCAGGACTACCACGGCCATCTCGCGCCCGGCGGCTTCCTGCTCGCCGACGTGCTGACCGCGTGGGCCCCGCTGAACTTCGCCGTGTTGATGGCACCGGTCCTGCTGATGCAAGCGGCGGCGTCGGTGCTGCTGTGGGCGGTACTGGTGCGCTGTTTCGGGCGCCGGTGGGGGATTCTCGTCCCGTTCACGATGTTCACGACGTCGACCTTGCTGCTCGTACCGACGCTGTGGTGGGCGTACGCCATCCAGATCGCGCCCGTGCTGCTGGCCGCCACCGCCGCACTGCACGCGCACGTGCGGTATCTCGCCGACGGCGGCCGCTGGGCGATCGCCACCGTGGCCTGGACCGTCTTCGGGCTCGCGTTCTACGAAAAGGCGGTGTTCATCCCGGTGCTGATCGCCGGGATCACTGTCCTGCTCGGGATTTCCTTGCGCCGCCACCTCGTCCTGATGGGTGTCCTCGTCGCCGTCCTCGCGGGCTACGCCGCCGTTTTCCTGGCGTTGACCACGAGTCAGGTCGGGCAAGGCGGCGGTCCGGTCACCGTCGGCACGGTCGCGGACATGACGGGCCGGATGCTCGGCGATGCCCTGATCCCCGGGATGGTCGGCGGACCGTGGTCGGGTCCGGGCCCCGGCGCGACGTTCGCCGCTTCCCCCGTGGTGGTGCGGATCGTGGTGCTGCTCTTGGCCGTCGCGGTGCTGGCCCTCGGGATCCGCGTCGGCGGGCTCCGGGCCCGGAAGGCGTGGATCCTGCTGGGCCTGGTGTTCGTGGCGGACATCGGGCTTTCGGCGGCCACCAGGCTCACCGAGGTCGGCCCGGAACTGGGCAGCGATCCCCGCTACGTCGCCGATCTGGCACTCGTCGTCGCGCTGTGTCTCGCTTTCGCCTTCCTGGAACCCAAACCGCTCGACCGGTCGTCGGATCCCGTGCCGTCCTCGGCGAAACGCCCGATCGCCCTGGCGTTGTGTCTCGCCTTGATCGCGAGTTCCGCCGTGGGTTTCTCCCGGCTGGCGCCCGGACTACGGTTCGAACATTCCCGGGATTTCCTCGCCAACGCGCGCGCTTCGATCGAACGCGACCCCGACCTCGTCCTGTTCGACACGGCCGTACCGAACGACGTCCTGCACGGCTGGTTCGGCGAGAATGCCCGCGCCTCCCGGGTGGTCGGCCTGATCCCCGGGTTCCAGTTCGATCAGCCGACCAGTCGTATGTCCCTTTTGGACGATTCTGGTACCGCGAGGACGATCACCGGCGTGGAACCGGTTTCCCGCGGCCTGCCCGGTCCGGTGGCGGGCTGTGGCTACACCGTCGGCGAGCAACTGGTCCGGGTTCCCTTGGACACGCCCGTTCTCGGCCGGTACTTGCTCCGGATCGACTACTTCACCTCGGACGGCGGCGAAGGGTTCGTGGATCGCGACGGAACCCGCGTGCCGGTATGGTTCCAGCCCGGCCTGCACACGATGTACCTGCCGATCGAGGGCCTGTTCGACAAGGTCGGCTTCCAGTTGTCCGCCAAGGGTGCTCCCGTCTGCCTCGCCAAGGTCGACGTCGGCAGACCGCTCACTCAGTAGGGGTCGTACGGGCTGTCGTGGCCGAAGATCTTCGCGACGGGAGCCAGGCGCAGCCGCAGCAGGATCTTGATCCCGACGTTGCGTACGAACCACGGCAGCTGCGCGAGCACACGCAGTCTGTCCCTCGCCGACGGCGGGGTGAGCCGGAACCGGGCCAGCGACGTCGCGCGGTCGAGGTAGGTGTACCGCCGTCCGAAGAGGACTTTCGCGATCGTGCCCAGGGTGACGCCGATCGAGGAAAAGCAGTCGTGGACCAGGATTTCCCCACCGTCGGCCAGGTTCGCCGACCAGCGCAGGTCGTCGGTGTAGGTCCAGTAGTCGTGTTTGCCGTCGATGTAGAGCAACTGGATCGGGCGGTCCCAGCGTGGACGGAGCTTCGTGCTGTACTCCGCCACGAGCTCGACGACGTCCTCGACGCCTGCCTTTCTCAGGTTCGCCTCGAACCGTTGGCGTGTTGGCGATCCGCCGAACAACCGGCCGTCGACGAACGGGTCGACCGCGACCACCCGCGCCCCGACCGTGCGGGCGGCGCTCGCGAGCACGATCGTCGAGCGGCCCTGGTGGCTGCCGATCTCCACGATGAGATCGCCTTTGTCCAGCCGGCACGCGGCGTTCCACAGGGCGAGGCCTTGATCCCGCGTCATCCAGCCCTTGACGGGTTCGGCGAGCGACCACGCTTCTTCGAAACCGTCTGTCATAGGGCGCATAGTAGCCACGTTTCCGCCTAGTATCTACCGGATGGTAACCCCCGGCGCGCTCGTGAAGAGGCCGAGCACGTGGATCGTGCTGGCACTCACCGTGCTGTCCTTTGTGCAGCGTCCCGGCAGGACGACCTTCGACACGAAACTCGACCTCGCGGTGGATCCGCTGGCCTTCCTCGGCCGGGCGCTGCACCTGTGGAATCCCCAGGCGACGGCGGGGGAGCTGCAGAACCAGGCCTACGGCTACCTGTTCCCGATGGGGCCGTTCTTCGCGGTGTGCCAAGCCGTCGGGATGCCGGTGTGGATCGCGCAGCGGTTGTGGTGCGCGATCCTGCTCTCGGTCGCGTTCGGCGGCGCCCTGCTCGTGGCCCGCGCGCTGAAAATTGGGAACGAACGGACTCGGCTGATCGGAGCAGTGGGTTACGCCCTCGCGCCGAGGATGGTCACCGAAATCGGTTCGCTGTCCTCGGAAATGCTGCCCGCCGTCCTGCTCCCGTGGGTGCTGCTGCCGTTGATCCTCGCCGATCGCATCGGCTCGCCGCGCCGTGCCGCCGGGCTGTCCGCGCTCGCCGTGTTGTGCATGGGCGGGATCAACGGCGCGATGGTCGTGATGGCGCTCGTGCTTCCGGGATTGTGGCTGCTGACCCGGAAATGGCGCAGTACGCACGTCGCGCTGGTCATCTGGTGGTTCGTCTTCGTCGTCGGCGTGGTGCTGTGGTGGTTCCTGCCGCTGGTGCTGCTCGGCCAGTACAGCCTGCCGTTCCTCGACTACATCGAGTCCGCGACGAACACCACGGCGCCGATGTCGTTGTTCGAGGTGCTGCGCGGCACGAACCAGTGGGTCGCCTACGTCGTGCAGGGCACGCCGTGGTGGCCTTCGGGCTGGGCGCTGATCGACAATCCGGTGCTGATGGCGGCGACCGGGCTGGTGGCCGCGGTCGGGCTGTTCGGCCTCGCGCGGCGTGGGCTGCCCGAACGACGGTTCCTGGTGCTCGGCGTGCTGACCGGGCTGACGCTGCTGACCGTCGGCTACGTCGGGACGCTCGACAGCCCGCTGGCGGAACCTGTGCGGCATCTGCTCGACGGTCCGCTCGCGCCGCTGCGGAACGTGCACAAATTCGAACCGGTGCTGCGGCTGCCGTTGATGCTGGCGTTCGTCCACGGCATTACGAGCGCCGCCCCTGCGCTGCGGCGAAATCTGCGACCCGCGCTGGGCGCCCTTCTGGTCGTGGCGATGGCCGCGCCGGTGTGGCTGCTGACCTTGCGGCCGGGGCCGGGTTGGGACGAAGTACCGGGATATTGGTACGACGCGATGGGCTACGTCGCCAAGACCGACGCGACGGCGCGCACGCTGCTGCTGCCCGCGACCGGGTTCGGCGAGTACGACTGGGGCCGCACGGTGGACGAACCGGCGCAGGCCATCGCGGACAGCCCGTGGGCGGTGCGCAACCAGGTCCCGTTGGGCTCGGAGGGCAATACCCGCCTGATGGACTCGGTCGACGCGGCCTTGGCCGACGGCAGAGGGGATTCCGGGCTCGCGGCGCTGCTCGCGCGGTCGGGCTACCGGTTCCTGCTGCTGCGCGGCGACGTCGACCGCGCCAAGGTCGGCGCGCCCGACTTCACGACGTTGCGCGCCGGACTGGCGGGATCGCCGGGGATCGAGAAGTCGGCCCAGTTCGGGCCGCTGGAGATCTTCGAGGTGAAACGCCCGGTGCCGCTCGTCACCGCGACGTCCACGAAGGACGTTCCGACGGTGAGCGGCGGGCCGGAGAACCTGTTGCCGCTGATGAACTCCGGGCAGCTCGAACCCGGCACGCCGACGGTGCTGACCGGGGATGGCGGTTCCCCGACCGGGCCGAGGCTGGTCACCGACGGGCTGCGCCGCGCCGAACGCAACGTCGGCGGCGTGCGGGACAACCTGAGCCAGACCCTGACCGCCGGGGAATCCCCGCGCCAGCAACGAGCCGCGCTGGACGTCCTGCCGTTCCCGGGTGAGCAGCACCAGACCGTGGCCGCGTACCGGGGCATCCGCTCGGTCACCGCGTCGACGGCGGCTTCGTTCGCGGACGCGTTCGGCGGCTCGGATCCGAGCCACCAGCCGTTCGCCGCGCTGGACGGGGATCCGCGTACCGCCTGGCATTCGTCGAGCTTCACCGGCCCGATCGGGGAGTGGCTCGAAGTCGAACTCGACACCCCTCGGCTGGTGAACTCGGTCGATCTCGCGATGGTCGACGACATCCGCGTCGGCTGGCCGCCGACCAGGATCCGGATCACCACGGACAACGGCTCCGTCGATCACCAGGTCGTCCGCGGTGCGGGGGCGCACACGTACCCGGTTCCGGCGGGGGTGACGCGCAAGGTGCGGATCACGTTGCTGTCGCTCGTGGTCGGCAGGCAGGACGGGAACGTCGGGATCTCGGACCTGAAGATCCCCGGCGTCGAACCGCAACGCGCGCTGGAAGTCCCCGCCGACCTCGGGGCGGGAACGGCGCCGGGGTTCGCGTTCACGCGCGGGCAGCAGCCGAGGTACGCGTGTGTGCCCGGTCGCTGCGACCCCAACGCGGGCCGCGACGGTGAGGAACCGGACGGAATCCGGCGGCTGTTCTCGACGACGTCGCAGAGTGCCTACGAATTCGGTGGCACCGTGCTGCCGGCGGGCGGTGGCCGCGTGCCGGTGGAGCTTCCGGGCTTAAGGGTTTCGGCGACGTCGCAACTGGGCGGGGACCCGTCCGCGAGCGCGTTCGCCGCAGTGGACGGGAATCCCGCGACCGCCTGGCAGCCCGACATCACGGACCTGCGGCCGACGATGACGCTGGACTGGGCGAAACCGCAGACGATCTCCGGAATCCGCGTCGCCGCCGACTCGCGTGCTCCCGCGCGCTTGGAACTGACCACGCCCACGTCGAGCCGTTCCGTCGAACTCGACGCTTCCGGCGCGGCGACTTTCCCGCCCATGGAGACTTCGCAGCTGAAGATCGCGTTCGCCGGCCTCGACGACGACCAGCGGACCCGGAACTCGCTCGGGATCGGGAGTCTTTCCCTGACCGGGGCGGAACTTCCCGCTCCGGCCGCGGAATTCGCCCTGCCCTGCGGATCGGGTCCGAACGTCCGCCTGGACGGCTTCGACTACGACACCTCGGTGCGTGGCACGCTCGCCGACTTTGTCGCGCACCGGCCGCTGACGCTGTCCGCGTGCCCCGATTCGGCGGGCGGCGTGGACCTGGCGGCGGGCGGGCACGAACTGCGGACCGACCGTTCCGAGTCCTTCGTGGTCCAAGACCTCTGGCTCAAACCCGCCGGCCGGGCCGTTCCGCCCGCCGCGCATCGCGCCGTCACCGTGGACTCGTGGGACGCGACCTCCCGATCGGTCACCGTCGAGGGCGGCGACGAGTCCATTTTGGCCGTTCCGGAGAACGCGAACGCGGGCTGGACCGCCTCGCTGAACGGGACCCCGCTGGTGAAGACGCGCGTCGACGGCTGGCAGCAGGCTTGGATCCTGCCCGCGGGCTCCGGCGGTGTGGTGCGACTGGAATTCACGCCGGACTGGAAGTACCGGTCGGGTCTGCTGATCGGGGCGGTCGCGATCCTGCTGGTGCTGATCGGTGCGCTGTGGCCGGTCCGCCGTCGTCGTATTTCGGTGGAAGCCGGTTCCGGGCCGGTGGTGCCGGTGGTCCTGATCGGACTGCTGGCCGTACTGGGCGGGATGCTGCCGATCGTGCTGCTGATCGCCGTCCTGCTGGCCCGCCAGTTCAGCGAACGCGCGCCGCGATATCTCGCTTTCGGCGGGATGGTCGTGGGTACGCTCGTCGCGGTGGTGGGGCGGCTGCTGGGGCATGGGCAGGAGTGGGCTTACGGTCCGGTGACGCAGGCTTCGCTGCTGCTGGCCGCGGCGGCGATGGTGGCGATGTGTGTGCCTTGGTTCGCGGGCCGCGAACCTGAAGGTGACAGAACGTGAGGGGTGTGTGGAAATAGGGACGTTGAATGTCCCTATTTCCACACACCCCCACTTCACCGGACCGGTCACGAGGTGAATCCGCGGGTTCTGTCGGTGGCCGGGTTCAAGCTGATCAAGTGCGAAGAGGGGAGTGGGCACAGCACCCACTGATGACGAACGGCCCGGCCGTGGCCGCGGTCAAGCGACTCGAAGAGCTCGGCGTGCCCAGAAGGACCATCTGGCGCAGGTGCGAGCCCGGCGGTGTCTGGCGGAGGCTGCTGCCCGGAGTCGTGCTGCTCGGAAACGGCGAGCCGACCGAGGAACAGCGGATCGAGGCGAGCCTGCTCCTGGCGCGCGAAGGTTCGGTGCTCACCGGGGTGCCCGCGCTCAGGCGGTACGGGCTGAGGAATCTGCCGGATACCGACGACGTGCATGTCCTCGTACCGGCCGAACGAGCGATCGCCAGTACCGGGTTCGTCCATATCGAACGGACGCGGCGGCTGCCCGCGCCGCTGAGCAGAGCTGGTGTGCCGACCGCTCCCGTGCCGCGCGCGGTGATCGACGCGGCACGCCGAACCCCCGATTCGGACTCGGTCGTGGCGATGATGGCCGAAGCGGTGCAAGAACGTCATTGCCTCCCGCACGCGCTCGCCGTCGAGATCGACGAGCGGTGCCGATTCGACGGGAGACTGCTACGGGCGCTGGCGCCGATCTTGGGCGGCGCGCATTCGGTCGCCGAGGCCGACGCGTGGAGTCTGTGGAAGCGGTCGGGGTTGCCGGAGTTCCAGTGGAATGTGAAGGTCTTCGACGCGGCAGGCCGGTTCGTCGCGAAGCCGGACGGGTGGTGCGATGAGGTCGGCTTCGCCTGGGAAGTCGATTCCCGTGGTTATCACGCCAAAGGCGACCACTTCCGGGCGACCCTCGCGCGAAACGCGCGCTACGCCGCGGCCGGGATCGTCGTTCTCCAGACGTTGCCGTCCCGCCTCCGGACCGAACCCGGCGCGGTTCTCCAGGAACTCAGAGCCGCGTTCCACAGTGCCCAGCGTCGTCCGCGACCCGACGTGCACCTCGGATGAGTCCCTCACCTCCGCGACCGCAGTTCCAACACCGCCCCAGAAAGCGCCAACCCCCCGGCACAGCAAGCAGCGACAGTCACCACCTGAGCGGCCGAAGAGTGCAGCCAAGTCGTCACCAGCACCGTCTCCGCCACCACGGTCGTCCACATCAGCACGGTCACCCGCCGGTCTCCGGCGGCGAGGCGCGAGAACAGCAGGATCTGCACCAGCGCGAGCATCGAGCCGGCGAGGGCGAACGGCCAGACCGGCATGGTGCTGGCGGCGTAGCCGGAGCCGCCGATGAACGAGAGCAGACGCGATCCGAAAGCAAAAGAAACCAACAGCACGAAGGCGTCCAGGGCAGCGCAGACGGCCAGGGCGGCGGGCAGGATTCGGCGCCGGTCGTCGCCGTTCGCGAAGCGGGGCAGTACCAGGACACCGACGGCTTGGGGGAGCCAGTACGCGATCTTCGTGACGATCGCGCCGAGCGCGTATTCACCTGCTTCTCCAGCGGGGAGGGTGTGCCGCGCCAGCACGAGGTCGAGGTTCACCAGCAGGACCAGCGCCAGCATCGCCTGCGCCGCGTGCAGGACCTCGCCCGCGTGCCAGCCCGCCTTGCGGGGCCGCGGCCGTCCACAGAGGACCCAACCGCAGAAGATCACCAGGTACGAGCCGATCGCGGTGCCTGCCAGCGCACCGGTGGCGTCACCGCCGATCAGCAGGCCGATCAGCGAGCCGCCGACCTTGCCCGCGCCTTCGAGCGACATGAGTCCGGCCAGCAGCGCGAACCGGTCGCTGCCCTGCAGCAGACCGTGGAAGAGGCCGAGCAGCGTGAGCGGTCCGAGTGTGACGGCGAGCAGCAGCGCGGGCACCACCGAATCCAGGTGCAGCACGAAGACCAGCACCGGCGCCAGGATCAGCCCGGTGGTCGCGACGACGGCGCTCGTCGTGAGGCCGAGCGCGAACAGTGTCCCGCTGTCCTGCGACTCCTTTGACGAACGCAGCCGGGCCACCCGCAGCGCGACCACGGTTTGCAGCCCCATCGCGGGCACGACGCCGATCACCAGCACCGCCAGCAGCGAACTCAGCTCACCGAACGCGCTCGGCGCGAGCAGCCGGGCGGCGACGATGCTCAGCGCGTAGGCGCCGGCGTTGTTCGCGGCCAGCGCGAGCGAGACGAGGATCGCCGCGACACGCTTGTCGGTCCTGGTCTGGTCGACCTCGGCGTCTACGCTCAACAGAGCTCCCATTACCGGCGAGTAATCTCCGCGACCATAACCGCGAACGAGGCGGAAAGGGAAGGGCACTTGGACGCACGGCGCGAACGTCTCGTCCTCGCCGCGGTGTCGGCGGGGCTGGCGCTGCTGGTGTTCCTGCCGGTGCTCGGACGTGGTTTCGTCTTGAGCTACGACATGGTGTTCGCCCAGCGTCAGTCGCTGATCCCGGACGCGCTCGGCCTCGGTTCCGCGCTGCCGCGATCGGTCCCCGCCGACGCCGTGATCGCGCTCGCGACCGCACTCGTTCCCGGCGACATCGTCCAGAAAACAGTCTTGTTCCTGGCACTCTTCGGAGCGGCATACGGCGCAGCGCGGCTGGTCCCGACGGAGCAACTCGGTACGCGCGTCGTCGCCGCCACAGGTTACGCGTGGACGGCCTATTTCGCGGAGCGGTTGTTCATCGGGCATTGGCCGCTCCTGCTCACCTACGCGTGCCTCCCGTGGATCGTGCGCGCCGCGCTTTCCCTGCGCCGGAACGAACCGAGGGCGCTCGCGCGGCTGATCCTCGCCTGCGCCCCCGCGATGCTCACCCCACCCGGCGGAGTGCTGGCCGCGCTCACCGCGATCGCCCTGGCCGGCCCGCGAAAACTGGGCCACACTCTCGGTCTCGCCGTCGTGCTCAACCTGCCCTGGCTCGTCCCGACGTTCCTGCACGACGGCGGAACGCTGTCCGATCCCGCCGGGGTGGCCGCGTTCAGCGCCCGCGCGGAAAGCTGGGGCCCGGCCATCCTGAGCGTGCTCGGACTCGGCGGGATCTGGAACGGCGACGTCGTTCCCGGCAGCCGGGGCGCGCCGATGGCGCCGGTGCTGATCCTCGTCACGGTCGCCGTGGCCTTGGCCGGGTTCCGCCCGCTGGCGCGGAAGTGGGGCACCCCGCCGGCGAGAGCGTTGCTGGTGCTGGGGGTTCTCGGTGTCGTGCTCGCCTCGCTGGCGACCTTGCCGTTCGGCGAGCCCGTGCTGTCCTGGGCGATGGGGCACGTGCCCGGCGCGGGGCTGCTGCGGGACGCGCAGAAATGGGTGGCCTGGTGGGCGCTTCCGGTCGCGCTCGGCTTCGCGCTAGCGGTCGAGGCCGCCGCCGCGCGTCTGCGGACCGGGGCGGCGCGTGGGGCGCTCGTCGTGGCCGCCGCGCTCTTTCCCTTGCTCACCATGCCCGATCTCGCGTGGGGTGGCTGGGGAAGGCTCGAAGCGGTGCGCTACCCGGACGACTGGAACGCCGTCCACCGGGTGCTCGCCGAAGACGACCGGCCCGGCGACGTCGTCGCGCTGCCGCTGTCCACGTTCCGGAGTTTCGCCTGGAACGACCACCGGACCCAGCTGGACCCGGCGCCACGCGCACTCCCCGAGAACGTGCTCGTCGACGACACTCTGCGAGTCGGAGGCGAGGAGATCGCCGGCGAGGATTCCAGAATGGACCGTGTCCGCGCGGCGAAGTCGCCGGAAGACCTGTCGGCGGCCGGAATCGGCTGGATCCTCGTCGAACACGGGACGCCGGGGCGGGTCGATCCGCGGTTGCTGACCGGCGCGGAACCGGTGTGGTCCGGTGACTGGCTCACGCTTTACCGCACTCCCGGTGAGCCCGCCGTGACCGGGACGCGATCACCGGTCCCCGTGCTGCTGGCAAACGGAGTAGCGCTGGTGACGATCGCGGCCGCACTGTTGTGCCTCAAGTTACCGGTGCGTACATTGAGCCGACGCAGGAATTCCCTGTCGCGGAAGGAGTAGGTCTTGGGCACCCTCATCGGCGCGGCCGCCGCCGTCATCATCGGGCTCGCAACGGCCGCAGGGGGGAGTTACGCGCTGACGAACTCCGCCGATCCGGACGCCGCACCCCAGGTGCAGGCGAAGATCAAGGAGCAGTTCAACCCGAACTCGAGCCCCGAGCACGTCATTTACGGCAACCGCTGAGCCGGTGTCCGAGCTCGCTTCCGACCACGCCGGCCGGGTCGTCGGGCTCTACGGCGACCCCACCGTTTCCTGGAGCATCCTCCTGGAAGCGAGGCTGTCTTCGGCTCTGACGCCGGAAAAGGCGCGGATGCGCTTGGCGGTCGCGGTCGAAGAACGGCCGTGGCTGGGCGCCGCTCCGGACGTCGAAGCCGTTCGGAGCGAAGAACTTCCGGCGATCCGCGATCGGTTCGCCGAGGCGGCGTACGAACGCGGCGCCCCGCTGCTCCGGGTCGCCGTCGGCATCGACGAACCGGTCGTGCTGATCGCCGCGCACCACGGCGCGCTCGACGGTCTCGGCCTGCTCGCCGTCCTCGGCCTGGCCCTCGACGTCCCGATTTCGTCCGCCGCCAAGGGGATCGGCGCCCGCACGGCGGACCGATCCTTTCTCGTGTCCGCCTTCCAGCGGCTCGCTGAAGCGCTTTTCGCGCCCCCGGCGAGAATCACCCCGGAGAGGTCTGAAAGCGGCCCTGGGGACGTGTTCAGCGCCAGGATCCTCCCGCGCTCGCGGTTCGGGTCGTCCGCGTTCGCCGCGGCCGCCGCGGACTTGACCGAGACGTGGAATGCCCGGCATGGCGAGGAAGCCGCCCGCGTCGTGGCCGCGGTCGGCGCGTCGTGGCGAGGCGGCGCGGCCCCGGAACCCTTGCACGACAGCGCGTTCTTCCGGTTGCGGCTCGGCGGGAAACCCACGGTCGCCGAAGTCGGCGCGCTGCTTGCCACGCAGCCGCCGGAGCCCGATTTCCCCGCCCGCAGCAGCAGGATCGCCCGGCTGGGCACCCGGCTGCTGGCGGGCAGGCTCGGTTCGACCTATCTCGTTTCCAACCTCGGCGTCGTCTCGGCGGCGGACGCGGTCACCTCGATCGCGTTCTATCCCGCCGCCAGCGGCCGCTCAGGCGTGGCGTTCGGCGCGGTGACCGTCGGCGAGACGAGCACCGTCACCGTGCGCGCACGCCGCAAGGACTTCGACGACGCCGCCACCGCCGATCTGGCCGACGGGATCGTGGAATCCTTGCGACGTCAGGACCCGAGGGTGGGGGATGGCCACCCCGGCCACGTCGCGCACGAGTGATTCGAAGCGGTTCACGCTGTGCTCCCAGTCGAACAGACCGGCCCACGTGACGCCGGCCCGGCCCATCTCGGTCCGCCGTACGCGGTCGGCGAGCAGCCCGTCGACCTGCGCGGTGAAATCGGCGAAGTCGTCGGCCAGTAGACCCGTCTTACCCTCCACAATGGACTCGGCCACGCCGCCGGCCGCCCGGTAGGCCACCGACGGAACGCCGTGCGCGGCGGCCTCCATGATGACGATGCCCCAGCCCTCCTTGACCGACGGGCACAGGTGCAGCCAGGAGCGTTCCAGGATCTCGTGTTTCTCGTCCTCGTCCACCCACCCGTGTAGCCGCACCCGGTCTTCGACGCCCCTGTCGCGGGCGTGTTTGCGCAAGACCTCTTCCCACGGGCCCTGGCCCACGACCTCCAGCTTCAGCGTCGGCCAGCGCCGGGACAGTTCCGCGACGACGTCGATCGCGTGCTCGATCCGTTTGTGCGGCACCAGCCTGCTGACCGCGACCAGCGTCGGCTCGGTCTCCCGGACGGCCTTGCCGCGCGGGGGAGTGTCCAAACCGTTGGGTACCACCGTGATGCGTGAGCCTTCGATGCCGAGGCCCGCCAGTTCGCCCTTGGTGATCTCGGAAACCGTGACGTAGCGGCAGTGGCGGAACAGCCACGGCGCCAGCTTCGACTCGATCCACCAGCCGATGCGGCCCAGTGTCTCGCCGAGCGCGCTGATCCACTGTTCCTTGTGGACGTGGTGCACCAGCACGAGGACCGGGCAGCCCGCGACGAGCCTGGCGAAGAACGGCATCCCGTTCTGCACGTCGACGACGAGGTCGGCGTGCGCCTTCCGGATCGCCCGGAGCGCGTGGAGGTAGACGCCGAACTTGTTGCCACGGCGGCGATAGCGGACGCCGTCGCGCCATTCCCCGGCGTTCGCTCCCGGGTATGCCGCGCACTGGATCTCCACCCGGTATCCGGCCTTGGCGAGCCCTTCGGCCATCCGCTCGACGTACCGCTCGGAGCCGCCGCCCTCCGGATGCCCGGTGTCGCGCCAGTTGACGAGCAGCACACGTGGCCTTTCCATCGTGGTTCTCCCAACCTGTTAGCGACAATGCTAGGTTACCGGTGCGTACACGGTAGATGAATCATTCTCGGAAAGCGATGGTTCGATGGTCGGTAATCGGTCGGTGACCCCAGCAACGATGCCTCATCGCGCCACTTTGCGCAGATCGGTGACGTTGTTCCGGGCTTTTCTCACCGAACAGACGGATCCGGACGGTTTCTACTCGGTGCTCGCCGAGGACTCGGTCCGGCAATTGGCGCAGCACACTCCGTTGAACGGCCGAACGATCGTCGACGTCGGCGGCGGTCCCGGCTATTTCTCCGACGCGTTCCGTGCCGCCGGAGCCACGTATCTCGGCATAGATCCCGACGTCGGAGAGCTGACGGCGCGCGGCGAGGCCGGGGAGAACATGGTGCGCGGCAGCGGGACGAAACTGCCCGTGCGCACCGATTCCGTCGACGTCTGCTATTCGTCGAACGTCCTCGAACACGTTTCTGAACCCGAGGTCATGCTGGCCGAGATGTGCCGGGTGACCAAACCCGGCGGAACGATTTTCGCCTCGTTCACGCCGTGGTATTCGCCATGGGGCGGGCACGAGACGGCTCCGTGGCATTTCCTCGGTGGCCACTACGCCCGGCGGCGTTATGCCGAAAAGAACGGAAAGGAGCCGAAGAACAAATTCGGCGAGAGCCTTTTCGCCTTTTCGGCGGGCGCGGCCATCCGGTGGGGGAAGGCCGCGCCGCTCGCCGATCTCCAGGAGGTCTACCCGCGCTACCACCCCTCCTGGGCCCAGTGGATCGCGTATGTCCCGGGTGTCCGGGAGATCGCGTCGTGGAATCTGGTGATGGTGCTGCGCAAGCGTTAGTGGCGCGAGGGGGTGGGGCGGCGCTTCGCCAACAGGAAGACCCCGAGGGCGAGGAACGCCGCGCCGGCGACGCCGAGCACGATCGGCCCGGTGCTCCCGATGAAGTCCAGCTTGCCCTTGTTCTCGTCGACCTGCTTGACCATCGCGTCGACGGTCGCGTCGGTGAACTCCAGCTTGCCGTCGAAGACCACCGTGGGGGTGGGGTTGGCGGCCGACCGCAGTTCCTGGTGCGACTGCTGTTCCTGCTTGACCTGGATACCCGTCACCGGCTCGATCCAGCTGGTGATGGTGCCCTTGTAGAACTGGCCGGCTTCGACGGAATCGCCGGTGGCCCCGATGAGCGAGCCCGGCACCTTCTTCGTCGAGATCTTCGTGTCGGGGATCTCCTGGACGAACTTGTAGACCTCGACACCCTTGATCTCGTCGACGCCCTTGAACCGGGCCTGGACGGGACGGCCGGTGTTGTCGTCGTAGACCTGGTAGTCCTTCTGCTCGGTGTCGAAGGGGAACTTGAAGTTCAGGCCGGGCTGCGGCTTGTACTCCTGGACCTCCTCGGGCTTTTCGTTCTCCTTCTCGGCCTTCTCCTTGAGTTTGGTGACGAAGCTGCTGTTGGCCGAGCACTTCGCCTCTTGGTCGCCCCCCGGCGGCACATAGCCTTCCGCGGTGCGGCGGTCGAAACAGACCTGGCGCTTGCTCGCGCTGACCACGGTCTGGTCGCTGGTGTCGACGACCGACACGGCCATCAGCCACACCGCGACGTCCGTGCCCTCTTGCATCTCCGGCGGCGCGAAGTTCGCCACCACGTGGGCGGTCGCCTTCAGCTTGGCGTCGTCACGGATCTCCGTGACGGTCTTGTCGCCCACCTTCTTCACCGCGAGCACCTTCGACGCGGTGCCTTCGAGGACCGACGTCGATTCCTGGTTCAACGGCACCTTGGCGAGTTCGGGTTTCACGTAGGTCGGCAGCAACACCGCGCCGGCGACGGAGAACACCCCTAGGGCCAAGAAGATCAGGCTCAACGCTCGACGCAACGGTCCTCCTGGTGAGACCACGGAAACATCCACATTACCCATCGGTAATCAGTCGCCAGATACTGTCCCGCGCGCCGGTCGGCGTCAAAGGTGTGACCGACGGTCACAGGCACGCCGTGCGACCGGAAGGTGGTATGGGCGCACCCATTCGGCGCAGTCCGCCAAACATGTTTGTTCCCCGGAACAACGTGATGGGGACCACCATCGGACGACTTCCGGTGCGTGGAAAGGAACTCTGTGCCGCAGGACCCGAACGATCGCCGCGCGCTGGACATCGGCGCGTACTCGGATTCCATCACCGACGTCGAGCTCCGCGACGCCGTCGCCGACGTCGCCGCGCTGCTTTCGTTGCACGGCAACGTGATCCGCGATCTCGACGCCAGGAGATCACGGTGGCGTCCCGGACGGCGGTCGCCGCATCC
Organism: Amycolatopsis sp. WAC 04197; assembly: GCF_003947475.1. Taxonomy (NCBI): domain Bacteria; kingdom Bacillati; phylum Actinomycetota; class Actinomycetes; order Pseudonocardiales; family Pseudonocardiaceae; genus Amycolatopsis; species Amycolatopsis sp. WAC 04197. The sequence continues at coordinate 562,631 of NZ_QHJK01000008.1, read as the reverse complement.
CGACATCGTCCTGTCCGCGGCCGGACGCCGTCCACAGTGGACGAGATCCGCGAATCCCGAAGTGACCCTGCCGGTCGCCACGACCTCGCGCGGCCGGACGCTCGCGGTGCGGCTCACTGCGCGGCCCGGTCTCGGGCACACGCTGCTGGACCTCGCGAGGATCATCGACGCCGACATGGCGCCGGAAAGAACGATCTAAGAGTCCGTCAGCCGGACCGCTTCCAGTGCGACGTAGAGCTCGCCGACGTCGACCGGGTCGGACAGGTCGCGCCGCGTCAGCTCCTGCACCCGCCGCAGCCGGTAGCGGACCGTGTTCGGGTGGACGATCAGGCGGTCCGCGGCCTCCTTGGCCGAACCGTGCCCGGCGAACCACGCGATCAGCGTGTCGAGCAGGACCTGCCGCTCGGCTTGGGGCAGCACCAGCAGCCCGGCCAGCACCGAACGCAGCACGTCCCGCGACATCTCCGGCGCGCTCGCGACCAGCGTGGTGACCGGGGAGTCGCCGAACACGGCGACACCGGCGGCGCCCGCGGCCAGCGAGCGGCGGGCGATCCGGGCCCGATGGACCGCGTCCGGCACTTCGAGGAATCCGTTGAACGGCCTGCTCATCCCCGCCGCCAGCGGCAGGGTGCCCAGCAGGTCGCGCAGCCGCCGGACGTCCTCGACGCGGTCGATCACGACGAGCCCGACCTCGGCGCCCGGCCGCCAGGCCGACTTCCAGCGCCGGGCCCGCAGCAGCGCCTCGACGCCGGGCCGCTCCTCCGGCTCGACGGCCTCCGTCACGACGGCGACGAACGTGCCCGCGGCCGGGAGGTCGAGCTCTTTCGCGGCGTTCTCGAGTTCCGGCTGGGTGGCGAACCGGCCCTGCAGCAGACCGTCGAGCAGGGCGAGCTTCTCCTGGGAGAGTTCGGCGGCGACCTCGCTGTACGCGGTGGTCAGCGCGTCGGAATAGAGATCGATGGTCTTCCAGACGTTGGAGTTGATCTCCACCGTGCGCGCCGGGTTGATGAAGCCGGGGCCCGCCAGTTCCAGCAGGCGTTCGTAGACGAAGATCCCGCCGATGCGGAACGCGCGGAGCACGGACGGCAGCGGGATACCCTGCCTTGCCTGGGCCAGCCCGGTCTTGCGGGCCGCGTCGAGCGGCAGCCCCCGTCCCTCGACGAGTGCCGTCAGCGCCCGCTCGAGATTCGCCCGGCAGACCTTGCGCAATTCGTCCGGCGCGGTGCTGTCCACCTGGTGGTAGAACTCGTCCTCGTCGCTGAGCAGCTGGGCGAGGCGATCACTGAACTCGGGCAGCCGGGTGAGCATCGCCTGCATGAGCACACGCTGCTCCCGGGGTGCGGGAGTAGCGAGAGCTTCGGTGCCCATCCGTCAACTCTAACCCGATGGAGCGGCCGCTTTTTATCACGATGCGACGAAAGGGCGGTTTCACGAGCTGAGCGCGGTTGACAACCTGCGCAGGGTTTCGCGGGCCCGCCGCAGGTCATCGAGGGTGACACCGCTGTCGTCGAGCACGTCTCCGCGCCGGGTTTCGCTCGCGTCCCAGAGCCGCTGCAGCAGTCGCTCGCCCTCGGGGGTGATGGCGTACAAGGCGGAGCGGCGATGGGCGGGATTGGGCCGTGCGCACAGTTCGCCGGCTTCGGTGAGGTCGTCCACGACACGCTGGACGGCTTGGCGGACCTGGCCGAGCCGTCGCGCGATGGCGGGGACGGCCAGTGGTTCTTCGGACACCGCGCTCAGCACGTGCCAGCGGGCGACGGTCGTGCCCTGTCCGGCGGCCTCCCGTTCGCTGATCCGGCGGCTCACTCCCGCCAGCTCGTAGACGTCGGCGATCAGCAACCGGTAGTCGTGGACGAGCTCGCTCATAGTTGACAGCATACTGTCAAAGTGCTCATTCTGGCCGCATGGATGTCGCCGAGCAGATCGCCGCCGTGTTCACAGCCGCCGGACCACGCCCCGAACTCGCCGCACGGCTGAGTGTGTTCGAGCCGCTGATCGGCAGCTGGGACCTGGTGGTGCACAACCACGCCGAGGACGGGAGCGTCCGGACCGTCGATGGCGAATGGCATTTCGGCTGGGCGCTCGACGGCCGTGCGCTGGCCGACGTGTGGATCAGTCCCGCGCGGGCGAGCAGGACCGGCGGCGTGGACGGCGAGTGGGGGATGAGCCTGCGCTTCTACGACGAGAAGATCGACGCGTTCCGGTCGACCTGGCTCGGCCCCGGCAACGGCTGGGTGATCCCGTTCCTCGGCAAGTCGACGGAGGACGGCTTCGAGATCGAGGCGGACACCGACGGCGTCCGGCGCCGGTGGATCTTCTCCGAGCTGACCGCCGCGAGCTTCTCCTGGCGGGCGGAGGAAACGCTGCCGGACGGGGCCCCCTTCGTCCGGCAGCGTTTCGAGGCCACTCGTGCGGTCAGTGGTTGATCTTGAACCACGGCTGCGACCAGCCGAGATAGGTGTAGTTCCAGGCGTTCTTGATCTCCGAGATGGTGGTCTCGGTGAAGCTGCCGGGACCGTGGATGTCGTTCGACAGGAACTTGCCGCCACCGATCGAGATCATGGTGTGTCCCGTGCCGCCGTTGCTGAAGAACGCGAGCCCGCCCGCGGGGACCTGGGTGTCGCCGGGGTGCTTGTACGAACCCGGGATCTGGGTCCAGTGCACGTAGGCCGTTTCCGAACCGCTCGCGGTCCAGCCGTAGGCCCACGAGTTGATCCGGTCGCACCAGCGGTAGTAGTTCGGGTCGTTGTTCGTGTGCACGTGCGCCTTCGCCCACGCGACGGCTTCGGCGCAGCTCCTCGGGTTGCCGGTGCCCGCGGTGGAGCAGGACAGGGTGCTGCCGGCGCAGTCCGGGGCGACCCGGCCGTCCGAACCGGTGTAGACGTAGGCGTCGCTGATGTAGCCGCCCTTCGACGGCACGTAGTCCCAGATGTCGGTGGTGCCGTACTTCCCGGTCACCGTCGTGCCGTTCGTCTGGCAGTCGATCGTGACGGCGGTGCCGCTCGCGACGGTGCCGACCGAACTCGCGCTCGTGCTCGGGCTGGACCGCACGGTCACCGCCACCCCGGAGTCGGTGTTCACCGTGCCCGTCGCCGCGAGCGCCTCGCCCGCGCCGCCGAGCATGATCGCCCCGGCCAGCGCGATCGTGCCCACGGCGCCTCTGGCGATCCTCGATCGGATCTTCATCTGTGTCCTCCAGTGGTTTCCCCGAATAGGGGGCCAGGATGGAGGAGCGTCGTACAAGCGCCGTACAAGAAAACGATCGTCCTAAGTGGACTTTTCTATACCGGGACGAGCTCCGGTTCGGGGATTTGCCCGATGATCGGGACATCGTTCGCGTATCGGACGTTCCGCTCGGTGAGCAGGACCCGCAGCCGGGCGAGCGCCCGGAACTGGGCCGCGCGGACCGCCCCCGCGCTCGGCAGGCCGAGCCGTTCCGCCGTCTCCTCTGCCGAAAGCCCGAACACGAACCGCAGCGCGAGTACCTGCCGGTGCGGCATCGGCAACCGAGCCAGCAGGACGCCGGCCTGCAGCCGGTGCTCCAGCCGTTCGATCTCGTCCGGATCGCGGCGCGCCCACGCCGTCAGCCCGTCGCCGATCTCCGGCACGGAGGCGACCGGTTCGCGGGAACGGCGCCGGTGCAGGTCGGCCACCTTGTGCCCGGCGATCCCGAGGACGAACGCGAGGAACCGGTCCGGGCGGTACCGGTAGCGGGGCAAGGCGATCAGCATCGCCTGCAACACCTCCTGCGCGCAGTCCTGCGCGTCGCAGGCCCCCGTTCCGGCGCTCCCGAGCCTGCTCGCGCAGTACCGGAACACGTGCGGGGAAAGGAAACGGGTCAGCTCCCGGAGCGCGTCCGGGTCACCGGCCACGGCCGCCCGGACCAATCTGCTGTCCGGGTTGGGCAGCCGCCCCGCCGTGGCGGCGGCACGGGAGTCCGCGGGTACCGTCGAGGGCGCTACCTCGTCCAAGTCTGCACTCCTGGTTCGGGGGAACTGGCCGCCAAGGTGCGCCCGTCATCGGGGGCCGGGACTTCGTGCGCGGTTGTCCAGCTTGCCGTTCCGTGCAGGGGATGTCCATACGACGGGCCGGAAGTCATCCGAACCGCGCAATGTCTACTATGGACTGTTATCCGGCGATACCTTGAGACAGGACAGCACCGGGGGATAGGCGGTGGTGTCGGTGCTGAGCAGATCCGACGTCCAGACCACGCAATGCGCGAGCACCCGGATCCGCTGGTCGAGATCCGCGTTCTCGCAGGCTTGCCCGATCTGGTCGGCGCAGGTGTCCCGGTCGTCGCGGACACTGGCGGCGATGGCGCGGACGATCGCCGCCACTCCCGGCTCGAGGCGGTCGGGCCGGACCGTCATACCCGCGTGATCACGCAGGCGCAGCGTGAACGGTTCGCCGATCCGCAGCGAACGGCGGCGATCCTTGGCCGCCAACGAGAACGTGTCGACCAGTCGTCCGACGACGTCGTCGAGCGCCGGTCCTCGCCGGGTGGCGGAGGCGATGGACACCAGTGTGGTGGCGAGCAGGTCGGCTTCACCTGATCTGGTGAGCGACAGGAGATCGCGTGCGACGGTGTGCGCGCGTTTGGCGGTGGCTGTCATGTCGGGCCCCTCGTTCGGTGTGCCGACTCCCGATACCCCTCAGGTCGCGGGCTAAACCTGAGGGATTGTCGGATTGGCGCGAGCGGGGGCGCGGGTTGCGCCGTTCGGCTCACTTCGCGGACCGGGAACGCAGGCTCGGCGTGCGCAAAGGCGTGACTCGCGTGATCAGGGACGTGACTCGCGTGATTGGAGGCCGCACTCGGGGTGTTCCGCCTCTGATCACGCGAGTTCCGCCTTCGATCACGCGAGTCACGCCTTCGATCACGTGAGTGCGGTGCCACGGCCTCGTGAGTGGTAAGGGCGGTTAGAACGACGCAAAACACTCACGACCCCTCCGCCGCTCACTTGACCAGCGCCTTCTAACGCGTGAGCAGGTCTCGAAGCGCCTTCGCCACCTCCGCGGGCGACTCCTCGGCCATGAAGTGACCCGACGTGACCGTCCGGTGGTCCAGGTCGGTCGCCCACGCCTGCCAGAGCGCGACGGCGTCGTAGCCGAGCACGGCGCCCCAGTCCTGCTGAAGCACGGTGAGCGGCATCGTGAGCCGGTTGCCGGCCGCGCGGTCCGCCTCGTCGTGCTCGATGTCGATGCCCGCCGACGCGCGGTAGTCGGCGACGATGGAGGGCACCGCGTTCCGTGACGCCTCCAGGTACGCGGCCCGCACGTCGGCGGGGATCGCGTCGCCGTCGCGCGTCCACGCGTCGAGGAAGTGACCGAAGAACGCGTCCGGCGCGCCCGCGATCAGCTGTTCCGGCAGTCCGGGCGGCTGGGCCATCAGATAGAGGTGGAAGCCGACCGCGGCGCCGGCGCCGTGCAGCACGTCCCACATGTCCAGCGTCGGCAGCACGTCGAGGATCGCGAGGTGACTGACCTTGTCCGCGTGGTCGAGCCCGGCCCGCAGGGCCACCAGTGCGCCCCGGTCGTGCCCGGCGAGGGCGAACCGGTCGTGGCCGAAGGCCTTCGCGACGGCGACGACGTCGGCCGCCATCGACCGCTTCGAGTAGGTCTCGCCGGTGTCGGCGGGCTTGTCGCTTTCGCCGTATCCTCGCAGGTCAGGGCAGAGGACGGTGTGGTCGGCCGCCAGATCCGCCGCGACGTGCCGCCACATGAGGTGGGTCTGGGGGAAGCCGTGGAGCAGCACGATCGGGCTGCCCGTCCCGGCGACGGCGACGTCCAGTGCCACGCCGTCCGCGACGGGCACACGCTGGTAGTCGAATCCGGTGATGCGCATGGGTACCTTCCTGGTCGTTCCGTGACGACCGCCAGCGTTCCCGGCCCGGATCAGCACCCGGTCAGCGACGACCGAGCGGCCGGGGCACGATGATCACCGTCGGTGAAGGAGGTGACGATGCGGTTCGGGGTGCTCGGCCCGCTCGTGGCCGAGGACGCGCGAGGCGAGGTCGGGCTCAAGGGGCCGCGACACCGCGCGGTGCTGGCCAGGCTGCTGATCGCCCGCGGCCGGGTCGTGCCGGTGGAACGGCTGGTCGACGACCTGTGGGAACGGCCGCCCGAGGGCGCGGTCGGCGCGGTGCAGACCTTCGTCGGTGCCCTGCGCCGCGCGCTGGAACCGGATCGCGCGCCTCGTGAGCCCGCGCGGCTGCTCGTCACGGTCGCCCGCGGCTACGCCCTGCGCGCCGATTCCGTCGACGCGTGGGACTTCGAGGCCGCCGTCGCCACGGCTCGTGAACTCCTCGACGCCCGCCGGGCCGACGCGGCACTGTCTCAAGTGGACACCGCGCTCGCGTTGTGGCGCGGCCCCGCGTATGCCGAGTTCGCCGAGGAAGGCTGGGCGCTCGGCGAGGTCTCCCGGCTGACCGAACTCCGGTTGCTGGCGGGTGAGCTCCGTGCCGAAGCCCTTCTCGCGCTCGGCCGGGCCGCCGAGGTGGTCCCCGAGCTGGAACCCCGGGTCCGCGAGTATCCCTTGCGGGAGAACGGTTCCCGATTGCTGGCGCTGGCGCTCTACCGCTCCGGACGGCAAGGTGACGCTTTGGCGGTGTTGCGCGCGACGCGGGAACGGCTCGCCGACGAACTCGGCATCGATCCCGGCGCCGGCCTGCGAGACCTGGAAGCCGACATCCTCGCGCAAGCGCCCCGGCTGGAGCAGTCCATGCCCGAGATCCCCGAGCGGCCGCTGATCGGGCGGGACGCGGAATTGGCCAGGCTCGAAGAAGCCTCGGCGGGGTCGCGGCTGGTGCTCGTGTCAGGTGAGGCGGGCGTGGGGAAGACCGCGCTCGCCGAGGCGTTCGCCGCCCGTCTCGCCGCGCGCGGCTGGACCACGGCCTGGGGAAGCAACCCCGACGACGAGGGCGCGCCGCCCGCCTACGCCTGGAGCCGGATCCTCGCGACCCTCGCCGAGGCCGGGTACGGCGCGCCACCGACCGCGGATCCGGCGACCGAGGATCCCCTGGCCGCGCGCTGGCGATGGCACCGGGCGGTCGCCGCCTACCTGTCCGGTGCCGCACCCTTGCTGCTCGTCCTCGACGACCTGCACTGGGCGGGCGAGGAGACGTTGGCGCTGCTGGCCTCGGTGCTGAGCGAGCCGCTGCTGATCGTCGCGACCTATCGCGGCACCGACCCGCCCGCGCGGTTGACGGACTTCCTCGGCCGGGCCGCACGCCACGAGCCGGCGCGGATCTATCTCGGCGGCCTGCCCGAGACCGAGATCGCCGCGCTGGTCAGAGCCACGACCGGGGAAGAGATCGAGCCGGAGACCGCCGCGGTGATCCATCGGCGCAGTGGCGGGAACGCGTTCTTCGTCCGCGAACTCGCCCGCCTGCTGGCCGCCGAAGGGCCTGCCGCCTTGGCCGCGGTGCCGCCCGGAGTCCGCGACGTCGTCCGGCACCGGGTGGACGCGTTGCCGGACGAGGTCCGCGGTGTGGTGCGCCGCGCGGCGGTGCTCGGTACGGACGTCGATCTGGACGTACTCGAGGCCCTGGTGGGGGAAACCGCGCTCGACGCGGTGGAAGTCGCGGCCAGGCGAGGGATCCTGACCGAGCGGGCGCCGAACCGGTTCCGGTTCGCGCACGCGCTCGTGCGGGACACGCTCTACCACGACCTCTCCCGTTCGCGACGGGCTCGCGAGCACGGTGGGATCGCCGAGGCACTGGAACGTCTTCGCCCGGACGACGTCGATGCGCTGGCACACCATTTCCTGCTGGCGGAGGAGCATGGCGACCGGGCCGCACGCTACGCGCGGGCGGCCGCGGAACGGGCCGAAAGTCGTTTCGCCCCAACGGAAGCGGCCCGGCTTTGGGAGGCGGCGCTCACCGCGTACGACCGATCCGGCGGCTCCGACCCGGAGAAGCGGCTGGAGCTGATCATGGGCATGGCCCGTGCGTCGGCCGTCGCCGGCGGCCTCGGCCGGTCGCGGCGGCATCGGGCCGAAGCGTTGGAACTGGCGGAAAAGCTGGACGATCCGCTGCTGACCGCGCGGGTGATCGGCGCCTTCGACGTCCCCGCCATCTGGACCGAAAGCGACGACAGGGAGCTCGCGTCCCGGATCGCGGGCGCCGTCGAGCGAACTCTCGCCGCGTTACCGGAGGAGCGGCGGGCGGAGCGGTGCCGCCTGCTGGCCACGCTCGCCGTCGAACTGCGCAACGCGGGCGGACGGCGGGCTCGCGAGGCGGCCAGGGAAGCCGAGACGCTCGCTCGCGAGCTCCAAGACCCGGCGCTGCTCGCGTTCGCGCTCAACGCCCGGTTCCTGCAGTCCTTCGACCGCGCGGGGCTCGCGCCCGAGCGGGCGGCGATCGGCGCCGAACTGGTCGACCTCGCCTCGCGGCACGGGCTGGTGACGTTCGAGGTGCTCGGGCATCTCGTGCTCCTGCAGGCGAAGAGCGCGCTCGCGGAGTTCGCCGCCGCGGACCGGCACGCCGCGTCGGCCGACGAACTCGGCGAGAAGTACGGCCTGCCGCTCGTGGGCGTGTTCACCCGGTGGTACCGCGCGATGCGGACCGCGATGACCGGCCCGGGCGGGGCGGCCGCCTATCGTGCCGCGGCGGCGGGACTCGCCGGGACGGCCATGTCCGGAGTGGACAACGGAATCCTCGCGCTCGCCCTGTTCTGCGACCGGCTCCAGCGCGGCCTGCCACCGCAAGCGCTCGAAGAGAGCTACGGCGCCTATGAAAGCTGGTGCCGTCCGGTACTCCCGATCCCGGACTCGCCCCGGGATCTGCTGTTCGAGGCCCGCACCTGTCTGCACGCCGTGGTCGCGATCGAACTCGGCGACCGGGCGTCGATGGAACGCCTGTACGCCGAGCTTCTGCCCGCCGAGGGCGAGATCGCCGGTGCCGGGAGCGGGATGCTCACCCTCCGCCCGGTCGCCCATTACCTCGGCGACCTGGCGACGGCACTCGGTCTGCCGGAAGCGGCCGGGCACTACCGGAAGGCGCGGGCCATCGCGGTGAAAGCCGGTTCACCGCACTGGGGTTAGCTCACTGCTCCCGCATCGCGCGGCGGATCTCGGCCAGCTTGTCCTTCGCGGCCTTGTCACGGTCGGCGATCTTCTTGTCCAGCGAAGCGACGTCTTCCTTGCCGCCGAGGCCGGCGAGCTCGGTCGAGCCCAGCGAGGTCGTGTACCGCTGCTCGATCCGGTCCCTCACGTGATCGAACGACGGCACGCCGCCTTCGCTGTAATCCGGCTCCGGGACCTCGACAGGGGCTGTCGGGGACTCTTCGACGATCTCGGCGTCGAGGATCTCCTTGTCCGGGTCTTTCTCGGTCATCGTCCACTCCGTCCTGCGTGCCACGGCACGGCTTCGGTCATCAACCCGAGCATGCCCGAAACCAGCCGCATCTGGTCGACCGTGCGGATGTCGGCCTCGACCAGCCGCGGCGAGCAGACCATGACCGCGAGCGCCTGCGCCCGCGAAAGCGCGACGTTGAGCCGGTTCCGGGAGAGCAGGAAGTCCAGGCCACGCGGCAGATCGACCGCCGAGGACGAGGTCATCGTGGTGATCACCACCGGCGCCTCCTGGCCTTGGAACCGGTCCACCGTGCCCACCCGGACACCGGGATGCCCGGCCTCGTCCAGCGCGCGGGCGACGACCCTGGCCTGCAGGTTGTACGGCGCCACGACCAGGATGTCCTCGTCGCCGAGCGGCCGGGGCTCGCCGTGGTCGGTCCAGGCTCGGCCGTGGAGTTCGGCGACGAGGGCGGTGACCGCCTCGGCCTCCTCGACCGACCGCGTCGTGTTGCCGTGGTGGTCGACCTCGGCGAGGTACAGGCCCGCTTCGACGCCGTCGATCGCGCGCTCGGCCGCCGAAGGATGCGAGTGCAGACGGCCCGCGTAGGACAGCCGTGACACCGGCGCGCAGACGGCCGGATGCATCCGCCGGGTCTCGTCGAGGAAGTACCCGAGTTCGGCCGGGATGATGTCCGCCTCGCCGATCAGATGCCCGAGCGCGGACGCCTCGGCACCGGCGGGATGCGTGCCCTGCACGACCTGCGGCAACTGCTGCGGATCGCCCAGCAGCAGGAGATTCTTGGCGCACATCGACACCGCGAGCGCGTCGGCGAGGGCGAACTGGCCCGCCTCGTCGATGATCAGCAGGTCGAAGGGCTCTTCCCGGATCGCGGCGTTCGCGAACGTCCAGGCGGTGCCGCCGACCAGATGACCGGTGTCGTGCTCCTCGCGCCATTTCACCAGCGCGGGATTGGTCTTCGGCTGCTCCCACGGCGCGGCCGGATCCGGGGTGCGCTTGGCGCGTTTCGCGCACGGCAGGTCCGGCGCGTTCTTCAGCGCGGCGGACAGCACATTCTCCACGGCCTTGTGACTGGTCGAGGTGACGGCGATCGTCTTGCCCGCCCGCACGAGTTTCGCGATCAGCCTGCCGGCCAGATAGGTCTTCCCCGCGCCCGGCGGGCCTTGGACGGCGAGTGTGGAGCCATCGAGCGCCTCGACGGCCTCGATCACCGTGTTCACCAGGTCGGTCCCGGGTTCGGGCAGGGTCTTGTCGTCGCGAAGCCGGGGTGTCGTGCGCCGGAGCAGATCGACGCCGGGATGCGCGGGCAGCGTCGGCAGCCGGTCGACGACGAGGCGGGCGAGGTCCGCGACTGCGTCGTCCTTGGGGGAAGGACGGACCGGGCTCCCAGGCAGCACCGCGACCGGCCGGTCGGCGGTGGTCTCGTCCGGCGGGCAGCTCTCTTCGAGGGTCAGTTCGACGGCGGTGGCCGAGACGACCTTGGCGTCGCGCGCGGCCGCGCCGTACCGCAGGCGGACGTCGTCGCCGGGGGCGAAGGGGTGCGGACGGTCCGGGTCGCAGCGGAGCACGAGCGAACGTTTCGCCTTGCGGACCCGGCCCGACGGCGGCACCCATTCCCCGGCTTCCAGCGAGATCGGGACGGTGCAGGCGTTGTCGGTCTCCAGATCGCCGAGCGGGGCGGCCAGCTGGCGGAAGTACTCCCACCACGCCGGATTCGTCTCGCGGCGGTGATAGCCGACCGACGCGGCCAGCAGCGCGCGGGCGCGGTCCTCGCCGGTGAACTCGGCCGGATCGTCGGGCAGCCCGTCCAGCAGCGGATCGACCAGCGCGGCCAGCTGCGCCGCGCGTTCGGCGCGTTTCTGGGCGGCGACGTCCTCTTCGGTCTGGCGGAGCAGAGCGTCCACATCGGACTCTTCGGGCGGCTCGGCGAGCGCGATCCCTTCGTCCACGCGGATCTTGTGCAGGAACTCGAACAACCGCAGGGTGGAGACGCAGTCGTATTCGTTGTAGTCGCTGATCCCGCGCAGCACCTCGTCCGCGTGCTCGGTCTCGCCGGAGGCGGTGAGCGTCAGGTACTCCTCGTAGGCCTCGATGCTCGACACCGCCGTCTTGACGTCGCCGTCGCGCGCTTCGGGCATGTAGAGCGGTTCGAGGTACTTGATCGAGTACGACCGCTGCGAGACCCGGAGTGCCTTGCGTACCACGGAATACAGGTCCACCAGGCCGCCGCTGCGCAGCAGATGGTCGACGGCGTCCTCACGGGTTCCGTGCACGGCGGCGAGCCGTTTGATCGCGGTGACCTCGTACGGCGCGTAGTGGTAGACGTGCGAGCCGGGATGCTCGGCGAGCCGCGCGGTGGCGAAGTCGATGAACTCTTCGAAGGCCCGCTTCTCCTGCGACCGGTTGTGCGCCCAGAACGGGGTGAACTTCGTGCCGTCGTCGGCTGTCACGGCGCCGAAGAGGTATTCCAGTCCTTCACCCGCCAGCGCGTACGGGTCGCCTTCCATGTCGAAGAAGACGTCGCCGGGCGCGGGCGGCGGCAGTTCGGCCAGCGCGTCCGGATCGATGATCTCGTAGGCGATCTGCCCGGTTTCGTCCTGCCGGACCTGGATCGCCGCCTGGGCGCGCAGCGTGGTGAACGACGTCGTCGAGATGTCGCGCGGACGGTCTTCCGGCGCGGCGGCCGCGAGCGCGTCGATGGTGCCGAGTCCGGCGGCGACGAGCTTGCGCCGCTGATCGCCGCGCATTCCCGCGACCAGCGAAAGGTCTCGGTCGGCTTCGCGGGCGCTCGCGCAGTGCGCGGCGTAGGAGCAGCCGCCGCACGCGGGCCGCTCGTCGGCCCAGAGCTGGACCGGCAGGGTCGGCGGCCGGTTCCGCAGCCGAGCGCGGAGCCGGTCCACCAGCGGAAGGAAGTCGTCGACGCGGAACGAACGCGTGCTGTGATCGCCGAGCAGCAGGTGCATCTGCGGACCGGCGGGCCAGCCCGCCCGGCGCAGGGCGTCGGCGTATGCGGTCAGCTGGACGACCGCGGCGGGCTTCGCGTGCCTGGCCAGCTTCGTGTCGTAGACCTCGTAGCGGCCTTCGTCGTCCCGCATCAGGAAGTCGGCCCGGCCGGAGAACTCGCCGTCGTGGAAGACCGCCTGGTAGATCACCGGAGCACCGGCCCGAAGCGCTTCCTCGGTGGCTTTCGCGGCGACGACCGGGTCTCGTTCGTCGATCTCGACGACGGCGCTCCGCTCACCGCGCAGCTTGTCCAGCGTCGCGGCCTCGTGCGCGCGCCCGTGCGTGACCGCGAGCTGATCCGGCCCGGAACCCGGCCGCGGCGCGCCCGGCAGGCCGGCGGCCAGCGCCTGGTTGAGGAGGCTGCGGTGCTCGCATTCGAGCAGGTCGGCGAGATCGGACGGGGTGTACATCGCCCGGGAGTCTTACATGGACTCCGGCCGCGACCGCCCCGGCACGCCGGAGTCAGCCCGAGGTGTGGTCGAACGTCAGGTGCGAGGTGATCCGGTAGCGGTCGCCCCGGTAGATCGAGCGGGTGTACTCGATCACGCGGCCGCCGCCGTCGCGGGTGGTGCGTTCGAACAGCAGCGCGGGGGAGTGCTGTGGCACGCCGAGCAGGCCGGACTCGTCGGGGTCGGTGACGGTCGGCTCGATGATCTGCACGGCCGTCGCGGGCACGACCTCGTACCGCGTGCGGAGCAGTTCGTAGAACGAGCCGGATTCGAAACCCGCGGCCGTGATGTCGGGCACGAGATCGCGCGGGACCAGGATCCGCTCGATCGCCATCGGTGCTTCTTCGACGACACGGACGCGGGTGACGGCCACCAGCATGTGGCCGGGGGATACCTCGAGCCGTTTGCCGAGCCGGGCACCGGCGGGTGTGGTGGCGAAGTCGATCACGCGACTGGTCCAGTGGCCCTCGGCGGGCGGCGCGAACTGCTCACCGCCGGTGGCGGGCATGAGGTCTTGGGAGATCTTGCGCGGCGCGGTGAACGTGCCGCGGCCGTGCTCGCGGACCACGAGACCGTCGCGTTCCAGCTCGTCGATCGCGGCCCGCAGGGTGGGGCGCGAGACGCCGATTTCGGTGCTCAGCGCGCGTTCCGAAGGCAGGACCTCACCCGGCTGCCGCCGCTCGATGAGCTGGCGTAGCCGATCCTTGACCTCTGTTCGCCGCATGACCACAGCCTACCCAGTGGTCACGGAGAATTGGCTGGTGGACAAGTTGTCTAGACCTATTGACTTTACCACTTCACCGGGTGACGGTGGAAAGAAACTGACCAGTGGTAAAGGAGACGAGATGTCGACCTCAGGGAAGTTCCGCGCCGCCGCCGTCGCGGTGTTGTCGGTCGCCGCACTGGGTCTGGCGCCGGGCGCCGCTTCGGGAGCGGCCGGTTGCGGCGCGCTGTTCGACGACTTCCACTACGGCTCGCATACCGACGGTCTCCTCGCCCAGCACGGCTGGCAGGTGCGATCCGGGGCGGGCGGCCCCGGTGTCGGCGGTGCGCGCTGGGCACCCGAGGGCATCACGTTCCCGACGTCGGACGGGGACAAGGTGCTGCAACTCGCCTCCACCACCGACGGCACGCCCGCGGGGACGACGCAGACCGAGATCATGCAGCCCGATCGCCGGTTCTTCGAAGGGACCTACGCGGCCCGGATCCGCTTCTCCGACGCGCCGGCGTCCGGCCCCGACGGCGACCGGATCAACCAGACGTTCTTCACGATCAGCCCGCTCCGCTACGACAACGACCCGCTCTACAGCGAGCTGGACTTCTCGGAGTACCTGCCCAACGGCGGATGGGGCGAGGCGGGGCCGGTGAACTTCCAGACCAGCTGGCACACCTACACGCCGGATCCCTGGTACGCCGAGAACAAGAGCGACAGCCAGCGCCGCAGCATCGACGGCTGGCACTCCGTCGTCGCGACGGTGTCCGACGGCCATGTGCGGTACTACATCGACGGTGCCCTGGTGGCCGATCACGACCGCAGCGGGCCGTTCGACGTGTACCCGCGGCAGAACATGTCGCTCAACGTGAACCAGTGGTTCATCGACCTCACGCAGCACAGCGGCGGGACGAGCACCTACCTCGAACAGGTGGACTGGGTCTACTACGCGAAGAACGAGGTGCTGACGCCGCAGGCCGCCGCCGACCGGGCCGCGTCGTACCGGTCTTCGGGTGTGCGATTCAGTGACGATCTCGGTGGCTGTTAGATATGAGCGGTGGATCGGCTGACTGAACGCTTCGAGGAACACCGGACCAGGCTGCGGGCGGTCGCTTACCGGATGCTGGGCTCGGCCAGCGAGGCCGAAGACGCCGTCCAGGACACGTGGCTGCGGCTGAACCGCACCGACGCGGCGGAGATCGAGAACCTCGGCGGCTGGCTGACCACGGTGGTGGCGCGGGTGTGCCTGAACGTGCTGCGCTCGCGCGACCACCGGCGGGAGGAACCGCTCGACGCCGCGTTCTCCGAGCCCGCCGACTCCACGGTCGATCCCGCCGCCGACGCGGTGCTCGCCGACTCGGTGGGACTGGCGATGCTGGTGGTCCTGGACACGCTGGCCCCCGCCGAACGGCTCGCGTTCGTCCTGCACGACATGTTCGCGGTGCCGTTCGACGAAATCGCCCCGCTGATCGACCGCACCCCGGCCGCCGCGAGGCAACTCGCGAGCCGGGCCCGGCGCCGGGTCCAGGGGCGTCCCATCGCGACGGAACCGGACGTCGCGCGACGGCGCCAGGTCGTCGACGCCTACCTGACCGCGGCTCGCGGCGGCGACTTCGCCGCGCTCCTCGAACTCCTGCACCCCGATGTCGTCCTCCGCGCGGACAAGGCGGCAGGCCCCTCGCGCGAGCCGATCTTCCTGCGCGGCGCCAGTGTGGTGGCCCGCGGCGCTGCGGCCGCTTCGGTGCGGGCGGCGGTCACCCAGCTCGCGCTGGTGAACGGCGGCATCGGCCTCGTGATGGCCGACGAAGGACGGCCCTCGGTGGTGCTCGCGTTCGCTTTCGTGGACGGGAAGATCAGCGAGATCGACGTCATCGCGGACCGGGAACGGGTGCGGGGGCTGGATTTGGTGATGGTGGACTGATCGGAGTCGTCTCTCTCTTGTTTGAACGCCCGTAAGAACCGATTGCGGCTGAACAAGCGCACCCGGGACCTGCTTCGTGTGGTCGACCGCGGCATGCGGGGGATGGTGAGGTCAGGGGAACATTCGAGATTCGATGTTCGGAACCTGGTTCAACTGAACGAGCGCATGCCGAGGGGCCCGTCGCCTGGTGGTCGGCGGGCTCCCTCGGGTTCAGCGGTGGTTGCGGCGGGGTGTTTGTAGTGGATCTAGATACTGCGGTGGGATGAATTCGGGTCGGCCGTTGGTGATCTGGACTTTCCAGCCGGATTGGCCGTGGATGACCATGTGGTGGTAGCGGCAGAGTAGGCAGAGGTTGTTCAGATCGGTGTCGCCGAACTGCCCCCACGGCAGAACATGGTGGGCTTCGCAGTGCTTCGGTCTTCGTCGGCAGCCGGGGAACGCGCATCCGTGGTCGCGCAGGTTCAAGGCCCGGCGTTGAGCGGGGGTGACGCTGCGGGCGGCGCGGCCGATGTCGAGGGGTTCGCTCTCGCTGCCGAGGAGGGCGGGGATGATTTTGGCGTCGCAGGCCAGCATCCGGGCATGCCGGGCCGTGATCTGCGCGACCCCGTCCACGCAGGCCGCCCCGAGCCCGGAGGTCAAAGTCTCCAGCGGGATGGTGACGACGACGGTGGTGCGGTCTCCGGAGAGGGTGGGGGCTTTGTCGTTGGTCATCGCGTAGTGGATCGCGTCAAAGAGTGCGTCGCCGTTGCGTTCGCCCGGGGTACGCGGGTCGCGGTTGCCGTCCTCGTCGACGGGTCTTCGTTGTCCCCAGGTTTCGAACAGGGCGTTGGCGCGGGCCCCGAACTCGGGGTCGAGGAGGCCGTTGAGCCGCCACCACCCGTCGTCACGCTTGTGCAGATGCACCTCGCGCGAGGGCGGTTTCAGGTCTTCGTCTTTGGGTTCGTTTCCGTCGGGGTCGAGATGGGCCAAGAGGTCGGCGCCGACGTTGGTGATCTCTTGCGGTCCGGCGTGACGGGCCAAGGTCACCAGGATCTGCTCGGCGCCGGTCCGGTCGTCGGCTGAGACCTCGGCCGGGATTTTCTTCAGCACCGCGAGGATCGGGTCCAGCTGCTGATGTCCCAGGTCGCCCTCCGCGGCGGCGGCCCCGGCGATGGGGGCGAACGCCGGGGCGGGCGTGCCGTCCAGATTCCGGCTCTCGTTCACAGCCAGAGCGCGGGCCACCGAGTCACCGGCTTCTTTCGGGCTGATCCGCGCGGTCTCAGCGAACCAGCCCGCGGTCGAGCCGTGCCCGAACAGTTCCATCGGACCGCGGGATTCGATCTCGACCAGGAACTGCCCGACCTCCGCCAACGCCTGCCGTGCCACCGACAACCGCTCCACCACACCGTGCGCGAGCTCCCGCGCACCGGCACGCCACAGCTCCTGCGGCGGTTCGAGGATACGTTGTCCGGACACCCCACAAGAATATCGCATATCGAACAAGTGTGCGAATGTGAAATAGATTCTTGACCTGATTCGGGAAGTTTTCGGAGGGCATGTTGCGAAAGCCACTTTCGCAACCTTGAACGTTGCGAAAGTGGCTTTAGCAACGCGCAGTCTCGTCAGGCCGCCGACCCCTCAAAGATCAAGGCGCAGAATGGTTTCCTCGATCTCACCACCCCGAGCGGCCGCGTACGCGACTTCGGTCCCAACGACACTGAAGCCAGCCTTCTCCAGCACCCGAAGCGACCCGAGATTGTCGCTGGCGGCGCGGGCGTACAAAGGCCGGACCTCGACCGTCTCCAGGAACAGAGCGAGGGCTCGGCTCGCGATTCCTTGCCCCCAAACGGCACGGTCGATCCAGTAGGTGATTTCGGCGTCGCCTTCCATGAAGAATCTGCCGATGGTGCCGAGGAAGCGGCCATCACCGGTCACTGCACGCACGATGAGGTCCGGAGAAGTCCTCAACTTCGCCATGTGGCGGTCGAACGCTTCGCGATCGTCGGGGTCCCTCGCGACGAACGCGGCCATCCTGACCGATTCGGGGTCACGCATCAGCTCGTACAAGGTGTCCAGGTCGCGGTCCTCGACCGACCGCAGTGCCACCTCGACCATCGATCTCCTCCTCAGCGTATCGGCGACGTCCCAGCCAACCATCAAACCCGAAATCCGCCTAAGGTGGCCGAGACGCCGCAGTCATCCCCGGGAGGCACGCATGTCGTTGTTGGCCCAGCTGAACTCCGCGATCACCACGGGTGCGATCGAGGTCGTCGACCTCACCGCCCCGCTGAGCGCGAGCACCCCGATCCTCCAGTTGCCGGAGCCGTTCGCGAACACGATCCCGTTCGGCCTGGAGGAGATCAGCCGGTACGACGAACGCGGCCCGCGCTGGTACTGGAACAACATCCACACCGGCGAGCACACGGGGACCCATCTCGACGTCCCCGTGCACTGGGTGTCGGGAAAGGACGGCCACGACGTCTCCGAGGTGCCGTTGCGCACGCTGGTCGCCCCGGCCGTGGTCCTCGACGCGTCCGCCCGCGCGGCCGAAGATCCGGACTACCTGCTGTCCATAGAAGACATCCGTGAGTGGGAGCGCGTGAACGGGCCACTGCCCGATGGCGGCTGGCTGCTCTACCGCACGGGCTGGGACGCTCGCTCGCACGATCAGGAAGCCTTCCTCAACAACGACGAGAACGGCCCGCACACCCCGGGTGTTTCGGGGGAATGCGCTCGCTGGCTCGCGGAGGAGGCGCCGATCACCGGGTTCGGGGTGGAGACCGTCGGCACCGACGCGGGGCAGGCCCTCTCGCTAGAACCGGCCTTCCCGTGCCACGAACTCCTTCTGGGTGCCGGAAAACACGGCCTGACCCAGTTGCAGAACCTGGCGAGTCTGCCGGCCACCGGCTCGCTGCTGGTCGTCAGCCCGCTCCCGATCGTCGGTGGTTCCGGCAGTCCCGCCAGGGTCTACGCGCTGGTCGAGCGGGTATGAACGTCGCCGAGCTGGTCGGCCGCACGCTCGCGGAACTCGGTGTGGGTGCCGCGTTCGGGGTGGTGGGCAGCGGCAATTTCGAGGCGACCAACGGGTTGCGGGCGGGTGGGGTGCGGTTCGTCGCCGCGCGGCACGAGGGCGGCGCGGCGAGTATGGCCGACGCGTTCGCCCGGATGAGTGGCCAGGTCTCGGTACTGAGTCTCCATCAGGGCTGTGGACTGACCAACGCGCTCACCGGAATCACCGAGGCGGCCAAGAGTCGGACCCCGATGATCGTCTTGGCCGGGGATACCGCGGCGTCCGCGGTGCTGTCGAACTTCCGGGTCGATCAGGACGCGCTCGCGGGCGCCGTCGGCGCTGTATCCGAGCGGGTGCACGGCGCGCGGACCGCGGTCGCCGACACCGTCCGTGCCTATCGGACGGCGGTGCAGCAGCGACGGACTGTCCTGCTCAACCTTCCGCTCGACGTCCAAGCGCAGGAAGCGCCCGAAGCGGTCACGGTTCCGGAAATCCCCGGCCCGGCGTCGATCCGCCCGAGTGCCGACGCGATCGTGAAACTGGCCGATCTCCTCGTCGAAGCGCGGCGGTCGGTGTTCATCGCCGGCCGCGGCGCACGGGGGAGCGCCACGCCTCTTAGGGAACTCGCGGAGGTCTCCGGCGCGCTGCTGGCGACTTCGGCGGTGGCGCACGGCCTTTTCCACGACGATCCCTTCTCGATCGGGATCTCGGGTGGCTTTTCGTCGCCGCGGGCGGCGGATCTCATCAGGGACGCCGACCTCGTGATCGGCTGGGGATGCGCGCTGAACATGTGGACCACCCGGCACGGCACGCTGCTCGGCCAGGACGCCCGCCTGGTCCAGGTCGACGTCGACCAGGCGGCGCTCGGCGCGCACCGGCCGATCGACCTGGGCGTCGTCGGCGACGTCGCCGGCACGGCCGCGGACGTGCACGCCGAACTCGTGAGGCGTGGCCACCACAGGAGCCGCGAAGTTCCCGAAACCACCCGATGGAACGACGTCCCGTATAACGACCTATCCGGCGGCGGGAGGATCGATCCGCGTACGCTCAGCCGCCGCCTCGACGAGATCCTGCCCGCCGAACGGGTGGTCTCGATCGACTCCGGCAACTTCATGGGCTACCCGAGCGCGTACCTGTCCGTGCCCGACGAGAACGGCTTCTGCTTCACCCAGGCGTTCCAAAGCATCGGACTGGGCCTCGGGACGGCGATCGGCGCGGCGCTGGCCCGGCCGGAGCGCCTGCCGGTGCTCGGGGTCGGCGACGGCGGGTTCCACATGGCCCTCTCCGAGCTGGAAACCGCCGTACGACTACGGATCCCGCTCGTCGTCATCGTCTACAACGACGCGGCGTACGGCGCCGAGATCCACCATTTCGGCGCCGCGGACATGACGACGGTCCGGTTTCCCGACACCGACATCGCGGCGATCGGACGCGGTTTCGGCTGCGCCGGGGTCACCGTGCGGTCGGTCGAGGATCTCGCCGCCGTCGAGGACTGGCTCGACGGCCCACGGGACGCGCCGCTCGTCGTCGACGCCAAGATCGCCGACGACGGCGGCTCGTGGTGGCTCGCCGAAGCCTTCCGGCATTGAGTCCTCTAAACGCCCCAGTCCGGCCGTAGCGGCATGCCCGCGTCGCCGTCCGGGCCGACCTTCACCCCGAGAACCTGGTGCAGTTCGATTTCCCGTCGTTCGAAGGCGAGGCGGCACGCGGCCATGTACAGCGCCCAGACGCGGCTCCGGCCGGCACCCGCTTCGGCGACGGCTTCGTCCCAGTTCGCGTCGAGGTTGGCGCACCAGGCGCCGAGGGTGGTGGCGTAATGCTCGCGGAGGTTCTCCGAATGCCGCACCTCCAACCCGCTGTCGTGCATCGCGGTGACGATCTCGCCGACGGATTCCAGTTCGCCGTCGGGGAAGACGTACCGGTCGATGAACCCGCGTGACCGGTGCGGGACGGAGGTGTCCGGGTTGGTGATGCAGTGGTTCAGCAGCCGCCCGTGCGGCTTCAGTTTCCCGGCGAGGAAACGGAAGTACGACGGCAGGTTGCGCGCGCCGATGTGCTCGGTGAGCCCGATCGACGAGACCGCGTCGAAGTCCGTTTCGGTGACGTCGCGATAGTCGAGGTGCCGCACCTCGGCGCGGTCCGCGAGCCCCTTGGTCACGATGTCCTTCTGCGCCCATTGCGCCTGCTCGCGCGAAAGGGTGACGCCCAGCGCCTCGACGCCGTAGTTCTGGACGGCGTGCTCGACCATCCCGCCCCAGCCGCAGCCGACGTCCAGCAGCCGCATGCCGGGCCGGAGCCCGAGTTTCCGGCACACCAGGTCGAATTTGTGCGCCTGCGCCTCTTCCAGCGACGCGCCTTCGGACGGATACGCGGCACAGGTGTAGGCCATCGACGGGCCGAGCACCAGTTCGTAGAACCGGTTCGAGACGTCGTAGTGGTTCGAGATCGCGTTGCTGTCGCGTGCTTTCGAGTGCCGTAGCCCGTCGAAGACGCGCTTGGCGCGGCTCGGCAGTTCTTCGGCGGGCGGGGCGACACGGCGCAGATGCCTCGGTCCGAGTTCGCGCAGCAGCCACAACCGGTCCGCGGCGCTGAGCTGATCGACCTGGGCCACGAGCGCGCGCAACGCCGAGTAGAGATCGCCGTCCACGTCGAGCGCGCCGGCGACGTAGGCACGGGCGAGCCCGAGATCGCCAGGGGACGACATCAGATACGTCAGCGCCAACGGCGACCGCACCTGGATCGACACCGGCGCGTCCGCCGGGCCGCTCGTGCTGCCGTCGTAGGCGGTGATGGACACTTCGGCGCTCGGGCCGAGCAACCGCTCGAAAATCTTCCCGACGGTGGTCGTCTCAGCCATGATCGTCTCTCTTCTTCCCTGGCCCGATCACCGCCGCCGCACGCATTTCGCGTACAGGTCGAGCAAGCGGCCGTCGGGGTCGTAGGCCGTCTTCAGTTTCCGGTAGGCGTCGCCGTTGTACAGCCGCCAGAACTCCTCTTCGGCATAGAAACTGTCGGAGTACAGCGATTTCCGCCCGCCGAGCCGGGTCACTTCGGCCTCGATCAGCCGATTGTGCGTATCCGGCGCCTCGCCGGGGTCCAGTGGCACGGCGGACCAGAACCCGAAGTTGACGTACAGCGTCTCGGGGTCCATTTCGTACAGCGGCGAGTTCGCGCCGCCCGGCCGCTGCTTCAGCGGGCAGATCCACACCGGGCTGATCGGGATCTCGCGGCGGAAGAAGTCCAGGAACTCCGCGGCCCGCGAGAGCGGTACTTCGATGTCCTGGACGATGGTCTCTTCCGGGGGAAGACGACGGAGCTTGAGCAGTTTCGCGGCGATCCCGAACCGGCGGTCGAGCGCCACGACCTTCCAATAGACCGACGACCGCAGCAGCCGCCTGCCCAGCAACAGCCGGGGGAGCCGGTGCTGCACGCCGAACGCCCGCGAGCACCAGAACCAGTCCGTGTCCCAGCGCCACAGGTAGTCCCGGACGCTCAGATGGTCGGTCTCGCGGGAGCGGATCGACTTGTAGTAGATGTCGAGCCAGGTGTAATCGCTGGTCACCGGTGCCGAGGAGGTGAAAGTGCCCAGCGTCAGATACTGCTCGCCCGGCCCGAAGACCGTTCCGTCCACGAAATCCGCCGACCCGCTTCGGCATGCCTCGCCGAGCGCCGCGAAGTACTCCTCGGTGTCTTCGTATCGCACGTGATCGAGCCGGACGTACGGCTTGACCGGCTCCAACTCGATCTTCAGCCGCAACGCGTAGCCGAGCGTCCCGTACGAGTTCGGGAAGCCGTGGAACAGATCGCTGTGCTCGTTGTCCGGCCTGGCGACGACGATCCTGCCGTCGCCGGTGAGGATCTCCATCTCCAGTACCGACTCGTGCACGAGCCCGTTGCGGAACGAGGACGACTCGATGCCGAGGCCGGTGACCGCGCCGCCGAGCGTGATCGTCTTGAGCTGCGGCACGACCAACGGCATCAGCCCGTGCGGCAGGGTCGCGTCCACCAGTTGCTCGTAGGTGACCATGCCTTCGACGTCGGCCGTGCGCGCCAAGGGATCGACGTCGAGCACGTGCGTGAATCCCGAGACGTCCAACCCCGGTGTGCTGGTCGCCTTCCGTGCCCGGAACAGGTTCGACGTGCGCTTCGCCAGCCGGATGGTCCCGTGGAGATCGGCGAGCCGCGCCCGGAGGATTTCGGCACGTGCCTCGTGTTCGGCGAACCGGACCAGCCGCGCCGTCTCCCGGATCCCGCTGTCGCTGCTCGCCATCAGTTCATCGTGCCCCACCGAACCGCCTGGCGCAGCCCTTGACGGTCAGCGGAGCCCGGGCAGCGGGACCGCGTCCGCCATGGCGGTGAAGCCCTTGTCGCCGGGGTGGAGGTGATCACCGGAGTCGTACTCGGGTTTCATCCGCTGCGGGTCGGCGGGATCGCGGATCACCGCGTCGAAGTCGATGTAGCCGTCGAAGAGCCGGCTCGTCCGGATGAACCGGTTCACCGCCTGCCGGGTCTCCTCGAGTTGCGGCGTGTACGAACCCCAGCCCTTCCACGGCGTGATCGTCGCGCCCAGCACGCGCAGACCGCGGTCGTGCGCCCGGCTCGCGATCTGCTTCAACGCCGAGATGATCTTGTTCGGATCGGCCTGGTGCGGGGTCTGCTGGATGTCGTTGATGCCCTCGAACACGATCGCGGACCGCACGCCGGACTGGCTGAGCACGTCCCGGTCCAGCCGGGCCAGCGCGTTGACACCGTAGTTGCCGCCGTCGAGCAGCAGCCGGTTCCCGCTGATCCCGGCGTTGAGCACACCCGTCCTCGCGCTGATCTTGTCGGCGAGCTGATCGGGCCAGCGCAGGTTCGCGCCCCAGGTCGAGTTCGCCCCGTCGGTGATCGAGTCGCCGATCGCCACGACACTGCCCCGCAGGCCGCGGCCCCGGACATCCACACCGGACACGTAGTGCCAGACCGCGGTCTTCTCCGGGAACGACGCCGCCGACTCGTCGGCCGCCTTGTCGCCGTTCCGGGTGAAGTACGAGTTCTGCATGGCCAGCGGGTGGTAGGTGACCGGACCCGACGGCGTCGGCGTGTACGTGGTGACCAGGAGATCGCCGTCCCTCGGCACCGTCAGCGCCGCGCCGTCGCTGAGGACGTCGGCGCCCGGCGGCACGGTGACCTCGCGATCCCCGCCGAAGGTCAGCGTGCGCATCGTGCCCGGCACGGCCTGCGGCGTGTCCGGGCCGGCGGCGACCGCGACGGTCACCCGGCCGAACAGGACCGGGGTCCGGCCGAAGGCGTTGGACAGCCGCACACGCACCTCGTGCCCGCCGACGCTGGTGTGCACGATGTTGCGGATCGAGAAGTTCGGGTAGCCGTTATCGGTCCCGGCCACCCCGGCCGCGGGGGCCGCCGCCCAGGTGCCCACCCAGCCGCTCGGGGCGGCACTTTCCACTCCGGACGGCGGGGCCGCCGCTGCGACCCCGGGCACCACACCCAGCACCAGGATTCCCGCTACGGCGAGCTGTTTCACGCGCATGTCGGTTTCGCCTCCACCCAGTCGGCTCCACCCATCGTCAGTGAATCACCGACAGGCGGTCAACGGCCCGGACGGGACAGGTTTCTGTCGGTGGTCGCGATTAGCCTGAACGCCATGAAGCCAGCCGCCCTCCGGAAGATCTGCCTCGGCTTCCCCGGCGCCCGGGAGGAGTTCCCGTTCGGCGAGGACATCAACGTGTACAAGGTCTCGGGCAAGGTGTTCGCGCTCGGTCCGCTCAAGGCGGAACCGCTGCGGATCAGCCTCAAATGCGAGCCCGACCTGGCCGTCCGGTTGCGTGCCGAGCATCCGGCGATCATCCCCGGCTACCACCTGAACAAACGACACTGGAACACCGTCGAACTGGACGGTTCGCTGACCGACGACTTCGTCCGGGAGCTGATCGAGGACTCCTACGACCTCGTCGTCGCGGGCCTGCCGAAACGAGAACAGGAGAAACTGAACTGGGTCGCGCTCAGCCGGGAATGAGCGCGGCGAAGCCGTTGTGGCTGGTCGGCCCTTTCGCGTGATCGTCCGGACGACTCGCGTGACCGCCAGTAGGGACCCGTAAAGCGTCCTTCACCGCGTCAGCTGCGGTGGTCGTGAGTGGCGAGTCGGGTTAGAACACGCATTGGCACTCACGACCTCGACCCGCGGCCCTCGGAGGTTTCATCGGGATTTCATCGGTCTCTGCCTCCTACCGTGGGCGGAGACGGGTGCCGACCGCCGCACGATGACTCGCCCACCGCGACTTCCTAGGCTGATGTCCGTGCTGGAGATCTTGCGGGACCGGTTGCGGGCACGGGTGCAGGTCAGCCTCGCCCGGGCCGGGCTGACCCTGCCGTGGTGGGTGCCGGTGAGTTCCACCCTGGTGAGCGCGGTGTTCGCGGTGGTCGCCCTGGTCCAGCGAGACGCCCTGCTGCCGCCGGGCCCGGTGGCGCTGGCCGGGCTGGTCGTGATCGTCAGACCGCTGATCTGGGCCACCACCGATTGGGTCGTGCCGTGGGTGCGGATGGCCGCGCTGATCGTCGCGGCCGCGATCCTGCTCATCGAGCCGGTGCTTCCGGATTTCGCGCCGTTGCTGCTTCTGATGGCGGCCACCGAGGCGGGCAGTATCCTGCGGACGCCGCTGGGGATCGCCCTCGTGACCGCCGCGGGTGAACTGGTCCTGGTCGTGGCGGGGATCTGGGGCGGGCTGATCGGCGGGCCCGTGTACATGGTCGCGGTCCTGCTCGGCCTCTGTGGTGGGCTCGTGGTCCGCTGGTACACCCGGGCGCTCGACGCCGAACGCGGCGCACGCGACGTCTCGCGCGACAAGGCGCTGCTCGCCGAACGCCAGCGGATCGCGCGTGAGGTGCACGACGTCGTCGGTCATTCGCTCAGCATCACCCTGCTGCACCTGACCGGTGCCCGGCACGCGCTCCAGCAGGACCGCGACGTCGACGAGGCGATCGAAGCGCTGACCGAAGCCGAGCAGGTGGGACGGGCGGCGATGGCCGACATCCGCCGCACGGTCGGCTTACTGGCCGACTCCCCGTCGGGCAGCGCCCCGCTACCGGGCGTGGAAGACATCGCGACGCTGGTGGAACGCACCCGCAGCGCCGGACTGGCGGTGCGCTATACACAGGAAGGCGACCTCGGCCGGGTAGGCGCCTCGGAAGGATTGGGCCTCTACCGGATCGTGCAGGAATCACTTGTCAACGTCGTCAAGCACGCCCCCGGCGCGACCGCGGAGGTCCGGCTGGACGCCGGCCGTTCCGGGCTGAACCTCGTCGTCAGCAACACCCTCCCCGCGACCGTCCGCCGCGCGGCCGAGGACGGCTCGGGACTGGCCGGGATGGCCGTCCGGGCGGCGCAGCTCGGTGCCGATCTCAGCGCAGGGCCCAGCGGCAGGCAGTGGATCGTGCGCGTCACCGTGCCGGGGGTCAAGCCGTGAGCGCCGCCGAGATCCAGGTGCTGCTGGTCGACGACCAGGAGCTGGTCCGGTCCGGGCTGCGGCGCATCCTGCGGCGGCGCGACGGGTTCGTCATCGCAGGGGAGTGCGGCGACGGCGCGGAGGTGCCCGCGGCGCTGGCCGCGCACGAGGTCGACGTCATCGTGATGGACCTGCGGATGAAGAACGTCGGCGGCGTCGAGGCCACGAGGCGGCTGCGGCGGACCAGCGGGCATCCGCCGGTGCTCGCGCTGACCACCTTCGACGACGACAACCTCTTGGCCGACGCGCTGCGGGCGGGCGCGGCGGGTTATGTGCTCAAGGATTCCCCCGCCGAAGACCTGATCCGGGCCGTGCGGGCGGTCGCCGCGGGTGACGCCTGGCTGGACCCCGGCGTCACCGGGCGGGTGCTCGCCGCCTATCGGCAGGCCGCCGGGAACGGCAGCGGCGGGCGCTCGCCGGAACTGCTGACACCGAGGGAACAGGACGTGCTCAGGGCGATCGGCCGGGGGCTGACCAACGCGGAGATCGCCGCGACCCTCGTGATTTCGGAGGTGACCGTGAAAAGCCATATCGGCCGGATCTTCACCAAACTCGAGTTGCGGGACCGGGCGGCGGCGATCGTGTACGCGTTCGATCACGGGATCGTGGTGCCGGGCTAGTGCGGGACGAAGGGGGGATCATGTCGGAATCGAAACTGCGGTTCGAAGTGCTCGGCCCGTTGCGGGCCTGGCACGGCGAGACCCGGCTGGACCTCGGTCCGGTCCGCCAGCAGGCCGTTCTCGCCGCGCTGCTGCTGCGCCCGGACGTGACCGTCAGCCATTACGAACTCACCGATGGGCTCTGGGAGAAACCGCCGGAGTCGAACGTGCTGCCGGTGTACGTCCGGCGGCTGCGGCAATGCCTGGACACGTCGGGGACGAAGCCGCGGGACTCGGTGATCGTGTCCGATCGCGGCGGCTACCGGTTCGCCGGTGGTGGGGTGCGTCTCGACGTGATCCGGCTGGAGGAGGTCGCCGCCGTCGCGGCCGCCGCCGAGGAAGCGGGCGACCTCGTCGCCGCGGTGGACACCTTCGCCGACGCGCTCCGGCTGTTCCACGGCGAGCCGCTGACGGGACTGCCCGGCGCGTTCGTCCAGGGCGAGCGGCGACGGCTGGAGGAACGCAAACTGCTGTTGCTGCGCCGGAAACTGAAGGCCCAGCTGAAACTCGGACGGTTCGACGAGGTGATCGGCGAACTCTCGGCGCTGGTCTCCGCCGATCCGCCGAGCGAGCCGCTGGCCGCGTTGCTGATGCGGGCGCTCTACGGCGGCGGGCGGCAGGCGGAGGCGCTGGAGGTGTTCACCGACGTCCGCGAGCGGCTGGTGGAGCAACTCGGCGTCGAGCCGGGTGAGGAGCTGCGGCAGGTACAGGAGGCGGTGCTGCGCGGGGACGAAGCGCTGCTCGGTGTCGCCCCGCGCCGGGAGCCCGCTCGCCGGATCCGCAACGAACTGCCCGCCACCAACGGCGAACTCGTCGGCAGGGACCGGGAACTGGCGCTGCTCGTGGCGGACGGCGATCCGGAGTCGGTTTCGGTCGACACCGTCGACGGCGTCCCGGGAGCAGGGAAGACCACGCTCGCGGTGCGCGCGGCCCACCGGCTCCGCGAGTCCTATCCGGACGGTGCGTTGTTCGTGGACCTCCACGGCTACACCGAAGGTCGTGAGCCGGTGACGCCGGAGCGCGCGCTGCGGCGGCTGCTGCGCGCGGTCGGGGTCGAAGACGGGCTCATGCCCGACGATCTCGACGAACTCTCCGCGTCGTGGCGGGCGGCGACCGCGCAGCTGCGGTTGCTGCTGGTACTCGACAACGCCGAGTCCGCCGGGCAGGTGCGGCCCTTGCTGCCGTCCGGACCGGGCAGCCGGGTGCTGGTGACCAGCCGTCGCCGTCTGTCCGGTTTGGACGCCGATCGCCGCGTTTCCCTTGGCGCGCTGGGTATCGAAGCGGCGGAACGGCTGCTCGGCCGGATCGTCGGGGCGCCGAGGGCGGAGGGTGAGCGGTTCGCCGTGCGTGCGCTCGCCGGGCTGTGCGGGCGTTTGCCGCTCGCGCTGCGGATCGCGGGCGCCCGCCTGCAGAACCGTCCGATGTGGACGTTCAAGGATCTGGTGGACCGGATGTCGGACGACGAGCGCAGGCTCGGCGAGCTGACCGCCGAGGACCGCAGTGTCGAGGTGGCACTGCGCCTGTCGTACGAACAGCTGCGCCCCGCCGAGCAGGACGCGTTCAGCGTGCTCGGCCTGTCGCCGACCGCCGAGTTCGACCGGCTCTCGGTCTCCGCGCTGCTGGACTGCTCGCCCGCCGAAGCCGAGCGGCGGCTGGAGAGCCTGGTCGACGCGAGCCTCGTGCAGGAGCCGGCGAGCGGCCGTTACCGGCTGCACGACCTGGTGGCGGTCTACGCCCGGCGACTCGCCGGGGAGATGCCCGAGGAGGCCGCCGAAGCGGCACGAAAACGCGTGTACGGCTTGTATCTCGGCGCCGCTCGACGGGCGAGCGAATGGGGTGTCGCGCGGTTCCCGCTGGAGACGGGCGGTCCTTTCACCGGCCAGCGTGACGCTTCCGCCTGGCTCGACGCCGTCGGCGAACTGCCGGAGGTGGTGTCGCAAGCGGCCGAAGCCGGGCTGGACGACCTCGCGTGCGCGGTCGCCGAGGGACTGGTCGACTATCTCGCGCGTCAGCAGCGGTACCACGAATGCCGGACGGCGTTGCAGATCGCGCTCCCGCTGGCGGAACGGGCCGAGGACGAACGTCTCGTCTCGTCGCTGCGGTTCTGCCTCGGCTACGCCTACGCCATGCAAGGGCAGCTGGACCGGGCGCGCGGCTGGTTCGACGACGCGCTGCGGGCGGGCCAGGCCTCCGGGGATCGCGGTGTGGAGGCGCGGGCACTGGGCGGGTTGACCATGGTGGATCTGATCGCGGGACGGCACGATCTGGCGATCCCCGGCATGCGGCGGGTGATGGTCCTCGCCGACGAGGTGGGGGACAGGTGGCTCGCCGAGAGATCGCTGTCCGCGCTCGGTTATCTCGCGTACATGCGGGGGGAGCACGAAGAAGCGCTCGGCCACCTCGGCCGCGCCCAGGCGCTGGGGGAGGAGATCGGCAGTCCCGGGATGGTGGCCAGGGTGCTGTGCCACAGCGGCACGGTCCGGCTCGAAACCGGCAGGTTCGCCGAAGCCGCGCTCGACCTCCGGCGGTCCGTCGAACTCGCCGAGGAGACCACGGACGGCCTTCTGACCGCGACCAGTCTCGCCCGGCTGGGCGCCGCGGAACTGGAACTGGGGAATCTGGACGCCGCGTTCGAACTCCAGCGGCGGGCGCTGACCGCGGTCACCGAAGAGACCATCGTCGGGATGGAGTCCGAGATCCGCAACCGGCTCGGCCGTACCCATCTCGCGGCGGGTGACCCGGTGGCGGCGAGGGAGCATTTCGAGTGGGTGCTCACCACCATCGGACCCGACGGCGATCCCGCTCAGCGCACTCTCGCGCTGGAGGGGCTGGAGCTCACCAAACAGTCGGTACTCCGGCGTTGACGATCGTGAACCGGTGCCCCGCCATGCTCGTCCGCCAGCGCGCGAAGTAGGTGTCGGCGGCGTCGGCCAGGTGCACGCCGGCGCGGACCTCGTGGACGGCGTAAGCCCACTCCGCGGCGTCGCACAGCACCAATTCCCTTGGTGCGCCGCGTTTGCGGAGCACGGAGGAGCAGAGGGCGCCGCGCCGGCCGACGGCGCCGTCGTCGAGACAACGACGGAGGTCTTCGACGGCGTCGGCGGCGGTGTCGAACAGCGTCCACCGGTACCTCGGCGACGGGCGGCCGTCGGCCCACGGGGTGAAGAACGCCGCCCAGCTCCAGCCCGGTCCGACGACCCCGTCCCGTCGCCCGGGGCTCGGCGCGTCGTCCCGGGGCGTCGCCATGTTGTACGGGGTCCGGCTCGCCGGGCTCATGCACGTCTCCTCGTGGACCACCGGTCCGCGGTCGCGGATCCGTGCCCGGAACCGTAGGGCGGAGCCATGAAATCCCGATGAAACGCCGGTGGCCTCAGAACTGCGGCACCACGGTCAGCCGCCGCCCGTTGAGAGGCTGCGGCGCGCGGGCGTTGCCCGCACCGAACAGGCCCTGGAACCGCGCGATCGTCGACGGCGAAACGGTCTGCTCGAACATCAGGAACCACTGCACCCCTTCGGTGAACGGGGCCGTCGTGAGCGAGCCGTCGTACCGCAGCGTGCTCCGATCGCGGGGCAGCAGCGTGGCGAGGTCGAAGTCCTCCAACGTCACCGTTTCGCCGCATTCCGGGGCGAGCTTCGCCAGGACGCGATCCACCGGCGACGCGGCGCCCGAGCGCAGCGGCACGCCGATCACCAGCAGTTTCCCGGCGGCGCTGCGGTGCACGAAATGCATTTCCAGCGGATCGGTGCGGCCGAGGAAACGGTGTTCGGACGGCGTGTGGAAATGGAACTGTTCGAGTTCGTAGCGGACCCCGGCGAGTGTGACGTGCCCGGTGCCCGGCCTGACGATGGCCTCTTCGGTTTCTTCGTGATTCCTCGTACTGCATCCGTCGGCGTCCGACGCGTCCTTTCGAATGTATTCGAGGTCCAGGTGCGAGTGCCCGTAGGAGATGTCCGGTTTCGGCAGGGCCGGGTCGAACCTGATCGCGCCGGGGGAAATGTCGACCGGGCTCTGTGACGGCTGCCGTGAGTGGGCGGTGCCGCCCGCGGTGAGCAGGAATCCGGCGAGGGCGAGGGGAACGACGAATGCGACAAGGCGCCTGCGCGTCACGCTCTGAACCTTTCGAAGAGCCGCACCCGATGGAGTGGTGCGCGCGAGAAGAACACATCTTTTTCCTGTGTCGAAGAATGTGCAAGCGTGGGCCGCGTCTATATTTCGTAAAGATTCACTGTGCGCATCCGAGTGAACACCCTTAGCATTCGAAGATGTCGATCTTGACCGCGCTCCTCAGCTTGGTGGCCCTCTTTCCCGCCGTGGACCCCGTCGCGCGAACGGGTGCCTGCGAAGGAATGGAAGGGGTGACCGTCGCGGTCAGCGTGCTCGTGCGATGCGTGGCCGGCTCACCCGGTGACGCGCGGACGGCGCTCGAACGCTCCGGGCTCGCGGTGCGACTGGGGGACGGATCGGGGCCGTACGGCGATTCCCGCTACGTCTGCCGCGTCGAAGGCCTGCCCGAGGGCGATCCGTGCACCGGTCATCGGGACGGAACGTCGTTCTGGAAGGTGTGGCGGGTCGGGCTGGATCCGGTCGCCTGGCGCGAATCCGGGACCCAGGACGGGCCCGGCGCGGTGCGTGTCTGTCCCGGCGGGCTCGTCGGCTTCGTCTTCGGGTCGAAGACCGCGCAGATGCCCGTGGCTCCCGAGCGCGTCGTGACCACGCCCGGATGGCTTCCGCCCCGGTGCTGACGGGTCAGTGCACCGGGACGATGAGCGACGCCATCACCTTCGGGATCAGTTCGCTGACGAACCGGCCGTCGGCGGGGAGTTCGCCGCCTGCCAGCAGATAGTTCTGCAGTCCTTGTTCGTACAGGGCGACGAGGACGAGCACCGCGTCGTCCGCCGAGATCGTCAGCTTCCGGCCGATCCGGTCCAGGGTGCCGACCAGGATCGCGCCCAATTCGGTGTGGAAATACCGGAACGCGGCGCCGATCCGGTCGCGGAGCTCCGGCTGCCGCAGGCCCTGCGTGCGGAATTCCGCGCACAGCAGGTACCAGTCCTTGTCCGCGTTGAGCGCGACCATGAACAGTTCGGCGATCCGTCCGAGCGTGGGGGAGAGGTCTTCGTGCGCGCCGACGACGGTGTCGCCGAGCACGCTCTCGGTGGCCTCGCGGAACCGCTCGAGCCGGATCGCGTTCTCCTCCTGGAACAGGGCGAGGAAGAGGTCTTCCTTCGAGCTGAAGTTCGAGTAGAAGGCGCCACGGGTGAAGCCGGCGCGTTCGCAGATCAGCTCGACCGGGGTGTCCCGGATGCCGCGTTCGGAGAAGGCCTCGTACGCCGCGTCGATCAGCCGTCGGCGGGTGTCCGCCCGGCGCCTGGTCATGGTGGCGCCCCGCTCCTCGGTCATCTCGCCATTCTTTCGCATCGGCTCGGTTCACCCGGCTGTGGGACAGGATACATCGTGAATCGGATACAGCGTGTATTACGATACGCCATGTATCCAACGAGTGCCGGGAGCCGATCGTGTCGTCATTCCTCTACCGCCTCGGCAGGCTGGCCGCCCGCGGACGCGTACTGGTCACCGCGTTGTGGCTGGTCGTGCTGTGTGTCTCCGGCGGCGCGGCGCTGCTGTTCGGCCAGGGCACCGACGACACGTTCGCGATCCCCGGCTCGGAGTCCCAGGAGGCGCTCGATCACCTCGGGCGCGTCTTCCCGCAGGTGAGCGGGACGTCGGCGCAGCTGGTGGTGCTCGTCCCCGAAGGGCAGCGGGCCGATTCCGCCGCTGTGCGCGACTCCGTCTCCGCCGTGGTCCCGGAGCTCACCGGATCACCGCAGGTCTCGACGGTGGTCAATCCCTTCGACCCGGCCGTGCACGACGCGGTGTCCAAGGACGGCCGCGCCGCGCTGGTCACCGTCCAGCTCGACGTCGGACTGGCCGACATCCAGCCGTCGACCCGGACCGCGCTCGCCGGCATCGCGCAGGACCTGGAGAACCGGATCGGCCACGGCACCGAGGTGCTCACCGGCGGCGACGCGTTCTCGGACAAGGTGCCGAAGCTCAGCCCCACCGAGGGGATCGGCCTCGTCATCGCGCTCGTGGTGCTGCTGATGGTGTTCGGTTCGTTCATCGCCGCGGGAATGCCTTTGCTGACGGCGATCCTCGGTGTCGGCGTCTCGGTGGCGCTGGTCTACGCGGCGACGTCGGTGGCGACGGTGTCCTCCACGGCGCCGATGCTCGCGGTCATGCTCGGGCTGGCCGTCGGCATCGACTACGCGCTCTTCCTCCTGTCCCGCCACCGGGATCAGCTCGCCGAAGGACTCGAGGTCGAGGAGTCCATCGCCAGGGCGACCGCCACCGCCGGATCCGCGGTCATCTTCGCCGGGCTCACCGTGGTGATCGCGCTGCTGGGCCTGTTCGTCGCCGGGATCCCGTTCCTGACGACGATGGGTATCGCGGCGGCGGGCGGCGTCGCGGTCGCGGTGATCGTGGCCATCACCCTCATCCCCGCGCTGCTGGCGTTCGCCGGCGAACGGCTGCGGCCCAAGAAGCCGCGAAAGGCACGGAAGACCAAGAAGAAGACGCGGTTCAGCCTCCGCTGGGTCCGGCTCGCCACGAAGTCCCCGTGGGTCACGATCGCGCTGATCGTCGGGGTGCTGGCGATCGCGTCGGTTCCCGCGCTGGATCTCCGGCTCGCCTTGCCGGACAACGGAACCGACGAGGACGGCACTCCGGCCCGGGTCGCTTACGACGCCGTCGCCGAGCACTTCGGGCCCGGCTTCAACGGCCCGCTCGTCGTCACCGCGGACATCCTGTCGACCACCGACCCGGTCGGGATCACCAACGGCATCGCCGACGACATCCGCGAGGTGCCCGGCGTCGCCGTCGTCCCGCTCGCGACGCCGAACCCCAAGGGCGACACCGCGATCATCCAGGTCGTGCCGACGACCGGCGCCTTCGACGAGGCGACCGACGACCTGGTCGAACGGCTGCGGTCCATGGAAGGACAATTCAAGGACCGGTACGGCGTGCAGACCGCGGTCACCGGGTTCACCGCCGTCGGCATCGACGTGTCCACGCAGCTCGGCGACGCGCTGCTGCCGTTCGGCATCCTGGTCGTCGGGCTCTCGTTGGTGTTGCTGGCGATGGTGTTCCGTTCGATCCTCGTGCCGCTCAAAGCCACCTTCGGCTACCTGCTGTCGATCGGTGCGGCGTTCGGCGCGACGTCGTTCGTGTTCGGGCAGGGACATCTGGCGGACGCGCTGGGCGTCACCCGCACCGGCAGCGTGATCAGCTTCCTGCCGATCATCCTGATGGGTGTCCTTTTCGGACTGGCCATGGATTACGAGGTGTTCCTCGTGTCCCGGATCCGGGAGGACTACGTCCATCACGGCGACGCGCACAAGGCGATCGAGACGGGCTTCGTGTCCGCGTCGAGGGTCGTGACAGCGGCGGCGGTGATCATGCTGGGCGTGTTCGCCGCCTTCGTGCCCGACGGCAGCGCCACGATCAAACCGATCGCGTTCAGTCTCGCGGTCGGGGTGTTCGTGGACGCCTTCCTGGTGCGGATGACGCTCGTCCCGGCGATCCTCGCGCTGCTGGGCCCGCGCGCCTGGGGCCTGCCGCCGTGGCTGGACCGCAAACTCCCGGTGTTCGACGCCGAGGGCGACGGCCTCGTCCACGAACTCCGGCTCGCCGACTGGCCCGCGCCGGGTTCGCCCGAGGTGATCAGTGCCGCCGGTCTCCGGGTCGACGACGACCGGGGCCGCACCATCTTCCGCGACGTCGAACTGCATCTCGGCCCGGGCGAGATCCTCGCCGTGCACGGTTCCGGCCCGGCGGGCAAGAGCGCGCTGCTCTACGCGCTCGCCGGCCGGGTGCCGAACGTCCGCGGTGATCTGAAGGTTCTCGGCCGGGTGCTGCCGCAGCACGCGCACGCCGTCCGGCGGAACGTCGCCTTCGTCGCCTGCAAGGAGACCGACGACCCGGCAGGCGAGGTCCGCCGCGCACTCGACGACGGTGTCGCGCTCGTCTTCCTCGACGACCTGGACACCGTCGTCAACACCGCCCAGCGCGCGGGGTTGCGAGCCTCGTTCGCGAGCCGGGCCGCGACCTTCGCCGTGTCCTGCCAGAGCCTCGCCATCGTGCGGGATCTGGTGCCCACCACCGCCGTCGCGGGTCTCGCCATGACACCCGCCCCCGTCCCCGCCGAGGTCCGCTGATGTCCCGCTTCTTCACCGGTTCCGCCCGCGCGACCGCCATCGGACCGCTGACCTGGAAGACCTGGGTCGGGATCGTGCTCGTGCCGGTGATCGTCGCGCTCGGGCTGGCGTGGGCGTTCTGGTCGCCCGAGGACAACCACGGCGCGGCCAAGGCCGCCGTGGTCAACGACGACGAGCCGGTGACGGTGAACGGGCAGCTGATCCCGCTCGGCCGGGAACTGGCCGGAAACCTCGTGCACGGCGAGGATTCCGCGTACACGTGGGTGCTCACCGATGCCGAGGACGCGAAGGAGGGCATTTCCGACGGCACGTATTCGGCCGTCGTGACGATTCCGCGGGACTTCTCCGCGCAGGCCACGTCGACGTCGGGTAAGCCGCTCGACGCGAAGCAGGCGATCATGCGCGTCGAGACGTCACAGCGTACCGGTCTGGTCGATCCGGTGGCGAGCCGCGAGGTCGCGAACGCGACGCTCACCGCGCTGAACCGGCAGATCGTCGAGACCTATGTGGACAATCTGTACGTCGGGTTCTCCTCGATCCACCAGCAGCTGGTGCAGGCGGCCGACGGCAGCGACCAGCTCGTGGTCGGACTGCGGCAGTTGTCCGACGGGACCGGGAAACTGGCCGCGGGCGCGGGAGAACTCGCCGGTGGGGCGGGAAAACTCAGCGGCGCCGCCGGGCAGCTGGCGGACGGCGCGCGCAAACTCGCGAACGGCACCGGGCAGCTCGCCACCGGTTCCGGTCAGTTGTCGTCGGGGCTGACGCAGGCGGAGAAGGACACCGCGCAGCTGCCCCGGCTGACCAGGGAACTGGCCGACGGGGCACAGCAGGTCGCGAACGGCAACAAGCAGCTGTCCGACAAGATCTCGCCGCTGGCGGACAAGGTCGTGCGGATCATCGACGCGCTGCCGTCGGCGGGCGACTCGGCTCGCAAGTTCGCGGAGTTGGCCCAAAAATGCGATCAGGACACGAAGTTCTGCGCCGATCTCAAGGCCGCTTCGGAGAAGCTCACGGCCGACGCCGCGATCCTCGACGGCAAACGCGCCGAAATCCGCGACGCCGTCGTCCAGACGAAGAAGGCGGTGCAAGACCTTTCGGCGGGCTCGCAGAAGGTCGCCGACGGGAACAAGCAGCTCGCGGACAAGTCGAAGGAACTCGCGGGCGGCATCGGTACGGCGGCCGACGGCGCGCGGAAACTCGACGCCGGGGTCAAGGCCGCCGACTCGGGGGCACGACAGCTCGCCGACGGCTCCGGGCAACTCGCCGGCGGCGCGACGACGCTGTCCACCGGTGCGGGTGAACTCGCCACCGGCGCCCGTTCCGCCGCCGATGGCGCCGAGCGCGCCGAATCCGGCGCCTCGGAACTGGCCAAGGGCCTCAACGAGGGCCGGGGCAAGGTGCCCGACTACACCCAGGCCGAACGCGACCACCTCAAACAGGTCGCCGCCACCCCCGCGATCGCCGACACGGCGGGCTCGGGATCGTTCGGTGAAGGCGCGGTGGCGCTGATCCTGGTGCTGGCGCTGTGGGGCTGCGCGCTGGCGACGTACCAGGTGATCCGGGCGGTGCCGCCGAGCGTGCTCACCACCCGCGAACCGAGTTGGCGGATCATCCTCGCCGCGGCCGTCCCCGGCGCGACGCTGGCGGTGCTGACCGCCCTGATCCTGACCGGCGTGTTCTGGGCGTTCCTCGGCCTGAGCTTCGGCAAGGCGGTGACGCTGCTGGTGGTGCTCGTGCTCGCGGCGGGGACGTTCACCGTCGTCAACCAGGCGCTGGTGGCGATCTTCAAACGTCCTGGCCGCTTCGCCGCCCTGGCGATCCTCGTGCTCACAGTCGGCGCTTCGCTGGTCTCGACCGTGCCTGGCTTTTTCGGGACCGTGCTGGGGATCCTGCCGACCAACGGCGCCTTGGTGGCGCTGCGGTCGCTGCTGACCGGGACGGACGGACTGACGTCGGGGATCGTGCAGCTCGTGGTGTGGCTGGGAATCGGGACCCTGGCGATGATCCTGGTGACGGACCGGCGGCGGTCCTTGCCCGGACGGGAACTGCGGCTACCCCTCAGGGGTATGTGACGAGCATCGCGGTCTGGTACCCCTGGGGGGTATGTATGGTGAGCTCATGAACATGACGATGCACCACGGAACGCATGGCCACGAACCCGCCGGTCTCGCGTCGGCCCAAGGTGGCTACACCCTGGCGCCCACCACCACGAAGCTCATCCCCGGAACGACGGCGCCCTTCACCTTCCGAATCCTTGGCGCCGACGGCAAGCCGGTGACCGCCTACGACGTCGAGCACGAAAAGCGGCTGCACCTCATCGTCGTCCGCCGTGACACCGCGGGCTTCCAGCACATCCACCCCGAACTCGGCGACGACGGCACTTGGTCGGTCCCGCTGACCATCGCCGACGCCGGGGTCTACCGCGTGTTCGCCGATTTCAAGCCCAGCGGCGGCGAGGGGATCACCTTGGGGGTCGATCTCTTCGCCGGCGGGGACTTCCGCCCCGTCGAATACCGGACTTCGCGCGTCGCGGAGGTCGACGGCTACCGGGTCCACCTCGACGGCGAACTCGCGCCGGGAATGCCGTCGAAGGTGACCCTCACCGTCACCAAGGACGGCCGTGCGGTCACCGATCTCCAGCCGTATCTGGGTGCGTATGGGCATTTGGTCGCGCTGCGCGGTGGCGACCTCGCGTACCTGCACGTCCACCCCGACGGCGAACCCGGCGACGGCCGGACCGCGGCGGGTCCCGAGGTGACGTTCTTCGCCGGGTTCCCGACGGCGGGGACTTACCGGCTGTTCCTCGATTTCCAGCACGAGGGCAAGGTCCGCACCGCCGAATTCACCGTCACCGCTTGACGGCGAGACCGGACCTCGATCAGTATGAACACGTGTTCATGAACGTGTGTTCATAACGGAGGAGGTTCTGCGATGTCCGGCATCGTCAACACCGCGCAGTCCGAGGCGTGGAACGGCTACGAGGGACGGCACTGGGCCGAGCACGACGGGCGCTACGACGCGGTGAACAGCGGGTTCAACGAGTTCCTGTTCGACGCCGCCGGAATCGGCGAGCGGGACCGGGTGCTCGACATCGGCTGTGGAAACGGGCAGGTCACCCGGCTCGCCGCCGTCCGCGCCCCGCTCGGGGAGGCGACCGGGATCGACCTGTCCGCGCCGATGCTCGCCACGGCGCGGGCCCGCGCGGAGGCCGAGGGTGTGGCGAACGTGCGGTTCGAGCAGGGCGACGTCCAGGTATTTCCGCTGGGGGAAGGGGTTTTCGACGTCGCGCTCAGCCGGTTCGCGGTGACGTTCTTCGCGGATCCGGTCGCCGCCTTCACGAATGTGCGCAGGGCGCTGAAGCCGGGCGGCAGGCTCGCGTTCCTGTGCATGACCGCACTCGCCGGAACCGATCTCGGCACCGTTTTCGGTGCGCTGTCACCGTTCCTGCCGACCCCGACCGGGGAGGACGGTACCGGCCCGACGGCGTTCGCCGATCCCGAACGGGCTCGCTCGGTGCTGACGGACGCCGGATTCCGCGAGGTCACGGCCACCCGCGTCGAGGCCGATCAGGTCTGGGGGAGCGACGTGGCCGACGCCGCCGGGTTCATCGCGGACTGGGGTCCGGTCAGGTACCACCTCGGTCTGGCCGGCGAAGAAGCGGCGAACGGCGCGCGAGAAGCGCTTTCGGCCGCGCTGCGGCCCTTTGCCGGACCGGGCGGTGTGCGGCTGCGCGGTGCCGCGTGGCTGGTCAAGGCGAAATCCTGATGGCACCGAGGAAAGCGGCGGCACTGCGCGACACCGAAGACGGCCGGAGCCTGCGCGAGCATCTGATCGGCACGGCCGCGGACCTGATCTCCGCCAACGGCACCGCGGAACTCACGGTCCGGGCCATCGCGCGGGCGGCCGGGGTCGCCGACGGCGTGCTGTACAACCACTTCACCGACAAGGAGGAGTTGCTGGCCGACGCGCTGGCGGAACACGTGCGGCGGGTCGAAGCGGGGCTCGGCGAGCTGCCCGCGCCCGGTTCGGCCACGGTCGAAGCCAATCTCCGCGCCCAGCTGGCGTACGGGTTGGCTCTGCACAAGGAGATCCTGCCCGCCTTCGCCGGGCTGCTCGCCCGCCCCGCCGTGCTCGCGCGGTTCGGCGAGCTGGCCGGGGACGGTGAGACCTGGCGCGATCGCCTCGCCGGATATCTGCGCGCGGAGAAGGAACTCGGCAGGCTGGACGGCGATGTCGACGCGGCGGCGTCGATGCTGGTCGGCGTCTGTCACGAATCGGTGCTCACCGCGCTGCTCCCGCATGGCCCGCGGGTGGCCACGTCGCCCGCGGTGAAAGCAGTGGTCAAGACGGTGCTGGAGGGTATCGCGGTGCGCTGACGCCCGTGTCGCGTTCGACACGGGTTGATCAGTGGGTGTTCTGGGTAACCCGGTTGTGCGACTTCAGCAAGGAGGTCGCGCGCGAGGGGAAGGGTGGCTCCATGATCAACATCGCGGAGCATCCGGTGCCGGGAACCTGGGTGCTCGACCTGCGGGCCACGACGCCACGGGCGTTGCCGGACATGCGCGCCTGGGTGGTCAGATGCCTTCCCGATCTCGGCGAGGGACACCGCGACGACGTCCTGCTGGCGGCGACGGAGCTCGTCGCCAACGCTTATGTGCACGGGGGTGGCGCACGCCACATCCAGCTGTGGCGTGGCGTGTCGCCCTGTGCTGTCCGCATCGAGGTCGCGGATGTCAGCGTCGAACAGCCGCGGGCGCGGTGCTCGCAGTTCGAGGATCCCCGCGGGCGCGGCCTTCTCGTCGTCGACGGGGTGGCCGTGCAATGGGGTGTCCGGCGCGAGCCGGTGCGCGGCGGGAAGATCGTCTGGGCGCACATCCGGTGCGACGGCGGCTGTCCGGAAGCACTCCCGCGCGTGCGCGTGAAGCGCTCCCGGAACTGATCACCGCGGTTCACCTCATCTTTTCGTGCGTCCCTCGATGGCGGCGCGAGCGGCCTCGACCGACTTCCGGACGACGACCTCCTTGGAGTAGCCCTGTTTCGTGAACACTCCGTCGAGGTAGAACGTGCCGTACCCGTGGGCCTGGGTGAACAACTGCTCCATCAGTTCGAGCCCGTCCTCCGGCCGGTCGGCGACGGTGAGGCAGAGCATGACGAACTGGTCGGTCAGGCGCCGGGTCTGCTCGTGTAGCGCTGCGTGCTCCGGGCCTTGCAACCCGTCCGAGTAGATGATGTTCATCCCGGCCCGGCGTTCGATCAGGTACCCCGTGTAGGCGCCGGCGGCCGCGGCGAGCGCGGCGACCGGTTCGCTTTCGGCCTCGATGGCGTCGTGCACCCTGTCCGCCAGCTGGCAGGCGACCTTCGCGGCGATCGCGGCCAGCAGGCTTTCCTTGTCCGGGAAGTGCCGATAGGGCGCCCCGGGGCTGACCTTCGCGCGCCTGGCGACCTCGGCGACGGAGAACGCGCCGAGCCCTTGTTCGGCGATCAGGTCGAGGGAGACCCGGACGAGTTCGGCGCGAAGGTCGCCGTGATGGTACTTGCCGCCCATGTCGTGGATCACACCGTCCCGGTCGCGGAATATGTAAGAGCCCTCTTACGCTGGTTGTAAGTGACCTCTTACATGGTCTCACTGTTTCTCGGAGGGTTTCATGACGACGACCACGCACGCCATCGCCGCGCCGTCCCCGGGTGCCGCCCTGTCGCCGACGACGATCGAGCGTCGCGACCTGCGTCCGGACGACGTGCTGATCGACATCGCGTACGCGGGGATCTGCCACAGCGACATCCACCAGGTGAAGGAGGACTGGGGCAGCGCGATCTTCCCGATGGTGCCCGGTCACGAGATCGCCGGCGTCGTCGCCGCGGTCGGCTCCGACGTGACGAAGTACCAGGTCGGCGACCGGGTCGGGGTCGGCTGCATGGTCGATTCCTGTGGCGAGTGCGAGTACTGCCTCGCGGGTACCGAGCAGTTCTGCGTCAAGGGCAACATCCAAACGTACAACGGAGTCGGTTTCGACGGCGAGAACACCTACGGCGGGTACAGCCGCCAGATCGTCGTGAAGGACGCTTTCGTCTGCCGCATCCCGGAAGGCATCGGCCTCGACGTCGCCGCCCCGCTGCTGTGCGCGGGCATCACCACCTACTCCCCGCTGAACCGCTGGGGAGCGGGGCCGGGCAAGAAGGTCGCCGTCGTCGGACTCGGCGGGCTCGGGCACATGGCGGTCAAGATCGCGGTCGCGATGGGCGCTGAGGTCACCGTGCTCAGCCAGAGCCTGAAGAAGCAGGAAGACGGCCTGAAGCTGGGCGCGAAGGACTACTTCGCGACCGGCGACGCGTCGACGTTCAAGGCGCTACGCGGCCGCTTCGACCTGATCCTCAACACCGTTTCGGCGACGCTGCCCGTTGACTCCTACCTCGGCATGCTTCGGGTCGGCGGCGCGATGGTGAACGTCGGCGCGCCCGGCGAACCGCTGTCCTACAACGCCTTCTCGCTGCTGGGCGGGAACAAGGTGCTCGCCGGTTCGATGATCGGCGGGATCGCCGAGACGCAGGAGATGCTCGACTTCTGCGCCGAGCACGGGATTGGCGCGGAGATCGAGACGATCTCGGCCGACCAGGTGAACGTGGCCTACGACCGGGTCGAGAACAGCGACGTCCGCTACCGGTTCGTCATCGACGCGGCGACCATCGGCGCCTGACCTCGCTGTCCGTGAAGGCATCCTTGAGGGACTTGAATCAGCGCTGCGGCGCGAAGCGCCTCCGTTGAGGGTGGTGGCGGGGGCATGGATGGACGCTCAAGGAGGCCTTCATTTTCTACCTGCTACCAAGCCTTCCCAGGGGCGCTGCTCCATCCGGCGCCGAGACAACGCAGGCCTCAGTCGGTGCGCCCAATGTGGCATCGGAGACGCTCAGTGTCCCCAATGCCACATTGGGCGCACTCGTCCACCGAACCCACAGGTGGGTAAACACGGACGAATCCGCGCGTGAAGGCCCTTCTCTCGGCTCAGCCGAGGAAATTCGACCTTCACACCTTCCCAAGTACATGAAGGCCCCCATCCTTGCGCCTATGTACAGGAAGGGGGCTTTCATGTACTTCGGCTTCAGCTGCCCAATCCGAATCGCCACTCACGACCCGCCGCGCGTCACATCAACAGCAGCGGCAGCGTGTTCATCGCGGTG
The DNA here is from genome assembly GCF_003947475.1 of Amycolatopsis sp. WAC 04197. Taxonomy (NCBI): domain Bacteria; kingdom Bacillati; phylum Actinomycetota; class Actinomycetes; order Pseudonocardiales; family Pseudonocardiaceae; genus Amycolatopsis; species Amycolatopsis sp. WAC 04197. Next base: position 520,695 of record NZ_QHJK01000008.1, on the reverse strand, counting down.
TGCGCGGCGATCGGCGCCCACAGGTTGCGGTAGCGCGACCACAGGTAGCCGGTGAACAGGCCGAAGAACCCTTGGAAGGCGACGATCGCGCCCAGGGTGAGCGGCAGTGATCCCTGTCCGTGCGTCGGCAGATGCAGCCACGCGAACAGCAGTGCCGACAGCAGGATCCCGGGCCACCGCCCGAAAAGCGCCTCCAGTCGGGTCTGCAGCATGCCGCGGAAGAACACCTCTTCGAGGACGTTCGCGGTGAAGAAGGTCAGCGTCGCGCCGACCGCCAGGTACACCGGGTCCGGGTAGTCCTCCGAAGTGGGCAGCGGCGGTGCGAGCGGGCCGAGGACGTAGAGCCAGCCGAACACGAGCACCGCCGGGACCGGCGCGAGCCACTGCCAGGTCTCCCGGGGCCGCCACGTGAGCCGGAAGGAATCCCGGGCGGGCAGCGCTCGAAGCAGAATCACCGGCAGCGCCAGGAAAACCAGCGGTTTGGCGAGCGCCCAGATGTCGCGGACCAGTGCTTGCTGTCCCGCCGCCGACAACAGGTACAACGCCAGCGGCCACACGAACGCGATGAGCGCCAGGGCCGTCGCCTGTCTGCCCAGCCCGCGCCGGTCGGTCACCTCGGGGAGCAGTTTCGGCGCGTGGAGCGGGATCCCGTGGATCAGTAGGATCCCGGCGAGCGCGGGGACCAGGGCGCCCGCGAGGGAAAGCTCCTTGGCCGAATCCGCGGACGGCTTGATCACGTCGTGCCCGGTGGCCAGCAGCAGTACGGGCGCGGCCGCGAACACCGCGAGCCCGCCGAAGAGGATTCCCCAGGCGGCACCCGGTCGGGTGCCGGTTTTTTCTGTCACCGGGCCAGGATCTTCGAAGTGGCGCGAGTCCGCGTCATCACTTCGGAGGACTTCAGCCGACCGCGATGACCTTTTCCAGGCTGCGCAGGCACAACGTGAGCGCCTCGTGCTTCGGTGTCTTCTCCCGCACCAGCTCCCATGCCGTGTAGAGCAGGCTCCAGAGCAGTTGCAGCAACCATTCCTTCGTCATCGCCGGATCGATCGAGCCCTCGGCGTGCCCGCGTTCGACGAGCCGCAGCAGGCGACGGTCGTCGTCGCTCTCCTCCGCCCATTCGGGCCGCGTCACCAGATCCGGCATGGTGAACAGCAACTGGAAGACGTCGCCGTGTTCGAAGTACTCCTGGCACAGCCGCGCCAGCGCGTCCGGCGCCGGACCGTCGTCGAGCCGGGCCCGTTCGGTGCTCCGGGAGATCTTGTCGAGGGCGTCGTGGCTGATCGCGTCGATGAGGTCCGATCGCTCCGCGAAGTACCGGTGCACCGTGGTGCGCCCGACGTTCGCCGCCGCCGCGATATCCGCCAGCGTCGCGCTCGGTTGCTTGGTCAACGTCTCGATGGCCGCGTCCAGGATCGCGCGCCGGGTCCTCGCCCGGACACCCGTCTCGGTGACCACACCCTCACTCATGGCGGTACCGTACCTCGCTCCCGATATGGAACTCGGTTGACGATTTTAGAACACGCGTGTTCCATTAAGAACCATGAAGACTCCACGATTGAAGGTGCTGTGGTCGTTCGCGCGACCGCACAAGGGGGCACTCGCGATCGGCCTGGTCCTCGCCCTGCTCGGTTCGGCGACCGGCCTCGCCTCACCCATGGTCACGAAGTGGGTACTGGATTCACTCGGCTCGTCGGCGTCGCTGGCCGGGCCGGTGCTGGCGTTGCTCGGCCTGATGCTGGTGGGCGCGGTGATCTGGCTGGCGGAGTGGGTCCTGCTCGGCACGATCGGCGAGCGGGTGGTGCTGAAGGTGCGGGAATCGATGGTGCGGCGGTTCTTCCGTGCGACGATCCCGGCGATCACGAAGCGGCCGGCGGGGGAGCTGGTCACCCGCGCCACCTCGGACACGGTGCTGTTGCGCGAGGCGGCGTCGTCCAGCGTAATCGGCTTGATCAACGGCGTGGTGATGCTCGCCGGCACTCTGGTGCTGATGAGCGTGCTCGACCCGGTGCTGCTGGCGACGACCGTGGCCGCCGTGCTCGTCGTCGTCGCGTTGTTCGCCTGGCTCATGCCCGCGATCGCGAAGGAACAGGAGAAGGCGCAAGACCGTTTGGGCCGTCTCGGCGGCGTCCTCGAGGGCGCGCTGCGGGCGATCCGCACGGTGAAGGCGAGCCGTGCCGAAACCCGGCAGGCCGACCGGATCCTGGTCGACGCGGAAGCCGCCACGGCGCACGGCGTCCGCGCGGTGCGGCGGGAAGCCGTCGCCTGGGTGGTGGCCTGGACGGGGATCCAGGGCGCGATCCTGGTGATCCTCGGCCTCGGCGCCTGGCGGGTCGAGGCGGGTTTGCTCGAAGTGTCGAGCCTCATCGCGTTCCTGTTGTACGCGTTCGCGTTGATGGAGCCGATCACCGAACTGAGCCAGAACATGACCGCGCTGCAGGCGGGGATCGCCGCGGCCGGGCGGATCCGGGAGATGGACACGCTGGAGGTGGAAGAGGACCGGGCGCCCGCCAAGACGGAGTCCGAGGGTGACCACGACGGTCCGGTGCTGGAACTGCGCGGCGTGACCGCGGGCTACGGCGGCGACCCGGCGCTGCGCGACGTTTCGCTGGCGATCCCGCGACGCGGGCACACGGCGATCGTCGGGCCGTCCGGCGCGGGCAAGACCACGATGCTGTCGCTGATCATGCGGTTCGTGCGGCCGCAATCGGGTTCCTTGCTGTTGGACGGTCGCGAGTACGCGGACCTGCCGTACGCGGACGTGCGGTCCCGGCTGGCCTACGTCGAGCAGGAGACGCCGATCGTGCCGGGGACGATCCGGGAGAACCTGCTCTTCACCCATCCGGACGCGACCGAGGACGAAGTGCGGCGGGCTCTCGAAGAGGTCCGGTTGAGCGACAAGATCGCCGCACTCGACGACGGTCTGGACACGCCGCTTTCGTCGACGTCGGTGTCCGGCGGGGAACGCCAGCGGATCGCGCTGGCCAGGGCGATCCTGCGCACGCCGGACGTGGTGCTGCTGGACGAGGCGACCGCGCAGGTCGACGGCCGGACCGAGAGCGCGATCCACGACTGCATCCGGCGGCTGGCCCGCGAAGGTGCCGTGGTCACCGTGGCGCACCGGCTGTCCACCGTGATCGACGCGGACACCATCGTGGTGATGGAGGCGGGCCGCGTCCGGGCGAGCGGAAGCCACGAGCACCTGCTCGCCACGGACACGCTGTATCGGGAATTGGTGGAGGCGTTGAGGATCGCGGGGGAGGCCGCTCCGGTACCCGGCTGACCTCAGGCGGGGACGGCGCGGACGCCCGGCGGCATCTCGCGGTTGACCTCGTCGAGCCGGGTGGCGACGGTCCGGCAGGGTTCGCAGCCCGCCAGATGCTCGGCGATCAGATCCGCGCGGCGGCCCGGCACGCCGCCGCGCAGCCACGCGCCCATCCGGCGCCGCGCTTCCTGGCAGCACGGCGCTCCCGCCTCGGGGACCTGCGCTTGAAGGAAGGCCTGGCGCAGCCCTTCGCGGGCACGCAAGGCGAGGACGGAGGCGCCGTTGGGCGACACGCCCAGCAGCGGCGCCACCACCTTCGGGGAATCGCCCTCGGCTTCGGTCCGCCACAGCACGGTCCGCCAGCGGCCGGGCAGCGCGCAGTACGCCGTCCACGCCAGCCGGGCGTTCGACCGGAGGATGACGAGTTCCTCCGCGCCCACGACTCCGGTGGCCTCTTCGACCGCCGGGGTCGTGCCGTACAGCTCGACCCGTTTGTGGTGACGGCTCCACTTGGCGGCCAGATTCCGGATGGTGACCGCGAGGTAGGGGCGGAGGTTTTCGCGCGGCCCGCCGCCGTCGCGGATGACGCTCAGAACCCGCACGAAGGCTTCGGCCACGAGGTCGTCCCGTTCGGCGGGGTCGGCGACCCAGCCGGCGGCGATGCGGCGGAGCGGCTCGGCGTGGCGCCGGAAAAGTGTCTCGCCGGCGGCGATGTCACCGGCGCGGAAGGCGTCGAGCAGCGTGGCGTCCGCTGTGGTGTCGTCGACGTCATTCCTCATCGCGGTCTCCCGAAGTAACGGGTACGGCAGTGTACCGGTAACCCGGCCACCGATAAACTCCGGGGGATGACGCCTGAAGCCGACGCGCCGCGGCCGGACGGCCGGGCGGCGCGCTGGGCGGGACAGCGGGAGCGCCGTCGACGGGAATTCGTCGACGCGGCGCTGCGCGCCATCGCCGAGCACGGTCCGGAGGTCTCCACCGAACAGATCGCCGACGAGGCGGGGGTGGCCAGAACCCGGGTGTACAAGCACTTCGACGACGCCGCCGACCTGCAGCGCTCGATCGCCGACCGCGCCGTCCGCCTCATCACCGCCGAACTGGCCCCGCTGTGGGACCCGAGCGGGACGCCGATGCAGCTGATCACCGTCGCGGTGGGCGCGCACACCGGCTGGCTCGCCGAATACGGGAACCTCTACCGCTACCTCGCCCGGCATTCCCAGGCCGGGCGGCGCGGCGACGCCATCACCGACGTCAAAACGGCGATCGCCAGGCAGCTCACCATCCTGTTCGAGCACTACCTCGCCACCTTCGACCTGGACGGCCGGATCGCCGAACCGCTCGCCTTCGGGCTGGTCGGCCTCGTCGACGCCAGTGCCGCGCGCTGGCTGGAGAATCCGGGCGGCCTCGAGCTCCCGGAGCTCGCGAGCCAGCTGGTGCGGTGGATCTGGCGGGTCATCGACGACACACTCCGGGAACGCGGGATCGAACTCGACCCGCATTCGCCGCTGCTCGTACCGGGCGGCTGACCGCTCAGGATGTGGGAGCGGGAATGAAAGCCGGTCCGCCGGTGTCGGAGCGGTCATGGTCACCCCTTTCGACGACCCGGCCTGGGCTTCGCTGACCGGCCCGCACGCCCATTTCGCGGAGCGCTCCGGCCAGGTCCTGCGCTACCAGGTCGACGTCGCGCCGTTCTTCGCCCTGCCCCCTGAGCCGGACGAAGGCGTGTGGGCCGACGTCGCCGCGCTGGCGGGCCCTGGCCAGACGGTCACCGTCCACAACGCGCTGCCCGTACCGGCCGACTGGGAAGTCCTCGGCAGGATCGCCGGAGTCCGGCTGGTCGACGTCGCGCTCGAAGCCGCCGAAGATCCCGAAGCGGTCGTGCTGGGGCCCGACGACGTCCCGGAGATGCTCGACCTCGTCGAGCGGACCAAACCGGGGCCGTTCCGGAAGCGGACCATCGAATTGGGGACATATCTGGGAATCCGGCGCGACGGCGAACTGATCGCGATGGCGGGGGAGCGGATGCACCCACCCGGCTGGACCGAGATCAGCGCAGTCTGCACCGATCCGGCGTACCGCGGCCAAGGACTGGCGACCCGGCTCATCCGCGCGGTGGCGGCGGGGATCCGCGCCCGCGGCGAACACCCGATGATGCACGCGGCGGCGACGAACACCTCGGCCATCCGGCTCTACGAATCGATCGGTTTCGAGGTGGTGCCGCGGCCGGACTTCGTGTCGGTCCGGGTCCCGGGCTCCTTGTGAAGACACGCTAACGAGGGATTTCAGAAACTCGCGATGGACTGAACAGCACGGGCGGGCCAGACTTCGCGCCATGAAGGCATTGGTCAAAGCCGACCGAGCACCCGGGCTGGAACTCACCGACGTTCCGGACCCCGCGGTCGGCCCCGGCGACGTCGCCGTCCGCGTGCTGCGCGCCGGGATCTGCGGTACCGATCTGCACATCGACTCCTGGGACGACTGGGCGTCGCGCACCATCGCCGCGCCGCTGGTCATCGGGCACGAGTTCGTCGGCGAGGTGGTTGAGATCGGCCGGTCGGTGACCACGGTCAAGGTGGGCGACCTGGTCAGCGGCGAGGGACATCTCGTCTGCGGAAGCTGCCGCAACTGCAAGGCCGGGCGGCGTCACCTGTGCGCCAGGACCAAGGGCCTCGGCGTGCACACCGACGGTGCCTTCGCGCAGTACGCCGTGCTGCCCGAGATGAACGCCTGGGTGCACCGCACCAAGGTCGACCTCGACATCGCCGCCATCTTCGACCCGCTCGGCAACGCCGTGCACACCGCGCTGTCCTTCCCCGTCATCGGCGAGGACGTGCTGGTCACCGGCGCCGGCCCGATCGGCATCATGGCCGCCGCCATCGCGCGGCACGCGGGCGCGCGCAACGTCGTCGTCACCGACGTCAGCGAGCACCGCCTGGAACTGGCCCGCGAGGTCGGCGTCGACCTCGCGCTGGACGTCTCCTCCGCGACCATCGCCGACGCGCAGCAGAAGCTCGGCATGGCCGAGGGCTTCGACGTCGGCATGGAGATGAGCGGGCGGCCCGAGGCGCTGCGCGACATGATCGCGAACATGTCCCACGGTGGGCGCGTCGCGCTGCTCGGCCTTCCCGCTTCCGACGTGTCGGTCGACATCGCGTCCGTGGTGCTGAAGATGATACAGCTCAAGGGGATCTACGGGCGCGAGATGTTCGAGACGTGGTACTCGATGTCCGTCCTGCTGCAGGCCGGGCTGGACATCTCGCCGGTGATCACCCACCGGTTCGGCTACACCGAATACGAGAAGGCGTTCGCGACGGCCAGGGAAGGCCGCTGCGGCAAGGTCATTCTGGACTGGACGGAGAACTGATGTACGGCGCGATGCGCGACGACCTCAAGGCCGGGCTCGCCGAGATCCGGGAAGCCGGGCTGTACAAGGGCGAGCGGGTGATCCAGGGACCGCAACGGGCTTCGGTCAGCGTCGGCGACGGCGACGTCCTCAACTTCTGCGCCAACAACTACCTCGGCCTCGCCGACCACCCCAAGTTGATCAAGGCCGCGCAAGAGGCGCTGGACCGCTGGGGCTTCGGTATGGCGTCGGTGCGGTTCATCTGCGGGACCCAGCAGCCGCACAAGGAACTCGAGGCGAAGCTGTCGGAGTTCCTCGGCACCGAGGACACGATCCTCTACAGCTCCTGTTTCGACGCCAACGCCGGGCTGTTCGAGACGCTGCTGACCGATCAGGACGTCATCATCTCCGACGAGCTCAACCACGCGTCGATCATCGACGGCGTCCGGCTCTGCAAGGCGAAGCGGATGCGCTACCGCAACCGTGACGTCGCGGATCTGGAGGCCAGGCTGAAGGAGGCGTCAGGCGCGCGGTACCGGATGATCGCCACCGACGGCGTGTTCTCGATGGACGGCTACCTAGCCCCGCTCGACGAGATCTGCGAGCTGGCCGAGCGCTACGACGCGCTGGTGATGGTGGACGACTCGCACGCCGTCGGTTTCACCGGTCCGACCGGTCGCGGGACGCCCGAGCTGTTCGGCGTGCAGGACAAGGTCGACGTACTGACGGGCACGCTCGGCAAGGCACTCGGCGGCGCGAGCGGCGGCTACACCTCGGGCCGCGCGGAGATCGTCGAGATGCTGCGCCAGCGCTCGCGGCCGTACCTGTTCTCGAACTCGCTGGCGCCGTCGATCACGGCGGCCGCGCTCGCCACGCTGGAACTGCTGGACTCCTCCAGCGACCTGCTGGGCAAGCTGCGCGCCAACACCGAGCTGTTCCGGCGCCGGATGACCGAGGCCGGTTTCGATCTGCTTCCGGGTGAGCACCCCATCATCCCGGTGATGATCGGCGACGCCGCTAAGGCCGGAAAGATGGCGGATCTGCTGCTCGACCAGGGCATCTACGTGATCGGCTTCTCGTACCCGGTGGTGCCGCACGGTAAGGCGCGGATCCGGACGCAGATGTCGGCCGCGCATTCGACCGAGGACGTCAACCGGGCCGTCGACGCGTTCGTGACGGCAAGGTCCATGATGGACGAATGATCGATCCGCGACGGCTGCGCGTGCTGCGGGCCCTCGCCGACCACGGGACCGTGACGGCGGCGGGTCAGGCGCTGCACCTGACGCCGTCCGCGGTCTCCCAGCAGCTGGCCGCCCTCGAAGCCGAGTGCGGCCAGCAGCTGCTTCGCCGCCGGGGCAGGCGGGTCTCGCTGACCCCGGCGGGTGAATTGATGGTGGTGCACGCCAACGCCGTCGCCGCCGAACTGGAACGGGCGCAGGCGACCCTCGCTGCGCTCGATTCCGGTGTCCAGGGCATGGTGCGGCTGGCGAGTTTCGCCTCCGCGATCACGATGGTCGTGGCGCCCGCGATCGCTTCACTGCGTGCCGGTTCGCCCGGGGTCACCATGCAGGTGCAGGACGTCGAGGGGCACGCGAGCATCCCGTTGCTGCTCGACGGCGAGGTCGATCTGGCGATCACCGAGGAGTACCGGCTCTCGCCACGGACGGATGAAAGCAGGCTCACCCGGTTCCCGTTGTACGTGGAGCCCTTCGACGTCGTGCTGCCCACCGCGCACCGGCTCGCCGGGGCGTCCGAAGTGGACATCGACGATCTCGCCGACGACGAGTGGATCGCGCCGAAACCCGGGAATCCCTGCCGCGACGTGCTGATGATCGTCTGCGCCAATCCGGAGATCCGGCACGTCTCCGACGATTTCCACGCGATCACCACCCTGGTCGCCGCCGGCGAGGGGGTGGCCTTGGTGCCGCGTAATGCTTTCACGGCGGTTCCCGGTGCGGTGGCCGTCCCGTTGCGCGGCGAACCGCCGCTGCGCCGGGTGTTCGCCGCCGTCCGGCGGGGGAGCGCGGATCATCCGTTGCTCAAGACCGTGCTCGCCGCGTTGCTGGACGCGGCGCCGGGTCATGCGAATGCGGAGCGGGGGAGTCGCACTTAAGATCTGGGCACCTGCCGTCGAAGGAAAGACAGGGTCCGGATGCTCCAGATCGATGCCCTCACCTGGATCGTCACGATCGGGCTGGTGCTCGGGCTCCTGGCGCTCGATCTCATCCTCGCGGCCGTGCGGCCGCACAAGGTCGGCTTCGGCGAGGCGGTGGCCTGGTCGATCGGCTACATCCTGGTCGCGGTGGCGTTCGGTGTCTGGCTGACGCTGGCGCACGGCGGTGACTTCGGGCAGCAGTACTTCGCGGGCTACATCGTGGAGAAGAGCCTGTCGGTCGACAACCTCTTCGTCTTCGTGATCATCATGAGCACCTTCGCGGTCCCCGAGGAACACCAGCACAAGGTGCTCACGTTCGGCATCGTCGTCGCCCTGATCATGCGCGCGATCTTCATCGCCCTCGGCGCGACGCTGCTTTCCTTGTTCTCCTTCATGTTCCTGCTGTTCGGGCTGCTGCTGATCTACACCGGTGTCCAGCTGTTCCGGCATCGCGACGAGGATCCGGACGTCGAGAACAACGTGGTGGTGCGGACCGCGCGCCGTCTGCTGCCGCTGTCGACCGAGTACGACGGCGGCAAGCTGTTCACCCGGGTCGAGGGAAAGCGCGTGGGCACGCCGCTGGTCGTGGTGCTGCTCGCGATCGGCGGGATCGACCTGCTGTTCGCGCTGGACTCGATCCCCGCGGTCTTCGGTGTCACCGACGAGCCGTATCTGGTCTTCGCGGCCAACGCGTTCGCCCTGCTGGGGCTGCGGGCGCTGTACTTCCTCGTGAAGGGCCTGCTCGATCGCCTGGTGTACCTGTCCGCCGGGCTCGCGGTGATCCTCGGGTTCATCGGGATCAAGCTGATCCTGCACTGGGCCCACGTGGACATCGACGAAAGCGTTCCGGAGATCTCGACGCCGGTCAGCCTCGCGGTGATCATCGGCATCCTCGTGGTGGTGACGGTGGCGAGCCTGCTCAAGACCCGCAACGATCCTTCCGCCAAAGCGCACCCGGGTTCGCTGCGCGGCTCTCGCCCCGAAGAGGACTAGCGCCAGCCCGCCTCGAGGAGATCGAAGATCCTCTCGACGTCCTCTCGCGGATCCTTTCGGCCTCGGGTGAGGGCCGGGATGTCCAGTACGAAGCGGGCGAGCGCGCGGCAAGCGATGTCTTCGGAGCTCACGCCGGTCTCCTCGGCGATGGCGGCGCCGAGGGCCGCGGCGTGCCGGGTCCACATGCGCTCGCCGTACTCCTGCAGTGCCGGGGTGCCGCTCACCAGCGCGGTGAACTCGACGTACTGGGGATGCGTCGTGAGCGGAAGCCAGGTGGCGAGCACGTAGGCGCGCAACGCCTCGACGATGCTCTGACCCTCTTCGCGCTCCCGGACGGCGGCGACCAGGCGCGCCTCGCGGTCCTCTGATTCGTCGAAGACCAGCGCTTCCTTGCCGGGGAAGTGCTTGAACAGCGTCGTCGTCGAGACGTCGGCCGCCTCGGCGATGTCGCGGATGCTGACCTGGTCGTAGCCGCGCTCCAGGAACAGGTTCAGCGCGGCGTCCGCCAATGCCTGGCGGGTGGCCGCCTTCTTGCGTTCACGCCGTCCCGGTGTCTCCATGGGCGCACTCTACATCAAGGGTTGTCACGGTCACTAAGTTGACTCGTTGCACTTTTTAACTCGTTCTGCTTTTCTGGTGTTCATGACGATCAGCATCATCGGAGCGGGTCCCGGTGGCCTGACCTGCGCCCGCATCCTTCAACAGCACGGCATTCCCGTGACGGTCTACGACCGGGACCCCCATCCCGCGGCTCGCAACCAGGGCGGCACCCTCGACCTGCACGCGGACGACGGGCAGCTGGCCCTGCGCGAAGCCGGCCTCCTCGACGAGTTCTTCGCGCTCGCCCGGCCGGAAGGGCAGGAGATGCGCAAACTGGATCCCGCCGGACGGCTCGTGGCGCACCATGTCCCGGCCGAGGGGGAGCTGTTCAAACCGGAGATCGACCGCGGTCAGTTGCGTGGTCTGCTTCTCGACTCGCTGAAGCCGGACACTGTCCAGTGGGGACGGACCCTGGAGCGCGTCGAGGCTCCCGGGCTTCTTCGGTTCACGGATGGGGAGACGGTCGAGACGGACCTGATCATCGGCGCCGACGGCGCGTGGTCGCGGGTCCGTCCGGCGGTTTCGGCGGCCGTGCCCGAGTACGTCGGGGTCACCTTCCTGGAGGCGTGGTTCGACGATGTCCGGAACGCGCATCCCGAACTCGCCGAACTCGTCGGCCAGGGCAGCGCGATGGCGGCCGACGGCGAGCGGTGTCTGTTCGCGCAGCGCAACAGTGGCGACCACATCCGGGTCTACATCGTCCAGCGGATGCCCGCGGACTGGGCCGGGTCGGGTGGTGACGTCCGCGGTCGGCTACTCGAAGCGTTCTCCGGCTGGTCGCCGTCGTTGCTGCGGATGATCACCGACAACGACGGGCCGTATGTCGATCGGCCGTTGTTCGCGCTGCCGGTCCCGCATACGTGGGAGCACAAGCCTTGGGTGACCCTGCTCGGCGATGCCGCTCACCTGATGCCGCCGCTGGGTGTCGGGGTCAACCTGGCGATGCTCGACGCTTGCGAACTCGCTCTGGCGTTGGCCGGCTCGGCCAGTTTGGGTGAGGCTGTCGGGGTTTATGAGGCGACGATGCTGCCGCGGTCGGCGGAGGTCGCGCGGCGGCTGGAGAATGGTGCCCAGGGGTTGCTTGATGCCGATTAGTGTTGCTGTGTAACGGTTTCAGAAACTGTCGGTGGTCGGTTGTACGTTCTGCGTGTGGACACACTCAACGCCACTGTGGCGCTATTGAAGGAAATCACGTCGTCGGAAGTTTTGCGGGAGGTTAATGCTTCGCTGGATTCGTTGGGGGATCAGGATGCCGTGGATGCCGCCATCGCGGCGTCAGAGGGCATCGCACGCTTGGAGGCAATTCGGTTCCGCGCTCTGGGGCGATTAAGCCGTCATCGCGATGGAGCTTCCAGTGTCGTGCAGGAGGTCGCGTTCGCTCTGTCCGTTGTGGACGGACATGCCGCCGGGCTCGTCTCCACCGCTCAGGCACTGACCACCCGCCTGCCACGCACACTGGGGCTCCTGGACGCCGGGAAGGTGGGCGGCTATGGTGCGATGAAAGTCGCCACAGCCACTGCCTGGCTCTCGGACGAGGACGCCCGTGCGGTGGACGCGGTCCTGGAAGATCGGATCCCGGACCGCAACTCCGACCAGATTCGGAAAGCCGCCAACCACGCGGCGATGATGGCCGACCGCGACGGCGCCTCCCGCCGCGCCGAACGCAACCGCGGCGGACGTCGCTTGACCGTACGGCACGGCGACACCGGCGTGGCCTCCATCGAAGTCGAAGACGGGCCCGCCGAAAAGGTCGCCGCCGCCTACACCCGCATCGACCGCGAAGCCCGCGCCCTGCGAGCCGACGGGGAAACCCGCACCCTGGATCAGTTACGCGCTGACGTCGCCCTCGACCTTCTGCTGGGCGGTCAGGGAGGGAAGAGCGAACGGTCCGAAGTGTTTCTCTACATGGACCTGAACACCTATCTCGGGTTGAACGATGATCCCGCTGAGATGGCCGGGCATGGGCATATCCCGGCCTCGCTGGCGCGGGAGATCGCCAGTGGGTCGAATACGGTGTTGCGGCGGATCATCACCGACCCACTCTCAGGGCAGGTTCTCGACCTCGGCCGGAACCGCTACCGACCTACTGCCGGTCTGGACGAGTTCGTGCGGGTGCGGGACCGTGAGTGCCGAAGACCCGGCTGCCACCGCGTGGCACAGGCTTGCGACCTCGACCATTCCCTGCCCTGGCAACACGGCGGCCATACGTCGGATACCGAGCTGATCGATCTGTGCCGCCGCGACCACCGGTTGAAGGACGAGCCTGGGTGGAACTACCGGTTGGGTTCTGACGGGACTCTGACGATCACCACGCCCACGGGGCAGCGCTACGACAGCACGCCTCCGCCGCTGCACGAACCCCGCGACGAAGCACCACCGTTCTGAGCCCTCGCCGGAAAATGACCACGGTGTTGTATGCCCAACGGTTGTGTTGCCGGGAATCGGCGATGGTTCACGAGTAGCCGACCTCGTCATGCGTCGCTATGGCGTCGCCGGAAAACGACCACGGCTCAACTCCGAGGAGGTCCTCACGCAGTCTCCTGTGGCCGAGACGGCTGTCGCCGGAATCCGGCAACGCTCCGCCAGAGCGGACGGGACTCCAAACGTTGCCCCTGCCGCCTGCCCATTACCGAAATATGGCTACGTCCCCAAGGTGTCACGCCGCCGGCATGTCCTGCCTGCTCCGAAAGCCCGCCGCTCCGGGAATGACGACCATCGTGAGCCGTGATCCCTGCGGTTGGGAAAGAGAGATCCGCGAGGGTCTACCCGAGAAAGTCGCTCACCAGGTCACTCGACACAGGGCGGCATTCGTCGAAGTACGCGTGCCGCGCGCCGGCGAAGAGATGCATCCGCGCGTCGGGAATCCGGTCCGTCAGCAACGGCGCGTTCGCCACGGGCGCGAGCAGGTCGTCGTCGCCGTGCAGGACCAGCGTGGGCGCGCTGATCTCCGGAAGCGCGTCCCAGGCGTCGTGGCTGTTGCTCGCGACGAGATGCCCGCGCACCGCGTGCGGTGGCATACCGTGCGCGCCCAGCACCCGGTACGGACCGGGATTCGCCGCGCGCCAGGCGGGCGTGTACATCAAGTCCGTCAGCGTCTCGCGAGCTTCCGCCGAGGATCGTCGCGCCAGCGCCAGCCGCACGTCGTTCGATCGCTCGACGCCGTGCTTGCCGCCCGGCGTGGTGCAGCCGAGCACCAGCCGCCGCACCCGATCGGGATACCGCGCGGCGACCCACTGCGCGACGCGCCCGCCCATCGACGTGCCGTAGACGTCGGCCTCGCCGACCCCGAGGTCGTCGAGCACCGCGATCACGTCGTCCGCGAAGCCCGTTGTGGAGTAAGCGGAATCGGGCGCGTCGCTGGCGCCGGTGCCGCGATAGTCCATGGTGATCGTGCTCGGGAAATCCCCGCGCGTGCGGTCCCACCACGTGTGGTCGTTCGCCTGCCCGGCCAGCAGCACGAGCGGCCGGCCCGTGCCGTGCCACTGGTAGGCCAGCCGGGTGCCGTCGGCGGCGACGGCGTGGCCGGTGCGGGGGAGCGTGCTCATTCTTCTCCTGTTCGGTCTTCCCGGAGCCGCCCGGAGCCGTTCGCGGACCAGCGGACGGACGCCGACTCAGACCGACCGCGACGATCCCGGTGACCACCCCGGGTTTTCGAGGCGAGCACGGCGACCGCTCATGATAGCCACCTGACCGAGGCTTCCCAGGGCGATCCTCCAGCGCGCGAGTGAGCCATTCCGACCAACCGGACGACGCCGACGGCCCTGGTAGCGCCCGCCGGGTGGCGGTAGCGTTCCGGCGGGCGGACTTTTCGTTACGGGCGAACGGAAAGGAGGCGTGGTCGGCGTGCACGAACCGAAGGTGACGGAATTCGCGACCACCGATCCGGAACAGGCGTGTGCTCTGCTCGCCGAGGCGTACCGGGACAATCGCCTGCGGGTCCGGGGCAGCGTCGAGAGCTACCGTTTCGAGCACCACCGCTGTGATCTCGGGGATGTGCATTTCGACTTCCTGCACAACACGCTGACCACGGAGGTCGTCGTCCAGCCGTTGGGCAGGGTGGTGCTGTTGCGGGTGCTGGGCGGTGAACAGGAGCTCGACGACGGGGTCAGCGACCGCAGGCTCGGCCCGGGGGACGTGTTCGTCGGCCCGCATCCTGGCCGCGAGTACCGGACGGGGCTGCACGGCGCGCGGCTGCAGATCACCGGGATCGACCTCTCGCTGTTCGGCGGAATCGACCCGGAACCCGTGGTGGAGCGGTTGTGCTACGAGCCGGTGAGCCCGGAGAAGGCTCGGCGATGGAGCCGGACGGTCGACTACATGACCGCCTTGTTCACCGATCCGGACGTGGAGAACGGCCCGCTGGTACTCGGCGCGGCGGGCAGGCTGATGGCCGCCATGGCACTGGACACCTTCACCACGGGCAGGGGCGAAGAGCGCCCGGGCGACCGCCGCGACGCCGTCCCGGAAACGGTGCGCCGCGCGGTCGCCTTCCTGGAGGCGAATCCGGACCTCGACCTCGGGGTCGCCGACATCGCGCGGGCCTGCCGGGTCTCGGTGCGGGCCCTGCAACTGGCGTTCCGGCGGCATCTGGACACCACGCCCATGGCCTACCTGCGCCGGATCCGGCTCGACCTGGCCAGAGCGGACCTCCGTGCCGCCGCGCCCGGCGACGGCACGACGGTGACGGGTGTCGCGGCGAAGTGGGGTTTCCTGGACGGAAGCCGGTTCAGCGCGCAGTACCGCGCGGCGTTCGGCGAACCGCCCAGCCACACCCTGCGGAATCCGTGAAGGTTCGTTTTCGTCGGTGCCGGTATGCGTTTCCGGCGCTAGACCCGGCTGTCCGGACCCTGTTCCATAAGCGTGGCACCAGTATCGCCCAGACCCCGCTTACTGGTGTGTCGCGATCCCGTCGTACATCACCCGGCGGACCGCCCGGCTCATCGCGGCCTGCCGCTCCGGTGAAGGATCGCGCAGTTCGGACAGCACCGACGCGAGGATCATCCCGTTGATCGCGCGGGCGGTGGAGTCCACGTCCAGGTCCTCGTGCAGATACCCGAGGCGGACGCCGTGGTGCAGATAGCCCGCGGTCAGCTCGGCGGCGGTCTCGTAGAAGTCCAGCACCCGTTCCCGCATCTCGGCGTCGATACCCGCCGCCTCGAGCAGGAGGAACCGGGCCATCCGCGGGTCGCTGCCGAAGATCCGGGCGAGCGCGTCGCCGATCCGCGCGCTCTGCTTGCGGTACTCGGCCAGGCTGTTGACCGCGTCCGGCGCGTTGTCCGCGGCCAGCGCGCCGACCACCTTCTCGACCAGGTCCGTGATGACGTGGTCGACGATGTCCCGCTTGTTCTGGAAGTACCGGTAGAAGGTGCCGTGCCCGATGCCGAGCCGGGCGGCGATGTCGGCGATGCCGGTCGCGTGGTAGCCCCGTTCGGCGAAGCAGTCGAACGCGGTCTCCACGATCTCGCGCCGTAGTTCCTGCTTCTTCCGTGCGGCCCTGCTGACCGGGATCTCCGTCGTCATTCCGCCAGCTTATTGCCTGACGCGTTCAAATGACATACCGTTCCGGAAATGACACGTCATTCCGCGAGAGCGCTGGTGCTCGGTTGCGGCGGGACCTTGGGGTTCGCCTGGACGGCCGCGGTCCTCGACGCGCTGCACGCCGAGGCCGGCTGGGATCCGCGAGAGGCGGACGTCCTGGTCGGCACGTCGGTGGGGGCCGAAGCGGCGGCCATGCTCGGGGCGGGCATCCCGGCGAAAGCGATCCTCGACGCGGTGGCGGGCGCGCCCGGCGGCGACGCCGTCGTCGCCGCGCACGTCCGGCGGGCACCGGGCAGGCTTCCGCCGGTCCCGTCCCCGCGCTGGCCGGCGGCCGGATTGGTGCGGGCAGCATTGCGCCGGGACGTCGACACGCTCGCCGGTCTCGCGGGTCTCCTGCCCCGGGGCCGGGGCGACGCGACTTGGCTTCGCGAGCTCGGGGACGCGCTGGCGCCCGGTGGCTGGGTCCCGCATCCCGCGACCTGGCTGATGGCCGCGGACCTGACGGGGAAGCGGATCGCGCTCGGCTCCCCGGACGCGCCGCCCGCCGGGCTCGGTGAGGCGATCGCCGCGTCGTGGGCCATCCCCGGCTGGTTCCCACCGTCCGTTGTGGACGGACGACCGTTGCTCGACGGCGGCACGGTCTCCCCGACCTCGGCCGATCTCCTGCTCGGTCACGACGTCGGCGAGGTCGTGCTGATCGCGCCGATGAGCAGCGAGGGCGGCGCACCGGCCCGCGGTGCGGCCCGGCTGGAACGGCTGCTGCGGACGGCGATGACCAGGCGGGTCGACGACGAGGCGCGACGGCTGCGCGCGGCCGGTGTCCGAGTGGTGCGGATCGAGCCGGGGCCCGCCGATCTCGCCGCCATGGGCGCGAACTTCATGGACGGACGGCGCCGGGAGCACGTGCTCGCCACGGCGTCGAGGACGGCGCCCGGCCTGGTCGCCGAAGCCTTCGAACGAGAAGGAGTACGCGCATGACCAAGTACCCGCGGCTCGACCTCGCTCGCGCGCACGTGGCGATCACCGGTGCGGGGCAGGGCATCGGCCGCGCGACCGCGGAACGCATGGCCGCCCTCGGCGCCCGCGTGTCCATCGGCGACCTCGACCTCGAAGCCGCGAAACGGACCGCCGCCGACATCGGCGGTACCGCGCATCATCTGGACGTCGCCGATCCGGCGTCGTTCGCCACGTTCCTCGGCGAGGCGGAACAGGCGAACGGACCGCTCGCGGTGCTCGTCAACAACGCCGGGATCATGCCGAACGGGGGCTTCCTCGATCTTTCCGACGCGCTGAACCGGGCGACCATGGAGGTCAACGTCTTCGGCGTCGTCCACGGCATGCGCCTGGCGCTGCCCGGCATGCTGGAACGCGGGCGCGGGCACATCGTCAACGTCGCGTCGCTGGCCGGGAAGTTCCCGGTGAAAGGGCTGGCGATCTACAACGCCAGCAAGTTCGCCGTCGTCGGGCTGACCGCGGCGACCCGGCTGGAGTACGCGCCGCACGGAGTGAGCATCTCGGCCGTGCTGCCGTCGGCGGTCGACACCGCGCTCGCGTCCGGGCTCGACATGCGGCCGATCCCGAAGGTGAAACCGGGCCGGATCGCCGACGCCGTGGTGGATTCCGTCCGCACCCGGGCCGCGGAGATCGCCGTGCCCGGTTACGTCGGCGCGCTCGCCACCCTCGCGGCCGTGACCCCCGAACCGGCGCTCAACGCGTTCCGGCGGCTGATACGGGACGACCGGGCCCTGCGCCCCGATTCACCCGAGCGGGACGGCTACCGCGCCCGCCTCGACCAGGACACCCACCGGGAGGAAAACGCATGACCACGCAGTACGACGCCGTCGTCGTGGGGGCCGGGTTCGGCGGGATGGGCGCGGCGATCCAGCTCAACCGGCTCGGCTACGACAACCTGCTCATCCTCGAACGCGAGTCCGACCTCGGCGGCACCTGGCATGTGAACCGCTATCCCGGGCTGGCCGTCGACATCCCGTCGGCCACCTACTCGTACTCGTTCGAGCCGAATCCACACTGGTCGCGGCTCTTCGCGCCGGGCGCGGAGCTCAAGCGGTACGCCGAGCACGTCGCGGACAAGTACCGGCTGCGGCGCTACATGCGGTTCGGCTCGGTGGTCACCGGCGCGGTCTGGGACGAGGCGGACGCGCACTGGAAGGTCTCGCTCGCCGACGGCGACCCGGTCACCGCCAAGTACCTCCTCACCGCCACGGGATTCCTTTCCCAGCCGAAGAAACCCGACATCGCCGGGATCGACACCTTCGGCGGCAAGGTCATCCACACCACCGCCTGGGACGACGAGTACGACCTCGCGGGCAAACGGGTCGCGGTGATCGGCACCGGCGCGACCGCGGTCCAGCTGATCCCCGAGATCGCGAAGGTCGCGCGGGACCTCACTGTGTACCAGCGGACGCCGATCTGGGTGAGCCCCAAACTGGATTTCCCGGTGCCGAAGGCGGTCCGGCGCGCGTTCGCCGCGCTCCCGTTCACCCAGCGGGCCGCCCGGCTGACCGGGACCGCGCTGCTGGAACTGATGATGGTCTCCGGTGTGCTGCACTACAAGCAGCTGCCGATGGCGAACCGGCTCGGCAAGCTGTGGTGCCAGGCGCATCTGTGCCGTCAGGTGCGGGATCCGGGGCTGCGCGCGGAACTGACGCCGCGTTATTCGTTCGGCTGCAAGCGCCCGACGTTCTCCAACGAGTACTACCCGGCCTTCACCAAGGACCACGTGCACCTGGAGACGACGTCGATCGCGAAGATCGACGAGCGCGGCATCGAGACCGCGGACGGGCGGCGGCGGGACATCGACGTCCTGGTGCTGGCGACCGGATTCGACCTGTGGGAGGCGAACTTCCCGGCGATCGAGATCATCGGGCGCGACGGCCGGGATCTCGGGAAGTGGTGGCGGGAGAACCGTTTCCAGGCCTACGAGGGCGTCGCGATCCCGAAGTTCCCCAACTTCATTTCGCTCAACAGCCCGTATTCCTACTCGGGACTGTCCTATTTCACCACCATCGAGACCCAGATGCGGCATATGGACCGGCTCTTCGGCGCGATGCGGCGGCGTGGCGCGACGGAGTTCGAGGTGACGCAGGAGGCGAACGACGCGTTCCTCGACCGGATGACCGAACGCCTCGGCGACTCGATCTTCACGCTCGGGAACTGCGCTCCGGCGAACAGCTACTACTTCAACCCGCACGGGGAGGCGACCCTGCTGCGGCCGTCGTCCACGCTGAACGCGATCAAGGAGGCGCAGAGCTTCCCCATCGAGGACTACACGTTCGCCTAGTGGGCGAGGGTGCCGGGACCCCGCGCGGTCCCGGCACCCTTGGCGCTTACTGCTTGCGGAGCCGCAGCGTGACGGCCGTGCCCGCGGCGGCGAGGAAGACCGCGCCGAGCGCGTACGGCCACCACGGCACGTCGGTGTCGCCCACCGGGGCGGCACCGTAACCACCGGCGGCGCCGGTGCGGTCGTACGTCGAGCCGGGCAGCTTGTCGCCGTAGCGGCTCTGCAGGGCTTCGCGGTAGGCGGCGAGCGACATCTTCTCGCCGGTCTTCGCCACCGACGAGCCGTCGAGGACGGTCACGGTGTCCCCGTCGACGGCGTACCAGGCACCCGCCTGAGGTTCGCTCAGAAGGTAGCCCTTGCCGACCTGCGCCGCGAGGCGCTTCTCAACGTCACCCGAGGCGACGTTGTAGACCGACCAGCCCGAGCCCTCACGCTGCGACCACACGGTCGCGGCGTCACCGTTGCCCAGGGTCGCCGGAGTGGCGACGTAGGCGAGTTCGGCCGGGACGGTGGAGGTGCCGGCGATGAAGGCGGCCGTCGGCTGGTAGACCGCCACCGGTGTCCGCGGATCGGCCTTGGCGGTCTTGGCCGCGAGGGCCGTGTCCGCCTTGGCGGCGCCGGGGAACTGCGCCTTGGCGAGCCGCTGGGTGGTCGCGTCGCTGGTGACCACTGTGGACACCGCGGCGAGGTCGGCGGCGGTGGGCGCGCCGCTGGGGGCGTCGGCCGCGGAGGACTGGCCGCCGAGCGCCAGCGACAGTCCGAGGGCGAGGATCGTGGCGCCGAGGAAGGTTCGCTTCATGGTTTCAGTCCTTGATCCCGTAGACGGTGTGGGTCCAGGTGAACGAGTTGTTGGACCGGTAGGCGTTGTAGCTCATCTGGTTGTAACGGGGGCTCGAGCCCCACGGGTCGCCGTAGTACACCGTCGTCGCGCCATTGGTGTTGTCGTAGCCGTAGAGCACGTGCATGTGGCCGCCGCCGTTGCGCCAGCCGATCCGCGTGCCGATCGGCTGCCGCGCGTCGACCTGGCTCTTGATGGAGGCGAAGCTCAGCGTCTGCCCCGAGGAGCTGTAGGTGCCGACGTTGCTGAACCCGAGCCAGCGGAACACGCGCTGCTGATCGCTCAGGTAGCCCTGGTTGTTCGCGCAGTCCGAACCGGACTCGTTGTGCGCGACCTGGCAGAACTTCGTCTGCGTGAGGGAGTGGCCCCACCAGGCGGCGATCGTGTTGCCACTGGCGTCCCAGCACCAGTTGCTCTTCTCCTGGGCCTGCATCTTGATCGGGATCGTGGTGGCCGCCGTGATGGCGGGTGCCGCGGTGGCGGGCGCCTGCAGGGCGACCAGCGCGGCGACACCGGCGCAGGCCGTGGCCAGCCCGCGCCTGAACGAGGTTTTCACCGTCGGAACACTCCTAACTGGATGGTCGAACGCGAAGCAAGCGCGGCGGCCACCCGTAAGGGACAGGTGGGGACTTCGGCTACCCGACTGGGTGGCAGACCGGCGCGTGCGGGGGAGTTGCGCTGTGGCGAGGTAACAGAGGGGCACTGCGAACAGTCTGAGATTCACCCTCCGGTGGGACTCCTGGCAAGGTTCGCGGCAATACCTAAGGGTCCGTATTGCCGATGCGGGGGTCGGTGTCACCGCAGGTCGTCGTCGCCCGATCGAGTTAACAGTGCGGTGAAGTCGTGACTCCGGTGGTGTGGACCAGCGGAAAGCGCGCGGCTCGTGGTCACTGTTCGTGTTCCCGCCTTTCGGCGGGTGTCCGCTCGGTATGGTCCCGAGCATGCCGACGATCGGTACGGCACCGGTGTTCGTGGCCCGCGACACCGAATTGGCCGAACTGGTGCGCGTCGCCTCGCGCCCGCCGTCGGTCGCCGTCGTCGAGGGCGAACCGGGGGTGGGCCGGAGCCGGCTGCTCGAAGAACTGGCCGCCCATCCCGTGCTCGCCTCGCGTGTGGTGTGGTCCGCCCGCTGCGGTTCGTTCTCCCGGCCTTGCCGTCTGGCACCGTTGGTCGACGCGCTGCTCGAGAAGAGCGCCGTGGCCGCCGCCCACGCGGCAGGCTTCTCCCCGGTGACCGGTGTCCTGCGGCGGCTCGTTCCCGAATGGTCGCCGTGGCTGCCGCCGTTCCCGGAGAACGCGGACGCGGAGACCGTCCGGCAGCAGGAGTTCCGGGCCGTACGGGAGGTGCTGACCGGCTGCGGCCCGGCGGTACTGATACTCGACGACGTCCACTGCGCGGACGACGACACCTGGGAGTTCCTGCGCGGGCTCGCGGCTTCCCCGGCGGCGGCGCTGAGCGTGGTGGTCAGCGCGACGGCGGGCGGGCCGCGGCGATTCCCGCCGTTGCGCGAGACGGCCGCGCATCTCTCGCTCACGGCGTTCACCGCCGTCCAGGTGCGGACGTTGCTGGACGCCTCCTTCGGTCGCTGCGCGCCGGATTTCGCCGAAGCGGCGCACCGGCGGACGTCCGGGATCGCCGTCGACCTGACGGCGTTGGTCCAGAGCGTCGGCGACACGGCCGAAGCGCTTTCGGCCGACAGACTGGCGTCGGCGACCGTGCCGCCGATCGTGCGGAGCCGGGTTTCCGGGCTGATGGCGGCCATCGGGCCGGCCGCCCGGGATGTCGTCCGCGCGGCCGCGGTGCTGGGCGCGCCCGCCGGGGAGCCGGAGCTGAGCGCGGTCGCGGCGTGCGCGGAGATCGAGGGCGCGGTCACCGAAGCCGTGGAAGCGGGCCTGCTGCGGGATCTCGGCCGAGGTCGCTATGTCTCGGGGAGCCCGCTGATCGCCGAAGCCGTCTACGCGTTGCTCCCCGGGCCTCAGCGCTGCGCGATGCACGCACGCGCCGCCGCCCGGCTCTCCGCGGACGCCGAACCCTTCGCGTCGCTCATCGCCCGTCACGCGCGGCTGGCGGGCGACATCGCCGCGTGGACACAGTGGACCGGCGTCGCGGTCGACAACGCCATCGAGGACGGACGGACCGAAGAAGCGAGCCGCCTGCTCGAAACGGCGCTGCGGGACGCGGACCTGCCGAGGAACGCGCGCGAATCGTTCGCCGTCCGGCTCGGCAGGGAACTGCCGCGCAGTATCGCGCACGCCGGCACGGTGCGGCTGTTGCGGGAGATCTTGCGTGAGTGGCCGCTGAGCAAGGCCGCGCGGGGCGAGATCCGGGTCCACCTCGGACAGGTGCTGATCAACCAGGTGGGCAAGGTCGAAGCGGGCAGGCTCGAGATCGAACTGGGCGCGGCCGACCTCGGCAGACGCCAGGCGCTGCTCGCCAGGGGGCTGGTGACGTTGGCGCTGCCGCATATCGGGACCGTCCCGGTCGAAGAGAACCTCCGCTGGCTCGACGAGGCCGAGCAGGTCAGCAAGGGGGAACACGACGCCGGGCTGCTCGCCGCGATCGCCGCCAACCGGCTTTCGGCACGGATGCAGGTCGCCGATCCCGAAGCCTGGGAGGACATCGCGGATCTGCCGCGGGCCCCGGAGTCGGCGGAGGTCTGCCGTCAAGTGGCCCGCACCTACATCAACCTGGCCGACGCGGTGGCGTGGAACGGGCACTATCCGGTCGCGCGGGCCTACCTCGCGACCGCGCGGCGGCTGATCCGCGACGACCACCAGCCCTATCTCGACGCGCTCGCCGACGGCACGGAGTTGCGGTTGGATCTGGCGATGGGGGAGTGGGCGAGCGTCGCGGAGAAGGCGCGCGCGATGCTGACGCGGGTCGACAAGGACAGTTCGCTGGCGGCCGAGCCGCTGCTGGTGCTCGGCTGGTACGAGTACGGGCAGCACCGGCCGACCGCGGCCCTGCGCAATTTCGACGCGGCGTTCGCGCTGTCCGCGGGCAGTGTCCCGGTGCAGGCTTCGGCGTACGCGGGGCGGGTGGCCGTCCATCAGGCGGGCAAGGATCTGCAAGCCGCCCGGCGCCTCGCCGAATTCGGCCTGGAAACCGTGCGCCGCAAGAACAACTGGGTCTGGGCGGCCGAGTTGATGCCGTTCGCCGTGCGCACCATGATCGGGCTGGGGCAGCACGTCGAGGCGCGAGAGCTGCTGGCGGAGTACCGCCAAGGCATCGACGGCAAGGACGCGCCGGTCGCCAACGCGTCGGCGCTGCTGTGCCGGGGCATGCTCACGCAGGCGCGTGGCGAGACATTGGCCGCCGGTGAACTGCTACTGGGCGCCGCGCAGGCCTACAGCGCCTTGCCACTCCCGTATTTCGCCGCCTACGCCGACGAACTCGCCGCCGGATGTTTTTCCGAAGCCGGGGTGCGGGAGCGTGCCGTCGCTTCCTTCACCACCGCGGAGACGACGTACGCGAGCCTCGGTGCCGCCGTGGACGCGCTGCGCTGCCGTCGTTCGTTGCGCCGCTGCGATCCGGAGATGCCCCGGCGCGGGCGCAAGGGTTACGGCGAAGCGTTGTCCCCGAGGGAGCTCGAAGTCGCCCGGCTCGCCGCCCAGAACCTGACGAACCGGGAGATCGGGGAGCGGCTGTTCCTCTCACCGAGGACGGTCGAGATCCACGTCGGACGAGCACTGCGCAAATTGGGATTGCCTTCGCGTACCGTCCTGACCGCTGATCTGCTCAGCGACATTCCCTAAGGGCACGTACTCGGCGATTCGCTGGGTACAAGGTGAGAAACCGCAGGTCAGAGGCGGTTTCTTTAAATAGTGGGGCGCGGTCCGTATTCCACTATTGTTCCGCTTCCGCCGTCGATCGATGGTTGTCGGGCAGTTCGCGATTTCCCGGAAAGGAAGCACCGTGAGCAGAAAACGGATCTTAGGCGTGGTCGCCCTGACCCTGGCCGCGCTGGCACCGGCGGCGGGTCTCGCCGGTGCGGAACCGGCCGACACCCTTCGCGCCATTTCCCCGACCGACGCCGCGCCCTTGCCGACGGGAGGCGTCCACGGCCAGAGCATCGGCGGCTCGCCCGCGTCGGTCAAGGACTACCCGTATGTCATCGCCGCCCTGCGGGAAGGCGGTTCGAGGCCGAAGGGCCAGAGCTGTTCCGGTTCCGTCATCGCGCCGCGGAAGGTCCTCGTCGCGGCCCACTGCAAGGAGCTGGCAGGCGAGAAGAGTGTCCTTTATGGACTCGACGATCTGAAGAGCGCGGGCGGCACCCAGCTGAAGGCCGTCGACTACAAGACACATCCCAAATTCACCCAGCCCTGGTACGGCTACGACGTCGCGGTGATCACCGTCGACGGTGACATCCCGGTGCCGCCCGGCGGCTACGCGAAGGTCGCCACCTCCGCCGACACCGGTCTGGAGACACCCGGCAAGGACGGGTTCAGCCTCGGCTACGGCAAGAAGGACATCAACGACTCCACCCAGGACGTCACGCTGCACAAGCTGACCCTGCCGATCGTGAACGCGAGCCAGTGCACCGGCGTGGAGAACGGCGTCGACCCGAAGACGATGATCTGCGCGGGCTACTCCGATGGCCGCAAGACCATCCTCCCCGGCGACAGCGGTGGCCCGTTCGTCGTCAACGGGAAGGTCACCGGCCTCGCTTCCTGGAGCCGCAGCGATTTCCGCTGGTACAGCGTCTACAGCAGGCTCAACAACGACATGGGGGACTGGGTCGCCGAACAGATCGGCGGCGAGCAGCCGGGTGACGCCTTCACGCTCGCGGCTTCGCCGTCGTCGGTGAAGGTCCTGCCGGGCAAGTACGTGTCGGCGAGCGTCACGAGCAAACCGGGCAAGAACGGCGCCGAGGACATCACGCTTTCCGCGTCCGGATTGCCCGAGGGCGCCAAGGCCACCTTCCAGCCCGCGACGATCAAGGCGGGCGAGGTCGCCAAGCTGACCATCGAGACCGCCGCCGGAACCCCGGAAAAGGCCTACCAGGTCACGATTTCCGGCAAGGGGACCACCGACACGGCCACCGCGGGGCTCTCGCTCACCGTCGGCGCGGGCGAACCTCCCGCCGGTGATTTGAAGGTGACCGTGAACCCGTCTTCCGGGTCGGGCCGCGTGGGCACGCTCGTGAGCGCCACCGTCACCGCGACCGGCGGCACCGGTTCGATCACGTTCTCCGCCAGTGGTCCCGGGCTGCCGCTCAGCCCCATGTTCTGGCCGCAGAGCGTTTCGAGCGGCGGCAGTTCGACCATGCAGGTCTTCGCGCCGTACAAGGCCGGCACGTACCCGGTCACGGTGACCGCGAAGGACGGCGGCGGCAAGACCGCGACCACCACGTACACCCTCACCGTCCAGTGACCTTCGCCGAAACAGAGGTGATTTCCCATGCGTGACAAGACGAAAACGCTACTGGCGCTCGGGCTGCTGAGCCCGCTGCTCGCACTCGGCGCCGGATCGGCCGTCGCCGCCGAAGCCGAAGGCACGGTGATCCCGGCCAAGGAGCACTACGGCGACCAGTACATCGTCGTCCTCCACGACGTCGCGGCGGCCGGACAGACGGCGTCCGCCGATCTGGCCGAACGATATGGCGGGGAGGTCCGTTCGGTCTGGACAGCGGCTCTCCGCGGGTTCTCGGCCAAGGGCATGACCGCGGCCGAGGCGCGCAAACTGGCCGCGGACCCGTCGGTCAAGGCGGTGTACGAAGACGGCACCGCCCGCGGCACCGGCACCCAGCAGAACCCGACCTGGGGACTGGACCGCGTCGACCAGAAGAGCCTTCCGCTCGACAAGGCCTATAACTATCCCAACGACGGCGCGGGTGTCACCGCGTACGACCTCGACAGCGGCATCAACCCGTCGAACCCGGAGTACGAAGGCCGCGCCAGCCTCGGCAAGGACTTCATGGGCGGGGACGGCTCCGACTGCCACGGGCACGGCAGCCACACCGCGGGCACGATCGGCAGCAAGACCTACGGCGTCGCGAAGAAGGTCAAGATCGTCGGGCTGAAGGTGCTGGGCTGCAACAACTCCGGACCGGACTCGGGCATCATCGACGCCGTCGACTGGGTGACGGCCAACGCGAAGAAGCCCGCCGTGGCGAACATGAGCCTGACCATGGACGCCCCCGGTGTCGGGGACGACGCGGTGAAGCGGTCGATCGCGTCGGGCGTCGTGTACGGGGTGGCGGCGGGCAACGCCTCCACCGACGCGTGCAACACGAGCCCGGCCCGGGTGCCCGAGGCGATCACGGTCAACGCCTCGGACTCCGCCGACAACCGGTCTTCGTTCTCCAACTACGGAAGCTGCACGGACATCTTCGCGCCCGGCACGAACATCACGTCGCTGAGCCCGAGCAGCGGCGGCTCCGCGGGGATGAGCGGGACGTCCATGGCGACGCCGCACGTCGTCGGCGCGGCCGCGCTCTACCTGTCGGCCAACCCGGGAGCCACGCCGCAACAGGTGCGGGACGCGCTGGTGAACGGCGCGACCGCGGGGGTCATCAAGAACGCGGGCAGTGGATCGCCGAACAAGCTGCTGAACGTGTCGTTCATCGGCAGCGGCGGCCCCGGCCCGAACTGCGGGGCCAAGTCGAACACCACGCCGGTGTCCATTCCGGACGCCGGGGCGGCCGTGACCAGTTCCGTGACCCAGGAAGGCTGTGACGGCAAGGCTTCCGCGTCGTTGTCGGTCAAGGTGGACGTTTCGCACACTTACAGCGCCGACCTCGTGCTCGACCTGATCGGGCCGAGCGGCAAGGCATACCGCCTCAAGAACCCGGGCGGTGTCGGCTCGGCCGAGGGTGTGCACCAGACCTTCACCGTCGACGCCTCCGGCGAAACGGCCAACGGCACCTGGAAGCTGAGCGCCCAGGACGTCTACCGGTTCGACACCGGCAGCGTCGACGGGTTCACCGTCACGTTCTGAAATCACTGAGACTCGCCGGCAGGGGCGGGGAGGGAACCATCGGCGGGGTCGCTTTCGGCGGCCCCGCCGATGTCACGGCTGAACCTGGCGTGCAGGAGCAACGCGACGGCCAGTGTGGCCGCCGCACCGATCAGGAACACGCCGGTGGGCCACGGCTGCAGGACCATCAGGCAGCCGGAGGCGACGGCGGGCGGATGCACCACCCGGAAGAGCAGCATGGCGCCGAATCCGGTGGCCGCCGCGACCGCGACGGCCACCGGACCGGGCGGCAGCGCGAACGCGGCGAGGACCCCGGCCACCACGGCGAGTGCGTGGCCGCCGAAGACCGTGACCGGCCGGGCGGACGGGAGCACCGGATTGGCCAGCACCAGGGCGAGGCTGGCGGCGAGCGGTGCCGACGCCGCCGGCCCGACACCGGAGCCCATCCCCGCGGCGGCCACTCCGCCCGCGCCCGCCGCGGTCAACAGGATCGGCGACGCGTGTCTCACCGGGACACCTCGGGGAAGTCGAGGTCGGGCTCGGCCACGTGGTTGAAGTAGTTGGACAGCACGTTGAGCGCGATATGCGCGACCACCTCGGCGACCTGCGCGTCGGTGACGCCGTCGGCGCGGGCTTCGGCCAGCCGCTCGTCGGGGACGCGGCCGCGGTGGGCCATGACGGCGTCCGCCAGCCGGAGCACCGCGCGGGTGTGCGGGTCGGGGCTTTCCGCCTCGCGGGCCTGGTCCAGTTCCTCGGCGGGGATGCGCATCTTCTCGCCGCGGAAGGTGTGCGCGGCGAGGCAGTAGCCGCATTCGTTGCGCTGTGCGGTGAACAGCGCGAGCAACTCGCGCTCGCGTGCGGTCAGTTCGCCGCGTGTGAGGGCGTCGCGCAAGGCGAGATAGCCGCTCAGCGCCGCCGGGCCGTTGGCCATCGCGGCGTAGAGGTTGGGCACCCGGCCGAGCTGGGCACGGACGTCGGTCAGCAACGGATGCTCGGTGAGCTGGGGGATGCGGGGCACGATCGCTCCAAACGGTACAGGTCTGTTCCGAGTTGGACGGTACCGATCTGTACCGTCTGCGGTCAACCAATTCGGTACAGAGTGGTACTGTTTCGCCCGTGGGAACCCGAGCGCGCGAGCGGCTGCTGAGCACGGCCGAAGAGCTGTTCTACGCCGAAGGCATCCGCGCGGTCGGCATCGATCGCATCCTCGAGGAGTCCGGCGTCGGCAAGGCGTCGCTCTATCGGCATTTCCCGAGCAAGGACGCGCTGGTCGAAGCCGTGCTGCGGGAACGGGACCGCACCTGGCGGCACTGGCTCTCCAGCACGGTCGACGGCTACCGTCTCGCTCCGGAGGACCGGATCCTGGCGGTCTTCGACGCCCTCTTCGAACGCTTCTCCCGCAAGGACTTCCGCGGCTGCGCCTTCATCAACACCATGGTCGAGACGGCGGATCCGGCGAGCCCCGTGCACGCCGTGGCGGCCGAGCACAAGGCGGCGCTGACCGAATACCTGGCCGGTCTGCTCGCCGACGCGGGCCGGGTCGATGTGGGGGAACTCGCCGCGCAGCTCGTTTTGATCGTGGACGGTGCGATCGTGACCGCGGTGCGCGAGAACGCGCCGGATGCGGCTGCTCGGGGTAAGGCGATCGCTGCCGCTTTGTTGCGCTGAGCGCTTGCTGCGGTTTGGGGTTCGGCGCTTGGGCTCTTGCCGATATTCGGCGAGATCTTGCGTACGCGGGAAGGCGGTCGCCGCCTCGCTGTGTTGAGCGGCCGCGGCTCGGGGGTTTCCAATGTCGAGTTTGGGTCGCTGGTCGCCGGGCCTGTTGTTGCCGAATTTCGGCGAGATCGCGCCGGACGCGGTAGGTGATCGCCGTCTTGCTGTGCGCCTGGGGTGGCCGGGCTTGAGGGTTCCCAATGTCGCGTTTGGGTCGCTGAGTGTCTCTGATGCGACATTGGGAACCCTGGTCGCGGGTAGATCGCTGGCCTGTTCTCGCCGAATTTCGGCGACACCGCATCGGACGCGCAAAACGGATCCCCGCCGGGCTGGGCAAGCCGCGGCTCAGTGCGCCAATGTGGCATTGGGGCCGTCGAGTGTCCCCAATGCCACATTCGGGGCCTTGATCGACGCAGACCCGATCTCGCCGAAATTCGGCGACACCGCGTCGCCGAGCCCGAGCATCCGCCGAACCACCCTCGGCCCACTGTCCCCAACACAAAGCCACCCTTGACATCAGGTAAGCCCACCCTTAGTTTCCCCCTATAACTTTCCCAAAGGGGGGCGACATGCCGAACATCGGTGGCCGCCCGGCCATGGTCGCGGTGGACGACATCGTGCGGGCCGGTCGCGAGCTCGGGATGCGCGGGCTCAGTGTCAAGGCGGTCGCGGTCCGGCTGGGGGTGACCGCGACCGCCCTCTATCGCCACGTCGAAAGCCGGTGGGGGTTGGAGCGGCTGGTCGGCGAGAGCATCCTGGCCGAGCTGCGGCTCCGGGACGATCCGCGGCACGACCTCGAACGACACCTGTTGTCCTTCGCCCAGCAAATGCGGGCGTTCATGCTGGAGCACCCGGGCCTCGCCGGCTATCTGCAGCTGCTGTTTCCGCGCGGGGACGGCGGTCAGCGCTTGCTGAACATCGAGGTCGACGCCCTCGTCCGCCGGGGTTACGAGCCCGGCGCGGCGATCGTGCTCAGCGGCGCGGTCGCGTCGATGACCATCGCGATGACCGCGTCCGAGGAGAACAGCGCGGCCGCCGAGGAGGCCGACGGCGACGGGCTGGACCGCGAGCGGGAGGCGGTTCGCGACCGGCTGTCCCGCGACGACCGGCTCGCCGAACCGTCCGCCGCGTTGCCGCAGGTGCCGCGGCCCGAGTACGTGCGGCTGCTGCTGACCGCGTCGATCCGTGGGCTGATCGGGTCCTGCCCGCCGGGCAGGCCGGTCGCCGAGATGGTGGCCGATCTGGCCGCCACGGGGGAGGGGCTGTGATGGCGCGCGGATTCCAGGGCGCGGTGATGCGCGGTTTCGGGGCCAGAGACCACGAAGCGACCGTCGTCGAGACGGAAGAGATCACGCCGAAATTCGTGCGGGTGCGGTTCGTTTCGCCGACGCTGTTCGAGGACGTCGTCGTGGAGCCGGCGGCCTGGCTCCGGTTCTGGTTCCCGGATCCGGAAGGCGGCACGACGGAGTTCCAGCGCGCGTACACGCTCACCGAGGCCGACCCGGAAGCCGGCACGTTCGCGATCGACGTCGTCCTGCACGAGCCCGCCGGTCCGGCGTCGCGCTGGCTGCGTGACGCGCGCCCGGGTGCGAAGGTTCCGGTGATGTCACTGGGTTCCTCGTCCTTCTCGGTCCCCGCCGAACCTCCCGTCGGTTACCTGCTGATCGGCGACTCCGCCTCGATCCCGGCGATCAACGCGATCCTCGAGGTGATCCCGGCCGACCTCCCGATCGAGCTGTACCTCGAAGAGCACGACGAGACCGACCGGCTGATCCCGCTGGGCGGACACCCGCGGCTGACCGTGCACTGGGTGCCGCGCCTGGACGCGACTTCGCTGGCCGCGGCGATCAAGACGCGCGACTGGTCGGACTGGCAGGCGTGGATCGCGACGGAAGCCGGTTCGTTCAAACACCTGAAGACGCGTTTGCGTGAGGCGTTCGGCTTCCCCAAGTCCGAGGTGCACGGCCGCGCGTATTGGTACTACGGCCGGGCCATGGGTGCTTTCCGCGGGGAAAAGGAAGAGCCGGCCGCCGAAGTCCCGAAGCCCGTCGCAGCGGCGCCGAAGGGGGCATGGCGGGCACAGGCGGCCGGACGACTGCTCGCGCCGGTGCGGCGGACACTGATCTTCGCCGGGATCCTGCAGGCCGTCGTGACGCTGATCGGTCTCGCTCCCTTCGTCCTGCTGGTGGAATTGGTCCGGCGGATGCTCGCGGGCGGCGAATCGTTGTGGGCGCTCGGTGTCTCGGCGCTGGTCCTGCTCGGCGTCGGCACCCTGCTGGAGTCCGCGGTCGTGCTCTGGCTGCACGCGGCCGACGCGCGGTTCGCCCGCGACCTGCGTCAGCGCCTGCTGGGCAAACTCGGGCGCCTGCCGCTGGGCTGGTTCACCGCGCGGGGTTCGGGCACGGTCGCGAAACTCGTGCAGGGCGACACGCTCTCGCTCCACTACCTGGTCACGCACGCCGTCCCCGACGCGGTGGCGGCCGTCGTCGCGCCGGTCGCGGTGCTGGGGTACCTGTTCGCGGTGGACTGGCGGCTCGCTCTCGTCCTGCTCGTCCCGATCCTCGTCTACCTCGTCACCACGTCGATCATGGTCGTCCAATCGGGACCCAAGACCGGCCAGGCGATGCGCTGGGCGGAGCGGATGGCAGGCGAGGCGGGCGCGTATCTGGAAGGGCAGCCGGTGATCCGCGTGTTCGGCGGCGCCGCGGCTTCGTCGTTCCGGCGGCGGCTCGACGAGTACCTCGGTTTCCTCGGCGACTGGCAGCGCCCGTTCACCGGCAAGAAGACCATGCTGGACTTCGCCACCCGGCCCGCCACCTTCCTGCTCCTGATCACCGGCACCGGCACGCTGATGGTGGTCGGCGGCAGTATGGAGCCGGTGACACTGATCCCGTTCCTGGTGCTGGGCACCACTTTCGGCGCGCGGCTGCTGGGCATCGGTTACGGCCTCGGCGGCGTTCGCGAGGGAATGCTGGCCGCACGGCGGATCCAGGTCGTGCTCGACGAACCTGAACTGTCCACAGTGGAGCTTGCGGCAAACGAAAGCGTCGAGCCGGGCGCTGTGGAACTGGACGGGGTGAGCTTCGCCTACCGCTCCGGCGTTCCCGTGCTGGAGAACGTTTCCCTGACCTTGCGTCCCGGCACGGTGACCGCGCTGGTCGGACCGTCGGGAGCGGGCAAGTCGACCCTCGCCGCACTCGTCGCGCGGTTCCACGACGTCACCGAGGGAGCGATCCGGGTCGGCGGCCGGGACGTCCGCGCGTTCGCCGCCGACGAACTCTACGGCCGCGTGGGATTCGTGTTCCAGGATCCGCAACTCGTCCAGGGGACGGTGCGGGAGAACATCGCCCTGGCCGTTCCGGACGCCACCGAAGAGCACGTCCTCGCCGCGGCCCGGGACGCGCAGATCCACGAGCGGATCCTCCGGCTGCCCCAGGGATATGACACCGTCCTGGATGCAGGTTCCCAGCTGTCCGGCGGTGAACGCCAACGGGTGGCCATCGCTCGTGCGATCCTCGCCGACGCCCCTGTCCTCGTCCTCGACGAGGCGACCGCCTTCGCCGATCCCGAGTCGGAGTATCTCGTGCAGCAAGCACTCGACCGGCTCACCGCGGGCCGCACCGTCCTGGTCATCGCCCATCGCCTGCACACGATCACCGGCGCCGACCGAATCGTCGTCCTCGACCGCGGGCGGATCGCGGAAAGCGGTACCCACGAAGAACTTCTCGCCTCGGATGGGCGCTACGCCCGCTTGTGGCGGGCCGGTGCCGGTGCGGGGGTGACCGCGTGATCCGCACGTTGCCGGACCTGATCCCCGAGACGAAACGCCCGGCCTTCCGGCGCTATGTCGTGCTAGCCGTGCTTTCGGTGCTCTTGCGTGCCACCGGTGTCGTCCTGCTGGTGCCGTTGGTGGGTGCCTTGTTCGGCGCGGAGCCTTCGGACGCGCTGCCCTGGCTCGGTGCGCTCGCGGCCGTCACCGCGGCTGGCTGGGCGATCGACGCCGTCGTGGGGCGGCTCGGCTTCGAACTCGGCTTCGGGGTGCTGGACCACGCCCAGCACGACGTCGCCGAGCGGCTGACGGACGTCCGGCTGTCCTGGTTGGACGGTGAACACACCCAGACCGCCCGGCAGGCCATCGCCGCCACCGGTCCCGACCTCGTCGGCCTGGTCGGGTACCTGCTCACCCCGCTCATCGGCGCGGTCCTCCTGCCGATCGCGATCGCGCTGGCCCTGCTGCCGATCGCCTGGCCGCTCGGTGTCGCCGCGCTGGCCGGGGTCCCGGTGCTGCTGGGCGCGCTGTGGGCGACCGGCCGGATCACCCGCCGTGCCGACCGGGCGACGGCGGAGGCGAACACCACGCTGACCGAACGGATCGTCGAGTTCGCCCGCACCCAGCAGACGTTGCGGGCCGCCCGCCGCGTCGAACCCGCGCGCAGTCACGCCGGCGCCGCGCTCACCGCGCACCACGGCGCGACCGTCCGGTTGCTCCGCCTGCAGATCCCGGGGCAGGTGCTGTTCGGCGTCGCCGGTCAACTGGCGCTGGTCCTGCTCGCGGGGACGACGGTCCTGCTCGCCACACGAGGCGAGCTGAGCGTGCCCGAGGCCGTCGCGCTGATCGTCGTGATCGCCCGGTACCTCGAACCGTTCACCGCGCTCGGGGATCTCGCGCCCGGTATCGAAACCGCCACCACCACGCTCGGCCGCATCCGCACCGTCCTCACCGCGCCCGTGGCCCCGGCCGGGGAATGGCCCGCACCGGCCGAAGCACCGCAGATCCGGTTCGAGAAGGTCGGTTTCCGCTACTCGCCGGACACCGAGCACGTGCTGGAGGACTTCGACGTCACCCTGGAACCGGGGACGACGACCGCGATCGTCGGGCCGTCCGGCTCGGGCAAGAGCACCGTGCTCGCGCTGCTCGCCGGTCTGCACCAGCCTACGAGCGGTCGGGTGCTCGCCGACGGCGAGGATGTCGCGGAATTCCGCCGGGATCTCGTCACCTTCGTCTTCCAGCAGCCGTATCTCTTCGAGGGATCGGTGCGGGACAACGTGCTCGCCGGGGATCCCACGGCGAGCGACGAGCGGGTCGCCGAGGTCGTCGGGCTCGCCAGAGTCGGCGAACTGCTGGAACACACGGCCGTCGGCGAGGCGGGCACCGCCCTCTCCGGCGGCGAGCGGCAGCGGGTGTCCATCGCCCGCGCGTTGCTCAAACCCGCGCCCGTGCTGCTCGTCGATGAGGCGACCAGCGCACTGGACACCGAGAACGAGGACGCCGTGGTCCGCTCGCTCAGCGCCGATCCCGTGCCGAGGACGCGGGTGATCGTCACCCACCGGATCGCCGGGATCCGGCACGCCGACCGGGTGCTCTTCCTCGAGGACGGACGGATCGCCGAATCGGGCACGGTCGAAGAACTCCTTGCGGCGCAAGGACGTTTCGCCGAGTTCTGGCGGCGGCAGCTCGACGCCACCGGCTGGAGGATCACCGCGGGATGATCCACACCCAAGGCGAGCCCGAATGGGTCGTCACCCGTGACGGCAGACGGCTCTACGCGATGGTGCACCCGGGACCCGAGGGCTTCACCGGGCCGAAGGTCGTGTTCGAAGCGGGCGCGGCCGCCACTCGGTCGTCCTGGGCGGCGGTCCAGCCGGAGGTCGGCCGCCACACCCGCGCGATCGCCTACGACCGCTCCGGGCTCGGCCGCAGCGCCCCCGACCCCGGCGGCCGCACGCTGCGCCGGATGGCCGACGACCTCAACGACGTCCTCGACCATTTCGGCCCGGGGCCGTACATCCTCGCCGGGCACAGCGCGGGCGGGCCGATCGTGCGGCAGGCCGCCGCCCGCCGTCCGGAGCGGATCGCCGGACTGGTGCTGGTCGACCCGACCGATGAAGCGGCCGAAGTACTCTTCGGCCGGGCCTTTCGCACCGGTGAACGCGTCGCGGTCGGGGTCAGCGCCGCGCTCGCGCGGCTGGGCCTGCTCAAGGTCGTCTTCCGCGGTCTGCTGCGGGACATCCCGGACGACGTCCGCCGCGACCTCGAACGAGAGGCGTTCACCGTCGGGACGACACGGACCCACCGGGAGCAGGCCCGCACCTTCCTCGACGAACTGGCCCTCTGGCGGCACGAACCACCGGTGCTCGGGGACATCCCGCTCACGGTCGTGTCCGGCGGCCTCGGCGGAGGCGGGATGTCCGGTGCGATGAGAGCGCGGGCGAACGCGTCCCACGCCCATCGGGTGACCCTTTCGCCCGCAGGCAGGCACGTGATCGCGGAGCGGTCCGGTCACTACGTGCCGAAGACCGAACCCGAGGTGATCGTCCGCGAGATCCTCAGGATGACGTGAGCGCCCGCCGCAGGTCTTCATAGGTCGGGGCGAGCGTCCGGAGCGTCGCGGCGGCCCGTGCGTCGTCCTCGACGACGAGGTCGTACTGCAGGGAGCCGATCAGCCGCGCCTGCGTGGTGAGGACGGCTGCCGCGGCTTCGTGGCCGACCCGGCGCAGGCAGGTCGCGGCGTCGTTCGTCCGCCGGGCGCCGAGGCGTACGACGAAGTGGACGAGCAGCCCACGCAGTTCCGGGTCGGGTCCTCCTTCGATCCGGGCGGCGAGCGCGAGGGCGGCGTCGCCGTTGCCCACCGTGCCGGGCGGGAGTCCGGTGTCCGTTTCGCCGCCGAGCCGCCTGATCGCCCGGGGGAGCGCCGCGACGATCGCGGCTTCTTCCGAGACGGCGGTGTGCCGCGCGAAACGCGTCCGCATCGTGTGCGGTTTGCCGTAGGCGACGGTTTCGGCGAGCCAGGCGGCGGCGAAATCCGCCCGCGGGATCCGCGCGTACGGATATCCCTGCGGGTCGTGGGCGGTGACGGACTCGTCGTCCGCGGCGAGCGCGACCAGGAAATGGTCCGCGCCGATCGGTCCGGTCATTCCCGGCTGGTGGCGCAGGTGCCCCATTTCGACCGGGCCGATCAGGACCGGTCCGTCGGAAAGGCTTTCGACGAGCCGGGCGAACGCGGTGTCCGGATCCGGTTCGCTCGTCGTTTCCGCGCTCCAGCCGAGGGCGTCGAGCGCTTCGCCGATGCCGAGATCGGGATCCCAGCCGAAGGCGTCGAAAAACGGCAGCGTTCCGCCGACCGACTGCATGCCGAAGGGGCTGCCGGTCACGGTTTCGAGCACGTCGGGGCCGGGAGCTTCCGCGCCGAGCAGCATCGCGAGGGAATGGGTATAGCAATAGGGGCCGGAGCCGCGATAAGGAATTTCGATCACGCGTTCGACGATGCCGGATTTCGCGCCGAAACGCCACCCTCGCCTTTGTCCGTTGTGGACGGTGTTTCATCACCCGTCCGGGGGTTTCGGGGCCACTAAACGGGTTTTCTCCAGGAGACACCGCTGCTCCCGCTTGCCGACGACGATCTTGCCGACCCAGGATGACCATCACTTGGGCTCGCTGTCCCCGCCGTCCTGACCTGGGCAGACGGGAGCGAGGGGTGAGGCGGAGACGGCATGGCGGAACGTCGTGGGCGGAATCGGTGGCGCCGGGGCGTGGCACTGCTCTCGGTGGTCGTCGTGGCCCTGCTGATGGGTGCCCCGTTGCCCGCGAACGCCCAGATCCAGCCGCGCGGAGCGGGCACCGAGCGGCCGATCGGGCCGGAGCCGGTGTACTCCGGGCTGGCGCACGGCGGTATCACGATGGCCGCCAACTCCGTCGTGCAGTGCGGCGTCGGTGTCGTCTGCAACGAGTCCGCGAGCAACGCGAGCCCGGTGTCGTGGATCAAGACCGACCCGGCCGCGCCCGGTAACACCGCGTCCGCCGCGAACCTGAACGTCCCGGCCGGCGCGAAGGTGCTCAACGCCCGGCTGTACTGGCAGTTCAACCCGGTCGCGAGCAGCGGGACCTCGGGTGACGGCAGCCGGGGCAACCAGGTCTCCATCAAGACCCCGGGCTCCGGCGCGTATCAGCGCGTCACCGCCGAAACCTACGACTGGTTCCCCGCGACCACCACGGGCGGGTCCCCGACGCTGTACGCCTACGGCGGCGCGGCCGACGTCACGTCCCTCGTCACGAACGCCGGCACCGGGGAGTACACGGTCGCCGACATCCAGGCCTGCCAGGGCCAGTCGATCAGCCGGACGAACCTCGGCTGCTGGGGTGGCTGGTCGCTGGTGGTCGCCTACGAACTGCCCAGCGAGCCGCTGCGGTACCTGCAGGTCTGGGACGGGATGCAGGTGGTCGCGGGCGGCAGCACGCCGAGTTCGGCGACCATCGCGCTGAGCGGTATCAAGGCCCCGACCTCGCGTCAGCCCAACGTCGAACTCGGCATCGTCGCGGGTGACGGCGACGCGCCGATCACCGGCGACTATCTCCAGGTCGGCCCGGACGCCTCCAGTCTGCAGACGATCGCGATGCCCGCGCCCGGCGGGGTGGCGACCAACAACGCCTTCAGCAGCCGCATCGACCGGGTCACGGCCACCGGTTCGGGCACGAACGTCACGTCGCGGAATCCCAATCCGGTGAACAACGTCGGGTACGACGCCCGCAGCATCGACATCACCGGCAAGGTCCCTGCGGGGACCACCGCGCTCCAGGTGAAGATCGGCACCGTCGGCGACGCGCTGTACCCGCAGACGATCTGGCTCGTCACCGACGCGCTCGAACCGGATCTGCAGATCACCAAGGCCAACGACCCGGTCGGCAACACCGACGACAATCCGCCGGGCTACGTGACCAAGGGCGGCGAGGTCACCTACACCTTCGACGTCGCCAACCGGCACGCCGACGGCTCCACCACCGACCTCGACACCGCGACGAACGTCGTGCTCACCGACACCCTGCCCGACGGCGTCACGTTCGTGGCCGGGTCCAATCCGGACTGTTCCGCCGCCGGGCAGGTGGTCACGTGCACCCTCCGGAATCTGAGGCCGGGGCAGTCGCAGAAGGTCGCCTTCAAGGTCAAGGTCGGGCTCGACGTGCCCGACGGAACCAAACTCGACAACACCGGCAAGCTCACCTTCCGCGGCGAGGACACCGGACGGCCGCAGGAACGCACGTCGAACACGGTGCGGAACACGGTCGCGTCGCCCGGGTACCAGCTGACGAAGACGGTCGACCTCGCCGAGGCGGTCCCCGGCGACACCCTGACCTACCGGGTGACGCTGCGGAACACCGGCGTGATCCCCGTGCCCGCGCTCACGGTGCGCGACACCTTGCCGCCGGGGACGACCTACGTGTCGTCCACTCCCTCGAAGGGCACCGCGTCCGGGACCGGGCCGATCGACTGGGCCGTGAACGGTCTCGCGGTCGGGGAGACCGCCACGCTGACCGTGCGCGTGAAGGTCGAGGAAGCCGCCATCGGCAAGGAACTGGTGAACCGCGCGAACGTCCCGACCGGACCGCCGCCGGTCGTCCCGCCGGACAACCGCTGCGCGGACGATCCCGCGGCCGCGTGCGCGAAGACCAAGGTGCCGCCGCCGTCGTACACGGTGACCAAGACCGCGGACAAGGAGTCCGCCGACCCCGGTGACACCGTGCGCTACAAGGTCGTCGTCGCCAACACCGGCAAGGTGACCGCGGCGGATCTCAAGGTCGTGGACGATCTGACCGGGGTGCTGGACGACGCGGTCTATCAGAACGACGCCACCGCGTCGCCCGGCTCGGTGTCCTATGTGGAGCCGAAGCTGACTTGGACCGGCACGCTCGCCGCGGGGCAGAGCGCGGAGTTCACCTACTCGGTCAAGGTGAAGAACCCGAACACCGGTGACAACCGGCTCAAGAACGTAGTGACGTCGGAGACGCCGGGTGGTAACTGTCCGCCGGGTTCGACGGATCCGAAGTGCGGGACGACGACGCCGGTCTCGGGGCTGTTGATCGAGAAGTCGGTGGACAAGCAGTCGGCGAATCCTGGTGACGTGGTGAAGTACACGGTGACGGTGCGGAACACGGGCCAGACCAAGATCTCGGGTGCGACGTTCACCGATGATCTGACGCAGGTGCTCGACGACGCGGACTACCAGAACGACGGCGCCGCGACCATCGGCGGCGTCACCTATGCGGCGCCGAAGCTGACGTGGACCGGGGATCTCGGCGTCGGCGAGACGTCCACGGTGACGTACACGGTCAAGGTGAAGAATCCGAACCCGGGCGATGACGTGCTGAAGAACGCGGTGTCGTCGGAGACGCCGGGTGGTAACTGTCCGCCGGGTTCGACGGATCCGAAGTGCGGGACGACGACGCCGGTCTCGGGGTTGCTGATCGAGAAGTCGGTGGACAAGCAGTCGGCGAATCCTGGTGACGTGGTGAAGTACACGGTGACGGTGCGGAACACGGGCCAGACCAAGATTTCCGGCGCGACGTTCACCGATGATCTGACGCAGGTGCTCGACGACGCGGACTACCAGAACGACGGCGCCGCGACCATCGGCGGCGTCACCTATGCGGCGCCGAAACTGACCTGGACCGGTGACCTGGAGATCGGCGCCACGTCGACGGTCACGTACACGGTGAAGGTCAAGAACCCGAACCCCGGTGACAAGAAACTGTCCAATGTGGTCACTTCGGAGACGCCGGGTGGTAACTGTCCGCCGGGCTCCACCGATCCGAAATGCGGGACCACCACGCCGGTGTCGGGCCTGACGATCGAGAAGTCGGTCGACAAGCAGTCGGCGAACCCCGGCGATGTCGTGAAGTACACGGTGACCGTCACGAACACCGGCCAGACGAAGCTGACCGGTGCGACGTTCACCGATGATCTGACGCAGGTTCTCGACGATGCCGATTACCAGAACGATGGTGCGGCGACGATCGGTGGTGTCACGTATGCGGCGCCGAAGCTGACCTGGACCGGCGATCTGGAAATCGGTGCCACCTCGACGGTGACCTACTCGGTCAAGGTGAAGAATCCCAACCCGGGCGACAACCTGCTGAAGAACGCGGTCTCGTCGGAGACGCCGGGTGGGAACTGCCCTCCGGGTTCGACGGATCCGAAGTGTGGCACCACGACGCCGGTTTCCGGTCTGAAGATCGAGAAGTCCGTGGACAAGCAGTCGGCGAACCCCGGTGACGTGGTGAAGTACACGGTCACTGTGCGGAACACCGGTCAGACGAAGATCTCTGGTGCGACGTTCACCGATGACCTGACGCAGGTTCTCGACGATGCCGACTATCAGAACGACGGTGCGGCGACGATCGGCGGTGTCACGTATGCGGCGCCGAAACTGACGTGGACCGGGGATCTGGAGGTCGGCGCCACGTCGACGGTCACGTACTCGGTGAAGGTCAAGAATCCCGCCCCAGGAGACAAGAAGCTCATCAACACGGTCACTTCCGAGACTCCGGGCGGGAACTGCCCGCCGGGCTCGACGGATCCGAAGTGTGGCACCACGACACCGGTGTCCGGTTTGAACATCGAGAAGTCGGTCGACAAGAAATCCGCGAACGCCGGCGATGTCGTGAAGTACACGGTCACCGTCACCAACACCGGTCAGACGAAGATCTCCGGTGCGACGTTCACCGATGACCTGACGCAGGTTCTCGACGATGCCGATTACCAGAACGACGGTGCGGCGACGATCGGTGGCGTCACGTATGCGGCGCCGAAGCTGACCTGGACCGGTGATCTCGGCGTCGGCGAGACCGCCACGGTGACCTACACCGTCAAGGTGAAGAACCCGAACACCGGCGACAACCGGCTCAAGAATGTCGTGACGTCGGAGACGCCGGGCGGGAACTGCCCGCCGGGGTCGACCGATCCGGACTGTGGCACGGAGACCCCGGTTTCGGGTCTGGAGATCAAGAAGACGGTCGACAAGCAGTCGGCGAATCCCGGCGACGTCGTGAAGTACACGGTCACGGTGCGGAACACCGGCCAGACGAAGATTTCCGGTGCCACGTTCACCGACGATCTGACCCAGGTTCTCGACGACGCCGTCTACCGGAACGATGGCGCGGCGACGATCGGCGGTGTCACGTATGTGGCGCCGAAGCTGACGTGGACCGGCGACCTCGAAATCGGTGCGACCGCCACGGTGACGTACTCGGTCCAGGTGAAGAACCCGGGCGACGGTGACAAGAAACTGTCCAATGTGGTCACTTCGGAGACTCCGGGCGGGAACTGCCCGCCGGGTTCGACCGATCCGGATTGCGGCACGACGACGCCGGTCTCCGGGCTGCTCATCAAGAAGACCGCCGACAAGAAGTCGGTCGACCCCGGCGACACGGTGAAGTACACGATCACCGTCACCAACACCGGGCAGACCGAACAGGTCGGCGCCACCTTCACCGACGACATGACCGAGGTCCTGGACGACGCCGACTACCAGAACGACGGTGCGGCGACCATCGGCGGTGTCACCTACGCGGCGCCGAAGCTGACGTGGACCGGCTCGCTGGGCATCGGGCAGGCGTCGGTCATCACCTACACGGTCAAGATCAAGAACCCGAACCCCGGTGACAAGAAACTGTCCAATGCGGTCACCTCGGACACGCCGGGCAACAACTGCCCGCCGGATTCGACCGACCCGAACTGTGTCGCGGACGTGCCGTCGCGCGAGCTGACGGTCAAGAAGACCTCGGACAAGCAGACCGCGAACCCGGGCGACGTCGTCACCTACACCGTGACCGTCACCAACACCGGCAAGGTCCCCCTGGTCGGCGAGGACGCCGCACGGGTCACGGACGACCTGTCCGAGGTGCTCGACGACGCCGACTACTCCGACGACGCCACCGCGGCCCCGGTCGACGGCACGTTCTCCTTCGCCGCGCCGAACCTGGTGTGGGTGGGCGACCTGCCGGTCGGAGCGACGACCACGCTGAAGTACTCGGTGAAGGTGAAGAACCCGGTGACGGGTGATCACGAACTGCGGAACACCGTCAGCACCAACACGCCGGGCACGTGCCCGCCGCAGTCCGACGATCCGGCGTGTTCGACCGTCACCCCGGTGCCCGGGATCTCGCTGGAGAAGAAGGCGGACAAGGCCACGGCGAATCCGGGCGACGTCGTGAAGTACACGGTGACCGTGCGCAACACGGGCAAGACGAAGCTGACCGATGCGACGTTCACCGACGACCTCAGCGAGGTCCTCGACGACGCCGTGTTCCAGAAGGACGGTGCGGCGACGATCGGTTCGGTGACCTACGAGGAGCCGAAGCTGACCTGGACCGGCGACCTGGAGATCGGGCAGACGGCGACGGTCACGTACAGCGTCAAGGTCACCAAGACCGACGGCGACGGCAAGCTCGCCAACGTGATCACGTCCGACACCCCGGGCGGCAACTGCCCGCCGGGCAGCAAGGATCCGAAGTGCGGCACGACGACACCGCTGTCCAGCTTGAAGATCAAGAAGACGGTCGACAAGACGGAGGCGAAGCCGGGCGAGGTCGTCACGTACACCGTCACGGTGGAGAACACCGGGCAGGCCGTGGTGGACGACGCGACGTTCACCGACGACCTGAGCCAGGTGCTGGACGACGCGACCTTCGACGGCACCGCGAAGGCGAGCATGGGCACGGTCAGCTACTCCGCGCCGAAGCTCACCTGGAAGGGCGAGCTGAAGCCGGGGGAGAAGGCCACCGTCACCTACGCGGTCACCGTGCGGAAGCCGGCGACCGGTGACCACCGCCTCCGCAACGTCGTCACGTCGGACACGCCGGGCGGCAACTGCCCGCCGGGTTCGGCGAACCCCGACTGCGGCACGGACACCCCGGTGCCGCCGACACCGCCGAACCCGCAGCCGCCGGAGAAGCCGAACCCGCAGCCGCCGACCACCCCGCGTCCGCCCGGTCTCGCCGTGACCGGCTCACCGGTGAAGACGATGACGGTGCTGGCGTTCGGGATGCTGGCCATCGGCGCGCTGCTGCTCCTCGCCGGACGGAGGCGCCGGGAGTCCTAGGTCGGGGCCGAGCCGCTGCTAAACGGCACGCGGCACCGCGACCAGGGCTTCCACCTCGACGACGAGCTCCGGCCGGGCCAGTGCCGCCACGACGATCAACGACTGGGCGGGCCAGTCCGCTTCGGGGTACCAGCGGGTGAAGGTCTCGCGCGTCGCCGTGCGGAACCCGGCGAGGTGTTCGGTGCCGGACAGCATGCTGAACACCTTGACCAGGTGCTCAGGTCCGGCACCCGAGGCTTCGAGCAGCCGCTCGAGGTTGCCGAGCAACGCGCGGGTCTGGGATTCGGCGTCGGGCCCGGCGAGTTCGCCGTCGGGTAGCACGCCGATCTGACCGGACACGACCACGAGTTCGTGATCGGCGGGCACGCGGACCAGATGGCTGTACGGGCCGATCGGCGCCGCGACGGTCTCCGGACTCCACCGCTGGATCATCAGTCCTCTTCTTTCGTCCACT
Organism: Amycolatopsis sp. WAC 04197; assembly: GCF_003947475.1. Lineage (NCBI taxonomy): Bacteria > Bacillati > Actinomycetota > Actinomycetes > Pseudonocardiales > Pseudonocardiaceae > Amycolatopsis > Amycolatopsis sp. WAC 04197. The sequence goes on along the minus strand of NZ_QHJK01000008.1, from coordinate 477,708 downwards.
CGGGAAAATCGTCTCCAACGTACCGATGATTCCGGGGCGCGTCGGGAGTCTCACCTTCGACGAATGACGACTGGAGGGTTCCGAATGACGGATACGGGAACGAAGACCGAGCTCTGGCCGCTGGTCCACGCCGAGCGGGCGGCACTGGCGGACGACCTCGCGGAGCTCACCGAGGAGCAATGGGAGACGCCGTCGCTGTGTACCGGGCTGACGGTGCGACAGGTGCTCGCGCATGTCACCGCGGGGGCGAGCCTCACGCCGTTGCGGTGGATGGCCGGGGTGATCCGCTGCCGATGGGACTTCGACAAGCAGGTCGCCATGCGGCTCGCCGAGCAGATGGGCGCCGACGGCGCCGAGACGCTGGAGCGCTTCCGCGGCGTGGTCACCAGCACGACGAAACCGCCGTTGCCGAAGATCGCGATGCTGGGTGAGGCGATCGTGCACGCCGAGGACATCCGCCGCCCGCTCGGCCTCCGCCGCGACTACCCGATCCCCGTCCTCACAGAACTGGCCGGGTACTACGGGGGCTCGGACATGGTGGTGACGGCGAAGGGGCGCATCGGCGGGCTGCGGTTGCAAGCCACCGATGGCCCCTTCGCCGTCGGGTCCGGGCCGCTCGTCTCGGGCACGACACTGGCCCTGATCATGGCCATGACCGGACGGACGGCCTACCTCGCCGAACTCGACGGCGAGGGGGTTCCGATCCTGCGGGAGCGCGCCCCCGCTCAGACCTGAGATTCGAGGGGCAGGCCCGCGCCGGCCCAGTCCTCGATGCCTTCCCGGTACTTGCGGACGTCGGTGTAGCCCAGCGCGGTGAGCCGGTCGGCGACCTGGCCGCTGTTGGGGCAGGCGGGGTTCGAGCAGTAGGTGACGATGGCGGCGCCGCGATCGGGCAGCACGGTCGCGGCGTGCGCGTCGACGTCGGCGAGGACGAGGGGAACGGCGCCGGGCAGATGCTGCTTGGCGTAGTACTCGCCACCCAGCGCGTCGACCACCGTCACGGTCTTCGCGTCGATCGCGGCCTTCAGCTCGTCACGGGTGATGAGTGCGGTCATGTCGCTACCTCCAGTTAATCGGACTATAGTCCGCATGTGCCTCACGACCATAACGGACCGCAGTCCGCTTTTGCAACCTCGTTGGAACTTCTGCGCACGCCGCCGCCCAAAGAGCGCGCCGACGCCGCCCGCAACCGGGCCGCGATCCTGGACGCGGCGGCGTCGCTGTTCGCCGAGCACGGGGTCGAAGCGGTGTCGATGGATCAGGTGGCGGCGGCCGCGGGGGTGGGCAAGGGAACGCTCTTCCGCCGCTTCGGAGACAAGGCGGGGCTGGCCGTCGCGCTGCTGGACGCGCGGGAACGCCTGCTCCAGGAAGGAATCCTGCACGGGCCGCCGCCGCTGGGCCCGGGCGCTCCGCCGGCCGACCGGCTGGTGGCCTTCGCCGACGCGTACGTCGACTATGTGCTCGAACATCTGCCGCTGGTGCGGATGTCGGAGACCGCCGCGCCGGGCGCGCGCTACCGCATCGGGGCCTACCGGTTCTGGCACCGGCACGTCGCGATCCTGCTCGACGGAACCCCCGACCCCGAGCACGCCGCGCATGCCCTCCTGGCCCCGCTGGCGGCCGAACATCTGACCGCGTTGCTGCCGGAACTGGGGGAGGACCGCGTCCGCGCCGGGATCACGCGCCTGTGGCGGGCGGCCGGATCCCAGTAGGGTGTCGGCGAGAACCCCGGGAGTGTGTCGATGATGGTGGCGAGCCGAAGGTCGGCCAGGCAGGCCGTGCCGGTGCTGCTCGCCGCCGTGCTGACCGCGCTCGGCCTGTTCTTCGCGCTCCACTCGGGCGGTTCCGCTTCGGCGGACGAGTCGCGCGGGGCGAGCGCGACGGTCGATTCCTCGGTCTCCAAGGCCGTCGCGCCGGTGCGCGCCGCGGGCAGGCTCGCCGCCGAACCCGCGCTCCTGGGTGTGCACGGTCACGGTGATCTGCCTCTCTTCGGCACCGTCCCGCACGGGCCCGCGTCCACGACGCTGCTCCGCCTCAGCGAACTCCACGACGAAGCCACTCCCGCCTCGCGCACCGCGAACCGCCTCGCGCTCGGTGATCGCGCTCCTCCTTTCCCGGTAGCCGTCTGACGCTCACGGGCGCGTGTTCGCGCGCCCGAACCGGGAAATCACCAAGGAGAACTTCGTGCCGCGCGAAACCGCGCGGCGGGGCATGACCGGGCGAGCCGTCGTCTCGCTGGTCGTTCTCGCCGCGACCGTGTACCTGTTGCTGACCACCGCCCCGAGACTGGGGCTCGATCTGCGTGGTGGCACGCAGATCGTGCTGGAGACCAAGGATTCGCCCACCGTCACCGCCGACGCGGAGACCACCGACCGGACGCTCGAGGTGCTGCGCCGCCGCGTCGACGCCCTCGGTGTCGCCGAGCCGATGCTGGCCCGCTCGGGGGACAACCGGATCATCGTCGAACTTCCCGGCGTCCGGGATCCACGCGAGGCCGTCGAAGTGATCGGCCGTACCGCTCAGCTGTCCTTCCATCCCGTGCTCGCCACTGGCGCCGCGGACTCCCGTGTGCTCAACGACGAGAGCGGGCAGCCGATCACCCTGGGGCCCGCCGCGCTGACCGGCGAAGGCGTCGACGAGGCACGCTCGTCGATCGATTCGCAGGGCGGCGGCTGGCTCGTTTCGGTTGACTTCAAAGGGGATTCCGGCCGTGCCTGGGAGCGGCTGACCGGGCAGGCCGCCTGCTCACCGCCGGGAGATCCCGCCCGCCGGCTGGCGATCGCGCTCGACGACAAGGTGATCTCGTCACCGCAGGTGAGCCCGCAGGTCGCCTGCGGGGTCGGGATCGTCGGCGGGAGCACGCAGATCACCGGGCGGTTCTCGCCGGCCGAGGCCAAGGATCTGGCGTTGCTGATCAACGCCGGCGCGTTGCCGACACCGGTCGAGATCATCGAGCAGCGCACCGTCGGGCCCACCCTCGGCGCCGCCGCCATCGACGCCAGCGCCCGCGCCGCCGTGATCGGACTGGCGCTGACCGCGCTGTTCCTGCTCGCGGTGTACCGCCTGGCCGGGCTGATCGCCGTGGGCGCGCTGGTGGCCTACGCGGGCGTGTCCTATGCCGCGCTGCTCGCCGTCGGCGCGACGCTGACCCTGCCGGGGCTCGCCGGATTCGTGCTGGCCATCGGTATGGCCGTCGACGCCACCGTGCTCGTCTTCGAACGGGCGAGAGAGGAACACTCGGTCAAACGGGGTGGCTCGCTGCCACGCTCGGTCAGCCGCGGGTTCAGTGGCGCGTTGTCGGCGATCGTCGATTCGAACGTGACCACCCTGCTCGCCGCGGGCCTGTTGTTCTGGCTGGCGTCCGGTCCGGTGCGCGGCTTCGGGGTGACGCTGTCGATCGGCGTCGTCGTCGCGTTGTTCATCTCGCTGGTGCTCACGCGTTTGCTGCTGCACCTCACGATGCGGGGTGTGGTCGCGCGCAAACCGCGGCTGTCCGGGCTGACCCACGAGGGCCGGGTCCGGCAGTGGGTGAACCGCCGCGATCCCGAATTCCTCGGGAAACCGAAACGCTGGCTGATGGTGGCGGGCGCGGTCGTGATCGCCGCGATCGCGGGCCTGTTCGTGGCCGGGCCGAACCTCGGCGTCGAATTCACCGGCGGCCGGGTCGTCGAATACAGCACTTCGGCGCCCGCCGACGTCGAGCGGGTCCGGGACGCCGTCTCCGACGCCGGATTCCCCCGCGCCGTCGTGCAGATGTCCGGTGAGAAGGACATCTCGGTCCGCACCGAGCCGATCGACGAGGACGCCACCGAACGGATCCGGACCGCCGTCGCCGGGGTCGCGGGCGACGCCACCGAGATCCGCGACGAGAAGATCGGCCCGAGTCTCGGCGCCGAACTGCGCACCAAGGCGGTGATCGCGCTCGGCCTCGCGGTGCTGGCGCAGCTGATCTACCTGGCGGTGCGGTTCGATTGGCGGCTCGGCCTGGCCACGGTCGCCGCGCTCGCCCAGGACGTCCTGATCATCCTCGGGATCTTCGCCTGGCTGGGCAAGTCCATGGACGGTGTCTTCCTCGCCGCGCTGCTGACGGTGATCGGTTATTCGGTCAACGACTCGGTGGTGGTCTTCGACCGGGTGCGGGAAGTGCGGGGACAACGCCGCAAGGAACCGTTCCCGCGCGTCGTCGGCACGGCGGTACTGCAGACGTTGCCACGGACGATCAACACCGGCATCGGGGTGCTGTTCGTGTTGGGGGCGTTGCTGGTCCTCGGAGACGGTTCGCTGGCCGACTTCGCCCTGGCGCTCCTGCTCGGTCTCGTCGCCGGCACGGTGTCCACAGTGGCCACCGCCGGGCCCGTCGCGATCCTCCTCGACAAGCGGTGGCCCGGGGCCGGACGTCCCGCCCGGAAGGCGAATCCGACACGGCAGCGGGACGACAACGGCGCGGTGGTGTGATCGACGTTCCTTTGTGGACCGCCGCGCTCCGCCCGGCCTCTATGCTCGTTCCCGGTGGCAGGGGAGTCCACCGGGAACGAGGGGCGGGTAGATGATCCAGAGCGTGCTCGTCGGCGCGGTCGTCGTGCTGGCTTGGACGATGACCGCGGCACGGCTGGAGCGCTGGCAGATCACCGCGCCGATGGCGATGGTCGCGGCCGGGCTGGCGATCGGGTTCACCACCCGCAACGACCTCGGCAACGGGCTCAACACCGAGATCGCGCTCAACGCGGCGGAACTGATCCTCGCGCTGCTGCTGTTCGTGGACGCCACCGCGGTGAAGGGCGGTTACCTCGGCCACGACGCGAAAACGGCGGTACGGCTGCTGCTGATCGCGTTGCCGCTGACGATCTTGATCGTCATGGGCGTCGGCCTGCTGACGCTGCCGGGCCTCGGCTGGGCGGCGGTGCTGCTGATCGCCTGCATCATCGCCCCGACGGATTTCGCGCCGGCGACGTCGGTGGTGCACGACGTGCGCGTGCCCGAACGCGTGCGGCATCTGCTGAACGTCGAGAGCGGGTACAACGACGGCGTCGTCGCGCCGGTCTTCATCTTCGCGCTGACCCTCGCGGGGAGCCACCACCAGGCGAACACGCCAGGTGAGGCGCTGCAGGCCGCGATCCCGGCGGCGTTGCTGGCCGTGCTCGCGGGCTCCGTCATCGGGGCGGTGGCCGCGGTGGCGATGAACGTGACGGGCAAACACGGCTGGTCGACCCGGCATTCCGCGCGGGTCGCGGCCGTCGCCCTGCCGCTGCTGACCTACACCGCGGCCGTCGCGATCGGCGGCAACGGGTTCGTCGCCGCGTTCATCTGCGGGATCGCGTACAAGACGGCCCGGCACCCCGGTGAAGAGGAACTCGGGCTCGCCGAGGACGTCAGTTCGCTGTGCGGGCTGCTGATGTGGTTCGTCTTCGGCAGCACCGCGGTGCTGGTGCTGTCCTTCGGCCTGACGTGGGGCATCGTGCTCGTCAGTGTCGTCGCGCTGACGGTCGCGCGGCTGATCCCGGTGCTGCTCGCCTTGCTGCGGACGGACTTCCGGTGGAAGGACCGGATGACCATCGGCCTGCTGGCCCCGCGCGGCGCGGCGTCGATCGTGTTCGGGCTGCTGGCGTTCAACTCGCTCGACGGGGAGGCGGCCGACGTCGCGCTGAGCGTCATGTCGGTGACCGTGCTGGCGAGCGTCGTCGCGCACGGTGTCGGGGCTTCGGCGTTCCTGAACCGGAAGTCGAAGAGGACCTTGGGCTGAAGGCTCCCTTCACCGCATCAGATGCGGTGAAGGGAGCCTTCAGCCCACTCACGATCGCCCGGCTGCCGTTCCCGAACCGTTACCGGGTCAGTTGCCCGGCGTCTCCACGTCGTCCAAGGTCAGGTCGTACGGTTCGGCGCTGTTCCACAACGCCTCCGCCTCGCCGAGGAACGTCCGGTACGCCGCACCGTCCGCGGGCTGCAGGACGAACTTCGGCTCACCCGCGGCCTGGTAGGTGTAGTACTCGGCGAACAGCGCCGAGCCGGTGGCGATGACCCCGATCGCGATCGGATGCGTGACGAGCCGGACGGAGAGGTCGCCGCCGGTCGAGCGGCGCAGTTCGGCCAGCACCCGCAGCGTGTGAAGCACGCGCTCTCGCGCGCTTTCCGGCGAACGCACGGCGTAGTAGCGGGAGGCCGCCGTGTCGATCGCGGGCGAATGCGGGTCGATCAGCACGAACCGGATCTTCGCACCCGCGCGCAACCGTTCTTCGAACTTGCCGTAGCTGTTGTTCACCAGGGTGTTGCGGGCCATCCCGGTGACCAGCAGTTCGCTCGTGCCGTCGATCGCCTCGGCGAGTCCGGCGCCGAAGTCCTCGCTGAACACCGGACGACGTGCCCGCGCGAGCCGGTCCGCGGCGGACAAGGGCCAGGGGGTGCCGTCCTCCCACAGCCGTTCCGCCTCGTCGGCGAAGTGCCGGTACCAGGGCGCGTCCTTCGGTTCCACTGTGAACACCGGAGACGCTTCACCGGTCGGCCGGTATTCGTAGTGCTGAACGCAGACCAGGCCCCGTTTGGTGGAGACGTCGAGACAGTTGAAGCCCGCGGACGAGATCCGTGACGAAACCCGGATCTCCAGCCTGCCGCTCGTCCTGCTCTTCAAGGACGTCAGTTCGTCCAGTGTCGCGAGGATCCGCTGCCGCAGCCGTCCTTGTCCGAGGCTTTGGGAAATTCGGCGATCGGCCACCGCGACGAGTTCTTCGTCGGTCGGATCCAGGACGAGTACCCGGATTCGTCCGCCCGAGTCGAGGATCGACCGGATATCGCTGCGCATGCCCTGCACGGTCCTGGTCATCGAATGGCCGATGAGCAGGATGTCGAAGGCCGCCGCGCGCCGGGAGATGAGATCCGCGGGGAACTCCGGATCGAAGAGCGCGGCGGGGCCGCCGCGATTCGAATCCCGGACCTGTTCGGTCAGCCGCCGCGAGCGGATCTGGGAGAAGGCGAGCAGGGCCAGCAGTGCCGTCACCACGGAGGAAAGCGTTTTGACGTCCGAGATCCCGGTCGCGCCCAGGACGGTGAACGCCAAGGCGACGGCGCCCAGTACGTAGAGATCCAGGTTGTCGTCGGTGATCACCCGCGCCAGCGATCGCCGGATCCGTCCACGCTCGTCCGCCACTGAACCCCCTCGTCGTCGGTTGCGTGGAGACAGTATCGGCCGGACGCCCCGGCATGTCCGGGATTGCTGACATCGATGGCATACCGCGAACCAAGCGATACGAAGCCATTTGGCTCAACCGTTTGTCTGGTCCAGTCCAGTTATGTCTACTAACGTAGAGGGATGGAGCTGGAACTGCGCCACTTGCGCATCATGTGCGCGATCGCCGAACTCGGGAGTATCACCAAAGCGGCGAATACGCTCGGAATGGCCCAGCCTGCACTGACAGCACAACTGAAGCGCATCGAACGGACCCTCGGCGGGAAGCTGTTCCTCCGCGATCACACCGGCACGAGGCCGACCGCGCTCGGTCTCCTCGTCCTCGACCGGGCCAAGATGGTGCTGCCCGCCGTGTCGTCGCTGCACGACGAAGCGGCACGTCTCGCCCAGCACGCGGGCACCGGTGAGCCGGTGACCCTGCGGCTCGGTTCGGCGACGGGGCCGATGCTGGGGGCGCTCCTGCAACGCCTCGGCACCACCCATCCCGACATCCACGTCGCCACGCATACGTCGTGGTCGGCCAACAAACTCGCGGACATGACCGCCGAGGGCGCGCTGGACTTCGCCTTCGTCGGCGTCTGCGGCGACGCGGGCCCACCGCCGGAACCCGGTCTTCGCTGGCGGACGCTCGCGCATCATCCGGTGTTCGTGCTGATGTCCGCGCGAGACGAGCGCGCGCAGCAGAACGAGGTCGAACTCGGCGCCCTCGCGGACGAACGCTGGTGCGCGACACCGGGGGACGGATGCTTCGGCGACTGTTTCGCGTCCGCGTGCGCGAGATCGGGCTTCACGCCCCGATCGTTGTACGAGACCGATGTGCTGACCTGTATCGAGATGGTCGAGTCGGGACACGCGGTCGTGTTGTGCCAGCCGCTGTTCCACGAGATCCCGGGGATCGTCGCGGTCCCGATCGCGGGGAATCCGCTGAGCTGGCGGAATCTCGTCGGCTGGTCGGAACGTGGCGAGATGGGGCCCTTCGCCGCGGAGATGATCGCGCTGTCGCGCGCGGTGTACGGCGAGCTGATCGACCGGCGGCCGACCTACTCGAAGTACCTGGAGTTGAATCCGGGTTACGGCGTCGACTACACGGACGCGGGAGTGGGCTGACCAGCGCGGAAGCGATCGAAAGGTCCAGTCCACTCGGTGGATATGACCTAAATGGTATGTACCATTTGTAGCAGGTGCCTCGTACGGTCTGGGACGAGATCTTCTTCCGGAACGCGGTGAGGAAACGCCTGAAATGAACCGAAAGATCGTAGCGGCCGCCGCGGCGGCCCTTACCGGCGCGGGCCTGGTCACAGCCGTCGCGCTGACGCCGAGCGCCAGCGCCGGCCAGACCGCTTCGGCGGCCGACCAGGTCCAGTCGGAGATCGTCGCCGCACTGGCGCGCGACCTGAAGATCAGCCCGGATCAGGCGAAGACCCGGCTCGCCGGCGAGAAGAAGGCGGCCCGCGCCGACGGCGATCTCAAGACCCGGCTCGGCCCGTCCTACGCCGGATCGTGGCTGGACGCGTCCGGGACCACGTTGACCGTCGCGGTCACCGACGCGGCCCTGGAAGGTGTCGTCCGTGCGGCCGGCGCGACCCCGAAGACGGTCGCCCGGAGCGCCGCGCAACTCGACGCGGCGAAGTTGTCGTTGGACGCCAAGGGAACCAGCGCGCCGAAGACCGTGCCCGGCTGGTACGTCGACGCCACCACCAACTCGATCGTCGTCCTGGCCAACGCCGGTGGCGAGGCCGCCGCGAAGTCGTGGGCGACCGCCTCCGGTGTGCGTGCCGACGCGGTGCGGGTCGAGACCAGCACCGAAAGCCCGGTGCCGCTGATCGACGTCATCGGCGGCAACGCCTACACCTTCGGCTCGGGCCGGTGCTCGATCGGTTTCTCGGTCGAGGGCGGCTTCGTCACCGCGGGCCACTGCGGCACCACCGGCACGCGCACGTCGAACCCGAGCGGGACCGTCGCGGGCTCCAGCTTCCCCGGCAACGACTACGCGTGGGTCCGGGTGGACGCGGGCAACACCCCGCGCGGACTGGTGAACCGGTACCCGGGCACCGTCCCGGTGGCGGGTTCGCAGGAGGCCGCGATCGGCGCGTCGGTCTGCCGCTCCGGTTCCACGACGGGCTGGCACTGCGGCACGATCCAGCAGAAGAACGCTTCGGTGAACTACCCGCAGGGCACCGTATCCGGCCTCACGCGGACCAACGCCTGCGCCGAGCCGGGTGACTCCGGTGGCTCGTGGCTCGCGGGCGACCAGGCGCAGGGCGTCACCTCCGGTGGCTCCGGCAACTGCAGCTCGGGCGGCACGTTCTACTTCCAGCCGATCTCGGAGATCCTGAGCGTCTACAGCCTCCGCCTGGTGACCTCGGGCTCGAACCCGCCGTCGAGCACGACGCCGACCACCACGACGTCGAACAACCCGCCCGGTGGAACCTGGGCGGCCGGTACTACCTACGCCGCGGGCGCGACCGTGACCTACGACGGCGTTTCGTACCGGGCCCTGCAGGGCCACACCGCTCAGGTCGGTTGGGAGCCGCCGAACGTCCCAGCGCTCTGGGCGCGCGCCTGACCACCTAGCCGTCCGGGCCACACGCAGGGGTGCGCCCGGACCCGACCGCCCCCGACGTCGTCCGTGCGTCGGGGGCGGTCCCTTTTTGGCGTAACACGCGTGACGGGGCACGCAACTCGCGTGATTGAAGGCGTAACTCGCGTGATCAGACGCCGCACACCCGAGTTACGCGTCCGGTCACGTGAGTTACGTGTCTGATCACGTGAGTTACGGGGTCAGTGCAGGATCTTCAGGCCCACCACGCAGGCGACGATCCCCACGATCAGCAGGATCCGGGCCACCGAAACGGTTTCCGCGCCGGACCACATGCCGTAGGCGACGGTGAGCGAAGCCCCGATGCCGACCCAGACCGCGTAGGCGGTGCCGACTGGGAGATCCTTCATCGCGTAAGCGAGACCCACCATGCTGGCCACCAGCGTGACGCCGAAGATCACCGACGGCACCGGCCGGGACAGACCTTCGGATTTGCCGAGGGCGGTGGCCCACACGGCTTCCAGCACACCCGAGACGACGAGGACAAGCCACGACATGACGCGCTCCCAGAGCGCCGTCTTGTCGCTGGCCGGGTACGGCACCCACTCGTCCGGGGACCTCGTTGAGGAGGTTCCGTCACCAGGATGGCACATCGCCCGTGTGGATCGCCCGCCGGTTTGACGAGGGTCACCACGCGGGCGCGCCATTGTGGACGGTCAGGTCAGCACCTTGGGAGCCGACCAGGCGAGCAAACCCAGTTCCAGCACCGAGAATCCGATCAGCGCCCACGCGCTCGGCAGCCAGATCAGCGCGATGCCGACGAGCAGGATGGGCAGGACCAGCCCGGCGTAGGCGGCCAGGAACAGGGCGGCGAGGACCTCGCCGCGCACCGGCGGTTCGGCGAGGGCGGCGACGGTGGCCACCGACGCGCGGAAGCCCAGCCCGACACCGGCGCCCGCCACGATCCCGCCCGCGACGAAGAGCCACAGCTGCGACGTCATCACCGCGATCGGCAGCGCCACCAAACCGCTCACCATCAGCCCGAGGCCGAGCCGTAGCTGGGTTTTCCTGGCCAGACCGGCGAAGAGCACCTGCGCCGCGGCCGCCGCGAGGAACACGGAGAACGACGCGAGGCCGGCCAGCAGCCGCGAGCTCTCGTGCATGCCCTGCGCCAGCAACGTCGGCGTCAGCGCCATGAACAGGCCTGTGATCGCGAACGCCGCGAAGGCGCCGATCGCCGCGCCGAAGAAGGCGGGCCGCGCGCTCGACGGCAGTGAGACGCGCTGCGGCCGATAGGCGGGCCGTTCTTCGGCACGCTCCACGGTTTCCGGCACGAGCGCGACGGCGAGGGCCGCGGCGAGCAGCAGGACCAGGAAGAACACGAACGGGGTGGTCAGCGGCTCGGCCGAATAGCTCGCGAACACGCCACCGAACAGCGGTCCTAGCGCCAGCCCGCCCATGTTGACGACGGTCGCGATCAGTCCCGCGCGGCCGTGGTCCTCCCGCGGCCGGGCGACGGCACGGAGTTCGGACAGGTGCGCGGTGGCGGTCGCGGTCAGCGCGCCGATTCCCGCGCCGCCGACGAGCCTGGCCAGGATCAGGCCGGGAACGTCCGGCCACGCCAGGAAAAGTGTCGCGGAAAGCGCCTGGGCCAAGGTCGCGGCGAGGATCACCCGCCGTCGTCCCAGCCAGTCGCTGACATGGCCGGCCAGATACAGGCTGCCCATCACGCCGACGGCGTACGCCGCGAAGACGATGGTCACGACGTAGGTCGGGAAGCCGTCGCGCTGCTGGTAGAGCACGTAGAGCGGGGTGGGGACGGTGGAGAAGGCGAGCGAGGCGGCGTAGGCCGCCGCGATGATCCAGAAACCGCGGCCGTGGCTGATCCGCCGGAACGCGGGACGGGGGAGGGCGACGCTGTTCAGCATGTCTCCACTGTGAATCTTCGGATCATCCAAGTCCAACGAACAATCCTGGTCACAGTTATCGGAGGATGCGATAATCAAACGCGTGGAGACCCGCCAACTCGAATGTTTCGTCGCCGTCGCCGAGGAACTCAGCTTCACTCGCGCCGCCCAGCGGTTGTACGCGGTGCAGTCCACCGTCTCGGCGACGATCCAGGCCCTCGAAGGCGAACTGGGGGTCAAACTGTTCGACCGGTCCACGCGAAGGGTCGCGCTCTCCCCGGCGGGGAAGGTGTTCCTGCCCGAGGCGAAGGCCGCGCTGGAAGCCTTCGACAGGGCGCGCGAGGTGGTCACCGACGCCTCCGCCGGCCTGCGGGGCAGCCTCCGCATCGGCACGCTGACCAGCGTCGGCGATCTCGACCTGCCCGATCTGCTCGGCGCGTTCCACCGCCGTTATCCGCTGGTCGACCTGCACGTTTCGGTGTCGATCACCGGCTCGACCGGACTGGCCGAGGACCTGCGTCAGGGCAGGCTCGACGTCGCACTCCTCGGCCTGCCCGAATCCGATCTCGCCGGGCTCGAAGCCAAACTGCTCGGTTCGGCGCCGTTCGTCGCCGTGCTGCCCGACGGCCACCGGCTGAGCGGACGGCGTTCACTGACGTTGGCCGACCTCGCGGGTGAGTCGTTCGTGGACAATCCCCGCGGCTTCGGCAACCGGGTGGCCCTGGACCGCGCTTTCGAGGCGCTCGGAGCGCCGCGCCGGGTCATCGTCGAGGTCGCCGACCTGCGTGCCGTGCCCTCCTACGTGGCGGCAGGGCTCGGCGTCGCCGTCGTGCCCGATCTCAAGCTGCTCGCGGGGGTCCGGACGATCCCGCTCGACGAGCCCGGCCTCACCTGGCCGCTGACCATCGCCACCAGGGGAGAGCGGCCGCCGAGCCGAGCCGCCCGGCTGCTGCTGGACCTCGTCGACAGCGGGGAGTTCTCCCTCGTGATCCCCGCCCGGACCTGAGCTCAGCCCGTCAGCAGCGTGCGCGTCGTCCGCGTCACCAGGTCAACGGTGCGCGGCGGCGGTGCCTCGCCGCGGTCGAGATGCCTCCTCGCCGCGGCGTAGGGCAGGTCCACGAGGGCGAGCATCAGCTCGTCGGTGCTCCGGCCGGTCAACGGACGCAGCTTCCGCAGCACCTTGGTGATCGCCGTGTCGAGCCGGTGGTTGGCGGCCTCGACACGAGCGCGATCCTCGGCGCTCCAGTCGTCAACGCCGAGTGCCCTGTCACCCCCGTAGAGCAGTTTCGCCTCGGCGGGATGGGCACGGCACCACCGGACGACCTGCGCGGCGGCCTCGACGGCGGCTTCGACGGCCGGTTCCTGTTCGAGCGCTTCGAGGTAACCCCGCTGGAAGCCCTCCAGGGTGCGGAGCCAGACGGCGGCGAGCAACGCCGGACGTCCGGGGAAGCGGTGGTAGATCGACCCGCTCGGCGCGCCGACCTCGCGGGCGACGGCCGACATGGTCACCCCGGCCGCCCCTTCGGTGGCGAAGATCCGCACGGCGGCGTCGAGGAAGTCGTCGGCGGTGTGCCGCGGTGGTCGTCCCATTTTCAGAGACTATCCTCTACTATAGTTTTAGGGGAAGGTCTCTAGAACTGGGAGGCGCGATGCGCGTATGGAACAGACATCACCGGATCGTCGACGTGGCACAAGAACGCGTCGGCGCGCTGATCGACACACTGGCCTCGGACGGCGACAGGCTCTGGCCCGTCGACGCGTGGCCGCCGATGCGGTTCGACCGGCCGCTCGGGGTGGGAGCGACCGGCGGGCACGGGCCGGTGCGATATCGGGTCGAGTCCTACGAACCCGGGAAGTCGGTGAGGTTCCGGTTCACCGCGCCGCGCGGCTTCGACGGATTCCACGAATTCACCTTGCGGACGGCCGAAAACGGGAAGACGGAGCTCGCGCATCTCATGGTCCTGAGGCTCCGGCATCCCGCGTGGCTGACGTATCCGCTGCTGTGGCGGCCGATGCACGACGCCCTGTTGGAGGACTGCCTCGACCGCGCCGAGCGTGAACTCACCGGCACGGTCGAGACACCCGCTCGATGGAGCCTCTACGTCCGGCTCTTGCGGAACCTGATCTCCGGCAAGAGGCCCTTCCGCTTGAGCACGAACAAGGTGCCGCCGATGAGCACGACGGCGATCAAGTAGCCCAGCGCCAAGGACACGGCGCCGCCGTTCGCGGGCGGGAGCAGCACGCCGAACACCGCGCTGACCACGGCGAGGATCCACCGCCCGCGGTCGGTCGTGAGGCTCACGGCCAGCAGCGCGACCGTCCACAGGAGATACCAGGGCTGCACGACCGGCCCGAGGACCAGCATCGCGGCGAAGGTCAGCCCTGCGGCGTAGAGCGGGTGCAGCTTCTGCCGGTACGTGAGCCACAGCAGCCTGGCGCCGACGGCGAGACCGAGGATCGCGCCGATGAGCGAGAACACCTCGATCGCGCCGTCGGTCAGGTCGGCACCGAAGATCTTGCCGACGCCGCCGACGAGGAAGCCGAGTTCGTTGGTGGGCGCCATCCAGCTGTGGACCTGGCCCGAGACCCCGGACAGCACGCGGACCCAGCCGAAGCCGAGCCCGCTGCCGAGTGAGATCGCCGCGGTGACGGCGGCGAATCCGGCGGGCAGCCCCAGCGCCACCGCCACCCGGCCGGCGGGCGTCGCCCGGCGGAACAGGTCGACGCCGACGAACAGCAGGCCCGCGACGGCCACGATCTTGATGTTCGCGGCCGCGCTCACCGCGATCACCCCTGCCGCGATCAGGGCGGGCCGGGCCGCGCCGGTCTTCGCCGCGCCCATGAGGACGAGCTCCAGCCCGGCGACCATCAGCCCGACCATGAGCCCGTCGTTGTGCACGCCCGCCACGACGTGCCAGAGCACCAGCGGATTGAGCACGGCCAGCCACAACGCGATCGACGGCGAGACCCCGACGCGGCGGGCGAGCCTGGGGAGCGCCCACGCCATGAGCACGATCCCGATCAGGCCCAGCAGCCGGTGGAGCAGCACCGTCGGCACGAAGGAGTCACCGGCGATCTGGGCGATCGTGCGGGCCAGCGCGACGAACGCGGGACCGTACGGCGCGGGCGTGTCCCGCCAGTAATGGCTGACGGCCATCGTCACCGGGGAATCGGCGCCGAGCGCGTCGGCGGGCCCCACGAGATAGGTGTCCAGCCCCTTGGCCGCGATCAGGCCTTGCGCCAGGTAGCTGTTGATGTCACCGCTGAACAGGGGACGCGCGACGAGCAGCGGCGCGCACCACGAGACCGCGATCCAGTACAGCCGCCGCTCGGGCAGCCCGGCGGCGAGCCGTCCGATGCCGAGCCAGGACAGCACGAGGGTGGCCATCCCGGCGACGCCCAGCGCCACCACCAGCACCGAGGGCAGGCCGATCCCGGACGTGACCAGCACGAGTACGGCGATTCCGAGGAAACCCGCCCAGTGCAACGCCGAGATGTTCAGCCCGGCCTTCTCCGGCGCGGGCAAGACGTTCTGCATGCGGCCAAACTACTCCAAGTGCGGAACCGGGTTCCGCCGATCGTACGGGAATCCGCCGCCGACGCTTCGGGACCGCGTCCGCCGGGTACTCCTCGCGGACGAGAGGCGGTGGTGGGCGTGAAGAAACGCTGGGTACGTCTCGGGGCGTTCGTGCTGGCCGGGCTGCTGGTCGTCGCGGCGGCCCTGCAGATCACCGGACTCCTGCCGAAGCTCGACCCGTTCGGAACGTCCACTGTGGACCGATCGCAGCCCGCGGTGCTCCAGGCGGTGCGGGATCTGAGCCAGTACCACGCGGCCGTCGGTGACTACCAGGTCGTCGTCGACATCGAGAAGGACGTCGCGTGGGTGCCCGCGAGCATCGCCGGGGAACGCACGCTGTTCGTCGCGGCCGGTTCCGTCGACGCGTACGTCGACTTCGGGCCGCTGGTGGAGAATTCGCTGACCGTGTCCGAAGACCGGCGGACGGTCGAGGTGCGGCTGCCCGAACCGAAGCTCGCGAAACCCAACCTGGACAACGGACGCAGCTACGTCTTCGGTCAGGAGCGCGGCCTGATCGACCGGCTCGGCGCCTTGGTGTCCGTGCAGGATCAGCGGCCGTTCTATCTGGCCGCGGAGAAACGGATCGGTGAAGCCGCGCAGCACTCCGGTCTGCTCGAACGCGCCAAGGCCAACACCAGGGCGATGCTCACGCAGCTGCTGCGAGGGCTGGGCTTCCAGGTCGTGTTCCCGGCGGAACCGGCCACCTGACCCGGCCGCCCGCTTTGTCCGGTGTTTCGGCTGGTGAGCGGCGTGGTACGGCTTCCGCATGAACGCAGACGCGGTACCGGAGCGAATCGCGGAGGTCTGGGGCGCGCGGACCCCGTACCGACGAGGAGACGCTTGGCCGCGCAGAGCGGACATCCACCTCGAGGCGGGCGTCGGTGAATCCGATGTGGACCGCTGGGTCCGCTCGGCCTGCGTCCTGTGCAGCAACGGCTGCGCGTGCGACATCGCGGTGAAGGACGGCAGGATGGTCGGCGTCCGCGGCCGCGAGACCGACCTGGTCAACCACGGCCGGATGGGGCCCAAGGGGCTCTACGGTTCTTGGCAGTGGAACGGGAAGGACCGGTTGACACGGCCGCTGATCCGCCGCGACGGAGAGCTGGTGGAATCCGACTGGGACACCGCGATGGACCTGATCGTGCGGCGTTCCAAGGAACTGCTGGACGAGGCCGGGCCGCTGTCGCACGGGTTCTACACCAGCGGGCAGCTGTTCCTGGAGGAGTACTACACGCTCGGCGTCATCGGCAAAGCCGGTCTCGGAACCCCGCATATGGACGGCAACACCAGGCTGTGCACGGCCACCTCCGCCGCCGCGATGAAGGAGAGCTTCGGCTCCGACGGCCAGCCCGGGACGTACGCCGACATCGACCACTGCGACGCGCTTTTCCTTTTCGGTCACAACATGGCCGAGACGCAGACCGTGCTGTGGAGCCGGGTCCTCGACCGGCTCGCCGGACCCGAGCCGCCCGTGGTCGTCGCCGTCGATCCGCGGCGGACGAAGGTCGCCGAGGCGGCGGTGGAATCCGGTGGCCTGCATCTCGCGCCGCTGCCCGGTACCAATCAGGCCCTGATGAACGGTCTGGTCCGCGAGCTGATCGTGAACAAGTGGATCGACGAGGACTACGTTTCGGCGCACACCCTCGGCTTCTCCGAACTCGAAAAGACCGTGGAGCCGTACACGCCCGCGCACGTCGGCGGGATCTGCGGGATCGAGCCGGACGCGCTGGTGCGGGCCGCGGAGATCTTCGGCACGTCCGAGCGGGTGCTGTCGACCGTGCTGCAGGGCTTCTACCAGTCGCATCAAGCCACCGCCGCGGCCTGCCAGGTCAACAACCTCCATCTGCTGCGGGGCATGCTCGGCAAGCCGGGCGGCGGAGTGCTGCAGATGAACGGCCAGCCCACCGCGCAGAACACGCGCGAATGCGGTGCCGACGGCGACCTTCCCGGCTTCCGGAACTGGGAGAATCCCGACCATGTCCGGCAACTGGCCGAACTGTGGAACGTCGACGAGCTGACCATCCCGCACTGGTCGCCGCCGACGCACGCCATGCAGATCTGGCGGTACGCCGAACAGGGTTCGATCCGGTTCCTCTGGATCTCGGCGACGAATCCCGCCGTCTCCATGCCGGAACTCCCGCGGATCCGCGAAATCCTCGGCAAGGAGGACCTGTTCGTCGTGGTGCAGGACGGTTTCCGGACCGAGACCGCCGAGTTCGCCGACGTCGTCCTCCCCGCCGCGCTCTGGGGCGAGAAGCAGGGGACCTTCACCAACGCCAACCGCACGGTGCATCTGTCGGAAAAGGCGGTCGAGCCGCCCGGCGAGGCGCGCGCCGATCTGGACATCTTCCTCGACTACGCGCGGCGGATGGACTTCCGTGACCGTGACGGCGATCCGCTGATCGGCTGGCGGACCCCCGAGGACGCCTTCCGTGCCTGGCAGGAGTGCAGCCGGGGCCGGTTGTGCGACTACACCGGGCTGTCGTACGACAAACTCCGCGGCGGCAGCGGGATCCAATGGCCCTGCGACGGCGAGCGCCCGGACGGTACCGAACGGCTCTACGCGGACGGCGTGTTCACCACGAGTTCGGACGCCTGCGAGGACTTCGGTCACGACCTGCTCACCGGCGGGACGGTTTCGGCCAAGGAACACCAGGCGCTGCACCCCGACGGACGCGCGTTCCTCAAAGCCGCCGAGTACACGGCACCGCCGGAGGAGCCCGGCGAGCGGTATCCGTTCGTCTGCACGACCGGGCGCACGGTGTACCACTTCCACACACGGACCAAAACCGGCCGCGCCCCGAAGCTCCGGCGGGCCGCGCCGGAACCGTGGGCGGAGATCGCCGCGTCCGACGCCGCCGAACTCGGGGTCACGGACGGAGATCTCGTCCTGGTCGAGTCCGCGCGGGGCCGGGTCGAAGTGCCCGCCCGGATCGGCCGGGTCCGGGCCGGCGTCGTGTTCCTGCCGTTCCACTACGGCTATTGGGACACCGGAGGCGAAGGGCATCCCCGCGCCGCCAACGAACTGACCATGACCGAATGGGATCCGGTGTCCAAACAGCCGTTGTTCAAGATCGGTGCCGTCCGCGTCCGGAAGGTGGAGGGCTGACCCATGCATCTCGCCACCTACCTCGGGCTTCTGCACACCTCGCTGAACACCCTCGCCGACGCCTTCCGTGAGGTCGGCCGCGGCCACGGCGAGGAGCCCGACGTCGAGCACACGTGCCTGCTGCTCGCCGGACGGATCGACCGGCAGACCGAGGCGCTCGCCCCGATCGTCGAGCGGTACGGCGAAGACCGTGAAGAGGAGCCCGAGCGGCTGCACGCCGCGGGCCTGGAAGGCACCCGCAGCGGTGGTGTCGGCCTGCTGCGGGACCTGCAGGACCTCTACGCGCTCTCGTCGTTCACCGACATCACCTGGACCGTGGTCGGCCAGGCCGCCCAGGGACTGCGCGATCGGGAACTGCTCGACCTCGTCGAAGACCACGAGCAGGAGACCGTGCGGCAACTGACCTGGCTTCGTACGCGGATGAAGCAAGCCGCTCCTCAGGCACTCATCGCCGCACGATGATTCCGCGTCCGTGCGGTGCTTCCCGCGCCGGGCTTGACCGGTGGGACTCCTGCTGGTGGGCTGGCGAAGTCGACTGGGAGGCGCGATGGCGACGAAGCCGAGGGACACCCTGACCTACAGCGAACCGATCGCGACCGGGGAGGTCACGATCGGCGCCGGCCCCGAGCAGGTGTACCGGCTCGTCAGCGATCCGGTCGCGATGTCGGAGTGCACCGAGGAACTGCGCAAGGCCCGCTGGATCCGCGGCGCGACCGAAGCGCGCGTCGGGAACTGGTTCGCCGGCAGCAACCGCAACGGACGACGGCGCTGGGTGACCCACGCCGAGATCGTCGAGGCCGAGCCAGGGCGGCGGTTCGCCTACCGGGTGCGCACGCCGTTCTTCGTGCCGATTTCGCGGTGGGAGTACGACATCGTCCCCGAAGGCGACGGCAGCCGGCTCACCGTGACGAACTGGCTGCGGGTGCCGCCGTGGTTCGTCCCGCTCGCCATCCTCATCACCGGTGAGCCGGATCGCGCCGGGACGAATCAGGCGAATATCGCGACGACGTTGCAGCGGGTGAAGGCGCGGCTCGAGGGCCGGGAGTGGCATCGCTAGGTTTCGTGCTTGAAGGGCCCGTTCTCCAGGTTCTGCATTCCCCGGTCCTCCAGCCTGCGCATCACCGGACCGGACAGCAGCCCGTGCACGAGCACCGAAACCGCGATTGTCAGCGCCGTGACCCGCCACAACGAGTCGGCCATCGGGAAATCGCCGTGCCCCAGCGCGTACGAGAGGTAGTAGAGGCTGCCGATCCCGCGGATGCCGAAGAACGCGATCGCCGTCGCCGCCGGGCGGGTGGTGGCGCCGCCGAGCAGCGCCAGGCCGCCGAACAGCGGGCGCACGATGACCACCGCCGCGACCGCCACCAGGATTTCGGCGAGCGTCAGACCCGCCAGCAGCCCGTCGCCCAGCGCGACACCGAGACCGAGCAGGGCCAGCGCGACGAAGAGCCGTTCCAGCTGATCGCCGAATTCGTGCAGCACCCCGTGGTACTCGTGCGACCGTTCGCTGGCGCGGATGGTCGCCGCGGCGATGAACACCGCGACGAAGCCGATGCCGCCCAGCCACTCGCAGAGCGCGAACGGGAGGAACGCGATGGCCAGCACCACCAGGCCGTCGGAGTATTCGCCCAGGCGCAGCCTTTCGTGCCGCACCCGGAACATCAGCCACGACAGCAACCGGCCGCAGACGAAGCCGACCAGGACGGCGATCGCCAGCGGGACGACGACCTCGGTCAGCAGCCACGGCACCGGCGACGTGCTCGCCGTCCCCGCCCAGACGAGCGCCAGCAACACGAACGGCATCGCCAGACCGTCGTTGAGCCCGGCCTCCGAGGTCAGCGTGAACCTGATCTCGTTGTCCGAGCCCCGCCCGTCGCCGGTATGCGGCGCGGGCACCTGGACGTCGCTCGCCAGCACCGGGTCGGTCGGGGAAAGCACGGCGCCCAGCAACAGCGCGGCGGCGGGGGACAGGGCGAGCGCCCACCAGCCGAGGAAGGCGACCGCACAGACCGAAAGCGGCAACGTGATCGCCAGCAGCCGCCAGGTCGAGCTCCACGATCGCCAGCCGATCAGCCGGTCGGACTTCAGCCCCGCGCCGACCAGTGACACCAGGACGCCGAGTTCGGTGATGACCTCGACGGCGCCCACTTGCGACCGCGGGTCGAGGACACCCTGGCCGTACGGGTGCGGGAAGGGAAGCAGCCCGAAGACCAGCCCGCCCATCAACAGGACCAGCGGCATCGACAACGCGCGTTCGTGCAGCAGGTTCGGCAGCACGGCGGCGCACAACGCCAGAACGCCCGCTCCGGCGAGCAAGATCTCCATGCGCGCGGAGTACCCGGACCGATCGCCCGGCAACCGGGCGAGGTTCAGCCGCCGACTTCGAGTCCTTTATGGACTGTCAGGGTGACACCCGCGGCGAGCCGGTACGGCCGGGTGTCCACAATGGCCCCCAACAGTCGTCGCAGCCGGGAAACCTCGGCACGGACGGTGACGAGGTGTTCGGCGTCGCCGTAAAGCGCCCTGCTGAGCGCCTCGGCCGAAAGCCCGGACAGGCCTGCCGTGTTGAGGTGCACCAGGATCTCCGCGTGCCGCGGTGTCACCGTGCGGACCCAGCCGACGTCACCCGACGCCATCCGCAGCATCGGCGCGTGGCCGAGTTCGAGTTCCAGCCGCACCTGGCGCGCGGTGTCGGCGGGACGGACGAGCCAGCCTTCGGCCAGCCGCTCGGGCAGGCAGGCGCCGAGTCCGGGCACGGCGAGGATCTGTCCTTCCGACGGCGCGGCGATCCGCGCGCCGGAGGCGACCCCGGCGGAGTGGGCCACCCAGCCGTCGTCGTCCACCAGCAGGACCGGGCCGCCCACCCCGGTCACCACCGGTTCGGCGGTCCGGCGCAACCGGTCGAGACCCTGCTGGTGGTGCCGCCAGAGTTCGGATTCGACCAGCCGACGTCCGGTCTCCACCAGCGCCCCGATCGCCGGGTGCAAGGTGAGCGCGGGACCGCTGACGTCGATCACGCCGAGCAGTTCGCCGGTGCGCGGATCGTGCACCGGCGACGCGGTGCAGTACCAGGGATGCTGGCCCTGTTCGAAATGTTCCCCGGCGAGCAGTTCCACCGGCGCGGCCTCGGCGAGCGCGGTGCCGATCGCGTTGGTGCCGACCCTCGTCTCGGTCCAGACGGCGCCTTCGGTGAAGCCCAGGGTGTCGGCCCGGCGCCGCACGGCGGGCGAACCCACCCGCCAGAGGATGATGCCGTCGGCGTCGGTCACCACGAGCAGCATGTTCGCGGTGTCGGCCGTCGCGCCGACCACCTGCCCGAGATCGTCCACCACCAGCCGCAAAGGGGAAGCGCGTCGACGGCGGGCGACCTCGTCGAGCGGCACCGAATCCCGGGTGTTCACGCCGTCGGCGGCGAGCCCCAGGCTCAGCATCCGCGACCAGGAGCGCGACACCAGCGGCCGCGGCCGGACCCGAGGGCGGCCGCCGCCGATGACGGCTTCGTGCATGCGGATCAGGTCGCGGGCGTGCATCGGCAGGTCGGCGCCTGGCGGGACCGAGCTGTGCACGCCCACACGCCACCTCCGCACCATCGCGTCGACTGACCAGCATAGGACCGGCGGACGAGGCGCGCCATGGAGTCGCGCTGCAACTCGCTGCAACCCTTGCCGCTCCACCCGCCCGCGGCGTGTGATCGGGGTAACAGCCGAACGCCGAAGTTCAGGAGTGGCCATGACACAGACGGTGGACCGGATCGAGGCGACGGGCTCGCCGCAGGCTCGGGTGGACGCCTGGCTGAGCCGATTCGAATCGGCCCTCGCCGCCCGCGACGTCGAAGCCGCCGCAGCGCTTTTCGCCGTCGACAGTTATTGGCGTGACCTGGTCGCCTTCACCTGGACGATCAAGACGGTCGAAGGACGCGACGAGGTGGCCGGGATGCTCGGCGACTGCCTCGACCGGATCGACCCCTCCGGGTTCCGCACGACCGAGACGCCGACCGAAGCCGACGGCGTGACCGAAGCGTGGCTGGAATTCGAAACCGCGACCGGTCGCGCGAAGGGCCACTTGAGGCTGAAGGACGAAGGCGCGTGGACCCTGCTGACCAGCCTGCGTGAGCTCAAAGGCTTCGAGGAGCGTCGCAACGAACAGCGGCCGAAGGGTGTCGAGCACGGCGTCGTCCGCGGCCGGAAGTCGTGGGCGGAGAAACGCGAGGAGGAACAGACCCGGCTCGGCTACGAGCAGCAGCCATACGTCGTCGTCATCGGCGGCGGACAGGGCGGGATCGCGCTCGGTGCCAGGCTGCGGCAGCTCGACGTGCCCACGCTCGTCCTGGAACGCAACCAGCGGGCCGGCGACTCGTGGCGCAAGCGGTACAAGAACCTCTGCCTGCACGACCCGGTCTGGTACGACCACCTGCCCTATCTGCCGTTCCCGGACAACTGGCCGGTGTTCGCGCCCAAGGACAAGATCGCCGACTGGCTCGAGATGTACACGCGGCTCATGGAGGTCCCGTACTGGACGAGCACCGAGGTCACCTCGGCCTCCTGGGACGAGGAAGAGCAGCAGTGGCTGGTGACCGTCGTCCGCGAGGGCGAGGAGCTGGTGCTCACCCCGAGGCACGTCGTGTTCGCGACCGGGATGTCCGGCAAGCCGAATCTCCCGTCGTTCCCGGGAATGGACGAGTTCGAGGGCGATCAGCACCATTCGTCCCAGCACCCCGGCCCGGATTCGTACGCCGGCAAGAAGGCGGTCGTGGTCGGCTCCAACAACTCCGCGCACGACATCTGCGCGGCGCTGTGGGAACACGGCGCCGACGTCACCATGGTGCAACGCTCGTCGACGCATGTGGTGAAGTCGGATTCGCTGATGGACCTGGGGCTCGGCGACCTGTATTCGGAACGCGCGGTGCGCTCCGGGGTCACCACCGACAAGGCGGACATGATCTTCGCGTCGATCCCGTACCGGATCATGCCGCAGTTCCAGATCCCGGTGTACGACGCGATCCGTGAGCGGGACAAGGACTTCTACGCGCGGCTGGAGGCGGCCGGGTTCCAGCACGACTGGGGCGACGACGGTTCCGGTCTGTTCCTGAAGTACCTGCGGCGCGGCTCCGGCTACTACATCGACGTCGGCGCGTCGGAACTCGTGGCCGACGGGAAGATCAAACTGGCCCACGGCCAGGTCGACCACCTGACCCGCGACGCGGTGGTGCTGTCCGACGGTACGGAGCTGAAGGCGGACGTCGTCGTCTACGCCACCGGCTACGGCTCGATGAACGGCTGGGTAGCGGACCTGGTCGGGCAGGAGACCGCGGACCTCGTCGGCAAATGCTGGGGCCTGGGCTCCGGCACGACGAAGGACCCCGGGCCGTGGGAGGGGGAGCAGCGCAACATGTGGAAGCCCACGCAGAAGGAAGGCCTGTGGTTCCACGGCGGGAACCTGCACCAGTCGCGGCACTACTCCCTTTACCTGGCGCTGCAACTGAAAGCGCGCTACGAGGGCATCCCGACGCCGGTGTACGGGCTCCAGGAGGTGCACCACAAGTCGTGACGGCCCAGAGGCTTCGGTGCCGGACCCCGGGCGGGCCGGCACCGGAGGGCGCCGCCCCCGGACCACGGGCGGTCGACGGCGTCGGGCACCGCCTCCAGACCCTGGGCGGTTCCCGGCGCCGTACCCGTGTTCAGCGGGCGGCCTTCGCGTAACGGCGGGCCAGCACGGCGAAAGCCTCCCGGAGTTCGGGCGGCCCGACGACCTCGATGTCGGCGTCGAACCGGCCGATACTCGCCGCGAGCCCGGCCCACGACCACGACCCCAGCACCAGACGGCACCGATCCGGCCCGAGTTCCTCCACGACACCGTCGCGGACGTAGTGGGACACCGTGCCCGCGGGGAGGTCGAGGATGACTTCACCGCGGCACGGCCATTCGCCGGACTCGGACGCGCCACGGAACCGGCTCGCGACGAAGGTGGCGACGTCGGGGACCGGCAGCTCACGCGGTGTGAACCGCGGGCCGGTCGGGGTGCGCGGAGTGATCCGGTCGGCTCGGAAGGTGCGCCAATCCGCGCGATCCAGATCCCAGGCGACGAGATACCAGCGGCCGTGCCAGGTGACGAGGTGATGCGGTTCGGCCCGGCGCCGCGCGTCCGCGTAGTCGAACCGCAGGATCTCGCGGGCATGCACCGCCGCGCCGAGCGCGAGCAGGACGTCGCCGTCGACGCGGGGCTCCGAGCGGCTCGCGGGCGATTCGACGGCCGTGACCCGCACCGTGTCGATCCGGCGCCGCAGCCGGGAGGGCATGACCTGGCGGACGGTGTGCAGCGCCCGCATCGCCGCCTCCTCGATGCCCGCGCCGCTGGTGGTGGCGATCTGGAGCGCGACGGCCAGCGCGACCGCCTGTTCGTCGTCGAACAGCAGCGGTGGCAGCTCGGATCCGGCGTCGAGCCGGTAGCCGCCGTCGGGACCCTTGATGGTCGCGATGGGGTAGCCGAGCTCTCGAAGCCTCTCGACGTCGCGCCGCACGGTGCGCGGGCTGATGTCGAGCCGCTCGGCCAGCAGCGCCCCCGGCCAGTCGCGGCGGGCCTGCAGCAACGAGAGCATCGACAGCAGTCGTGCGGAGGTCTTCGGCATGTTCTTCATAATGCCTGGAGTAGCGGCCACAACCTGTCCTCTACCCCTGCGAGAGTCATGTCGTGCCAGAAAACGACAACCCGGAGGGCCCGATGACCGCCACCATCCTCGACGCCGAGCGCGCCGACCTGCTCGAAGCCCTCGACACCGTCCGCGCCGCGCTGACCACCACCGTCCAGGGGCTCACGGACGAGCAGCTCGACGAGCATCCGACGGTCAGCGAGCTGAGCCTCGGCGGACTGGTCAAACACGTCGCTTCGATCGAGGAGATGTGGCTGCGCTTCGTGGTCGAGGGTCCGTCCGCGATGACCTACGACCTGCCGGAAGGCGTCACCTGGGCCGACATCGGCGCCGGGACCGCCCGCGAGTTCCCGCAGTGGGCGATCGACCACCAGAACAACTTCAGGATGCTGCCCGGCGACACCCTCGCGGGGATCCTCGCGCGCTACGAGGAGGTGGCCGCGCGGACGAGGGAGATCGTCTCGTCGATCCCGGACCTTTCCGCGACACACCCGCTGCCGGAGGCGCCCTGGAACCCGCCGGGCGCGGTGCGCAGCGTGCGCCGGGTGCTGGCGCACGTCATCGCCGAGACCGCGCAGCACGCGGGGCATGCCGACATCCTGCGGGAGAGCATCGACGGCCAGAAGTCGACCTGACCCTGCCCGCGCCCTCGTGAGTGGTGCCCCACCACGCCACTGCCACGCTCGCTCGCCTCGTGTAGTCCGTGAAGGCCTCCTTGCCTACCCTGAAGGTAGGGAAGGAGGCCTTCACGGACTTGCGATCAACTGCCACCCACACCACGAGGGGGCATAGCTTGCTCACAGCTTCCTGCCGTAGGGTCCCGGCCCGTCGGCGGCCGGTGATCATGGTGGTGGTTGTGTGCGGGAGACGGAGCGGCGGTTCCGCCCGGAAATCCAGGGACTGCGGGCGCTCGCGTGCGTGCTGGTGGTCGTCTACCACGTGTGGCTCGGCCGGATCTCCGGCGGCGTCGACGCGTTCTTCCTGATCTCCGGGTTCCTCGTCACCGGTCAGCTCTACCGCGCGGCGTCGCGCGGGAGGATCGAGTACCGGCCGATGTGGGGCCGGATGATCAAGCGGCTGTTCCCGGCCGCGCTCACCGTGCTGCTATTGGTGGTCGCGGTGAGCATGGTGCTGCTGCCGCAGAACCGCTGGTTCCAGACGATCAAGGAGGTCGTCGCCTCCGCGCTGTACCTGGAGAACTGGCAGCTGGCGGCGGATTCCGCCGACTACTTCGCCCAGCACAACTCGGCGAGCGTCGTCCAGCATTTCTGGTCGCTGTCGATCCAGGGGCAGTTCTACGTCGTCTGGCCGTTGCTGGTCGGGCTGGTGCTCCTGATCGCCAAGCGGGCGCGCCGCAACGTACTTCCGCTGCTGGCCACGGCGCTCGGCGTGGTGTTCGCCGCCTCGCTCGCGTACTCGGTGTGGCTGACCGCGGTCGATCAGCCGCTGGCGTACTTCGATTCGTTGACGCGGGTTTGGGAGTTCGCGCTCGGTGGCCTGCTCGCCTTGCTCATCGACCGGATCCAGGTGCCCCGGCAGGCGCGGGTCGTGTTCGGCTGGGCCGGGGTCGCCGGGCTCGTTTCCTGCGGGCTGGTGCTCCAGGTCGGGACGGTCTTCCCCGGCTATCTCGCGCTCTGGCCGACACTGTCGGCCGCGCTGGTGATCCTCGCGGGCGACACCGCGTTCAAGGCCGGCGCCGACCGTTTCCTCAGCAGCCGCCCGCTGAAGTACCTGGGCGACTTGAGTTACGCGCTCTACCTGTGGCACTGGCCGGTCCTGGTCTTCTACCTCGTCGCGCGTGACCGGGAAGAGGTCGGCCTGCGCGGCGGCGCGGTGATCATCGCGCTGGCGTTCGGCCTCGCCGTGCTGACCCATCACCTGGTCGAGAAGCCGGTCCGGGTTTCCGCGATCGGCGCCGGGAACCGGTGGGGCGCCTACCGGTTCGGTGCCGCGACGCTCGCGGCCGTGCTCGCCGCGACCGGCGCCTGGCAGTGGGTGAGCGTGAGCCAGGCGGAGAACTACTCGATCGCGGTCGACGATCCGGACCATCCCGGCGCGCTCGCGCACACCGAAGGGTTCACGTACTGGGGCGCCGCCGATGCCGCGCTCGTCCCGTCGTTCGTCGCGGTGTCCGAAGACTGGGCGGGGATCGACCCGGCCCGGTGCGGAACCTCGCCGCGCAACGCCGATCTCGAAGTCTGTACGTCGCAGACCACGGGGCATCCCACTCGCCGGATCGTCGTCGCCGGCGACTCGCACGCCGGGCAGTTCCTCGGCGCCCTGCTGCCGGTCGCCGAAAAGAAGAACTGGGAGGTCACGTCGATCCTCCGCGGCGGTTGCCCGTTCTCGACCGACTCCGACGCCGTACCGGGTGACCAATCCTGCATCGACTGGAACAGCGCCGTGGTGGACGAAATCGTCACCACCCGCCCCGACGCGGTGATGACGATCGGTACCAGGGACGTGAAGGTCGGTGTCGAAGAACGGGTTCCCGACGGCTACATCGCGCAGTGGCGCAAGGTCGACGAAGTGGGCATTCCGGTGCTGGCGGTGCGGGACAACCCGCGGTTCGGCCAGTCGCCGTCGGCGTGCGTCGAGAGCCGCGGCGCGGAGTCGCCCGAGTGCGCCACGCCGCGCTACGACCTCTATGCGGCGGAGCCGCCGTACGAGACGCTGCAGGATCTGCCGTCCAACGTGCGGTTCCTCGACTTCAGCGACTACTTCTGCACGGCCGAGGTCTGCCCGCCGGTGATCGGCAACGTGCTCGTCTACCTCGACGACAACCACGTCAGCGGTACCTACATGTCGACGATGTCGGCCATCGCGGAGAAGGCGATCACCGAGGCGCTCGGCTGGGCGGACGATCACGCGGAGGAGCCGCCGCCGGGCGGGTGATCCAGACAACAGATCGCCGCTGGATTGCGCGATGCCGCACTGACTCGCTGGTCTGCCAATCTCTTGCGCAACGATTCGCCCTTATCGGTGCATCGAAACGGTGGATATCGTCGTCGGTATGAGGGTCGCCGTCCACCAGGGCTCGTACGCCGAGCTGCCGTCCGCCGTCGAGGCGTCGGGCGCCGATCTCGTGATCGCCGCCGAGATGATCACCACTGGCTACCACATCGGCGCTCGATCACATGAGCTCGCCGAGCCCGCCGACGGTCCGACGGCGGCCCGGATGTCCAAGCTGGCAAGGGAATCCGGTGTCGCGCTGGCCTACGGATACCCCGAATCCGACGGCGGCCGCGTGTACAACAGCGTCCAGCTGATCGGCCGCGACGGACGACGCCTGGCGAACTACCGCAAGACGCATCTGTTCGGCGACATCGACCGCGACTGGTTCGAGCCGGGTGCCGAGGCGGTCGTGCAGGCGGAGCTCGACGGTCTCCGGATCGGCCTGCTGATCTGCTACGACGTCGAGTTCCCCGAGCTGGTGCGGGCGCACGCGCTGGCCGGGACCGAACTGCTCGTGGTGCCGACCGCGCTGATGAGCCCGTACGAACTGGTCGCGGACACGCTGGTGCCCGCTCGTGCCTACGAGAGCCAGCTGTTCGTCGCGTACGCGAACCGGTGTGACACCGAACAGGAACTGACCTACTGCGGCCGCTCCTGTGTCGTCGCCCCGACCGGCGAGGTGCTCGCCCGAGCGGGCGCCGGTCCGGAGCTGATCAGCGCCGATGTGACCCGTGACGCGCTCGTCGCGTCGCGGCTGGAGAACACCCACCTGGCCGACCGACGGCCCGATCTGTACCGAGGACTTCCCGCATGACCTCCGCCCTCCCGACCGCGATCCACCACGACGAACCGGCGGGCCGCCCGATCACCATGTTCGGCCCCGACTTCCCGTTCGCCTACGACGATTTCCTCGCGCACCCCGCCGGGCTCGGCAGCCTTCCGGCCGAGCGGCACGGCACCGAGGTGGCGGTGATCGGCGGCGGCCTCTCGGGCATCGTCACCGCGTACGAGCTGATGAAACTCGGGCTGCGCCCGGTCGTGTACGAGATCGCCGAGATCGGCGGCCGCCTGCGCACGGTGAACTTCTCCGGCTGCCCGGACGACGTCGTCGCGGAGATGGGCGCGATGCGCTTCCCGCCGGCGTCGACCGCGCTGTTCCACTACATCGACAAGGTCGGCCTGGAGACCACGCCGTTCCCGAACCCGCTGGCGCCGGGCACGCCGAGCACCGTCGTCGATCTCAAGGGGGAGAGCCACTACGCGCGCACGGCGGACGAACTCCCCGCCGTCTTCGGCAAGGTCGCGGCCGCGTGGGACAGCACGCTGTCCGAGCAGGCCGCGTTCACCGAGATGCAGAAGGCGATCCGCGACCGCGACGTGAAGACGATCAAGCGGCTGTGGAACGAACTTGTCCCGAAGCTGGACAACCAGACCTTTTACGGTTTCCTCTGCGATTCGCCCGCGTTCGCCTCCTTCCGCGACCGTGAGATCTTCGGCCAGGTCGGCTTCGGCACCGGCGGCTGGGACACCGACTTCCCGAACTCCATCCTGGAGATCCTGCGGGTGGTCTACACCGGCGCCGACGACGAGCACCGCAGCATCGTCGGCGGCAGCAGGCGGCTTCCGTTGCGGCTGTGGGAACACGCGCCCGAGGACATCGCTTTCTGGCCCGCCGGAACGAGTTTGAGCTCGCTGCACGGCGGGAGCCCGAACCCCGGCGTCGCCCGGCTGCACCGGACCGCGCCGAACAACATCACCGTGACCGACACCGAAGGCCGCATCCGTACCTATCCGGCGGCGGTGTTCACCGCGCAGAGCTGGATGCTGCTGTCGAAGATCGCATGCGACGAGGCGCTGTTCCCGATCGACCACTGGACGGCGATCGAGCGCACGCACTACATGGAGTCCTCGAAGGTCTTCGTCCCGGTGGACCGGCCGTTCTGGCTGGACAAGGACCCGGAGACCGGGCGCGACACGATGAGCATGACGCTGACCGACCGCATGCCGCGCGGCACCTACCTGCTCGGCGACGATCCGGACGCGCCCGCGGTGATCTGCCTGTCCTACACCTGGGCCGACGATTCGCTGAAGTGGCTGCCGCTTTCGGTGTCCGAGCGGGTCGAGGTGATGCTGCAGTCGCTGAAGGAGATCTACCCCGGCGTCGACGTCCGGCGGCACATCATCGGCGACCCGGTGACCGTGTCCTGGGAGGCCGAACCGCATTTCATGGGCGCGTTCAAGGCCAACCTGCCCGGTCACTACCGCTACCAGCACCGGCTGTTCACCCACTTCAAGCAGGACCGGCTGGAGGAACGTCACCGCGGCCTCTTCCTGGCGGGCGACGACGTCTCCTGGACGGCGGGCTGGGCCGAAGGTGCGGTGCAGACGGCTCTCAACGCGGTCTGGGGCGTCCTGCACCACTTCGGTGGGGAGACGGATCCGGCGAACCCCGGGCCCGGCGACGTCTACGACGAGATCGCGCCCGTGGAACTGCCCGACTGAGCCCGGCGGCCCACCAGCCACGCCATACCCGCCGCGAGGAGGGCGCCGATGGTGTTCATCAGCCAGTCGTTGGTGTCGCAGGCGCGGCCGATCGCGGGCACGACCGCCTGCAGCGACTCGATCACCGCGGACAGCGCCGAGCCTGCCGCGAACATCGTCACCGGCCGCCGGGACGCCAGCGCGGCGAAGTAGACCGGCGGCAGGAACAGCGCCACGTTGGCCAGGAGTTCCACCGAGCCGAGCGTGGGCAGGGAGAACTGGACCGTGCACAGGATCTCGTCGATCGTGTGCCGGTTGGGCACCAGCGTCAGCGCGACGACCGGTACCAGCGCCACTCCCGTGAGCATCCAGAGGACTCGATGCCTGCCCGCGAACAGGTGGCCCAGGACGGCGCAGACGAGCGCGACCAGCAGGATCGCCACCGGCACGAGGGCGGAGTGGTCGAGCAGGAAGTTCGTGATCATGGCGGGCCGATCCTACGGGCCGGTGAACTCGACCTCCGCCGACGGCACCACGCGCAGCCGTCCGCCGGGATGGATCGCCGTGCTCAGGAGCAGGTTGTGCCGCGCGACGACCTGTTCGGCGCTCAGCCCGGTGGTGGGGTCGCCGTCGGACGAGGGAGCGTGGCCGTCGGCGACCAGCACGACGTCCAGGCCGTGGCTCTGCGCGGACCGGGCGGTCGCGTCGACGCAGTAGTCGGTGGCCAGCCCGGTCAGCACCACGGTGTCGACGCCGCGGTCGACGAGCAGCCCCGCCAGCCCGGTGCGGTAAAAGGAATCCGTCGCCGTTTTGTCGACCACCAAGTCGACCGGTTCGAGACCGAGCAGCGCGCTGACGCGGGTGCCCGGCGACGCCGGGTCGAAGTCGGTGCCGGGCGCCCCGATCTGCCGCAGCGCGATCACCGGGACCCCGTTGTCGCGGGCCTTCCTGGCTAGCGTGGCGATCCGGGCCGCCAGTTCCTCACCACGCCAGACCAGGGGAACGAGCATTTCCTGCATGTCGACGATCAGCAGCGCGGCCCTCATGCCCGCAGCCTAAGGCAGTGCGGCGGGTGACTCGGCCTCCGGGATGAGCAGCCGCGGCGCGCCCGAGCCGTCGGCGGACACGGCCCAGACGTCGGAGTGTCCTTGAGTGCGGGGGAGGGCGTAGGCGACGGTCCGGTCGTCCAGCCACGCGGGCTGGTCGTCGACGTTCCTGGTCTCCGCCAGCGGCGTCACGGTGCCGCTCGCGAGGTCGAGCACCGACACCCGCCAGCCCTTCGCGGGATCGCCGTCGATGGCGGCCTTGTAGGCGACACGGGTCTCGTCGGGGGAGAGGGACGGGCATTCGACGTTGTCCCGCAAGGTCTCCACGGTCCGGGCGGTCGAGTCGCCTTCGACGAGGTACCGGTGGGAGCCGGTCGACATGGTGGCGTAGAACCGGCCCGGCTGACGGGTGAAGGTGACGCCCCAGAAGTTGAAGTCGGCCGCCTTGTACGGCTTGCCGTCCACGGTCACGGCGAAGTCCTCCAGCGTGCCCTCGACGTTGTCGGTGGTGAGGTCGAGGGTGCCGGCGCGGGTGGAGAACCGGCCGCCGTTGTAGGAATCGCCGGTGACGAACACCGTCCACGCCAGCCGCTTCCCGTCGGGCGAGACCCGTGCCCGGTTGGGCAGGCCGACCAGCGGGATCTCCTGCGTGACCGCGAGACGGTTGTCGAGCACGGCCAGCTGATACGTGGTGAGCCCGGTTTCCGGCCGCAGGCAGATCCCGGTGCCGCCCGCCGCGTAGACCCGGCTGCAGGAGACGGTCGACACCGCCCGTGCGCCGCCGGGGTCCGCGGCGCTGACACTGGACACGTGCCCGCGGTCGGCGTCGGCGGTGCTGCGGAAGAGCAGCCGCCCGCCTTCGAGGGTGACGGCGCCGCTGGTGCCCGCCGACGCGGTGTCCTGGTTGCGCGCGCCCGCCACCCCGACGTAGATCACGGCGGCCGCGGCCAGCGTGAGTACTCCGGTGACGGCGATCAGGACGCGGGTGCGGGTGTTCACGGTCGTGCCTTCCTGCGGGGAACCAAGAGAACGAAGGTGGCGGCGACGGCGGCGAGCACCGTCCCGGCGGCGATCGTGATCGCCGTGGTCGCGCCCCAGAACTGCCAAGAGAGTCCGAAAAGGACGGACGAGACGAAGTACGCGAGCGCCTGCCCGCTCTGCACGATCGCGATACCGGTGGTGCGCAACGCCTCGGGCAGCAGCGGTCCGGCGAGCGCCATCAGCACACCGTCGGTCGCCGCGTAGAACACGCCGTACAGCCCGAGGGTGAGCGCGAACAACGCCCAGCCGGTGAGCGGGCTGAGCAGCAGCAGGTAGACGGCGATCAGGGCGCCGTAACCGCCGAGCATCACCGGCAGCCTGCCGATACGGTCGGCCAGTGCGCCGAGCGGCGCGGCCAGCAGCAGATAGCCCAGGTTGGTCCCGACGGCCAGCAGCGGGAACCAGCCGGTGGCGATGTCCTCCTTGTCCTGCAACAGGAGATAGACGAAGCCGTCCCCGATGGTGGCCAGGCCGAGGACGCACGCGGCGGTCAGCAGCCGCCGTACACCGGCGCCCCGCAGGAGCCCCGCCGCCGCGCGCAGGGACACGGTGCCGGACGGTGGTTTGGGCGCGCGGTGGTCGCGGACGAACAACGCCAGCAGCAGCACTCCGGCGGTGGCGATGCAGAAGCTGGTCACGAAGACCGCGTCGAAGCCTTCGACCCCGGTCGCCGAGCCCGCCACGGCCAGCACCGCGACCGCGGCGAGCGGGCCGAGGAAAGCGCCGACGCTGTCCATCGCCCGGTGCACGCCGAACGCGCGGCCCAGCATGTGCTCGGGGGCCGACAGGGTGATCAGCGCGTCGCGGGGCGCGGTCCGCAACCCCTTGCCCGTGCGGTCCGCGGTCAGCACCACGCCGATCGCGGTCGCCGACGACCCCGCGGCCACGAGCCCCAGTTTCGCCACGGCCGACATCGCGTAGCCCAGTCCGGCGACCGCCTTGCGCCGTCGCACCCGGTCGGCGACGTAACCGCCGACCAGGCGCAGCAGCGCGGTCGCGCCGGTGTAGAGGCCGTCCACCACGCCGTACGCCGCCGGGCCGAGGTGCAGCCCGAGCACCAGGTACACCGGCAGCACGGCCGTCACCATCTCGGAGGAGACGTCTGTGACGAGGCTGACGGTGCCCAGGGCGAAGACGTTCCCGCCCAGCAGGGCGAAGGACTTCTTGGACACGCCACCGGGATGCTCCCGGCGGCCGATCGTGGACAGGTACACGCGACGAGCCACCCTTCTCCGCCCGCGGGCGTGTCCACAGTGGACACGCCCGCGGGGTTCACCCGATTACTGCCACACGCTGGTGATCGGCGCCTTGTTGGCCGCGTTGGCGATGCCCGGCAGGCCGAACGACGCCTCCATCGTGCGGAGGATCGAGTAGTGGTTGATGGATTCGCTGTAACTGCCCGGCTTCACGTGGGCGCCGACGAACGTCGTGAAGATCTGGTTCACCGACGTCCCGCTGTCCTCGTCGAAATTGACGATCAGCAGGCTGTTGTGCGTCTTGGCCCACTGCGCGTACGCGTCGAGGTTCTTCTTCAGCCATTTGTCGCCGGTGTCGACCGAACAGTCGTGCATGTCGCTGCACAGGTCCGGGGTCACGAAAGCGACGTGGGGGAGCTTGGTGAAGTCGCTCGGGAACGACGAGAACCGTTTGTTCGCCGACGACGGCACATTGCTGAAGCTGACCCAGCTGTTGTGCTTGCGGGCGTAATTGCCCTTCGTGCAGCCGGTGTAGCCGTCGGAAGGCATGCTTTCCGCGTAACCGACGAACTTCTTGCCGATCCCCGCCAGCTGGGACGCGATGTTCTCCTTGTTCCCGAGATCCTGGCATTTGTTGCTGTCGACACCGTGCGTCGAACCCGCGAACTGGGCGATGTAGTTCGGCTGGCTGGGGTGCGTCGTCCCGTACGCCTTGGTGAACTTGGCGCCCTGCGAGGCGAGCTTGTTGAAGTACGGCGCCTTGGAGCTCCCGCTGATCTCCTTGTAGTCCTTGTTCTCGAACATCACGAGGACGATGTGGTCGAACGCGGGCACTTTCGCCGCGGCGGGCTCTATCGCGGCGGCGGGAGTGTCCTGATGGGACACCACCAGCGCCGTGGCCAAACCGGTCGCGGCCACGGCCGCGACCGCGATCCGTTTCCAGAACATGGAAACCTCCTGGGAAAAGGTTGAAACTTTGACGACCAACCATCGGGTTCAGCGGCGCTCCGCGGGCGTCGACAGAGTTGAGACATCGGATGTCTCTGGTGCATTTAAACGGCAAAGAAGTCCTCGGCCCATCAAGATCGCCTGACTGGAGTAACCGGGGGTGGTGGAACGCCCCAAATCCGGCATTGCTTGGCACGAAACCATGTAAACCGGCCGCCGACCTTGCGTTCGTTGCCGGGAACCGGTGAACTTATGGCAACTCGCTGATTCAGCCGGTTGACAGTGGCGCCGCCATTGCCCCAGCTCTGTGGTGTACTCATCCGACCATTGGTTAAGCTGTCGGCGTGAAGCCCTTTTCGTCGAGGCCGGCCGGATACACGATCGAAGAACTTTCCACGATCGTCGGCATGTCGGCGCGCAATATCCGGGCCCATCAGACGCGGGGCCTGCTCGCCCCGCCGGTCCGGCACGGCAGGTCCGCCTACTACGGCCCGGCCCATCTGCGGCGGCTGCGACGCATCACGATGCTGCAGAAACAAGGCTTCAACCTGGTGTCCATCGCCGCGATGCTCGGAACGACCACAGTGGACCGGGCCGAGCAGCTGGACGCGGCGATGGCGGACATCGCCCGTGACCAGCCCGCCGTCGCCCGGTGCCTGGAACGCCACGGCGTGCTCGGCAGGGACGAGACGGGAGCCCCGGCGGTCGTGCGCCCGTCCGTTTCGCGCGCGGTGACGGACCTCGCCGTGGCCGGGATCCCGCCCGTCGCCGCCCTGCGGTTCCTCGGGCAGTTCATGGACCGGGTCGCGCCCTTGGCCGGTGAACAGCTGGGTGCGCTGAAAGCTCAGACGGGAGGGGGCTCGGCGGCTCCCCGAGCCTGTTTCGCGGACCTCCTTGTAAGCGCTTTCAAGATCGCCGTGGAAAACGCGGCCGAAGTCACTTTCCCAGTCGTGGAGCCAGGGACCTGGCCGCCGAAGTGACTGCCGCCGTCGCCGCGTCGAGGCCGGTTCCCTCGGCGGAACCGGACAGGATGACGACGATGTAGCGGTCGCCTTCACCGACGAGCCCCGTCGTGTGCGCGTCCACCGAACCCCGTCCGGCCGCCCAGCCCTGTTTCACGGCCCACGGCCGGTCGCCGAAGGCCGTAGGGATGCCGAAGTGCTGGTCGAACCCGTCGGCGGCGGTGCGGCTCGCCTGGCGCAAGGGCGCGAGGATGACGTCCCGCTTGGCCTTCGGCAGCTTGAGGACGCGCCGGTACACCGCGGCGATGTCGTCCGCGGTGGACAATGTGTCGCCCCAGCGGCCCGCGTCGGTGGGCGGGGTGGTGTTCTTCAGTCCCGCGGCCGCCACCGTCCTGGTGACGATCGCGGGGCCGCCGTTCCTGGTCCAGAGCGTGTTGGCGACGGCGTCGTCGCTTTTCGCCAGCATCCGGTGGAGCTGGGCTTCGTCGGCCTTGCTCGTCTTGCGGGTGACGGCGTCCAGCGCGATGAACAGTTTCACCACCGACGCCGTGCGGAACCTCTCCGAGCCTCGCTCCTCGATCACCTGCTCGCCCGCGGCGCGGTCGAAGACCACGGTCGCGACGCGTCTTTCCGGAGCAGGCCGGCTTTCCGCGACGGACTGGAAGATCACGTAGCCGAGGATCGCGACGATGACCGGGACGACGATCACGATCGTCACGCGGAGTCGTGATCGCCGGTTCGTGCCGGGCACTGCGATGGGCCTGGTTCGTTCGTCGAACATGGTGCCGATGTTCAGAGACGATCATCGTGGCCCCGTCTTGTTCGTGTCATGACTCTGTAACGAGAGGTCAGGAACGCTGCACGATGATCTGGTCGACGAGGGTGCCGTCGGCGCTGATCGCACGAACGTCCATTTTGGGCGGTGTGGTGCCCGTCCCCGCGACGACGTCGACCGCGACCAGGCTGTAGCCGCGGAACCGGACCCGGGACCAGGTGACCTTCTTGATGCGGTCCTGGCCGTCGCGTTCCGAGTACTTCATCGGGACGGGGGAGTCGTTGCTCGTCTCATGACCGAGGTACGTGTCGGGCGCCGGGAACTCGGAGACGCTGCCGCCACCGCCGCCCGCGGTGATGTAGGTGGTGCCGTCCTTGACCGGGTTGGTGGTCCCGCGCGAGGGCACCTTCTTGACGGCCTTGCCCGCCCGGATCGGGTCGGTGCGTTCGTAGATGTGGTTGTGGCCGTTGAGCACCAGGTCGACCTGGTACTTGTCGAACAACGGTGCCCAGTCCTTCTGCGCGCCGAGTTCGGCGCCGTTGGAATGGCAGGTGGAATACGTGCACTGGTGGCAGTAGACGACGATGAAGTCGATCGTGGGGTCGGCGCGGAAGGCGGCGAGCGTCTTGCCGAGCCATTTGAGCTGCTTGCCCTTGGTGTAGTCCAGATTGGACGGACTGTTGTAGCAGACGTCGTTGCCGTCCAGGCTGATCATGCCGACGTTCTGATAGCGCCACGAGTAGATGCAGGTGGAGCCGTCCCAGGCGTTGTCCGGCATGGTGAAACGCGCCCGCACGCCGCCGTAGCCGTCCTCGGAGTACCAGCCCTCCATTTCGTGGTTGCCGAGCGCCATCATCCACGGGATGCCGGCGGTGACCGGTTCGTTCTGCACGAAGAAGGAGTCCCAGAGCCGCGCGTCGTACTGGTCTTCCTCCGGATGTCCGCCCTCGCCTTCGAGCGCGTAGCTCAGGTCGCCCATGGCGAGGTGGAAGGCCGGATCGAGGCCCGCGATCAGGCTGCTGGTCGCGACGGCGTTGTAGCCGACACCCTGGTCGCCGAAAGCGGTGAAGGTGAACGTGCCGTCGCCGCCCGGGGCGGGAGCGGTGCGGAAGCTCGCCATCTCGCCGAGCCGGGCGGCGGGGTCGTAGCCCTCGTGTCCGACGACGTAGTAGTACGTGGTGTTGGGCAGGAGGCGGTCGATCCGGGCGTGGAGGTAGTACTGGGTGATCGACTTCGGGCTGTTCGGCGGTACCTCCTCGACCGGGTGCTGCCAGGACATCTGGCTGGTCAGCGCCCGGACCTCGGCCTGGATCGGCGGGCTGAAGTCGCCGGGCACGGTGCCGATCCGGATGAACGGCGCGGTCACCGCCGCGGGTACCTGCCAGGAGACGACGACCTGCTGGGACGGGTCGGCCCCGTAGGCGATGTGCCGTCCGAACGGTCGCAGCGCCGAACCGGCGACCTTGTCGGCGTTGAGCAGCACCATCGGCCCGGGGGAGGCCGCGGCCGAGCCCGGGAGCAGGACGCCGCCGGCGGCGAGTGCCGCGCCGCTCACCGCACCCACCCGGAACAGGGTCCGCCGCGAGTACTGATTGACGAACTTGTCGTGTTTCTCGGCCAAGCTGAGCCGACGATAGGCTTGGGACCTGCTGTTTCGGGGAGTTTCGGCCATGAAATCGAAGTTAAGAAGGCTTCTTAACTAAGTCAAGAGGCCGATGGTCGTTGGATGACCGGCTGCATGGAACCGTGCAAGTGACTCCGGGCATAGGGGACTTTGTGCCCGAACGGCGATCATGCGTGATCAGACGGCGATCACGCGTGATCAGAGACGGAACTCGCGTGATCAGGCGGCGATCATCGTGATCGCCGTCCAATCACGCGAGATCGCCGTTCAATCACGCGTGTTGCGGGTTTCGGGACTGTCAGACCAGCTCGGCCGAGACGACGGAGGTCAGC
This sequence comes from Amycolatopsis sp. WAC 04197, assembly GCF_003947475.1. NCBI lineage: Bacteria > Bacillati > Actinomycetota > Actinomycetes > Pseudonocardiales > Pseudonocardiaceae > Amycolatopsis > Amycolatopsis sp. WAC 04197. The sequence continues at coordinate 439,393 of NZ_QHJK01000008.1, read as the reverse complement.
TCGCGCAGCCGGTCCAGCAGGGGCTCGACTTCGGCGGCGTCGATCAGGACGGCGCAGGTCATGGTGCTTTCCCGGACGCCGTCGCGGACGTCGACGGACAGGTCGTGGACCAGGCAGTCGAGCGCGTCGAGCAGGCCGGGGATCCGTTCGACGCCGCCGACGAAGTACGTGGCGATCCGGCGGCGGACCAGCATGGACGAGCGAGGGGCGGGAACCTGGAAAGCGGTGATCGACATCGTGGTCTCCGAAGGCGGGAAAACGTACAGGCCATGGAGGGCCAGGTCCCGGGAGATGCCCCGTATCGAGGGGTCGCCGGAATGCGCGCCGACGACCTGGTTCAGCCGGCGCGCTCGACTACGAGTCGGGTCCAGCGGCGCACGGCGACAGGCTAGCACGTCACGAGAGGCGCAGCCGAGAACCTTGCTCGCGGACGTGCGCGGCGGAGCCGCAGCCGAGGTCCAGCTGCCGCTGCCGCTCGGCCACGAACGCCCGGCCGAGGCCGGTGCGATCCGAAGTGGACAGTGTGCGCCGGAGTTCGTTCAGCAACCCGCGTTCCTCCGCGCGGATATGCGCGTCCACCGAATTCTCCAGCGCTGCCAACGCCTTCTCGGAGTCGGCGGATTCCAGCACGGCCAGCAGCTCGTCCGCGAGCCCGCTCTCCGTCGCATCGGGACGGACGATCCGCTCCGTCGCGGTCGCATGGGCGACCAAGGACGCCGAGAGCTCCGCGATCAGCGCCGGACGGTCGGCCTCGTCGTTGCGGAGGTCGCGGAACAGCTGTTCGATCCGGCGGTGATCGGCCAGGACGACCTCCACCAGGTCGGAGCCCGGGGGAGCGGCCGTCGGGCCGGGACGCATCCAGCCGAACGTCAGCTCCACGGCCTGACGCCAGTGCGAGTACTCACTGTCGCGGCGGGAGGGGTCCATCGTCGGCAGCCACTGCCCGGCGCGGTGCCAGTTCCGCCGCAGACCCTCCAGGTCCGGCCAGTACCCGACCGACAATCCGGCCGCGTACGCCGCGCCCAGCGACACCGTCTCGGCGACCATCGGGCGCACCACCGGCACGTCGAGGACGTCGGCGACGAACTGCATCAGCAGGTTGTCGGCCGTCATCCCACCGTCCACCTTGAGCGTCGAGAGCGCTAGCCCGGAGTCGGCGTTCATCGCGTCGACCACCTCGCGGGTCTGCCAGCCCGTCGCCTCCAGCACGGCCCTGGCCAGATGCCCCTTGGTGATGTACGACGTCAGCCCGGCGATCACGCCGCGTGCCTCACTGTGCCAATGCGGCGCGAACAGACCGGAGAAGGCGGGCACGATGTAGCAGCCGCCGTTGTCCTCGACCGTGCGCGCCAGCGTCTCGATCTCGGGCGCGCTGCCGATCAGTTCGAGCCCGTCGCGGAACCACTGCACCAGCGAGCCGGTGACCGCGATCGACCCTTCGAGCGCGTACACGGCGGGCTCGTCGCCGATCTTGAAGCCGACGGTGGTCAGCATGCCGTGCGCCGAGAGCACCGGCGTCGGACCGGTGTTGAGCAGCAGGAAGCTGCCGGTTCCGTACGTGCATTTCGCCTCACCGGGGGCGAAGCATGTCTGGCCGAACAGCGCCGCCTGCTGATCGCCGAGCGCCGCCGCGATCCGAATGCCGGGGACCACCCGCGACGTCGTCCCGTACACCTCGGTCGACGGGCGGATCTCCGGCAGCATCGCGCGCGGGACGTCGAAGAACTCCAGCAGTTCGTCGTCCCACGACAGCGTGCGCAGGTTCATCAGCATGGTGCGTGAGGCGTTGGTGACGTCGGTGACGTGGACGCCGCCCTCGGGGCCGCCGGTCAGGTTCCAGATCAGCCAGCTCTCCACCGTCCCGAACAGGACGTCGCCGCTTTCGGCGCGTTCCCGCAGGCCAGGGGTGCGTTCGAGCATCCACCGGATCCGCGGCGCGGAGAAGTACGTGGCCAGCGGCAGCCCGCACAGCCGCCGGACCCGGTCGGCGCCCGGCTCGCGGGCGAGGTGTTCGAGCATCGCGTCGGTGCGGGTGTCCTGCCAGACGATCGCTCGCCCGACCGGGTTGCCGGTGTGCCGGTCCCACAGCACCGTCGTTTCGCGCTGGTTCGCGATGCCGAGCCCGACCACCTGGCCGGCTTCGACGCCGGCGTCGGCCAGCGCCTGCGGCACGATCCGGCCGACGTTGCGCCAGATCTCCGTCGCGTCGTGTTCGACCCAGCCCGGCCGCGGGAAATGCTGGGTGTGTTCGCGCTGCGCGACCGACACCAGTCTGCCGCGCGCGTCGAACAGGATGCACCGCGTCGAGGTGGTGCCCTGGTCGATCGACATCACGTAGCGCTGGACCACGCGAGCACCTCCATCACCATCGGGACGCGCCGAGATCGCGGGAGACCGCCCGTGCCGCGTCGCGCACGTGGCCGAGCAGCCGCGGGATCGGGCTGCCGTCGGCTTCACAGATCCGTTCCGCCGCGCCGGAGACACCGATCGCGCCGACCACGATGCCGCCGTGGCCGCGGATCGGCGCGGCTATCCCGGCCTCGCCGGTGATCATCTCGCCGTTCTCGCTCGCCCAGCCCGCCTCGCGCACCTTGCCGCAGGCGCGTTTGATCGCGGTCTGGGTGACCAGGGTCCGGCGCGTGTAGGCCTCCGGTCCGCCGGTGCGCAACGATGCCACGAGACCGGTGTCGTAGGCCAGAAGGACTTTCCCGAGCGCCGTCGCGTGCAACGGCAGAAGCGTGCCGACGTCGAGCGTCTGCAGGCTGTCGTCGGGCCGGAACACGTGGTGCACCACCAGGACCCGGCCCTCCAGCGGTGCGCCGATGCGGACGGCCTCGCCGCTGCGCGCGGCCAGCGCGTCGGCCCAGTTGATCGCGCGGGAGCGGAGTTCGTTGACGTCGAGGTAGCTCGTGCCGAGGTGCAGGAGCGCCGCGCCCAGTTGGTATTTCCCGGTGTCGCGGTCTTGTTCGACAAAGCCGACCCCTTGCAGGGTACGGAGGATCCCGTGCGCCGTTCCCTTGGCGAGTTCGAGGGAATCGGCGATCTCGCCGACCCCGAGACGGCCGGAACCGCGCGCCAGCAACCGCAGGATCGCGGCGGCGCGCTCGATGGACTGGATCGGACCGGGCACGGCCCAACCGTAGCCCGACCGGCCCTGATTCGACAATGTCGAACATCGTCTCCGGGCGTTCGACAATGCCGACCGGCGTCCGTTGACCCCGCGTTTCCGCGAACTTAACTTCGGCCTCAACAGGGCAACGGTGTCCTTTGTGGAGGAAGCAATGGTGCGAAACCTCAAGGCTCGCGGACTGGCGGGCGAACTGGCGGCGGAGTTCGTCGGGACGATGATCCTCATCCTGTTCGGCTGCGGGGTGGTGGCCCAAGTCGTCGCCGCGGGCATCGGGGACCACGACAGCATCGCGTGGGCGTGGGGAATCGGTGTCACGCTGGGTATCTACGTGGCTTCACGGATCAGTGGCGCGCATCTGAACCCCGCCATCACCGTGGCGCTCGCGGTGTTCAAGGGCTTCTCGTGGCGCAAGGTCGCCCCGTACGCCTTGGCGCAGACCGCCGGCGCGTTCCTCGCCGCGCTGCTGGTGCGCTGGAACTACACCGAGGTGCTCAACGCCGCGGACCCCGGCCTGACGATCAAGACGCAGGGCGTGTTCTCCACTCTTCCGGGTAACGGAACCCTGCCGGTGGGTGACTGGGGCGCCTTCCGCGACCAGATCATCGGTACCGCGATCCTGGCACTGGTGATCTTCGCCATCACCGACCTCCGCAACACCGCGCCGGCCGCGAATCTCGCGCCCGTGGTCGTCGGATTCCTCGTGGTCGCCATCGGCATGGCCTGGGGCACCAACGCCGGCTACGCGATCAACCCCGCCCGCGACTTCGGTCCGCGCCTGATGTCCTGGCTCACCGGGTACGACACCGCGTTCACCGATCAATACGGCTATCCGTACTGGTGGATCCCGATCGTGGCGCCGGTGATCGGCGCGGTCATCGGCGGGGCGATCTACAAGTACTTCATCGAGCGTTACCTGCCCGCCGAACCGGCACCGGAAGCCTTGCCCGCCAAGGACATCGAGCGCGTTTCCTAAGGAGCGAAACCATGCCTGACTACATCGGCGCCGTCGACCAGGGCACCACCAGCACGCGGTTCATGATCTTCGACCACGGCGGCAACGAGATCGCCCGCCACCAGCTCGAGCACGAGCAGATCCTCCCCAAGCCGGGCTGGGTCGAACACGACGCGACCGAGATCTGGGAGCGAACCCGCTCGGTCATCGCCACCGCGCTCAACAAGGCGAAGCTGACCGCCGCCGACCTCGCGTCCCTCGGCATCACCAACCAGCGCGAGACCACCGTCGTGTGGAACCGCCGCACCGGGCGCCCGTACTGCAACGCCATCGTGTGGCAGGACACCCGCACCGACCGGATCGCCTCGGCGCTCGAACGCGAGGGCAAGGGCGACGTCATCCGCCGCAAGGCCGGTCTGCCGCCCGCCACCTACTTCTCCGGTGGCAAGCTGCAGTGGATCCTGGAGAACGTCGAGGGCGTCCGCGAAGACGCCGAAAAGGGTGACGCGCTCTTCGGCACCACCGACACCTGGCTCATCTGGAACCTCACCGGCGGCGCCGACGGCGGTGTGCACGTGACGGATCCGACCAACGCGTCGCGCACCATGCTCATGGACCTGGAAACGCTGGAGTGGGACGACGAACTGCTGTCGTTCTTCGGTGTCCCCAAGCAGATGCTGCCGTCGATCGCGCCGTCGTCGAACAACGGCCGCTTCGGCGTGACCCGCGCGGACGGCCCGCTCGGCGGCGAGGTCGCCATCACCGGCGTGCTCGGCGACCAGCAGGCGGCGACCGTCGGCCAGGTGTGCTTCCGCCCCGGCGAAGCCAAGAACACCTACGGCACCGGCAACTTCCTGCTCCTCAACACCGGGCACGAGGTCGTGCGGTCGAAGCACGGGCTGCTCACGACGCTGGCCTACCAGTTCGGCGACGAGAAGCCGGTGTACGCGCTGGAGGGCTCCATCGCCGTCACAGGTTCCGCCGTGCAGTGGCTGCGCGACCAGCTGGGCATCATCAGTGGCGCGTCCCAGAGCGAGAGCCTCGCGCGTCAGGTCGAGGACAACGGCGGCGTCTACTTCGTCCCCGCGTTCTCCGGGCTTTTCGCCCCGTACTGGCGTTCCGACGCGCGCGGCGCGATCGTCGGCCTCACCCGCGCCACCACCAACGCGCATCTGGCGCGGGCGACCCTCGAAGCGATCTGCTACCAGACCCGCGACGTCGTCGAGGCCATGCAGAACGATTCCGGCGTCACGCTCGACGTGTTGCGTGTGGACGGTGGCGTGACCGCCAACGAACTCTGCATGCAGCTGCAGGCCGACATCCTAGGCGTGCCGGTGTCGAAGCCGGTCGTCGCGGAGACCACCGCGCTCGGCGCCGCCTACGCGGCCGGGCTCGCCGTCGGATTCTGGAAGAGCACCGACGAGCTGGAACAGAACTGGAACGAGGACAAGCGCTGGGAGCCGTCGTGGACGGACGAACAGCGCGCCGAGGGCTACGCGGGCTGGCAGAAGGCCGTCGGCCGCACGCTCGACTGGGTCGAGGTCGAGTGAGCCCGATGAACAGGAGGAACAAGGTGACACCCGTACCGCTTTCCCCGGTCTACCGTGCTGAGACGCTGCGCAAGCTCGCTCGTGAGGAGATCGACGTGCTCGTCGTCGGCGGGGGAGTGACCGGTGCCGGCGTCGCACTCGACGCGGCTTCGCGCGGGCTCTCCGTCGCGCTCGTCGAGGCCCGCGACTTCGCCGCCGGAACGTCGAGCCGGTCGTCGAAGCTGATCCACGGTGGGCTGCGCTACCTGGAGAACCTGGACTTCAAGCTGGTCCGTGAGGCGTTGAAGGAACGCAGCCTGCTCCTGCAGACCCTCGCGCCGCACCTGGTCCGGCCGGTGAAGTTCCTGGTGCCGCTCAAGCACCGCGTCTGGGAACGCGGCTACATCGGCGCGGGTGTCACGCTTTACGACACCCTCGGCGGAGCACGCGCCCTGCCGCGGCACCGGCATCTGTCGAAGCGCGGCGCGGGCAAGGTCGCTCCCGGTCTCGCGGACGACGCCCTGATCGGCGCCATCCAGTACTACGACGCCCAGGTCGACGACGCCCGCCACACGATGACCATCGCGCGGACCGCGGCCGAGCAGGGTGCTTCCGTCCTCACCCGGGCGCGGGTGACCTCGCTGATCCGCGACGGCGAACGTGTCGTCGGGGCCAAGGTCGTCGACCGCGAGAGCGGTGCGGAGATCGAGGTCCGGGCGAAGACGGTCGTCGCGGCCACCGGCGTGTGGAGCGACGACATGGCGGAAGCGGCGGGCATCCCCGCGCCGTTCACCGTGCGCGCTTCGAAGGGCATCCACCTGGTGGTGCCGCGCGAGAAGATCGACCTGGACACCGGGCTGATCCTGCGCACCGAGAAGAGCGTGCTGTTCGTCATCCCGTGGGGGCGGCACTGGATCGTCGGCACCACCGACACCGAATGGGACCTCGACCGCGAGCACCCGGCGGCCAGCCAGGCGGACGTCGACTACGTGCTCGACCACCTCAACGCCGTCCTCCGCACGCCGATCACCGCCGACGACATCGAAGGCGTGTACGCCGGGCTTCGGCCGCTGCTGGCCGCGAAGGCGACGTCGACCACGAAGCTGTCGCGGGAGCACGCCGTCGCGCATCCGGTGCCGGGTCTGGTGATCGTGGCCGGCGGCAAGTACACGACGTACCGCGTGATGGCCGCCGACGCGGTCGACGTCGCGGTGGAGGACCTCGGCCGCCCGGCGCCGTCGTCGTGGACCGAGCGGCTGCCGATCGTCGGCGCGACCGGCTATCACGAGATGTGGGGCGCGCGGCATTCGCTCGTGCAGCGCACGGGGCTGCCGATCGCCCGCATCGAGCATCTCCTCCAGCGCTACGGCACCGCGATCGAGGACATCCTGGAGTCGATCTCGGAGCGTCCCGAACTGGGCGAAGCGATCCCGGGGACCGCGGAGTACCTGAAGGCGGAGGTCGTTTACGCGGTCTCGCACGAGGGCGCGCTGCACCTGGAGGACGTCCTGACGCGGCGCACCCGGATCTCCATCGAGGAGCGGGATCGCGGCGTGACCGCGGCGCCGGTGGTGGCGGAGCTGATGGCGCCGCTGCTGGGCTGGGACTCGCACAAGCAGGAACGCGAGGTCGCGAACTACCTCGCGCGGGTCGAGGCGGAACGGTCCGCGCAGGCCCAGCCGGACGACGAAGCGGCGAACGCCAGCCGTCTCGCGGCTCCGGCGCTGCTGCCCAGCTGATCTCGTCAGTCCGTGAAGGCCTCCTTGAGGGACCCAGAGTCCCTCAAGGAGGCCTTCACGGACTTGTCGTCTACTTGAGCCAGTCGAGATAGCGGGTCTCGGCGATACGGGCGCCGTCCTTCGTGGTGAGTACGTCACCCTTGATGGCGGCGAACATGCCCGCCGTGTCGTCGACGGTCACCGGACGCGTGTCTCCCTTGGCGGACAAGGTGATCCGGCCCAGTTCGTCCAGCGGGTAGACGTCCGGGCCGCCGACGTCGAGGGTGCCGTTCAACGGCTTCCCCGCCGAGACCTCGGAAACCGCGGCGGCGACGTCGGCCGCGGCGATCGGTTGGATCGGCGTGCTGGGCAGGCGGACGGCGGTCTCGTCCGAGGTCCAGGACAGCACCGCGTCGACGAATTCCATGAACTGGGTGGCGCGGACGATCGAGTAGGGGACACCGCTCTCCTTGAGGATGTCCTCCTGCAGGGTCTTCGCCCGGTAGTAGTCGAGCTGCGGCACCTGGTCGACGCCGACGATCGACAGGATCACGAAATGCCCGGTGCCCGCCTTCTTCGCGGCCGCCACGAGGTTGTCCATCGACGTCCGGAAGAACGCGGGGGAGGCGTCGTCGAAAGTCGGCGAGTTCGTGAGGTTGACGACCACGTCGGCGCCGTCGAGGGCGGTGTCCAGGCCCTGCCCGGTGAGCAGGTCGACCCCGGTGGACGGCGAATGCGGCACCGCCTCGTGCCCGGCCTCGTTCAGGTTGCGCACGACCTGCGAGCCGATCAGCCCGGTCCCGCCGATGATCGCGAATTTCATGACCCAGTGCCCTTCGTCGGTGGCGCCCGCAAACCCGGACACCGAATGTCCGAGATGTTACTCGGATACATTGTGTCCGAGTCAAGAGGCCGGTTAGAGTCATCCGGGTGAAGATGTCCGGTGGGGTCGAGTGGGCCCTGCACTGCTGTGTCGTGTTGACCTCCGTCGACGAGCCCGCGCCCGCCGCGCGCTTGGCGCAGCTTCACGACGTCTCGCCGAGCTACCTCGCGAAGCAGCTCCAGGCGCTTTCCCGGGCCGATCTCATCCGGTCGGTGCAGGGGAAGGCAGGTGGCTACGTCCTCACCAGACCGCCTTCGGAGATCACGGTGCTCGACGTCGTCGAGGCCATCGACGGGCCCGGCCCGGCCTTCATCTGCACCGAGATCCGGCAGCGCGGCCCGATGGCGACGCCGCCCGAGGCGTGCACGACGCCGTGCGCCATCAGCCGCGCGATGGCGAACGCCGAGGTTCAGTGGCGGGCGGCGTTGCGCGCCGTCACCATCGCGGATCTGGCCGACGACGTCCGGGGTGACTACGGTCCGGGCGCGCTCGCCGGGATCGGCGCGTGGTTCAAGGCCGCCGAGGGGTAGCGAGGGCGCCGGTCCGGGTGGTCGGCTTGGACGGCACGCGTGTCGTCCGTGGAATCACACGTGCCGTCCACCCAATCACGCAACCGGCGCGCCGGCGGATCTACCTCACGCACCGGCTGGGCGCGTTGCGGGCGATCCACACGGTGCACACCGCGCCGGTGCTGGAAATCGTGAAGGCGGTCGGACCGCTCACGGCCTGAAACGGTCGGCGTGCTCGGCGACCCACTGCGCGAAGGTGCGGGCGGGCCGTCCGGTCACCTTCTCGATCGTGTCGACGACGGTGCGCGCCTCGACAGGCGGATCGCTGTGCCAGCCGACGACGTACTCGGCGTCCGCGACCGAGACGCCTTCGGCCAGCAGCCGGTCGATCGCCTGTTGCCGCGTGATCGGCTCCAGCGTGATGTCACGGCCGACCGCGGAGCCGAGGATCGCGATCCGTTCGCTCGTGGTCAGGGCCTGCGGCCCGGTGAGGTTGTAGACCTTGCCCGAATGCCCGTCCTCCACGAGTGCGGTGGCGGCGACGGCGCCGATGTCGCCCTCGTGCACCACGGCGCTCGGAAGGTCGAACGGCTCGCGGATCACGCCTTCGGCGCGGACCGAGTCGACCCAGGTCAGGGCGTTGGACATGAACTCCTGCGGCTCCAGGCGCGTCCATTCCACCCCGGACTCGACCATGGCCTGTTCCGTCGGCCCGACGTAACCGCCCCATACGACGGTCATCCGGCGCACGCCCGCGTCCACGGCGCGTTTGACCAGATCGGCGCCGACGTCGGCGAGTCCCGCCGTGACGGTGATGTGCAGTTTGGTGACACCTGCCAAGGCCTCGGTCAACGTCTCCGGCGCGGTGTGGGTGCCTTTCACGAGTTCGACACCCGCCGGGAGCCGGGCTTCGGCGGGGTTCCTGGTGAGCGCCCGGACCTGCTCCCCACGGCGGAGGAGTTCGGCCACCACGTGGCGGCCGGTGTTCCCGGTAGCTCCGGTTACCAAGACGGTCATGAGTGATTCCCTTCGTTTTCCGCGAAGGTAAAAGCTCAAGTAATGTGGAGGTCAAGCGGACCGATCAGGAATCGAGAAGCATCGGTGCCCAGGGGATCCCTAGCGTCTTCGCCACAGGCAAAACGACTCCAGGAGGTTCTCGTGAGCAAGCGGATCCGGACGTTCCACCGGTGGACGTCGCTCGTCTTCGTCGCCACCGTCATCGTCTGCTTCGTCGTGGTGGCGCAGGGCGACCCGGCGCAGTGGGTGCTCTACACCCCGCTGCCGCCGCTCTTCCTGCTGATGTTCAGCGGGCTGTACCTGTTCGCGCTGCCGTACACCGCCAAGCGGCGGAATCGGCGACGGGTGGCCGGGTGACTCTTAGTTCACGGCAAAAATTAACAGGCGGCTTATCGGCCGGAAACCCTTGACGCCGCCGCCGGGGCCGGTGAGGATCGGCCGGTCCCCGCCTCCCGCAGAATGGACCAGACCATGGCAAGACGTGCTCGCGCGCGCCGAAGTCCGCTGATCGCCTTGATGAGTCTCACCCTGCTCGGCGGGGCCGTGGTGGCCACGCCCGCCGCCGTCGCCGCCGAGCAGCCGGTGATCGGGAAGCCCGCGCTCGACCGGGACGGCTGCGCCCGCATCGAGAAGAGCCTGCCGACGCTCGCCGACTGGCCGAAGGTCGAGAGCCGGTTCAAGGGCAAGGCCGGCGACGAACAGCGGATCGCCAGGATCCTCGAGGGAATGACCCTGGAGGAGAAGGTCGGGCAGATGACGCAGCCCGAGATCGCCGCGATCACCCCGGACGAGGTCCGGCAGTACTCGATCGGCTCGGTCCTCAACGGCGGCGGCTCGTGGCCGAACAAGGACAAGCACGCCTCCCAGCAGGACTGGCTGAAACTCGCCGATTCCTATTGGGACGCCGCGAAGGGCAGCAGGACGAAGATCCCGGTGATCTGGGGCATCGACGCCGTGCACGGCAACAACAACGTGTACGGCGCCACCGTCTTCCCGCACAACATCGGGCTCGGCGCGGCGCACGACCCGTGCCTGGTGCGCGACATCTCCGCGGCGACGGCCCGGCAGATCCGCGCCACCGGCCAGGACTGGGCCTTCGCGCCGACGCTGGCCGTCGTGAAGGACGACCGCTGGGGACGCACCTACGAAGGGTTCTCCGAGGACCCGCGGATCACCAGGGCCTACGGCTACGAGGCGATCAACGGTCTCCAGGACGGCTCGACCAAACGCATCGGCTACAACGGCGTGATCGGCACCGCCAAGCACTTCATCGGTGACGGCGGCACCCTCAAGGGACAGGATCAGGGCGTCAACCCGTCGTCCGAGGCCGAGATGATCAACGTCCACGGCCAGGGCTACTACGGCGCGCTCGCCGCGGGCTCCCAGACGGTGATGGTGTCGTTCAACAGCTGGACCAACGCCGAGCTGGGCATCGACGAGGGCAAGCTGCACGGCAGCGACAAGGCGCTGAATCAGATCCTCAAGGGCAAGATGGGCTTCGACGGCCTCGTCGTGTCCGACTGGAACGGTATCGGCCAGGTTCCGGGCTGTACCAACGCTTCCTGCCCGCAGGCGATCAACGCCGGCATCGACATCGTGATGGTGCCGAACGACTGGAAGGCGTTCATCACCAACACCGTCGCCCAGGTGAATTCCGGCCAGATCCCGGTCTCGCGGATCGACGACGCGGTGACCCGCATCCTGCGCGTCAAGCTGCGCTCCGGGCTTTTCGAGTCGCAGAAGCCGTCGGACCGGTCCTACGCCAACTCCGACGAAGCGCTGAAGGAGACCTGGCTGGCGCGTGACGCGGTCCGCTCCTCGCAGACGTTGCTGAAGAACAACGGCAACGTGCTGCCGCTCAAGCCGAAGTCGAAGGTGCTCGTGGTCGGCAAGAGCGCGGACAGCATCCAGAACCAGACCGGCGGCTGGACGCTGAGCTGGCAGGGGACCGGCAACACCAACGCCGACTTCCCGAACGCCACGTCGATCCTCGCCGGGCTCAAGCAGCAGCTCGGCGACGTCAACGTCACCTTCGACGAGAAGGGCGACACCGACCCGAAGGGCTACGACGCGGTCATCGCCGTCATCGGCGAAACCCCGTACGCGGAAGGCGTCGGCGACCTGACGCGCAAGACGCTGGAGGCTTCGAAGCTCTACCCCGAGGACCTGGCCGTGCTGGACAAGGTCCACGGGAAGGGTGCTCCGGTCGTCACCGTCTACGTCGGCGGCCGCCCGCTGTACATGAACAAGGAGATCAACCGCTCCGACGCGTTCGTCGCGGCCTGGCTGCCGGGCACCGAAGGCGGCGGAGTCGCGGATGTCCTGGTCAAGGGTGGTTTCAAGGGCACGCTGCCGTACTCGTGGCCGAAGAGCGCGTGCCAGACTCCGCTGAACGCGGGTTCGGCGGACTACGACCCGCTGTTCAAACTCGGCTACGGGCTCAAGACCGGGCAGCGCGTCACGGTCGGGCAGCTCGACGAGACGGCCGGGCCGGTGACGTGTGGCTCGACCGGTGGCGGCGGTACCGCGACTGAGGATCTCGAGGTGTTCAACCGCACCGATGTCGCGCCGTACAAGGGTTTCATCGGTTCCGCGGAGAACTGGGGCGGTACCGAGATCGGCCCCGACGGCACCGCTTCGCACGCCGAGATCAACGTCGTGCAGTCGGACGTGAACGTGCAGCAGGACGGGCTCAAGTCGACCTGGACCGGCACCGGCCCGGCGCAGATCTACTTTCAGAACCCGGCCGGTACCAACGATCTGCGCGGTTACCTCAACGCCGACGCGGCGCTGGAGTTCGACACGGTGGTGCACGAGGCGCCGGCGAACCGGACGGTGATCAGCATGCATTGCGTCTACCCGTGCTTCTCCGAGGTGAACGCGACCAAGCTGTTCACCGATCTCGCGGGCGCGCCGAAGTCGACGGTGAAGATCCCGGTGTCGTGCTTCGCGAACGGGCTGGATCTGGAGAACGTCAACACGCCGTTCCTGGTGTACACCGACGGCCGGTTCTCGGCTTCGTTCGCGAATGTGCGGTGGGTGCCCAAGGGGGCGCAGGATCCAGACGCGAGACCCTGCTCGAGCCTGAACTGAAGTACGTGAAGGCCCCCTTCCCTCGGCTCAGCCGAGGGAAGGGGGGCCTTCACGCGCTGTCGCTGTGGCTGCTGGGGCCGGTGTTGTTGCTGAGGCTGCAGCTGGCGATCGCGTAGTCCGTGAAGGCCTCCTTCCCTACCTTCAGGGTAGGCAAGGAGGCCTTCACGGACTTGGGAAGCGGGGAGTCAGGTGGTCGCCGGAGGTGACCAGGTAAGCCGCGGATCCGTCTGCACGAAGCTGCCCAGCAGGTGATCGATCCGCGTCAGCGCGTCGAGGTCCAGCACCACCCCGGCCGCCTTCGCGTTCTCGGTCACCTGGGCGGCGGTGCTCGCGCCCATCACCACCGAAGCGACGGTGTTGTGCTGCAACGTCCACGCGAGCGCCAGCTGGGCCATGGTCAACCCGGCTTCGTCGGCGACGCCGCGCAGCATGCCGACGCGTTCGAGGAGGTCCGGCAGGAGCAGCGGCCGCGTCTCGACCGCCTTCGCGCCCCGTGAGCCCGGCGGGATCTCGCCCGGCCGGTACTTGCCGGTCAGCACGCCCTGCGCGAGGGGGACCGACGCGAACTGGCCGATGCCGGACCGTTCGCACACCGGCATCACCTGGGCCTCGGCGACCCGCCAGAGCATCGAGTAATGCGGCTGGTTCGCCACCAGCGGGACGCCGTGCCGTTCGGCGATCGGCCGCGCTTCCAGCAGCTGTTCCGCCGTCCATTCCGCGGTACCGGCGTAGAGGATCTTCCCCTGCCGCACCAGATCCGACAGCGCGAGGAACGTCTCCTCCAACGGCGTGCGGTAGTCGAACCGCAGCAACTGGTAGACGTCGATGTAGTCGGTGCGCAGCCGCCGCAGCGAGCCGTTCACCGAGGTCACCAGGTGCTTGCGGCTGAGGCCCGCGTCGTTGGCACCCGGGCCTTCCGGCCAGAAGACACCGGTGCACAGGACGAGATCGTCGCGACGCGCGTGGCTCAGCGCCGCGGCGAGGTTCTCTTCGGCGGCACCGCCGTCCCAGGCGGCCGCGGTGTGGAACGTCGTGACGCCCGCGTCGAGCGCGGCCTGCACGCATTCCGCGCCGTCGGGGTGAGTGAGCCAGTTGCCGTAGGAGATCTCGCTGACGGACAGCCCGCTCGCGCCGAGCCTGCGGTATTCCATGGTCACCTCTTCCGCGCGCCGGTTTCGAGGATGGTGCGGTCGATCCATTCGTCGAGCCCGGCCGCCTTGCGGGCGTAGGTCTCCCGCACCGACTCGTGCGGCAGGATCAGGAACTCCTCCGACGCCAGCCCGTGCACGACGGACTCCGCGACGTCCTCCGGTTCCAGCAGCGGCGCGGCGGCGGCGATCGCGAGCGCGGCGGGGTGACCGGCGGCGATGCCGGGCTCCAGCAACGCGGTCCGCACGCCGAGCGGGCACAGGGCGCTGACCCGCACCCCGCGTGGCCGGTAGGTGATGGCCAGCCATTCGGCGAGCCCGACGGCCGCGTGCTTGGTCACCGAGTACGGCGCGTCGCCGGGAGTGCCCAGCAGGCCCGCGCCCGACGCCGTGATCAGCAGATATCCGTGGCCACGGCTCAGCATCGAGGGGAGCGCGACCTGCGCGGCGTGCACATGCTGCATGACGTTGATCGCCCACGACCGCGTCCACTGCTCGTCCGCGGCGTGCACTCCCGTCCCGAACGCGGCACCGGCGTTGGAGCAGAAGAGGTCCACCGGGCCGAACACCGCGCGGGCCTCGGTCACCAGCATCTTCAAGTCCTCTTTGGACGACGCGTCGGCGTGGCGCGCGATCGCGGTGCCGCCCGCGGCGGTGATCTCGGCGACCACCTTCTCCGCGCCCTCGAGATCGAGATCCGAGACCACCACCCCGGCGGCGCCCTCGGCAGCGAACCTCCTGGCCATGGCGGCGCCGATACCGTGTGCCGCGCCGGTCAGCACGACGACCCGTCCTGTCACTTCCACATGCGCTCCATGGTTATCGATTCTGCGTTCTATGACAATTCTTCTGTTTTGTCATGCCGGTGAGCAATGATTTCTTCAAATCGCCGACGAGTGTGATAAAAGTGCAGGTCAGAGGCTCGTTCTGGATGTGTCGACATATTTGTTTCCGGCGCCGGACTTTAGCATGTGTTCCCTTGTTTTCCGAGTTTTCGCACGAGAGTATTGCGCTCTCTGCGGCAAGTAGGTTATTTCTTGGGAATCCCGCTGAAAGATCGCCGAACCCGGCGAGGTTCGACCAGCCCCAGCCGAACAGGAGGACCGCCGGTGAGTCATGCGACGGCGCGCACGCGGGTACTCGGCGTCAACCCGCTCGGACGGCCCGATCCGGGGCTGGCGGCCGCCGTCGCCAGGGGCGGCGGCCTCGGGATCGTGGAGATCGGGTCCACAGTAGACGGACGTTTCCCGTTCGGTGTCCGGATCCCGGCCGGTCGCACCGTGCGGGACGAAGAAGTGCGGGAAAGCGGCGCGGGGCTCGTGCTGCTGGCCGAGGGGGCGGTCTGGCGGGGCAGGGCCGGCCTCCCCGTGCTGGCCGAGGTGACCGGTGTCGACCAGGCCGTCCGCATGCTCGACGCCGGCGCCTCCGGTCTGGTGGCGAAGGGAGCCGAAGCGGGCGGCTCCGATCTCACCACGTTCGTCCTGCTGCAGCGGTTGCTGGAGCGGTTCGGCGAGGACGTCCCCGTGTGGGCGTACGGGGGCATCGGGCCGCGCACGGCGGTGGCCGCGATCGCGGGCGGCGCGGCGGGCGTGGTGCTCGACGGGCTCGGCCTGTTCCCCGACGCCGACGTACCCGCGGCGGCCCGGACCGAGCTCGCCAGGGCGGACGACGGGCTCAGCGCGTTGCTCGCGAAACGCTTCGAGGACGCGGAAAGCGCTGTCCGCTCGGTCGTGCGTTCGCTCGCGGCGCCGTCGGCGATTTCCTCGGACCAGGGCGCACGGCTGTGCCGCACGTTGGGGACCCGGCTGCCGGTCGTGCAGGGGCCGATGACGCGGGTGAGCGACCAGCCCGGTTTCGCCGCCGCGGTCGCCGCGCACGACGGCTTCCCGTTCGTCGCGGTGGCCACCGCGAACGGCGCCAAGACCGCCGAACTGCTCGCCCGCACCGCCGAAGCGCTCGGTGAACGGCCGTGGGGAGCGGGCATCCTCGGGTTCGTCCCGGAGGCCCTGCGCACCGAGCAGCTCGCGGCGATCCGGGCCGCGCGCCCGCGCTGCGTGCTGATCGCGGGCGGGAAACCCGCACAGGCCAAGGCGCTGGAGGCCGAGGGCATCGCGACCTTCCTCCACGTGCCGTCGCCGATCCTGCTGCGTCAGTTCCTCGACGCCGGGATCCGCCGGTTCGTCTTCGAGGGCGCCGAATGCGGCGGGCATATCGGCCCGCGGTCGAGTTTCGTGCTGTGGGAGCAGCAGCTGGACGTCCTGCGCGAACACGGCGCCGACGACGTCGAGGTCCTGTTCGCGGGCGGGATCCACGACGCCCGCTCCGCCGCCATGGTCTCGGCGATGGCGGAGCCCCTGAGCGGCGGAGTCGGCGTCCTGATGGGCACCGCGTACCTGTTCACCGAAGAAGCCGTGACCCACGGCGCCATCACCGAAACGTTCCAGGATCGCGTGCTCGACGCCGGGTCCACGGTCACCCTGGAGACCGCGCCCGGCCATCTCACCCGCTGCCTGCCCAGTCCGTACACCGACGAGTTCGCCGCGCTGAAGGTCGGGCTCCGCGCGGACGGCGTCCCACCGCAGGAGACGTGGCAACGGCTGGAGGAGCTGAACACCGGACGGCTGCGGATCGCCAGCAAGGGAATCAAACGGGAGGGCGACGCGCTCGTCGAGGTCGACACGCTCGGCCAGCTCGCCGAGGGGATGTACATGGCGGGACAGGTGACCGTCCTGCGCGAGGACCGCACCGACATCGCCGCCCTGCACCGGGAAGTCACCGAAGGCGCGGCGGAGCTGCTCGCCGCCCGCGTTCGCGCCGAAGAGTCCGTTGTGGACAGTGACATCGCGATCGTCGGAATGGCGTGCGTGTTCCCCGGCGCACCCGACCTCCCGGCCTTCTGGTCGAACATCCTGCACGGCGCGGACGCCGTCACCGAGGTGCCGGATCAGCGCTGGGACAAGGAGGTCTACGCCGACCAGTCGACGTCGAAATGGGGCGGCTTCCTGCCTCCGGTGGACTTCGACCCGCTCGCGTACGGCATCCCGCCCAAGTCGATGGGCAGTATCGACCCGGCCCAGCTGGTCTCCCTGCAGACGGCGCGGCGAGCCCTCGAAGACGCGGGCTACGGCGAAGGTGGCTTCGACCGCGAGCGCACCAGCGTCATCTTCGGCGCCGAGGCCGGGGGAGACCTGGCCAACGCCGGTGTCCTGCGCGCGCTGCTCCCCAGCTACCTCGAAGACGTCCCGGAGGAGCTCCTCGCGCAGTTGCCGGAACTGACCGAGGACTCGTTCCCCGGCACGCTCGCCAACGTCATCTCCGGCCGGATCGCCAACCGGCTCGACCTCGGCGGCACCAACTACACCGTGGACGCCGCGTGCGGCTCGTCGCTGGCCGCGCTCGACCTCGCGGTGAAGGAACTCCGGGCGGGCACGAGCTCGATGGTCCTGTGTGGCGCCGTCGACCTGCACAACGGGGTCAACGACTACCTCATGTTCACCTCGGCCGGTGCGCTGTCGCCGACCGGGCGATGCCGTCCGTTCGACGCGTCGGCGGACGGGATCGCGCTCGGCGAGGGCGTCGCGTGCCTCGTGCTCAAGCGGCGGTCCGACGCCGAACGCGACGGCGACCGGGTGTATGCCGTGGTCAAGGGTGTCGGCGCAGCCAGCGACGGCAAGGCGCTCGGCCTCACCGCGCCGCGCCCCGAGGGGCAGCGGCGGGCCCTGGAGCGGGCCTATCGCGACGCCGGGGTGTCGCCGGCGGACGTCTCGCTGGTGGAGGCGCACGGCACCGGCACGGTCGTCGGCGACGCCACGGAACTGACCACGCTCACCGAGTTCTTCCTCGCCGCGGGTGCCGGGCCGGGCACCTGCGCGCTGGGTTCGGTGAAGAGCCAGATCGGGCACACGAAATGCGCCGCGGGGCTGGCGGGCCTGATGAAGGCGGCGCTGGCGCTGTGGCACGAGGTCGTGCCGCCCACGCTGCACCTGAGCAGGCCGAACCCCGCCTGGGACGCCGAGAGCAGTCCCTTCACCTTCTCCACCGGAGCCCGGCCGACGCCGGTGCCGCGCGGCCGAGAGTTCGCCGGAGTGAGCGCGTTCGGGTTCGGTGGGACCAACTTCCACGCGGTGCTCGCCGCCCCGGGGATCCCGCCGGGACGGCGGCACGGCCCGCGCGACTGGGACGCCGAGCTGCTCCTGCTTCGCGGCGCCGACGTGGAGTCCGCTCGTGCCGCGCTGCGGGATCTGCTGGCGGCCAACGAAGGACGTCCGCTGCGGGAGATCGCCGCCCTCGCCGCCGAACGAGGCGGATCTGAGCCCGTGCGGCTCGCGATCGTCGCGAGCGATCTCGCCGAACTGCGGGAGGCCGCCGCGAACGGTGGGATCGTCGCGGACGACACCGAAGCGGGTGCGGTCGCGTTCCTGTTCCCCGGTCAGGGCAGCCAGCGGACGGGGATGCTGGCGGAGCTGTTCGTGCACTTCCCCGAACTGGCGGACGTCCTGGGGCTCGCTCCCGACGTCGCCGCGACCACGTTCCCGCCGCGCGCCTTCACCGAGGAAGCCCGTACCGCGCAGGATGAGGCGCTCAAGGACACGCGGGTCGCGCAGCCCGCGCTCGGCCTCGTCGAATCGGCGGTCTGCCGGTTGCTCGCCGACCTCGGCGTCCGGCCGGATCTGCTGGCGGGGCACAGCTACGGCGAACTGACCGCGCTGTCGGTGGCGGGCGCGTTCGACACCGCGACGTTGGTGGCGCTCAGCCGGGCCAGGGCCCGCTCCATCGCCGAAGTCGCGGGCGCCGACCCGGGCGCGATGGCCGCGGTCAAGACGTCCCGTGAGGAACTGGCCGCCGCCCTCGACCACCCGGATGTCGTACTGGCCAACCACAACGCACCCGGTCAGACCGTCCTTTCCGGACCGACGGCCGCCATCGAAGAGGCGGTCCGCGACCTGCGGGCACAGGGGATCGGCGCCAAACGCATCCCGGTCGCGTGCGCGTTCCACAGTCCGCTGGTGGCCGGGGCGAGCGACGTGTTCGCCGTCGACCTCGACAACGCCGAGATCGGCGAGCCGGGGGCGCCGGTGTGGTCTAACCGCACCGCGCGGCCGTACGAAGCCGGCGCCGTGCGCACCGAACTCGCCGCGCAGATCGGCTCGCCGGTGCGCTTCGTGGAGCTGATCGAGGACATGTACGCGGCGGGCGCGCGCACGTTCGTCGAGGCGGGCCCGGGACAGGTGCTTTCCCGGCTGGCCAAGGAGATCCTCGGCGACCGGCCGCATACCGTGATCGCCTGCGACCCCGGCGGTCCGGGGATGCGCGGGTTCCTCACCGCGCTCGCGCGCTTGGCGGTCACTGGCGTCGATGTGCGTACCGAACGGCTCTTCCGCGGCCGTGTCCGCGTCGGCCCGCTTCCGAAACCCGCCTGGACCGTGGACGGCCAGACCGTCCGCGCGCCCGGCGGAGAGGTCCCCGCCCATGGGCTCGTGCCCGCCCGACGAATCCCGAGGACGACCATGAACCAGCCCGCGCCCGGTCGTGACCAGGCCGTCGTCGAATTCCTCCGCACCAGCCGCGAACTGCTGGCGGCGCAACGGGACGTGATGCTGGGGTACCTCGGCACCGCGCCGCTCGCCCCCGCTCCGGTGCAGGCGCCGGTCGTGCCCGCGTTGCTGCCGCCGGTCGAAGCCCCGGTCGTCGTGCCCGAGCCGGAACCGGTCGCGGAGGCCCCTGTGACGGATGTCCTCGCCACCGTGATCGGCGCGATCAGCGAACGCACCGGCTATCCGGCCGAGATGATCGACGCCGATCTGGATCTGGAAGCGGATCTCTCCATCGACTCGATCAAACGCACCGAGATCGCGGGCTCGCTGCTCGCGAAACTCGGCCTCTCCGGCCGGGTGCACGACGACGCCCAGGATCAGCTCAGCCGCGACCGGACGGCGAGCGCGCTGGCCGCGCGGCTGCGGAAGTGGCTCGAACCGGCCGCCCCGGTCACCGTGGCGGCGACGCCGGACGAGGCCCCCGCCGGAACCGCGCCAGGCCGGTACCTGCTCGATCGCGTGTCCGCGCCGCTCGGCACGCCCGACCTCGCCAAGGTGGCGGGCAAAACGGTATCGGTGAGCTTCGAGCCCGGCCAAGAGGACTTGGCCGAGTCGGTCCGCGCGGTGTTCGCCGACGCGGGTGCCCTGCCCGCCGAGCAGGAGGCCGACGTCCTCGTCGTGCTGAATCCGTTGTCGGACGCCGAAGAACCCGTCGCGGCGCAGGTGTTCGGCCTCGTCAAGAGCGCCAAGGGCGCGGTGGTCGTGGTGGCGGAGACGGGTGCCGGGCACACCGCCGGGCTGCGCGGTCTGGTCCGCGCCGCCGCGCGGGAACGGAGCGAGCCGACCAGGCTGGTCGAGCTGGAGTCCACTGTGGACCTCGGGAGGATCGTGCTGGAGGAGGCGATCGCCGACGGGCCGTCCGCCGTCCGCTACGACACGGCGGGACGCGCGGCGTTCGAGCCTTCCGCGGGCTCCCTCGGTTCTGTCGCGTATGCGGGCGCGGGTCCCGGTGGCGGAGAGGTCAAGGCGCTCGGCCTCGACGCGGATTCCGTGCTGCTGCTGATCGGCGGCGCCCGCGGGATCACCGCGCGGGCGGCGGTCGCGCTGGCGGCGAGCGGCTGCCGGATCGAGCTGGCGGGCCGCACCCCGTGGCCCGCCGAACCGGGCGATGAGGACCTGCCCGGTGACGCGCCGGCCATGCGTTCCGCGCTGGCCGCGCGGGGCGGTTCGCTCGCGGACATCGAACGCCGGGTGCGTACCGTGCTGGCCCAGCGTGAGATCGCGCGGACGCTCGACCAGATCGCCGCGGCGGGCGGTACGGCGGCGTACCGGTCGCTCGACGTGCGCGACGCCGCCGCCGTTCGGCAGGTGGTCAAGGATCTGCACACCCGCTACGGCCGCATCGACGGCGTCGTCCACGCGGCGGGGGTGATCGACGACAAGCTGATGGCCGACAAGGACGAACAGTCGTTCCGCACGGTCTACGGGACCAAAGTGGACGGTGCGCGGGCACTGCTCGACGCGCTGGAGCATTTCGGCGTGCGACCCGGTTTCGTGACCTTCTTCGGCAGCATCGCGGCGGTGCTGGGAAACCGGGGCCAGACCGACTACGCGGCGGCGAACGACGCGCTCGAAACCCTGGGTGGGCAATGGGCGGACCGCACCGGCTGCCGGGCGCTGACCGTCCATTGGGGACCATGGGCGCCCTCGGACGATCACGCGGGCATGGTGTCACCGGAGCTCGCGCGCGAATACGAGCGCCGCGAGGTGGCGCTGATCGATCCGGACGAAGGCACCGCCGCGCTCCTGCGCGAGCTGGCCTACGGCCCGGCCGACGTCCGCTCGGTGCTGTACACGGCGTCGCTGTGGTGAACCAGGAGCCGGTCGCGATCGTCGGGATGGGCGTCTTCCTTCCCGGCTCGTCCACTGTGGACGAATACTGGCAGAACATCGTTTCGGGTACCGACGCGATCACCGAGATCCCGCCGCACCGCTGGGATCCGAGCTTCCACGACGGCGACGGCCGCACGCCGGACCGCACCTACGGCAGGCGCGGCGGATTCGTCGCCGAGAGCCTGGACTTCGACGCGACGGCGCTCGGTATCGCGCCGAGCACGGTCGCCGGGATGGAGCCGGACCAGCTGGTCGCGCTGGCCGTGGCGGCCGCCGCGGTCGACGACGCGGGCGGTCTCCGGCGGCTGGGCGATCTCGAACGCGTGGGCGTCATCCTGGGCAGGGGCGGTTATCTCTCGCCGGGGCTCCAGCGGTTCGACCAGCGGGTCCGGTCGGTCCGCCAGATCACCGGCGCCGTCCGGGATCTCCTGCCGTCGGCGCGTCCGGAGATGCTCGACCGGCTCCGGGACGCGTTGCTGGAACCGCTCGGCGAGTTCCGGCCGGACACCGCGATCGGGCTGGTGCCGAACCTCGCTGCGTCGCGGGTCGCCAACCGGCTGGACTTCGGCGGGCCCGCGTACACGGTGGACGCCGCCTGCGCGTCTTCGCTGCTCGCCGTGGACCAGGCGATCGGCGAACTCGCCCGTCGCCGCTGTGACGTCGTGCTGGCCGGCGGTGTGCACCACTGCCACGACGACACGTTGTGGTCGATGTTCACGCAGCTCGGCGCCCTCTCGCCGAGCCAGCGGATCAGCCCGTTCTCGCGCGACGCGGACGGTCTCCTGATCGGCGAGGGCACCGCGATGGTCGTGCTGAAACGGTTCTACGACGCGCGTCGCGACGGCGACCGGGTCTACGCGGTGCTGCGCGGCTCGGGGACATCGAGCGATGGGAAGGGCGCGAGCCTGCTCAGCCCGGCCGTCGCGGGGCAAACGCTGGCCCTGCGGCGCGCGTGGGCCTCGGCGGGCCTCGATCCCACCGCACCCGGCGCGCTCGGTCTGCTGGAGGCGCACGGGACCGCGACCCCGACCGGGGACGCCGCCGAACTGGCCACCCTCGCCGAGGTGTTCGGCCCGCCGGACGGTCCTCGAGCGGCGATCGGCGCGGTGAAGGCGATGATCGGGCACACCATGCCGACCGCCGGCGCCGCCGGTCTGGTCAAGGTGGCGCTCGCACTGCATCACGCGGTCCTGCCACCGACGCTGAACTGCGCCGACCCGAGTCCGCTGCTGGACAAGACCCGCTTCCGTACCCTGTCCGACGCCGAGCGGTGGCGGTCGGGTGACGTCCCGCGGCGGGCGGCGGTCAACGCCTTCGGTTTCGGCGGGGTCAACGCCCACGTGGTGCTGGAGGAGGCCGACCCCGCGCCGTCGCGGCCGAGGCGGGCCAAGGTGACCGGGGAACCCGAGCGGGTCCTCCTGCTCGCGGCGCCCACGCTCGACGGATTGCGCACCCTGCTCGATCGCCCGGAACCGGAATCCGGCGGGCACGGCCCGTGCCGGATGGGGATCGTCGGGCCGACCGGGAAACGGCTCGAAGTCGCGCGGAGGGTGCTGGCGAAGATCGCGGCCGAGGGCGGTTCCTGGCACGGGCCCAACGACATCTGGTGCACGACGGCGCCCTTGCTGGAGCAGGACGGGGCGAAGACCGCGTTCGTCTACCCGGGACTCGAAGCGGACGCGGAACCGCGCTGCGCGGACGTCGCCCGGCATTTCGGCCTGGAGCGGCCGGAATGGTCGACGGCGAGTGTGCTCGCCCGCGCTTCCAGTGTGTCCCAGGTCGGGTTGCTGCTCGACACCGCGCTGCGGCGGCTCGCGATCAAACCGGATCTGCTCGCCGGGCACAGCGTCGGCGAATGGACCGCGATGCAGGCGGCGGGGATGTACCCCGGACAGTCCACAGAGGACATGTTGAACCGGTACTGGCCGCAGGGATTCACCCTGCCGGACGCCGAGTTCCTCGTGCTCGGCTGTTCGGCGGAGCGGGCCGAGGCGCTGCTCACCGCCGAGCCGGAGCTGATGATCTCCCACGAGAACGCGCCGCGGCAGACGATCGTCTGCGGTGACCCGGCCGCCGCGGCGCGGCTCGCCAAACTGTGCGCCCAGCACGGCGTCGTCGCCAGGACGCTGCCGTTCCGGTCCGGGTTCCACACCCCGCTGATGCGGTCGCGGCTCGGCCCGTTCACCCGGCTCGCGGCGGAACTGGACCTGAAGCCCCCGCGCGTCCCGGTGTGGTCGGCGACCACGGCCCGGCCGTATCCCGCGGATCCGGTCGAGGTCCGGGAGCTTTACCTGGCCCACCTGGTGCGCAAGGTCCGGTTCCGGGAACTCGTCGACGCGCTCTACGCCGACGGCGCCCGGGTCTTCGTGCAGGCGGGTGCCGGTCAGCTGGGTTCGTTCGTGTCGGACACGCTGGGCTCGCGGCCGCATCTGGTCATCCCGGCGTCCTCCGGTACGCGGGCGGGCCTCGCCCAGTTGCGGCGGGTCGCGACCGCGGTCTGGGTGGAGGGCGGGCGCCCCGCGTTCGACGCGCTGGAGCCGCGCCGGACCCGGATCGACACGGCGGGCACGCTGCTCTCGGTCGAGGGCGACGTCAAGGGCATGTTCGCGGGCGCCGGTGACCTGCCCGAACTGGCCGACGGGATCCCGGACGCGATCGTCGCGGAGTTCACCGCGCTGCTGGCCGAAACCCGGGAAGCCGCGGCGAGTGTCGCCAACGCGGCGGCAAGGCGGACGGTCGAGTCCACTGTGGACTTCTCGCTCGCGACGATGCCGTATCTGGTCGATCACCGGTTCTTCCGCCAGCGCGAGGACTGGCCGGAGGAGGCGGACTTCCGTCCCACCGTGCCCGCGACGACTCTGGTGGACCTGGCCTGCCGGGAAGCGGAACGGGCCTGGCCGGGCACGATCGCGACGGGGGTGAGCAACGCGGCGTTCTCCAGATGGCTGATCGCCGCCCCGGCGGTGCGCGTACCGCTTTCGATGACCCGCGAGGGCGACCGGATCAGTGTCCAAATCGGACCGCACGCCAGTATGGACGTCCACCTGGCGCAGCGTTATCCCACGGCTCCTCGGCCGTCTCCGCCTCCGGGTCCGGAAACGGCGCCGCCGCTGAGCGCCGCCGAGATCTACACCCGCCGCGAGATGTTCCACGGCCCCGCGTACCAGGGGCTCGACAAACTGATCGGGCTCGGCGAGCGACACATCCGCGGCGACCTCGTCGTACCGCCGGCGCCCGGCGCGCTGCTGGACAACGTCGGCCAGCTGCTGGGCTGCTGGCTGATGGCGACCAAGGCGGACGCGTTGCTGGCGTTCCCGACGTCGATGGGCCGGGTCACCTGGTTCGGGCCGGAACCGGCGCCGGGCACCAAGCTGCGCTGTGTCGTCAGGGTCCGGCTGCCGCGGCCGGACGTGCTGGAGATGGACGCGGAACTGGTGCTGGACGGCGCCGTGCTGGCCAGGATCGAACAGTGGCGGGACATCCGGTTCCCGTGCGACCGGCCCGCACACCGCGTCTACGCCTTCCCGGACCGGAATCGGCTTTCCGAGGATCACCACGGCGGCTGGACGGTGGTCACGGACCGGTGGCCGAGCCCGGCCGCACGGGACATCTACGCCGGCGTCTACCTCGGGACCGAGGAACGCGCCGAGTTCGCCGCCTGCGCGCCG
The DNA here is from genome assembly GCF_003947475.1 of Amycolatopsis sp. WAC 04197. Classification (NCBI taxonomy): domain Bacteria; kingdom Bacillati; phylum Actinomycetota; class Actinomycetes; order Pseudonocardiales; family Pseudonocardiaceae; genus Amycolatopsis; species Amycolatopsis sp. WAC 04197. Next base: position 414,319 of record NZ_QHJK01000008.1, on the reverse strand, counting down.
CGACGGCAGCGCGGCTGGCTGCTGGAACGGATCGCGATCAAGGACGCGGTCCGCGCGAAGCTCGGCCTGGACGGCGTCTATCCGGCGGAACTCCGCGTGAGCGCCGACGGGACCAAGGTGACCGGGCAGCACGGCCTGGTCGTGCCGCCGCTGGCGGTGGCCGTCGCGTCGGCGGGCGAGGTCGCGGTCGCACTGGTGCGGGAAGAGTCCGCGACGCCTCCCCGGATCGCGGTCCGGGCCGAAGGCGAGCTGGCGGGGCTGGCCGAGGAGATCGGTATCGGGGCGGAATTCGCCGGAATCCCCGGGCACGTGGTGGCCTGGAACCGCGGGTAGGAACAGGAGCAGAGCAATGACCATCGAACAGCAGAGTCCGGCGTCGGTCTTCGGCACCGTGGCCGAGTTGCTGAAGGAACTGGTCGGGGACACCGACATCCTCGGCATCGAGATCACCCCGCAGACCACCTTCCACGAGGATCTCCAGCTCGAGAGCATCGATCTGGTGACCTTCGCGAGCATCCTCGCCGAGTTCTTCGGCGCGGACGTCAACCTCGCGGAGTTCCTGGCGGAGAAGGATCTCGACGACGTGATCGAGCTGCGGGTCGGCGACATCGCCGACTACGTGGCCGCCCGCCTCGCCGAACGGGGCTGAGCCGGTGCCGACCATGACCGTCAACGGGCTGCGCACCAACGTGCAGCTCGTCCCCGGCGGGGGCACGGAGACCGTGGTGTTCCTGCACGGGATGGGCACCGACAGCCTCGCGAGTTTCTACCTCACGCTCGCCCCACCGGTCGCCGCCGCCGGGGTGGACGTGATCAGCTACGACCTGCGCGGCCACGGCAAGACCGAACGTCCCGAACGCGGGTACACGATCGCGGATTTCGTCGCCGATCTCGACGACCTGCTCGACCAGCTCGACCTCGACCGGCCCGTGCACCTGGTCGGCAACAGTTTCGGCGGCACCCTCGCCTACAGCTACGCCGTCGCGAAACCGGAACGGGTGCGCAGCATCGTGTGCATCGAGTCGGAGCCCGCCACCGAACTGTGGGCGGGCAAGATGTCGCAGATCCTCGAACACACCGTGCGGTTCTTGAAGGTCGAGGAGAGCTTCGACTGGATCGAGGCCAACTACAGCGCGCATCACCGGCGGCTGGCGAGAATGGCCGCCGAGCGGATCATGTCGACGTCGATGGCCGAGGAGGTCCCGCTCGGTCCCTTGCTGACGCTGGACCAGGTCGCGGGGATCGGCTGTCCCGTACTGTCCATTTTGGGCAGTCACGGCTACCAGGCCGACGATCTCACCGCGCTCACCTCGTTGCTGCCCCGCGGCGAGCTGCACGTGTTCGAGGGCCAAGGGCATTCGGTGCTCGTCGAGCAGCACCGCGAGGTCCGGGAGCTGCTGCTGAACTGGATCGACCGGCACGGGAGGCCACGCGGATGAGCCGGTTCCTGCTGGTCGTCCCGCCGCTCACCGGACATGTGGCGCCGTTGCGCGCGGTGGCCGCCGAGCTGGTGGGCCGCGGTCACGACGTCGCCTGGTGCGGTCCGGAACCCACGACGTCCGAACTGACCCGGGCGGGCCGGGTGTACGCGGCGGGGGACGCGCTGGAGTTCGCCGTCGAGCGACGTCCTGAGGGCCTGCGTGGGTTCGCGGCGCTGAAGTACCTGTGGGAGCAGTACCTGGTTCCGCTGGCGGACGCGATGGTCCCGGGTGTCGAGAAGGCGGTGGAGGCTTTCCGGCCCGACGTCGTGCTCGCCGACCAGCAGGCCTTCGCGGGCGCTCTCGTGGCGAGCCGCCGTTCCGTGCCGTGGGTGACGTCGGCGTCGACGTCCACCGAACTCGGCGATCCGCTGGGCGCCATGCCGAAGATCGCCGCCTGGGTGGACGGATTGCAGGAGGGCCTGCGCGCCCGGCACAAGGTGTCGTGCGGGGACCTGCGCTTCTCGCCGGACCTCATCCTCGCGTTCACCACCGTGTCCCTGACGGGCCCGATCGCCGACGTCGGCGCGGTCCGGTTCGTCGGACCCGCGCTGGCTCCCGCGCCGCCGGTGGGTTTCTCGTGGGACCGGCTCGACGGCCGCCCGCTCGTCATCGCCACCCTCGGCACCGCCAACGCCGCCCTGGGCCGCCGGTTCCTGTCCGAATGCGTCGAGGCCCTCGCCGGGATGCCGGAAGTCCAGGGCCTCGTCGTCGACCCGACCGGTGAACTGCTCAGCGACGACGTGCTGATCGTCAAGCGGATCCCGCAGGCCGAAGTGGTGCGGAAAGCGGCGGCGGTCCTCTGCCACGGCGGGCACAACACCGTCAGCGAGACCCTGGCCTCCGGCCTGCCGCTGGTCATCGCGCCGATCCGGGACGACCAGTCGATGCTGGCTCAGCAGGTCGAGGCGGCCGGTGCCGGGCTGCGTCTGCGCTTCGACCGCGTGAAGGCGCCCGACATCCGCCGCACGGTCACCGAAGTACTGACCGATCCCGCCTACGCCGCGGCGGCCGAACGGGTGCGGGCCTCGTTCGCGGCGGCCGGGGGAGTCGTGGCCGCCGCGGACCACCTCGAGTCCCTGCCGCACTGACGGCTAGCCGCATCTCGCGTGATTGAAGGCGTAACTCGCGTGATTGAAGGCGAAACTCACGAGTTACGCCTTCAATCACGTGAGTTTCGCCCCTGAACACGCGAGTGACGGGTTCGGGTCAGGTCATCGGGGTGACGTCGCGCGGGGTCCGGAAGGTGCGGGCCGCGATCCACCCACCGGCGGCCGCGGCGACGGCGGCGATCGCCAGCGACACCGGGATCGACCAGCCCGACGGCCGTCCCAGCGCGAGTGCCCGCGTCGCGTCGATCGCGTAGGTGAGCGGGTTGAGCGCCGAGACCACCCGCAGCCAGGACGGCATCGTCTCCAGCGGCATGTACGCGCTGGACGAGAACATCAGCGGGAACATCACCACGAACGACGCCATCTGCAGGGTCTCGGCCTTGCGCAGCCAGGTCGTGATGGCGACGAAGATCCAGCTCAGGCACCAGCCGACGACGAGCGTGAGCAGTAGCGCCGCGGTGATCCCGAAAACGCCGCCGGTCGGCCGGAAACCCAGCAGCACCACGCTGGCGAGCGTGGTCACCAGCAGTTGCACGCCGAGCCGGGCGGAATCCGAAATGGTGCGCGCCACCAGGACGGCGGACAGGCTGATGGGCATGCACCGCAGACGTCCGGTGAAACCGCTGTAGATCTCCGCGAGCAGGCCGGCGCCCGAACTCATCGCCGTGGTCATCGCGATGTTCACCAGCGTCGCCGGGACGAGGAAGTTCACGTATCCCTCGTACGCCGCGACTCCGGGCAGCGTGCTGACCCCGGTGAAGACCTGGCTGAACAACAGGAGCAGCACGATCGGTTGCAACAGCCCGAAGAACACCAGCCTGCGGTCGCCGAACGCCGTCTTCAGCGAGCGGACCGCGAGCACCCGGACCTGGGTGGTGAAAGTGCTCGGCGGCCAGGTCGCCGGATCGGTCAGCACCGGCTGCGACGGTGCGCGGTGCCGTGCCTCGGTCATGGCGCGGCCGCCGGATTCCGGTGCAGCGAAAGGTAGACGTCGTCGAGGGTCGGCTCGGCGACGGTGAGGTCCTTCATGGGCGCGCCCGCCGCGTCGAGCGCGCGGACCAGCACGGTGATGTCGGCGGGCCCGGACAGCGCGACACCGACCACGAGCCCTGAGGCCGACGTCGTGCAGCCCATGCCGAGCCGGTGCAGCGCGGCCAGCGCCCGGCGGGCGGCCAGGTCGGTGCCGAAGGTCAGCGTCGCGGTCCTTTCCCCGAGCCGCGCCTTCAGTTCCGACGGCCGCCCGGACACCGTGACATGCCCCAGCCCCAGCACGATTACGTGATCCGCCAGTCTGTCCGCCTCCTCGAGGTACTGCGTGGTGAGCACGACGGTGGTGCCGCGCGCGGCGAGCCGTTCGACGCCGTCCCAGAGCCCCGCCCGGCTGAGCGGGTCGAGCCCGGTGGTCGGTTCGTCGAGGAAGAGGACGTCGGGGGAGCCGACCAGGCCGGCGGCCAGATCGAGCCGCCGCCGCATCCCGCCGGAATACGTCCGTGCGGGGCGATCCGCCGCATCGTCGAGGCCGAACATGGCGAGCAGTTCGGCCGCGCGGGCCCTGGCCTGGCGCCGGTTCGCGCCCAGCAGCCTGGCGACGAGTTCGAGGTTGCCGCGGCCGGAGAGCGCGTCGTCGACCGCCGCGAACTGGCCGGTGACGCCGATCCGCCGCCGGACGTGATGCCCAGCGCGGACGACGTCGAAACCGCACACCTTCGCACTTCCGCCGGTCGGCTTGACGCGGGTGCTGAGGATGTCGATCAACGTCGTCTTGCCCGCGCCGTTGTGGCCGAGCACCGCGAGCACGGTGCCGCGGCCGACCCGGAGACTGACGCCGGCGAGGGCCGTCACTTCACCGTAGTGCTTGGCGAGGCCGGTCACCTCGATGGCAGCCTGCTCCATTCGCCGAACGTAGCGGGGTTTTCGGTACGGCCGCAATGAAAGCAAGAGGACTCAGGATGCGCGTGACAATTCCACGACCACGGCGGCTGACGGGGGTGACAAAAGTGATCACCTGCGGTCTCAAGAGCGGAAAGGACGGTTAGAACCGTCATTGACACTCATGAGACACAACGCAAAACAGTTACCGCCATAACAACCTTGGCCCCTCACCGCCGCGCCATTGTCGAATTACTTGTCTCGCCGATCTTCCGCCAGTAGCGTGCAGCCAGAGTTGGCCGTTCGGCCGGAGAAGTAGAAGTGAGGAAGCCCGAATGTCAGTGCTGACCGGGCGCGTTCCGCGCGCCTTCCCGCGCCCGGCGATGCCGGGACCGGAGGGGCTTTCCTCGGCTTCCGTCGACGGATGCGGAGCCTGACGATGGCCAATCCAGTCGCCCTGCTCGCCCGCGCGCCGGAGAAGGCCGCCGCGGGACTGCGCGAATTCGGCCGCATGTGCGCCATGGGGATCGACGTCGTCCTCGCGATGTTCCGCCGTCCCGTGCAGGTTCGCGAGTTCATCCAGCAGTTCTGGTTCATCGCGAGTGTGTCGATCACCCCCGCGATCCTCGTGTCGATTCCGTTCGGTGCGGTCATCTCGCTGCAACTGGGATCGCTCACGAGCCAGATCGGCGCGCAGCAGTTCAACGGCGCCGCGAGCGTTCTCGCGGTGGTGCAGCAGGCCAGCCCGATCGTGACCACGCTGATCATCGCGGGCGCGGGCGGGTCGGCGATCTGCGCGGATCTGGGCGCCCGCTCCATCCGCGAGGAGATCGACGCGATGGAGGTGCTCGGCGTCTCGCCGATCCACCGGCTGATCGTGCCCCGCGTGCAAGCGGCCATCGGCGTTTCGGTACTGCTGAACGGTTTGGTCAGCGTCGTCGGCGTGCTCGGCGGCTATTTCTTCAACGTCATCGTGCAGGGCGGCACCCCGGGTGCGTACCTCGCGAGCTTCAACGCGCTGGCCCAGCTGCCCGACCTCGTCGTCAGCTCGATCAAGGCGTTCATCTTCGGTTTCCTCGCCGGTGTCGTCGCGGCCTACCGGGGACTGAACCCCAGAGGCGGCCCCAAGGGGGTCGGCGACGTCGTCAACCAGTCGGTGGTGATCACGTTCCTGCTTTTGTTCTTCGTCAACACGATCCTGACCGCGCTGTACCTGCAGCTCGTCCCCGCGAAGGGAACCTGATCCCGTGACCAGCGTCCCCGAACGGGCCCGCGAGGCGTTCAAACGCCCCGGCAACAGTCTTTTCGAGCTGGGCGACCAGTTGCTGTTCTACATCCGCGCGCTCGCGGCGATCCCGATGGCCGTCACCCGCTACTTCCGCGAAGTGGTGCGCCTCCTCGCCGAAGTGACCTTCGGCAGCGGAGCGCTCGCGGTGATCGGCGGCACCGTCGGGGTGATGGTCGGCCTGTGCGTGTTCACCGGGATCACGGTGGGGTTGCAGGGTTTCAGCGCACTGAACCAGATCAACATCTCCGCGATGACCGGCTTCCTCACCGCGTACTTCAACACCCGCGAGATCGCGCCGCTCTCGGCCGGGCTCGCGTTGTCCGCCACAGTCGGCGCCGGATTCACCGCGCAACTGGGCGCCATGCGGATCTCCGAAGAGATCGACGCGCTCGAAGTGATGGCCGTGCGCAGCATGCCCTATCTGGTCACCACCCGGATCGTGGCCGGGTTCATCGCGATCATCCCGCTCTACGTGATCGGCCTGCTGATCTCGTACCTGGGCTCGCGGGTGACGACGGTGGTCTTCTTCGGACAGTCCGGCGGAACCTACGACCACTACTTCTCCCTGTTCTTGCCTCCTGAAGACGTGTTGTGGTCGTTCGGCAAGGTGCTCGTGTTCAGCGTCGGAGTCATCCTCACGCACTGCTTCTACGGCTATCGCGCCGCCGGCGGCCCGGCCGGTGTCGGGGTCGCGGTCGGCCGCGCCGTGCGGACGTCGATCGTGCTGATCAGCGTGCTCGATCTCTTTCTCAGCCTGGCGATCTGGGGCGCGACGACGACGGTGAAGGTCTCCGGATGAGCGCGCGGGCACGGACACAGGCGGCGGGAGTGATCTTCCTCGTCATCCTGGTGCTACTCGGTTGGCTCGCCGTCGCGATCTTCAACAAGGACTTCGAGCGGGCGGAAATGGTCACGCTCAAGGCCGACCGGGTCGGCAACCAGCTGGCCCCGCCCGCCGAGGTCAAGGTCCGGGGCGTCCCGTTCGGCGAGGTCAGGGCGGTCCGGGGCACCGCGGAAGGCGCGGAGATCGATCTGGCGATCGACCCGGCGAAGATCGATCAGCTGCCGCGCAACGTCTCCGCCCGGCTGCTGCCGAAGACGGTGTTCGGCGAGCGCTACGTCAACCTCGTGCTCCCGGAGCGGCCCGCCGGCGGATCGCTGCGGGACGGCGACGTCATCGGGCAGGACCGGTCGGCCAACGCGATCGAACTGGAACGCGTGCTCGGCGACCTGCTGCCTCTGCTGCGGGCGGTGCAGCCGCAGAAGCTGAACAGTTCGCTGGGCGCGATCTCGCTCGCGCTCGACAACCGCGGGAAGTCCTTGGGGGGCAGCATCGTCCAGCTCAACGACCTGCTCAACCAGGTGAACCCGCTCATGCCGCAGTTCAAGGCCGACATCAGCGGTCTCGCCGACGTGGCGGATCTGTACACCGGCGCGGCGCCGGACATCCTCAAGGCCCTCTCGGATCTCTCGACGACCGCGAAGACCATTGTGGACACTCGCGCGGACCTCGACAAGCTGTACACGAGCGTCACCACCGCGAGCGGCGACATGAACAAGTTCCTCGTGCAGAACAAGGACAACATCATCGGTGTCAGTGTGAAGAGCAGGCCGACCCTGGAACTGCTGTCCCGGTACTCGCCCGAGTTCCCCTGCCTGTTCGACGCGGTCAACCGGCTCAAACCGGTGATGGAGAAGGCCTTGGGCAAGGGCACCGGTGAACCCGGGCTGCACGTGACGCTGTCCGTCCACGACCCGCGCGACAAATACGTGCCGGGCCGGGACGATCCGCGGTTCGACCAGAAGGGCGGGCCGCGCTGCTATGGCGGCGGCGGGTCTTCGGCGGCGGTCGCGTTCGCCGCCGATGGGGACCTCGGTCCGGCCAATTCGAAGGGGGAGCGGGGGCTGGTCGCCGAGATCCTGGCGCCGTCGCTCGGGATGAAGCCGGCCGAGGTCCCGGACTGGAGCAGTGTGCTCGTGGGCCCGGCGTTGCGCGGTACGGAGGTGACCGTCCGATGAGGAGTGTCGCGGGCCCGGCGATCAAGGGCCTGATCTTCTTCGTGATCACCGCGGTGGCGACCGGGATCCTGGCCATCACCATCGCCAACTCCGGGGTCGGCACGACGGTCGGCTACACCGCGCGGTTCACCGACGCGACGTCGGTCAACCCCGGCGACGAGGTCCGGATGTCGGGTGTCCGCATCGGCCAGGTCGATTCGGTCGGCGTGGTCGAGCGGCGGCTGGCGGACGTGCGGTTCTCGGTCGAGAACAAACGCCGTCTCACGGCCGGTGCCACGGTCACCATCCGGTACCGCAACCTCGTCGGCCAGCGGTATCTCTCGATCGACCCTGGCCCGGACGGCCCGGCCGCGCTGGACGAAGGCGCGCTGATCCCGCCGGAACGGACTCATCCCGCGCTCGATCTCACCGCGTTGTTCAACGGGTTCAAACCGCTGTTCCAGGCGCTTTCGCCGAGCGACGTCAACCAGTTGTCGTTCGAGATCGTCCAGGTGCTGCAGGGCGAGGGGAGCACCATCGACAGCCTCATCGAGCACACCGCGTCGCTCACGAACACCTTGGCGGGCAAGGACCAGGTGATCGGCCAGGTGATCGGGAACCTCAACACGGTGCTCGACACGCTCAATTCGCAGGGCGACCAGTTCGACAAGCTCGTCGACGTCACCGCGCAGCTGGTCTCCGGGCTCGCCGGTGACGCGAAACCGATCGGACAGGCGATCGGCGGGCTCGGCGAACTCACCACGGCCACCGCGGATCTGCTCCAGGACGGCCGCAAGCCGTTGAAGGACAGCATCAACACGCTCGGCGACCTGTCGAAGAATCTCGCGGACAACACCCCCGTGTTCGAGCAGTTCTTGGCGAACCTGCCCAAGAAGCTGGACCGGATGGGCGCGATGGTCTCGTACGGTTCCTGGTTCAACTTCTACCTGTGTTCGGTGAAGTCGGACGCGCCGCCCGCGCCCGGCGGCCCGCCGGTCGGTATCCCGCTGACCCAGGGACGGTGCCGATGAAAGCGCCGAGGATCAAACCGTTCCGCAGCCGCAACCCCATCGTCGTCGGCGCCGTCACGGCCCTGCTGATGACCGTCACGGGTTCGGCGGTGTTCTTCTCCGACGATCTCCCGCTGATCGGCGGCGGCACCACGTACGCGGCGGAATTCACCGAAGCGGCCGGGCTCAAACGCAACGACGAGGTCCGGGTCGCCGGGGTGAAGGTCGGCGAGGTCTCCGACGTCCTGCTGGACGGCGCCAAGGTCAAGGTCCTGTTCCGGGTCAAGGACACCTGGGTCGGCAACCGCACCACCGCGGCGATCAAGATCAAAACCCTGCTGGGGCAGAAGAATCTCGTCCTCGATCCGGTCGGCAACGCGGAACTGGACCCGGACGAGCCGATCCCGGTGCAGCGCACGAGCTCCCCGTACGACGTCACCACGGTCTTCAACGACCTCGCGAACACGGTGGGCGCGATCGACACCGATCAGCTGGCGAAGGCGTTCGGCACCCTGTCGGAAACCCTCGGCGCTTCCACCCCGCAGGACGTCCGGACCGCATTCGACGGCATCACCGCGCTGTCCAAGACGCTCGCCTCGCGGGACCAGGAATTGGTGAAACTGTTCGCGAACACGAACAAGGTGTCCAAGACCCTCGGTGACCGCTCGCAGCAGATCGAGGCGCTGATCCGCGACGGCAACACGCTGCTCACGGAGCTGAACGCGCGCAAGGACGCGATCGCGAAACTGTTCAGCGGGGTGAAGAACCTGTCGATCCAGCTCAAGGGGCTGGTGGCGGACAACCAGAAGACCCTCGGGCCCGCGCTCGACCAGCTCGATCACGTCGCCACCGTACTGCTGCGCAACCAGGACAAGCTCAACGAGAGCCTGCGGCTGGCCGGTCCCTTCTACCGGCTGCTCGGCAACGCGGTCGGCAACGGCCGGTGGATCGACACCTACATCTGCGGGCTCGTCCCGACCGGCGGCACGCCGGGCAGCTGCATGCCTTCGAGGCAGGGAGGACGCTGATGGGACGCCACTTCACGCTGACGGATCTCGGCGCCCACGCCCGGCGGCGGGCCTGGCTGCGGCGGCTCGCGGTCGCCGTCGTCGCGGGCCTGCTGGTGACGGCGGCCTGGCCGCTGCTCACCCGGCAGGCCGACCGCGTCGTGACCGGGTTCTTCACCGCGACCGTCGGCGTGTACCCGAACACCGAGGTGCGGGTGCTCGGCGTCCCGATCGGTTCGGTCACCAAGGTCGAACCGCGCGGCACGAACGTCGAAGTGACCATGACGGTGCGGGCGGGAGTCAAGTTGCCCGCGGACGTCGGTGCCGTCGTGATCACGCCGAGCCTGGTCGCCGACCGGTACGTGCAGCTCACCCCGGTGTACCTCGGCGGACCGGAGCTGGGCGGCGACGCACGGATCCCGCCTGAGCGCACCGTCACCCCGGTCGAGGTCGACGAACTCCTGGGCAGTCTCAACCAGCTGATGACCGCGCTGGGACCGAAGGGCGCCAACCGGGACGGCGCCGTCAGCGACGTCCTCACCAAGGCCGCGACCTACCTCGACGGCAACGGCGGCAAGCTCGGCGAGGCGATCAAGAACCTCGGCGAGTTCGCCAGGACGGCGAGCGACTCCAAGAACGACCTGTTCACTTCGGTCGACAACATCAGCAAGTTCACCGCGATGCTCGCCGCGAACGACGGCAAGGTGAAACAGGCGATCCAGCAGATCTCCTCGCTCAGCAAGATCTTGGCCGATCAGCGGGACCAGTTCTCCGGCGCGATGACCGAACTCACCGAGGCGCTCAGCGTGGTGCAGGGCTTCATCAAGGACAACCGGGGCAAGGTCAAGTCCGATGTGGACAAACTCGCCGAGATCACCAAACTCCTCACCCAGCAGAAGGCGTCGTTGAGCGAGGCACTCGACGCCGCGCCGAACGCGCTGGCGAACGTGCTCGGCGCGTACAACCAGGGCGCTGGAACGCTGGACGGGCGAGGGAACATCACCGAATTCTCGGGGGCGAAATGAAGATCCGGATCGCCGCCGTGCTCGTCCTCGTGCTGGCCGCCACCGGCTGCAGCGACGGTGTCGACGTCTACGACATCCCGCTTCCGGGCGGGGCCGCGCTGGGGCAGCGCCCGATCCACGTCACGGCGAGTTTCACCAACGTGCTGGACCTCGTGCCGCAGTCCGGGGTGAAGGTCAACGACGTCCCGGTCGGCCAGGTGCGGACCGTCGATCTGGCGCCGGACGGCCGCAGCGCGGTGGTCGGCCTGCTGATCAACGGGGACGTGAACCTGCCGGCCAACGCCGTCGCGAGGCTGCGGCAGGCGAGCATCCTCGGCGAGAAGTTCGTCGAGCTCGCGCCGCCGCCCGAGGGCACGCCGAGCGGACGGCTGGCCGACGGCGCGGTGATCCCGCTGGCCAGTTCTTCGCTGACCCCGGAGATCGAAGAGGTCTTCGGCGCGCTTTCCCTGCTGCTCAACGGCGGCGGTGTCGCGCAGGTGCAGAACATCACCCGTGAACTCAACGACGCGCTCGGCGGCAAGGAGAGCGCGGCACGCAGCCTGCTGTCCAATTTGGACGTGTTCGTCCGCGGGCTCGACGAACACAAGGCGGAGATCACCCGTGCCATCGAGAGCGTCAACAAGCTCGCGGCGACGCTGAACGCGAACACAGAAGAGATCAAGGCGACGTTGAACGGGCTCACCCCCGGGATCGAGGTCCTGAACCAGCAGCGTCAGGCGTTGGTCGGGATGCTGAAGTCGTTGGACGGGCTCACTTCGGTCGCGGTCGAGACGGTGAATCGCAGCAAGGACGACCTCGTCGCCGACCTCAAGGCGCTCGAACCGTTGCTGCGGAAGCTGGCCGAGTCCGGGGACAAACTGCCGAAGGCGATGGAGATGATCTTCACCTTCCCGTTCCCCGACGCCGCGCTCGAAGCCATCCGCGGTGATTACCTGAACACGTTCCTGACCTTCAAGAACAATGGTGGCCGCTGATGTTGACCAAGTTCGTCCGCGTGCAGCTGGTGGTCTTCGTGACCATCGCGGTCCTCGGCGTCGCGTACGTCGGCGCGACGTACGCGGGGCTGGACAAACTGGTCCTCGATCGCGGATACACCGTCAAAGTGCGGCTCGCGACCGGCGGCGGCATCTTCAGCAACGCCGAGGTCACCTATCGGGGCGTGCCGATCGGCCGGGTCGGGGACTTGCGGCTGACCGCCTCCGGTATGGAGGTGGACCTCGAAATCGAGCCCGGCGGCCCGGAGGTGCCCGCGGACACCGAAGCCGTCGTCGCCAACCGGTCCGCCGTCGGCGAGCAGTACGTCGACCTGCGGCCGCGCCGCGACAACGGAGCCATGCTGCGGGACGGTTCGGTGATCGCCGAGGCGGATACGAAGATCCCGCTGCCGGTGGACGTCGTCCTGTCCAGTGTGGACTCTTTCGCGAACTCGGTGCCGAAGCCGGCGCTGCGGACCGTGGTCGACGAGCTGTACAACGCGACGTCCGACGCTGGCCCGGCGCTGGACCAGCTCGTCGGCAGGGGGATCGAGTTCGTGCAGGCGGCGAGCGCGCACGTCGGCCCGCTGACGAGGTTCGTGACCGACGCGCAGACCGTGCTCGACACCCAGGTCTCGCAGGCGGACGCGATCCGCTCGTTCGGTGCGAACGCGAAACTGCTCGCCGCGACGTTGAAGAGCTCCGACGGCGATCTGCGCCGGCTGATCCCGGCCGTCCCGGCGGCCGCGAACGAGGTCAGCACGCTGCTGCGGGAAACAGGCCCGAGCCTCGGCATCCTGCTGGCGAACCTGCTGACCACCGCGGACGTACTGGAGACGCGTCAGGACGGCATCGAGCAGCTGCTGGTCACCGCACCGAAAGCGGTCGCCGCCGGACACGCGATCATGGGGCCGGACGGCGCGCACGTCGGCCTCTCTCTGACGTTCTTCGACCCGCCGCCGTGCGTCACCGGTTACGGGACCGGCTATCGCGACGGACTCGACACTTCGCCGCGTCCGCTGAACACCGCGGCGCGCTGTGCCCTGCCGAAGGGTAACCCGACCAACGTGCGCGGCTCGCAGAACGTGCCCAGGAGGTGAAGGCCATGACTCGGATCGCCGCATTCCTCGCAGCCGTCGCCACCGCGGCCGCGGCCTGGTTCGGCTACTCGTGGTGGGACGCGAGCCGCGACGACGGTGTCGCGCGGGCCACGGTCCGCGACGAAGCCTTGCAGGTGGGCAGGCAGTCCGTCGCCGCACTGACCACTTTGGACTATCGACAGGCGGAACAGGGCTACCAGAACTGGCTGAACCTGTCGGGTGGCGCGTTGCACGAAGAGCTCGCGCGGGACAGGGAAGGCGGCCTCGGCCGGATCGGCCAGGCGAAGACCGTCACCACCGGCCGGGTCGTCGACGCCGCGGTGACCGAAGTGGACAGTGGCGGTGGGACGGCCGAAGTGATCGCTTCGGTCGAACTCGAGGTGCGGCCCGAAGGTGGGGAAGCCGTGACCAAACACAACCGGTTCCGCGCCGGCCTGAACCGGACGCCGGACGGGTGGCGCGTCACGTCACTCGGCCAGGTGCCGGTGACCGACACCGGAAAGCCCTGACGGAGGACGCGATGACCACGAAACGAGCCGACAAACCGGCGCGGCGCGCGGTGAAGGTGGCCGGGAAGATGGGCGGGAGCACCCGGGTTCTTGAACCTCCTGTCGAGGAGACCCCTGTCGATGCTCCCACCGCTGCTCCCGTCGCCGCTCCGGTGCGGCGGCGGGGCGCGGTGGTGTTCGGTGCGGTCGCGCTGGTGATGGCGGGCCTCGCGGGGTGGTTCGCCATCGAGGCGCGGGACGCGACGGCACCGCTGGCGCACAACACCGCGCTGACCGATGTCGCCACCACCGCGGAGGTGAGCGATCAGATCGGCAAGGCACTCGGCACGGTCTTCTCCTACCGCTACGACGATCCCGCCAAGAGCGAGCAAGCCGCGAAGGCGGTCCTCACCGGGCCGGCGCTGGGGCAGTACGACCAGCTGTTCGCGCAGGTGCGGGGTCTCGCGGCGGAGCAGAAGCTGGTCGTGACCTCGACCGCGGTGGTCTCGGGCGTCAAGGTCCTCGACGGGGATCGGGCTTCGCTGCTGGTGTTCCTGGACCAGACCGGTGTTCGGGGGGACGGGCAGCGGAGTACGGGGGCGGCTCAGTTGAGTGTGAGTGCGGAACGGGTCGAGGGGAAGTGGCGGGTGACCGCTTTGGCGGCTGCCTGAGGTCGGGGAGCCACCTCGGTGAGGGGTGTGTGGAAATAGGGACATTCAACGTCCCTATTTCCACACACCCCTCACTCAACGCAACCAAGGTCCCCAACCGCTTCCGTGAGTGACATTCCCGTCCTGCCGGCATCCCGCGGCCGGGTGTCGTGGCTGGCTGGAGGGGTTGCGAAAGCCACTTTCGCAACCTTCAACGTTGCGAAAGTGGCTTTCGCAACGTCGGCCGCGGCCGCGCAAACCGTCAAGAAGGAGCAGCCCGCAAAGCCAGGATCATCTCGAACCGCCGCTCAGGATCCCGCAGCCCGTCCGCGAACAGCGCCTCCAGTTCCTGAGCGCGAGAACGCACCGTCTGCGGATGCACCGCCAGCCGTTCGGCCACCTCGCGCACGTTCCCGCAGGTCTCCAGCCACGCCAGCAGCGTCCCGGCCAGCCGCGAATGCTGCTTACCGGTCAATCCGGCCAGCGGCCCGAGCCGTTCCCGGACGAGCTCGGCGGCCAGGAACGGCTCCTTGAGCAGCCACAGGCGCGAAAGATGGTCGACGCACCACGTGACGGGTTCGTCCACGAGCGCGCCGGAGTCGACGAGTCGCAGGGCCTCTCGGGCGGCCCGCAAGGAACGGGCGGCGAAGGCGGGCGGGACCGCGGGGCCGATCGCGGCCCGTGTGCCCGCCAGGGCTTCGGCGAATCGCTCCCGTTCGTCCGCTTCCGGCGCGGGCAGCAGCAGACAGGGTGAGGTGCTTTCGAAGTCGGTGAGCGCGGCCGGCGGGGCCTCGTCCGGCGGCTGGTCGAGGGCGACGGCGACAAGCAGGTCCGGCAGTTGCCAGCGGCCCAGGTCGGCGGCGTGTTTGACGACTTCGGGAGGCGACGGGGGTTCGGCGAGCAGGAGCTCCATGAGCCGGTGCCGCCGGCGCTCCAGTGCGCCGGCGGCCTTTTCCCGTGCCTCCGCGTGACCCTCGACCGACAGCGCCGAAAGTTCGTCGATGTAGGCGAAGATGGCCTCCGCGAGCAGGCACAGCGTCGCGGAAGGCACCCCGGCGCGGCGTCCGATTTCGGCCATCCGCCGCCAGGTCACCCTGGCGCCCACCCGGTAGGCCGCCTGGAGGACATCGACGTTGCGGCCCTGATGGAACTCCTGGACGCCCAGACTCACGAAGACGCTCCGCCGGTCCTCCGATGGCGCCTCGGGGTTTCCGAGGCGTTCCAGGAACTGCACGAACGCCATCTGCACGCCGGTCTTGAGCGCCTTCCCGAACGCTCCGTCCAGTGGCCGCGCGTACTCGGGGATGGTCCGCTGGATCTCGCGGACCACCTCCCCGGCCGTATCGCCCAGCCCCGGCCGGAACACGGTCGCCAGTTCTCTCGGCAGCAGCGCCCAGAGCTGGACCGGACGCCCGCTCGGCCCACCCGGCCGGGCGGGCGTGAGCAGCGGTCCGTACGTCGCCTCGACCCCGCTGCGGGCGTCCTGCGGTCGGGTCACCTCGTCACCTCGTTGTGAGTGGGAAACGCTGAGCTGGTCAGTCGTCGGCGAGCAGGGCCTCCGCGCGCAGGGCGATCTCCATGTCGAGCCGGTCGTCGGCGTTGTTCAACCGGTCGCCGAAGAGATCGATGAGCTGGTGCATGCGGTACCGGACGGTCTGCGGGTGGACCTTGAGCTTCTTCGCGATCTCCGGAGCGCTGCCTCGGGACTGGAGCCAGATCAGCAACGTCTCCCCGAGCCGCGCCCGCTGTTTGGGCGTGAGGTCGTCGAACGGGGCGAGGCTGCGCGTGCACAGCTCACGGACCAGGAACTCGTCGGCGAGCAGCCACAGGGTGGACAGGTGATCGCTGTACCGCGTGACCGGATTGTCCGGCAGGACCCCGCGCTGGACCAGCCGCAGGGTGCGGCGCGCCCACAGCAGGGACCGCGGCGCTTCGGTGAGCCGCACGGCCGGGCCGATCACCGCGCGCCAGCCGGGAAGCCGTTCGGCGAGATCCTTCAGGTGCTTGTCCGGGTCGCCGGTCACCAAACAGGGCTTCGGACCTTCGAAGTCGACCAGGACGTCGGCGTCCAGATCGGCGCTGTCGGGGTCCAGCGGGCCGAGCCGTCGTTCCAGTGCGACGACCGTGACTTCGGTGGGCAGTGCCCACTGGGCGTTCGCGGCGTGCGACGCGATCGACTGCGGTGAGGAGGGGGGATCGGAGAGCATCAGTTCGAGCAACCGGCGCCTACGTCTCGCCCTGGTGCCCGCGGCCCGTTCCTGAGCGGCCGTGTAGCCCTCGATGGACAGTGCGGAAATCTCGTCCACGTAAGCGAAAATCGCTTCGGCCGCGGTGCACAGGAGATCGGCGTCCGCTCCGATCGCCTGCCCGAATTCCGATACGTGCCGCCACGCGACGCGGCCGCCGACGCGGTAGGCCGTCTGCAGGCAGTCGAGACTGCGGCCCTCGCTGAATTCGACCTTCCCGAGGTTGCGGAACACCGCCGACCACTTGTCGAGCGGTGCCGTCCCCTGACCGACGGTATCGAGGCAGTGCAGGATCGCCTGCCGGATACCCTGCGTGATCATCTGTCCGAACGCGCCTTCCAACGGCTGCGCGTATTCGGGAACGGCTCGTTGCACCTCCTGCAGGATCGCTCGTGCCAAGGGGTCGGCCCGCGGCCGGAACCGCTCGCCCAGGTCTCTGGGCAGTGACGCCCACAGTCCATTCGCACCGGTGCTGCGCACAGGTCGGTTCTCCACTGGGGTTCTCGGTGCCGGCGTGAAGGCGCGCGGTCGCTGGACCGGACCCGGTGGCTGGCGGTGCGGGGTGGCGGGGTGGCGCACGTCGGGGTCGGGTCGTGCGGTCCGCAGATCGTGCCGCGAGAATCCGGTATCCAAGTCGGTCATGTTTTTATCCTTGCTGGCAACAAAATCAGCCTCTTCAACGGTGAAGCCGATCCAGATTTTGTGGCTCACGCAACATAAAATCCGGCCGAGAGGACTGTCAACGGCTGGCGGGAGCTTGATCGGCCACCTGGATGGACTACACCCGAACGGGTGGTCGGATCCGGCGGCGAGTGACATTTAGGCGGGCTTGAGATGGCGTCCGGATGACAACTTTTCCGGGCCGTTTTCGGGCGCTTCCGCCGCCTCGCTGGCGCGGATGAGCACCTCGACGACCTCGTCCAGGCTCAGCCTGGCGGGCGAGGTCGCGGCGAGGAAGCGTTCGAGCTCGCCGGCGAACCGGGCCGGGTCGGCCACATGTGGAAAGTGTTTCGCATTTTCGAACACGGTCAATCGGCTGTCCGGCAGCACTTCGGCGGTCTTCCGGCCGTGCGCGACCGGGATGAGCGGATCGTGCGCGCCCCAGACGACGAGCGTCGGCACCTCCTTGGCGAGATAGAGCTTGTCGATCGCGCTCGCGCGCTGGCCGCGGAGGTCGATCAGGCTGCGGGCGATGAACAGGAACGCGCGCCGCCTGCCCGGGTCGGCCAGTGACGCAAGGTGACGGGTCAGCTCGCGGGTCTCGGGGGAAAGTTTCCCGCCGAGGGACCGGCAGGCCGCGGCGAGCCCGCGCGCGATCGCGACGGTGGCGGGATTGACCGCCAGGGAAAGCGTCGCGTTGGCCCCTGGCAGCGCCGTCGCGCGCAGCACCGGGGTCACCTGCGGGCCGAGCCCGGCACTGCCCACGAGAACCAGCCGGGCGCACATCTCGGGGAATTGGTAGGCGAACTGCATCGCGATCCCGCCGCCGAGGGAATGCCCGACGATGGTGGCGTGCCGGTTCCCGGTGAGCGCGAGGACGTCGCGGACCACGCTCGCCATCGCGCCGAGGCCATAGTCGGCCCGCGGGGCGGCCGAATCGCCGTGTCCGGGAAGGTCCGGGACGAGGACGCGGCGCCCGAACCCGCTTCGCTCGAAGTGGTCGAGCAACGGGACCCAGGTCTCGCCGCTGCCCGAGATCCCGTGCAGCAGCACGAGCGGCTCGCCCGCTGCGTCCTTTGTGGACGGAACGTATTCCCGCAGCCGGATTTCCCGGCCGTGCAGGGTCAGTGTGCGCGCTTGGAGGGCCATGTCCCGCCTTTCCGTTGTCAGGCGTCAAAATAACGTGTGGAACGCCGGGTTCGTCAGCGTGTCGCCGGACACGTCCGGCGATTGCGACCCGGATGACAAGAATGCCGGGACCGACCCCGAGGCGGATGCCAAAAGCGGGGACGACGGCCTATTGCGCATCGACATTTTCCCACCGTCCCGGTATTCAGGAAAGCGTCGGTAAACACCCGTCACCACGGGGAGAAATGCGATGGCCTGCCGGGCTGACTTCCACGTCGACCAGCCGAGGGCGAAGCACGCCCGCCGCGGCCTCCGCTGGGTACTCCCCACAGTGCGGCCACCGGAACGGCGAGTGCGGCGGATCAGGTCCCTTCGTCGCGGCGGTGAGCGCGCATGAGGCGTTGCGCGCGCAGGGCGAGCTGCATGTTCAACCGGTCGTCGGCGTCCTTGAGGCGGTCGCCGAACAGATCCTCCAGCTGACGGAGGCGGTTTCGCACGGTCTGCGGGTGCACGCCGAGCCGCTGCGCGATCTCCGGTGCCCCGCCACGGGTTTCCAGCCATACCAACAGGGTGTCGCTGAGCCGTTCCTGTTGTTTCTCGCTCAGCGAGGTGAACGGGTCGAGGCTCTGCTTGGCGAGTTCGGCGCCGAGGAAGTCTTCGGCGAGCAGCCACAGCGTGGCGAGGTGGTCCCGGCACCAGATGACCGGGCCGGGCGCGTCCTCGCCGGTCAGCAGGAGCGCGCGGCGGGCGGTGCGGAGCGCGGCAGGGGCGTCGACGAGCGGTACGACGGGGGAGACCGCCACCCGCCAGCCGTCCAGCGCGTCCTTCAGCGGGGCGAGGTCGGTGTCGGGATCCGCGGTGAGCAGATACGGCTCCGCGGCGTCGAGGTCGGCCAGCACGGTGTCGTCGAGGAGATGGGCCGGAAAGGCGGGCGCACCCGCGGCGCGCTGCAGCGCGACCATCGCGGCGGCGCGCGGAACCCGCCAGCCCGCGCCGTCGGCCAGGCTGGCGATACTGCACGCCGAGCCTTCCGGCGCCTGGGCGATCAGCTCCAGCAGCCGTCGCCGCCGGAGCGGGATCGCCCCCGCCGCCCTCGCTTCCGCCTGCTGGTAACCCTCGATCGTCGTGGCGCAGAGTTCGTCGACGTAGACGAAGACGGACTCCGCCGCGAGCGCGATGACGTCGAGGCCGACGCCGAGCCCCCGCACGATGGGCCGCATCGCCCGCCATGCCGCCCGCGCGCCGACGGTCACGCTGTCGTGCAACGGTTCCAGGCTCCGGCCCTCGGCGAACTCCATCCGCCCGCGCATGCGGTAGAAGTCGATCCAGCGGTCGTGGGGGAGGTCCGGATCGCCGATGCAGTCCACGTAATGCCGCACCGCCCGTTCGCACGAGACGACCAGGACGCGGCCGAAGACACCGCGCAGCGGCTGCGAATACGCGGTGACCGACCGCTGCACCTGTTTGACCATGGCGGCCGCGGCGTGCCCGGTATACGGACGCAGTTCTTCGCCGAGCGAACGCGGCAACGTCGCCAGCATGCCGAAACCGCGGTACTCGACCACCAAGACCACCCTTTGATTTTCTTCGAACCGGGGAGAGAAACATGAATCCGTTTGCATAACCACGTCGGATCGACGGGAACGGTGCGGGGCCGTTTGTACTGGATCGGCGGACGGCCTGTACCCCGAATGTGACGTTGAATTTGCAACGGAAAGTCGCGGGGCTCACCGAGGTGACAACGGACGGGCGTTTCGGTGTGACGTCTTTTGACACGGATGTGTCGGCGGTTCTACGCTCCGTGCATTCGAGTGCGCCGGTGGCGCGCGGACGAAAGGGAATTGGTGCCCGTAATCGTCGGCCTACTTCTCAACGGGGGATCGCACACGTGAGCTGGCAGCCCGTCGGCGCCCTGTGGGCACGCCTGCCGAGGGAACTCGGCGACGCCGTCCGCCCGCGCATCCCGGCGATCGCCCGGCACTGCGTCGAAGGCGTGGTGTCCGAGATCGGTGAATGCGCCGAGGTGTTCAGTGACGGCGAGGCCCGCGCGGCGGCCGTCGAGCTGACCAGGCGCAGTATCGAACGCGCCATCGACCGGGTCGGCGTCCCCGAACTGCTGCAGAACGACCTCCTGGCCGATTTCCGCGCACAGGGCCGCATCGCGTTCCATCAAGGACTCAGCCGGGAAGCCGCGCAGGCGGCGTTCAGGGTCTCGAGCCGGGTGCTGTGGCGTTCGATCGCTTCGATCGGCCGCCAGCTCCAGCTGCCCGGTGACGTCCTCTATGGAGCGGCCGAATGCCTCTTCGGCGACGTCGTCGAGGTGACGATGGCGCTGGCCGACGGCTACAACGCCGCACAGGCGGAGGCGACGGGCCCCGCGGAGCAGCGGGCGCGGTTGTTCCGGCTACTGGCCGGCGGCACCGGGTACAGCCAGGCCGACGCGGGGGCGCTCGCCGTCGCCATCGGCTGGCGGATCCCGGAGCGGATCACGGCGGTCGTCTTCACCGCGGCACCCGGGGCGCCCTCGTTCCCGGCCGGTCTGCTGCCCTCGGCGGTTCCCGTCGATCTCGTCTCCGACGTGCCCGACGCGCTGGTGGCCTGCCCCGAAGCCGACCTGAGCGGTCTGCGGGAGCTGCCGTCCGGCTGGACGGCGACGGTCGGGGTGTCCGTTCCGACCGCGCAGGCCGCCGAGTCGTACCGCATCGCGCGCCGCGCGTCCGAGCTCGCCCAGCGGGGCATGATCACCACGGTCGGCCCGGTGCTGTGGTGCGAGGAGCACATCACCACGCTGCTGTTGCTCGCCGACGAGTTCCTGCTCGACCGGCTGGCCGGCGAGGCGCTGGAACCGCTGTCGGGGCTGGCGCCGCGTCAGCACGACGAGCTGTCCGCGACCCTGCTCACGCAGGTGCAGACGCGGGGAAGCGCGCCCGAGATCGCCCGGCAGCTCGCGGTGCACCCGCAGACGGTGCGGGCGCGGCTGCGGCGGCTTTCCGAGCTGTTCGGCGAGCGGCTGGACGATCCTGATCAGCGGCTGCGGATCGAGCTGGCCTTGCGCGCGGAACGGCTGCGGCCCGCCGACGTCTGACGGCTCCTGTCCACAAAGGACGCTGGGTCACGTAACTGGATGGACGGCACGGGACCGGCTCCGGCCGCGCCTTGTGTCCAGTCCGTGAAGGCCTCCTTGAGGGACCCAGAGTCCCTCAAGGAGGCCTTCACGGACTTCGGACCAGTAGGTGCATAGGACACGGTGCGTCAGGCGCAGTTCGACGTGGCCGGAGCGCCCGCGACCCGGTCCTTGAGGAACGCGAGCACGTCGGCGTTCCCGGTGTAGACCGCCGTGATGTGGTCGGTCTCGAAGGTCTTCCAGGTCGTCTTGACCCCGGCGGCGCAGTAGGCCTTGTGCAACGCGTCGGCCTGGGCGAACTGCACGAGCTGGTCCTGGGTGGCGTGGTAGAGGAACACCGGGACCTTCGGGGGAGTGCCGCCGAGCTTGTTCTCGTTGAGGCGCTTCACCCATTCCGGACGCACATACCCGGCGCTGGTCGTGTAGTCGGCGATCTTGTTGTTCGCGTAGGTGGTGAGCAGTTCGAACGTGCACGCGCTCTTCTGCATCTCGGCCAGCTTCACGCGGCCGTTGTCGCTGAGGAACGAGTCCAGTTTCAGTTCGGGGTAGGCGTTGTCCAGGCCGATCAGGGCGTAGGCGAAGACACCGAAACCGAACTTCCCGTCGAGCTGCAGGGTGACCTGGACGAGGTCGGCGGGCACACCGCCGGCGGCGACGCCGACGAGGTTCAGCTCCGGCGCGTAGGTGGGCTGCAGTTCGCCGGCCCAGGCGGCGGCCCCACCGCCCTGTGAGTACCCGCGGAAGAGCACCTTGGCGTCGGCCGACAGTTTCGACTCCGGCAGACGTTGCGCGGCGCGGACGACGTCGATCACCGCCGGGCCTTCCGAACGTCCGACCACGTAGGTCGTCTTCGGATCTTGGCGGTAGCCCTCGTAGTCGGTGAGGGCGACGGCGTACCCGGCGTCGAGCGCGTCGTCGAGACCGGACTGCTCGTAGAACGCGCCGATGTCGATCATCTTCGACGGTGTGCAGGTGAACGCGGGACCGTGCGTACCGGCGGCGAACGAGACGATCGGCGCTTTCGCCGGGTCCACGTTCTTCGGCACCAGCACGGTCCCGGTCACCGCGTCCGGCTGCCCGAGCGCGTTCGTCGACAGGTACATGACCTGCCACGCGTTGACGGAATCCTTACGCGGACCGGCTTTCGAGATACGCGAGCGGATGATGTCACCCGGTTTGCCCGCCGGGAGCGGGGACGGCGGGGTGTAGAACGAGTCGTCGGACGCCGCCGGGACGGCGGAGCTCGCCGGGCTTCCGGTCAGCACGGTCAGGAGACCGGCGGACAGGACGATCGCCAGCGCGACGGCGAGCGTCCGGCGGGACGGGCGGGGGAACGGGGTCGGCACGGCCGGGCCTCCAGGGCGGGGTGGCTGGTCGGGGGATCAGGCGTTGCCGCCGTAGACCTGGCGGCAGGTCGTGGACTCGGTGAACGCGAGATCCAGTTCCGGGTTGGTGCGCAGATGCTTGATCGGGCCTTCCGGCTCGCTCAGCCCGCTCATCGTGCTGTCCGCGTCGGCGACCACCTTCTGCAGGCTCGCCTGGTCGGTGACCTTCGCGTCCTGCATCTGCGTCAGGGTGGCGGACACCTTCGACTTGGTCTCGCCGAGTGTGGTGGTGGCCTTGTCCACGGCGGACTGTCCATCCGGGACCGGCGGCACACCGGCGTTCCGGATCCCGCCCGCCATGTCGTCGAGCGCGGCGGAGAGCGAGTTCAGGAAACTCACCATGGCGGTTTTCGTCGCCTGCGGATTGGCGGGGTCGAACGCCGGCGGCTGGGACAGTTTCGCCGAGCCCGTCGCGACGCCCGAGCACACCTTGTCGACCCATGCGAGCGCGGCCGGGTCGGCGTGCTTGCCCGCGTCGGCCGGGTCGTCCGACCCGCAGGCGCTCAGCAGGACCGCCGCGGCGGTCACGGAGACGGTGGCGAACGCGATTCGCGCTGCCGTGCGGCGCATTCTTTTCATGGTTTCCCCGTCGAATTCGGCGAAAGAGGGCCTGCCGCGGCACGACGAGCGGGATTCCGCGATGGTCGGCGGCGACCGGCTTGCTGAACCGCGAGGTTACTCACGAAAGATTCCGGCAGGCAAGGAGGGTGTGGCCCGGAAAAGGGGATTGGCATGCGCGAGATAGTTTTCCGGGCCGTGATTGTCACCCTCGTCAGCGGTTCCGCGAACGGCCTCATCCGGCTCTGAACTGGGGAAACCCATGTGTCGCTACTAGGAACACCCCGGTTGTACCGTGCCAGCGTGACAATTTACCGATGGCGCGTCAACTTTTCCGGGGAAGCACTTGATAGCGGTGCGGACGCGTCGTTAGTTTACTGTTCGGTTGCGATCCGTCAGACATCGTCGCTACCCGGAGAATTCTCCCGGGCCGATATTCATTGCTCTGGGGAATTGTACGCCGTTTCGTATCATCGTTGATACCACGGAAGGACGATCGTGAGTCACCGTAGAGGAACCAAGAAGGCGGTCGCCGCCGCCGCTGCCGGTGCCGTGGGGCTTGCCACCGCGGTACTCGTGGTCGGGGCACAGTCCAGTGTCGCCGATCCGATCTCGCTCCCGCTCAACTATCACTGCAACCTGCCGCTCGTGGGGTCGCAGTCGCTCAAGGTGGTGATCAACACCGATCTTCCGCTGTCGGTCAAGACCGGTCAGCCGACCGGGACGTTCGACATCAAGGCCGTCTCCACGATCAACGCGGACACGGTCAGCGGGCTCAACCTGATCGGTGCGACCACGCTGGAAGGCCAGGCCATCGCGGCGGCGACCGTGGCGGCGCCGGGGCTCAACCTCCCGGTCAAGGTCCCGAACGACATCGCCAAGCAGAACATCCCCACCTCGGGCGAGATGACGGTCAACGCGGCGGGCAAGACGCCTTCGCTGACCTTCAACCAGCCCGGCGAGGCGAAGATCACCGTAGGCGACCTGCAGTTGAAGGTCACCCCGCGCAAGGCCGACGGTTCGGTCACCGGCATCACGCCGGACGGCACGATCGACGCGCCCTGCACGCAGGATCCCGGCCAGAACAACACCCTGGCCACGATCAAGATCGGTGACGGGGGCGGCGGCACGACCACGCCGACCACACCCACCACCCCGACCACGCCCACCACCCCCACGACGCCGACCACGCCGACGACTCCGCCCACCTCCACCCCCGGTGGCGGCGGACTCAAGTACGCGTTCGGCATCAAGGGACAGACCGCGCTGAAGTCGCTCGGCAGCACGGCCGCGATCAACGGTGGGTTCGACGCGGACGTGGACCTCGCGTCGAAGACGTTCACCGGTGACCTGAAGCTCGACCCGTCGTCCACCCAGTTCAAGCTGTTCGGGTTCATCGACGGGCGTTCGGAGATCAAGGTCGAACAGGTCGGCAAGCAGACCGGTGAGCTCGTCGGCACCGGGTTTAAGGCGCACATCAAGTTCAACGTGTTCCTGCCGAGCGTGCAGATCTTCGGGATCCCCATCAGCACCGACCCGAAGTGCGGCACGGTCAGCCCGTCCACCAGCGAGATGACCACGGGTCCGGACTTCGACCTGCTCAAGGGCGGGAAGCTCACCGGCACCTACTCGCTGTCCGCGCTGCAGAACTGCGGTCAGCTGAACGACTGGGTCAGCGCGTTCGCCAAGAGCGACGGCAACACGCTGGACCTGAACCTCACCAAGAAGTAAATCAGGCAGCCGGTCCCCGTCGCCTCCCGCGACGGGGACCGGTGCCGTTTTCGGGAAGGCGACCATGCCCTTTCGTGCCAACGTCCGGATGCTGCTCGCGGCGGGCCTCATCGTGCTGATCACCGCCGGCTGCCTGCTGTTCGTCGCCGTCCGCAGCGCGGCGGCGGGCACGCCTGTCGACAAGAAACTGTCGTTCACCTGCCCGTTCCCGCTGATCGGGCTGCAGAAGCTCGACGTGAACATCAAGGCCGATTTCGAGGTGCCGACGGCGCCCGGCGGCACGCTCACCACCTCCGGGCTGACCATCACCGTGACCGTGCCGGACAAGGCCGCCCGCGGGCTGAACCTCGTCGGCGCCACCACCATCGAAGGCACCGCGGCGGCGGGCGTGACCCTGGTCAACGGCGACGCGAACCCGCTTCCCGTGCGTCTCCCGCTTAACGTCGCGAAGACCGATCTGCCGCCGTCCGGCTCGTTCAGCACGGTGGCGACCGGCTCCGTCCCGACCATCACGCTGGCGAAACCGGGCAAGACGACACTCACCGTCGGCGACTTCACCACCCGTCTCACCCCGAAGAAGGCCGACGGTTCCTTCACCGGGCTCGGCTCGTTCACCTCCGACTGCGTGCTCGACCCCGGCCAGGACCCGGTCCTGCTCTCCTTCGAACTCGGTGACAAACCCGCCGGGCACCGGTACGCGGTCGCAGGGAAGACCGGCGTCAAAGCCCTCGGTGCCGCCGCGCCGCTCACCGGCACGTTCGACCTGAGCCCCACCGCGGCCACTGTGTTCAGCGGCGGCCCGGTGTTCGACAAGGCGCACACAGACTTCCGGCTGTTCGGCTTCCTGCCGGGCACGGCCGATCTGGAGTTCGTCGCCGACGGACCGCAGGGCGGTGACCTCGCCGGGACCGGTTTCGTCGCGCGGCCCCGGTTCACCACCGTCCTCCCGCTCGTCACGCTCGTCGGCATGCCGGTCAGCACCGGGCCGTCCTGCCGGACGTCGGCCCCGTCGACGGCGGAACTGCGCACCGGTGACGGCTTCACCATGGCGAAAGGCGGCGCGCTCGCCGGCACCTACTCGCTCGCGCCCCTGACCGGCTGCGGCGCGTTCACCTCGTACGTGAGCACCCTCTTCCAGGGAGACGGCAACACTTTCGAGCTTGCACTGACCCCACGCCAGGCTTAGTGGTCGCGCTGGTCGTAAGTGGCGCAGCTGAAGTACATGAATGCCCCCTTCCTGTACCTAGGCGCAAGGATGGGGGCCTTCATGTACTTGGGGATGGCGTGAAGGACTCCTTCCCTCGGCTCAGCCGAGGGAAGGAGTCCTTCACGCGCTGCACGTGTGACTGCTGGTGCGTATGGGGCGAACGTGGCGGGCCGCGAGCCCGTTAATGCCTCCTAGGCGGATTCGTCTTTGTGGCCCCAATGTGGCATTGGGGACACTGAGCGTCTCCGATGCCACATTGGGCGCACCGACTTCAGGGTAGGCAAGGAGGCCTTCATGTACTTGGGGATACGCCACTCACGACCACCTGTACCGAAGCCTGACTGAGACACCTGTTTCCACCACCATCGCAGTAGTCGGCCCGGCGGCGGGTCCGGTTCCCGCCGCCGGTAATCTGCCTCGCGACACCACCAGGACACCTGTTCCACCACCGAGGAACCATCGGTGAAACCTGGGAGTGCCACGAAATGACGATTTCCGCGCCGGAGTCCGCCGTCCGCACGGTGGAACTGACCGTGTCGGGGATGACCTGCGCCGCTTGTTCGGCGCGGGTGGAACGCACGCTGAACAAACTCGACGGGGTCCGCGCATCGGTGAACTACGCGACCGAGCGTGCCACCGTGCAGGTTCCCGAAACGCTGGCCGACGACGTGCTCATCGAGCGGGTCCGTAAATCCGGCTACACGGCGGAGATCCGCGGCGACGAGGATCCGGACCTCGGGTTCTCCAGGGTCCGGGATCTCCGGCGACGGCTGGTCGTCGCCGCGTTGCTGGCGATCCCGCTGGGAAACCTCTCGATCACACTCGCCCTGGTGCCGCGGCTGCGGTTCCCCGGCTGGGAGCTGCTGTGCCTCGCGTTGGCCGTGCCCGTGGTGTTCTGGTCCGCGCTGCCGTTCCACCGGGCCACGCTGCGGAACCTCCGTCATCGTTCGTCCAGTATGGACACTCTGGTGTCTCTGGGGGTGCTCTCGTCGTTCGCGTGGTCGGCCTGGTCCGCCTTCGCGGGCGGCAGCGAACCCGGCTACTGGATCGGCTTCGGCCCCACCGCGGCCGGCGCCGACGCGATCTATCTCGACGTCGCCGCCGGAGTGACCACCTTCCTGCTCGCGGGCCGGTACTTCGAGAGCCGGTCCCGGCGCAGCGCCGCCGGACTGCTGGCCGCGCTGGACGCCTTGGCCGCCAAGGACGTCCGAGTCCTGAGGGACGGCGCCGAGCGGATGGTCCCGATCGGCGAGCTGACCGTCGGTGACCTGTTCGTGGTCAAGCCGGGGGAGTCCGTCGCCGCCGATGGCGTGGTCCACAACGGACTGTCCACTGTGGATGTCAGCGCGGTGACCGGTGAACCGGTGCCCGCGGAGGTCGCCACCGGGGACCGGGTCATCGGCGCATCGGTGAACCGGGACGGCAGGCTCGTCGTCCGCGCGACCGCGGTCGGCACGCATACCCAGCTGGCCCAGATGACCGCGCTCGCGGAACGCGCCCAGGCCCGCAAGGCCGCGGTGCAGCGTCTGGTCGACCGGATCTGCGCGGTGTTCGTCCCCGCCGTGCTCGGCGTGGCCGCGCTGACGCTCGCGGTCTGGCTGCTCGGCGGGGCACCCGCACGCGACGGGTTCGCGGCGGCCGTCGCCGTCCTCATCATCGCCTGCCCGTGCGCGCTCGGGCTCGCGACGCCGACCGCGCTGATGGCCGGGGTCGGCCGCGGCGCCCAGCTCGGCATCCTCATCAAGGGCCCGGACGCGCTCGAGGCGAGCCGGACGGTGGACACCGTCGTACTGGACAAGACCGGCACCGTCACCACCGGGAAGATGACCGTCACCTCTTGCCGTCCCGCAGACGGGTTCACCACCGGCGAGTTGCTGCGGTTCGCCGGGGCGGTGGAGGCCGGTTCGGAACACGCCATCGCGGCGGCCGTGGTGACCGCGGCGCGGGCCGGGCTGCCGGACCTGCCCCCGGTCGAACGCTTCACCGCGCTGCCCGGGCTCGGCGCCCAAGGCGAGGTCGAGGGGCAAGACGTCCTCGTCGGCAACGCGCGGCTGTTCGCCGATCGAGGGATCCCCTGCGACTTCACGGCGGCGGACGGCGCGACGGCGATCCTCGTCGCGGTGGACGGCCGGATCGCCGGGCACCTGGAGGTCCGGGACGTCGTGAAGCCGTCGGCGCGGGCCGCCGTCGACGCCCTGCACGCGCTCGGCCTGCGGACCGTGCTGCTGACCGGCGACAACGAAACCGCCGCCCGCGTGGTCGCGGACGAGATCGGCGTCTCCGACGTGCGTGCCGGAGTGCTGCCCGCGGAGAAGGCCGCGGTCATCGAGGAACTGCGGGCCGGGGGAGCGCGGGTCGCGATGGTCGGCGACGGGATCAACGACGGTCCGGCGCTGGCCACCGCGGATCTCGGCATGGCGATGGCACAGGGCAGCGACATCGCGGTCCGCTCCGCCGACATGGTGCTGGTCCGCGAAGACCTGCGCGTGGTCCCCGACGCCATCCGGCTCGCCGACCGCACGCTGCGGATCATCCGGGGGAACCTGCTCTGGGCGTTCGGGTACAACGTCGCCGCGATCCCGCTGGCCGCGCTGGGACTGCTGAACCCGCTGATCGCCGGGGCGGCGATGTCGCTGTCCTCGGTGCTCGTCGTGTCCAACAGCCTCCGGCTCAAGGACTTCGGCCGGGCGGACCGACGCGCCGCGTGACACTTGCGGGTGGTTTTGTACCATCGCCCCTCGGGACAAGGGGGCCTTCGTGAAGCCGTTGAACACCGGCGAACCCACCGGCGTGGGGCGCTACCGGGTGTTCGCCGCGCTCGGCGAGGGCGGGATGGGCCGGGTGCTGCTCGGGACCTCGTCCGACGGGCGCCTGGTCGCGATCAAGCAGGTCCACCCCGGTTTCGCGCACGACCCCGGCTTCCGCGAGCGATTCCGCCGGGAGGTCGAAACCTCGCGCCTGGTGTCCGGCGCGTACACCGCGCCGGTCATGGACGCCGACCCGAACGCGCCGACACCGTGGCTGGCCTCGGTGTTCGTGCCGGGACCGGCCTTGTCCGAGGCCGTCTCCGCCGGCGGTCCGCTGCCGCCGATGGCGGTCCGGCATCTCGCCGCGGGGCTCGCGCTGGCGCTCGGCGACATCCATCGGGCCGGGTTGATCCACCGCGACCTGAAGCCGAGCAACGTCATCCTCACCGGCGACGGCCCCCGGGTGATCGACTTCGGCATCGCCCGTGCCGTCGAAGGCGACTCCGAACTCACGCATACCGGCGCCGTCATCGGTTCGCCCGGGTTCATGTCACCGGAACAGGCCGAGGGCAAGCCGCTGACCCCGGCGAGCGACATGTTCTCGTTCGGCGCGCTGCTGGTGATGGCCGCGACCGGAGCGAATCCCTTCACCGGGACGTCCACCCCGCACACCTTGTACAACGTCGTCCACGTCCACCCCGATCTGCGGCATCTCGCGCCCGAGCTGCGGCAGATCGTCGAGCCGTGCCTGGCGAAGAACCCGGCGGACCGGCCGTCCCCGGCCTGGGTGCTGGAGCGGCTGGGCCCGATCCCGCCGGTCACCAGCCCGTGGCCACCGGTGGTGTCGCACCTCATCGCGACGCAACACGCCGAGGTCCAGCGGCTGCTGAACCCGCCACCGTCGAAGCGATCCCGGCGTGGCCTGTACGCCGGGCTCGCCGCGGGCGCCGTCGTGCTGCTCGCCGGCGTCGTCGCGGCGGTCTCCCTGAACTGCGACGATCCGCCGCCGGCGGCCGTCGCGCCGAGTTCGCCGCCGCAACCGGACGAGCCGATCGCCACCCCGGTCAACCAGGACCCGCTCGGCCCGGACAACCTGCGCCGGGTCGACCTGTGCAAGGTCCTGAACGGACGCGACGTGCCCGGGTTCGGCAAGCTCAGCACCAAGATCGACATACAGTTCGATTCGTGCACGTACTCTTCGCCCGCGGGCAAGTGGCTGGAGCTCGCGGTCGGTGGCGACCTCGTCGAAGGTGAAGCGGGCGGCGAGCTGGAAGGACTTCCATTGCGGGTCAAGGGGTCCGACGACGCGTGTGCGGTCGCCGTCCCGGTCTCCGGCCTGCCGAACACGAAGCTCACCGTCGATGTCAACTCGATGTCCACAAAGGACGCCGCGTGTTCGGTGGTGAAGGCCGCGCTCGCCGACGCGGTGAAACGAATCCGGGCAGGCGGCCAGGAACGCGAGCTTCCCGCCGGGACGCTGGCGCCGCTGGACCCGTGCGCGCTGGTCGGCCCCGTGACGACGGACCGGCTGATCGGCCCGGTCGTCGAAACGATCCGCGAACATCTGCACCAGTGCCGGTACGACGCGGCGGGCAGCGTCCGGCTGAGCCTGGTGCGGGCGTACCCGCCGTCTCAGTCTAAGGATTCGTACTACACGGAGACCGCCACCCTGGATCTCGGCGGTGCCAAGCTGTACCTGGCGAAGAAGGACGACGGCGTCGCCCGTTCCACCTGTTCGCTGACCTGGCAGCATCGGTCCGTCAGCGACCGAGACGGCGAGAACGTCGAGCTCACCGTCGGGACCAGTGGTACGAAGATGACCGCCGACGAAGCCTGCGAGAAGGCCAAGGCGTTCGCCGGGGTGCTGCTGCAGAAACTTCCGAAACCCTAGGGCTGGTCAGTGAAACCGTTGAACCCCGGCGAACCCCGGCAGATCGGCCCGTACCGGATCATCGCCGAACTCGGCGAAGGCGGGATGGGCCGCGTCGTGCTCGGCCTCGCTCCGGACGGCAGGCTCGTCGCGGTCAAACAGCTGCACGCCCAGTTCGCGCACGACCCGCGTTTCCGTGAGCGGTTCCGACGCGAGGTCGCCACGTCGCGGCTGGTCTCCGGCGCCTACACGGCCGCGGTCATGGACGCCGACGCGGAAGCGGAAACCCCGTGGCTCGCCTCGGTCTTCGTCACGGGACCGTCCTTGAAGGAGGCCGTGGACGCGGCCGGACCGCTGCCCGCCGAGTCGGTGCGGCTGCTGGCGTCCGGACTCGCCGCGGCGCTGACCGAGATCCACCGTGCCGGACTGATCCACCGGGACCTCAAGCCCAGCAACATCATCCTGACGAGTGACGGGCCGAGGGTGATCGACTTCGGCATCGCGCGGGTGGCGGAGGAGGCGCAGGACCTCACCGGGACGGGCGCGATCATCGGCTCGCCCGCGTTCATGTCCCCGGAACAGGCGGGCAGCGGGCAGATCACCGGCGCGAGCGACGTGTTCTCCCTCGGCGCGATCCTGGTCATGGCCGCGACCGGCCGCGGCCCGTTCACCGGCCCGACCGCACCGCAAACGCTGTATAACGTCGTGCACGGCGCAGCGGATTTCAGCGCGGTCCCGGACGAGATCCGGCAGCTCGCCGAGCCGTGCCTGGCCAAGGATCCCGCGCGACGGCCGACCCCGGAACAGATCCTGGACTTCCTCGGCCCCGTGCCGCCCGGTGGGGCGCCTTGGCCGGCGGCCGTGCACGCCCGGATCCGGCAGCAGGACACCGAGGTGCGTTCGGTGCTGGCCCTTCCGCTGCCGATCTGGCGGCCGCCGCCCAAGAAGATGGCGCCGCGGACGAAGAAGATCCTGTTCGGCTCGCTCGCCGCGGTCGTCCTGCTCATCGTGGGCGGGATGGTCGCGCTCGGGCTCGCCATCGCCGAGCACGCCAAACCCGAGAATCCCGGGGTCACCTCGTTGTCGGCGAACGATGCGCTCGCCACGGAACGTCTGCGGCTGGTGGATCCGTGCAGGGTGCTCGCGGGCCGGTTCGTGCAGGAATTCGGCACGCTGAAACCGGAAACGAGCCCGATCTACCCGGCGCGCTGCAAGTACACCGGACTCAAGGGCGTCAGCTTCGAACTCCGGCTCGGCGAAGGGGTGAGCACCAGCAGCGTCGAACGGACGGACCGCACGGCCGAAGGGCTGCCGTTGCTGCGCAGCACGATCAGCGGCGGCTGCGATTCGGTCGTGCAGCTGCCGTCGGACCGGCGGCTCGGCGTCGTCGTCTCCCGTCCGGGGCGGGAAGGCGATCCCTGCAAGGCCGCCGACGACATGCTGAGCGCCGCGCTCACCCGGCTGCGCACACACGAGGTCGATCGCGCCGGCGACCCGGCCAGCATCCTGCCGCTCGACCCGTGCGCGGTCGCCGACCCCGCGGTGCTCGGCAAGGCCATGCCCAACATGCAGCCCGCCCCGCGGACGTTGCGGATCTGCGAGTGGGTGGGCGGTGGGGACACGCTGACCGTCGAGCTGCAGCGAGGCGCCTACGCGCCGGAGGGGTCGCCGGTCGACCTCGGCAGCGGTGTCACCGGTGACCTGCGGGAGTTCGGCGGCTCGAACTGCGCGGTCACGTGGCAGCATCGGCCGCTGCCCGACCGCGAGGTCGAACACGTCGCCGTCCGGCTCCTGGCGCGCGAGGGGAGCGGAAGCCCTTGCGGCCGGGCGAAGGAGATCGCGGGCTCGATCGCGTCCCGCCTGCCGAAACCCTGAGCTTCGCGAATAGGTAACCCCCTGTGAGGCCCCGAAAACGGGGTCCGCTAAGCTATCGCCAGTACGAACGAAACACCACGCGCGTTTAGCTCAGCGGGAGAGCGCTTCCCTGACACGGAAGAGGTCACTGGTTCAATCCCAGTATCGCGCACCAGGTTCGCTTCCTCCGGTGGACCGAAGTTCGTACCACGGGCGATTAGCTCAGGGGGAGAGCGCTTCGTTCACACCGAAGAGGTCACTGGTTCGATCCCAGTATCGCCCACCGCAGTGAAGGCCCCACCCGGCACCGGGTGGGGCCTTTTCGCGTTGTGCCCGAACACGTGACTCGCGTGATTGAAGCCGTAACTCGCGTGATTGGACGCCGAACTCGGTGATCCGGCCCCAATCACGCGAGTTACGCCTCTAATCACGCGAGTTCGGCTCAGCGGAGCGCTTCGATCATCGGTGTCAGGGTGTCCATGGTCGCGGCGAGGTCGGCCTTCGGGTCGGGGGAGTGGGCGAGCCAGACGGCGGCCTCGTTCATCGCGCCGGAAAGCAGGCGTACCAACGGTTCGACGGGGCGCTTCGCCAGGACACCCTCGGTCATCAGGCCGGTCAGGGCTTCGGCGAGGTGCCGGGCGGACGACTCCGCGTCCAGTTCGCGCCAGTCCTGCCAGCCGACCACCGACGGACCGTCCAGCAGCATGATCTGCTGGGTCTCCGGATCGGTCGCGGCGGCGAGGAACGCGCGGCAGCCGGCGAGCAGTCCGGCCCACGAGTCCGGCGCGGCGTCCGCGGCCCGCGCGATCTGCTCGCCGACGTCGTGCTGCACGACGCCGAGTACGTGCCGGAACAGTTCCGCCTTGCTGCTGAAGTGGTGGTAGAGCGCGCCTTTGCTGACGCCGGCGGTCTGCGCGATGGTCTCCAGGCCGACCTTGCCGTACCCGTGCTCGGCGAACAGCCGCCGGGCCGTGGCGGTCAACGCCTCCATCGTCTCTTCGCGCTGCTGCTGTTTCGTGCGGGCCATGCCCGGATCTTGACATACCGACCGTCGGTTGGCTAACTTCGATAAAACAAACCGACGGTCGGTATTGTTCACGAGACAAGGCGGCACCATGCGTCTGACCAGCTTCTATCCCGTTCTCATGACCGAGAAGATCGCCGAGACACGGGACTTCTACCGCGATCACTTCGGCTTTGAGCTCACCTTCGAGGCCGACTGGTACGTCAGCCTGAAACGTGGTGAGTGGGAGCTCGCGATCCTCGCCCCGGGGCACGACACCATTCCCGGCGGGGCGGGCAAACCCGTGCAGGGACTGTTGCTGAACTTCGAGGTCGAAGACGTCGACGCCGAGTACCGGCGGCTGGTCGGAGAGGCCGGGCTCCCCGAGGCGCTTTCCCTGCGCAGCGAGGAGTTCGGGCAGCGGCACTTCATCGTCGCCGACCCCAACGGCGTCCTGATCGACGTGATCCAGGAGATCCCGCCGACCGGGGAGTTCGCCGGGCAGTTCACCGACGAGGCGCGCCCGAGCTGACCAGGAAGCCCGGTGGTTGCTCAGATCACCTCCTCAGCGGCCAGAACCTTACGTAGGCGCGCGAGGGCGCGATGCTGGGCCACCCGGACGGCGCCGGGGGTGGACCCCACGGCCTCTGCCGTCTCTTCGGCGGACAATCCCACGACAACCCGCAGGACCACGATCTCACGCTGTTTGTCGGGAAGGACGCGCAGCAGCTGCGACATGCGCTCGTTCAGCTCGCCTTGGAGAGCACGCTGCTCGGGACCGACGCCGCCCTCGACCTCGTCGGGGACTTCGGCGACCGGTTCGGCGCGGTTGCGGGCCGCGGCGCGATGCGCGTCGGCCACCTTGTGCTGGGCGATCCCGTAGACGAAGGCCAGGAACGGGCGGCCCTGATCACGGTACGAAGGCAATGCCGTGAGCACCGCGAGACACACCTCCTGAGCAACGTCGTCTGCGGAAGCGAACGAACGCTCCTGCCTGCCAACCCGAGCGCGGCAGTACCGCACTACCAAAGGACGGATGGCCGCCAGCAACCGCTCGACCGCTTGAGGATCACCCTCAACAGCAGCGGCGACCGGGATCCTTTCGACGTCGCCGCGGCTAGGCACCTTCGATACGGGGCTCGTTTGACCTGCGGCGATCAACTGGCGCGTCAACGCGCGACTTTTGACCTGTGCCAAGGTCTTGTCGAGATCCACGCTACGACTGAGGGAGTCATTGAAGGCATCACTGGCCTGGGACAGCCAGGTCGGCACGTTGCGGGTATCAGTCACTGTTGCCTCCTTCTGTCAGGTCCTGTGCCGGTCTCTGTTGCCCATAGAGCCGCTCAAGTCGTTTGCGGGCGTGGCGAAGGTTGGATCTGACTGTCACGGTCGACAGTCCTAGGTGATCAGCGATCTGTGTCGGTGAGAAACCGTCGAGTGCCCAAACGATGACGTCACGCTGCCGCGTCGGAAGTTGATTCACCAAGCTCGCGACCCATGCCGTCTCCTCCAGAAAGGAGATCAATCGCTCGGTCTCTCGATCCAGAGGCTGAGACCAATCACCCTTGACCGCGCGGCGTACACCCTCTTCTGTTCGCTGTAGCTGCGCTCTGGCGATCCGGGGTGCGGCCTTGCGCACCCAAGCACGTGGGTGGTCAAGACTGCTCCAGCGTTCCAAGGCTTGGACCATCGCATCCGCGGCGGCGTCCTTCGCGGTCTCGAGATCGAAGCCCGCCTTGCACAGGAATCCCACCAGCTGTGCGAAGTCGTGCTTGAAGAACTCGTCGAAGTCCGAGTACTCGTTCACCGAACATCACCACTCCCTCCCCTACGGTCGTATCTCACCAGTAGGTGCAGCGAGAGTGCTCGTTCGTGCAACGTCAGGACGCGCGGTTGTGAATTTTGGCGGAGAGCACGGCCACCACGAACGCCGCACAAGCGACGGCCGCCGACACCTGAAGCCCCGTGGTGCAGGCGGCTTTCGCGGCGTCGAGCAGTTCGTCGGCTAAATGCGACGTGAGGCCTGATGCGGCCGCCTCCGCCTGAGCCGGGCCTGACAACGCCAGCGCTCGCGCCGGTTCCGGCACGCCCGCCGGTACGGTCAGGTGCCCCGCGTACACGGCGGCGGCAAGGGAACCGAACACCGTCGTCCCGAAACCGGCGCCCAGTTCGTAGCCGGTCTTCTCCACCGCCGCGGCACCGCCAGCCTGGTCCGCCGACGTCGCCGAAAGCAGGGTGTCGGTGCTCGACGTGAGCGCGAGCGCCATCCCCAGGCCCAGCCCGGTCAGCCCGGCACCCAGCAGCACCGGCGAAGTCAGCGCGGCCGGACCCGCCGCCGGGACCAGCAACGAGACCGCCGCCGCCGCGAACCCCGCCGTCCGGACCCGGGCGTTGCCGAAGCGTCCCAGCAGGGACGGGGTCACGACGCTTCCGACAGCTGACGCGCCCAATACGAGGAGCAGCCGGCCCGCCGCAGCCGTGGGCGAAAGGCCGAGCACCACCTGCAGGTATTGGGCGAACAACAGCCCGAGCCCGACGAGTGTGCTCATCACCAGCAGCACCCCGCCGACCGCGGCCCGTACGCCCGGCCGCCGGAACAGGGCGAGATCCAGCAGCGGTGGATCGGTCCGGCGCTGGCGGCGCAGGAACAGTCCGATGAGGACACACCCGGTCACGCCCGAGGCGACGGCCGTGGTCCAGGTGCCCGGATGCCCGACGGCGAAAGCGATCCCGAGGACACCGCCCGCCGCGAGCGCCGCACTGACCGCGTCCCACGGACGCCGCCCGGGTGGGTTCCGGGGGAGCCACCGCATCGCCAGGACGACCGCCACCAGGATCACCGGCGGATTCAGCAGGAACGTGGCCCGCCAGCCCCACGCCTCGACGAGCACGCCGCCGAGGATCGGCCCGAACACCGAGCCGGTGCCCGCGATCCCGCTGCACACCGCGATCGCCGTGCGACGACGCCGCTGGTCCGGGAACAGTTCGCGGAGCAGCGACATCGTCACCGGCATGATCATCGCGCCGCCGCAGCCGAGCAATGCGCGACAGCCCAGCAGCACCGGGACGTTCGGCGCGAACGCGCAACCGAGCGACGCGATCCCGAACACGACGTACCCGGCGACCAGTACGCGCCGCCGCCCGTACCGGTCGCCGAGGGTGCCGAACGGCAGCAGCAGGGGCGCGGCGGTCAGCGGGTAGATCGCCACGATCCACACCTGAGCCGCCGCGCCCGGCCGCAGCTGCCGGACGAGGTCGGGCAACGCGACGTGCAGCACGGTCGCGTCGACCGCCACGAGGAAGAGCCCGGCGCCGAGTACTGCCAAAAGCGGCCAGGCGCGGTCGACCGCTCGCTCGGCCCGGGCCGTGGTCACAGGAGTCCCGTCAGATGCCTCGCCACGACATCGACGTGGGGCGGGTCGACCACCGACAGGTGATGCGCCTCGACCGGCACGATCTCCAGCTCCGGGCACAGCTCCGCCCAGCCCGCCGCGAGATCCGTGCGCGAATACCGGGGTTCCATCGCCAGCCCGGCCGCGTACTGCTCGGTCGCCCGGTAGAGCACGACGCGCCCGTCGTAGCGACGGGGCGTGCCGCGTTCGGCCGCCAGTGTGTCCAAAAAGGACTGACGCTGGTGCCGGAGGACGCCGGGGCTGAGCAAGCCAGCTTCGGCGACCCGCCGCATGGTCAGCTCGATCTGCTCCTCTTCGGGCAGCGGTGCGAGCTCCTCGTGGCCGAGCCGCACTTCTCGGCCGTAGGTCCCCTCGACGTATCCGGTGAAGCGCAGGAACCGCCGGGCCGACGACGCCCTCGCATCGAGGTCCGGCTCCGGAAGCGGGAGCATCGTGTCGATCAGCGCGACGAACTCGACCTCCTCGCCCTCATCGGCGAGCCGCGCGGCGACCCCGTACGCCAGTGCCCCGCCGAACGACCAGCCCGCCAGCCGGTACGGCCGGTCGCGACGTTGTTCCCGCACCAACGGCAGCAACTGCTCGACCCGTTCCTCGATGCTGACACCGGGAACGCGTTCGAACCCGATGCACGGCACACCGGCGGGCAGCCGCTCCAGCAGCGGCCGGTACACGGTGCACGTGCTGCCGCCAGGGTGGAACAGCAGCAGCGGCGCGACTCCGGGCTCGCCGGGAGAGAGGACGTGCACCGGCCCCCGTTCTTCTCGCGTGTCGAGGACCGCGCGGGCGACGTCGGCGATGGCCGCGAGGGTGTCGTGCCGGCGGAGTTCGGCGGCGTCGACAGGCGTGGCGAGTTCGGCGCCGAGCCCCTTGGCGAGCAACTCGGCCAGCCGGTCCGGTGTAGCCGTCTCGGTCAGCCGGACGTGTGTTCCGGCCGCTTCGGTGCCGGTGTGTTCCTGCCACAGGCGCAGCACCAGCCGGTCCGCCGCGTCCCAGGCGCGACCGCGCGACGGCAGCGGTTCCTCGTTCTCGCGGGGCGCGAGATCGCGGCTGAGATCGGCGAGCGTGGCGCCCCGGAGCACGGCCGCCGAGTCGGGTTCGGTGCCGAACTCCCGGCGGACGGCCTCGCGGATCCGGTTCGCCATCAGGGAATCCAGTCCGAGTTCCACCAGCGGGACATGGGCGTCGAGGCGGTCGGCACGCAGCCCCATCACGGCGGCGACGATCTCGGTGAGCCGGTCGCCTCCACGACTGCGCACCGGGTCGGGCTCCGGGGTGCGGGCAGCGAAAGACGGCGCCTCTTCGGTTGTCGTGTACCAGTGCCGTTCGTGCCGCCACGGCATCGGCGGGACGTCGACCAGCCGGGCCCCGTCGTCCGGATCGGCGGTGGTGATCCGGGTGCCCGCGCAGTACAGCTCGGCCGCGGCGGCGCCCAGTGCGCGGACCTCGTCCTGGCCCCGGCGCAAGGTCCCGGTGACGAGCGCGTCGTCGATGCCCTCGGCTTCGAGCGTCCTCGCCACCGAACCCCGCAGGATCGGATGCGGTGACACTTCGAGGAATACGCGGTGCCCGTCCGCGGCGGCGGCTGCCACGGCCTGCCGGAACCGCACCGGACGACGCAGATGCGTGGCCCAGTACCCGGCGTCGAAGTCCGGCAGCTCCCGCGGATCGGTCAGAACCGTGTCGTACCAAGGAACCGTGGGACGACGGCCGCCCAGTTCGACGAGCGCCTCCCGGAGCGCGGGCAGTACCGGGTCGACGCGGGCGGAGTGGCCGGCGACCTCGACCGGCAGCAACCGCGCCCGCAGCCCGGCCGCTTCGAGTTCCGCCACGAGCAGATCGAGCACGACCGCGTCCCCGGCCACGGTCAGCTGCCCCGGCGCGGATTCGACGGCGAGTTCGATGTCCGGGTACAGGTCCAGCTCTTCGGGCGCCAGTTCGACCGCCGCCATCGCGCCACCCGGCCCGATGGTGCCCAGGAGCCGGGCCCGGGTCGCGACCAGGTGGACGGCCTCGTCGGGGGTGAGCACGCCGCTCACCACGGCGGCCGCCGCGGAGCCGAGGGAGTGCCCGACGACGGCCGCGGGCCGGACCCCGAGTGCCTCCCACTGGGCGGCGAGCGCGATCTGCGTGCCGAAGATGGCTGTCTGCGTTTCGGGCAGGGACAGGGGATCCCCGCTGGTGAGCAGGGCGCGCAGCGAGCGGCCGGTGTGCTCGGTGAACAGGTCGTGGAGCTTGTCGACCTGGGCGGCGAACGCGGGTTCGGCGGCCAGCAGCCCCTGCCCCATACCCGGCCACTGCGAGCCGTGGCCGGAAAACACGAACACCGGCCCGTCGGTGCTCCGGGTGGTGCCGGTGACCGCGCCCGCGGGCAGCGGATCGGCGCCGGAGCCGACGGCGCGCAGCAGCCCGGCCAGCTCGGCCGTGCCCCCGGCGACGACGGCCGCTCGGTGCGGACCGCCGTTGTCGCGGCGGGCGAGCGTGTGGGTTACGTCGGCCAGGGACAGCGACGGTGTGGCTTCCAGCCAGTTCGCCAGCTGCGTCGCCC
Organism: Amycolatopsis sp. WAC 04197; assembly: GCF_003947475.1. NCBI lineage: Bacteria > Bacillati > Actinomycetota > Actinomycetes > Pseudonocardiales > Pseudonocardiaceae > Amycolatopsis > Amycolatopsis sp. WAC 04197. The sequence goes on along the minus strand of NZ_QHJK01000008.1, from coordinate 374,849 downwards.
GTTCGGTGAGGCGGTCGTGGGTGCGGGCGGACAGCAGTCCGATGCGGACGTCGCCGCGGTCCGGGACCGGCTCCGGCGGCGGCGCCTGTTCGAGGACGACGTGCGCGTTGGTCCCGCCGAAACCGAACGCGGACACGCCCGCCGTGGCCCGCCCGGACCGGCGCGGCCACGGCGTCGGTTCGGTCACCACCTTCAGGCGCAGGTCGTCGAACGGGATATGCGGGTTGGGCGCGGTGAAATGCAGCTGAGGCGGCAGTTCGTCCCGGGTCATCGCGAGGACGACCTTGATCAGCCCGGCGATCCCCGCGGCCGCCTCGGCGTGCGCGATGTTCGTCTTCACCGAGCCGATCAGCAGGGGTGCGTCGGCGGGGCGGTCCTTGCCGAGTACGGCGCCGAGTGAGCGGGCCTCGATCGGGTCGCCGAGCAACGTGCCGGTGCCGTGCGCCTCGACGTAGTCCACAGTGGACGGGTCGAGCCGGGCGCCGTGGTACGCCGTGCGCAGCATGTCCTGCTGTGCAACGGGATTCGGCGCCGCCATACCCTGTGACCGGCCGTCGGAGTTGACCGCGGTGGAGCGGATCACCGCCAGCACCCGGTCCCCGTCGTACTCGGCGTCCGCCAGCCGTTTGAGCACGACGACACCGCAGCCCTCGGCACGCGCGATGCCGTCCGCGTCCGCGGCGAACGTCTTGCACCGGCCATTCGCGGCGAGCAGCCCCGCCGCGGCGAACGCGGCCGTCGGTCCGGGAAGCAGCATGAGGTTCACCCCGCCCGCCAACGCCAGATCCGCCTCGCCATCGCGCAGCGCACGCACCGCGTGGTGCACCGCGACCAGTGACGAGGAGCAGGCGGTGTCCACCGCCATACTCGGCCCGCGCAGGTCGTAGACGTAGGAGAGCCGGTTGGCCGCGATGCTCCCGGCCGCACCGGTGGCGGTCCACAGATCCACGCCGCCCTCCGCCATCGTGAGGTGGCCGTAGTCGTGTGTCGAGATCCCGGTGAACACGCCGGTCCGGCTGCCGCGCAGGGAAGCCGGGGCGATTCCGGCGTGTTCCAGCGCGGCCCACGCGACTTCCAGGAGCATCCGCTGTTGCGGGTCCATTGTGGACGCTTCGCGCGGGGTGATGCCGAAGTGGTCCGCGTCGAACCCGGCCACGTCGTCGAGGAATCCGCCGACGATCGGGGCCGCGTCGGCGCTCCACCGGCCCGGCGGCGCGGTCCGGACGGCGTCGCGGCCACTGCGCAGCAATTCCCAGAATTCGTCGAGGCCGTCCGCGCCCGGCCAGCGGCAGCCGAGGCCGACGACGGCAATCGGATCGGTCCGGCGACGGTCCGTGCCCGGCTGTTCGGGTTCGGGCTCGGTGCCGCCGGTGAGCGAGCGGGCCAGGTGGTCGATGGTCGGGCTCTCCCACAGCAGGGTGGCCGGGAGCGGGGTGCCGAGCAGGTCTTCGAGGTCGGCGGCGATACCGACGGCCTGGCGGGAGGACAGGCCGTAGTCGCTGAGCGGGCGGTCGGCTTCGAGCCTGGCCGCGTCGACGCCGGTGTGCCCGGCGACGGTGTCGAGCAGCCAGCGGCGCAGCGTGGGGGTGTCGAACGACGGGTTTCTCATCGCACCAAGGCCTTTCCGTAATCGCCGGCGAGGTAACGGTCGCGGCAGGCGCTCCGCGCGATCTTGCCGCTGGAGGTCCGCGGGACCAGGCCCGCCGGGACGAGCACGACGTCGCGCAGCGCGAGGCCGTGCGCGTCGGAAACGAGCCGCCGGACCGCCGCGGCGAGCGCCCGCTCGTCCTCGGTGGTCAGCGCGCTGTGGCCGCGGTGCTCGGCGACGATGACGGCGGCTTCGGTGTCGGTGCCTTCGACGGCGAACGCGGCGACACTGCCGGGGCGGATGTCACGGTCGGCCGAGGCCGCCGTCGCTTCGACGTCCTGCGGGTAGTGGTTGCGGCCGTCGACGATGAGCAGATCCTTGATCCGGCCCGCGATGTAGACCTCGCCGTCGTACCGGACGCCGAGGTCACCGGTGCGCAACCAAGGGCCGGCCGGCAGCCCCTCGTGGTCGCCGGTCAGCCTGGCACCGAAGGTTTCGGTGCTCTCCAAGGGTTTCTGCCAGTAGCCGGTGCCGACGTTGGGGCCGTGGACCCAGATCTCGCCGACCGAACCGTCCTTCAGCGCGACGCCAGTCTCGGGATCGACCAGCGCGACTCGCTGACCCACCGGGACACCGCAGGCGACCAGCTTGAGACCGTCGTCCGACGGTCGTGCCGTTCCGGCGCCCAGCGCGGCGCGGTCGAACGTGGTGACCCGCGGCGGAACGCCGGGGCCGGTGGTGACGAACACGGTCGCTTCGGCCAGCCCGTACGCGGGCCTCGTCTTGTCCGGGGTGTATCCGGCTTCGGCGAAGGTTTCGTGGAACCGGTCGAGCACGCCGGGGTTGATCGGCTCGGCGCCGTTGACGATCGCGGCGACCCGGTCGAGACGGAGCTTGGCGCGATCCTCGTCGCGCACCCGGCTCGCTGCGTAGTGGAAGGCGAAGTTCGGGGCGGCGCTCCAGCTCCCGTTGTGGTCGCCGAGCAGTTCCAGCCAGCGCACCGGACGCTCGATGAAGGCCAGCGGATCCATCAGCACCGATCGCATGCCTATCGCCAGCGGTGTGATCAAACCGAGGACGAGACCCATGTCGTGGAACAGCGGCAGCCACGACACCGTGGTCCCCGTCGGTGCGATCCCGAGCCCGTGGACCGCCTGGCGGACGTTGGCGAGCACGTTCTCGTGGGTCAGCACCACGCCGGCCGGGCTGCGTGTCGAACCGGAGGTGTACTGCAGGTACGCCACGTCGTCCGGCGCCGGGGCCGGGGCGGGCCAGGCGCGGACGGGCCCCGTCTTGTCGGCCGCGACGACCGTGACGTGCTCGCCGCCGGGCAGGCCGGCCAGGAACTCGCGGACGGCGTCCTCGGCCGCGGCGGTGGTGATCACCGCGGTGGGGGAGCAGTCGGTCAGCACCGCGGCGAGCCGTCCGGCGTGCCCGGGCAGCCCGGGATCGAACAGCGGCACGGCGATCGCGCCCGCGGTGATCGCGCCGAGGAAGGCGACGACGTACTCGGCGCTCTGCGGGCACAGGATCGCCACCCGGTCGCCTGCCCGGACGGGCAGCGCGCTCGCGACGGCGTCGACACGGTCCTTGAGTTGTTTCCACGTCAGCGTCCGCCGTCGCCCGGCGCGATCGGTCGCGAAGTCGGTGAAGGTGACCGCCGGCCGGTCGCCGTCGGTGTCCGCCCAATGCCGCAGGCAGTCGGGGAGGGTGGGGCCGGCCGTGGCGGGCAGGTTTTCGGGGGCCAGGGACATGACGTCTCCTCGGGGGATCGGCGGGTGGTGCGGGGGGTTCAGCGGCCGAGCGGACCGGCGGCGTGCCGCCAGGCGTCGACGGCGAGCGCGTCGAGATCGAGGCCGGTGGTCCCGGCGTCACGAAGCACGACCAGCACGTCGTCGGCGGCGATGGCGACGGTGCGCAGACGCAGTCCCGGCAGCTCGGGGGGCTGCCCGGGGAGCGTCAGGAGTTGTTCGTAGGAAAGGGTTTTCGCGCCCGGCACGAGGGGAGCCGGGTGGACGGTGACGGTCGACACCGCGGTACCGGCCGCGTCGTCGACCGTCACCTTCGAGCACCGCCCGGCCTGCGCGGCCCAGGCCGCCAGATCGGGTGGGTTCGTCATGCGGGCGACCAGTTCGGAGACCTGGCCGCCGGGGACCGGGGACTGGAAGCCCTGGCCGGCCGCGCCGTCGCCGACCAGCCTGCCGTGGACGACGTTTTCGCAACCACCGACGTCGACCCTGCTCTCTCGACGGTCCGACGTGGACAGTGCCGAGGCCACGTCGAAACCGTCGCGCGCGGACGCGTGCGGGACGGTTTCCGGTGGCAGCAGGGCGGCCTCCGGAACCACGGGGGGAGGCGGTGCGGGCGCGGCCTGAATCGATTCTCCGGGGGTGCCGGAAATGGTCGCGACCGCGGCGGCGGACACGACGAGAGCGCGAATTCGGGCAGCCATGAATAGCCCTTTCGGAAGGGTCCTTGGGGAGGGGTGGTCCCTTCGGTGGGACGCGGGCGCCGGGGTCGCGTCGGGGAACGCCGAACCCGGGCGGCACGACGAAGGCTACGACGGGAAATCGAATACCGGAAGGCATCAAGAGAACGTAAATGTCCTTCGTGTACTGGGTGTGACCTGCGTTTTCCGGACTTTTCGCTGGTATGCGAGCCGGTCTGGTACTCCCGTGCCACAGTTGCTCACTGTCCGTGAGTGATGGGTCACCCGACTGGGGGAGGCCGATGGTTTTCTTGTTTCCCTGGCATTCATATTGTCCTCCCGGATTGTGGGCAGGACAATTGCGCGGAAGCGGCCCGTCCGCTTAACGTGTCGCCACCGCTGATTTTCTTTCTCGGGTAATCGCCGTCACATTTTCGAATTCTGTCGAACGACCGGGACAAAGGATTACGTATGCGCAATACTTCGAGGCGGCTGTGGGCGGTCGCGGCCGTCACCTGCCTGCTGTCGGCCGTCGTCGTGGCTCCGGCGCGGGCCGAGAGCGGTGTCCCGGACGCCAGGGCCGACGACGGCTCGCACGTCGTGGCCCAGACCACTGTGGACGGTGACCCGCGGATGCTGGACCTCACCGTGCGCTCGGTCGGCGTCGGGAGCTACGCGATGGTCCGGCTGATCCTGCCGTCGGGCTGGGCCGCCGAACCGGACCGGAAGTGGCCGGCGGTGTACCTGCTCGCCGGGGAGACACGGCTGCAGGACTATCGCGGCTGGACCGCCAACACCGACATCCGGAAGCTCGCCGACGACTCCGGCGCGCTGGTGGTGATGCCGGGCTCCGGTTCGGCGGGGTTCTTTTCCGACTGGTGGAATTACGGCAAGAACGTCGTGCTCAATCAATGGGAGACCTTCACCGCCGTCGAGATCCCGCAGCTGATCGATCGGGGCTATCGCGGAGACGGTCGCCGAGTGGCGGCGGGGCTGTCACTCGGCGGCTACGGCGCGGTCGAACTCGCCGCCCGGCGGCCGGGGGTGTTCAGGTTCGCCGGGTCGTTCAGCGGCAACCTCAACCCCACGGGCCCGTACGGCGAGCTGCTCACCAGTGTGATCGTCTCCTCGGCTCGGCAAGACCCCGAAGCGCTCTGGGGCGACCGCCGTCGTGAGGCGTCGCGCTGGGACGCGCACGATCCGCTGGTGAACGCCGATCGCCTGCGTGGCACCGAGCTGTACCTCTCGACGGGCAACGGCCTCCCGGGGCCGTTCGACGGCAAGCTGCCGATCGACGTGCTGCCCGGCGCGATGCTGCTCGAATTCCTCTGCTCCGGGCAGACCACCGCGATGGCCGACCGGCTGAACCGGCTCGGTGTCCCGGTCATGACGGACTTCTACGGTGCGGGCACGCATCATTGGGCGTACTGGCAGGACCAGTTGCACAAGACGTGGCCGCGGATGCTGCGTGCCCTCGCCGCGCCGGTGAAGGCGGGGGAGGCGTCGTGACCCGTCCGTCCTTTGTGGTCACCGGGGCGTCGAGCGGGATCGGCCGGGCTTGCGTGGCCGAACTCGTCCGGCGGGGCGCCCACGTCTGGGCCAGTGTCCGCACCGACGCGGATGAAACGGACCTCGCGCGGACCTTCGGCGAGGCGGTCACCGTGCTGCGGATGGATCTGCGGGATCCGGCGTCGATCGCGGAGTGCGGGGAGAAGGTCGCGGCGGCGGGCCCGTTGCGTGGACTGGTGAACAACGCCGGGATGGCCCGGCCGGGACCGTTGGAACACGTCCCGCTCGACGATTTCCGGCAGCAACTGGAGGTCAACGTCACCGGTCAGCTGGCCGTCACGCAGGCGATGCTGCCCGCGCTGCGCGCCGCGTCCGGTGCCAGGGTCGTCACGGTCGGGTCGATGGGCGGGCGGATCGCGGGGCCGATGGTCGGGTCATATCACACGTCGAAGTTCGCCTTGGTCGGGTTGACCGACAGCCTGCGCGCCGAGCTGGCCCCGTCCGGGATCGGCGTCGTCCTCGTCGAACCCGGCGCCGTCGCGACCTCGATCTGGCCGCGTGCCCGCGCCGCCGCCGAAGAGGTGCGTGCCGCACTGCCGGAAGCCGCGCGGGAAAGGTATGCGGCGCAACTGGACGAGGCCGAGCGCAGCGCGGAACGGTCCGCGCGGAACGGGGTGCCGCCCGAGCGGGCGGCGCGGGTCGTGGTCCACGCGCTGACCGCACGCCGTTTCGCGCCGCGGTATCTGGTGGGCAGGGACGCGCGGATCGCCGCAGTGCTGGCGAACCTGCCGTTCCGGCTTCGTTACCGGCTGACGGCGGCGAAACGATGAGCCGGCTGGTCGTGATCGTCGCTCCCGGCTCGCGGGGCGACGTCCAGCCGTGCATCGCCTTGGGGCGTGGTCTCGACGGCGATCGGGTGCGGGTGCTGGCGGCCGAACGGTTCCGGACCCTGGTGACCTCGCACGGCCTGGATTTCGCGCCGCTTTCGGCCGATCCCGCGGAGATCCTCGGTTCGGACGGCGGACGCGAATGGACGGAGGGGCGCACGTCCGCGACCTTCCTGCGCGGGTTGCGCGGCGCGCTGGCCCCGGTGATGGAGCGTCTGCTGGCCGACGTCCACGAGGGATCGGCGGGAGCGGACCTCGTACTCGCCCCGACACTGGGATTCCTCGGCGCGCATCTGGGTGCGTCGCTCGGCGTTCCCGACGTCGAACTGCACTACCAGCCCAGCATTCCGACAGGGGCTTTCGCGCATCCGCTGGTGCCGTGGGCGGCCAAGACCGGGCCGTGCGGCAGGCGGCTGAGCTTCCGCGCCGTCGACACCGTCGCGTGGCAGGTGCTGCGGCCGGAGGTGGACCGATGGCGCGAGCGGTCACTCGGCCTGCCCTCGGCCGGTTTGCGCGGGCCGCGTCGAACGGAAACCCCGGTGCTGTGCGGGTTTTCCGACGCCGTGGTGCCCCGGCCGAAGGACTGGCCCGCGCGGGTCCACGTCACCGGCTACTGGTTCCTCGAGGCGCCCGCCGCCTGGCGGCCGGATCCGCGCCTGCGTGATTTCCTCGCGTCCGGGCCGCCTCCGGTGTACGTCGGTTTCGGCAGCATGCGGCCGTCGGAGGCGGAACGGACGTTCGCGACCGTCCGCACGGCGTTGCGCCGCGTGGGGTTGCGCGGCTTGCTCGGTACCGATGCCGCAGACGGCGACGACGATCTGCTGACCGTCGGGGACGTTCCGCACGCGTGGCTGTTCCCGCGCACCGCGGCGGTGGTGCACCACGGTGGCGCGGGCACGACCGCGGCGGCGTTACGCGCGGGCGTTCCCTCACTGGTATGCCCGGTCTTCTCCGACCAGCCTTACTGGGGCGACCGGGTTTTCCGGCTCGGGGCAGGGCCACGTCCACTGCCACTGCGGGAGCTGACCGCGGACTCGCTGACCGCGCGGCTGCTGGAGCTGTCCGGCAACCTCCTGTTCCGCCGCGGCGCGCAGTACGTCGCGGCGCGGCTACGGGAGGAGGACGGGGTCGCGAGGGCCCGGCAGGTGCTGCGATCCGTGGGCTAAATGTATGCGTTTCGCATATAGTTGAGCCATGGAACTCGAGATGGCGATCAACGAGTGGCACGAGAGCGTCAACGCAGGCGACCTGAGGCGATCGGCGGCCGCGGTCGGGGATCCCGTCGTGGTCCTCGGGCCGAAAGGCGCCGGGCCGATCACGTCCGCGCAGTTCGCCGACTGGGTGGATCGGTCGGGGATCAGGCTGAAACCGCGATCGTGGCATCCCGTCAGCGATCGCCTGATGGTGGTGGAGGAGGACGCGACCTGGCCCGAAAGCGCGGGGCCGACGCGGGTGGCGACCGTGTTCCGGGTGGGTGGCGGCAAGGTCACCGCGGCGCTCCGGCTGCCCGATCTGAAGTCGGCGCTCGAACTGGCGTACCTCTGCCGCGAGATGGCGGCGACCGAATGAGCGCCCCAGGTCCTGGTCAGGCGCTGTTCGCCTTCGTCCGGCACTGGTCGCGCCGGACGGCGGCCGTCGCCGATCAGGGGCGTCTCGTCCTCGTCTGCGAGGCGGCCCACTCCCTCGCCGAGCGCGGGGCCGGGACGACGGTGAACGCGATCGCCGTCGAGATCGGCCTCGACCAGAGCGGCGCGTCTCGGCTGGTCAAGGCCGCGATCGAGGCGGGGCATCTGGCCATGGAGGCCTCGCGGAGCGATGGGCGCCGTCGCGAGGTTTCGCTGACGGCGGCGGGCCGGGCCATGCTCGACCAGGCCCACCGCTGGCAGGAACAGGTTTTCGATCAGCTCACCGACGGATGGAGCGAGAAGCGGCGAAGCGAGTTTCGGCGGGCCATGAGCGATCTCATCGACCGCTCACATCTGCTACATGCTCCGTGAGGCGGCCGAAGCAGGACTGCCAGCCTTCGACGTGACTGTCGCGCTCCGCCACGGTCTCGAAGATCGCTTGGTGGAACGACATTTCCGTCTTGCCGTCGAGGTCGGAGAAGTCGACCGTGACGAGCGTGTCGTGCCCGCGGAAGCCTTCCGGCTCCTCCCAGGCGAAGCTGAAGACGAGCCGCTCCGGCGGGACGATCTCGTGGTAGACGCCTGACATCCACAGCACGGTCTCGCCGTCGCTGATGCAGGTGCGCCACTTGCCGCCCTCGGTGAGGTTGACGGTGCAGGACTTGCTGGTGAAGCCGGCCGGGCCCCACCACCGGGCGAGATGGTCCGGATCGGTCCACACGCGGAAGACGAGCTCGCGCGGCGCGTCGAGGAGACGGGTGATCGTCAGGTCGGTCATCGTGGTTCTCTTCCGCAGTTATTCAACCGAGAGGTTAATCAATGCCCTGGTTGAACTCTAGTGGGGTTGTCAACCTGGGCCGATCGCTGCGCGCACCACCTGTATCAGGCGAGCAAGGGTGGTCACTTCTCCTGGCGATTCCGGTGCTGCTTGGCGATCCTTGGTGCCAAGACGGAGTCATGGACCGTCTTGACCGAATCTGGCCAGCTGGGTGCCGGCGCGCCGGCCTCGTCAGCTTGCCTTGTGGCCGCGTGGGCCACCTTGCTCACTAGACCGTATTCCCAAAGCAGTTCGGTCCCAAGGCCGTTTTGAAGGGTCGTCAAGTCAACTCGCCGTCTGCTGACTGAATCGGCGAGCCTCACCATATAGCCGATATAGACGGTCAGATGTTGATGTTCCGTGAGTGACGCATAGGTTTCTCCGATGTAGCAAAGGCCTCCGGGAAACCAGAAGCCGAGAGCGATGTCGTCAACGTCCACATCGCCGGCGACCAGTCGGCGTCCCGTCTGGAAAAGCGACTCGCGGTGATGCGTGAAGTCGATGGAAAAATACTCGTTCATCAGGTCTGTGGTGGTCTTGTACCGCTCGGCTCTTCTCGCCATCGTCAGTGCGGAGAGGAATCCGCCGACGGAGCCGAAGAACGAGCCGACGGCAGCGGTGACGAACGGTAGCCACATCGGTTCAAGATACCCGGATCGGCGATCTCGGTGGCACCCGACGATTAGCCGTCGCCTGGTCCGTCGAGGATGACTCGCGACCCCCAAGAGTCGGAAACCGCCCCGACTGTCGGTGCCGGTCCGTACGGTCGCAGGCATGACTCTGCGCTCAGCACTCTGGCTGCCGATTTTCGACGACCTGGCCGACCCGGTGATCGTCGCGCGTCTCGCCGCCGAAGCCGAAGAAGCGGGCTGGCACGGCTTGTTCGTCTGGGACCACGTCCGCTGGCGCGAGCCGGTGCGCGCGATCGCCGATCCGTGGATCACCCTCGCCGCCGTCGCGTCCGCCACCGAGAATCTCGCCTTCGGCCCGATGGTCACGCCGCTGGCCCGCCGCCGTCCGGTCAAGCTCGCCCGCGAGACGGCCACGTTGGACCGGTTGGGCGGCGGACGGCTGATCCTCGGCGCGGGGCTCGGCAGCGACCGTTTCGGCGAGGAGTTCTCGAGGACCGGCGACGAACCGGACGATCGCAAGCGCGCAGAGATGCTCGACGAGTCGCTCGAGATCCTCACCGCTGCCTGGTCCGGCGAGCCCGTTCGGCACCACGGCGTGCACTACACGGTCGACGACATCACCTTCCTGCCTCGTCCCGCGCGTCCGGTACCCGTGTGGCTGGCCGGTTTCCCGGGGAAGACGAAGCCGATGCGCCGGGCCGCGCGGTACGACGGGTTCTTCCCGGTGAACCTGCCGCACGCGGACGAGTTCGCCGAGGCGGTCGAGACGATCACGGCGCTGCGCGAAGGCGACGAGAGGCCGTACGACTTCGCCATCGGGGTGCCCGCGGGCACGGATCTCGCGCCCTATGAACGGGCGGGCGCGACCTGGTGGATGGCCGAATTCCCCTGGGACGACCTGTCCGTCGACGCGGTGCGCGGCGTCTTGCGGGAGGGTCCGGCTTGACCCCCGCTTTAATATCTCTTTACTAAATGCGATACTGGACCGACGAGGGGAGTACTTCCCAAGAGCCTGCCCGGTCAGTACGGACATCCCGCCGATGTCCCCGGGAGGCCGCCCCACCGGGGTGAAGGAGACCTCGAACTTCGAGTTCGAGGAGGCTCCATGCCCGAGTCCGTGGCAACCGTGGGATCGCCGGCGTTGTGGGCGATCAGCATCGCCGTGCTGCTGGCACTGCTCGTCGCCGATTTCGCGGTGACCCGGCGTCCGCACGAGGTTTCGATGCGCGAGGCCGCCGGCTGGTCGGTCTTCTACCTGGCGCTTCCGGTGGTGTTCGGGCTCTGGTTGTGGCTCGAGTTCGGCGGCGGTCAGGCGCTCGAGTTCATGACCGGGTTCGTCGTCGAGAAATCCCTGTCGGTCGACAACCTGTTCGTCTTCATGCTGCTGCTCGCCGCCTTCGCGGTCCCGGCCGAGGTGCAGCAACGTGTGCTGCTGTACGGCATCGTGGGCGCGCTGGTGCTCCGCGGCGTGTTCATCGCGGCCGGTGCCGCCATGCTTTCGGCGGGAACCTGGGCGTTCCTCGTCTTCGGCGTCATCCTGTTCGCTTCGGCGGTCAAGATCCTGCGCGAGGCCATGTCCGGCGGTCAGAGCGAGCTGGACCTTTCGCAGCTGCGGTCGGTCCGGTTGCTGCGCAAGCTGATGCCGGTCACGGACGACTACCGCGGCACCCGGCTGACCGTGCGTGAACACGGACGCCGCGCGCTCACCCCGCTGGCGGTCGTGGTCGTCGCGGTCTTCGCGACCGACGTGGTGTTCGCGGTCGATTCCGTGCCCGCCGTGTACGGCATCACCGAAGACCCGTACCTCGTGTTCGCCACCAACGCCTTCGCCCTGATGGGCTTGCGTGCCTTGTACTTCGTGCTCCACTCGGCGCTCGCGAAGCTGGTCCACCTGAACCACGGCCTCGCGATCATCCTCGCCTTCATCGGCGTGAAGCTGGTCCTGCACTGGGCTCACGGGATCTGGCCGTCGGTGCCGCAGGTCCCGACCCCGGCCTCGCTGGGCGTGATCATCGCCGTCCTCGTCACGGTCTCGTTCACCAGCCTGTACGCACGCCGTCGCGAAGCCGCCCGGACGGCTCAGGAGTGAGCGATGATCACCGGACTCGTCGTCGGCTTCCTGATCGATCTGGCGGTCGCCGCCCTCTTCCTGGCCGCGCTGGTCCTGGTGGGTGCGGCGATGCGTCCGCCCCGGCCGCCACGCGGTCCCTGACCGTGGGAAACCTGGCGTGTCGGTGGTCCGCACCGGCGGCATGTCCCGTACGGCCGGTACGCTCCCGGTGGTTGAGAAGACAGCCGTCTTCTGTTCGCACGCCGGAAAAGCCGGTGAGGAAAGGTGGCTGTCCGTGTCCAACGCCGTGCGTCACGGCGAGCAGTCCCCGCCCCGTAGACCTTCCACTCAGCCGACCCGGTTGCATGTCCTGCTGGTCGAGGACGACGACGGCGACGCGCTCCTGGTCGAAGAGATGCTCGCGGACGCCGTCGAAAACCTGGAGCAGGTCGTCCTCGACAGGGTGACGACGCTCCAACGGGCACTTGCGCGGCCGATCACCGCCGACTGTGTGCTCCTGGATCTCCAGCTTCCGGACGCGACGGGCCTGACCGGTCTGACCAGGCTCCGGCAGCACGCGCCGTCGACTGCGGTGATCGTCCTGACCGGCCAGGAGGACGAGGCCACCGGGGTGGCGGCGCTGGGCGCGGGTGCCCAGGACTACCTGGTCAAACAGCATGTCGACGGCAGGCTTCTGGCGCGGACCCTCCGGTATTCCTGGGAACGCAGCCGTGCCGAACGCATCGAGCAGCAACTCCTGCAGCATCAGTTGCTGGCGAGGGAGAACGCGCGCCTCGAACGCGGCCTGCTGCCGACCCCGCTGGTGACCGATCCCCGGCTCGGGCTCGCGGTGCGATACCGGCCCGGCCGGAACGGGGCCTTGCTGGGCGGCGACTTCTACGACGCCGTCGAACTCCCCGACGGCACCCTGCAGCTGGTCATCGGGGACGTGTGCGGACACGGTCCGGACGAAGCGGCGCTCGGTGTCGCGCTGCGGATCGCGTGGCGTTCGGTCGTGCTCGCCGGGCTGCCGATGGCGGGAACACTGGCGTTGGTGGAGGAAATGCTGCGGCACGAGGCATTGGGGCCGCTGTTCGCCACCGTCTGCATGATCACGGTCGCTCCGGACCGCCGCTCGCTGAAGATGGCACTGGCCGGGCATCCGCAGCCGCTTTTGGTCGACGACTCGGGCGGCAGGCTGCTGTCCAGGGAAAAACTCGGCCCGCCGCTCGGCGTGGCGCCGGGTGCGGGATGGCGAGAGCTGACGGTGCCGATGGGACCGCGATGGTCACTGCTGCTGTACACCGACGGCCTTTTCGAAGGACGGGTCGAAGGCAGCGGCGAACGGGTCGGGCTCGAACGGATGGCCGCCGCCGCGCTGAACAGCCTGGACGCCGAGGGTGGTTCCGCCGCGGCGCTCGATCATCTGATCAGCGAGATGGACGTCCTGCACGGCGGTCCGCTGGACGACGACGTCGCGCTGGCGTTGCTCACGTTCGATTCCGGTGAGCAGTCGTGACGAAGCCCGTTTGGTCGATCAGCCGCTGGGCGGTGTTGTCCGGGGTGATCGCCGGTCTGCTGCTCGGGAGCGCGATCGTGGCCGGCGCCCTGGCCTTGACGAACCTCACCGATTCGCGCGCCAGGCTGCTGGACGTCACCGGTCCGCAGGTGCTGCAGTCCACCTCGCTCTCGACGGCGATGCTGAACCAGGAGACCGGTGTCCGCGGCTACATCCTGGCCGGACGTCCCGAGTTCCTGGAGCCGTACCGGGACGGACTGAGGGCCCAGGACGCGGCCGTCGCCGAGTTGCGGCGGCTCGGTGCAGTCTCCGGTACCGCGATCGGTGCCGATCTGGACCGGGTGCTGAGCGCCGCCGCGACGTGGCGGAACACGGTCATCGAACCCGTGCTCGCCGGGGCACCGGCCACCGGCGCACAGGTGGACGCGAGCAAACCGCTGTTCGACCAGGTCCGCGCGGCCCTGAGCGTGTTGCAGAACCGCCTGGAGGCCGACCGGCTGGACGCGCGGGAAGACCTGTCGGCCGCCGCCGAGGTCCTGCGGGCCATGCTCATCGTGATCGCTGTGCTGCTCTGTGCCGCGTTCGCGCTGGTCTTCCTTGTCCTGCACCGGAAACTGATCAAGCCGATCCGTCAGCTGGCCACCGAGGTCCGGGATGTCGCGCAGACCGACGTCCATCGCGAGGTCCGCGGCTCCGGTCCGAAGGAGATGCGGGAGCTGGCGTCCGATGTGGAGTCGCTGCGCTCGCGGATCCTCGACGAGGTCGCGCTGCTGGAGCGGGCGCAGGAACTGATCGTGACCCGGACCCGTGAGCTGGAGCGGTCGAACTCGGACCTGGAGCAGTTCGCCTACGTCGCGTCGCACGACCTCCAGGAGCCGCTGCGCAAGGTGGCCAGTTTCTGCCAGCTGCTCCAGAAGCGGTACCAGGGAAAACTGGACGAACGCGGGGACCAGTACATCGGTTTCGCCGTCGACGGCGCGAAACGGATGCAGGCGCTGATCAACGATCTGCTCGCCTTCTCCCGCGTCGGTCGCCGCCCGGGGGAAAGTGTCCTGCTGGAGTCCGGAGACCTGCTGGACGCCGCGCTGGGCAACCTCGAAGACGCGGTCGCCGAGTCCGGCGCCCGGGTCACCCACGGCGAGCTTCCCGCTGTACACGGGGAGAAATCCCTGCTGACGGCGGTCTTCCAGAACCTCGTCGGCAACGCGATCAAGTTCCGCGGCGAGGAGCCGCCGGAGATCGAGATCTCCGCGGAGCGGGACGGCGAGGACTGGCGGTTCTCCGTCACCGACAACGGGATCGGCATCAGCGACGAGTACGCCGAGCGGATCTTCGTGATCTTCCAGCGGCTGCACGGCCGCGGCGAATACCCGGGTACGGGGATCGGGCTGGCCCTGTGCCGCAAGATCGTCGAACACCACGGCGGGAGGATCTGGCTCGACACCAGTGTGCCGTCGGGGACCCGGTTCTGCTTCACCCTGCCCGCGACCCAGAACCCCGACGAAGGAAACGAGCAAGCATGACCGAGTCCTTGGAGCCGATCCACATCCTGCTCGTCGAAGACGACCCCGGCGACGTCCTCATGACGCAGGAGGCGTTCGAGCACCACAAGATCCGCAACACCCTCTCGGTCGTCTCCGACGGCGAGCAGGCCTTGCAGTTCCTGCGCAGGGAAGCGCCGTTCGAGGACGCGGAACGTCCGGGGCTGATCCTGCTCGACCTGAACCTGCCCCGCAAGGACGGCCGCGAGGTGCTCAGCGAGGTCAAGGCGTCGCCGGAGCTGCGCACCATCCCGGTCGTCGTGCTCACCACCTCCGAGGCCGAAGAGGACATCCTCCGCAGCTACGACCTGCACGCCAACGCCTATGTCACCAAGCCGGTCGACTTCGACCGGTTCATCGACGTGGTACGCCAGATCGACAACTTCTTCGTCACCGTGGTGAAGCTTCCCCGCTGAGCTCAGGGGAAACGGATCACGGTGATCCCGGCCAGCACGAAGAACACCAGCACCACCAGGGTGCCGCTGTGCCCGCCGGATGAACTGGTCACCACCTGCTCGACGGCGCCGGTCAGCCGCACGCCGCAGTCCGCGACGACGGTGTGCCTGCCCGCCTCGATCCGGGTGAACTCGACGGCCGCGGTGAAGGCGCCGGTGCCGTCGGCGTAGGCGCCACCGACGCGTTCTCCGTCCGACGTCGCGTGACGCGCTCGCCGGGGATGCAGCCCTTGCCCGTCGCGGACAGCGCGTCGCCGGGCTGCACGCTCGGCCGGTCGAGGACCAGGTCGTTCGGGCCCGGCGGGGTGGTGCTCGTCGACGGGACGTCCGTCGGCGGCGGGGGAGTGTCCGTTGTGGACGGTGGCGTCGTGGTCGGCGGCGGCGTCGTCGTGGTGACCGGAGTGGTCGGCGTGGTGGTCGTTCCCGGTCTGGTCGGGGTGGTCACCGGGACCGACGGCTTCGTCGTCGGAGGCACCTTCGTCGTCGGCGGCGCCGTGGTCACGGTCCCGGTCACGCGGAAGGTCGCGTTCCCGGTCAGCGGCCCGCCGGTCCGTGCGTTCGTGCAGGTGCCGGTGACGGTGTGGCCACCGGGTGTCGCGTTGCCCGGAACGGTCGCCCCGACCTGTCCGCTGGGGGCACCGACCGACGTGATGGCCGTTCCTTCCCACGTGAAAGAAATAGGTCCTTTGCACGGGGAGAAATTCCAGGAAATGGTGAAAGAACTCCCGGCGGGTCCGCTCGAAGGTTTCAAACCAACCGTGGACTGATAAGGGGACTGCTGCGCGTTTCCCGTCCCCACCTGGGAAAGCAGGAACAACAACCCGGTCACGGTGCCGAATATCAGGCGAACCACGATACGCATTGGGACGTCCCTCTCCTGTAAGTACTCGCTGTAGCATTCCGGACCAGTCGGCCGAGGAAAACAGGGGATGCGCAAAATGGGACGTGTCATCGCGGCAGGGGTTGCGTTGGGGCTGTGCGCGGTCCTCTTGGGCTCACCACCGGCCGATGCGGACGATGTCCTCGACGGCAGGCTCGACCTGGCGGTCACCCTCGACGACCGGCCGATCGCCAACGCCACGGTCATGATCGACCCGGCGAAACAGGTCGAGCTCACCGTCACGGCCACCAACAGTGGTGGGACCTCGGTCAAGGTCCGCAGCGTCCGGGTTTCCGGGGTGGCGCTGGCCCTGACCTTCTTCGCCTACGACACCACGGCGCCGTTCGAGGTCCCCGCGCACAGCCGGGTCACCAGGACCTTCGTGCTGGACATGGCGGATCTCTCCGGTCAGGCGATCGGGCTGCTCCCGTCGACGGTCGAACTGCTCGACGCGCAGCGCGGCACGCTCGGCGAGGCGACCACCGTGGCGGACATCCGCGGATCCTTCTGGTCCGTCTACGGCGCTTTCGGGCTCGCGATGCTCGTGCTGACCGTGTTGGCGTGGCTGACCGCCCTGCTCGCGCTCGCCCGCCACCGACTTCCCGCCAACCGGTGGCGGCGCGGCCTGCGTTTCCTGCCTGCCGGATTCGGCACCGGGCTCGTCGCCGTCGTCTCGCTGTCGGTGCTGCGGCTCGTCCCGCCGGAGCCGGCGATCGAGATCCCGGTGGTCCTCGGTGCCGCCGTGATCGCGTTCCTGCTCGGCTACCTGACCCCGCATCCCGCGCCGGGCCCCGGCGGCGACGAGACGGTCCGCTTTCCCGACGGCACCAAGGAATTCAACCGATGAGCGCACCCGCCGAGGTCGTCGCCGCGCTGCCGCAGTACGAGATCGGGCCCGCGATCGGCCAGGGCGGGATGGGGGTCGTCTTCGCCGGCGTCCACCGTTCGCTGCGGCGCGACGTCGCCATCAAACAGCTGCCATGGGACGTGCTGAACCACGCCGTCAGCAGCGAGCTCTTCGACCGCGAAGCGCGCGTGCTGGCCAGCCTCGACCATCCGCACATCGTGCCCGTGTACGACTACGTGCGCACCGGCCGTGAGCATCTGATGGTGATGGAACGGCTCGACGGCGGCACGGTGCACAGCCGGTTCCACAGTGGCGAGATCGGCGGGGAACAGGCCTGCGCGATCGGGCTGGCGATGCTCGCCGGGCTCCACGCGGCGCACGAAGCGGGCGTGCTGCATCTCGACGTCAAACCGAAGAACCTGCTCTTCACCACGCAAGGCGTGATGAAGGTGGCCGACTTCGGCATCGCGAAGGTGATCAGCGAGGGTGCCACCCTTGTCACGCACGGCGGCGAAGTCCTCGGCACACCCGCCTACATCGCGCCCGAGCAGGCGATGGGCAACGCGCTGAGCCCGGCGGCGGACGTCTACTCGGCGGGCACGGTGCTCTACGAACTGCTGTCCGGGAAGCTGCCGTTCGACAACACCCGTGGCGCGATCAGCATGATGCGCCAGCACATGTTCACCGATCCGCGCCCGATCGACGGCGTGCCGTCACCGCTCGCCGGGGTCGTCATGCGCAGCCTTTCGCGCGAACTCGACTCCAGGTACCGCGACGCGGAGACCTTCGCCGCCGACCTCGCCTCCGCCGCCACCGCCGTGTACGGGCCGGGCTGGCTCGAACGCTCTCGCGTGCCGGTGCGGCATCTCACCCCGAGAGTGATCTCCGCGATCGGCGCGGCGGTGCCCGCCGGAGACGGGCCGACCCGGCCGGTCCGGCGTCCCGCACCGGATCCGACGCTGTCGGCGACCCGCGCGGAACTCGAACCGGGGAAACGTCCGGGCTCGGTGCTCTGGTTCCGGCTGGCCGCGGCCGTCGCCGCGATCGTGCTCGTGGTGCTCACCCTGCTCACGCCGGAACGGTTGCCGCACGAGGCCACGACGCTGAAGATCGACGGCGTCGCGGCCTCGTCGGCGCCCCTCGACCTCAGCAAGACGTTCGCGGTGACGGGGGAGGGGAACCCCGGCCAGGTCACCCTCGCCCTTTCCGCCGCCGGGATCCCGCTCGGTTCCGCGTCGGCGGTCCCGAAACCCGAGGGCGAGGGCTTCCGTGCCGATCTCGCCTTTCCCGGTCTCACCCGGTGGATCGCCGGCGGCGCCGTCACCGCGACCCTGACCGCGGACGGCGTGCCGCGGACCTTCACCGTCGTCACCGAACAGCATCCGCTCGCGAGCGCGCTCGGCGCGGGCAGCCTGATCCTCGCCCTGTTCGCCTTGGCGTACTTGGAATCCGGGCTGCGGACCATCCGCAATGGACACCGCTGGCGGGGCGCGCTCGTCGGCGGGCCGGTGCTCGGCCTGCTGTTCGGCGCGACGGCGTGGCTGTGCGTCTCGGTGCTGAGAGTGCACGAGCCCGCGGTCCTCTTCGGCGTCGGTTGCGCGATCGTGGGTGCCGTGGCGACCGGTTTCGTGGTCGCGGCCGCCTGCGTCCGGCGCATGCGCTGAACCCGGGCGGCCCGCTCCCGGTCACGACTTGCGGTGCTTGCCCTCGTCGTCGGTGACCTCGAACTGCTCCTTGCGGACCTTGCCCGAGATCGTCTGGTCCTCGGTGACGGTCTCGGTCTTGAGCCTCGCCCGCTCGACCGCGACGGTTTCCTTGTCCACCACCGGTTTCTCGGCGTGCAGCACGACTTCCTGTTCGTCCTCGGCGATCTCGGCCCGCTCACCGCCCGGCTTCGTGATCGGCTCCCGTTCGATCCGGACCTCCTCGTGGCTGACCGGGACGGTGACCTGCTGCTCCTCGGTGACGACGTACTTGCGCAGCCGGACATGGCCGGTCTCGACCTGCTCGGTGCCGACGTTCAGCCGTTCCTCGGACCGCGTCATCGTGCGCTCGGCGTCCCGGTCCTTCCGGCCGGAATCCGCACGCGTGCCCGGGTCCATGCCCGCCTTGTCGCGGCCGGTGTCGCCCCGGCCCTGCGTCCGGTCGTCCATCCGGCCGTCCGGCGACGTCCGCGGCATCGGGAGCCCGTAATGCCGGTACAGCTGCGCGCTCTCCTCCGCGGACAAGTGGCCGTCGGCCTCGATCCGGGGCGCGTCGGTGACCGCGTCCTTGTCGACGCGGACGTGCACGCCTTCCTTGTCGGCGTGCGCTCCCGAGAGCGGGACGAAACTCTCCTTGGTGCCGAACAGGCCCGTTTTGACGGTGATCCATTCCGGCTGGCGCGTCGCGTCGGCGAGGTAGACGTTGCCCACCTTCCCGAGCTTGTTGCCGGTCGGGTCGACCACGGCACTGTCGATGAGTTCCTGCGGCTGCATGGTCTTCGCCATCGGTCCTGCTCCTCTCGAAAGATGCTGCTGAGAAGCCCACCGTCGGCCGGGCCGGTGATCATGGCAACCGTCGTGGTGCACCTGTGGGTGACCCCGGAAAGTGGTGGTTTGAAGCGCTGCTCGCGGGCTAGGAGCGGGACGTAGTCGCAGGTGGAAGCGGGTGTCCGGGTCGTGGCGAGCATGCCTGGGGGATGGCGCGAACGTGTGGTTCCGAAAATCGGATGCGGGGGCTTCCGGCCGTGTCCTACCCTCGTGAGCGTGATGCAGCAACTGCTGTTCCTCTGAGGAACGACGCCTCCACCGGTACCGCGAGCCGCGGTACCGGAGTTCGTTCTTCCTGCTCATCACCTTCACCGGAGGCAGTTCCTTCATGTCATCCCCTCTCTCGCCCGCGCCTGTGCGCGCGGCGCACGTCCGCCTGTCCGGCGTCCACCTCTCCTTCGGAGGACGGCCCGTGCTCTCCGGCGTCGATCTCGTCGCCGCGGCAGGCGACCGGGTCGCCATCGTCGGGGAGAACGGTCGCGGCAAGACCACTCTTCTCCGGGTGCTCGCCGGTGACCTGGCCGCTGATCGCGGCGAGGTGCATCGCTCGGGTTCGGTCGGCGTCGCCGATCAGCAGATCCCGCTCGGCGCGGCCGACACCGTCGGCGCGCTGATCGACCTCGAACTAGCCGCCGTCCGCGATGCGCTGAGTCGCCTCGAGGCCGCCACCGAAGCACTCAGCGAGGGTCTTCCGGGCGCGGACGACGTTTTCGCCGCCGCGTTGGAACAGGCCGAAGCCCTCGACGCGTGGGACGCGGACAGGCGCGTCGAAGTGTCGTTGGCGGCCTTGAACGCCGTGGACGACCGCGACCGTCCACTCGGGACACTCTCGGTCGGGCAGCGCCACCGGGTCCGGCTGGCGTGCCTGCTCGGCGCCGGGCATCCGGTCCTGCTGCTCGACGAACCGACGAACCATCTCGACGCGGCGGGCCTCGAACACCTCACCGAGCGGTTGCGCGCGTACCCGGGTGTGGTCGTGCTGGTCAGCCATGACCGGGCGTTGCTCGCGGACGTCGCCACGACGGTGATCGACCTCGATCCGTCGAGCGACGGCAGGCCGCGCGTCCACGGCGGCGGGTACGCGAGTCATGTCGAGGCCCGCCGAGCCGAACGCGCCCGCTGGGAGTCCGAGCACGCCGAGCAGATCGCCGAACGGCAACGGCTGGCCGACGACCTGTCCGCCGCCCGGAACCGGTTGCGGGACAACTGGCGTCCGCCCAAGGGCACCGGCAGGCATGTGCGTGCCACCCGCGCGCCCGGGCTGGTCCGCGCGGTCCACCGGCGGCAGGAGGAACTGGCCGGGCACGTGGTGGCCGTCCCGCCGCCACCCGCCCGGTTCTCCATGCCGGACTTGCCGTCACATGGCGGCGCGGTCCTGCTCCATGCCACCGGGATCACGGTGGCCGGACGGCTGGCGCGTCCGGTCGACGTGGCGCTGGAAAGCGGCGACCGGCTGGTGGTCACCGGCCCCAACGGAGCGGGAAAATCGACGCTCCTGAGCGTGCTGGCCGGAGAACTGGAACCGGACACGGGCACGGTCACACGCTCCCGATCGGCGAGGATCGGGCTGCTGGGACAGGAATCCGACCTGCCGGGCAGGCGGACGGCGATGGAGCTGTACGACGAACGGCTCGCCAGGTCGGGGATCTCCGGTCCGGGGCTGGGCGAACTGGGCCTGCTCGGCGGTTACGACCGCAACCGGCCGGTGGCCGAACTGTCGGTCGGCGCCCGGCGCCGGCTGGACCTGGCGCTCGTACTGGCCGGTCGCCCGCATGTCGTGCTGCTGGACGAACCGACCAACCACCTGTCCGCCACGCTCGTCGACGAGCTGACCGTCGCGCTCGGGACGACACCGGCCGCGGTGGTGATCGCGACGCACGACCGGCAGCTTTCGCGGGACACGGCGTCCTGGCCGAGGCTCGCGTTGTGAGCCGTCAAGCGTGGGCGAGGGTGTAGCGCACGGTCTGCGCCAGCACCACGCTCCCGTCGGGCTCGCGAAGCGGTTCGAGCTCCGCGAGCACGGCCTGGCGTACGGCGTCGAGGCGGTCTTCCGGGATCAGCTCCCAGAACATCCGCTGGCCGTGCGACCAGGACCAGGTGATCCAGTGCCCGGGGTCGGCGAACTTCACCGGATAGACGCGTTCCACGGACGTGACACCGGTGAAGCCCGCCGACTCCACGGCCTGGCCGAAACCTTCGAGAGTGGCGAACAGCCCCGACCTGATGGCCAGCGTCCAGGCCAGCTCCGGCGGTACGAACGGTTTGAACACCTCACGCACGGCGGCCCAGCGCGGATCGTCGGCGCCGAACGTCGTCACGCCCATGCGGCCGCCGGGCGCGAGGAGGCGATGCCAAGACCGCAGCCCGGCGACCGGATCGGGCAGGAAGAAAACCACGAACGACGCGAGGACCACGTCGAAGGCTGCGTCGGGCAACGTCGGTTCTTGGGCGTCCATAAGGGAAACCGAGGCGTTGACGCCGCGATCCTCGACGTCTTTCGCGGTGCGCTCGACCATTTCCGCGGACAGGTCGATCCCCAGCACCGATCCGCCCGCGCCGACCCGTTCGGCCGCCGGGAACAGCACCGCGCCCCGCCCGCAGCCGACGTCCAGCACCCGCTCGCCGGGGACGAGCGCGACCCGGTCGAGCAGTTCTCCGGCGAACGTGCCGAAGAAGTCGACCCCGAGGGCGTCGTAGGTCTCCGCCGTCCGGTCGAACAGCCGCGCCATCGCCTGCCGGGTGTAAGCGCTCATGCGCAGGACGATGGCCCGGCGAAAACGATGTTGTCAAACGGATGGCGGGGATTTGTCATGCGGGCTTGAGTGGTGACGGCGGGAACTCGGCCCGGCGTGTCAAATTTCTGCCGTGTGGGGGATGCGTCTCATGAGTGGACCGGGCGCACGGCGTGGCGTGAGCGAAGGCGTGACTCGCGTGATCAGAGACGTGACTCGCGTGATTGGAGGCCGCACTCGCGTGTTCCGCCTCTGATCACGGGAGTTCCGGCTTCGATCACGTGAGTGCGGTCTTACGAGAAGGCGCGGGAAACCTGCGAAAGCACGATCAGCCCGCACACCACCAGGTTCTTGTACTTGTGCTCCACCACGATGGCGACGAATTCGCGGATGGTGGCGCTCGGCCAGAAGTACCACGCCGTCGGCGACCCGATGACCTGGCCGTTCACCTTCGCGCGGCGGGCGATGAGGGCGGCGCGGAGCACGTGGAAGTTGTTCGTGACGACCGTGCAGCGGTAGTCCGCCTTCCGCTGCCGCATGATCTCGTCGCTGAAGGTGAGGTTCTCGAAGGTCGTCCGCGACCGGTCCTCGAGCAGGATCCGCTCCCTCGGCACGCCGTTCTCGACCAGATACCCGGCCATGGCGTGGGACTCGGGCAGGTCCTCGTCGGGTCCCTGCCCGCCCGAGGTGACCACCATCGGTTCGCCGCCGCGGCGGGCTTCGGCGTCGATCACGCGCCGGGCGCGGTTCAGGCGCCCGGCCAGCAGCGGCGGGACGCGGTGACCGTCCAGCAGCCCCGAACCCAGCACGACCACGAAATCCACGCCCTTCTCGGTGCGGATGCGGCCGTAGACGATCGAGTACAGGAGGAAGCAGACGAACAGGAACGAGAAGTAGACGACCAGCCCGTTCAGGATGCCCCGGACGATGTCGAGGGGCTCCCAGGCCAGTTGCGTGACGGTGGCGTTGAAGACGATCAGCGCGCAGATGCCGAGCCCCGCCAGCAGCGAAAGGACGTTGGCGAGCCTGCGTCCTTCCCGGCGGAGCATGGTGATCCCGTTGCAGATCAGGAAGACCGTCAGCGCGAGGACCGTCGGGATGATCAGCAGGATCACACCGACCGCGACGAAACCCGCCGCTTCGGGCGAAACCGAGGCGAGCAGCGCGATGAACGTCACGCCGAGGAAGAGGAGCGCGAAGAACAGGTAGAAGCCGTTCCGCAACCGGCGCCGGTCGCGCAGGAAGCTCACCAGGAACGCCGCGCAGCACAGGGCCGCGATGGCGAAGGGGATGGCAGCGGCCTCCACGGGAACTCCAGCCTTGGGACGATGCGGACACGCGGCGGCATTCAAACACACGACGGACCCGCCGAACGCACTTCCCGTTGGTGTGTCGCCTTCACTGACCCGAGTGAGTCAGCGCGCGCGTTGTACTGGCCGTTCGTCCCACACCGGTTCCGTCGTTTCCCGCACCTGCCCGTCCGAGCCGAACACGAGGTACCGATCGAAGGAGCGCGCGAACCAGCGGTCGTGTGTCACCGCGACAGTGGTGCCCTCGTACGCTTCCAGCGCCTGTTGCAGCGCTTCCGCCGAAGCGAGGTCGAGGTTGTCGGTCGGTTCGTCGAGCAGCAGGATGGTGGCGCCGCCGATCTCCAGCAGCAGGATCTGGAACCGCGCCTGCTGCCCGCCGGACAGCTTCTCGAACCGCTGATCGCCCTGCCCGTCGAGTTCGTAACGGCGCAGGACGTTCATCGCCGGCCCCCGGCTTCGCGCGTAGCCGGTCCAGAGGATGTCGACGAGCGTCTGCCCGAGCAGTTCGGGATGGGCGTGCGTCTGCGCGAAATGGCCGGGGACGACGCGGGCGCCGCGCTTCCAGCGTCCGTCGTGCGCGACGTCCTCACCGGCCAGCAGCCGCAGGAAATGCGACTTTCCGGAGCCGTTCGAGCCGAGTACCGCGACCCGTTCGCCGTAGAAGACCTCCAGATCGAAGGGTTTCATCAGGCCGCTGAGGTCGAGCCCTTCGCAGGTGACGGCGCGAACCCCGGTCCGGCCGCCGCGCAGGCGCATGGTGATCTTCTGCTCGCGCGGGGGAGCGGCAGGCGCTCCGGCCTCCTCGAATTTGCGCAGCCGCGTCTGCGCGGCGTGGTAGCGCGAAGCCATCTCGTCGCTGCGCGCGGCGTACTGGCGCATGTCGGCGACGAGTTTCTTGAGCTGGGCGTGCTTTTCGTCCCACCGGCGGCGGAGTTCCTCGAACCGTTCGAACCGTTCCGCACGCGCCTGGTGATAGGTGTCGAAACCGCCGCCGTGCACCCAGACATCGCCGCCGGCGGGCCCGGGCTCGACGCTGATGATCTTCTTCGCCGCTCGCGCGAGGAGTTCCCGGTCGTGCGAAACGAACAGTACGGTCTTCTGGGTCTCACGCAGCCGTTCTTCCAGCCACTGCTTGCCGGGGACGTCGAGGTAGTTGTCCGGCTCGTCGAGCAGGAGGACGCCGGATCCGCCGAGGAGCAGCGCCTCCAGCACCAGTCGTTTCTGTTCGCCGCCGGAGAGCGTGCGCACCTCGCGCCAGCGCGCCTTCTCGTACGGCAGGTTGAGCGCCGCCGTCGTGCACTTGTCCCAGACGACTTCGGCTTCGTAGCCGCGAGCGTCACCCCAGTCGCCGAGCGCCTGCGCGTACGCCATCTGGTTCGCTTCGTCGTCGCGTTCCATCAAGGCGAGCTCGGTCTCGTCGACGGCACGCGCGGCGGCGCGGAGCGCGTCCGGCGACACCGAGACGAGCAGGTCCCGCACGGTCCGTTCGTCGCGTACCGACCCGACGAACTGGGGCATCACCCCGAGCCCGCCGCTGATGGTCACCGAGCCCTCGCTGGGGGAGAGTTCCCCGGAGATGAGCCGCAGCAACGTCGTCTTGCCCGCCCCGTTGGCGCCGACGAGCGCGCAGACGCTGCCCTCCCCGACCCGGAACGAGACATCGTCGAGGAGAAGTCGTCCGTCGGGCAGGTGGTAATCGACATGCGCGACTTCCACGTGACCCATTTCGACAGACTGCCCGCGCACTCGGCGATCACGCAACGCAATATCTCCGGTAGTGTCGGCGACGTGGAGCGAACCTACTTCGGCGTGCGGCTCAAGCTGATGCTTGCGCTGTTCCTGCCCGAGTTGTTCGTCGTGCTCCCGGTCGTCGGCGGGATCAACCCGCTGAGCCTGGCCACCGCGCTGACGGCGTCGGTGGCGGTCGCGAACCCGCTCGGGCTGGCCGCCGCCCTGACCGCGTCCCTCGCCGCCGTCCTGCTCGCGCTCGCGGTGCATTTCCGCCTGGAACCGGCGGCCGCCGCGATGCGGGTGCGCGCCATCAGCCTGCGCGAACGCGCGCAGCTGTTCCTGAGCCTGCGCGATCCCGACGCGCGCGGCCGCGTCCGGCCCAGGGCTCCGTCACCGGGCATCGCGACTGCCTGACCTTTCTCGTCCGAAGGTGCGGCAGTCACTCCTGCCCGCATACCTTCGACCGACGGAGTGACCTGGTCATGTTCGATTTCTTTCTGTACCCCGTTTCCGCCATTCTCTGGTTCTGGCACAAGGTCTTCGGTGCCGTGTCGAGTCCCGACTCGGGCGTCGCCTGGGTGCTGTCCATCGTGTTCCTCGTCTTCACGCTGCGTCTCCTGCTGGTCAAACCCGCGCTCAGCGCGTTGCGCGCGGGCCGCCGCATGCAGGCGCTCGCCCCGGAAATGCGGCGGATCAAGGAGAAATACGGCAAAGATCGCCAGCGGATGGCGGAAGAGGTACGGAAACTGCACGCCGAAAGCGGCTCCAACCCGCTGGGCGGCTGTCTCCCGGCGCTGATCCAGCTCCCGGTGTTCCTGTCGCTGTACTGGGTCCTGCGCGATTTCACCCCGGGCGCCGCCTCGAACCACGTCTTCGACCACTCCGGTGTGCAGTCGTTCCTGAACGCGGACCTGTTCGGCGCGAAGCTCGGCAACTGGCTTTCGCAACCCGCGGCGGAACTGGCGGCGTTCGGCACGGACCACGTCCACATGATCGCCGTCGGTGTGCCGCTGATGCTGATCGCGAGCCTGGCCACGTTCCTCTCGATGCGGTCGGGACTCGCGCGGCAGTCCGCTCCGGAGACGGCCGGGATCACCAAGCTGATGATGTACCTGGCGCCGGTCGGCATGCTGGTCTCGGGATCGTTCTTCCCGGTACCGATCGGGGTGCTGCTGTACTTCCTGGCCACCAACGTGTGGACGCTGGGGCAGCAGCACTTCCTCACCAAGGTCGTCGACCGGGAGGAGGCGTCGCGAGCGACTTGATCGTCGGGACCGGTCCCGTCGGACGGCTTTACCCTCTGCCGGATGAAGAGCCAGACGAGAGCGCGTATCCGAGTGACCGTGGCGCTCGCCGTCGGCTGCCTGCTCGCGGGCTGAGCCACGAATCCGCCGGAACCGGAACCGAAACCCGCACCCCCGCCGTCTCCGACCGGCCCGGATCCCGCACTGGTCTCCTGGGCGGGCGGATACTGCGGCGCGGTCAAGGACATGCGGCTGATCGTCTACAGCATGGCCAAGGGCTACGACATCGAGACAGCCGCGGACCTGCCGAAGGCCGAGGAGTCGCTGAAGAAGCTGGACACCGCGCTGACCGCGGCGATCACCGGGCTCGAGAAGCTCCCGAAGATCGCTCAGGACGCCGATAAACTGGCCGCAGGCGAGCTGGCGTTCTATCGGAAGCTCCAGGGGAAGGTGACCGAGTTCCGCACCCTGCTGCCCCGAGGCGGCGTCGAATACGCCAAGGCCGCCCTCAATCTGAGCGGGGCCGATCTGGTCACGCATGTACCCGAGGTCAAGACCGGCGACGTGCCAGGCCTCGATCAGGCGATGAAGGCCGACAAGGCCTGCGAACTTGTCGGCTAGATCACGCGAAACAGGACCAAGAACTGTTCGGTACCGGCGTGTCGGGCAAAGCCCGATGGGGAATCATCGCGCTCGCCCGGGAACTGTTCCCGGGCGGGTGGGTGTTCCCGGCGCCGTCCGGCGCCGGGAACGCGTTCGCAGATGACGTCCGGTGAGGGACGCGGAGTCCTCGGCCAAAGCCGACGGCGTGCCCTCGAACACCACCGTCCCGCCTTCGGCACCCGCGCCCGGTCCGATGTCGATGACATGGTCGGCGTGCGCGATCACCCGCTGGTCGTGTTCGATCAGGACGAGGGTCGCGCCACCGTCGACGAGTTCGTCGAAGAGCGCGAGCAACCGGTCGACGTCGCTGCCGTGCAGTCCGGCCGTGGGTTCGTCGAGGATCAGGCGCAGTTCGTGCGCGGGGCCGGCGTCGGCGAGGTGCCTGGCGAGCAGCAGCCGTTGCCTTTCGCCGCCCGACAAGGTGTCGAGGCTTTGCCCGATCGTCAGGTAGCCGAGCCCGACGCGGTCCAGCCAGCGCGACCGCTGCCCGATGGGGGACCGCTCGCCGAACAGCGCGGCGACGTCCGCCGGGTTCATCACCAGCACGTCGGAGATGGTCCGGCCGTGCAGGCGCGCGGCGAGCGCGTCCGGGTTGAACCGGGTGCCGCCACAGGCGTCGCAAGCGGTCTGGACGTCGTCGAGGAAGGCCAGGTCCGTGATGATGACGCCTTTTCCCTTGCAGACCGGGCAGGCCCCGCGGCCGTTCGCGCTGAACCACGACGGATGTTTCCCCGTGGCCTTCCCGAAGGTTTCGCGGATGGGCTCGGCGATACCGAGCACCGTGGCGGGCGTCGACCGGATGCCACCACGCAGCGGAGCCTGTTCGACGACGACGAAATCGGGATGCCGCCGGGGGAGTTCGCCGGTGATCAGGGTGCTCTTGCCGGAGCCGGCGACCCCCGAAACGACGGTCAGGACGCCGAGCGGCACGTCGACGGTGACGTCACGGAGGTTGTGGCTGCGGGCGCCGGAGATCGTCACGGCACCTCGCGCGACGCGGGTCCGCTCGCGGAAGCGAAGCGGGACACCGAGGATCCGTCCGGTTTCGGTACCGGTCGTGAGGAGTTCGCCGGGGCCGCCCTCGAACTGGACGCGTCCGCCGCCGTCGCCTCCGGCGGGCCCGAGGTCGATGACGTGGTCGGCGGCCGCGATGACCGCGGGATGGTGTTCGACCACGAGGATCGTGTTGTGCGCGTCGCGGAGCCTGGCCAGCAGTTCGAGCAGGCGGTGCACGTCGTGCGGGTGCAGGCCCGTGCTGGGTTCGTCGAACACGTAGCAGACGTCGCTGAGCGCGCTGCCGAGATGGCGGACGATCTTGACGCGCTGGGCCTCACCGCCGGACAACGTCCGCGACTCCCTCGACAGGCTGAGGTAGCCGAGACCGACGGAATCCAGCGCGTCGAGGCGTTCCCGGATCGCCTGTGACAGC
The DNA here is from genome assembly GCF_003947475.1 of Amycolatopsis sp. WAC 04197. Classification (NCBI taxonomy): domain Bacteria; kingdom Bacillati; phylum Actinomycetota; class Actinomycetes; order Pseudonocardiales; family Pseudonocardiaceae; genus Amycolatopsis; species Amycolatopsis sp. WAC 04197. The sequence goes on along the minus strand of NZ_QHJK01000008.1, from coordinate 346,431 downwards.
GGGGCCACCGACGGATCGCGCACGGCCGCGACGACGTCACGCAGCTCGCCGACCGGCATGGCGGACCAGTCCGCGATGGACCGCCCGTCGATCAGGCTTCCGCGTGCCGCCTCGGAAAGGCGGGTTCCCGAGCACTCCGGGCAGACGCCGCGGGTGACGACTCCGGCCAGTCCTTCCTGTTCCTCGGCCGTGAGGCGCGACGGCGTCTTGCGCAGGTACGAATCCCGCAAGCGCGGGACTATGCCGTCGAACAGGCCGTGCTTGGGGTATTCGGAGCCGGGGTCGTCGAGGGGGAGTGCTTCGGCGTACAGCAGGGTCTCGAGCTTCGCCGCCGGTAACCGTCCTAACGGGACGTCGGGATCGACGAGTCCGGAATGGACGAGCCGTTTCCAGCGGTAGGTCCCGGGTGCGAACGTCGGGAACCGCACGGCGCCTTCGCGCAGGCTTCGCGAGCGGTCGAGCAGCCGGTCGAGGTCGATGTCGTCGACCGTGCCGAGCCCTTCGCAGCGCGGGCACATCCCGGCCGGATCGTTGAACGAGTAGGCGGGCGAGAACCCGGCGCCCGGCTTTCCGAGGCGGGAGAACAGGAGGCGCAGCAGCGGCGCGATGTCGCTCGCCGTGCCCACGGTGGACCGCGCGTTGCCGGTGAACCGGCGCTGATCGACGATCGTGGTGAAGACGAGGCCGTCGATCCGGTCGACGTCGGCGGGCGGATGCTGGGGGAGCCGGTTCCGGACGAAGGCGGGATAGGTGCCGGTGACCAGGCGCTCGGCTTCGGCCGCGATGGTGTCGAACGCGAGCGACGACTTCCCGGAGCCCGATACGCCGGTGAACACCGTCAGCCGGTGTTTCGGCACCCGCACCGAGATGTCGCGGAGGTTGTGCGTCCGGGCTCCTTCCACGGTGATCCACCGGCCTCGGTCAGCTTGAACTTTCGCCATGAACCGAGGCTACGATGAGTTGTGGCCGGATTACGGCCACAACTAGCGGGAGGTGTCGTGACGGAACCACGGGAACGGATGCTGCGGCTGCTGTCGCTCCTGCAATCCGGCCGGGCTTGGCCCGCCGCCGAACTCGCGACGGCCATGGACGTCCCGCCGCGCACCCTGCGCCGGGACATCGACCACCTGCGCGGCCTGGGCTATCCCGTGGAGAGCAGCCGCGGTCCGGGAGGCAACTATCGACTGGTCGCGGGCACCGCGCTGCCGCCGCTGATGCTGGAACACGACGAGGCGATCGCCACCGTGCTCGGCCTGCGACTCGCCGCCGCGGGTGGAACCGGCGTGGACCTGACCGCCGAATCGGCCGACCGTGCCGCCGCGAAACTCCGGCGTGTGCTGCCGTCGGCACTGCGACGGCGGACCGACGAAATGCTCGCCGCGGTCGAGTTCGGAACCGGCGAACGGCCGCGAGTCGCCCAAGACGTCCTGAACGTCCTCGCCGCGGCGATCGCGGCTCGGCGGTGCCTCGAGTTCGCGTACACGGGCAAGGACGGCCCGTCGTCGCGGACGGTCGAGCCGATGCGGCTCGTCCAGCTCGGCAGGCGGTGGTATCTCTACGCCTGGGACCTCGGCAGACGCGATTGGCGGAGCTTCCGGCTCGACCGGATCGGCGCGCCGTCGATGACCGAGGTGGCGTTCGAGCCGCGTCCGCTCCCCGTGGAGGATGTCGCGGCGCATCTCCAGGAACGCTTCCACAGCCCGAAATCCCTCCGGATCACGCTGACCCTCGACGTCGGCGCGGACGAGGCCGCGGCCCGGCTTCACCGGGTCGACGGGAGCTTCGAGGCTCTTGGGGAGGACAGGTGCCGATACGTCGCGTACGTCGATTCGTTCGAGTGGCTGGCGGTGGTTCTGACGCTCACGGATATCGGGTTCACGGTGGAGGAACCGGCGGAATTCGCCGAGTACCTGGTGCGGACGGGGGAGCGGCTGCTGCGGGGCGCCGCTCGCTTGCCAAGTACATGAAGGCCCCCTTCCTTGCGCCTAGGTACAGGAAGGGGGCCTTCAGGTACTTCTGGGCCGCCACTCAAGAGGGCTGAGGCCACTGCTGACCGCGCGTCCAGGACTCCAGCACCATCAGCGTCTTCGTACCCGTCACCTGGTGATGCCGCCGGATCTCGTCGATGGTGCGCTGCAGGTGGCCCATGTCCCGCACCCGCAGCCAGACGAGCGCGTCGGGGTCGCCCGCGATGGTGAACACCGCCTGGGCCTCGGGCATCCGGGTGGTGGTGCGGACGATCTCGCCGACCTTGGTGGTCCCGGTGAACCGCAGTTCGGTGAACGCCTCGATGCCCCAGCCGAGTTTGGCGTGGTCGATCTGGACGGTGTAGCCGACGATGACGCCGTTCTCCTGCATGCGGTCGATCCGGCGTTTGACCGCCGCGGTGGACAGCGTGACGCGGGCCCCGATGTCGCCCAGGGTGCGCCGAGCGTCCTCCCGCAGCAGTTCGAGGATCTCGCGATCGGTCTCGTCGATGAGCTGGTCCGCCATGAGCCAGGATGGTACGCAGACGCAACGGATATCGGCCAGCGGAGAAGATGGGCCGGATTTTTTGCGTGCCGGGTGCCAATAGACTGCCGCCTGTTGCGACGGCCCGCGCGGTCGGGTCTCCTGTCGTGACGTCACGCGGGGGTGCCGAAGGAGGCAGGTCTGGTGGAGCAGTTCACGTTGGAGGACCGGTATCTGCGGGAGGACGGCACCGTCTACCTCAGCGGTGTCCAGGCCTTGGTCCGGATGCTGTTCGACCGGGTGCGGCACGACCGCGCCGCCGGGGCGTCCCCCGCCGTGTTCGTCTCCGGCTACGAGGGATCGCCGCTGGCCGGCTACGACCTCGAACTCGGCCGCCGCTCCCACCTGCTCGAAAAGCACGACGTCGTGCACCGTCCCGGCCTGAACGAAGAGCTCGCCGCGACCGCGGTGATGGGCAGCCAGCTCACCGCGTCGGTCGGCTCGTCGCGCGGCGGGGTCACCGGGTTCTGGTACGGCAAGGCACCCGGTCTCGACCGGGCGACGGACGCGCTGCGGCACGCCAACCTCGCGGGGACCGACCCGGCGGGCGGCGCGGTGGCACTGGTCGGCGACGATCCGAACGCCAAATCCTCGTCGGTGCCGTGCGCCTCCGAGCTCGCGCTGGCCGATCTGGCCATGCCGGTGTTCTTCCCGTCCGACTCCCAGGACGTGCTGGACTTCGGGCTGCACGCGGTGGAGCTGTCCAGGGCGAGCGGGCTGTGGTCGTCGATGAAACTCGTGGCGAACGTGGCCGACGCCGCGAGCACCGCGCACGTCCGGCCGACCTGGACGGCGCCCGAGCTGGCGCTGCCCGCGTACCGGCACAAGCCCAGCACCCGGCTCCTCGGCACCACGTTGATGGCGCTCGAACGCAGCCTGTACACCGAACGTCTGCCGCTGGCCGTCGAATACGTGCGCGCGAGCGGGATCAACCGGATCGTCCAGGAAGGACCGGCGGACCGCGTCGGCATCGTCACCGCCGGAAAGTCCTATTTGGACTTGATGCAGGCGCTGCGGTTGCTCGGCTTGGACGCCGACGCGTTGTCCCGGAACGGGATCCGGATCCTCAAGCTCGGCGTCATCCACCCGCTCGAACCGTCGATCGTGCGCCGCTTCGCCGATGGACTCGACGAAATCGTCGTGGTGGAGGAGAAGCGCTCCTTCGTCGAATCGGCGATCAAGGAAATCCTGTACGGCACCGCCGGCGCTCCCGCCGTGTACGGCAAGACCGGCCCGGACGGCCGCACGCTGTGCACCGAACTCGGCGAGCTCGACCCGGACGCCATCGCGAGGGCGCTGGCCACCCGGCTGAGCGAGCACCACGAGATCCCGTCCGTGACCGCGTGGCGGCGGCAGCGCCGCCGTGAGCGCATTTCCGTGCCGCTGCTGACCAGGACGCCGTATTTCTGTTCCGGCTGCCCGCACAACTCTTCGACCAAGGTGCCCGAGGGCACGTTGGTCGGTGGCGGCATCGGCTGCCACGCCATGGCGCTGTTCATGGAGCCGGAACAGGTCGGGGACGTCGTCGGCCTGACCCAGATGGGCGGCGAGGGCGCGCAGTGGCTCGGAATGGAGCCGTTCGTCGACGCCTCGCATTTCGTGCAGAACATCGGCGACGGCACGTTCACCCACTCCGGCAGCCTCGCGGTCCGGGCGGCGGTGGCCGCCGGGGTGAACATCACCTACAAGATCCTCTACAACGCGACGGTCGCGATGACCGGCGGGCAGGACGCCGTCGGCGGCCTGTCGGTGGAACGGCTGGCGTCGCTGCTCCTCGTCGAAGGCGTCGCGAAGGTGGTCATCACCAGTGACGAGCCGAAGCGGCTCCGCGGCGTCCGGATGCCGGACGGCGTCGAGGTCCGGCACCGTGACGAACTGCTGAGCACCCAAGAGGAACTGGCCCGCGTTCCCGGGGTGACGGTGCTGATCCACGACCAGGAATGCGCCGCCGAGAAACGCCGTAAACGCCGTCGCGGCAAACTGGAGACCCCGGCGACCAAGGTCGTGATCAACGAGCGGGTGTGCGAGGGCTGCGGCGACTGCGGCGAGAAGTCGAACTGCCTGTCGGTACAACCGGTCAGCACCGAGTTCGGCCGCAAGACCACGATCCACCAGTCGTCGTGCAACGTGGACTACTCCTGCCTGGCCGGCGACTGCCCCTCGTTCATGACGGTGGTGCCCACCGGCCGCAAACACCGGCGGAAGGCCGGGGAGATCACCGCGGCCGAACTGCCCGCTCCCGAGACCTCCGGCACCGACTTCACCGTGCGCATCACCGGGGTCGGGGGGACCGGCGTGGTCACCGTCGCGCAGATCCTCGCCACGGCCGCCGTGCTCGAAGGCAAGCAGGTCCGGACACTGGACCAGACCGGGCTCGCGCAGAAGGGCGGCGCCGTCGTCTCGGATCTGAAAATCACCGCCGAACCGACGCCGCAGGCTCCGAAACTCGCGGCCGGCGAATGCGACCTCTACCTGGCCTGCGACGTCCTCGTCGGCGCGGATCCGGCGCATCTGTCGGTGGCGGACTCCGGCCGGACCACGGCCGTGGTCTCCACGACCGAGGTGCCGACCGGCCGGATGGTCGTCGACACCACGGTGTCCTTCCCCGATGCCGCCGCCGTGCGCGGGGCGATCTCGGACAACGCGGCGCGGACGGTGGCGCTCGACGCGCGGGAACTGGCGGAGATCCTGTTCGACGACGACCAGTTCGCCAACATCCTCCAGCTCGGCGCGGCGCACCAGACCGGCGCCATCCCGCTGGACGCGGCCAGCCTGGAACGCGCGATCGAACTCAACGGGGTCGCCGTCGCGGGCAACCTCCAGGCGTTCCGGCGCGGCAGGCAGCTCGTCGCCGATCCCGACGCGCTGCACGCCGTGGTCGCCCCGGCCGCCGTCGCCGCGAGCCCCACTCCGTCGGCGGCCGCCCTGCGTGCCCGCGCGCTCGTGCACGCCGAACCGGGTTCGGAACTCGCGCGGCTGCTGGACATCCGCGTCCCCGAACTCGTCCGGTACCAGAACGCGCGCTACGCGAGGGAGTACGCCGAGTTCGTCGAGCGTGTCCGGGTCCTGGAAGGGGATTCGACCGCCATCACCGAAGCGGTGGCGCGGAATCTGCACAAACTGATGGCCTACAAGGACGAGTACGAGGTCGCGCGGCTGTCGCTCGATCCCGCCGTGCTCGCCGGGATCGAGGAGGAGTTCGGCGTCGGGAGCCGGTACGCCTACCGCCTCCACCCGCCCTTCCTGCGCGCGATGGGCATGAAGCGGAAGATCGCGCTGGGCCCGAAGTTCCGCCCGGTGTTCGTCGCGCTGCGCGCCGCGCGGAAGCTGCGCGGCACCCGCTGGGACCCGTTCGGCAAGGCACACGTCCGGAAGGTGGAGCGGGAGCTCGTCGGGCAGTACCGGGAGACGATCCTCACCGCTTTCGGCACCGAGGACGCCGATCGCGGAAGGCTGCTGGCCTTGGCCGAGCTGCCCGATCTGGTCCGTGGCTACGAGGACGTCAAACTGGCGAACGTCGAGGCATACCACCGGGAACAGGCCGCGCTCCTGGCCGATCTCGTCCGGGCGGACCGGCTCGGCGCGAACACCTGACGCGTCAGTTCGCGTACTCCGGTAGCCGATCCAGGACGGAGGTGGGTTCCGGCATCGCGGCACGCCGGCGCCCGCGCCGTCGATACCGCATCCGGTCGGCGTCGCGGCCGATGGTCGCCCCGGCCCCGGCGGAGAAGAACAGACGCGTCGCCGAGGATACTGCCGAACGTACCAATGCCGCGGCCCGATTGTCTTTCCTGACGGCTTTTCCGCATCGTCCGCGCTTCTTGTGTCAAGAATGTGCCGGGTTTTCGTCGACAGATACGCGCGACCGTCAAAATTGGCTGCTGTCAAGAGTTTCCGCTGTGCGGCGGTCCCGGTCGGCTGTTCGTGTGGAACGTGCGCGATTCGTGAAGTGAGTGCATTAGTGTCGCTTCGGGGTCCGCACATCCACACCACTGATCGGGATTGGGGAGTCATCGTGAAGAGGAATCGTGTGCCTGTCGCGCGAAGACGGATGTTCACTCTGGTGGCGGCTCTCGCCGTGGTCACCGGCGCGGTGACGGGGACCGCGCGGGCCACCACGACGGGGCCGGTGGACCTCGGCACGTTGCCGGGAGACGACGAGAGCACGGTCCTCGCGGTCAACGAGGCGGGGGAGATGGTGGGGCTGTCGCGCACGGGCCCGACCCCGAAGCGCAGCCATCCGGTTCGCTGGGACGCCAACGGCCAGATCATGGCGCTGCCCACGCCGGGAGGCACCGAGGGGCAGGTGCGCGACATCAACAGCTTCGGGGTGTCCGCGGGCTACGTGCTGACCGCGACCACCGCCGTGCCCGCTCGCTGGGACGCCGCGGGTCAGGCGACTTTGCTGCAGCTTCCGCCCGGCTATCACAACGCCACCGCGTGGGCGATCAGCGACACCGACGTCGTCGTCGGGGCCTGGCTGACGCCGGCCGAGCAGTACCACGGGTTCCGCTGGGATCCCGATGGCACGGCCACCGACCTCGGCACGTTGCCCGGCGAGACCTGGAGCATGGCCGAGGGCATCTCCGGTGACGGCACCATCATCGTCGGCAGTGCCGTCCGCTCCGCGGCGAACCAGGCCGCGCGGTGGGTGAACGGCGGGCCGATCACCGAGCTGGCGCCGCAAGGGGTGAGCAGCGGGGCGAGCCGGATCAACAAGGGCGGAGTGGCCGCCGGTGTCCTGCGGGAGACCAGCAGCGGGCCGCCGATCCCGGCGAAATGGGATCGGGACGGCGTGATCCATCCCCTGGACTGGCCAAGCCCGTACTCGGTGTGGATCTATGGGATCGGCTCCACGGGTTACGTGGTCGGCAGCGGCTATCTCAACCCGCCGCGCCGATCGGCCCTGCTGTGGGATCTCGACGGCGACGTCATCGCGTTGCCTGACGACGGCCTCGGCGCCGACGCCGAAGCGGTCGACTCGCAAGGCACCGTGGTGGGCACTTTCCGGAGCAAGGCGACGGTCTGGTTCCGCGACGGGGAACGCAGGCAGCTCGGGACGCTGCCCGGCGGCACCCGCGGCCAGGGTTACCGGATCACGGACAACGGCCGCGTCGTCGGAACCGCTTCGAACGCGGCCGGGAAATCGCACGCGGTGTACTGGACCCTCGGCTAGAGGCAGATCTGCGTCGCGAAAGCCACTTTCGAGACGTCAGATGTCCCGAAAGTGGCTTTCGCGACACCGGATATCGGCAGCCCGGCCGGTCAGCCGAGGTGGACGACCGTGGTCCGTTCTCCATCGGTCACCGCGAAGCGTCGCCGGATTTCGTCCACGGCGACGCGTCTGGGGCCCGAGAAGGACCTGGCAGACACGATCGGGCCTTCCGCGTGACCGGTCGGGAGGTCGGGCCAGGCGGCGATCAGGTCTCCGGTGGCCCCATCGTAGAGGCGCGGATGGTCATACAGGGCAAGGAAATCACCGGCGAAGGGAACGACATCGCCTGCGGGCCGGTCCAGCTGACTACGCCAGACGAACGACCGGTCGGCTAGCGACCATCGGGCCAGCATGGTGGTTTTCCTCCGTGGACGTGCTGATCGCGATGTCTTCGCCGACGTAGGGTCGGCCAGCGCCTTCTCCAGGTCGTAGACCGCCAAGCCGTACCAGGGCTGCCAGACCCAGCCAGCACTGAGCAAGTACCGGCCGTCCGGCGAGACCGCCAAGCGCGAATGGAAGAAGTCGCTCGGCTCACGCTCGGATCCGTCGGTGAGACGCTCGCCGGTAGCGGCGACCTCGACTTCGAGCCGGTTGTACTTGTCGGGACAGTGGATCAAACCCGTCCTGCCGTCGGGCAGGGTGCACAACACCAGCGGATAGCGGTAGGCATCGGCCTTGTAACCGCTGCGGGTGAGCTCGCGGATCGGACGGCCGTCCGGCGAGACCAGCAGCCCGGTCGTGCCGGTATCGGTCATCAGCGCGAGCAGGTCGCGGCGGGGAGAGATCGCCATCGTGTCGAAGGTTTCGCAGTACTCGCCGAACAACGTGGAATCCGGTGACACGTGGTGGAGTGTTTCTCCGATCCAGACCAGCGCCTTCGTACCTGCGACAGCGGTGACCTCGCGTCGAATTTCTCGCACGGACTTCAGCCTGCCCGACCCCGCGCCGGAAGTCCGCCGAATATCCACTGGACGGCACGACGAGACTCGGAGTGTGGATTCCCGTCGACCGAAGAGCGCTACGCCGGACCTGGGCCCGATGCCCCGGCGCATCACCGTGGACGCGCCGCAGGTGCGCGCGCTGCTGAGCGAGCAGTTCCCGGATTGGGCCGGTCTACCGGTCCGCCCGGTCGCCGAATCCGGTTGGGACAACAGGACTTTCCGGATCGGCGGCGACATGGTGGCACGGCTGCCGAGCGCCGCCGAGTACGCCTTGGCGGTGGACAAGGAACAGCGCTGGCTCCCGTTGCTCGCTCCCCGGTTGCCGGTGCCCATCCCGGTTCCGCTGGCGAAGGGGTGTCCTGGCGCGGGCTATCCCTTCGAGTGGTCGGTCTACCGATGGCTCGACGGCGAGCCCGCGAGTCCCGCTCGTATCTCCGACCCGGTTCGGTTCGCCCTCGACCTCGCCGGTTTCCTGGCGGCGTTGCGGACCATCGACACCACGGGCGGCCCGCGACCCGGCAAGCACAACTGGTTCCGGGGCGCCACCCTGCGCACCTACGACGAGCAGACCGAGCGCGCGCTCGCGGAATTGGACGGCGACATCGACACGGGCCAGGCGCGCGAGATCTGGAAGACCGCGCTGGACAGCCCTTGGGACGGAACGGATCGCTGGTTCCACGGCGACTTCGCGCCGGGGAATCTCCTGCTCGACGGCGGGGGACTGGCGGCCGTCATCGATTTCGGCACCTGTGGCGTCGGGGATCCGTCCTGCGACTTGGCGATCGCCTGGACGTCGCTGACCGCCGACGGCAGGCGCGCGTTCCGCGAGCGTCTTCCGGTCGACGATTCCGAATGGGAGCGTGGCCGTGGGTGGGCGCTGTGGAAGGCCTTGATCACCCGCGCGCGGACGCGGGACCGCGTCGACGAGGAAGCGGTGAACGCGCGCCGCGTCTTGGCCGCGATCGCCGAGTGACACTCGCCGGGCGGCACCGCCGGACATCCAGTTCCGCCTCTACGCGGACTTCCTGATCGAGGTCCGCAAGGACATCGGCGACCCGGGTACCGCGGTCGACCGGATGCAGATCCTCGGGCCGCGCTCGGCGAACCTCTCGGATCGCCGGAGCCTGACCGACGCCGACCTCGACACGGTCTGCAAACGCCTCGGCTGGGTCCCGCCCTGGCGCGGCAAGTAGGCCGACCCGATCGCGGCCCTGTTGGCCAGTAACCACCCTCGCGGGGGTGGTGGGGGACGTTTTGGGGGCGCGGCTGACAGATTCGCGAACGGCGAATCGACCGCGTATGACAAAGACGAAGAATGGTCGCGCGGGCTCTGTGATTTTCCTTGCCTGCCGAGCCTTGCGGGTGTGTTAATTCCCTGTGGCATACCCGTAAATGTGCACACGCGCCCGCTGGGAAGGGCCCGCGAAAGCGGCCATTAATCGTTTGTCCGATGGTTTCGGCGGGTGTGGTCTATGTGTTGGAGAGGGACCTGTGAAACACAGAAGACGTAGTCGAAGACTGGCCGGGGGCATCGCCGTCGTGAGCACGGCGGCCTTGGTGGCACTGGGTCTCGCGATCGGCTCGGGCACCAGTGCCGCGGCTCCGGGTGAGCTCACGCAGAATTACTCGTGCCCGTTCCCGTTGATCGGCAATCAGAACGTCTCGGTCACCATCAAGACCACGCAACCTTCGACGATCGAGACCGGGAAACTGACTCCCGCCATCGAGATCACCGCCGTGTCCAACGCGGGCAAGACGGCGACGGAAGGCCTTCGTCTCGTCGGCGCCGAGTCCATCAAGGGCACCGCGAAGGCGACCTCCACCGTGACGATGCCCGGCAGCCAGGGCACGATGACGGTGAAGGTCGATTCCGACGTGCCGAAGCAGCCGATCCCGCCGGCGGGCAACGACCTCGTCGTGAACGCCACGGGCAGCGCGCCCGCGCTGAGGTTCGATCAGCCCGGCACCGCGACGCTCGCCGTGAACAACCTGCAGCTGGTGATGACCCCGCTCAAGGCCGACGGCACCGAAACCGGTCTCGGCACCTTCACTTCGGACTGCACGCTGGCGGCGGGGGCCGAGACCGTCCTGCAGACCTACACGGTGACCGGTTCGCCGGTCACCCCGGAAGCCGTTGTCGGCTCGGGGAACCACCCGCCGCTGAAGCAGGTCTACAGCTGCCCGTTCCCGTTGATCGGCAACCAGGACGTCACGGTCGACATCAACGCCACGCTGCCGAACTCGATCCCGGTGGGCCAGTTCACCCCCAAGATCGACATCACGGCGGTCTCCAACGCGGGCTCGACCGCGACCGAAGGGCTTCGGCTCGTCGGCGCCGAGACCATCAAGGGATCGGCGCTGGCCACCTCGCTGGTCTCGAGCCCGCAGGGGCATCTCGCCGTCGGCGTGCCGACCGCGGTTCCGCAGCAACCCATCCCGCCCAAGGGCAACGACCTGGTGATCAACGCGACCGGTTCCGCGCCGTCGCTGCGGTTCGACCAGCCGGGGACGGCCACGCTGTCGGTGCACGACCTGGTGCTGACCATGACGCCGCTGACCGCCTCCGGTGCGGAGACCGGCCTCGGCACGTTCGTCGCGGACTGCACCCCCGCGAGCGGCCAGGCCAACGTGCTGCACACCTTCACCGTCACCGCGGCGGCGGACACGACCGCGCCGTCGGCTCCCGGCGCCGTGACCGTCGGTGACATGACCCAGAACAGTGTCGCGCTGTCCTGGGGTGCCGCCACCGACAACGTCGCCGTGACCGGGTACGACGTCTACTCGGGCGCGAATCTCGTCAAGTCCGTGACCGGCACCTCGGCCACGGTCGACGGTCTCACCCCGGACACGGAGTATTCCTTCACCGTCAAGGCGAAGGACGCGGCCGGCAACATCTCGCCCGCCACCGCGCCCACGATCGCCCGGACCGCGAAGGCCCCGGACACGCAGGCGCCGACGACGCCCGCGAACGTGCACTCGACCGGAACCACCCAAACCAGTGTGACGCTGGCCTGGGACGCTTCGAGTGACAACGTCGGTGTCACCGGCTACGACGTCTTGAAGGGCACCGAGGTCGTCAAGTCGGTCACGGAACCTCAGGCCACGATCGACGGTCTGACGGCCGACACCGAGTACTCGTTCACCGTGGTGGCGAAGGACGCCGCGGGCAACCCGTCGGCGGCGAGTGCCGCTGTCACGGTGCGGACGCAGGCGGCGCCCGACACGCAGGCTCCGGGTGCGCCCGGCAACCCGCGTTCGACCGGTACCTCCGCCTCCAGCGTCGGCCTGGCGTGGGACGCGTCGAGTGACAACGTCGGCGTCACCGGTTACGACGTCTACAACGGCGCCACGCTGGTGAAGTCGGTGACCGAAACCAGCGCCACCGTCGACGGTCTCGCCGCCGACACCGAGTACACCTTCACCGTGGTGGCCAAGGACGCGGCCGGGAACAAGTCGGAGCCCAGCGCGCCGGTGACCGCCCGGACCGCCACCGCTCCGGACACCGAAGCGCCCAGCGTTCCGGCCGGTCTCGCCACGACCGACGTCACCCAGTCCAGCGTCGCGCTGTCCTGGACCGCGTCGAGCGACAACGTCGGTGTCGTCGGCTATGACGTCTTCAACGGCGGCACCTTGGTGAAGTCGGTGGCGGGGACTTCGGCCACTGTGGACGGTCTCGCGCCGGACACGGAGTACTCGTTCACCGTGGTGGCGAAGGATGCCGCGGGCAACGTGTCGGCTCCCAGCGCCGCCGCCACTGCTCGGACGCAGGCCGCGCCGGACACGCAGGCTCCCGCCGCGCCGGGCAACCCGCGTTCCACCGGGACCACGCAGACCAGCGTGAACCTCGAATGGAACGCCGCGACGGACAACGTCGGTGTCACCGGCTATGACGTCTTCAACGGCACCACGCTGGTGAAGTCGGTGGCGGGGACTTCGGCCACTGTGGACGGTCTCACGGCGGACACGGAGTACTCGTTCACCGTGGTGGCGAAGGACGCCGCGGGCAACACGTCGACCCCGAGCGCCGCCGTCACCGTTCGGACGCAGGCCGCGCCGGACACGGTGGCTCCCGGCGTACCGGGTAACCCGCGGTCCACCGGCACCACGCAGACCAGCGTGAGCCTCGCTTGGGACGCGGCGACGGACAACGTCGGTGTCACCGGCTATGACGTCTTCAACGGCACCACGCTGGTGAAGTCGGTGGCGGGGACTTCGGCCACTGTGGACGGTCTCACGGCCGACACGGAGTACACCTTCACCGTGGTGGCGAAGGACGCCGCGGGGAACAAGTCGGCCGCCAGCGCGCCGGTCACGGCGAAGACCAAGCCGAACACGTCCCCGGTCGTCAAGTACAGCTACGACCTGACCGGCAAGACGCAGCTGAAGAAGCTCTCCGGCCCGATCGACCTGCGCGGTGGCATCAACGCCGCGATCAGCCTGGCGAACGGGACCTTCGAGGCCGACCTGACGCTGAACCCGACGAGCGCGAACCTCACGCTCTGGGGCTTCGTCCCGGTCAACGCGAAGATCGAGTTCGCGTCGGCGGGCAAGACCACCGGCACGCTGGCCGACGGCGTGCTCAAGTCGACCTCGGCGGTGACGGTCAAGCTGCCGCGGATCAGCGTCTTCGGCTTCCCGGTCTCGGCGAGCGCGAAGTGCCAGACGAAGACGCCGGCTCAGATCCCGCTGCAGTCGAAGGCGGGCTTCGACCCGCTGGCCGGTGGCAAGCTCACCGGCTCCTACACCCTGCCGCCGCTGCAGGGCTGTGGGTTCCTCAACGACATCATCACCGGTGTCACCTCCGGCCCCGGCAACACGGTGGAGGTGAACCTCAAGCCGCGTCCGGTCGGCTGATCCCGCGCACCACCTGATCCGGCCCCGTCGCATCCCGCGGCGGGGCCGGTTCGCTGCGCCGGATTCCGGCCAGCAGGAGCGCGGTCGCGACCAGGAGGATCGGCCAAGGGGTGAACAGGAGGACCGCGGCGATCAGCAGGGTCCAGATCCCCAGCGTCCAGGCGAGGAACAGGGGAGGGGTGATGCCGCGCCGCTCCAGCCAGAGCACGGTCAGGCCGACCAGGACGAGCGGCACACCGAAACTGGCCGCGCTGAGCCAGAAGGCGCTGTTCGCGGGGCTCATGGCGGCGAGATCGTCTCGCCACAGGGCTCCGCTGAACCAGGTGCCGGCGTGACCGGCGGCCTTCATCACCGTGAGGGCGCCCAAGGTGTGGGCCGCGCCGAACAGGGTCATGAGCCAACCCGCCCATTTGATCATGTCCACTCCCCAGATCGTGTTATACGGTTGCGTATAAAGGCAGGCTAGGCCGGTTATACGGTGGCGTACAACTAGTGGAGAGGTGAGGTGGGCCACGGCATGGGCGCATTGCGCACACCGCGGGAGAAGTGGGTCGAAGAAGGTCTGCGGGCGCTGGCGGAGGGCGGGGTGGACGCGGTGCGCGTCGAGGCGCTCGCCAAGGCGCTCGGCGTGACCAAGGGCGGGTTCTACGGCTACTTCGCCGATCGCGCTGCTCTGCTGGAGGCGATGCTGGACGCCTGGGAGTACGAAAGCGTCGACGAGGTCCTCGCTCGTGTCGAGCGGGAGGGGTGCGACGCGCGGGACAAGGTCCGGCTGGCCGGTCGGCTCACCTTCTCCGGCGGCCGGCTGCTGCCCATCGATTTGGCCGTGCGTGACTGGGCTCGCCGCGACGAGGCCGTGGCCGAACGTCTGCGGCGCGTGGACAACCGACGGATGCAACTGGCCCGCGACGGGATCGCGACGTTTTGCGACGACCCCGACGAGGTCGAAGCCCGGGCGCTACTCGCCTTCTGTGCGGCGATCGGCAACCACTTTCTCGCCGCTGACCACCCGGGACAGACCCGTGTGCAGGTCCTTGCTCGCGCAGCCGACCTCATCCTCGATGGTCCGCCGAGTGATCCCAGCCGATTCACCGGACCACCGGCGTAACTGGTCCGGGTTACTCCGATCGGCCCTGCCGGGCGCGACGGTTCAGGTAATAAGTTGCCGCTAACAACAAATCCTGCCGTCGATGAAGCCTGTGGGAAGGACCCTCATGAAGTCACCGAAGCGGCATCGCGCGATAGTCGCGCTGTTGACCGTGCCGGCACTCCTGGCCGCCACGCCGGTGAGCGCCGCGCCCTTGGCGGACGCGCCGGGCGCACCGGGTACCGGGGCGGCCTGGACGACCGGGGGCAAGGAAGGTTTCGGTACCGCCGCCGGGGCCGCGTCGAAGGTGTGGTTCACCCTCGGCCAGGGCATCAACCACGAGATCTATTACCCGACCGTGGACACCGCCAACGTGCAGGACCTGCAGTACGTGGTGTCCGACGGCGCCGGTTTCACGCAGCTGGAACGCGATCACACCACCAAACAGCTCGTGCTCACCGATCCGCGTTCGCTGAGCTACCGGCAGATCAACACCGCCACCAACGGCCGGTATCGCATCACCAAGACCCACACCGCCGACCCCGCGCGGTCCACCGTGCTGATCCAGACCAGGTTCGAGGTGCTCAGCGGCGGTCCGCTGCAGTTGTACGCGCTGTACAACCCGTCCCTGAACAACAGCGGTATGGGGGACACGGGCGCCACGGCCGGCGGGCAGCTGGTCGCTTCGGACGGGCCGGTGTCGAGCGCGTTGGCCGCCTCCACCGGTTTCGTCAAGGCGACCAGCGGCTACAGCGGGACCGCGAGCGACGGTTACGTCGACCTGAGCGGCGACCACGTCCTCGGCGCGCAATACGACTCGGCCTCGACGCCGGGGAACCTGGTGCAGCTGGGGCAGATTCCCGTGGGGACCGACACGACCTTCACGCTCGCGGTCGGTTTCGGGAGTGATCGCGGTGCCGCGTCGGCGAACGCGTCGGCCTCGCTCGCGGGTGGCTTCGCGGCGGCGGACACCGCGTACCGGTCCGGCTGGAACGGCTATCTCTCGTCGCTGGCCGCGGTACCCCGGTCGATCTCGGGCGCCGGGCTGACCACGCAGTACAACGTCGCGCTGATGACCCTCAAAGCCCACGAGGACAAGACCTACCCCGGGGCGAACGTCGCATCGCTCACCAATCCGTGGGGCGAGGCGAAAGACGCGAACGGCACGGGGGACTGCGGATACCACGCCGTCTGGTCTCGTGACCTCTATCAGGTCTCGACCGCGCAGATCGCGGCCGGCGACTCGGCGGCGGCCAACCGGTCGGTCGACTACCTGTTCACCGTGCAGCAGCGGGCGGACGGTTCCTTCCCGCAGAACACCCGGCTCGACGGCACCAACTGCTGGACCAGCCTGCAGATGGACGAGGTCGCCTTCCCGATCGTGCTCGCGTGGCAGCTGGGCCGGTTCGACGCGGGGATGTGGGCGAAGGTGAAGAAGTCCGCGGACTTCCTCTTCGCACGCGGCCCCTCCACGCCGCAGGAACGCTGGGAGGAGAACGGCGGCTACTCGCCGTCCACCATCGCCGCGGAGATCGCCGGCCTGATCTGCGCCGCCGACATAGCCGAACGCAACGGGGACACCACGAGCGCCGCGCGTTATCGCCAGCTCGCCGACCAGTGGCAGGCGCAGGTCAGCGCGTGGACGTTCACCACTTCCGGCCCGCTCGGCGACGGCCGGTACTTCCACCGGATCGACGGAAACGGCAATCCGAACGACGGCCAGAACGTCTTCCTGCAGAACGGCGGCGGCAACCACGACGAGCGCGCCATCATCGACGCGGGCTTCCTGGACCTCGTCCGCCTCGGCGTGAAACCGGCGGCCGATCCCGACGTCGCCGCCTCACTGTCCGAAGTGGACTCCACCCTGAAGGTCGACACCCCGAACGGCCCGATGTGGTACCGGTACAACCACGACGGCTACGGCGAGACGGCGTCCGGAGGCCCCTACACCGGCGCCGGCGTCGGACGGCTGTGGCCGCTGCTCACCGGTGAACGCGGCGAATACGAACTGGCCAACGGCCGCTCGGCGACGACGCATCTGGCGACCATGGCGGCCTCGGCGAACGCCGGTTTCCTGATCCCGGAACAGGTTTGGGACCGGCCGAGCGCCGCGGGCTTCACCTTCGGCGAAGGCACCGGTGCGGCGACACCGCTGGCGTGGTCGATGGCGCAGTTCGTCCGGCTGGCACACTCGATCGACGCCGGTGCCCCGGTCGAGACGCCGTCCGTGGTGAAGCAGCGGTACAGTGCGGCGTGCTCCGGCGTTTCGGCGCAGTTCACGGTGAACGCCACGACTTCGTGGGGCCAGAACATCTTCGTCGTCGGCGACCGTGCCGAACTCGGTGCGTGGAACCCGGCGAACGCCGTGCCGCTTTCGTCCGCCAACTATCCTTTGTGGACGGGTAAGGTCACGCTGCCGAAGGGGGCCGCGTTCCAGTACAAGTACATCCGCAAGGAGGGTGGCGCCGTCGTCTGGGAATCGGGTGCCAATCGGGCCGGTAGCGCTTCGAGTGGCTGCACGCTGGCGTTGAACGACACCTGGCGCCCCTGACGTCGTGAGTGGTAAGGCGCTTGGCGCCAAGATGGTGGCGGCAGTCGGGTCGTAGTCCGTGAAGGCCTCCTTGCCTACCTTGAGGGTAGTGAAGGGGGCCTTCACGACCCTCCGGATCGCCGCAGGTGCACCAGTAACCACGGTAGGCACAGCGATCGCGCGTGAAGGTCCCCTTCCCTCGGCTCAGCCGAGGGAAGGGGACCTTCACGCGTTGCCTTCATGTACTTCAGCCGCTGTTCAAGGCGGACACGACCGCCGCCACGGTCACGGTGTTGAACACGAAGGCGATGATCGCGTGCGTCGTCACCGTCCTGCGCATCTCGCGGGAGACGACGTCCACGTCGGTCGTGCCGAACGTCGTCATCACGGACACCGCGAAGTAGATGTAGTCGGACCACTCGGCGGTTCCCTCGTCGGGGAACCGCATCGCCTTGCCCTCTTCGACCACGTTGTCCGCGTGGTAGGCGATCGCGAAGGACACGAGGACACAGATCCACGCGACGACGACCAGGGCCACCGCCACTCCCACGCGCATGCCCGCGGGCAGGCTCTCGCCGCCCAGGCCGGGCATCCACACGACCGCCACCGCGAGCGCGGCCGCGGCGATGAAGATCGACACTCCCGGCCCTGGCGCCGTCCCGAAGACGTAGCGCTGCACGAACGTGCCGCGGCGCTCCCGGTACGCCCAGTCCTGGATCTGTTCCGAGGTCGCCGCGCCGAACGCGGCCACCGTCACGACGAGATAGCCGATGAGGTAGGCGAGAAGAACCAGGACGCCGCCGTCCACCGAGGCGAGTGAAAGCACGTCGTCGCCGAACGCGAGCGCCAACGCGGCGACGAGCAGCGCGAACGCGAGGCTCAAGCCGCTCCGGCGCCGCTCGGGCAACCAGATCCGAGCCGTTTGCCGAGACAGTGCCGTCCCCTTTCGCCCGAGTCGAGGGCCAGTGTCGCACCAGGGCCTGTTTCGCAGCGCGTCGGTGGTACTCCATTCCAGCGATGTGACATTTCGCGGCAATATGTCAAACTTCAGTGGTGGTGAAGGGGATGTGTCCGGAGTACGAGGGGGACGAATGGGGCAGGGGTTCTCGGTCGAACCGGCCGCGGTACGCGCGCTCGGCGACCTGGTCCTGCGGGCGGGCGCGGGTGCCGACAGCTATCGCCAGTGGTTCGACCGGCTGCTCGGCGCCGGGGCGGGGTTCGACACCGAACGCGGTGAGGGCTTCCTCGCCGCGGCGTGGCCGAAATTGGACCTATGGCAGCGCACGGCATTGAGCCAGTCGAGGTTCGCGGCCGATCTCGCCGCGAGCGGCGGGCACGAACTGCGCTGCGTGGCGCACTGGTACGGCGTGGTGGACGCGCGGGCGGCGGAGTTGCTGGACCGGCTCAACCCGGAGCCGGACGCCGCGCGGATCCCGGCGGACGAGGTGCGTGATCCGGTGGGGGCCGCGTCGTTCCGCGACGCCGTCCCGGTGGGCTACGGCGGCCCCGATCCGGAGGCGGTCAGCGACCCGGCCTGGTGGCCGGTGAAGGCCGAGCAGGAGCGGCAGGAACTGCTCGACCTCGGCGGGTCGCTGGGCGACGTCGCCGAGGTGATCAAGATCCTCACCGGATCCGACAAGGACTTCATCACCATGATCGCGGACCTGCTCGTCGGCGACTGGACCGTGCTGCAGGAACAGGCGGTGCTCTACAACGACGCCGCGACGGGCCTGGAGAACATCGCGGCGAACATCGACCAGGGCCGGTTCGGGATCCAGGAGGTGTGGGCGGGGGAAGCCGCCGATCGGGCGAAGAACTGGCTGGCCGCCTACCGGGCCTGTGTGCTGCAGCTCGCGCAGTACTTCCGCGGCGCGTGCCGCGCGATCCAGGCGCTGGCGAAGCTCGCGTACCACCTGATGCAGGAGATCCGGCACGGCTACAGCTCGACGATCGACATCGTGCTGATGATCCTCACCAAAGGCAGGAAACTCGGGCTGGAACGGGGGCTCCGGGTGGTGGACGTGATCAGCGAGCTGCTGGACGAGATCGGTCGCGGCGGCAAGATCGCGAAAATCGTGGAGGACCGCGAGGTACGGGACATCATCCACCTGATCCTGTCCTTCGACGAGGTCGTCGGTGCCATCCAGACGCTGATCAGCGCCGCGCTCGGGCTGGCGCATTCGTTCGCGGGGCAGAAGACCCTCGACGAACTGCTGCAAGCCACCATCGCGATGGGTGAACCGCCGCAGTGGCCGGAGGACTACGAGCACCGGGACGCCGAATGTCCCGCCAAGGGCAAGCGGGTGTTGTTGTGACGGGACACGGTCCGTTCGATTCCGAGCAGGGGGAGCGGGCACGGCAGACAATGATGCGGTTGCTGGCGGCGACCGGCGGCGCCGCCGGGGATTTCGCCGGCGAGGTGCTCGCCGGGCGACGGCGGCCGCACGAACTGCTGGCCCACGGCCCGCTCCTGGACGAATTCGTCCGGGACGCGCAGGGTTGGTGGAAGCTCGTCGACGCGCTGCCCGCCGAGGAGCGGCAACGCCTCGCCGCGGAAGCCTTGCCCTCCCTGGAACGACAGGTCGGCGAACTGGCCACTTTGGACGTGGACGACGAGGTCGCCGAGCTGGAAGAGCTGGCCGCGCTGGCACAAGGCACGCCCGCCCCTTCCCGGCGGGCCCGCGACGACGACGAGGACGACGACTGGTCCGGCCGCTCCTATCTGGAGCCACTCTGAGCCGAGGTGTCATCCGCCGCGTCGCTGATCGCGTTCGCCTCGTCGATCCGTGACATGTGCTCTTCGGCCCAGTTCCGGAGCGCAGCCAGCGGGACGTCCAGTGACAGGCCCAGGTCGGTCAGCCCGTAGTGCACCCGGGGCGGCACGGTGGGCTCCACCCGGCGGACGACGAGGCCGTCGCGGACCAGGCTGTGCAAGGTCACCGACAGCATTTTCTGGGACACCCCGGGGATGCGGCGCCGCAGCTCGGCGAACCGCACCTCGTGCGGAGCCGCCTCCGCGAGGACCTTGACCGCCATCGACGTCCATTTCGTCCCGATGCGCTCCAGCAGACGGCGAGTAGGGCATTCGGGGTCGAAGAGATCGCCGCGCCGTGTGGTCACCTGGAGCTCACCACCTGTGTCGAAAGTGCCGTCTTGGCGGCATCGCCGGAGTTACCTACGGTTTTCTGGTAACCAATGGTAACCACAACGGAGGCGACGTGCCCTCATCACGGCGGATCACCGTCAACGGCATCCAGGTCAACGTGGCCGTCGCGGGCAACGGACCCGCGGTTCTCCTGCTGCACGGGTTCCCGCACACCTGGCGGCTCTGGAGCGAGATCATCGGCCCGCTCGCCGAGCACCACCGGGTCATCGCCCCGGATCTGCGCGGCTTCGGCGACAGCACCCGTGCCGCCGAAGGCTACGACGCGAGCACGCTGGCCTCGGACGTCGAGAGCCTTCTCGCCGCGCTGGGCGAACCCAGTGCGGCGGTGGTCGCCATCGACGCCGGCACGCCGGTCGCCTTCCTGCTCGCCCTGCGGCGGCCGGATCTGGTGCGACGGCTCGTCCTGATGGAGTCGCTGGTGGGTTCGCTGCCCGGTGCTGAGGACTTCCTCGCCGGTGGCCCGCCGTGGTGGTTCGGCTTCCACTCCGTTCCCGGGCTGGGCGAAACGGTCCTCATCGGACACGAGGCGGAGTACGTCGACTGGTTTCTCGCCTCGGGCACTCTCGGACGTGGTGTGGCGCCGGAGATCCGCGACGCCTTCGTCGACGCCTACACAGGTGGGGAAGCCCTGCGCTGCGCCTTTTCCTACTACCGCGCCATGCCGGTCAGCGCGCGCCAGATCGCTGAGGCGGTCGCGACACACCGTCTCACCGTGCCCACGATGGCGATCGGCGCGCATCCCGTGGGCCGTGCGCTGGAACGGCAACTGCGTCCCGTCACCGACGACCTCACCGCTCATCTGCTGCCGGACTGCGGCCACATCATCCCGCTGGACAAACCCGGCGAATTGCTCCGCCTGCTGACGCCGTTCGTCGCCGACGGCCGACGTGTGTCCACAGTGGATCGTGCCCGTTAGGGCAAGGAACGTTGTCTGTCCGCACAGAGCGCGGACACGGGCGGCGGACGGCTGGCATCGTGTCCGCGTTGACGCTCCGGCCCCTCGAAGGGATGGCAGATGAGTTTTCAGGTCGTACCGGCCGAAATCGGCAAGCACGCGGCCAATGTCGACGGGATCGCCGAGCGGTTGGGCACCGTGCTGTCGGCGGCCAACACCGCGGCGATGTCGGACGAGGCCTACGGTCTGATCTGCGCCTTCGTCCCGCCGTTCATCAATCCGGCGGAGGAGAAGACGATCGACTCGATCAAGGCCGCGATCGACGGCGTGAAGGCGACCGCCGCGAACCTCCGTACGGCCGAACGGTCCTACACCGAGCAGGACACCGCCGGTGTCGAGATGTTCAAGCAGTACGAGGCCGCGATCCCGGCGACGCCGAAGGAGAAGGCGCAGCGATGACCAACCCGCTCGTCGCCACACCGAAGGATTCCACCACCGCGGTGTCCGGCGTTCCCTTGCTCGAGTCCGCGACCGAGCTCAAGGCGGCCATCGAAAGCGGTGACTGGGCGTCCGTCGCCGTCGGCGCGGTCGGTACCGCCATGGACGCGGTGTCCGCCGCCCTCGATCCGTTCGGCACCATCCTCGCCGCCGGGGTCGGCTGGCTGATGGAGCACGTCGGTCCGCTGAAGGAGGCGCTCGATGCCCTCGCCGGAGCACCGGACGAGATCACCGCGCACGCCGAAACCTGGCAGAACGTGGCCGTCGAACTCGGCTCGATCAGTGCCGACCTGGACGCGATGGTCGTCGCCGAAACCGCGAACTGGGCCGGTGCCGCGGGCGACGCCTATCGCACGCGCGGAGCGGACGTCGCGGCGCTGATCGGCGCCTGCCAGCAGGCCGCCGGCGGCGCGGCGTCCGGCACCAAGATCGGCGGGGAGGTGGTCACCGCGGTCCGCACCCTCGTCCGTGACACCATCGCCGAACTGATCGGCAGGCTGATCAGCTGGGCCCTGCAGGTACTGGCGACGCTCGGCCTCGGCATGACCTGGGTGCTGCCCCAGGTCACCGCCGCCATCGCGAAGACCGCCTCCAAGATCGCCACCGTCGTCACCAAACTGGTCAAGGCGATGAGCGCGCTCGCGCCGTTGATGAAGAAGGCGAAGAACATCTTCGCCGAGGCGGAGAAGGCGCTCCGCAAGATCGACACGGGCAAGACCGGCCCGGCGGGGAAACCCCGCGGCCCGAAACCGGGCGGCGGCGAGTACAGCGGCACGCGCGGCGGAGGCGGCGGCAAGGG
Organism: Amycolatopsis sp. WAC 04197; assembly: GCF_003947475.1. Taxonomy (NCBI): domain Bacteria; kingdom Bacillati; phylum Actinomycetota; class Actinomycetes; order Pseudonocardiales; family Pseudonocardiaceae; genus Amycolatopsis; species Amycolatopsis sp. WAC 04197. The sequence continues at coordinate 323,935 of NZ_QHJK01000008.1, read as the reverse complement.
GAAGAATTCCAAACCGCAACCCGAGCAGCCGCCCGGGCTTTCCCCGAACCTCGGGAAGTTCGACGAGCTGACCCAGGCGCAGAAGGACGCGGCGATCAAGATGAAACAGTGGATCCGCGACCACAAGGACAGCGGCCAGTTCGGCGCCTGGCACAACGGCGTGGACGACAACAAGCTCAACTCGCTGGGCTTGGGGAACAAGCCCACCCCCGGTCCCGGCTCGACCTGGGGCGGCAGGATCTACGGGAACCACGGCCAGGCGGGCGGCAAGGTCGGGAACGAGGGCCGGTTGCCGCACAACGGCAAGACGAGCGACGGCAAGAATCACGCCGATCAGCCGTTCGGCCCGGACGGGAAGCCGACGAAACCGTACGACGGCAAGTACTACGAGTTCGATGTCCACCCGACGCCGCGGTACGACAACAAACCCATCCGGGACGCCGACCAGTACACGGACTTCAACGGGAAACCGTTGCCGGAGAACCAGCGGCCGAAGCCGGATCGCATCGTCATGGACGACAACGGCAAGTTCTATTACGCGCCGGGTCACTACGACAAGTTCTACGAAGTCCCCTGATCACGACCCGTTCGAACCCGCGAGTTCCGTCTTGGTGCACTCCGCGGCGGGAAGACCCAGCTCGGCGTAGCGGGCGATCGCGCGTTCGTAGTGGTCGCGGACGGTTTCCGGGTCGGAGGCGACTCGCGCGAGTCCCCGGTGGGCGCGCGCGACCTGCTCGTGGCAGCCGTACCGGGTCGCCACTTCCAGGGCTTCGGCGTGGTTCGCGCCGGCCGTGTCCGGGTAGCCACAGGCCAGGCAGGCTTCGCCGAGTCCGTTGAGCGCCCACGATTCGCCGTCGCGTCCGCCGTGCCGCCGGAACAGGTCGAGCGCCTGACGGTGGTGGGCGGCCGCGTCGACCGGACGGCCGTCCAGCGCTTCGGCCCGTCCGAGGCCGTCGATGGCCCATGCCTCGCTGCCCCGATGACCGAGCCTGCCGAACAAGGCCGCGGCTTCGGCGTGCAGACGGCAGGAATCGGCGTGTCCGCCGTCGTTCGCGGCGAGCTCCCCGAGACCGATCTTCACCCAGGCCTCGCCGAATCGGTGGCCCGCTTCCCGATGCAGCGCCATCGCCTGCCGAAGATGCTCGAATCCCTCTTCCCGGCGGTCGATCCGGGCTTCGACGGTGCCGAGCCGGGTGAGCTGATGCGCCTGACCGGTCAGGTCGCCGAGACGGTGGAACAGGGCCAGCGCGCGGGTGTAGTAGTCGGCGGCCTTGCGGTAGTACCCGGCGCTCTCCTCGATCATTCCGACGTTGCCCAGTGCGCGTGCCTGGCCGAGCGGATTCCCGGCCTCGCCGAACAAGGCGTACGCCGCCCACATGTCCGCGGCGGCGGACTCGGCTCGGCCCGCTTGCATGTGGAGGCCACCGGCGGCGACCAGCGCGTCCGCTTCGGCGGCGCGGTCACCGATGGCGCGGGCGGCCTTGATGGCGTGACCGTGGACGGCCAGCGCCGCCGTCTCGTGACGTCCGTCGAGGTAGCGGAACAGCAGCGCGGACAGTGTCACGGCGTGTTCGGGTCTCCCGGCCGGGGCCAGCGCCTGGACGGTCGGCAGTTCGGCGTCCAGCCAGTCCCGGGCGCTGTCGGCGTCGTCGAACGCGGGCGTCGCGCACTCCGGTGAAGCGACCGAGGGCCGCCGGTTCGCTTCGGCGGGGTAGAGGCGATCCATCGCCGTCGCGATGGTGGCGAGGTAGTAGTCGTAGAGCCGGTCGAGCGCCGCGGGCTCGTCGCCCTCGATCTCCGCGGCGTACGCCTTCAGCAGGTCGTGCATGCCGTAGCGGTCGACACCGGCGGGGTGGACCAGATGCGCGCGGGCGAGAGCGTCCAGCGCGGCCCTGGCCTCGTCGAACGAGCGCCCGGTCAACGCGGCCAAGGCGTACGAGTCGAACACGGGCGCCGGATGCCTGCCGAGGAGGGCGAAGGCGCGGATGGTGTCTTCGCTGAGTTGCCGCAGCGACCACGAGAACACCGCTCGCACCGCGGCTCGCTGATCACCGCCGGAACTGAGCAGCTTCAACGTCTGCTGGGCGGCCCGCAGTTCGCCGACCAGCCGCGACAACGGGGTGGCGGGCCGGGACACGGCGAGTTCGGCCGCCAGGCGCAGGGTGAGCGGCAGCCGGACACACCGTTCGGCCAGTTCGGCGGTGGCCTCGGGTTCGGTGTCGACCCGGGTGCCGATCAGCCGCCGGAGCAGGTCGGCCGAGTCGGCCTCGGACAACCGGTCGACGTCGACCCGGTGGGCGCCGTGGAGCGCGACCAGCCCGGCGAGTGAGTCGCGGCTGGTGACCACCACGGCGCAGGTGTGCGTGCCGGGGAGCAGGGGCCGGATCTGTTCGAGCGTCGCCGCGTTGTCCAGCAGGAGGAGCATCCGCCTGCCCGCCACCTCGGTGCGGAACCGGGCGGCGCGTTCCGCCTGCCCCGGCGGCATCCGCGTGCCTTCGGGCAGCAGCGCGGACAGGAGGGCGGCCAGCGCGTCGGCCGAGGACATCGGCTCGCCGGGGGCGTAGCCGCACAGATCCAGGTACAGCTGCCCGTCGGGAAAGCGGTCGCGGACCCGGTGGCCCCAGTGCACGGCGGTCGCGGTCTTGCCCGCCCCGGCCGTACCGGTGAGGCAGACGAGGACCGGTTCCTCGCCGGTGCCGTCGGCGAGCCGGTCCAGTTCGGCCAGCACGTCGGCCCGGCCGGTGAACGCCGCGACGTCGGCGGGCAGCTGGGCGGGCACGGGGGCAGGCGCAGCGGTCGCCGTCGGCAGGTCGTGGCGGAGCACGGCCTCGTGCACGGCGGCGAGCTCCGGTCCGGGATCCGCGCCCAGTTCTTCCCGCAGTGCGCGAAGAATCCGCTCGTAGTGGGTGAGCGCGTCGGCGCCGCGGCCCACGGCGTACAGCGCCCGCATCAAGGCCGCCGCGGCGGGCTCCTGCAACGGATTCTCGTCGGTGAGTTCGGTCAGGCGGGTGAGCGTCGCCGCCGCGTCGCCGTCGCGGATCTTGGCGTCGGCCCAAGCGACGATAGCCGCCGTGTACTCCTGACGGAGCGTGCGGCGGGTGCGTTCGGCCCAGTCTCCGCGCAGCCCGGCGAGCGGCTCCCCTTCCCAGAGTTCGAGTGCCGCGCTCAGCTTGGTGACGTCCGCCGGGTGCTCGCGGAGCAGGCGCCGGAACCGGAAGACGTCGACCTGTTCGGGCCGGGCGACGAGGCGGTAGCCACCGGGATCCCTGGCCACCCGCGCGCCACCGGGATCGGCCTGTTCCAGCGCGCGCCGGATCCGTGTGATGTGCGCCTGCAGGGAACGGCGCACCTGCCCCGGCGGCGACTCGCCCCAGACCCGGTCTATCAGCAGATCGACGCCGACGGTTCGGCCCGCTTCGAGCAACAGCACGGCGAGTACGGCCTGCCTGCGCGGCTCGCCGATGGCGACGGCCTGCCCGCGCACCTGCAGCCGGACCGGCCCCAGTAACCGGAAATCCACGTGATCCCCTCGCAATCCTCCCGCCCGGAAGAATGGTAGAACCGGTATTTCGGTCACCACAACATCTTTCGGGACAAGCTGAACAGAAATCCTTTTATCGCAAGGGAAAGGAACGGAAAGAATCGATACCCTGTTGGTGGCTAACGGTGGTGGTCAGGCATGATCACGACTCATGAAGCGTGACGCAGACGACCGTTCGTTGTACGAGACCATCTTCCGCCGCCGGGACACCAGGGGTGAGTTCACCGGAGAGCCGATTCCGGCGGAGGTCCTGCGTCGCGTGCTGAGCGCGGCGCACGCGGCACCGAGCGTCGGCCTGTCCCAGCCATGGGATTTCGTCGTCGTGTCCGATATGGACCTTCGCAAGAGGTTCCGTGAACATGTGCTCGTCGAACGCGAAGTCTTCGAAGGGGGGCTGGATGCAGAGAGGGCCCGTGTCTTCGCGCCGATCAAGATCGAAGGGATCGTGGCGTCTTCCGCGGGCATCGTGGTCGGCTACGACCCGTCGCGCGGTGCGCCGGACGTCCTGGGGCGGCACGCGATCGCCGACGCCGGCCTGTACTCGGTGTGCCTGGCCATCCAGAACCTCTGGCTGGCGGCGACCGCCGAAGGGCTCGGCGTCGGCTGGGTCAGCTTCTACCGCGAAGAGTTCTTGCGTGACCTGGTCGGGCTGCCCGAACACGTGCGCCCGGTGGCGTGGCTGTGCGTCGGCCCGGTGCGCGATCTGCCGACGGTGCCCGATCTGGAACGGCATGGCTGGCGGGAACGTCTCCCGCTCGACGCGGTGCTGCACTACGACCAGTACTCGAAGGGGCAGGTGAGCGGTCCGTGAAGGCCTCCTTGAGGGACCCAGAGTCCCTCAAGGAGGCCTTCACGGACATGACGCCTGGGGGAGCGCCGCGCGAGAGGGTCAGCGCAGCTTGTCGACCTCGGCGATCCGCTCCCAGCGCGCGCCGAGGGCGTTGAGCAGCGCGGCCATGTCGATGTCGTCGTCGCCGTCGAGGAGCGCCTTGTCCAACCTGCGGGCACGGCGGTTGACCTGGCTCAAGACCGACTTGCCCTCGTCGGTGAGCGAAAGCAGTTTGCGCCGCGCGTCGTGCGGGGATTCGACGCGCCGGATGAGCCCGCGCCGCTCCAGCCTGCGGCACAGGTCGGCCATCGTCGACGTGTCGAGGGCGACCGCGCCCGCGAGCGAACTCTGGTCGCTCTCCGGGTAGGCGCGGACCGCGGACAGGACCGCGAACTGCGGACCGGTCAGCACCGGGTCCACGTGACGGTTCCACGCGGCGAGGTATGCCTGGTACAGCCGCCGGGCGCCGTAGCCGGGGGCCGCCAGCAGGTCGGAGGGTGGCGCGGGAGTGACGGCCGGCGTGTCGCCCCTGAGCCTGCCCGTACGCGCCGATTCACCCATCGCTACTCCTTGTCGGCTCCAACCCGCTGCCCGGGCCCCCGCGGTGATCCTACGTGTCCGGACGGTCGCTCACGGGAAGGCCGCCGAGATCCGTCCGCTGTCACCTCTTGCGTATCCGGATAGTACGTGTTCGTATGAAGCCCGGTCTTCCGTATCCGGATAGTACGTGCTCGGATCAATATGGAGGTGGTCGGCGATGGACCGGAACCTGTTCAACGACATCTGTTTGCGCCAGCTGACGTTCTCGGGGGTGCACGAGGGCGAGACCGTGGTGGTGCTGACCCGCGGTGGTGAGCGGGCGGAGTACGCCGACGCCTTCTTGTGGGCCGCGCAGCAGCTCGGCGCTTCGGCCTACCACATGCGGTTGCCCTCGCCGGTCAGCGCGGCGGGCGCGTGGGCGGTGGGCGACTCGGGGCTCGGGAACATCCCGTTGGCCGTGGAGGCGCTCAAGAGCGTCGACATGGTGGTCGACTGCACGTTCCTGTTGTTCAGCAAGGAACAGTTCGCCATTCAGGACGCGGGCACCCGGATCCTCACCGCCGTCGAACCACCCGAGCTGCTGGCCCGGCTCATGCCGACGAAGGAACTGCGCGAGCGCGTGGAGATCGGCGCGGAGCTCCTGGCCAAGGCAGGCACGATGCGCATCACCAGCCCGGCGGGTACCGACGTCACGTATCAGCTCGGCGTGTACCCGACGTTGTCCGAATACGGCTACACCGACACGCCCGGCCGCTGGGACCACTGGCCGGCGGCCTTCGTGTTCACCGGCGGCGCCGACGACGGTGTCGACGGGAAGATCGTGCTGTCGCCGGGCGACGTTCTGTTGCCGTTCAACACCTACGTACAGACCCCGGTCGAGATCACCATCGAACAGGGCTTCATCCGGGACATCCGCGGCGGAGCCGGATCGTCCGGGCTCGACGCGGATCTGCTGCGTTCCTACATCGAGAGTTTCGACGATCCCCGCGGCTACGGCATGAGCCACGTGGGCTGGGGCCTCGACGAGCGCGCGCACTGGCACGGCCTGACCCAGTTCCCCGGCGGGATGGGCATGGAACTGCGGAGTTTCTACGGCAACGTCATGTTCTCCATCGGCCCCAACAACGAACTCGGCGGCCCGAACGACACGCCTTGCCACTTCGACATCCCGATGCGCGGCAATTCCCTTTACCTGGACGACGAACTGATCGTCGACAACGGCGAGCTGACCGTCGCCGAGATGCGTCCGGCGGCCCGCCGATGACCGACCACCACATCGGGATGATCGTTCCCAGCTCGAATCTCACGATGGAGACCGAGCTGCCGCGGATGCTGCGCGCCAGGGAGGAGGCCGAGCCGGGGGACCGGTTCGTCTTCCATTCCGCGCGGGCCCGGATGCGGCACGTCGAACCCGAACAGCTGCGGGCGATGAACGCCCAGGCCGGACGCGCCGCGGCCGAACTCGCCGACGCCAAGCCCGGCGTCGTCGCCACCGCGTGCCTCGTGGCGATCATGGCCCAGGGACCCGGCTACCACTGCACCGCCGAAGACGACATCACGCGCGTGCTGCGTGAGGAGGGCTGCGAAGCGCCGGTCGTCTCCAGCGCCGGTGCGCTGCTGTCCGGGCTCCAAGCGCTCGGTGCCCGCAAGGTCGCGATCATCACGCCGTACATGAAGCCGCTGACCAAGGCGGTGGCGGACTACATCGAGGACGCCGGATTCGAGGTCGCCGACGCCCTTTCGCTGGAGGTGCCGGACAACCTCGCCGTGGCGCGGCTGGATCCCGCCGGGCTGCGGGAACACCACCGCAGGCTGAATCTGTCCGATGTGGACACCCTGGTGCTGTCCGCCTGTGTGCAGATGCCGTCGCTGCCCGCGATCCAGCCGGTGGAGGACGAGATCGGGATCCCGGTCCTGTCCGCGGCGACGGCCACGACGTTCCGGATCCTGACGGAACTCGGTGTCGAACCCACGGTGCCCGGCGCCGGGAGGTTGCTCAGTGGCGCGGAAGCGTTGACGAAGACGGGAGGCGGGCATGGCCGCGAGTCAGTCGTTTGAGGTCGTTGTCGTCGGTGGCGGGCTCGGTGGGCTCTGCGCCGCGTTGTCCTTGCGGCAGCGGGGTCTGCGCGTCACCGTGGTCGAGGCCGCCCCGGCACTGGGCGAGATCGGCGCGGGGATCCAGACCGCGCCGAACGCCAGCCGGATCCTCATCGGCCTCGGGCTGCGCGCCCGGCTGGAGCGGGTGCGGACCGAGCCGCAGGACCAGGTGCGCCGTCGCTGGGCCGACGGGAGCATCATCGCCCAGCTGGAGCTCGGCAGGCGGGTGACCGACCAGTACGGCGCGCCCTACTGGCACTACCACCGCGCCGACCTGCACGGAGTCCTGCTCGACGCCTGCCTGGATCCCGACGGCATCGGTCCGGTGGTGCGGGTGGCGACCGGCGCGCGGGTGGTCGACCTCGACCGGACGGTGCCGGACCGGCCCGCCGTGATCGCCGCCGACGGACGCCGATTCACCGGCGACCTCGTCATCGGGGCGGACGGCATCCGGTCTTCGGTGCGCGATCTCGCCGGCTTCGACGACACCCTCGCGTTCTCCGGCGAGATGGCGTACCGGGCGCTGATCTCCGGCGACCTGATCGCACAGGATCCCGCCACCCGCTTCCTGTCCGACCGGTACCACTCCACGATCTGGTACGGCCCCAACAAACACCTGGTGCACTACATGATCCGCGGCGGGGAGTACCTCAACGTGGTCGCGATCGTGCCGTGCACCGAAACGGTGGAGAAGGACTGGAGCGGACCGGCGACCGCCGCCGAACTCGCCGCGGAGTACCACGACTGGGACGATCGGGTTCCGACGATGCTGGCGAAGGCGAAGGACGAGGACGTCTCGGTGTGGGCGATGTACCGCCGCCGCCGTGACCCGGTCTGGGTCGACGGCCGGGTCGCCCTGCTCGGCGACGCGTGCCACGCGATGCTGCCGTACCAGGCGCAGGGCGCCTCCCAGGCGATGGAAGACGCCGCGGTGCTGGCCGAGGAGCTGGGACGTGTCACCCGCGACGGGATCGACAACGCCCTGGTCCGTTACGTGGACCGGCGTGCCAAGCACGCGGGCATGGTCCAGGACGCCTCGCTGCAGAACATGGACTTCTATCACCTGCCCGACGGTCCCGAACAGCGTGAACGGGACGAGAAGCTACGGCGCTTCGACGGCGAATCCGACGTGTCCTACGACTGGCTGTGGAACGGCAGCCCGCTCACCGACCCCGACACCGAGTCCATCCACTACCAGTTCGCCCGCTGAGGCGCGCTGGCCGGCAATCGCATCGGAGTGGTTCATGCGTACTGGTGATCAGATCGTCCAGGATCTGCCCTGGCGATGGAGCGTGCAGGGAAAGATCTTCCTCATCGGCGGGCTGGGCTACATGTTCGATGCCTGGGACGTCGCGCTGAACGGATTCCTCACCCCGCTCGTCGGAACGGAATTCGGCTTGTCCGCCGGCGGGAAGGGCCTGGTGGCCACCGCGAACCTGATCGGCATGGCCGTCGGCGCGGTCGTCTGGGGCACGATCGCGGACCGGATCGGCCGGAAACGGGCGTTCAGTGTCACGCTGCTGCTGTTCGCGCTGTTCTCCGTGCTGGGCGCGCTCGCGCCGAACGTGGAGACGTTCCTGGCGCTGCGTTTCCTGGCGGGGATCGGACTCGGCGGCTGTATCCCGGTGGACTACGCGATCGTCAGCGAGTTCTCCCCGCGCAAGCAACGCGGCCGGGTGCTGTCCGCGATGGACGGCTGGTGGCCGATCGGGACCACGCTGGCCGCCGTCACCGCGACGCTGCTGCTCCCGGTCCAGGGGAACTGGCGCTGGATGCTGGTCTTGATGATCCTGCCCGCGCTGTTGCTGTTCTGGGTGCGGCGTGGCGTTCCGGAATCGCCGCTGTACCTGGTGCGCAAGGGCCGCGAGGCGGAGGCGCGAGCCGTGATCGACGACCTCGTGCGCCGCACGGGAGCGACACCGGAGCCGTACTCGGTCCCGCCCGCGGTGGTCGAGGACACCCGCGGCGGCGCGGTCGCGGCCGCGTTCGATCAGCTGCGCCGGGTGTGGGCGTTCAACCCGAGAATCACGGCGGTCGCGTGGTCGCTGTTCATCAGCGTCATGCTGGTCTACTACGCCGCGCTCAGCTGGATGCCGTCGATCCTGCGGGCGCAGGGATTCGGCGAGATCGCCGCCTTCGCGTCGACCGCGCTGATGAACGCGACCGGCATCGTCGGCGTCGCGGTGGCCGTGCTCCTGGTCGACAAGGTCGGCCGCAAGCGGATCATCATGGTCGCCGGGCCGCTCACCGCGCTGTCGCTGGTGGTGTTCTCCCTGCTGCTCGACACGCCTGCCGCGGCGGTGGTGGCGATCGGCGCGTTCGGCCTGTTCGCGCTGGTGGTCATCCCGGTGATGTACGCCTACGTCTCCGAGCTCTACCCGACGGAACTCCGGGCTTCGGGGTTCGGCTGGGCGTCGTCGTCGAGCCGGGCGATCACCGGTTTCGCGCCGCTGCTGTTCGGTAGCGTGCTGTGGCCGGTGCTCGGGTTGCCGCTCACCTTCACCGTGCTGGGTGTGCTCGTGGTGGCCGCGGTCGTGTTCATGAAGGTGGGCGCGCCGGAGACCCGCGGCCGCGAACTCGACCGGATCGTCGACCCGGTCGAGGCACCCGCCGAGACCAGGACGGCTCTGTGAAGCCCGCCGCGTTCCGGTACCACCGGGCCCACGACGTCACCGACGCCGTCGGCCTGCTCGGCGAACTAGCCGCGGCGGGCGAGGATCCGAAACTCATCGCCGGCGGCCAGAGCCTGATGCCGATGATGAACTTCCGGCTCGCCCGCCCCACGGCGCTGGTGGATCTGGGACCGTTGCGCCGGGACCCGACGCTGAACTCCTTCCGGCGCAACGGTTCCAGCCTCACCATCGGCGCGCTGGTCACCCATCGGGCGGTCGAGCTCGCCGAGCTGGGACCGGATTTCGACGTGCTCTCCCGCGCGATGCGATGGGTGGGGCATCTGCCGATCCGGTCCCGCGGCACGGTGGCGGGCAGCGTCGTCCACGGTGACGCGACCGCGGAATGGTGCCTGCTCGCCCTCCTGCTCGACGCGGTGATCGTCGCCGAAGGGCCGCGCGGCCCCAGGGAGATCCCGGCCGAGGAGATGTTCCACGGCTTCTACACCACCGCCGTCGAACCGGACGAGGTCGTGACCGCGGTGCGTTTCACGCGGCCGTCGCCCCGGGCCGCGCTGACCGAATTCGCCCGCCGTCACGGCGATTTCGCGATCGTCGACGCCGCGGTGAGCATCGACGCGGAGCACGGGGGCCGCGTCGTGCTCGGCGGCGTCGCCCCCGCGCCCGTCCGGGTGCCCGAAGCCGAAGCGCTACTCGACGGCGGCGTTCCCGGGCCGGAGCTGTTCGCCGCGTGCGGGGCTGCCGCCGCCGCGGCGATCGAGCCGCCCGACGACGCGGCGGGCAGCGCGGCCTACCGCCGACGGCTGGCGCGCACGCTCGTCACCCAGGCGCTGCACGAGGCCTGGGAGAAAGGAGAAACGCGATGACCGCACGGTTCGACGGGCGCCACGGCCGCTGGGTCGGCGCGTCCGTGCCCCGGCGCGAGGATCCCCGCCTGCTCACCGGCCGCGGCCGGTTCGTCGACGACATCCAGCTGCCCGGAATGCTGCACGCGGCCTTCGTCCGTTCGACGGTCGCGCACGGCAAGCTCGCCGGGATCGACCTGTCGGCCACCTTGGCGGTCGAAGGAGTGGTCGCCGCGTATACGGCGGAAGACCTGGGGCTCGGGGACATCGTCGCGTTGCTCGACCGTCCGCCCGAGGAGTTCTCGCCGACCGCGATGCCGATCCTGGCCAGGGAGAAGGTGCGGTTCACCGGCGAACCGGTGGCGCTGGTCGTCGCCCGCGATCCGTACAGCGCCGAGGACGGTGTCGAGGCCGCGGTGGTGGACTACGAGCCGCTCGGGGCGATCGTGTCGGAGGAGTCGGCGTTCGCCGAGGGCGCTCCGCTCGTGCACGACGAGGCGCCGGGCAACGTGCTCGTCGACGTGTCGATGTTCGACACGCCCGGTGTCGACGCGGCGTTCGAGGCGGCCCGCGCGGGCGGCGGCCGCGTGGTCGAGGTCGTCACGAAGAGCGGGCGGCAGAACGCGCTCCCGCTCGAAACCCGGGGAGTCGTGGCGTCCTGGGACGACCACGACGACCAGTTGCTCGTCCAGATGTGCACGCAGGTGCCGCATCAGGTGCGCACGGCGATGGCCCGTTCGCTGCGGGTCCCCGAACGCACCGTGCGGGTCACCGTCCCGGACATGGGCGGCGGCTTCGGCCAGAAATGCGTCGTCGGCCGCGAGGAGATCGCGGTCGCGGCGGCGGCCCGGCGGCTGAACCGGCCGGTGAAGTGGATCGAAGACCGGCGCGAGGCGCTCACTGCCGGATTCCTTGCCAGGGAACAGCGTTATCGCACGCTGGCGGCGTTCGACGAGGACGGGCGGATCACCGCGCTGGACGTCGACGTCGTCTGCGACATGGGCGCCTACTCCTGCTACCCGTTCACGGCGGGGATCGAGCCGCTGATGGCGTCGGCCGAGATGCCGAGCGTGTACCAGGTGCCCGAGTATCGCGTCCGTGCCCGAGCCATCGCGAGCAACAAGGCGCCGACTGCGCCGTATCGCGGGGTCAGCCGTCCGCAGTACGTGATGGCGATCGAGCGGATCATGGAACGCGCGGCGCGGGAACTCGGCCTCGATCCGGTCGAGATCCGGCGGCGCAACGTGATCACGCAGTTCCCGTACACCGGCGTCAACGCCATCACCTACGACCCCGGCACCTACCGCGAATCGCTCGAACTCGCCGAGGCGGCGATCCGGGACGAGGGCTGGTACGAGATCCGGGAGCGCGCCGCCGCCGAGGGCAGGCACATCGGCATCGGCTACTGCTGTTTCTCCGAGCGGACCGGATACGGCTCGGGTGCCTTCGCCAAACGGAAGATGGCCGTGGTCCCCGGTTTCGACATCTCCGAGATCCGGATGGACACCACCGGCTCCGTCGTGGTCACCAGCGGGACCATGAACCACGGCCAGTCGCACGAGACGACGCTGGCGCAGATCGTGGCCGACCGGCTCGGGCTGCACCTCGACCAGGTCAAACTGCGTCAGGGCGACACCGAGCGCATCGCCTACGGCTGGGGGACGTTCGCTTCCCGCTCGGTGACGATCGGTGGCTCTGCGGTGTCCCTCGCCGCCGGGAAACTCGGGGAACTGCTGTGCAAGATCGCCGCGCATCTGCTCGAGACGAGTCCCGACAACGTTCGCCTCGACGGTGACGGCGGCGTCGTCCAGATCGACAACCCGGAGCGCCGCGCGTCGTTCGAGGAAATCGCCGACGTGGCGTACCTGCGCAGTCACCTGCTGCCCAAGGACGTCGAGCCGACGCTGACGGCCACGGCGAGCTTCGACGTGCCCGGCGACGGCACCTTCTCGAACGCCACGCACGCCGTGGTCGTCGAAGCCGATCCTGGCACCGGCCAGATCAAGATCCTGCGCTACGCGTGCGTCGAGGACTGCGGGGTGGTGATCCACCCACAGGTCGTCGACGGCCAGTGCCGCGGCGGGATCGCGCAAGGTATCGCCGGCGCGTTGTTCGAGGAGATCACCTATGCGGGCAACGGGGAACCGTCGGCAGCGAGCTTCATCGACTACCTGGTGCCGACGGCGACGGAGATCCCGGACATCACCGTCACCCATCTCGAAACCCCTTGCGCGTTCACGGAAAACGGCGCGAAAGGGGCGGGGGAGGGCGGCACCATCGGCGCGCCCGCCGCGGTGCTGAACGCGATCAACGACGCGTTGCGCCACACGGGAGTCGAACTCGACGTGACCCCGGTGCATCCGCAGACCGTGCTCGCCGCGCTCGACGCGGGGGTCCACAAGGAAATGAGCGTTCCATCATGAGCGACCGGCACCTGATCGACCTGAACGTCAACGGCGAGACGCACGAAGCCCTCGTCGAGCCGCGCAAGACCCTGCTCGACGTGCTGCGGCACGACCTCGGGCTCACCGGCACCCATGTCGGCTGCGAACACGGCGTGTGCGGCGCGTGCACCGTCCTCGTCGACGGCGAACCGGTGCGGGCGTGCCTGATGTTCGCCGTGCAGGCGGAGTCGGCTGAGATCCGCACGGTCGAATCACTGGGGCGCGACGGCGAACTTTCCGATCTGCAGCGGTCTTTCAGCGAGCACCACGGCCTTCAGTGCGGCTTCTGCACCCCCGGATTCCTCATGCTGGCCGAAGGATTTCTGGCCCAGCGGCCGGACGCCGGCCGCGAGGAGATCCGCGAGGCCGTCTCGGCGAATCTGTGCCGCTGCACCGGTTATCAGACGATCGTGGACGCGATCGAGGCGACCGCGACCCGTCGATGCCACGCCAAGGAGAAGGAGGCGACAGCGTGATCCTGGAGAACCAGCTGTCCGTACCGGCCGGACCCGACGAGGTCTTCGCCTTGATCAACGACGTCGAACGGGTGGCGGGCTGCCTGCCCGGCGCGACCCTCGACGGACGGCAGGACGACGCCTATCTCGGCCGCGTCAAGGTCAAGGTCGGCCCGATCACCGCCGCCTACTCGGGCACGGTGCGGTTCACCGACGTCACCGAGGCCGACCGCAGCCTGCGGCTGGTGGCCAGGGGAGCGGACGCCCACGGCAACGGCGACGCCGAAGCCGACGTGACGCTGACCGTGCGCGAGGCACCCGGCGGCGCCACCATCGAACTGCGCACCGATCTGTCGATCCGCGGCAAGCTCGCCCAATTCGGCAAGGGCGCGATCGGCGCCGTCTCCACCCGGCTGCTCGACCAGTTCGCGCGCAATCTCGCCGACCAGCTGCGGGCGGGGCCCGTCGCGGTCGCTCCCGCGCCGGTGCCGGAGGCCGTCGACGGTCTCGCCATGGTGCTTCCGGAGGGCGTCAAACGCTACGGCGTGATCGCGGCCGCCGCGGCGCTCGGACTGTTCCAGGGCTGGCTGCTGGGCCGGATCCGCACCCAGGACAAACTGATCAAGGAGTTGCAGCGTGCCCGTCGATGAAAGTCTCGACCGCGTGTACGACCGGGCCGGTTTCGGGGCGAGCGTGCCGCGCGGATCGCGTCCGGCGCTGGTCGTGGTCGACCTGACGCGGGGCTTCACCGAACCCGCGTTCCCGTCCGGCGCCGATCTCACCGCCGAAGTGACCGCGACCGCCGCCCTCGTCGCCGAAGCCCGGCGACGGAACGTGCCGGTGATCTACACCGCGATCAGTTACACACCGGCCGAGGCGGACGGCGACGCCGTCGCGTGGCTCCGGAAAGCGCCCGGGATGCGGGCGCTCCGCGAAGACAGCGAAGCGGTCGCCCTCGATCCGCGGCTCGAACAGCGTGAAGGCGACCATCTCATCCTGAAGAAGGGCGCGTCGGCGTTCCACGGGACGTCGTTGGCCACGCTCCTCACGAGCCTCGGCACCGACACCGTCGTCGTTTGCGGCGCGACGACTTCGGGATGTGTCCGCGCGACCGCCGTCGATGCCGTCCAGTCCGGCTTCGACACCCTCGTCGTCCGGGACGCCTGTGGTGACCGCGCCGCCGGACCCCACGATGCCGCTTTGTTCGACCTGCAAGCGAAATACGCGGACGTCGTCGACCTCGACGAGGCCCTGACGTATCTCGCGGAGCTGGATCGCCGCACGCTCGGTCAACCCGCCTTGGCGGATCTCGGCGACGTTCCGGCGACCAGCCGCTGGGTGACGTCGGGTTCGGTCCGCCTGCACGTACTCGACTACGGTCCCGCCGACGGCGTCCCGGTGCTCGTGCTGCCGGGGATCACCAGCCCCGCGGTCACGATGGACTTCGTGGCACGGGAACTCACCGATCTCGTGCGCCCGCTCGTGCTCGACGTCCGTGGCCGCGGGTTGTCCGATGACGGCGCGGAGTTCGACCTGACGAGTTACGCCGCGGACGTCGACGCTGTCGTGGACGGGCTCGGGCTGCGCGATCCGATCCTTTTCGGACACTCGATGGGTGCGCGGATCGCGGCCCGGGCCGCCACCACCCGGCCGTTCCGGGGCACGGTGCTGGCCGATCCGCCGCTGAGCGGTCCCGGGCGGGCACCGTATCCGACCACTCTCGACGCGTTCCTCGGGCAACTCGACCAGGCCCGCCGGGGGACCGACGCCGACGAAGTAGCCCGATCCTGGCCACGATGGCCGCGTCGGGAACAGGAATTGCGCGCCCGCTGGCTGGCTTCGTGTTCCCGCGACGCGATCGTCGCCACGCACGCCGGGTTCGAATCCGAGGACTTCTTCGACGACTGGCCGAAGGTGCCCGCTCCGACGTTCTTCCTGTACGGCGGTGCGAGTCCGGTCGTCACCTCCGCCGGGGCGGCTGAAGCGGTTGAGCGGAATCCGTCGGCGGAGTTCGTCGAGATCCCGGAGGCGGGGCACATGATCTTCTGGGACGAGCCGGAGGCTGCTCTCTCGGCGCTGCGGGAGGCGTTGCGGAAACTGCTGTAGCCGCAGTACCTCGGGTGACTGGACGGACGACACACGTGACTGGACGGACGACACACGTGACTGGACGGACGGCACGCGTGTTCAGACGGACGACTCGCGGCGAAACCCCTTCGCGCGGGTGTCGTCCATCCAGTCACGCGTGTCCTCCGTCTGATCACACGCGCCGTCCCGCCGATCACGCGAGCTGTCGGCGCTGTACAGGTGATCACCAGTCGATCGGCACCGCGACCGGACCGCGGAGCGTCAGGAACATCCGCCGCCAGGCGACTTCTTCGAGCGGTACCGCGAGGCGCAGTCCCGGGGCGGCGGCCAAAAGCGCGGCGACACCGGTCCGCAGTTGCAGGCGGGCCAGTGCCGCGCCGAGGCAGTGGTGCGGTCCGTGGCCGAACGTCAGATGTCCTTGCGTGCGAAGGGGATCGACTCGCTCCGGTTCGGGAAACCGCCGGGGGTCGTGGTTGCCCGCCTGCAGGGAGGCGAGGACGAACTCGCCCGCGCGGATCGGCACCCCGCCGACGTCGGCGTCTTCGACCGCGACCCGTCCCTGGTCGGCGGCGGAACCTTGATCCTGGCGAAGGAATTCCTCGATCGGCGCGGGATCGCGGGGCAGTTCGGGGTCGGCCGCCAGTCGCAGCACGATCTGGGCCAACGCGTTCGCGGGCGGGACGTATCCGCCGAGAAGGATCGCGAAGGCGAGTTGGGTGACCTCGTCCGGCCGCAGCGCGTCGCCGTCGTCGTCCCGGGCCTGCAACAGGCCGGTCAGGAGGTCTTCGCCGGGCGCGCGGCGTTTCGCCTCGACGAGTTCCGCGAGGTAGTCACCCAGCTTCCGGGAGGACTCGGTCATCTCCTCGTAGCTCGGCGCGGTGAACACCGCGAGCATGCCGTCCGCCCAGCTCCGCAGCGCGTCACGAGCCGACGGCGGAACACCGAGGAGTTCGTTCAGCACCGAGAGGGCGAACGGGATCGCGTATCCCTCAAGGACTTCCGCGGGCCGACCCGATGCGAGCAGCTTCGCGACCAGGTCTTCCGCGATCGCTTCGACGCGCGGCCGCAGGAACTCCACCCGGCGCGGGGTGAGTGCCTTGCCAGCGATGCGCCTGAGCCGCGCGTGGTCGGGGCCGTTCATGGTGAAGAGCAGAGCGTCGGCGCCGGTCTCGGGAACTCCGGGCAGCCAGACGCGGAATCGCGGATCGGTGAGCAGGGCACGGATGTCGTCGTAGCGGGTGACGAGCCAGGCGTCCTCGCCGGTCGCGAGACGCACGCGGCTCACGGGCTCCTCGAGTTTGGCCGCCGTGAACTGGTAGTCCATTTGCTTTCCCCCTATTTCTTCGGTTTGCCGGTCACCTCTTCGGCCAGCGAGTGCAGCGGCATCAGCGCGGCGGGGTCCCCGCCCACCTTGAGGGCGCGGGCGGTGAGCAGGCGGTACAGCTCGTCCGCCGCCCGGACCAGGCGCGCCGCGCGTTCCGCGGCCGAATCCTCGTCCGGATCGAGTTCGGTGAGCGCCGCCGCGAGAACCTGCTCTGCGTCACGCTGCTGGCGCTGTGCGACCGCCGTGACCAGACCGTCGACCGGGGAGACCAAGGTGCGGCGGCGGTCGGCCGGATCCGGATGCGTGCGCAGGGCGCCCCGCTCACGCAGCTTGGCGACGGCGGCGGAGACGTGGCTCTGCGCGAAACCGGTGCGCGCGGTCAGCTCGCTGATCGACAGACCCGGTGCTTCGACGACCACCGAGATCAGCACGAGATAGATCTCCGGCACCTCGGGATCGGCGTCGTCGCGCATGCCCTGGGACGCCAGCTCCATCAGGTGCTTGCCGAGCAGGTACAGCTCACCGGCTTTCATATCGGAAACGATACATCTAAAACGATGTATCTCGCCAGGTGCCTCCGGGGTGACGGCGAGTGCCGCCACCCCGGCCGGTTCGTCAGCGGCGGCCGCTGAGCGTGGTGGAACCGGCGTAGCGGGCCTCGGTGCCGAGTTCCTCTTCGATGCGGATGAGCTGGTTGTACTTGGCCGTGCGGTCGGAGCGCGACAGCGAGCCGGTCTTGATCTGACCGCAGTTGGTGGCGACGGCGAGGTCGGCGATGGTGGTGTCCTCGGTTTCGCCGGAGCGGTGCGACATCACCACGGAGTAGCCGGCCTTGTGCGCGGTCTCGACCGTGGTGAGGGTTTCGGTGAGCGTCCCGATCTGGTTGACCTTCACCAGGATCGAGTTCCCGATGCCCCGCTCGATACCGTCGTTGAGCAGATTCACGTTGGTGCAGAAGACATCGTCGCCGACGAGCTGGACACGGTCGCCGATGGTGTCGGTGAGCTGCTTCCAGCCGGTGAAGTCGTCCTGGGCGACACCGTCCTCAATGGACACGATGGGGTAGCGCGACGTCAGGTCGGCGAGGTAGGCCACGTGCTCCTCGACGCTGCGTTTGCGTCCCTCACCGGTGTAGTCGTAGACGCCGTCGGTGTAGAACTCGGACGCGGCCGGGTCGAGCAGCAGGGCGATGTCCTCGCCGGGGGTGTAGCCGGACTGCTCGATGGCACGCAGCACGAACTCGAGCGCTTCGTCGGCGGAGCTGAGGTTCGGCGCGAAGCCGCCTTCGTCGCCGACGTTGGTGCCGTGCCCGGCTTTGCGCAGCGAAGCGCGCAGGGTGTGGAACACCTCCGAGCCCATGCGGACGGCGTCGGCGAAGGTCTCCGCGCCGAGCGGGCCGATCATGAACTCCTGGAAGTCGATCGGGTTGTCCGCGTGCGCTCCGCCGTTGATGATGTTCATCATCGGCATCGGAAGCAGATGTGCGAACACGCCACCGACGTAGCGGTACAACGGAAGTCGCTTGGCGGCCGCGGCGGCCTTCGCCACGGCCAGCGAGACGCCGAGGGTGGCGTTGGCGCCGAGCCGAGCCTTGTTCGCGGTGCCGTCGAGAGCGATGAGCGCGCGGTCGACGTCGGCCTGAGCTTCGGCGTCGAGCCCTGCGACCGCCTCGGCGATCTCGGTGTTGACGGCGTCGACGGCTTTGCGGACACCCTTGCCGTGGAAACGGGTCTTGTCGCCGTCGCGCAGTTCGACGGCTTCCTTGGTGCCGGTGGAGGCGCCCGACGGCACGGCGGCCCGTCCGAGCGAGCCGTCCGCGAGTTCGACGTCGACCTCGACGGTCGGGTTGCCCCGGCTGTCGAGGATCTGACGACCGTGGACGCGGATGATCGCGGTCATGTGCACTCCTTGCCTGGTCGCGCCGCCCCCGGTGAGCAGCGGGACGTCCGCGAGGCTAGCAGAGAATCCCTGAATCGATCCCGATCTCTGACCAGGCAATTCAGGTCATGACATAGGACCCAGGGCCCACTCGCACCAGCCAAGATCGGTCCTCGGTCCGACGCGTGCGGATGCCCCGGCGGGATGGACTGGCGAGCGACGTGATCAAGCTCGACGGGAAGAAGACCTGATGATCCAGTTCGACCGGCTCACCAAACGACGAGGATCGGCGACGATCCTTTCCGACGTCGGTTTCGAAGCGCGTCCGGGCCGCGTGACCGGCTTCCTCGGGCCCAACGGTGCCGGGAAATCATCGACCCTGCGGATCCTGCTCGGGCTGGACCGGCCGACGTCGGGAACCGCGCTGATCGACGGCGTCCCGTTCGCCGCGCTGCGCGACCCCCTGCGCAAGGTCGGCGCCGTACTCGACGGCTCGGGAGCACATCGCTCGCGCACCGGCCGGGCTCATCTGAACTGGGTCGCCGCGGCGGGCGGCATCCCGCGCGGCAGGGTGGACGAGGTCCTCGCGGAGGTCGGACTGTCCGCCGCCGCGGGCAAACGCGTCCGCGGCTACTCGCTGGGGATGGGGCGGCGGCTGGCCCTGGCCGCGGCACTGCTGGGTGATCCCGAGGTGTTGGTGCTCGACGAACCGGTCAACGGCCTCGATCCGGAGGGCATCCGCTGGATCCGCGGTTTCCTCCGCGCGCGGGCCGCGGCCGGGCGGACCGTCCTGCTTTCGAGTCATCTCATGGGAGAACTGTCGGAGACGGTCGACGACGTCGTGGTCATCGACCGCGGCAGGATCGTCGCGCGGGGAACACTCACGGAAGTCGTCGGCGGGCACCGAAGCCTGGAGGACGCCTTCTTCGCGCTCACCACGGGGGCGGCGCGATGAGGGTCTATCGGGGAGAACTGCGCAAGCTCACCTCGCTGCCGTCGGTCTGGACCGCGGTCGCGATCGGCGTACTGCTTCCGGCGGCTCTGACGTTCCTCAACGCGAGGGCGGCGGCCAGGCGCGGCGGCAACGTGGACCTCGGGTTCCAGGAACTCGCGTTCGGCGTGGTGGGCGCGATCATCCTGGGCGTCGTCGCGGTGAGCAGCGAATACACCACCGAAGGGGAGAACGCCGGTGGCGGACGGC
The DNA here is from genome assembly GCF_003947475.1 of Amycolatopsis sp. WAC 04197. Lineage (NCBI taxonomy): Bacteria > Bacillati > Actinomycetota > Actinomycetes > Pseudonocardiales > Pseudonocardiaceae > Amycolatopsis > Amycolatopsis sp. WAC 04197. Next base: position 304,063 of record NZ_QHJK01000008.1, on the reverse strand, counting down.
AGATCACCACGAGCCTCACGGTCGTGCCGTCCCGGTGGCGATTGCTGATCACGAAGCTGGCGGCGATGGTCACCGTGGTCGCGGCTCTGGCGGCGGTTTCGTCGGCCGTCACCCTCACGATCGTCGAAGCGCTGGGCGTGAGCGATTTCGGGCGCCTGCCCGGAGTCGTCCTCTACTGGGTGCTGACCGCCCTGCTCGCGTCCGGCCTGACGTTGTTGACACGCAACGGAATCCTGCCGCTCACCGTGCTGATCCTGAACACGTCGGTGGTCACGGTCACCTACCTGCTCACGAAACTCACGCCGCTGGCCGCGTTCTTCCCCGACCTGGCCGGATTCCGCATGTTCATCGAGCGGGTGGAGCTGCCCGTCCGGCTCTCTCCGGTCACCGGGGGCCTGGTGATGACGGCCTGGGTCGCGGCGCTGCTCGCCGCGGGCTTCCTGGCTTTCCGCGGGAGGGACGCGTGACGGGCGGCCGGGCGATCCGGGCCGAGATCCTCAAACTGCTCAGCCTGCCGGCCACGTCCTTCACCCTGTTCGGCACCTTGGCGGTTTCGGCGATCCTGGCGACCGCGTTCGCGCGACAGGGCGTCTCACCCGTCGGCTACACCCAAGCCGGGTTCCTCGTCCTCGGCGTCGTCGCGGTGACGTCGGAGTACAGCGGGGGTCAGCTCCACCGGACCCTGACCGCCATGCCCCGCCGGATCACCCTGCAGCTGGCCAAAATGGCCGCACTCCTGGTCGTGGCCGTTCCGGCGGCCGTCCTGACCGCGCTGGCCGGTGGACCGTGGTCCGACGTGGTGGGAGCGAGCGCCTACCTCGCGTTCACCACGGTCTTTTCGGCCGCCGTCGCGACGGTCGTGCGGTGGAGTGTCCCGGCGGTGGCCGGGCTGCTCGGGTATTACTTCATCGTGGGCCCGCTTCTCCGGGATCGGGCCACGTTCGCGGACTACCTGCCCGACGCCGCGAGCCACGACGTGCGCTCACTCGGCGGCTCGGCCGTCGTGCTGGGCTGGGCGCTCGTCGCGGTGGGGATCTCCGCGATCACGTTCCACCGGCGGGACGCTTGACCGCGCGCGGGGCCACCAGTCCCAGGTCGTACGCCGTGATCACCAGCTGAGCGCGGTCGCGGGCCGAAAGCTTGCTCAGGAGCCGGCTGATATGCGTCTTGACCGTCTTGACGGAGATGATCAGCGTCTCGGCGATCTCGGTGTTGGACAGCCCACGGCCGACGAAGGTGAGGATCTCGATCTCCCGCTGGGTCAGCCCGGCAGGCGGGGGCGGGCTGCGGTGCGGCGGCGTCGTGACGTAGTGCGCTATCAGCCGGGTGAGGATGGCGGGCGCGAACAGGGATTCGCCGGTGTGCGTCCGGCGGACGGCGGCGAGAAGCTCGTCCGGTTCGGTGTCCTTGAGCAGGAAACCGCTGGCTCCCGCGCGGAGCGCGCCGTAGACGTACTCGTCCAATTCGAACATGCTCAGCACGAGGATCCTGGTCCCGGCCAGGCCGGGGCAGGCGCCGATCTCCTGGGTGGCCACGATCCCGTCCTGGCCGGGCATGCGGATGTCCATCAGCACGACGTCCGGGCTCAGCCGCCGCGCCATTTCCACCGCTTGGATGCCGTCCTCTGCCTGTCCGACGACGACCATGTCCGGAGTGGCGTCGATGATGATCGCCAGGCTGTGCCGCAGCAGCCGCTGATCGTCGGCGAGCAGGACCCGGATCGGTGGCTGTTCGGTCACCGGCGTGCTCCGTCCGGAAGTCGAGCGATGAGGCGGAATCCGGTTCCGGCCGGTGCCGCGTGCAGCTCGCCGCCGAGGATCTCGGCACGCTCCCGAAGTCCGGCCAGGCCGTGGCCGGCACCGGCGGCGGGGGACCAGGCACTTCGCGGCCCGTCGTCCTCGACGGTCACGACGATCGTGTCGCCCTCGCGCCGTAGCTCTACGCGGGCGATCGTCGGTCCGGCGTAGCGCGCGGTGTTCGCGACGGCTTCGCGGACGATCTCGCAGACAGTCGCTTGTATCCCAGGGGAAACGTCCCCGAGTTCACCGACGTCCAGTCGCGGTTCGAGGCCCAGCGGGCGGACGGCCTCGACGATGGCGGGAAGATCCGACAGGTTCAGCACGGGCCGCAGCGGCGCGCCGCGATCGTCAGGGTCGCGAAGCACGGCCAGCATGCGCCGGAGTTCGGTGACCGCGTCCCGGCTCGTCCGCTCGATGTCGACGAGCGCCTGTTCGCGCTCCGCTTCCCGGACTTCTCCTTGAACCCGCCGTGCCGCACTGGCGCGTAACGTGATCACGCCGAGGCCGTGGGAAACGATGTCGTGGAGTTCCCGGGCGATCCGGAGCCGCTCGTGTTGCGTGGCGTGCTCGGCCGCCCAGCCGGTGAGGCGGGCTTCGTAGTCGAGGCGCCGCTTGCGCGCGCGGACCACCGTCCACGTCGTCACGCCGATGGCCGTGGCCACGACGAGAATCGGCACGACGACCGCGCCGGGCCCGTTCGCGCCGACGGCCAGCAGCGCGACCGCGGCCACGACCAGCACCGCCGAGGCGACCAGCCACGCACGCGATCGCCACTCGGGGCGGTCCGGCGGTGTCATCACCGGCCATCGTATTACCGGCGGTGCTCAGGCCGCGTGCGCCAGCGTCAGCGCGCCACCCGCCGCCGAAAGCAGCAGGACGGACCAGCGGACGGCCCGTTCGCCGACCCGGCGGCTCAGCGCCCGACCCAGCAGATCGCCGGCGAGTGCGGCGAACGCGACCGCGAGGAGCACGCTCGCGGGCACCTCCACCCAGCCGAGACTGGGCAACGCGACCAGGCCGAGCAGGAAGAAGTAGATCGACAGCGTGCCGCGGGTCTCGTCCGCGCCCCAGCCCGCGCTCGCCCCGTACACCGCCACGGCGGGACCGGAAAGCCCGGCGACGGAGTTCATCGCCGCGCTCAGCACGCCCGCGCCGACGGCGGCCGTTCTGCCCGCCAGCCGTCTGCTGGTGACACCGCTCGCCAGCACACCGACGGCGAGGACACAGCAGCCGCCCGCGGCGAGCAGGAGCGGCCGTGCCGGGACGTCGCGGACGACGAGCGCGACGACCGGGGTGAACACCACCGCGGGCACCGTCAGCCACGCGACCTGCGTCCACCTGATCGCCCGCCAATGGGTGATCGCGACCGCGAGATAGACCGGGAAGCCGAGCAGCAGGGTGAGCCGGACGGCGTCGAGCGGGCCCAGCGCCAGCGCCAGGAACGGTACGCACAGCAGGGAAAGCCCCATCCCGGAAAGGCGCTGGGCGACGACCCCGGCCGCCGCCGCGAGCGAGGTCATGGCCAGGGTTCCCACGAGTCCATTGTGGATCCGGGTGCGGAGTGGCGGTAGCCGTCGCTTGGCGAAGACGTCATAGCCCAGGGCTATGAGCGGCGAACTGGACCCGTCGAACGCGCGGGTTCTGGCACTTCTGGCCGTTCCAGCCGTGCCGCACGCTCAGCGTCACTGCCTTTGGAACAGACGGGAGCGTGAGATGAAGATCGGTGTCCCTCGTGAAGTCAAGAACCACGAGTACCGGGTCGCGGTGACGCCCGCGGGCGTGCACGAGTTCACTTCGGCCGGGCACGAGGTGTTCGTCGAGCGCGGAGCGGGCGAAGGGTCCTCCGTGCGCGACGAGGACTACGCCGCCGCCGGCGCGAAGGTGCTCGACAGCGCCGACGACGTCTGGGCGACCGGAGACCTCGTGCTCAAGGTCAAGGAGCCGATCGCCGAGGAGTACCACCGCCTGCGCCGCGATCAGCTGCTGTTCACCTACCTGCACCTCGCCGCGAGCGAGCCGTGCACGCGGGCGCTGCTGGACGCGGGCACGACGTCGGTGGCGTACGAGACGGTGCAGCTGCCGAACGGGTCGCTGCCCCTGCTGTTCCCGATGAGCGAGGTCGCCGGACGGCTGGCCCCGCAGGTCGGCGCGCAGACGCTCATGCGCGCCAACGGCGGGCGCGGGGTGCTCATCGGCGGTGTCTCCGGGGTGGCCCCGGCGCGCGTGGTTGTACTCGGCGCCGGTGTCGCGGGGATGAACGCGGTCGCCGGCGCGGCCGGGACCTGGGCCGATGTCGTCCTGTTCGACAAGAACGTCGACAAGCTCCGTGCCGCCGACCGGATGTACCAGGGCCGGATCCGCACCGCCGCGGCCAACGCGTACTCGATCGAAGAGGCGGTGCTCGAAGCCGACCTCGTGATCGGCGCGGTGCTCGTGCCCGGTGCCAAGGCGCCGAGCCTGGTGTCGAACGATCTCGTGTCCCGCATGAAGCCGGGCAGCGTGCTCGTCGACATCTCTGTCGACCAGGGTGGCTGTTTCGAGGACACGCGCCCGACGACGCACGCCGAGCCGACGTTCGAGGTGCACAACTCGGTGTTCTACTGCGTCGCCAACATGCCCGGCGCCGTCCCGCACACCTCGACATACGCGCTGACGAACGTCACGCTGCCGTACGCGCTGGAGCTGGCGAACCACGGTCTGTCCGGCGCCGTCGCGCGGTGCCCGGAGCTGCGCGGCGGGGTCAGCACGGTGGACGGCAGGCTGACGTCCGCGCCGGTCGGCGAGGCGCTCGGAATCGGCTCCGTTTCGCTCGACGACGTGCTCGGCTAGGTGGTGCGGGCGGGGATCCGGAGTTAGGTTCAGATCCCGGCCCGTCGCCGAAAGGGAGGTGCCGTTGCCGCGAACGTTGATCGAAATCGACCGGACGTCCGCCGAGCCGCTCTACCGGCAGGTGCGGCGCGCCATCGAACACGGCATCGCGATCGGCACGTTCGATCCGGCGCACCGGCTGCCGAGCTCGCGGGAGCTGGCCGCCGAACTCAGCGTTTCCCGCAACACCATCAACCTCGCCTACCAGGAGCTGGTCGCCGAGGGGTTCGTGGAGAGCCGCGAGCGCAGCGGGCTGTTCATCAACGCCGAGATGCGCCCGCACTGCGCGGTGCAGGAACGCGGCACCAGCCCGGCCATCGACTGGAGCGCGCGGGTACGCCGGTATCCCGACGCCGGGGTGCCGCATATCGAGAAACGACCGGACTGGCACACCTATCCGTACCCGTTCCTCGCCGGTCAGGTGGATGTCACCGCCTTTCCCGCGCGGTCATGGACCCGCTGCCTGCGCGACGCGCTGTACCGGCCGCACGTGTTCCCGAGCCTGCAGGACAGCGTCGGCTCCGACGACCCGATGCTGGTCGACCTGATCTGCCGTCAGCTGCTCACCGCGCGGGGGATCGAGGCCGACCCGTCGGAGGTCCTGATCACCGTCGGCTCGCAGCAGGGCCTCGACCTGCTCGGCCGCGCGCTGCTCGGGCCGGACAGCGTCGTGGCGATGGAGAACCCGGGCTACCTCGACGCCCGGCACATCTTCCTGCGCACCGGCGCCGGGCTGCGCGGCGTCGACGTCGATCAGAGCGGCCTGCGCCCGCCGGACACGCTCGACGGCGTCGATCTCCTGTATCTCACCCCGAGCCACCACCACCCGACGAACGCGACGTTGAGCATCGGCCGCCGACGACGGCTGCTCAGCCTCGCCGCGAGTGCGGGCACGGTGCTCGTCGAGGACGACTACGACAGCGAATTCCGGTACCACGGCAGCCCCACGCCCGCGCTCAAGGCGCTCGACGGCACCGGTGACGCGATCTACCTCGGCACCTTCTCCAAGTTCCTCTCGCCCGGCCTGCGGCTGGGATACCTGGTCGGCCCGCGCGAACTGGTTCGCGAGCTGCGGGAGATCCGGCGGTACGTGCTGCGGCATCCGCCAGGTCATCTCCAGCGGGCGCTGGCGTTGCTCATCGACAGCGGCGAGTACCACCGCTCCCTTCGCCGGTACCGCACGAAACTGATGCGGAAATGGGAGGCGACCTGCGCCGCGGTCACCGAACACCTGCCATGGACGCAGACGGCGTATCCGCCGGGCGGGGTCAGTCTCTGGATGACCGGACCGTCCGAACTGGACTGCCGGGCGCTGATGGAACGGGCCGAGCGCGACGGCGTCCTGATCGAGCCCGGTGACATCTTCTTCGTCGGGGACGATCCGCCGAAGAACCATTTCCGGATCGGGTTCGCGGCCGTCCCCCTGCGTGACATCGACCCTGGTATCCGTCTGCTCGGTGAGGCCTGCCGCGACCTGATCGCGTAACTGGTACCACCGCGCCGGACCGTTCTGGACCTGTTCAGGCGGCCAGACGTGCCGCAGTGTCTGGGGATCGCTCGTGAGCCAGGACACGTCGCCAGGAGGTCCGTGTGGTGGAGTTCGTTCGAGAAGCCGATTTCGTCGCGCTCGGTGGCACCGTGCTCACCCTGGACGCGGCGGGGAGACGGGTGCGCGCGCTGGCCGCGAGCGGCGGCCGGATCACCGCGCTGGGTTCGGAACGGGAGATCTCCCGGCTGATCGGCCCGGAGACCACCGTGCTCGATCTGGCCGAGCGCACGGTGATCCCCGGTTTCGTCGAATCCCACAACCATCCGGCGTTCTTCGGGATGACGCTGGCCGCGCCGGTCGACGCCGGCAGCCCGCCCAACGACACCATCGCCGACATCGTGGGCCGGGTCGCGCAAGCGGCGAAGGAGCTGGGCCCGGGGGAGTGGATCCGGGGTTTCCGGTACGACGACACGCTGCTCGCGGACGGCCGTCATCCGACCCGCGCGGACCTCGACCCCGTCTCCGGCCGCAATCCCGTGGTGCTGACCCATGTTTCCGGCCATTTCTGCACCGCGAACTCGCTCGCCCTCCGCGAGGTCGGGATCACCGCCGAGACCCCAGACCCGCCCGGCGGGCTCATCGTGCGCGACGCCCGTGGGGAGCCGACCGGTGTGCTCGTGGAGACGGCGGCCTTCCTCGTCACGTCCCGGCTGCCCGGGCAAAGCGCGGGCGAACTGGCCGATGCCCTCCTGCTGGCGGACGAGGAGTACCTCGCCAACGGCGTGACCTCCGTGCACGACACCGGTATCGGGCTCATCGGCGGAGCGGCGGAACTGGAGGCGTACGCGCTGCTGAGGCGCGCCGGGAAGCTGCGGGTCCGGGTGCGCGGCTACCTGTTCGACGGTCTGCTGCCAGGTCTCGGCGAAGGCCGGCCGGAAGCGCCGGAAGCCCAGGTGGACGACAAGTTCGCGATGACGGGGGTGAAGATCGTCGCGGACGGCTCGATCCAGGGCAAGACCGGCTGTCTCGCGGAGGGTTACACCTGCGCTCCGGACGAGCACGGCATGATGCTGCTCGAACCCGCCGACCTCGGCCGCCGGATCGCCGCGCTCGACGCGGCGGGCTGGCAGGTCGCCGTGCACGGCAACGGGGACGCGGCGATCGACGCGATCATCGACGGCTACTCCCGGCTGGGCTCGCCGCGGGGCACCGGCAGGCGGCACCGGATCGAGCACTGCCAGACGGTACGCGAAGACCAGCTTGACCGGATGGCCGCCCACGACGTCCTCGCGTCGTTCTTCATCAAGCACGTCTACTACTGGGGAGACCGGCATCGCGACGTCTTCCTCGGGCCCGAGCGGGCGCGGCGGATCAGCCCGCTGGTCTCGGCCCGCTCGCGCGGAATCCATTTCGGACTGCATTCGGACACCCCGGTGACGCCGGTGCCGCCGCTGGAGGGGATCTGGTGCGCGGTGCGCCGGATCACCAGGCAGGGCAAGGTACTCGGCGCCGAACAGGCCGTGGACGTCGACGCCGCGTTGCGCGGTTACACGATCGACGCCGCGTATCTCGCGGGCGAGGAAGACGTCAAAGGCAGCCTGGAGATCGGGAAACTCGCCGATCTCGCGGTGCTGTCCGGCGATCCCACCACGGTCGACCCCGACCGGATCCGTGAGCTGACCGTGGACGCCACCGTCAGCGGCGGCGAGATCGTCTGGCGGCGCGACACGACGGGAGCACGACGATGATCCGCAGCTGGCCGAGTGTCCTCATAGGACTTCTCGTCCCCGCTTTCGCCCTGCTGGCGGGAATTCTGCTCCTGTCCGGATCGACGGCGTCGGTGCTGGGCATCCCGGTGCTGTTCTTCTGGGTGTTCTGCTGCTGCCCGCTGACCACGCTGTGCCTGTGGATCAGCTGGCGTTTCTTCGACCGCGCCCACTACCCGGAGGACGACTGATGCTGATCGCGATCGTGGCGGTGGTGATGGCGGGCTCGATCGGGCTCGCGGTGTGGGCGGGTCGGTCCACCCGGGGCGGCGGGATCTCGGAATTCCTCGTCGGCGGCCGGTCGTTCCCGGCGTGGCTGGTGTACTTCCTCGCGGTCGGCGAGGTGTACAGCATCGGGACGATGATCGGCTTCCCGAGCGGGATCTACGCGCACGGCGCGAGCTACGGGATCTGGTTCCTCGGCTACATCCTGCTCGCGTACTCGCTGGGCTACTTCCTGGCCCCGCTGGTGTGGCGGGCGGCGAAACGGTACGACGCGATGACCGTGCCCGACGTGTTCGGACGGCATTTCGGCAGCAGGCGGCTCGAGCTGATCACCTGCGTGACGATGCTGATCGCGCTGGTCCCGTGGGGGCAGTACCAGTTCATCGGGCTCCAGGTGGTGCTGAGCAATCTGGGGCTGCGGCTGGATCCGGTGCAGTGCGTGGTGCTGGCGGGCATCGTGGCGTTCGTCTACATCGCCGTCTCCGGCGTACGGTCGCCCGCGTTCGTTTCGATCCTCAAGGATCTCTTCATGCTGCTCGGCGTCGTGCTCGTCGGGGTGGCGGTCGTGATCGCCGCCGGCGGCACCGCGAAGGTCAGCGGACCCGAGGTGCTCAGCGCGGCGCAGACCACCATGGGCGGCTCGGAACTGACCTTCGCGATGACGACGATCCTCTTTCAGAGCATCGTGTTCTACCTCGGCTTCGGTGGCGCGTACGTGTTCCCGGCCCGCTCCGAACGCGCGGTGAAGAGCTCGACCGTGTGGATGCCGATGTACATGCTGATCTACCCGTTCCTCGTGCTGGCCGCGTACTACGGCGTGCGCGCGCATCCGGACCTGAAGAACCCGAACACGGTGTTCATGGTGACGGCCAAGGGTTTGCTGCCCGATTGGCTGCTCGGGCTCGTCGCCGCCGGCGCCGCGCTCTCCGGTGTGCTGGTGCTCGCGGCGACCGCGCTCACCATCGGCGGCATGGTCTGCCGCAACATCGCGCCGAACGTCCCGGCGGCGGCGCAACGACGGTGGACGGTCGTCGCGGTGGCGAGTTTCCTGGTGCTGGCGGCGGTCCTGACCCTCGTCGCGTCGACGTTGATGCTCACGATCCTGAACCTGACCTACAACCTGCTGGCCCAGGTCGTCCCCGGCTGGCTCGCGATCCTCTTCGTGCGCCGGGTGCGGACGGCCGCGGTCGCCGCCGGGATGATCGCCGGGGTGCTGACCGCGATCGCCCTGTACGTCACCGGCGCGACTTTCGGCGGGTTCAACGCGGGTCTGGTGTCGCTCGGGGTGAACCTGGCCGTGGTGGTGGTCTGGAGCCTGGTGAAACCGGACGTGGCGCGGGCGCCGGTGGCGCGATCGGCCGAGAGTGCCCCGGCCGCCGAGGCGGTCCCGTCACTCAGCACGTGACCAGAGACGGAACTCGCGTGATCGAGGACCGAACTCGCGTGATTGGCGGCGGAACTCTCGCCTCGCGGGTGATGCGCCTCCAATCACGCGAGTTCCGCCCGGAATCACGCGAGTTCCGGCTCCAATCACGCGTGATCCGGTTAGCTTGACCGGGTGCGCCACGAGCGCAGGGCGAGGCGCCGCGTCGCGGGCCGGACCTCTTCGATCACTTGACTCCCGTACACCGCCGTCGCGACCGAACGTTTCAGGTCGCGGCACCGCCTGAGGACGTGGGGCGGGAACCCGGTACCGGTCGGCCGGTCCGGGGTTCCGCCCTCCTCGGCGTCGAACGACGTCCAACCCGAACCGAGGTCGATGAGGCTGCGATGCTTGGTCGTGTAGTACCCGCGCGACACGCTGAACGCGAGACCGCTCGCGCCGGCCGCGGCGGCGACGAGATGCAGGTGGTAGCGGCTGGAGATCCAGGTCTGCCCGGGCGCCAGCGGCAGGCCGTGACGCCAGATGTCGCGGAACGGGTGGAATTCGGCACCGGCGAGCTCGTGTTCCAGCAGCGCCGGAACGGCGCGGTCGACGCGGGGAATCCCTTCGACGACGGCGAGTTGCTCGGGGTGGACGTCCCAAGCCCGCAACAAACCCAGCACCTGGGCGGCCAGCACGGACGGCTCGAAGGCGCCGATGTCGGATTGGACGCACAGCACGAATTCGCGCGCCTGCGCGGCGGGTCTCTGCTCGGGTGGTTCCAGGAAGACGTCGTCGCACGTGCGGACGACCCCGGGCAGCAGTTCGGCCGACGGATCGTCGCGGACGTCGACGACGTCGAAACGGTCGGCGAGCGAGCGGAGGAGATCGGTGGCGCCGGGCGGGAACGGCGTCAGTCCCTGCCCGGTCATGGCGGTGCGGGCCCCTGACCGCCGGGCGGCGGCCGCGGCGCCCGCGAGCAGTCCGATGTGCCGCGGCCACAACGCGTTGAGGTAGCCGCCGCCGATCAGGTGCAGCACGTCGGTCCGGCCGAGCAGGTCGATGCCCGCGTCCCAGCGTGGCGCGAGCCCGGGGTCGTTCACCGCCGACTGCACCCAGTTCGCGACTTCCCACGGATCGTCCGACGGCGCTTCACCGCACAGCCGCCACAAGGTGTCCGTGCACCGGAGGCGCGGGTGCAGATCGTTCAGCAGCAGTTGCGCGGGCCCCGGCGAGTGGGTGTCGAGCCAGACGTCCGCCTCCGGCTCGGTCCGTGCCAGATACCGGAGCCAGGTCGCCGCGATCAGCTCGTCGCCGAAATTCGGGAAACCGCTCGGGCCGATCAGATAGTGGCGACGGCGGGGACGCGACGCGCGGGCGGGGGATTCGTTTCCCCCGCCCGCGCTTCCGTCGAAGGTCACTGCGCGACGGTGATCTGCGTGTCCAACGCCTTGTCGCCCTGCGCCTTTTCGTTGCCGGTCGCCTCGGTCTTGACGCGGTCCTTGGCCACGCCCGCCCCTTCGAGCGCGGCGGCGATCGCTTCCGCCCGCTTTTCGGAAAGGGCCTTGGACTTTTCCGCGTCGGGGTAACCCGCGTGCGTGGCGACGGCGATCTTGACGTCGTTGCCCTGCATGGCCTTGGCGATTTCACCGAGGGCCGATTTGCTCTTTTCGGACAGTTCCGCACTTTCCGTGGTAAAGGTGATCGGTGACTGCTGCAGCGCCTGCTGGATCGCGGCGGTCACCTTCTGGGCCGCCTCGCCGCCGGCCTGGCCCGCGTCACCGGTAGCCGCTCCCGACGAGGCCGAAGCGTCGGCGCCGGAGGACGGCGCGCCCGCCGCACTCGAAGCGGTTCCATTCGTGCCAGAAGACCCAGCCGCACCGTTTTCGCCTTCGGAGCCGCACGCGGCCACGAGGCCGGCCACGATCGCCACGCCCGTCACCGTTCGGGCAATTGTCCTGCGCATGAAGTTCGAACTCCCTTTGGCCGTCTCCGCATTGGCTGACGCCAGGGATACGAACACGAAAGGACTAAAAGCGCCAACCGCGAGCGAGTGCGTCCCTCGGACGTCGTCCGCGGCCGAAGCGCGGATAAATCGCTTCGACCAGGAAACTCGTTACAGCCATGGGCCGGTGAAGAGATCGGCAAGTCCACCCGAGTGAGCGACCGTGAGCGTCGTCTCTTCCCGGTCGAGGCGGATTTTCCTTACCTGGTCGAAGGAAATCGCGCCGGACTCACCCACCCGTCGCCCCCGAGTTGCCCCGCGAGGCGAATGCACTTTGATGGAAGTCAGGCGCCGGATCGACGGCGTACCGAAAAGTGAGGAGTTCTCATGGGTATCGACTTCGAAGGCATGAAGGACAAGGTGAGCGGGGAGCACGTCGACAAGGCCGCCGATTTCGCGAAGTCCAGCTTCGGTGAACACTCCGACAAGATCGACTCGGCCGCCGACAAGGCGAAGGACTACCTCGGTGAGTCCGGTGGCGAGCAGCAGAACGAGGGCCAGCAGGATTCACCGCAGGGCCAGTAATCCGAGGACGTCCCGGAACGGCGCGTACCCGGACGTGACCGAAGTGTCGAGCACTCGCGAGCGGCGGTAGAAGGGGCTGAGGTCGAGGCCGACGCCGACCCCACGGATCTCGACGGTGCTTTCCTCCCGCAGCACCGTTTCCCGCAGATGCTCGTCCAGGTAGTGCGGATCGTTCGCCAGGTTCGTCGCGCTGTCCATGGGGCTGCCGTCGGAGAGGACGAGCAGGATCCGGCGTGCTTCGGGGCGCGCGCGCATCCGGGCGCAGGCCCAGGCCACCGCCTCACCGTCGATCCCTTCGCGGAACAGATCGGCTTTCAGCAGCGCGGCGAGATCGGGGCGTGCCCGGCGCCACGGCGTCTCGGCGGCCTTGAACACGAGGTGGAGTCGTTCGTTGAGCCTGCCGGGATGCCGTGGGCGTCCGGCCCGGATCCAGTCCCGCCTCGGCCTGCCCCCGTTCCAGGCGCCGGTGGTGAACCCGAGCACTTCGCAGGTCGCCCCGGCGAGTTCGATCGAGCGCGTGAAGAGGTCGACCAGCGCGGCGACGGGTTCCGCGTGCGCGGTCATCGAACCCGAGCAGTCGATCAGGAACGTCACGAGTGTGTCCGCCACCGGTTCGATCCGCTCGGTGCGGAAGATCCTCCGCTCCGTGGGGGAACTGATCAGCTGCGCCAGGGTCCGGCCGTCGAGGAGGCCTTCCTCCTGCGCGCCGTCCCAGCCGTCGCGCGCCGGTTCGGCGAGCACCGCCTTGAGGTCGCGTGCCAGCCGTCCCGGTCCGACACCCTGCCTGCCGACGCGCCGATCGAGCCGCTCGCGGAGTTCGGCGAGCATCGCGGGGCGGACCAGCTCCGACGCCCGCTGTTCACGGTCATACGCGGTGGTGTGGACCCGGTACGCCGCACCGGATTCACCCAACGTCCGGCTGGTGCCCGCGGTCGCGACGGGAATCTGTTCGCCGTGGCTCTTGTCGAAGTCGATCACGAGGCTGAACCGCGGGTCGGTGGGATCACCCTCGTTCTCGGCGTCCTGCTCGGCGCCGGCGAGCAGGACGCCGGTCGTCCGGGCGATCGCCAGCGCGTGTTCGGCGAACGCCTTTTGGTCCGTCCGGTGCCGTCGAAGCCCGGCGAGGTCGTGACCGAGCGAAGGCGCCAGCGCGAATCTGGTCGCCTCGATGAGATCCTCGGTCTCCTCGACCACCGGTTCACCGGTGATCCGCGACCGGCAGATCTGCGCGACGGTGTACAGGAGCAGTCCACGCGCGGTCTCGGTCAGCCCGGACCGGTGGAACTCCAGTGACCAGCGCAGATGACGCAGTCGCAGGTTCCGGCGCATGCCCGGCATGTCCGCGGGCGGGAGCGACTCGACGCGGAACTGTTCCAGCAGCTCGAAAATCCCGCGCTCGGCCGGATCGCTCGGGCTCAGGTAGCGGTGTAGTGCGGCGTCCGAGGTGGTGAGACGCAAGGCGATCCCGTCCGCGATCCCGCGGGACGACATCAGATCGTCGTCGGCGGACTGACGCAGATGCGGCGCGTGCAGGGGAAGCGGCTCGCGTCCCCGATGCAGCCGCCGCGCCCGGAAATGCAGGGCCGGGTCGCCGCTGAGTGCCCGGACCGCGGCCGCGCACAGTTCCTCGACCTGGTTGCGGCGCCGGGCTTCCGCCTGCCCGGCGGTCATGCCGAGAGCAGGTGGAGCTCGTCGTCGAAGCAGCGCTGGAAGTACTCCGCCACCATGTCGCGCTCGGCTTCGTCGCATTTGTTCACGAAGGACAACCGGAAGGCCGTCGCCGGATCACCGAAGATCTCGATGTTCTCCGCCCAGGTGATCACCGTGCGCGGGGACATCAAAGTGGACAGATCACCGGCCTGGAAACCCTTGCGGGTCAACGCGGCGACCGCGACCAGGGACGCCGCGAGGGTTTCCGGGATGCCGGGCACCCTGGCCCGCACGATCGCGATCTCCTCGGTGGCGGGCAGGTAGTTCAGCGACGCCACGATGTTCCAGCGGTCGATCTGCGCGTGGTTCAGCCGCTGCGCGCCGTGGTAGAGCCCGTTGAGGTTGCCCAGCCCGACCGTGTTGGCGGTGGCGAACAACCGGAACGACGGATGCGGCCGCAGCACCCGGTTCTGGTCTGTGAGGGTGAACTTGCCGTCGCGTTCGAGGACCCGTTGCAGCACGAACATCACGTCCGGGCGGCCCGCGTCGTACTCGTCGAGCACCAGCGCGACCGGCCGCTGCAACGCCCACGGGAGGATGCCCTCCTGGAACTCGGTGACCTGCTTGCCTTCGCGCAGCACGACCGCGTCGCGGCCGACGAGGTCGAGGCGGTTGAGGTGACCGTCCAGGTTGACCCGCACGCACGGCCAATTGAGCCGCGCGGCGACCTGTTCGATATGGGTCGACTTCCCGGTGCCGTGCAGCCCCTGCACCAGCACGCGGCGGTCGCGGGTGAACCCGGCGAGCAGCGCCAGCGTCACGTCCGGGTTGAAGCGGTACGCCTCGTCGACCTCGGGGACGTGCTCGGTACGTTCGCGGAACGCGCCGACGACGAGATCCGAATCGATGCCGAAGACGTCACGTACCGGGAGCCGAAGCTCGGGGATCATGAGAACTCCTTACGACGGAACACTTTCCGGTTCGGACCCGCCCTCGGTGTCGACGCTGCTGATCGCCTCGGCCGCGCGCTGAAGCGCAGGGAGCGTCTGCAGGGCCTTGTCCGGCGTCAGCCGCATGACCGGCGCCTGCACGGCGACGCAGAGGTTGGCGCGCCCCGGCACGAGGACCGCGACGCACACCAGACCGGGCAGGAACTCCTCGTCGTCGAGGGCGAACCCGTCCCGGCGGACGCGGGTGAACTCGGCCTCGAGCACGTCGAGGTCGGTGATGGTCTTGTCGGTGTACCGCTTGAGCGGCGCGTGCGCGAGCAGCTTCCTCCGCTGCGATGGGCTCATCTGCGCGAGGATCATCTTGCCGCTGGCCGAGCAGTGGATCGGCACCCGCGAGCCCGGCCGGAGATAGAACCGCAGCGGCTCCGGCGTCTCGACCCGGTCGAGGTACACGATCTCGTTGCCGGACAACGTGGTCACGTTGCAGCTCTCGCCGAGTTCGTCGACGAGGTGACGCAGGACGGCGTGCCGGGCGCCGTGGTGGGTGGCGTTGAGGAGCAGGTTCTCCGCGAGCCGTCGCAGCCGGTGACCGGTGCCGTAGTGGCGTCCGTCGGCCTGCCGGATCAGCAGACCCGCGCCTTCGAGCTGTTGCAGCATGCGGTGCAGGGTCGGTTTCGGCAGGCCGGTCTCCTCGACGAGACCCTGCAGGGAGACCAGCTGATCCTTGGCGGCGATCAGCTCGAGCAGGGAGAACAGCCGCATGGTCGGCGTGTCCCCGTTGATCGGATCGGGTTCGCGAAGCAGCTCCATGTTCCGAAAAGTAGCACAAGGAGTCTCGGTTTCCAGAATCTAACGTTGACGCTGGGGCGACTGCGTCCTATCGTCGGTTGCATCCTGATTTCAGGAACGCCACGTACCGATTTTTGTAAATCTCGCCTGTCGAAGGAGCGGAACATGACGGAACGGAAGACGGGTGACGGCCGCGTGGTCGTCAGCGGCCGGAAGAAGATGACCCCGTCCGAGGCCTTCGTCGAGACGCTCGTGGCGAACGGCGTCACCGACATCTTCGGCATCATGGGGTCGGCGTTCATGGACGCGATGGACATCTTCGCGCCGGCGGGGATCCGGCTGGTACCGGTGGTGCACGAACAGGGCGCCGGGCACATGGCCGACGGCTACGCCCGGGTGAGCGGCAGGCACGGTGTCGTCATCGGGCAGAACGGCCCCGGTATCAGCAACTGCGTGACCGCGATCGCGGCCGCGTACTGGGCGCACAGCCCGGTCGTCATCGTGACGCCGGAAGCGGGCACGATGGGCACCGGTCTCGGTGGCTTCCAGGAGGCCAACCAGCTGCCGATGTTCCAGGAGTTCACCAAGTACCAGGGGCACGTCAACAACCCGAAGCGGATGGCCGAGTACACCGGCCGCTGCTTCGACCGCGCCCATTCGGAACTCGGCCCGACGCAGCTCAACATCCCGCGCGACTTCTTCTACGGCGAGATCGAGGCCGAGATCCCGGAACCCGCCCGGCTCGACCGCGGCCCCGGCGGCGAACGGAGCCTCGACGAGGCCGCCGCGCTGCTGGCCACGGCGGAGTTCCCGGTGATCATCTCCGGCGGCGGCGTCGTGATGGCCGACGGCGTCGAGGAGTGCAAGGCGCTCGCCGAACGGCTCGGCGCGCCGGTGGTGAACAGCTACCTGCACAACGACTCGTTCCCGGCGAGTCACCCGCAGTGGTGCGGGCCGCTGGGGTACCAGGGTTCCAAGGCCGCGATGAAGCTCATTTCGCAGGCGGACGTCGTGATCGCGCTCGGTTCGCGGCTCGGCCCGTTCGGCACCTTGCCGCAGCACGGCATGGACTACTGGCCCAAGGACGCGAAGATCATCCAGATCGACGCCGACCACAAGATGCTCGGCCTGGTCAAGAAGATCACCGTCGGCATCTGCGGTGACGCCAAGGACGCGGCGGTCGCGCTGACCAAGCGGCTGGCGGACCGGACGCTGGCCTGCGACTCCACAAAGGACGCTCGCGCGGCGAAGATCAAGGCGGAGAAGGACGCGTGGGAGGCCGAGCTCGACGCCTGGACGCACGAGACCGACCCGTTCAGCCTCGACATGATCGCGGAGCAGGAAGGCGAGGAGGGCAACTGGCTGCACCCGCGGGAAGTGTTGCGGGA
Organism: Amycolatopsis sp. WAC 04197; assembly: GCF_003947475.1. Classification (NCBI taxonomy): domain Bacteria; kingdom Bacillati; phylum Actinomycetota; class Actinomycetes; order Pseudonocardiales; family Pseudonocardiaceae; genus Amycolatopsis; species Amycolatopsis sp. WAC 04197. The sequence continues at coordinate 287,246 of NZ_QHJK01000008.1, read as the reverse complement.
ACTGGAGAAGGCCATGCCGCCGCGGGTGATGGTGTCGACCGACATCGGCAACATCAACTCGGTCGCGAACAGCTATCTGCGCTTCGAGGAGCCGCGCAGCTTCTTCGCGCCGATGAGTTTCGGCAACTGCGGCTACGCGCTGCCGACCATCATCGGCGCCAAGGCCGCGGCGCCCGACCGGCCCGCGATCTCCTACGCCGGCGACGGCGCGTGGGGGATGAGCATGGGCGAGATCATGACCGCGGTGCGCCATGACATCCCGGTCACCGCGGTGGTGTTCCACAACCGGCAGTGGGGCGCGGAGAAGAAGAACCAGGTCGACTTCTACAACCGCCGGTTCGTCGCGGGCGAGCTGGAGAGCGAGAGCTTCGCGGGGATCGCCAAGGCGATGGGCGCGGAAGGCGTCGTCGTGGAGAAGCTCGACGAGGTCGGCCCCGCGTTGCAACGCGCCGTCGAGGCGCAGATGAACGAGGGCAAGACCACCGTCGTCGAGATCATGTGCACCCGCGAGCTGGGCGACCCGTTCCGCCGCGACGCGCTGTCGAAGCCGGTGCGGTTCCTGGAGAAGTACAAGGACTACGTGTAGGCCTCGGTTTGCGCGTGAAGGCCCCCTTCCCTCGGCTCAGCCGCGGGAAGGGGGCCTTCACGCGCTGGTGGCGTCGGTCGAGTTGGGCGTGAGCGAAGGCGTGACTCGCGTGATCAGAGACGTGACTCGCGTGATTGGAGGCCGCACTCGTGTGTTTCGCCTCTGATCACGTGAGTTCCGTCTTCGATCACGTGAGTGGCGCCGCCACTCACGACCAACTGGACCCATCGAACGTCGCCGCTCTGGTGCTGGGCCGGTGCCAGCCGGGTTGCGAAAGTCAAAGCACAGACTCGTGTCTCGAAGGAGGTCTCCGGTGGACGTCACCCAGCTGCGAGCGCAGGCTCGACGGCATCTCGGCCCGCACTTCACCCGCAAGGACACCTGGGCCTCGGATTTCCCGGTGTTCGTACGCGGCGAGGGAAGCTACCTGATCGACACCGAAGGACGCCGTCATCTCGACGGGCTCGCCGGGCTCTTCTGCGTCAACATGGGCCACGGACGGGCCGACATCGCCGCGGCCGCTGCCGACCAGGTCGGCACCCTGGCCTACGCGAGCAACTGGGGCTCGGCGCATACGCCCGCCATCGAGGCCGCCACGCTGCTGGCCGAGCTGGCGCCGGGCGATCTCGGGACGACGTTCTTCGTCAACTCCGGCTCGGAGGCGGTCGAAACCGCGCTCAAATTCGCCCGGCAGTATCACCGCAGCCAGGGGCAGCCCGAGCGGACGAAGATCATCAGCCGCGACATGGCCTATCACGGCACCACCATCGGCGCCCTCTCGGTGACCGGCCTGGCGAAGATCAAGGAACCGTTCGGCCCGCTCATGCCTGGCGTCCGCCATGTGCCGAACACGTTGGGCCTGCTGGGAGACTGCGGCCCGGCGTCCGAATTGGACTGTGTCGCGGCGATCGAGCGGGTCATCCTCGAAGAAGGGCCGGAGACGATCGCGGCGCTGTTCGCCGAGCCGGTGCAGAACGGGCGCGGCGCGCTGGTCCCGCCGAAGGGGTACTGGCCCGCTTTGCGCGCGCTGTGCGACAAGTACGGCATCCTGCTCGTCTCGGACGAGGTCATCTGCTCGTTCGGCAGGCTCGGGCACTGGTTCGGGCACGGGCTCACCGGCGTCGTGCCGGATCTGATCACCTTCGCCAAGGGATCGACGTCGGGGTACGCGCCGCTCGGCGGGGTGATCGTGCGCGAGAAGCTGGTCACCGAGCTGTACGACTCGCCGAAGGGCGGCGTCTTCACCCACGGCGCCACGTGGGGCGGGCATCCCGTCGCCACCGCCGTCGCGGTCGCGAACCTCACCGCGATGCGGGACGAGAACGTGCTCGGCAACGTCCTCACCGAGGGCCCGGAGCTGTTCGCCGCGCTGAACTCCCTCAAGTCCGCGCACCGCTGCGTCAAGGACGTCCGCGGCACCGGGTTCTTCTACGCCATCGAGCTGATGGCCGACCGCGACAGCGGCCGGGAGCTGACCGACGCGGAATCGCTGAAGGTGCTTCGAGAGGTGCTTCCGGAGGCGTTCCGGCGCACGGGGGTCATCCTCCGCGGCGACGATCGCGGCGCGACGATGCTGATGATCTCCCCGCCGCTGGTCGCCGACCGCGAGGTGCTCACCGAACTGCTGCACGGCGTCGACGCGATGCTCAACGACGTCGAGAAGGCCGTCCAGCCCTGAACCAGCCCTTTTCACCCGGTGGGGGTCGCCGTCTTCCGGCGGCCCCCGCTTCGTACGTGGAGGTACTTCGATGAGCCTGACCACCGAGGTCACGCCGGACGCGACGCTCGACGGATGGCGGAAGGCCTTGCGCGGCCGGAATCTCCGCGTCGCCTTGCCGGACGGCGACGACGACCGCGCCGTGCGTGCCGCGCTGGCGCTCCGGGACGAAGGTGTCGTACTGCCGTTGCTGTTCGGCGACGGGGCGCGCCTGCGCGCGGCAGGGGCCACGGACGACTTGATCGTGGACGTCGCGGAAGCCCTTGCCGACGAACGGACCGAAGCCGCGCTCGCGGCGGGATTCGCGCGGCACCCGGAAAAACTCGCCGCCGCCCGGCGCGATCCGGTGTTCGTGGCGGCCGCCGCCCTGCGAGCAGGCAAGGTGGACGCCTGTGTCGCGGGGGCGACCCGGCCGACCGCCGACGTCCTGCGCGCGGGGCTGCGGGTCGTCGGCCTCGCTCCGGGTGTGTCCACATTGAGCAGTTGCTTCCTGTTGCTGCTCCCGGACGGACGACGGCTGACCTTTTCGGACTGCGCGGTGGTGCCTGAACCGGGCGCGGCGCAGCTGGCGGACATCGCCCTCGCCGCCGCGGAGACCCACCGCGGTCTGACCGGTGAGGACCCCGTCGTCGCCATGCTGTCGTTCAGCACGCAGGGGAGTGCCGACCATCAGCGGGTCGCGGTCGTCCGCGAGGCGACTTCGCTGGTGCGGCAGCGCGAACCCGGTCTTCCGGTGGATGGTGAACTGCAGTTCGACGCCGCGCTGGTGGCGTCGATCGCGGCGGCCAAGGCGCCCGGTTCCGCGGTCGCCGGCCGCGCGAACGTACTCGTGTTCCCGAATCTGGACGCGGGCAACATCGGCTACAAGATCGCCGAACGGCTCGGCGGTGCCGTCGCGCTCGGCCCGATCCTCCAGGGCCTCGCGGCGCCGCTCAACGACCTCTCGCGCGGGTGCTCGGCGTCCGACATCGAGACGCTCGCCCTCTTGACCGCCGTTCAAGCTAGCCGAGCAGCGCGAGGGTGACGTAGGCGATGGTGCCGACGAGCAGCGTGGAGAGCAGGCCGAGCAGCAGCGCCCGGCCACCGGTGCGGACCAGCGTGCCGATCCGGACCGCGCAGCCCAGCCCGAAGAGCGCTCCGGCCAGCAGCAGGGTGCAGACGACCTTGGCGACGTCGAGGGCCACGCCGGGCAGGATCCCGGTGCTCCGCACCACCACCATCGCCAGGAAACCGAGGACGAACAGCGGGACCAGCGGGGCGCGCTTCCCGGCGGCGGACGGGCGGCGCCGCCGTTCGTGCACGCTCACCGCGGCGACCATCGGCGCCAGGAGGACGACACGACTCAGCTTCACCACCACGGCGACCGCGACGGCGGCGGTCCCGGCCGGGGTGGCGGCCGCGACGACCTGGGCGACCTCGTGCACGCCCAAGCCGGCCCAGCCGCCGATCCGCAACGCGTCCATCCCCAGCCAGCCGCCGATGAGCGGGACGGCCGCGATCGCCAGACCGCCGTAGAAGGTGACCAGTGCGACCGCGGTCGCGACGTCGGAGTCCTCGCGTTCGACGACCCCTTCCATCGCCGCGATCGCCGACGCGCCACAGATCGAGAAACCGGTCGCGACCAGCATCGCGAGTCCACGCGGGACACCGATCAGCCTGCCGAGCCCGATCGTGCCGAGGAACGTGAGGCCGACCGTCAGCACCACCGCGAGCAGCGTGCCGGGGCCGAGGGAAAGCACCGAAGGGAGCGCGAGTTGCAGACCGAGAAGGACGACACCGGCACGCAGGAGCTTCTTCGTCACCTTCGCGATCGCTTGCCGGGTTCCGTCCGAGAGCACCGGCAACGACCCGGCGAGCACCCCGAGCACGACCGCGAGGGTGAGCGCGCTCAACACGGGAACGGCGGTGCTCAGCAGGTACGCGACGCCCACACCGAGGGCGGTGACGGCCAGACCGGTGAGGTGCGGCTTCGTTCGCCGCGCAGACATGGTGCTCATACCGACGAGCGTCGTCCGGAAAGGACGGCGCCGGTAGCCGGGAGAACGGCGGATAGCTCATGCACTTTGGCTATGACCGCACCGGAGCTGGACTCCTTGCGCCTGCTCGTCCTCGTCGGTGAACTGGGCAGCATCGGTCAGGCCGCCGTCGCACTCGGGATGACGCGGCCGTCGGCGGGCAAGCGTCTGTCCTTTGTGGAACGGAGGCTGGGTCTGGTGCTGGTGGACCGGACTCGTCGCGGTTCCGCGCTCACCCCGGACGGCCGGGTGATCGCGGGCTGGGCGCGGCGCGTGCTCGCCGAACTCGACGGACTGCTCGACGGCGCCGAAGCCCTGCGGAACCGGCACGAGACCGGGCTCCGGATCGCGGCGAGCATGACGCCGGCCGAGCATCTGGTCCCGCGCTGGATCGGCGAACTCAACCGCGCGCACCCCGGACTCCACCTCGGTCTGGAGGTCACGAATTCGGATCGGGTCGCCGGATTGGCCCGCGAGGGCAAGGCCGACATCGGCTTCGTCGAATCACCCGGCCCCTTCACCGGGCTCACGTCGCGGAAGGTCGGCGTGGACCATCTCGTGGTCGTGGTCGCCCGCACCCATCCTTGGGCGCGCGGACGCCGTCCCCTGACGCCGGCGGAGCTGGCGGCCACGCCGCTCGTGGTGCGGGAACGCGGCTCCGGAACCAGGGAGACCGTCGACATCGCGTTGCGCATGGCCGGCGCGGGACCGGTGAAACCGTTGCTGGAACTGGGTTCCGCCTCCGCCGTCCGCAGTGCCGTGGTCGCGGGCGCCGGGCCCGCGGTGATCAGCGCCCTGGACGTCGCGGACCACGAGCTCGTGCCCGTCGCGGTGGACGGTGTCGACTTCGGACGGGTGCTGCACGCGGTCTGGCCGGAGGGGCGGCGCCTCACCGGCCCGGCGGCGGAACTGCTGGCCTTGGCCGTGCGCCATTCGTCCTGAGAGTGATCTGGACCCCTTTCCCACATCGTAACTGGCACTCGCCCCTGGCCCGACTTGTTCCTACGGTGACCGGAACCACAATGGAGCTCCCAGCGCCACCGCTCCGGCGGTGCGTGCGAGAAGGAGGAGACGTGACTTCAACGTCCGGTCCCGCACAGAGCAGCGGCCTGAAACCAGGGCTCAAACAGCGACATATGAACCTGATCGCCCTCGGCGGCGTCATCGGCGCCGGGCTGTTCGTCGGCAGTGGCGTGGTCATCCAATCGGCGGGCCCGGCGGCGGTGGTCTCGTTCCTCATCGCCGGTCTGATCACCGTGCTCATCATGCGCATGCTCGCGGAGATGACGATCGCCAAACCCGCGCTCGGGTCGTTCTACGTCTACGCCAGGGAGGCGCTCGGCAACCGCGCGGGCTTCGCCGTCGGCTGGATGTACTGGTACTTCTTCGTCATCGTCGTGGCGGTCGAAGCCGTCGCGGGCGGCCGGATCCTGCAGCTGTGGGTACCCGACGTGCCACTGTGGGTGCTCAGTCTCGGCCTGCTGCTGATCCTCACCGGTACCAATATGGTCTCGGCGCGGTCCTACGGCGAGTTCGAGTACTGGTTCTCGTCGATCAAGGTCGTCGCGATCGTCGTGTTCCTGGTCGTCGGTGCCCTGTATCTGTTCGGTTTCTGGCCGGGTGCCAACGGCGGCGTGACGAATCTGGTGTCCCACGGCGGGTTCGCGCCACTCGGGATCGGCGCGGTACTCGCGGCGGTGGTGCCGTGCATCGGGTTCTACACCGGCGCGGAGATCGTCACCATCGCCGCCGCCGAATCCGCGGAGCCGCAGAAGGCGGTCGCGAAGGCCATGCGCTCGATCATCTTCCGCGTGGTGCTGTTCTACGTCGGTTCCGTGTTCCTCGTCGTCGCGATCAAGTCCTGGGACGATCCGGCGACCGCGGTCAGCCCGTACGCGGCGGTGCTGGATGTGCTCGGCATCCCGGCCGTGGCGACGATCATGAACGCGATCGTCCTGACCGCGGTGCTCTCGTGCCTGAACTCGGCCCTGTACACCTCGTCGCGGATGTTGTTCGCGCTGACCAGCAACGGCGACGCGCCGAAGGCGTTCACCCGCCTTTCCGGCAGCGGCGTGCCGAGGCGCGCGATCCTGGCCGGGACGGTGATCGGCTACGTCTCCGTCATCGCCGCCTACACCTCGCCGGACCTGATCTTCCAGTTCCTGGTCAACTCCTACGGCGCCGTCGCGCTGTTCGTGTACCTCTCGATCGCGCTCGCGCAGGTGCGGCTCCGCCGTCGGCTGGAGCGGGAGGATCCGGACAAGCTCACGCTCAAGATGTGGCTGTTCCCGTGGCTGAGCTACGCGACCATCGCGCTGATGGGCGGCGTGATCCTGGCGATGGCGCTGCTGCCGTCGACCCGCTCGCAGTTCTGGCTCAGCGCCGTGACGCTCGCGCTGATCCTCATCGGGTTCGAAATCCGCAGGCGGCGCGGTAAGCCGGCGGTTCCGGCCGCGCCCGTCGATCCCGTTCCGGACGAACCCCAGCGTGCCCCGGCCACCGTCCGGGAGTGACCCTGGACGGGCTGAAAGCGTCCTTCGCCGCGTCTGATGCGGCGAAGGACGCTTTCGTCATCGGCTCACCGTGATTTCCCTGGCCACACCTGAGAGTTTTTCGGGATTACGGACGTGGTAGGCGCCGGTGACGTGGCCGTTTTCGACCCGCACCGCCAGCACACCGTCGATCTCGCCGCCGATCCGGATGAGCAGACCGGGGCCGCCGTTGACCTGGACCGGCTCGACGGTCCGTTCCGCCCCGCGTTTCCACCAGCCGACGGCCTGGAGCGCGGCCCGGTGCTCGGCTGGGGAGCCGGTGCCGCGCGAGCAGATCATGGCGGAAGCGGCCCGGCTCGCCAGTAACACCCAGGGGATCAAGGTCGTCGGCATCGACGCGGCGAACCTGCCCGACGGCGAGATCGCCGCCAAGGGCGGGTTCCTGCCCGGCCCGCACGCCAAGCTGGCAGGCCCCACCTTTCAGGAGTGGCTCGAAACCGGCTCCTGACCTACTTACAGTATGTTCAGAACATGGTGAAAATGAGCGAGGTGCTCCGAAAGGACGGCTACGAGCTGCGGTACGGCGATCTGGCGGGGGAGCGGCGGCCCGTCGTCTTCACCCACGGCGCCGGGATGGATCACCGGATGTTCGACGTGCAGGCGCACGCCCTGCACGACGCCGGTCATCGGGTGATCAGCTGGGATCAACCCGCTCATGGGGAGTCGAGCCTCCTGCCGGGCACGCGGTTCAGCGCGGCTCTCGCGCTCGACTCCCTCCGCTCGCTCCTCGACCACCTCGGGCTCGAACGCCCGGTCCTGATCGGACACTCACTCGGTGGGAATCTCTCGCAAGCGCTCGTCCGCCGTTTCCCGGACCGCGCTTCGGGCCTCATCGTCGTGGATTCGACGTGGAACGAAGGTCCGCTGACCGCCGCCGAACGGCTTCTGCTGAAACTCGCCGCGCCCTCGCTGGCGCTCATCCCCGCCGGGCGTTTGCCGGGACTCATGGCCCGCGCGTCCGCCGTGACGCCGGAGGGGATCGCCGAATGCGAGGCGACGTTCGCGCGGATGCCCAAACGCGTCTTCCTCGACGTCTGGCGGGCCACCGTGTCGCTCGTGGACCCGGATCCGGGCTATCGCACGCCCGTTCCGCTCGCGCTCGTTCGCGGTGAAGACGACCGCACCGGCAACATCGCGACCGCGATGCCCCGCTGGGCGAAGGCCGAAGGCGTGGCCGAACACGTCATCCCCGGTGCCGGGCACGTCGTCAGCGCGGACGCGGGGGAGGCGACCACCAAGGTCATCGCGGCCATCGTCGAGGGCTGGCGTGCACCGGGTCCCTAGGTCCTCCCCTAGACTTCGGCGGTGATCGCATCATGGGGGCTCGATGCCGCGCTCGAAATCGGGATCGCCGCGTTCTGCGCGGGCGAAGAACCGCCGAGCGACGACATGTTTTGGGAACGGCTGACCGGCGCGGGAGTGGAGCCGTGGCTGGCCGAGCGGCTGCTCGTCTTTTTGCCGATGGCCTACGTCCGGCGATTGCTGCCGGACGTCACGTATCCGGACACCGTGCGCGACTCCCGCGGGCAGGTCTTCCTCGCGCAGGAGCCGGTCTTCGTGGCGGCGTACGAGCGTGCCCAGTACGCGACCCGTGCGGAATTCGAGCGGATCGCGCTCCGCAGCAGCACGTTCGCCGTGATCAACGAGGCGCTGAACGCCGGATCGCAGCTCGCGGACCTGGAGCTCGGCGAACCCGTGTTGTTCAAGGATCTGGAACCGGTCGTCGAGGGCGACGGCGGTGTGCCTTCACCGCAAGCGGTATTCGAGGCTTTCCTTCGCGAGCACGGTGTCCTGCTGGGCGATGACACTCGTGTCGATACGAAACTCATCGTGCATCCCGCCCCGGAAGGCATGGTGATGGCTCAGGTCGACTTCGCCGTGTCGCATCCCGCGCTGGCCGAGCCGTGGCTCGTCGAGAGCTTCGCCGGGCACGGCACCACTTGGCGTGAGGCGATCGGCCGTGCGGTGGACGGTTTCCGCCATGGGGCGTTGCATCCGATCGTCGACGGGTTGCTGTCGCCCGGCGCCGCGGCCGATCAGGTCGACCGCGAGCGGTACGACCATCCGGACGGTGCGTTCGAACTGGTGCTGGGCGCGCAGATCACCCTGTTCGCCGAGAACGTGCCTTCCGTCGAACCGCTGCTCGACCGGTTGCTGGAAGCGTTGCGCGCGGAGAAGCTCAGCCGGAAGGTGCACGGGCTCCGGTTGTTCGTCGCGCACAACGAGGGCGCGTTGCTGAACAACGAAGTCCTGCTGGACAGCCGACCGTGGTCGGGCGGCGAAGCGGTGGTGGCGGATCACCCGGCGCTGGTCGCCGAGGGGCGGATCGCGACGCGGGTGTTCGGGCTGCTCGTGCCCATCGACGCCTAGTTCAGGTCGGCTCCACGGGTTTCGGCGCTGAGGAGCAGGGCGACGACGGTGACGGCGATCGTGCCCACGAGGTACAGCACGACCGCCGTGGGACCCTGCTTTTCGGCCAGCCACACCGCGATGAGCGGGGCCGGCGCACCGGCGATGATCGAAGATCCTTGGAAGACCAGGGAAGCGCCGGCGAAACGGCGGCGCGTCGGGAAGAGTTCGGCGATCCAAGCCGCTTCCGGCCCGGCGAGGAGCCCGTGCAGCGCGGCGCCGACGCCGACACCGAGATACAGCAGAGGCAGCGCATCGGCCTGAACGATCGCGAAGAAGACCGGCGCCCAGACCGCGAGACCGAGCGCGGGGACCAGCATCGCGATGCGCCGCCCGACGCGGTCGGACCAGTGGCCGCCGACGAGCATCCCCGCGAATTGCAGCAGCGACCCGATGGCGACGGCGAGGAGCACGTCAGACTTCTCGTAGCCGAAAGTCTTTGTGGCGTAAGCAACCACGAAGACGGTGTAGACGTAGAAGGCCACGTTCTCGCCCAGACGCACGCCGAGACCGCGCAGGACGGGGCCGGGGTGGGCGAGCGTTTCGAGGATGCTCGACCGTTCGCGGACGGGTTTCGCGGCTGCCCGTGCCCGTGCTTCCTGGAACACCGGCGACTCGTCGATGCGCCGCCGGATCCAGAAACCGATGACCAGGAGCGGGATCGCGAACAGGAACCCGACTCGCCAGCCCCACTGATCGAAGGCGTTGTCGGGAAGTACCAAGGCGATCCCGCCGACCACGGCCGTGGCCAGCACCGTGCCCAGAGGCGCTCCCGCCTGCGGCCACGCCGACCAGAACCCGCGCCGTTTCGGGCTCCCGTATTCGCTGACCATCAGCACCGCCGCGCCGAACTCGCCGCCGAGGGCGAATCCCTGGATCAGCCGCAGGACGACGAGCGAGATCGTCGCCCCGATCCCGACCTGCGAATAGGTGGGGAGCAGCCCGATCGCGGAGGTCGACAACCCGAGTAGCAGGAAAGTGGTCACCAGCATGGGTTTGCGCCCGAGGCGGTCGCCGAGATGCCCGAAGACGATGCCGCCGATCGGGCGGGCGACGAAACCGAGCCCCTGTGTCGCCAGCGCGAGCAGCAACTGGGCGAATCCGTTGCCACCGGGGAAGAACAGCGGGCCGAGAACAGTGGCCGCCAGGATTCCGTAGAGCGCGAAGTCGTACCACTCGAGCACGGCGCCCGCCGTACTGCCCGCCAGGACCCGCCGGAACGCCGACCGGCTGACACTCGAATCGGCCGTCGCGCGCGAGGCGGGCACGTTCGTCACTTTCGCTCCTCGTCTTCGGCCGATTCCGGCGAGGTGTCCGATAATCGGACAGTCCGGGACGCTATCCGGACACGTAGGAACATAGACCGCGTCGGCCGGATCGCGCAATCGCCGATGTCGAGATGGCCGGGCCGGCTCCGACCCTTCGATGAACGCGCCCGGACGGCGGCGCCACGGAGACAAAGGAGGCCTTGCGATGAGCAAGGTGGTGCTGGACGTGTCGATGTCGCTGGACGGTTTCACCGCCGGGCCGAACGTGCGGGCCGACGAGCCGATGGGGGACGGCGGCGAACGGCTGCACGAGTGGATGGCGGGGGAAGGGCACGACGCCCGTGCCGTCGAGGAGGTGAACGCGATCGTCGGGGCCACCGTCATCGGGCGGCGCACCTTCGACCTCGGCCTGCGGCCGTGGGGCGGTACGCCTTGGCCCGGCGTGCCGAGCTTCGTGGTGACTCATCGGATAGAGGAAGACTTCCGCGGCGGCAACGGCGGGATGTTCTCCTTCGACGGACTGGAGGCCGCGGTCCGGCGGGCCAAAGCCGCCGCGGGGGACAAGGACGTCCTGGTGCTGGGCGCGGACGTCGCCGGGCAACTGCTAGTTGCGGGCCTGCTCGACAAGGTGCATCTCCACATCGCCCCGGTGCTGCTGGGGCAGGGGGCCGGGCTGTTCGGCGGGCGCGGGGGCGAGCTGGTGCCGGAGGGCGAACCTGTCACGGGGGTTGCGACTCACCTGCGATTTCGGGTCGCCGGGGCCTCGTGAGTGGCGAGGACGGTTCTAACCGTCTTTGCCACTCACGAGGACGTGGCACCGCACTCACGTGATCGAAGCCGGAACTCGCGTGATCAGAGGCGGCCCCCCGAGTGCGGCCTCCAATCACGCGAGTCACGCCTCCGTTCACGCCTCACCTGTGTGCCCAGTCCGTGAAGGCCTCCTTGAGGGACCCAGATTCCGTCAAGGATGCCTTCACGGACTTCGGACCAGTAGGCCTTCACGCCATGTGCGACCGCACCCGGCCGCCGCCCGGAACGGGGGGAACAGGAGCCCGGTACCTGCGTGACGCTAACGGCCGCAGCGATCCACGCGTTCCCACGGCCAATCCGAGACGAGCCAGCGTGCGACGGCGTCGGCGAGCGCGGCATCCAGCTCCGCTTTGTCGGCCCGGACCCAGGACTGCACCGTGACGTCCCAGTCCTCGGAGGCCGTGGGATACAGGTAGACGCAGCCGATGACGTCGCCGTCCGCCGGGCTGAGGACGGTGAACGTGAAGCCTCTGCGTCGCGCGAAGTCTTCGGCGTGGCGGCGCAGGTCGGCGAGGTTCTCGTCGAGGGTCATGCCGTCGCTCGGCGGCCAGTCGCCGTCGGGATAGCCGGGTGTGGAGCGGATGTGCTCGATACTCGACGTCCAGGCGGCATGGTCGGCCGGATTGTGTTCCGGTCCCAAGGGTTCGAGGCGGAACTCGTCGGTGACGAGCACGGTCGGCGGGACGAAACCGGCTGGTACGAAAGCATCCGCGGGCATGGTCGGGACCGTAGTGGCGGATCAGGCCGATCGCACTCGAGTTTCGCGCTTGCCGTCGTGCCGTGGGCGGGCCAGCATGATCGGGTGTCAGACGAGGGGATGGGGCAGCGCCTGCTCGACGCGGTCCGCGACGGCGAGGTGCTCGACCTGACCGGTGGCAGAAGGGTCGATCCGGCCGAGATGCCGTCGTGGGGAAGCAGCCGCACCGTCTCCGCGGCACTGATCCGTGACCTGGTCCGCGGCCGCCGGGACGTCGAGGTGGATCCGCACGGCCTGCGGCTGCGCGGGGCGCGGATCACCGGCCGCCTCGATCTGGCGAACATCGCCGGCGAGAGGCGGGTCGAGCTGGTCGACTGCTTCCTGCCCGACGGCCTGGACCTGCGCGACGGCCGCCTGCCGGGCCTGGTGCTGGACCGCTCCCGCTTCGGGCATTCCGCGCAGGATCCGCCGGTGGACGCCGAAAGGTTCACCACTTCGGCGATGACGATGAAGGGTGTGGTCGTGAACGCCCGCACTCCGGCCGGTGCGATCCGGTTGCGCGGGGCCCATCTCGGGGTGTTGGAATGCGACGGGGCGCGGCTGGAGAACACGTCCGGGCCCGCCCTGCAGGCCGACCGGCTGCACGTCGATCACGGCGTGTTCCTGCGCGCCGGATTCCGGGCCACCGGCGCGGTCCAACTGGTCGACGCCCACGTCGGCTTGCTGGATTGCGATGGCGCGTGGCTGGAGAACCCGGCCGGGCCCGCCTTGTACGCCAACGGTCTGCGGGTCGACCGGGCCGTGTTCCTCCGCGCCGGGTTCCGGGCCACCGGCACCGCACCCGCCGTCATCCGGTTGAACGGGGCGTCGATCGAGGGCTCGCTGTGGTTGGACACCAGCGAGGTGACCCGGTCGGATCGGGCATCGGGGGCTCTGATCGATATTGCCGAAACGACCTACGGAGACCTTCCGGAGCAGATCGGTTTGTCCCGGTGGCTGGAGCTGTTGCGTGCCCGTACGCCCGGCTACGCCGCCCAGCCCTACCAACAGTTGGCCGCCGTCCACCGCGCGGCCGGCCACGACGGCGAGGTGCGGGACATCCTGATGGCGCAACGGCGTGATCAGATCCGCCGCGGCGGGCTTCGGTGGCACGACCGGATGTGGGCCCGGTTCACCGGGCTGGCCCTCGGCTTCGGCTATCAACCCTGGCGAGCGCTGCTGCTGTTGCTCACCGTCCTCGCCGGTTCGGTCGTGCTGGCCCTCGTCCTCGGCGGGCAGGGCGGCCTGGCGCATACCGCCCGCGCGAGCGCACCGGCGACGCCGTGCGGTGTCGTGGAACGGATCGGGGTGGGTCTGGATCTGGGGCTGCCACTGGTCAAGACGGGAGCGCGAGAGCTGTGCGCCCCCCACCGGTACCGCCGCCGGGCAGGCCCTCACCGTCGCGGGCTGGGCCCTTCAGCTGGCGGCGTGGGCGTCGGCGACCCTGTTCATCGCGGGTTTCACCGGCGCCGTCCGGAAGACCTGACGGCTACCTCTCGAAAACGAGGTCGAAATCCTTGCGCCAGGTGGATCCCTGATCCTCGGACGCCTCCCAGCGGCCCGTGATCCGATCCGGCTCGACCTCCGCGACGAACCGTTGGAACATGTCGGGGTCCTCCCGGCTCAGGCTCCAGTTCGTTCCGTCGAAGGTCATGGCGAAGACCCGGCACACACCTCGTTCATCGTGATACAGGGCCGTATACGCGTCGCGGGTGTCGCTGCGGCCGAGAACCAGGACCATCTCGCTCGCGGCTTGCCCTTCCTCGCCGTCCATCGTCCAGCGAAGGACCACGAACGCGTCACCGAGCCATTCGATCGTCGCCGAACCCGGCACCTTTCGATCGGCCGGTTCCAGAAACCACGCGTCGCTCAGCGTCGTCCGCCACGATCCGGCCAGGACGTCCAGCCGCTCCATGGCTTCGTTGCGCATCGCTGCCTCCTCGCGTGGCCCGGTGATCCGCCAGCGTAGTCAGTTCGCCGGACCGGGAAAGCTCGCTCGCACCTACTACTGGATCGCCTGCAACGGCCACGGTCTGGCCCAGGCGCCCTATGTCGCCTCGCTTATCGCCGACCTGATCGGCGGCGAGCGCCTCGTGAACGGGAGCCGGCGCAACGCCCGGCGAGGTCAGCGCCGGAGCGCTCGATAGCGTTTGAGCAAGGCGGTGATCCGCGCTGGGTCCGCGGCGTCGTTCAACTCGGCGACCAGATCGTCGGGGCACAACTCGTAATGGTCGCCCCACCATCGCCGCCCCTTGTTGTCCCAGATCCGGTATCCGCCAGGCACTCCTCTTGCCACGTATCGCCGCTTCGACAATCAGCCACCTCCTCCGCCACAGGATGGCACCAGCCGCTGTACTCCTCAATGATAAGCATATGCGTATCATAAGCGTGGCGCAGCTATGTCGGGCTGAAGCGACGTGAGGAGCGAGCATGATCAGAGGTAAGTGGATGCCCGGCCATGCCGCGGACTTCTCCGGAGACGTGCTGGTCAGCGTCACGGCGTTGACGCTCGACGGCTTCCGGAGCACGCCAGGTGCCTACCGGGCGGGCTACGTGCTCAGCCAGGAGTGGCCCCGGCTGCCCGGCGCGGTCGGCCAATGGCTGTGGGCGGAACCGTTGCGCCGGCGGCTGGGCTCGGTTTCGGTGTGGCGCGACCACGAGGGCTTGCGCGGGTTCGTCGGCTTGCCCGCCCACGTGGCGATCATGCGGAAGTACCGCGACCTCGGCACCACCCGCGCCACCACCTGGCGCGCCGTCGACCTCGATTCGCGGGCCATCTGGCGAAAAGCGGAGCAGTGGCTGAGGGAGAAGTGAGGTCACGAACCGCCGCCGGGAACCGGTGCCCCGGCGGCGATTTCGCGGTCACAGCGAGGACGAGCAGACCCGTAGCGGTCCGACACGGGCGTCGACCGGGAAGTTCGTGGCGGCGAAGTTCCAGCCGCCGAACGCGTTCGCGGTCGCTTCGGGGTTGTTGGGTGACGGGGTGCCATAACCCGCGTCGACCATGATCCAGCCCGACCAGGTCACCCCGCCGTCGAACGAGGAGTTGCGCGTGATGGGGCGGAACTGCGCGGGAGCCTCGTCACCGCGGGCGAACACGACCAGTTCGCCCGAACTCGTCGCGGCCGCGCCCGGTTCGGACACCGCGCCGCCCCGTGGCGCCCCGAGGTCGAACCAGGAGCCCCAGGACGAGCCGTTGTAGCTGATCCCCGCGACCCGCGAGTTCGTCGTCCGCACGAACACGTCGACCAGTCCCGGCCCCCGCGAGACGGCGATCGGGTCGACGGCGAACCTGCCGCCGAGCCCGACCCAGTTGCTCCAACCGGCCCCGACCCGTTCCAGGTAGTACAGATCGTTGGCCTGGCCCCGGGTGACGACCGCGACATGGCCCGGCCGCGAGGAGACCCCGATCGGGCTGGACGTCAGCACGCCGCCGAGACTGGTGTGCGGACCCCACACGCCGTTCACGTATTCGCGGTACCACAGTTGTTTGTTGGAGCCTCGATAGAAGACGATGAGATGCCCGGGCCCGGCCGAAACCGCGTGCGGATTCCAGGTGATGACCCCGCCGAGGTTCTGCCAGCCGGACGACACCCCGTTCTCGAATTGCATGAAGTACAGCGCGTCGTCGGCGCCACGGACGAATACCGCCGAATGTCCAGGGCCCCACGAGACGGCGCCCGGCTCGGAGCGGGACACCCCGCCGAGGTTCTCGGCGCTGATCACCCCGTTCGTGCGCGGATCCACCTGAGTGCGGAAGACGTTGCCTGCCGAGCTGACCTGGAAGATGTCCAACGGCCCGTTCGGCATCGACGCCAGACCGGGGTCGATGTTGCTGCCCCGGCTCAGTTGGGCGCATCCGACGGCGGCGTCGGCCGTCGCCGGGCACAGTATGGTGGCGGCCACTACGGCGACCATCGCGGAAAGCTTCCTCAATGCGCGCAAGTTCCCTCCCTGCGTCGAAGAGATCGAGCGGGAATCCTGACCGGCGGCACGACACGAGACTGTTGTGGACATGTTGTGGTGGCCCGCGGAACCGTCAGGTGCCGCGGCATATCCTCAGCCGGACGGTCACGTCTTCGACAACGGCGCGGCCCGGTCGGCCAGCGGGCCACCGGCGTGCAGAAGTGTCTCCAGCGATCGGAGCGGCTCGGGAAGGACGGTGTACCAGCTCCAGGTGCCGCGTCGCTCCCGAGCGAGGATGCCCGCCGCGACCAGAACGCGGAGATGATGACTCAGCGACGGCTGCGGCATGTCGAACTCTTCGGCGAGATCGCAGAAGCAGGCCTCACCGCCGGGTGAAAAGCGGACCAGCGACAGCAGCCTGATCCGGACCGGATCCGAGAGGGCCTTGAACAACTTCGCCGCCTGCTCGGCCTCGTCCTGGGCGATGACCGCCGCGGGCTCGGCCATCAGCAGTGTGATGGGCACCGGTTTCCGGCCGCGCCCGTTCTCCGTCGCCACGTGCCCTCCTCGGTCCGGGTGACCTTCGACGGCGAGCGTACCCGGTGGATTGACAAACATCGATGCAAGCTCTTGAATCTGGATTCGCAGATTTCGATCCAGTCCGGCATCGAGAGGACTCCGCCGATGGCCCGCACACCCGAGGTGTTGTTCGTCTGCGTGCACAACGCCGGTCGTTCGCAGATGGCCGCGGCGTTGCTGCAGCACTACTCGCTCGGCCGTATCGCCGTCCGGTCGGCCGGTTCGGAGCCGGCCGGGACGGTGAACCCGGCCGCGGCCGCGGCGCTCGCGGAGTGGGGCTTGGACATCACCGCCGAGGTGCCGAGCAAGCTGTCCACAGAGGACGTCGAGGCATCCGATGTGGTGATCACCATGGGCTGTGGGGACACCTGTCCGGTGGTCCCCGGAAAGCGGTACCTGGACTGGCCCCTTGAAGACCCGGCAGGGCAGGGCGTGGACGCCGTCCGGCCGATCCGGGACGAGATCGACCGCCGCGTCCGCGGCCTGGTCGCCGAAATCCTCGACGCCTGAACGACTTCCCGGAGCCAGGAGGCCCCAACGTGACGCTTGCCGCCGACGAACCCGACGTCCTGCGCCAACTGTCCTTTCTGGACCGTTATCTGCCGGCTTGGATCATTGGCGCGATGGGTGCCGGGCTGCTGCTGGGCAGCGTGATTCCCGGTCTGCGGGAGGTGCTGGACGCGGTGAAGATCGGGCAGGTGTCGCTGCCGATCGCGCTCGGGCTGTTGCTGATGATGTACCCGGTGCTGGCGAAGGTCCGCTATGACCGGCTCGGCGCGGTGACCAAGGACCGGCGCACGATGGTGCTTTCCTTGGTGCTGAACTGGATTCTCGGCCCGGCGCTGATGTTCGCGCTCGCCTGGCTGATGCTGCCGGACCTTCCCGAATACCGGACCGGCCTGATCATCGTCGGTCTCGCCCGGTGCATCGCGATGGTGATCATCTGGAACGACCTCGCCTGCGGTGATCGCGAGGCCGCGGCGGTGCTGGTCGCGGTGAACTCGGTCTTCCAGGTGCTGATGTTCGGGGTGCTCGGCTGGTTCTACCTGGACCTGCTGCCCGGCTGGCTCGGTCTGGACATCTCGAGCGTCGACTTCTCACCGTGGGAAATCGCGCTCAGCGTCGTCGTTTTCCTCGGGATCCCGCTCGCCGCGGGCTATCTGTCCCGCCGCGTGGGGGAGCGAAACAAGGGCCGTGACTGGTACGAGGGCACGTTCCTGCCGAAGATCGGCCCGGTCGCCTTGTACGGCCTGTTGTTCACCATCGTGATCCTGTTCGCCCTGCAAGGGGAGACCATCACGTCCCGGCCTCTCGACGTCGCCCGGATCGCCTTGCCGCTGCTTGCCTACTTCGCCGTCATGTGGACCAGCGGATATCTGCTGGGCAAGGCGTCCGGGCTGTCCTACGAACGCACCACGACACTCGCGTTCACCGCCGCGGGCAACAACTTCGAACTCGCGATCGCCGTCGCCATCGGCGTTTTCGGCGTGACGTCGGGTCAGGCGCTCGCCGGGGTCGTCGGACCGCTGATCGAGGTCCCGGTGCTGGTCGCCCTGGTGTACGTGAGTCTCCGGCTGCGGAAACGCTGGACCACGAAAGCCCTGGCGGAGTGAGCGCAACTGCGGGCGGTGATCATGACGGCGTCAGAACTTCCGCCTCCGCCGTAGCGCAGCATCCCCCGGACGCCGCGTCGTCCGGCTCGTCGAACAGTCCGGCGCCGCCGCATACGCCGGTTTCGGTCATGCGCAGTTCGATGCGCGTCGCCGCTTCGTGGTCACCGGCGAGTTCGGCGGCGATGCTGCGGACCTGTTCGTAACCGGTCATGGCGAGGAACGTCGGCGCTCGGCCATAGCTCTTCATCCCGGCCAGGTAGAAGTTCTTCTCCGGGTGGGCGAGTTCCTTCGCGCCGTGCGGGTAGACGGTTCCGCAGGAATGCACGTTCGGATCGATCAGCGGCGCGAGTGCGACCGGTGCCTGCAGAGCCGGGTCCAGCTCCAGCCGTAGCTCCGACAACCAGGTCAGGTCCGGCCGGAACCCGGACAGCGTCACCACTTCGTCGACGTGCTCGATCCGCTGACCCGCGGAGGAGACCAGCGTGAGCCTCCCCGAGTCGTCGCGTTCGAGCGCTTCTGTGCGGAACCCGGTCACGACGTCGATCAGCCCGGACCTCACGGCCTCCTGAGCCCGCAGGCCGAGCGCGCCCCGCGCCGGGAGCTGGTCGGCGTCGCCACCGCCGAAGGTGTTGCCGACCGACCCGCGGCGCAACACCCAGCTGATCCGCGTACCGGGCGCGTCCTTCGCGAGTCCGGACAACGCGACCAGTGCGGTCAGCGCCGAGTGTCCGCTCCCCGCGACCGCCACGTGTCCTCCCGCGTACCGGGTCCGCACCACCGGGTCGCCCAGATCCGGCACACGGTAGGAGATCCGGTCCGCCGCCGCTCGTTCGCCGATGGCGGGAAGTCCTTCCCCGCCAAGGGGATTCGGCGTCGACCAGGTTCCCGAAGCGTCGATCACGGCCCGTGCCGCGATCCGTTCCTCCGTGCCGTCGGCGCGGACGTGCACGGTGAACGGCTCGTCGTCGCGGCCGCTGTCCACGACCCGATCGCGGCCGCGACGGGCGACCCCGATCACCTCGGTACCGAATCGCACCCGATCGTCGAGCGCCGTCGCCAGTGGCCGCAGATAACGCTCGGCCCAGTCCAAACCCGTCGGATACGTCTCGCCATCGGGTCTCGTCCAGCCGGTGCCCTGCAGCAACCGCCCGGCCGCCGGAGCCACGAGCTCGGACCACGATGAGAACAACCGCACGTGATTCCACTCGGCCACTCCCGCACCGGGCCCCACGCCGCGTTCCAGCACCAGCGGCTCGAAACCCCGCTCCACCAGCTCGGCGGCCGCCGCCAACCCCACCGGTCCCGCGCCGATCACCACGACAGGCAGCTCGTTCATCCCCAGGCCCCTTTCATCGATCTGTCTCGATTGAAGGGAATGTATCGACCGTCGTCGATTGACGCAACCATCGATTTCGGTCGATACTGGGCGGCATGACCACGGTTGTGCCCGTTCTCCTGCCCGAGCATGAAGCCGCGACTTACGCCGGCTGGTTCGCCTGTCTGGCCGAGCCCATGCGGGTCAAACTCCTGCACGCGGTCGCGACCTCGCCACGTGGCCTGACCGTCGGCGCGCTCACGGAGATCCTCGGAACCAGCCAGTCGACGTGCTCCCATCACGTCCGAAAACTGGCCGAGGTCGGCTTCCTGCACCTGCGCAAGGAAGGCACGGCCACGGTCGTGACGATCAACCAGGCCTGCTGCAGCGGGCTGCCGCACGCCGCCGACGCCGTGATGGGCCTGCTCGCCCCGCGTCCGTGCTGCCCGGAGAACCTGCCGGAAGACGTCGTCGTCCGCGCGCTGCGCGACGACGACCGGGACTCGGTCCGCCGGATCTGGGGTGAAGGAATCGCCACATTCAAAGCCGAGGTTCTCAGCCGGGAAACCTTGGGCCACCGATGGGTCGCCGAGATCGATGGCGAAGTCGTCGGCTGGGCGGCCGCCGTTCCGGTTTCGGAACGCGAGTGCTATCGGGGAGTCGCCGAGACATCGGTCCATGTCGCTGAAAGCCACCGTGGCCGCGGTGTGGGTAAAGCCTTGATGCACAAGCAAGTCACGGAAGCCGACGCGGCCGGGCTCTGGACACTGCAGACGTCGCTCTTCACCGATGACCGCGCCTCCATCGCCCTGCATCAGAGTGCCGGCTATCGCACCGTCGGCATCCGCGAGCGGATCGTCCAACGCGATGGCGCTTGGCGGGACACCGTTTTCCTGGAACGCCGCGGTCCGGTCACCGCCTAGAGTGGGTTCATGAGTGACCCGGAGCAGCTGGCCCGTGCGTTGCGGACCACGGCCAGGAACGCCGCGACCACCGCCCTGCGCGAAGGGCTCGAAGAGATCGAAGAGCGCCACGGCCGGCGCGCCGCCGACGACGTCGCGGGCCTGATCGACGTCGACGGCGTTTTCGCCGGGTTGCGGGAAACCGGGAGCCCGCGGCGAAGCGGTGACGACGAGCCGTGGGAGTTCAAACGGGAGTCCTTGACCTGAGCGGGGTCACTTTTCCCAGGTGTAGCTCAGGGCCGGTGGGACGTCGGTCGTCTTGGTGACGGTGAGGTGCTGCTCGGGGTGGGCGGCGGCCCACCGGGTCATCTCGTCGAAGAGCTGATCGCGCAAGCCAGCGTCCCGCACCTCTATCGTGGCGCGCTGGGCCAGCCGGCTCGGATCGACGTCCGGGTCGGTGCGGATCGCCAGGTTCCAGAAGTGCTTCTTGTCGCTGCCGTCGGCACCTTGGCCGTCGTTGGTGAAGTAGACCTCGTCGGTGGTCTTGTCGTAGATCGTCTGGGTCACCTTGATCTGGTCGTCGCCCTGGGCGGCGTTGAAGTAGCCGGACGGTTCCGAGGAGCCCGGTTCGCGGGTGTAGAACCCGACTTCACCGCCGAACGCGCCGCCGAACCCGTAACCGCCCTTCCACAGCTCCAGCCGGTATTGCTTTCCGGTCTTCGGGTCGGTGAACTCCATGTTGTCGCCGTCGTCGCCGGTCTTGTCCAGATTCGCGCCGATGAGCTTTTCGAGCTTGTCGTACAGGTCGTGCCAGCCGAGGAAACTCTGCACCGAGTGTTCGCCGGTGGTGTAGTAGTCGCCGTCCGCGACGTACTTGAAGCCGAGGTAGTCGTAGATCTTCTGCGCGATCTCGCGATTCTGCAGAAGCAGTTCCCAGTTGCCGGTCAGCAGGGCGGCCTTGAGTCTCGGGTCGTTCTTCACCAGCTCGGCGAAGCCCGGGATCTCACGCAGCATGATCGCGGCGATCTCGGCGAGATTCCGCTTCCCCGAGCCCGCGAGTTCCCATACCTGGCCCGTTTTGTTCCGCAGTTTCAGGCCTTCGGCGAGCAGGACCGCGTCGTAGCCGAGGACGACCCTCTCCAAGTCGGCGAGCACGACGAGTGCCCGCGCTTTGATCGCCTTGTCCTGTGCCCAAGCGAAGACGATGTTGCCCTTGCCGTGCGAGAGGTCGTTCCAGACGCCGTCCAGCTTCTGCCGCAGGGATTCGGCGTCCGCGAGGTGACTGCGGGCGTCGCCTTGTGCCTTGGCCAGCGCGTCGCGGACCACGTCGAACGACTTCGCGGACTCTTCGAGATCCTGGGCCTGGTCGTCGCGGTTCTTCTTGAAGTCCGCGAGCGAGGCGAGCGCCGACTCGCCGGCTCCGCCTTGCCATCCTTCGGCCAGCTGAACGCGGACTGCCTCGACCAGCGATTTGGCGTCCAGCACGGCTTCCTTGGTGGTCCGGCACGCCCGCGCCCGGTCGTCGAGTTCGGTCGTGCTGCCCTTGGCCACCTGGTCGTGGAGCTGGTGGATCTTGTCGAAGACCGAGCTCACCGGTCGATCCCCGCGAAGCCTCTGTCCAGCGCCTTCAGGAAGGTGTCGCGCGCGGCCGACTCCGTGCCGTCGTAGCTCTTCGCGGCGGCACGGATGGCTTCGGCCAGGCTGGTGACCTGCTGCTGCGAGGCCGCCAAATCCTCCTGCCGGGTCAACAGCCAGACGTCGTAGTCTCCGGCGAACCCGGTGGCCCGATGGGTGGCACCGACGTTCGGCGCGCCGCCGGGGGCGAGTGTCGGCGGCTTCCCCGCGGCGAGCTTGCCCGCCGCGCTGCTGATGTCCGCGACATCGACCTCGAAACCCACAGCACGCCCTCCCCGGCCATGTGACACTTCGCCTAGGCAATGTAACACCCAACTCCCGCTTTGGTGTCTGGTTCACACTTTTGGCCGCATGGAGGCGCTTAATCGACGATGTTCGCGGGGTCGGCTGCGTCCAGAAGGGTGACGGCACTGCTCTGAACGTGGGGTGCGAGGCGGCGAATCGACGTGTCGCGTGATCACGCATACCTCCATTGGAGTGCTTTCGGTGATCGATCCACGAAATCGGGTCTTGCAGGCGCTAACGTCGATTTCCGTTCGGGGGAGTGGGGATTTCGGAACACGACGTCTGTCATGTCGGATTCACGGCAGAATATCATTTTATTTGTCATCTTCGGATATCTGGAAATTCTTGTCAGTCGGCCATGAGGAGAATCATCATGACATGCAAGGGAATTCTCGTCCGGATCGCGGCGGCCGCCGCGACAACGGCATTGGCGTTCACCGCGGCGCCCGGTGTCGCCTCCGCGGATACGCAAGCCGAGTCGCTTTTCTGGATCAGGTTCGCGGCAGGGGTCCAACGCTGCCTGGACTCCAATTCCGCGGGCAGCGTGTACACGCATGTTTGTCAGGATGGGAACAATCATCAGAAATGGAACAACTACGCTCCCGGAAAGTTCAAGAACAAGGCGTCCGGGCTGTGTCTCGCCGCCGGAACGTCATCGGTTTTCGCCGGATCCTGTGAGACCAATGCCAGCGACTGGCGGACGTCGTCCACGACGAACAAGTACTTCACCAACGTGTCGACCGGGCTCTGCCTGCACAACAGCGGCGGTCAGGCGGAAGCCGTCGGTCTGCGGGTCTGCCGTGCGGGAACCGCGCTGTGGACCGTGACGAAGCTGCGGAGCTGATTCGAAGCCGCGGAGCGACAAACGCCTGGCTCGCCGACGCCGATCCCTTCTTCGGCAAGGGATGGGTACACGGCGAGCCGGGCGTGACAGCGTGCCGCGCTCCGCGCGTTAAGGCGCAAGCCGCCCGGTCTGAGGATCGAAGCAGATCAGCCCCAGCGCCTGGGCGCGTTCGACGGCGAACTCCGTGGCTTCCTCGTACTTGCTGTAGACAACGCCGAAGTAGAACAGCGGGCCGCTGGCGTTGTCGATCAATGGTCCGTCCGACCAAGGGATGTCGTCTTCGTCGTCCTCGGCGTCCGAGTCGAGATCGGGCCAGCGTGCCAGTAGCTGGCTGATGTACTGCTGGATCAAGGTGGACGCTCGAATCCGCCTTCGTCCTCCCGGGTACTCGGTGCGGAGGCGCGCGAACGCCGCTTGCGCCGCATTGTCGTCGATGGGGCGTGGACCTTCCCAGACCGCGAGGTGATAGCTCATCGGAAGACGATGTCACACGCTTTCGTTCACAAGGTCCTCTGCTGTGCCACGTCGAGCACGCTCAGGAAGCGCGTGTACGACTCGTCCACCCCGATGCCGGTCGTATCGAGTCGGATCGCATGCGGGCGTTCGGCCAGGTACTCGACGAAGTGACCCTGGATCCTGTCGAGCAGGTCGGAACCGGGATCGTCCAGCAGCATCTGGAGCTGTGCCTCGACATCGTTGGCCGGACGCTTCCCGTGCAGGCGTTGCAGATGTTCGTGGTCGTCGACGAGGAGGGCGACCTCGACGTAAGTGGCTCCGGTGGCGAGGGCTACCGCTTCGAAGGCCGGGTCCGGGTCGCGGTCGTGAACGGTCACAAGTTGCGGGAGGATCACGTCGTGTCCGTCGCGAAGATGACGTGCGGCCATGTCCCGTCCGTGGCCGCGGGCGATCTCCAAGGCCCCGAAGAAGTTCTCCTTCCAACCGCCGATCAACCCCGTGAGCACGTCCAGGTCGAGGGCGAGCGTTCCTGGGTGCTCGTCGGCGTAACGGCGGGCGAGGGTGGACTTTCCCACGCGTGAGAGACCATTGATGTGGATGAGACGCGCCATGAGCCGACCCTATGTCCTGGCTCCGGTCGGTGGCTGGTCGGTCGATCTATGATCACCGCATGCACGTGCTCGGGCCAACCGATCCTCTTCCCCGGCGGCCGGTCCGACGGATCGCGGTGGCAGGCCCCGCGGGATCAGGCAAATCGACCCTCGCGCGAACGCTGTGCGAGCGCATGGGCGTGCCGTATGTCGAGTTCGAGTCCTTCTACCACGGTCCTGGTTGGACGGTCCGGGAGACGTGGCAGTCCGACGTTTTGCGGTTCCTCGACAAGGATGTCTGGGCGATCGAGTGGCAGGGCGAACAGGTCCGGGAGCAGATGACGGCGAGGCTCGACGTGTTGGTGTGGCTCGATCATCCGCGTGCCTTGGCCACGACTCGCGTCGTCGTTCGCACGCTTCAACGTCGTTTCGGGCGGGGTTCGAAGATCGCCGGGGGAAACGTCGAGGGCCCGCTGCGCACGTTCTTCACTGACCCGCAGCACATCGTCAAGATCGCGTGGCGCTACCACCCGATCATGCGCGCGCGGGTCCGCAAGGTGATCGACGAGAATCGCCACCCCGATCTCGTCGTCGTCCGGCTGCGTGGCCAACGACAGGTCGATCAGTGGCTTCGAGGGCCGTTCGATCAGAGCACAGTGTGAACCGGAACGGTGGCTACGGCACGGCAGGCTGAGTACCGGAGACTCCGGCGCTCAGTGCCAAGGCCGCAGCTTCACCGCGCGAAGTGACGTTCAGCTTCTTCAAGAGGCCCGCGACGTGGAATTTGACCGTGCTTTCGGTGATGCCGAGCGCGGCGGCGATGGACTTGTTGCGTTGTCCTTGTGCCACAAGCCGGAGCACTTCGAGTTCGCGCGGGTTGAGGTCCGCCAGCTGAGTTTCGTCGAACCGGCCCGAGGTCGGCTCGAACGGGAGGTCGACGGTGACGCGGCTGCCCCAGCCGGGGACGGCGTCGATCTCGACGGTGGCACCCAGCGTTTTCGCGCGTCCGTCGAGCTGTGCTCGCAGACCCTGGACGTCGAGGTTCCCGGATTCCTGGTCCCGGATATCGAGGTGCAGCGCGGTGCTGTCGCTCGACCAGGCGATGCGGAGGCGGGTCAAGTCCGGCTGGCCGGTGAAGGCCAGGACCGCCGCGCACGTCATCGCCCTGGCGGCATGGGCGACCTCGCCGGGCACCGGCTGCCCGTCCTTCGCCGGGGCCGTGAACTCCAGTTCCGCGTCGTGATGGCGCAGCATCTGCCGGATTTCCCGCCGTAGCCTGCCGAACGCGGCGTGCGCGGGCTCTTCGGATTGCGCGAGATCGGTTTCCCGAGCGGATCGGAGCGCGACCAGCGCGGCCGAGGCGGAGTCGGTCGCCGCGAGCCGGGCGCGGTGGTCGTCCAGCCGCGCGGACCGCAGGGTGGTGAGGATCGTGACGAGCGCGGTTTCGTGTGCCGCGGCCATTTCGGCGATCGTCCGGGCGCGTTCGCTGGAGGCCGCGCGGGATTCGGCGAGGTAGTCGGGGCTGGCCTGGGTCACCTGCTGGCGGATCGAGGTCGCGACGATGCCGAAGACCTCGGCCAGCACAGCGGGTTGCGGGAAGCGGGTCCGGCTCGACCGGGGGACGAGGACGAGCAGGGTGCCGATCGGATCCTGCACGGCCCAGACCGTCCGGGTGCTACCGCCGAGGGCGGCCGTCGTGGTCAGCTGATGGCCGGCGGGCACACTCGCTTTGAGCGCTTCGAGTTCGGCGATGGTGACCTTGTCGGTGATCTCCCGGGCACCAGTGACCTTGCGAGGCCGCCCGGTGCACTCGCGGGTGAAGATGACCAGGGCCTGGTGCGGCCAGCCGTCGGCGAGGAACCGCGAGAACCGATCGGCGATCTCGCGCAGCGGGCCCTCGATGACGTCGCGTAGTGCGGTCAGGTCGGCGGAGTCGGGCATCGGGTGAGCGTAGTCGCCGGCTCGCCTGGTCGAAAGGACAGGATCCACTGGACCGATGGCCAGGTCGCTGCCGCCTGCTTCCGGCCTAACCTCACCTGAAGCATGCGCTCATGTGCATGCCTGTGTCGTCGAACGGTGGAGGAAACAGGGAATGCCACAGCAGGTGCGCGGGGTGATCGCCCGGTCCGAGAACGCTCCGGTGGAGCTGACGGACATCGTGATCCCGGACCCCGGCCCGGGCGAGGTCGTCGTGTCGATCGCGGCCTGCGGGGTCTGCCACACGGATCTGACCTACCGCGAGGGCGGCATCAACGACGAGTTCCCGTTCCTGCTGGGGCACGAGGCCGCGGGCACCGTGGAAAGCGTCGGAGAGGGCGTGGATTCCGTGCGGCCGGGGGATTTCGTCGTCCTCAACTGGCGCGCGGTCTGCGGACAGTGCCGGGCCTGCAAACGCGGACGTCCGCAGTACTGCTTCGACACCTTCAACGCGACACAGAAGATGACGCTGACCGACGGCACCGAGCTGACGCCGGCCCTGGGCATCGGTGCGTTCGCGGACAAGACACTCGTCCACGCCGGACAGTGCACCAAGGTCGATCCCGCCGCGGACCCCGCCGTCGCGGGCCTGCTCGGCTGCGGGGTGATGGCCGGGCTCGGCGCGGCGGTCAACACCGGCGCCGTCGGCCGTGGCGACTCGGTCGCGGTCATCGGCTGCGGGGGCGTCGGTGACGCCGCCATCGCCGGGGCCCGGCTTGCGGGCGCGGGCACGATCATCGCGGTCGACCGGGACGAACGGAAGCTCACGTGGGCCCGTGAACTCGGCGCGACCCACACCGTCGACGCGAGTTCCACCGACACGGTCGCCGCGATCCAGGAACTGACCGGCGGTTTCGGCGCCGACGTCGTCATCGACGCGGTCGGCCGCCCGGAGACGTGGAAAGCGGCCTTCTACGCCCGCGATCTGGCGGGCACCGTGGTCCTGGTCGGCGTCCCGACCCCGGACATGCGGCTGGAGATGCCGCTGATCGATTTCTTCTCGCGCGGTGGCTCGCTGAAGTCGTCCTGGTACGGCGATTGCCTGCCGGAGCGGGACTTCCCGATGCTGATCGACCTGTACCTCCAGGGCCGGTTGCCGCTGGAGCGGTTCGTGACCGAGCGGATCGCGCTCGACGGTGTCGAGAAGGCCTTCCACGCCATGCACGCCGGTGAAGTGCTGCGTTCGGTGGTGATCCTGTGAGCGGGAACCTGCGGATCGAGCGCGTCGTCACCGCCGGGGTCTTCGAACTCGACGGCGGCAGCTGGGACGTCGACAACAACGTCTGGCTCGTCGGGGACGACGACGAGGTGGTGATCGTGGACGCCGCGCACGACGAGAAGACCATCACCGACGCCGTGGGCGGCCGCGATGTCGTCGCCGTCGTCTGCACCCACGGGCACAACGACCACGTCACCGTCGCTCCGCAGCTCGGCGAGCACCTGCACGCGCCCGTCGTTCTGCATCCGGGGGATCGGGAGCTGTGGGAGATGACCCATCCCGGCGTTCGTTTCCGGAGCACGGAGGACGGTGCACGGATCGCCGTCGCCGGTACGGAACTCGAGGTCATCCACACGCCGGGACACTCGCCCGGATCGGTTTGCCTGCATCTTCCCGAGGCCAAGGCGCTCTTCTCCGGGGACACGCTCTTTTCGGGCGGACCCGGCGCGACGGGACGCTCGTTCTCCGACTTCCCGACGATCATCTCCTCGATCAAGGAACGGCTCTTCGCCTTGCCCGAGGACACCAAGGTCCACACCGGGCACGGCGACCCCACCACGATCGGCGCCGAAGCCCCGCACCTGGCCGAATGGATCGCCCGCGGACACTGAACCGCCCGTCGCGCGACATTGATGTTTTCTTTACGGCTGGATCGGCGTTTCTTAGCGCTGGGTCGTTAGTGTCCGCGTCGGTGCGCGGCCGCCCTGTCCCGGGGAGATGGCGCGCGGGTACGTGCACGCGACACGGGGAGGCCAGGAGAATGACCGAGGTGCCGGAATACGCTGTTCCGGATCGGATGGACAGTCCGGATCGGCAGGTGGCGCCGACGGGCAAGTTCGGCCGGTGGCTGATGGAGCACCGGGTCCAGCCGGTGGGGCCGGAAAGCCACGAGGAGCACACGACACCGCAATCGTGGTGGAAGGTCATGTGCCTGACCGGCGTGGACTATTTCTCCACGTTGTCGTATCTGCCCGGTATCGCGGCGCTGGCCGCGGGTGCGCTGTCGCCCCTGGCGACGTTGCTGATCGTCGCGTTGACCCTGCTGGGGATGTTGCCGATGTACCGGCGGGTGGCGAAGGAGAGCCCGCACGGTCAGGGGTCGGTCGCGATGCTGGAGAACCTGCTGCCGTTCTGGCGCGGAAAGATCTTCGTGCTGGTACTGCTGGGTTTCGTCGCGACGTCGTGGATCATCACGATCACGCTGTCGTCGGCGGATGCCACGGTGCACGCGCTGGAGAACCCCATCACCCCGTCGTTCCTGCACGGGCACGAGGTGCTGATCACGGTGATCCTGCTGCTGATCCTGGGCGGGGTGTTCCTGCTCGGGTTCAGCGAGGCGGTCGGGGTCGCGATCCCGCTGGTCGCGATCTTCCTGGTGCTCAACGCCGTCGTCGTGGTCGCCGGGGTCGGCGAGGTGTTCACCGAACCCGGCGCGTTCGACCGCTGGATCGACGCGCTCACCTCAGGAGGAGGCGGGTTCGGCGGTGTCGTCGGCCCGGCGATCCTGGCGTTCCCGTTGCTGGTGCTCGGATTGTCCGGTTTCGAGACCGGTGTGAGCATGATGCCGCTGGTGGCGGCCAAGGGGGAGAACGCCGAACAGAAACTGGCGAACCGGATCCGCAACACCCGCAAGCTGCTCACCGCCGCCGCGCTGATCATGTCGGTGTACCTGATCGCGACGAGTTTCGTAACCACGGTCCTGATCCCGGCCGACGCGTTCAAACCGGGCGGTGAGGCGAACGGCCGGGCGCTGGCGTATCTCGCGCACGAGCTGCTGGGCGAATGGGTCGGTACCGCCTACGACATCAGCAGCATCCTGATCCTGTGGTTCGCCGGGGCGTCGGCGATGGCCGGGCTGATCAACATCGTGCCGCGTTATCTTCCCGCGTACGGGATGGCGCCGGACTGGGCCCGCGCGGTCCGTCCGGTGGTGCTGGTGTACACGGCGATCTGCGTCCTGGTGACGATCATCTTCAACGCCGACGTCAACGCCCAGGCCGGGGCGTACGCCACCGGGATCCTCGCAATGATGGTGTCGGCGTCGGTCGCGGTGGCGATCTCGGCGGCGAAGAAGCGGCAGCGCAAGGCCGCGATCGCGTTCGCCGTGCTGACGCTGATCCTGATCTACGCGTTGGTGGAGAACGTCATCGAGAAGCCCGACGGTCTCACGATCTCCGCGTTCTTCATCCTCGGGATCATCGTGGTGTCGCTGATCTCGCGGGTCACGCGCACCACGGAACTACGGGTGGAGCACATCGAATTCGACGAACCCGCCCGCCGGTTCGTCACCGATTCCATCGCCCACGACGGCGCGCTGACCATCATCGCGAACCGCCGCCAGGCCGGGGACGCCGACGAGTACCGGGCGAAGGAGGCCGAGCAGCGCGGCCTGAACCCGGTGCCGGGTGCCGCCGACGTCCTGTTCCTCGAGATCGACGTCATCGACCCGTCCGGGTTCAGCGACGTGCTAAAGGTCCGCGGCGTCGAGATCGAAGGTTTCCGTGTCCTGCGAGTGGAAAGCCCGGCCGCGCCGAACGCGATCGCGGCCGTCCTGCTCGCGTTGCGCGACGCCACCGGTGTGCGGCCGCAGTGTCATTTCGAATGGAGTGAGGGCAATCCGCTCGGACACCTGTTCCGCTATCTGATCCTCGGCCGCGGCGACACCGCCCCGGTGGTCCGCGAGATCATCCGCACCAGCGAACGCGATCCGGCGCTGCGGCCGGGCATCCACGTCGGCTGACGACGCCGTACTGGTCCGCGCGGCCCGGAAGGGGGCCGCGCGCTCAGTCGTCCGGGCCGCGCAAGGTCAGGACGACGCGGAGCACGTGTTCCACCGCGGCGGGGAACACGGCTCCGCGTAGTTCGCCCCGGCTCGCGAGGGTGTGCCCGGCGAAGTCCAGCATCCGGTCCTCACCGAGCCGCCGGACGGTCAGCGTGGCCACTTCCTCGAGGTCGAGGCCGGGATTGTCCATCCGGGTCAGCGCGAACTCGATGAGCAGTTGCTCGTCCGTCATTCCGCACCTCCGCCTCGCCTAGAGGATACGGCGGCCGTGATCAGGACAGGACGCGTCCGAGGAAGTCCCGGATGAGGGCGGCGATCTCCGGGCCGTGCGTCTCCAGGGCGAAGTGCCCGGCGTCGAGAAGGTGCAGCTCGGCGTCAGGCAGGTCGCGGAGGAAGGCGCGGGCGCCGTCGGGGCCGAAGATCTCGTCGTGCTCGCCCCACGTGATGAGCGTCGGCGGCCGGTGCTCGCGGAAGTACTCCTGGACGGCGGGGTAGACGTCGAGGTTGAACTGGTAGTCCCAGAACAACTGCAGTTGCACCTCCTTGTTCCCGGGGCGGTCGAGGAGGGCCTGGTCGAGGGTCCAGGTGTCCGGGGAGAGCCGGTCCAGCCGGTCGGCGGGGACGCCGTGGGTGTACTGCCAGCGGGTCGCCGCGGGCTCCAGGAGTTCGCGTACGGCCTCTTCGTGGGTTTCGCGGTCCTTGGCGTGGGCGAACAGGACGTCCCAGAACGGCGTGAAGCCGTCGACATAGGCGTTGCCGGACTGCACGAGCAGCGCGCTGACCCGCTCCGGGTGTCTGCTCGCGATGCGGAGCCCGATGGGCGCGCCGTAATCCTGGATGTAGAGGGCGAAGCGGTCCAAGCCGAGCGCGTCGAGGAGGCCGAGGGTGATCGCGGTCAGGTTCTCGAACGAGTACTCGAACCGGTCGACGGGCGGGGCGTCGGAGTGGCCGAAGCCGATGTGGTCGGGGGCGATGACGTGATAGCGGTCGGCCAGTGCGGGGATCAGCGTGCGGAACATCTGCGACGACGTGGGGAAACCGTGCAGCAGGACCACCGTCGGCGCGCTGGGGTCGCCGGCTTCCCGGTAGAAGACGCTCCGGCCGTCGATGGTCGCGGTGCGGTGGAAGACCTCGCCGGCGGACCGGGTGACTTCGGACATGACAGGTGCTCCTTGGCTCTAACCGTCTAAATACGTGTGAACGGTTAGACTCAAGCATGCGGCAACCTAACCTGTCAAGCGGTCGACGGAGGGTAGAATGGCGCTCGTGCTGCAACGTCCTCTGACCGGTGAACCCCTCGCGCTGGATCTGCTGAACACCACGTGGCCCGACCGTGGTGAGTGGCGCGACGTCTTCGACGAGCCCGGGGGAGTCGACGCATGGCTGGCCGAGCGAGGCCTGCCGGAGCCGCCGGGCGCGGAGAAACCCTTGCGCCACACGCGTTCCGTCCTGCGCGAGGTGCTCGAAAACCCTGGTGCTCCCGCCGAGGGTGCGCTGAACGAGGTGCTGGCGCGTGGGCGTCTGCGGCCGGAATTACGGGAGGGCGGCGTCGAAGAGGTGATCGAGGTCGACGACGCTGCCTGGCGGCCCGCGTGGCTCGCGGCATACGGCTACTTGGGCCTGCTTCGCACGCGTCCGGACCGGATCAAGCGGTGTTCGGCGTATCCGGCGTGCACGCTGTACTTCGACGACACGACGCGGAACGGCACCAGGCGGTGGTGCTCGATGGAAACCTGCGGCAACCGCGCGAAAGCCGCTCGTCACTATCGTCGCGAACAGTCGGTCTAGCGCCGGCCCTTGCCGATCACCCTACGCACTAGCCGTCACTGCGGCCGCCTTGTCCCACGCATGGAATCCGGCAAAACGGGTAAAAGGCCGGTATGACTGAGGGTCGAGTGGCGGTGTTCGCGCCGTCGCCGCAGCTGACGGTGACGGTGGAGGAACTGGACGGGGCGCCCGACGTCCACGTCCACGCGGGCGGGCAGGGAGTGTGGCAGTCGCGGATGATCGACGCCCTCGGCGCGCGGGCGGTGGTGTGCTGCGCGCTCGGCGGGGAGACCGGGCGGGTGCTGCGGCATCTGATCGGCGTCGACGCGGAGGTCCGCGAGGTCGCGGCGCGCAACGGCGCCTACGTGCACGACCGGCGCGACGGCCGTCGCGACGAGATGGTGCGGATGCCCGCGGACGCGTTGACCCGGCACGAACTCGACGATCTGTACGAGCTGACCCTGGTCCAGGCCTTGCGCGCGGACGTGGCCGTACTCAGCGGACCGGACGGGGACGACGTCCCGGTGCCGCATTCGGTGTACGAGCGGCTCGCCCGCGATCTGGGCACGCACGGCACGCCGGTCGTGGTGGACCTCTCCGGGGAACGGCTCGCCAAGGCGCTCGCGGGAAATCCGGCGGTGATCAAGGTCAGCCACGAGGAGATGGTCGAGGACGGACTGGCCGAGTCGGACTCACTGGCCGATCTCGCGGACGGGTGCCGTGAGCTGGCGTCGGGCGGCGCCCGGGCGGTCGTCGTGTCCCGCGCGGCCGAGGAGACACTCGCCTGTCTGGAAGGGCGGTTCGTGCTGGTGGAGTCGCCCGATCTGACGCCGGTCGACACCCGCGGCGGCGGAGATTCGATGACCGCGGGGCTCGCGGTCGGCCTGGCGCAGGGCCGTTCGCTGGAAGACGCGGTGAAGCTCGGGGCGGCGGCCGGCGCGATCAACGTGACACGACATGGTCTCGGTTCGGGTAGTGACGGCGCCGTACGGGAACTCACCGGACGCGTACGCCTGAAACCGTGGGAGGCCTCCTGATGCGTGCCCTGATCACCAACGACGACGGTATCGACTCGCCGGGTCTGGCGGCGCTGGCCCAAGGCGCCGTGGACCACGGCTGGACCGTGGTGGTCGCCGCGCCCGCGGCGGAGGCGAGCGGGACCAGCGCGGGCCTGACCGGCGCCGGGGGAGCGGGGCGGGTCGCGATCGAACGACGTGAGCTGCCCGGTCTGGCCGGTGTCCCCGCCTTCGCCGTGGCCGCGCACCCCGGTCTGATCGCCTTGGCGGCGGCGCAGGGGACGTTCGGCGAAGCGCCGGAGATCGTGTTGTCCGGGGTGAACCACGGGGCGAACGTCGGGCGCGCGATCCTGCACTCGGGCACGGTGGGCGCGGCGCTGACGGCCTCGATCAACGGCGCGAGGGCGCTGGCGGTATCTCTCGACGTGGGACTGGATCCCGGCCCGCGACCCCATTGGGACACCGCGGTCGCCGTTGCCGCGACCCTGTTCGACCGGCTGACGGAACTGCCCGCCGGTACGGTCCTGAACCTGAACGTGCCGGATCGCGCCGAGGCGGGACCGCCGAAACGCACCGGGCTGGCCGACTTCGGCGCGGTGCGCAGTCACATCCAGAACGGCGAGGACGGCGCGTTCACCCTGACCGCGGTCACGGTCGAGGGCGAGTTGTCGCCGGGCAGTGACGCCCGCCTGCTGAGCGAAGGCCACGCGACCGTGACCGCGCTGAACTCGGTCACCGAAGATCCCGATCTGGACTGGTGACCGCAGGCGGGCTCACCGCCGGAACCAGCTCCGCCGCTTCACGGGGTTTTCCGGCTGCAGACCCAGACTTCCGGTCAGGAAGAAGGTCCCGTTCACGATGTTGCCGCGTGCGGGCGGCCGTTCGAGCTCGGTGGTCGCGATGGCGACGTCGAGTTCGATGGCCGCGATGGTGCGGACCCGGATCCGATGGAATGCCGTTCCGGTGACGG
Organism: Amycolatopsis sp. WAC 04197; assembly: GCF_003947475.1. Lineage (NCBI taxonomy): Bacteria > Bacillati > Actinomycetota > Actinomycetes > Pseudonocardiales > Pseudonocardiaceae > Amycolatopsis > Amycolatopsis sp. WAC 04197. The sequence goes on along the minus strand of NZ_QHJK01000008.1, from coordinate 253,297 downwards.
TGTTCACGGGGGTTTCGACTTCGACGACCTCGCCGGCGAACAGCGCGTGGGCCGAGGGCACCCAGCCTGGCGCGGGTTCTCCCGGCGAGAAGGTACCGGACGGGATGAAATGGTCGGCGGCGAATTCCAGTTCACCGTCCTGCGAGGCCGAGTACGCGTCGGCGTCGGCGTGCACGGTGACTTCCTCGGCCAGCGCCGCCAGCACCAGCGAGCCGGACTCGAGCCGCCCGCCGGAGTGGGCGAGGACCGCTCGGTCCTCCAGTTCGACCGCGATGGGGCAGATCATTTCCCCGCCGACACCGTCCAGGAGGTCGAGCATCGCGGTCTCGTCGTCGACGAGGCGAATGTCGCCCACGGGAACCGCGGGCGCTTTGCTTGCCAGACAAGGCAGAAGGAACTCGATCTGACCATTGTGGACCTGCGCGACCAACCGGGCACCGGACGGATCGGTCCAGACGTGCTCGCTGATCTTCTTGGTGATCCGCCGGGCGGTGCCCGCGCCGATCAGGGAAACGACCCGTTCCCCGAACTCTTCCTGGCTCGTGACGTCGATCCCGATCGCCCCGAAGTGGCTGGACACGCTGGCTCCCCCTGTTTCCCGGTTCGGGTGGAGACTACTGGCCGGACCGGGCCAAGGTCATCCGGATTTGCCCGGCCGTGGTGAATACTGGCCGCCATGAACCAGACCGCCCGCGAGTTCGCCCGGTTGCGGCGCATCATCGAGCGGGAACTGCCTAACACCGCACCGTTCCTGCCCGGCGCGTCCGAGCGGGACCTCGACCGGCTCGCCACCGAGACCGGGCTCGCCCTACCCGTCGAACTGTGTGACCTCCTGCGCGTGTCGGCGGGTCAAGACGACCCCGACCAACTGGACGGCCCGCTCAACTTCCACCATTTCTTGACCGTCGACGAAATCATCGAGATGCACCGGATGCTCACCGAGGTGGTCAGCGACATGGCCGAACCCGTCGAGCAACCCGCCTGCCTCCGGTGGACGGTGTGGTCGGAATCCTGGTTGCCGTTCCTCGCTTTCCAGGGCGATTGCTACTTCCTGGACCTGGATCCCGGCGAACTCGGCACCCTCGGACAGGTCGTGTCCCGCCCCAACGTGCCGGACCTCGGTGAGCCGATAGCGCCGTCGCTGGCCGCGTTCCTCGCCCGTGCTGCGGATCTCGTCGAAGCCGGACACGTGAAGGTCGAAGAAAGCACGCTCGTCCTTCTCGATCTCTATTGACCGGCTGCCGGGCCCTGTGAAGCCCGCACGGCCACCCGAATGACTGATTCTGTTTGGGACTATCGCTATTTGGCTTCCTGCAAATCAAAATAGGGTTACGGGTCCATAAAGCACGAAACCGACCCAGCCGCCCACCGGAAGGCCCGCAAGCCGTGACCAACCTCCGCACAATGGCCACCATTTGCTCGGCGGTGCTGGCCGCCGCCCTGCTGACCGCCCAGCCTGCCGCGGCGGTGATCGACTCGCCGATTGTCAGCGCGTTGAACGGCCAATGTCTCGACGCGCACGGCAACGGGCCCAAGGTCACGCCCAAAGGCGCGAAAGCCATCCAGTGGCCTTGTCATGGGGACACCAACCAGCTGTGGCACTTCTCCCAGGACTTCAACCGGGAGAACACCTTGCAACTACAGGTCAGAAGCGGAAACTCCAAGTGCCTCGACGTAACCGACAAGAGCACCGCCGCCGGGGCCGAAATCCACCTCTGGGACTGCCGATCCGATTCCGGCGGCAGCCAGTTGTGGCAGTTCCGCCACATCCGTTCCGAGGGCGGCTGGCACTACCACTACATCCAGAACGTACGGTCGGGTAAGTGCCTGGACATACCTGGCGGCTCCACGAGCAGCGGGGTCCAGCTCATCCAGTGGCCGTGCAGCCTCGCGGCGCGCAACCAGGTCTGGCGCAACCGAGCCTGACCAGAGGCGGCCGCCCGGATGGTGACTAGGTCGGTTCAGGGGAGCGACTGGGATCCCGTTTGGGCATGGCTGCCTCGACGCGCTCCATCAGCAGCGCGAAGGACATGAGCAGCAGCGGGATCACCAGCACCATCCACATGATCCTTCTAGTACCCGGATCGGCCGAAACGCAATCGCGCCATCGGTCTGACGGGAGTCAGTGTCCTGGGGTGGCGAAGCAGGCGCGGACGGTCGTGCCGTGTGGGCCCGTGTGGACTCGGACGAGGTCGGAGAGGTGGTTGATGAGCAGGAGTCCTCGGCCTCGTATCTGTCCTGCGGGGGCGGGTTGCCGTCCGGCGAGTGGGTCGGTCAGGTGGCCGGCGTCGTGGACTTCGCAGACCAGCAGGCCGTCCTCCGGCCAGATGGCGAGCCGTCCTTGCCCGCCGCCGTGGTCGACGCTGTTGGCGACGAGTTCGGCGACCACGAGTTCGACGTCTTCCACTCGCTCGTCGGTGAGACCGGCCCGGCGTGCCTGGTCGCGGGCCATCGCGCGGGCTTGGGCCAGGGAGACGGTGTCGCCGGTGACGGCGTCGAGGGTGGTGTGCAGGGAGGGTTCGATGGGCGCGGGATCGGGCAGAGGGGTGTTGTAGCCGTCGATGATGCGCCCGGGGTCGTAGCCGCTGCTGGCGCGTTCACCGGTGGAGTCGATCAGGAGCGGGTGGGTGGCTTCGGCGTCGGTGAGTGCGCGGGTGTCGAGGCGGGTGACGTCGTAGGGGCAGAGGATGGTGACCTCGCGGCCGGTGAACGCGAGGTTGATCAGCGCTTCGTGCTGGGCGCAAGCCGGATATTCGAGCTCGGACCGTTCCGCCCAGATGGGCTCGCCGATGATCCGGACGTGCCGGCCGGGATGGGCGTCGGCGAACGCCCGGAGGACGCCGGGGATGATGCGGCCGGGGTTGCGGCCTTCCTCGGTCATGTCCAGCAGCCGCACTCGCTCGGCGTCCTGGCCCAGCGCGGTGCGCAGGAGTTCCAGGTTGGGACCCGGCACGGAGACGGCGACCGGTTCGCCGCGGTCCAGGCATTGCCGGATGAAGGGGACGGTGCCCGCGAGGTAGTCGTCCTGTCCGCGGTAGAACAGCGCGGGGTGGACGAACGGGTCGGTGCCCGCGGTCTCGGTGGTCGGGCTCATCACGGGCGCATACCCTCGTTCAGGAGTTTCATGTACTCCTCGGCCCAGAAGAGGCGCAGCACTTTCCGTACGGGTTCGGGCGCGTACCGGACGGTCAGCGAGCGCGGCGGCCGGATCCGGCGGGCGGCGTCGACCAGGGCACTCACTCCTCGCACGTCGGCGAACGCCAGCCGGGACAGGTCGATCGTCCCGCCACCGGCCGCCACCAGCATGTCCAACCTCTGCTCCCACCTCGGCCGGGTCGCCGGATCGATCACTCCGATGACCTGTATCCCGGACGTGCCGGTCAGGTCCACGATCCGCAACCCGGCCCCATCCGGTCGCTCGTGGCCGCTGACCGTGGTGTGTTCCACGTCCGTGCCCTTCAGCCGATGTCTTCCTTCTTACCTGAAGCGTAGTGCTCCGCGATTCCGCTTGTTCGTCGAGGAGCTGTGACTGTGTCGAGATCAGACGGAACCGAGTCCGTCTTCGCCGATCGGGCGCGGTCGCCGTGACCGGCGTTGTGCCTTGGTGATGAGGTCGAGGACCTGGCGATACTGCTCGATGCCGTCGAGTTCGGGCGACGGCGGAGGTTTCGGGGTGCCTGCCGGCGGGTCTTCGTCGACCGAGACGAGCGGTGCGCCCGGCCCGCCGAAGGTGATGGTCCCGGTGCCGTTCTTGTGCTCCTTCACCTGTGGCGGCCCGAGCTCGCCGAGAGAGCGTGAGATGGTCTGCTGTCCGCGGGCCCAGGCGACCACGCGCCTGTCGGTCACCATGTAGGCGCTCGCGCGCATGGACAGGTAACGGTGCACCCCTTTGACCACAATCATTCCCGCGGTGAGGCCGAGGATGAACCATCCTCCTGGTTTGTCGAAGGTGGGGTAGAGGTAATAGAGCGGCACGATCAGGAACGAGACGACGACGAGATCCTGCTTCCTGGCGATCCGGACGTGTTTCGGCGCGCCTTCCCAGAGCAGGCGTTCGCCGGGCGCGAGGGCGAAGTCGTTGTCGGCAGGTGAGGCGACCGAACGCGAGTGTTCGTCGCTCGGCGGGACGCGGTCGTAAACGAGAGTGCTCCGTTCTGGAGGCCCGAGCAAGAAACCTGCGAGGAACGGGAAACCCGGCCCTCCTGCACAGACGATATCCGTCACAGGCGTGTGTCGACAGGTGTTTTCGGCTCCGCAGATCCGATCGGCGGTATGGGTGACGATCATTCGTGGATAACGTCGGAGTCGGCGAGAGCTCCGGCCGCAGCGCGCGTGCGGAGCCGATTCGCACACTGGGGAAGCACTGAAACGACTCGGCCGGTTTGCCGCGCCTGGAGGTATCGTAGTGCCCGAAACACTTGCCCGTCTTCCGTTGTCCCAAGACGTCGCTTCCGAAAGCAGGTCCCGTCGCTGGGCCGTCTGGCGTTCGCCTGCCGATCAGCCCCGCTGGGCCCGGCCGGTATTGCTGGGCATCGCGGCGGTGGCAGCGGTGCTGTACGCGTGGAATCTGCCGACGGTGGACTTCGCGCCGCTGTATTCGGACGCCGTGAAGACCATGTCCGGCAGCTGGAAGGCGTTCCTGTTCGGGGCCGTGGACGAGACGTCCACTTTGGACAAGCTGGCCGGTTCCTTCGTGCCACAGGTGGTCTCGGCGAAGATCTTCGGGTTCCACGCCTGGTCGCTGGCGTTGCCGCAGGTGATCGAGGGCGTGGTCTCGGTACTGGTGATGTACCGGGTGGTGCGGCGCTGGGCCGGTGTGGTGCCCGGTCTGCTGGCGGCCGGGATCTTCGCGCTGACGCCGGTCGCCGCGTCGATGTTCGGGCACAGCATGCAGGACGGCGCGCTCGTGATGTGCCTGGTATTGGCAGTCGACGCCTATCAGCGGGCGGTGCTGGAGGGGCGGTTGCGGTCGCTGGTCTGGGCCGGGGTCTGGGTGGGGCTGGGTTTCCAGGCGAAGATGTTGCAGGCGTGGATGATCTTGCCCGCGTTGGCGATCGGTTACCTGCTGAGTGCGCCGGCCGGGTTGCGTCGCCGGGTGAAGCACGTGGTGGTCGCCGGTGCGGTGACGTTGGCGGTGTCGCTGTCGTGGATCGCGCTGTACACCTTCACCCCGGCCGATGCCCGGCCGTACGTCGACGGCAGCACGAACAACAGCGCCGTCGCCATGGTGTTCGGCTACAACGGCCTCGGGCACCTCGGCATCCAGTTGCCCGGCGCCAGGAAGTTCGACAACGACGGCGGCGAGATCGACCCGCAGCGGTCGTCCGGGCAACGTGACATTCTTCCCGCCATGCGGGGAAATCCCGATGAGGACCCGACGAAGGCGACGAGCAGACCGGTCCAGAAGGGCTGGGCCAAACTGTTCGACGGGCACCTCGCCGTCGCGGTCGGCTGGCTGTATCCGCTCGCGTTGCTGGCCCTGCTGTGCGGATTGTGGTGGCGGCGCGGGGCCGAGCGCATCGATCCGGTGCGCGGCGGGCTGGTGATGTGGGGAGTGTGGCTGCTGACCTTCGGTCTGGTCTTCAGCGTCGCCGATGTCCCGCACACCGCGTACGTGGCCTCGCTCGCGCCGGCGGTCGCCGCGCTCTCCGCTCTGGGCCTCGTATTGTTCTGGAGGGCGTACCGGAAGGGCGGCAAGCAGTCTTGGCTGTTGCCGATCGCGGTGACGGCCGAAGTGGTTTGGGCCGCGTGGCTCTGGTCGCACTACCCGAATTTCCTGCCGTGGGCGAAATGGGGCGCGCTCGCGCTCGGCGTGACCGCTGTCGTCGCGCTGGTCCTGGTGCGTGTGGTCAGGACCACCTCGCCCCGTCTGGTCACCGCCGGGCTCGTCGTCGGGGCCGCGGCCGTGGTGGCCGCGCCCGCCACGTACGCGATCTCCGTGCTGGACCCCGATTACTCCGGCATGTCCTTCGACGCCAACGCCGGCCCGGAGTCGGGCCGGATTCCCGCCGCGCCGCCCGCCCCGGCCAACGGAATAGGTGGGTGAGCCGGGCTCCCAGAACGGGAACCGGGCTTGGGTTCACGCGTGGGCCAGGTCCAGGCGTACCGGAGGATGAGGGCGAGAACGATCAATTCCAGCGCGACGCCGAGGCCGTAGAAGTACCTCCAGGACTCGCCGACCGCGTTGAACGCCGCGAAGGGGACCTGTATCGAGGCCACGATGAGGTTCGTGGTGCGGTTCGCCTTGGCGGGCAGGGTCATCGACAGCACGACCATGAGGGTCGGGATCGCCATGAGTGTGAGGAAGACGGTGAACAACGTCTGGCTGATGTCGAACTCGAAGACGACGCCGGCCTCGATGTCTTTGAGGACACCGGGTTTGAAGAACGCGAGGATGTCCACGTAGGCGTACAGGAGCACGAGGCTCGTCCACGCTGCGGCGAGCTTGGCTCTCACCGGGATCCGCTGCTCGTCCAGTGCGGTCGTGGTGGGTCGACGTGTTCTCATCGTGGTCTCCGTTGTCGTGGTGTGGACCGGTGGGCCAACGATCGCCGAGCCCGGCGGCGGCCACATCGTCGTCGAGGCCGGACCCGTCCCGGCCGTGGGGAGGAGCGGCGTCTCGTTCTTTCGGTCGGTACCCGACGCCTCGGCGGTCCCTAGGCTGGGCGCGTGACCACCAATGCCCTGCGCTCGCTGTGGGCCGAGCCGCGCGCCACGGACGCTCCCGAACGGGTTTCGCGCGACTGGGTGCTGGTCGGGGCGTTGATGGTGACGGCGCTGCTCGAAGGAGTCCTCCGGGACGACCTCGCTTGGCGGCCGTTCGCGACGATCGTGGCGGTCGGACTCGCGCCGGTGCTGCTGTGGCGGCGTACCCACCCGTTGGCCTGTGTCGTGGTGGCTTTCGGCACCGCGATGGCGTTGGGACTGGCGAGCCTGCTGGGCGGGATCCCGAGCGTGGGCCTCGACACGATGATCTACGTCCTGGTGTTCGTCTACGCGCTGGTCCGCTGGGGCTCGGGGCGCGAGATCGTCATCGGGCTGGCGGTCGTGGCGGTCGCGGCGGGAATCGGTATGGTCCCCGACCACGTCGGGCCGACCGAGATCTTCGGCGGGTTCGCCATCCTCGCGGCCGCGGCGGCGGGTGGAGCGGCGTTCCGCTACCGCGCCGACAGCCGGCGCCGGGAGGCGGACCAGATCCGCGGCCAGGAGCGGGTCGGTCTCGCGCGCGAGTTGCACGACATCGTCGCCCACCACGTCTCGGCGATCGCTGTGCAGGCGCAGGCGGGCCGGGCGATCGCCGGGCAGCGACCCGAGGCGGCGCTCGAGGTGCTTGCGGCGATCGAAGGGGAAGCGTCGCGAACGCTCGCGGAGATGCGGGCGATGGTCCGCGTGCTGCGCGACGGAGCGACGGCGGGGTTCGCGCCCCAGCCCGGCGTTGCCGACCTGGTGTTCCTCGCCAGACGCGCCCCGGTCCCGGTCGTCGACGTGGAGTTGCCGGACGATCTGGACGAACTTCCGTCCCAGATCGACGCGGCGGTCTACCGGCTGGCGCAGGAGGCGCTGACCAACGCCCTGCGGCACGCCCGCGACGCCTCGCGGGTGGAGATCCGGGTCGTGGACGGCGCGGGAACGCTGCGGCTACGCGTGACCGATGACGGACGGATCGACCCGGCGCGGTCGGTGAGCCACGGTTTCGGGCTGCTGGGGATGACCGAGCGTGTGCAGCAGCTCGGCGGCACGCTGCGTGCCGGGCCGACGCCCGAGGGCGGGTGGACGGTCGACGCCGAACTGCCGACTAAAGTACGCCGATGACGGTGCGCGTGCTGGTGGCCGACGACCAGGATCTGGTGCGCACCGGCCTCTCGATGATCCTTGAAGCGCAGCCCGGCATCGAGGTCGTCGGCCAGGCCGCCGACGGCCACGCCGCCGTCGAACTGGCGCATCGGCTCCGCCCCGACGTGTGCCTGGTCGACATCCAGATGCCCGGCCTCGACGGCATCGAGGTGACGAAGCTCCTCTCCGGGCGGGGCGTCCCGGACCCGATCGCGGTGGTCGTGATCACGACGTTCGACCTCGACGAGTACGTCCACGGCGCGCTCCGGGCCGGAGCCCGGGGCTTTCTGCTCAAGGACGCCGGGACGGAGCTGCTCGTCCAGGCCGTCCATGCCGCCGCCGTCGGCGATGCCCTGATCGCGCCGAACATCACCCGGCGGCTGCTGGCCACGCTCGCGGGCAGGGAACCATCGAGCCGACGGACCCAGCCGATCGAGCCGCTCACCGAACGCGAAGAGGAGGTGCTGACGCTGGTCGCCAGCGGCCGCACGAACGCCGAGATCGCCGCCGAGCTGTTCATCGGCTTGACCACCGCCAAGACCCACGTCGCCAGCCTGCTGACCAAAATCGGCGCCCGGAACAGGGTCGAGATCGCGATGTGGGCCTATGACACCGGCCGGGTGGGGGCCTCGTGAGCACGCCATCACACCCGACCTGGCCCACCGACACGTTGACCGCATTGCGGCTCGGCCGGCGACTGGTCGCCGAGCTACCGGCCTCCCGGCCCGGACGGCGCGCGTTCGTCGACATCACTCCGCTCGCCACCCCGGCGGACACCGAAGCCCGTGGCCAGGGCTGGACACGAGCCGACCACGCCCGCACCTTCACGGTGCAGCACTGGGATTACGACGCCGACCGCCTCGAAGGCTTCGACCACGACATCGGAGCAGTCCTGATCAAGACCGCGACCGCCGCCGGTGAACCGGAACTGGCCGCCATCCTCGATGCGTGGCACCTACGCCCCGAACAGTTCCGCTATCCCTGGCACACCGACGACCCGAAGTAGCCACCCGGGCGAGAAAACAACGGGGCGAAGCTGTGGGCGACACGTGGCTGGTGCTGCGAGCCCACAGCGGAGGGCGATGGCACGATCAGGGGACGCCGCCGGTCCCGCTCACAGGAAGTCACGCCAGTCCGATGAGTCAGCCAGTCGCCGAACCCAGCCCGGTACCGGGCATCATCGCCGCCGAGTTGCAGGTCGCCGCGCGTGGCAGTGCCGGCGGATGGTCGGGACAGATCCGCTCGTGGCCCGGCAAGGTCGTCCCGGGCAACGACCGGCAGATCACCGCGGCGGTCCTGACCCTGATCGGGAACGCTCGCTGGCCCCGGGACCAGGCCCGGGAGCTGACCGCGTTGTTCGCTCCGCTGTATCGGGCGGGCTGGTGCAACGAGGCGATCGTGCGAATGCTGGACACCGACCCGGACGGAACCCGGCGGCCGCCGTGGCTGAGCGATCGCGACACACCGACGATCGGACCGCTGAAGAGCTACCTCGCGCGGCGGCTGCATGCCTGGATCCCGGCCGATCCTGACGAGCAGGACGACACACGCGACATCACCCGCCTACCTTCCGAACTGCCTGATCCGCCCATCGCGGGAACCACCTTCCGATCGTGGGCCGAGCGGATGCGTCTCGTCTACGGCGACGCGGAACGCCGTGCCCCGGCCGCGCCCGGGAGTGCCGGGCCGGATCGCCGCGGTGGTCAGGTGACTCCCCTGGAGCGGCGGCGGGAGGCAGTGCGACGACGGCAGCGCGCGCTCGGTGCGCTGTGGGAGCGTGGCGAACGCGAACGGTATGAGAACGATCCGGCCATCACCGCGGACACCGCGCTCCTGCTCGACCCCGGCGTCTACGACGCGGTGGTGATCGCAGCACGCACCGGCGACCGTGCGCAGATCGCGCGACTTCGCCGTGCGGTCCGGCTCGCCCGTCTCGACGCCGCCGCCCAGCCCGTGCGGGAGGTCGACGCGGGCAGGGCCGCCGAGATCCGGCAGCTGGCCCAGACGATCACCCGGCGCGACGGAAGCGTGATCCCGTTGGGAAGCTTGGCGTTGCTGCTGGCCGACATGGCGTAGCGCCTGGCCGGAACACGAACGCTCTTCACGGTGCTCGACTACCGGGACTCGGCCTATTCCTTCTGTGGCAAAGCTCATCGGGCGGTCAACCGGAAACGCATCCGGCAGACGACGGCGTCCGAGTGGCGGCGCAGGGCGCGGGCGAGTACGCCGCCGCGCTGGTTCTGCAGGATCCGCTGCCACCAATGCTCCGGTTCGACCTCGGCGATGAGCACGAAGACGTGCCGGTCGGCGACCGTGCGGAGGTGTTCCACCAGCGGCTCGCCGAGACGGCGTCGTTCGTCGTGGAGTAGGACCAGCGTCACTTCGGGGTGCCACTTCTCCCAAGCGGCGACGAAGTTCCGCGCCGACTGTTCGTCTTCGGGGTGGATGACGTGGACGGCCTCGACGTGGTCGCCGAGCGACAATGCGGCGGCGAGCGCGTCACGGGTCAGGCGGGAGACGGTGTGGACGGGGACGACGACGAGTGAGCGGTGTGGTCGCGGGGGAGCGGGGGGCAGGCCGAGTTCGAGCCGCTCGCCGATCCGGCGGTAGCTTCGTTCCACCCATTCCATGGCCGCCACCAGGACCGGTAAGGCGACGACGATCAGCCAGCCGCCCTCGCCGAATTTGGTCGTCGTGACCACGATCGCCGCGGCTGCGGTGAGCAGTGCGCCGAGGCCGTTGAGCGTGGCCTTGCCCCGCCAGCCGGACGGGCGGTTCCGCCGCCAGTGCCGGACCATCCCGACCTGGGAGAGGGTGAACCCGACGAACACCCCGATCGCGAACAGGGGGACCAGGGTGTTCGTGTCGCCGTCGGTGATGACGAGCAGCAGAGCCGCGGTGATCGCGAGGAAGCCGACACCGTAGCGGTACACCTGGCGTTCCGCGCGCAAGGCGAACACATGCGGCAGCTTGTTGTGCTTGGCGAGCAACTGGGCCAGCACGGGCAGGCCGCCGAAGGACGTGTTCGCGGCCAGGGCGAGCAGGACCACGGTCGAGAACTGGACCAGGTAGAAACCGAAACCGTCGCCCAGCGCCGCGGTCGTCACCTGCGAGAGCACGGTGACGCCGTCCACCGGATGGATGGCGAATTTGCCGATCAGTCCGGCGATCCCGAGGAGCATCACGCCGAGCAGGCCGCCCAGTGCGATCTCCGCGTGCTGCGCGCGCCGTACCCGGGGCTTGCGGAACGACGGTACGGCGTTGGCGATGGCCTCGACTCCGGTCAGTGCCGCGCAGCCGTTCGCGAAAGCCTTGAGCAGCAACAGAATGCCGACCGTCTGCAGGTTCTGCGCGTGTTCCGGCGCGACGACCGCCGCGGCGGGGCCGGACCGGAACAGGCCGGCGACGATGACGGTCAGGATCGCGCCGACGTAGATCACGGTGGGCACGACGAACATGCGGGCGCTCTCGGCGATGCCGCGCAGGTTCACGCCGGTGACCAGCGCCAGCACGCCGAGGCACAACCACAGCGTGTACGGCAGGAGCCCGGGGAACGCCGATGTCAGCGCGGCAACCCCGGCGGCCACCGATACCGCGACGTTGAGCACGTAGTCGACGATCAGCGACGCCGCCGCGACCAGTGAGGCCCGGCGCCCGAGGTAGGTCCGGCTGACCCCGTAGGCGCCGCCACCGTCGGGGAACGCGGCGATCACCTGACGGTAGGACAACGTCAGCACGCCCAGCAGGACCGCGATCGCGAGCGTGACCGGAACGGTGAAGCCCAGTCCCGCGCCACCGGCGACGGCCAGCACGATGACGATGGCCTCGGGTCCGTAGGCGACCGACGCCATCGCGTCCAAGGAGAGCGCGGCGAGCCCGCCGACGACGGAAAGGCGGTGGCGTTCGGAGCGGTCGGTCCCGCTCTCGGGGCGGGTGAGTGTCGTGGTCACGCCGTCAGCGTGGGGTTCCGCTGGTCTTCGGTTCGAGGACGTTGACGGGTTCTTGACACCGAATCGGGTGAACCCGATGCCGCGCTGACGCCCCGGGACAGGAACGCGAAACCGGTGGCGCCCAAGGCATTGAGCGCGAACACGAGGGCGTCGCGCCCGGACGGATGCCCCAGTACCAGCCAGGAATGCAGGAGCCAGCAGATCGTCGTGGTGACGAAGGCGGCCCGTGCGGTGCCGAGCAAGGCGACGGCGTCGATCACCGCGACCATGAGCAACACGGAAACGAGCGGCTGAGGTGAGCCGTCGCCCGCCCGTGCGAGGAAGACCGCGACGAGAGCACCGGCGAAACCCAGAGGACAGCTGATCAAGGCGGAGACCGGTCTCCGGCACACGGTACGCATCCAGATAGCCGAGCCTGACTTAGGCACCGGCTGAAGAGCCGCTTACGTACTTCGCATGCCGGACGGTCCGATCTTGACGTCGCCAGTTCGGTGCAGGGAAGAACAGGTGATCGTCGGCGGGGTAATGCGGAAGGTGACATCGGGTCGGCCGGCGAGACCGGCGCGCCAGCCGGGGTGCACGCCGCCGGCAGACCGCTCAGCGCTTACCTCGAGTACTGAAAACAATTCCATGGTGGGAGTGTTCCGGTAGCCGTGATCGCTGGTTCCGTCGTTGTATTGTCGTTGGCGTGAAGGGGTTCGTCGACGAGACACGACGTCGGCAAGTGATCGACGAGTTGCGGCCGCTTCTCCACCAGGTTTCCCTTCCCGCCGCTGATCTGCGGCTGGATGGAGGCCGGCCTGTGTCGGCTGTGGCGTCCTATCTGGCTGGTCATCCTTACCTGCCTGAAGGCGCGCCGTGGCCGCAATACAATGACGTACCGATGTTCTGTGTTGTTCAGGTCAACTTCGCCGATGTCGGCCCGTTGCCTGGCTTTCCGTCGACAGGGTTGTTCCAATGGTTCGTCGGCGCCGACAGTCCGAGTTTCGGTCTCACGCACGGGGAGACGAAAGGGACGCAAGGGTTCGAGGTTCGCTGGTATCCAGACACTGCTGCGCGCTCGGTGGCGTCGCCGTCGTCGCCGACACCATGGCACATGGCGAGCCAGGATCCCGGTGTGCACGCCCCCTTCAGCCCCGTCGAGGCGCGTGGCGTGAGGTTCACAGTCGGCCGCGCGCTTCCGCAGCTGGCCGAGTTCGACCTTGCCGAGGAAGGGGATCTCGCGAGGCTGGTCCGCGAACTGGCCGTGCTGGGCGGTGAACGCAGTGACCACGCACTGGATCTTTTGCACAACGGATGGAACTTCCATGTCCTCGGCAGTCACGGCTCGTTCGGTGACGACTTCGTCCACGGTAGTTCGCTGGGAGGCAGTGCCGGCTTCACCCAGGAAGACCCACGCGGGCGGCGCGCTTATCCCTCGAGCAGTGAGCCTGCCGGTCAGGTCTTGATCACGATCGACGAGGATGTGTACGACACTGGATGGGGCGACCACGGCATCGCGCATCTGTTCGGCGACCCCGCTGCCGTAGCCCGAGGCGATCTGTCTGCGGTGCGCTACTACTGGGACGCCACCTAGCGCACCGACGAGATCACAGCGAACCGCTACCCCGGCCGGGACGAGTCAGCGGATCTTGCCGCTGAGGGCGAGATCGGCGTGTGTTCGGGCGTCGGCGGACCAGTGGGGGGCGTTCCACCGGTCGGCGATGGTGGCGGCTTGGGCGAAGTGGGCGGCGGCTTCGTCGGCGCGACCGAGGAGGAGGGCGAGTCGGCCGAGGGTGTGGGCGACCGGACGCAGGGCCAGCGACAGGCTCGCCGCGCCGGCAGGGGGGCCATCGCGGTGGGGGAGCAGTTCTGCGTAGATCTCCTCGGCAGCGTCATGGTCGTTCAGGGCGACGATCGCCATCGCGCGCAGGCTTGTGAGAAAGGTGAAGAAGAAATCGGGCCGGATCGGGCTCGGTGACGTGCGAGCCCGGCGTGCCTCGTCGCCGCGGCCGGCGGCGTGGAGGGCGAGCGCGAGCAGGTCGGCGACCATCGGGCCGAGCGCCTCGTGGAGAGTGCGCACGTCGTCCAGGTGGTCGCCGAGCGTGCCGTCGTTCAGCCAGATCGCCGCCTGCACGAGGGGGAGGAAGCCCACGTGTACCGATCCGGCGCGGTTCATGCGTTCGGTGGCCTCGATGTAGAGGCGCTCGGCGTCGGCGTACCGGCCCTCGATGAGTACAAGGGTCGCCAGCGCGATCTCGGCGGCGCCGATCGCCTCCGGCATCCGGTAGGCGCGGGCGAGGTCGAGTGCCTCCCCGGTTACGCGGCGCATGGTCGCCGGGTCGTTGGCCATGGCGGCGTTCACGGCCTGGTTGAGCAGCCCGCTCACGCGGTAGACGGGCAGGTCGTGCTCGACGCCGATCTCCACCAGCTCGCGGGCGTAGTCCTCCCGTCCGGGGTCGCGGGCGAGGACCCAGAGCGCCGCGGCCCGGAGGCGGGGATCGGTGGCGAGGTCGAGTGCTTCCCGCGCCGCCGCCATGACCGCCGGGTCGTCCTCGCCCACCAGCTCGTTGGCGTACGCGGTGAGCAGGCGGGAGCGCACGTCGGGGGCGAGGTCGGTCCGCCTGAGCAGGCGGCGGAGGCGGCCGACGATCGGACGGTCGATCGTGCCGTACGTGCGGGCCTGCCAGGAGGTGGGCTCGGTCCAGGCGGTGAACGCGGCGATCATCAGGTCGTCGCGGCCGATCGACTCGGCGTACTCCACGGCCTGCTCGCGCGTGTCCCTGGCCGCGGCGACGGCCCCGGCCCTGATCTGCGCGCGCAGCAGCCTGCCGAGCAGTCCGACACGCTCGTCCGGTTCGCTGGAGTTGGTGACAGCGTCGGTGAGGAGCGTGGCGGCCAAGTCGTGGGCGTAGCGCGCCTCAGCGAGCTCGGCGGCCCGTACGCAATAGCCGACTGCCTTCGGTGATCCCGCTCGCGCATAGTGATAGGCGAGCGCCGCGACGTCGCCGGTGCTCTCCAGGGCGGCGGCGATCCGGGCGTGCATCCTGGTGGCCCGAAGCCGGCTGACGTCGGCGACGAGCGTGTCCCTGACCAGGGCGTGAACGAACCGGACGCGCCCGGGCCCTGGCTCGTCGAGCAAGCCGGCGATGATGCCCGCGTCCAGCGCGTCCAGCACGCCGTCCTCGTCGGCGTCGGCGGCCTTCACGAGCACGTCCACCGAGCTTTCCCGGCCGGCCACCGCCGCCAGCCGCAGGACGGACACGCCGCTCTCGGGGAGCCTCGCGAGCCGGCGCCGCAGCACATCCCGTACGCCTTCGGGGACCTCGGACAGCGCGACCAGCGCGCCCTCGCCGCTCAGCAGTCGCGCGCTCTCCCGCACGTAGAACGGGTTGCCGCCGGTCCGTTCGGCGATCCCGGCCACGGTCGCGTCGTCGGCCTCGCACTCGGCGCGGACGAGCTCCGCGACGGCGTCGCCGTTCAGCCCGGACAGATCCAGCCGGAGGGGCGCGCTGCGGGCGAGTGACCCGAGCGTGTCGGTGAGGTGCTCGCTCTCGTCCGCGCGGTAGGCCGCGACGATCAAGATCGGGGCCCGCGCGCCGACACCGCCGCCGAGCAGTTCCAGCGTGGCGGCGTCCGCCCAGTGGAGGTCGTCGAGGACGACGGCGACCGGCCGGTCGGCGGCGACTGCCGCGAGCCAGTTCCACACGGCCTGCCGCAGCCGGAACCGTCCGGCCGCCGCGTCGCCGTCCACCGGCACGGAGTCGGAGAGCAGCGGCGCCAGGTCGTCCGCGAACTCCCCTGGAGGGACGTTCATGGCCACCCTGCGCAGCGCCTCGACCCACGCCCACGCGGGCGGCGCGCTGTCCACCTCGGGACAGCGCCCGGTGGCCACGAGCCACCCGTCCTGGCCGAGTCGCGTGCCGAGGTGCTCCAGCAGCGTCGACTTGCCGAGCCCCGCCTCCCCGGTGACGAGCGCGACGCGCGCTCCCTCGGCTGCGGCCTCCTCAGTGGCCGCCATCAGCGCCGCCAGCTCGCCCTCCCGCCCCACGAACGCCGGCGCGCCGGGCCTGTTGTCCGAACGCGTCGGCGCGGTTGCCCGGATCGGGTCGGCTGGGGGTGGGGGGACGGCTGCGCGGAGGACGTCCGTGCGCTGGGTGAGGATCGCCTCTTCCAGGGCCACCAGGTTCGGCCCGGGGTCGAGGCCCAGCTCGTCGGCGAAGGTGGCGCGGGCGCGGCGGAGCGCGGCCAGGGCGTCGGCTTGGCGGCCGCTGCTCCACAGTGCGAGGGCGTGCAGGCGCCAGCCCGCCTCGCGCAGGGGATCGTCGCGGGTGAGGCGCTCCGCCTCGGGTACCACCGCCGCGGGGTCGCCGAGCCGCAGTCCCGCCGTGATGTGCAGTTCGCGGGCGATCAGGCGCAGCTCGTTCAGCCGGGCGGTTTCGGCAGTGGCCCACGGCTCGTCGGCGACCTCGGCGAACGCCGGTCCCCGCCACAGCGCCAGTGCCTCGTCCAGCCGGGCGCGGGCGGCACGGGGATCGGTGAGCGTGCGGGCCTCGTCGAGCAGCTCCTCGAAGCGCCATGCGTCCACCGCCCCCGGCGGCAGCCGTAGTGCGTAGCCGGGCGCCGCGGTCACCAGCAGGCGGGCCGGGACCCGCGGCGGGCGGCCGGGTTCCAGCAAGCGGCGCAGGTTGGACACGTACGCCTGCAACGACACCAACGCGCGCGACGGCGGTTCGCCGCGCCACAGGTCCTCGACCATCCGGTCGACCGACACGACCTGCCCACGCGCAGCCACCAGCAGGGCCAGCACGCCACGCTGCCGCGGTCCGCCGAGGGGAACGGACTCGCCGCCTGCCTCGGCCGCGAACGAGCCCAACACCCGGATCAACACCATGACGTGGCACATCGTATGCGCGGCCCGCCTCAGGCGTTCCAAGTCGGCTCCAAATGCCTTCCAAACCCCCGGAAGCAGTCTTGAGCACGTCGAACAGATGAAGGGCAGGAACAGATGACCGTCAACACCCAGGACATGGAGATCGTCCACCGCGCCTTCCGCCGCGAGTCGCGGCTGCTGAAGGAACTCGTCGCGGCGGTCGCCCCGGGCGACACCGCTCGCGCCAAGGTGATCGCCGACCACTTCCGCGACTACCGGCTGGGACTGAAGAACCACCACGAGGGTGAGGACGAGCTGCTGTGGCCGCCGCTGCTCTCCCGGGTCGATCTGGAGGCGGACATCGTCCTGCGCATGGAAGCCCAGCACGAGCGCATCGCGGCCACGCTGACCAGGCTGGACGCCGCGGTCCCGGCGTGGGAGGCCACCGCCGGCGCCGCCGAGCGCGACACGCTCGTGGCGGTCCTCGCCGATCACCAGGCGGTCCTGCTCGAACACCTCGACGACGAGGAGACCACTCTTCTTCCGCTCGCTGCCAAGCACAGCACCGACGAGGAATGGGCCTCTCTGGGCGATCACATGCTGGCCAACACGCCCAAGCTCACCATGCTCACGCTCTTCGGCCTCGTCTTGGAGGACGCGAACCCGGCCGAGCGCGCCACGCTCCTGTCCGCCCTCCCCGCACCGGTACGCGGCATCTGGCACGTCGTCGGCCGCCCCCGCTACGCCCGCCACATCCGTCGCGTCCGCGCGGCCTGACCCCGCACCTCACAAGGAGATAACAATGTCACTGAAGAAGATCAACACCGTCCTGACCGCCGCCTTCATCCTCTTCATCCTCTGGTTCGGGGCGGAGTTCATCCTGAGCCCGGACACGACGGCGCCGGGCTTCGGCCTGCCGAGCTGGCCGTCCGGCGACGGCGGCGGCTTCCTGATCATCAAGGGAATCCGCGACGTCGTCTTGGCACTGGTACTGGGCATCCTGCTGATGACGGGCCACCGCCGGGCGCTGGGCTGGGTGCTGCTGGTCGAGGCCCTCGCCGCGTACGGCGACATGACCACCGTGCTGGCCCACCACGGCTCCGTGGCCACCGCGTTCGGCGTTCACGGCCTGACCGCGACTTTGATGGTGGTCACCGGCCTGCTGATCCTGCGCGAGACCCGTGAGGTCACCGCCGCCCCGGCGGGCCGTCAGGTGCTCAAGGACAAGCCGACGGTGGAAGGCGGCGATTCACGAGGAGAGGGCGTTGCTCACCCGTACGCGCGCGGCGTCGATCATCGCCCGTGAACGCGGGAAGTCGTGCAGTTCGGCGCGCAGGAGGTCCAGCGCGGGCAGCAGGGAACCGGCCGGGACCCGGCGTGCCGACAGGATTTCCGCGGTCCAGGCGAGGAACTCGGTGAACAGTTCTTCGTCACCCACGTAGAGCGAGACCGCCAGGTATTCGATGATGTGCGCGAGATCTTCCGCGGTGTGCTGCCGCTGGCGGCTCGTGTACTCGCGCATCGCCGGGACACGGTCTTCAAGCCCGGCCAGAATCGCCTTCACCAGCGCGCTCGAAGTGCTGGAAACGAGGGTGTACTCCTGATCGGCCAGATGCGGCAGGTCGTCGAGCGGCTGATGCCCGGCACGGGGACGGGGCAGCGGAGAGGCCAGCAGATCGGCCGCCGCCCGCGCTTCCGGCGCCCAGGCGTCCGCTCCGAGCAGGCGCGCGTACCGGCCGTCCGGCCCGAACGCCGCCCCGCCCGCGATGACCGGGGTCGCGGCCGCTCGACAGGCGGTGATCGTCGCGTGCGCGGCGGGCAGGCGAGTGGCCAGCGAGGCCGACAGTGCCACCGCGTCGGGCCCGGTGCGGTGCAGGTGCGCGACCAGCCGCGGCGCGGGCACCTGGGCGCCGAGATAGTCGACCCGGAAGCCGCGGACCTTCAGCACTTCGGCCAGCAGACGTGCGGGCATGGCGTGCCATTCGCCGTCGACGCACGCCACCGTGATGCGACCCCGGTGCTCCCGCGGCTTGGGGAGCACGGAGCCGAAGCCCGCGAGCACCCGGTCGTTGATCGCGGTCGCGGCGTGTTCCTGCGCCACGGTGAGCCGGTTCGCCGCCCATTCGTGGCCGACCTTGCGCTGGACGGCGCCGACCATGTCCAGCAGCACGGTCTCCGCGTCGAGCCCCGCGCCGAGCGCCTGGACCACGACCTCCCCGGCCGCGTACTCGTCGCCGGTGGTCACCGCCTGC
Organism: Amycolatopsis sp. WAC 04197; assembly: GCF_003947475.1. Taxonomy (NCBI): domain Bacteria; kingdom Bacillati; phylum Actinomycetota; class Actinomycetes; order Pseudonocardiales; family Pseudonocardiaceae; genus Amycolatopsis; species Amycolatopsis sp. WAC 04197. The sequence continues at coordinate 234,410 of NZ_QHJK01000008.1, read as the reverse complement.
CACAGTCGTTCGAAGTACTCGGCGGTCACGGGGTCGCGGGTCTCAGCGGGAGAGGCGGCGCGGTGATCACCAGCACCGCCATGTCGTCGTGCGACCGGCGGCCGATCCACTGCGCGGCCAGCATGTGCACCCGTTCGGCGACCGCTTCCGCCGTCAGGCCCGCGCATTCGGCCAAGGCCGCGATCAGCCGGTCCTCGCCGAACATCTCGTCGCCCAGCGGGCCGCCCCGGGCCTCCACGATGCCGTCCGTGTAGAGCAGGCAGCTTTCGCCGGGCGCGAGCAGGATCTCCGCGGACCTCGTCCGGATCGAGGGAAGTACGCCGATCAGAGTGCCGCCGGTGTCCACCTCTTCGACTGCCCCGTCCGAGCGGACGACCAGTGGCGGCGGATGTCCCGCGCAGGTGAGACGCACCCACACCCCGTCGCCCTCTCGCCGGGAAGAGGCGAGGGCGAGCGTGGCGAACCGGCTGCCGTCCTGGCTGATCAGCGAGGCGTTCAGCAGGCTCAGCAGCCGATGGTGGTCTTCGGCGATCGGGAGCAACGCGCGCAGAGTCGTCCGGATCTTCCCGGTCAGGACGGCCGCGTCGAGGCCCTTGCCGCAGACATCGCCGAGTACGGCCAGCGACTCCATGCCGCCGGTGTCGACAGCGGAATGAACGTCGTAGAAGTCGCCGCCGATGCGATCCTCGTCCTGGGCTGGCCGGTAGCGCCCGGCGAATTCCACGCCGCCGAGCTGCTCCAGCCGCGGCGGAAGCAGTTCGCGCATGAGCGTTTCGGTCGTCGACGCCTGGTGGGCGAACATCCGGGCCGCCGAGATCGCGGCCCCCGCGCGGGCCGCGAACAGCCGGGCGAAGATCTCTTCCTGCTCGGTGAACGCCGCCTGGTCACCGGTCCGCAGCAGGATCAGTGCCCCGGCGGGCACACCGTGTCCCGGCAAGGGCGTGACGACGATCGACGTGGCCGGGCCGAAGCCGGCAGGCAGCACCCACGACGGCGCGGCGCCGGGGTCGAGCCAGCGCGAAGGCACCGGCGGGAAGCCGCGCAGTGCCTCGTCCAGACCCGGCAGTTCCGCGGGTTCGATGGTCAGCCTGCACAGCGACACCGCCTCACCGCGGACGCACGCCGCCGCCGGATGAGCACCCTGAACCGGCAGGGCCAGCACCACCGCGGCCCCGGCAAGGTGTTCGGCGGCCAGCCGCGCGGCCACCTCGATGCAGCGTTCGACGTTCAGCGAGCTCAGCAATGCCGCCGAGGCGTCGGTGAGGAACGCGACGCGCTGCCGTTCCTGTCGCAGCAGGTCACGAGCGGCTTCGGCTTCGGTCTGGTCGGTAAGCCACCAGGTGACGACTCCGTCGTGCGGTACCCGCGACGCGGTCCAGCTACGGCCTCCCGTCTCGCCTCTAACAAGCCCGTCGGCGTCCGAAAGCCAGGACGGCACACCGTGCCGGAAAGGGAGCCCTGGCCTCGCCTCAGGAAACAGTGCGCGGGCGGCGTCGTTGAGGTCCCGGAGGTTCCCGTCGCCGTCGACGACCAGGGCGGGGGAAGGAGCGGTGTCCCAGCTCCGCCCGGCGGGGGCGGCGATCACCGGTTCAGTCATCGGCAGGACCGATGTCCGGTTTCGCCGGACGGGGGCGGGTCCGCGCGACGTCAATCGTCATCGATACTCCTGCTCAGGGGTGCTGCCAAAAGGGCTGGCGCCTCAACCCCTGTCCCGAACCTACCAGTGGTTCAGGGAACGGGCCGATCGGTGGAATGTGCTGGTGCCGACACTCCACTGGCGACCGAGCACGGCGGTGAACCCGGAAGTCCTGGCGACTGTCCGGGTCCGGACCGTCTCGATCCGGTCGGTGACCGTGTCGACGCGGACCCCAAGGCATTCCTGTCGTTCTCTTCGCTGTGGTGGGCGACACGCGGAAACCTCGGTTCATGACGGCCGCCCGCCGAACCGCCAGTCGTGGACCTCGATGTCGGCGTACCGGTTCTGGGTCAGGACGGCGCGTGCCGAGGCCCAGCACCAGGTACCGGTTGCCACCCGTGCGGCCACCGGGGAAATCCCACATGGTGCGCCCCAGCGTGTTGCGCCACCGGCGCAGCTGCACGTCCCGGTAAACGCCGGCCTGATAGTTGGGCTCGTCGAAGGCGAACGCGCGGGCGGCGCCGGGATCCGGCAGGTCGACGATGTGCACGCTGCCGGTGGCAGCCTCGCCGGCGAGGGTCGGCCCGCGGGCGATCATCTCCGCCGCGTACCGATCCATGTAGGACCAGTGCTCTTCCGACAGCTCTTCGCACAGCGCCATGGAGCCGGGCCGGTCGCGGTGGTAGCAGAAGAACTCCATGCACAGGTTCTACCCGCCAGGCGGCGCCGGGACGAGTAGTGTGCCGGTACTCGCCGAAGACTCTTGGGGAACAAGATGAGCATGGATGACGCCGCCCGTGTGGCCGCCTCGGTGGACAAGGTCTCGGTGGGGCGGGTGTACGACTATCTGCTCGGCGGCACGCACAACTACGCCGTCGATCAGGCTTTCGCCGAACAGCAGCTCGCGGTGCTGCCGGAGATCCGGGACTTCGCCCGCGCGAACCGCGCGTTCCTCGGTCGTGCCGTCCGTTACATGGTCGGGCAAGGCATCCGGCAGTTCGTGGACATCGGCTCCGGGTTGCCGACACAGGGCAACGTGCACGAGGTCGCCGACGAGGTGGCGCCGGGTCAATGCCGGGTGGTCTACATCGACAACGAACCGATCGCCCGAGCGCATGCGCAGATCCTGCTCGAGCAGACCGCGGACCCGAACCGGCACGCGGCATTGGACGCCGATTTCTTCGACCGGCGCCTGCTGTGGGACCGCGTGCTCGACACGGGCCTGATCGACCGGACCCAGCCGATCGGGCTGCTGCTGGTCGCCTTGCTGCATTTCATGCCCGACGAACAGAACCCGCACGCCGCGCTCGGTTTCCATCGCACGATGCTGCCACCGGGCAGTTTCCTGGCGGTCTCGCATATTCACGTCGCGCCGGAGGATGTCGAGACGCGGAACGCCGGCGAGAAAGTGGCGCGGGAGTACGGGCGCCGGACCAATCACGCCGCGATCATGCGCTCGCGTGAGCAGATCGCCGAGTTCTTCGGAGACCTGGAATTGGTCGAGCCCGGTCTGGTGTGGCTGCCGCAATGGCACCCGGACACCGAGGGCGTAGGCAAGGACGCCGCCCGGTCGCGCGGCCTCGCCGGGGTGGCACGCACCCGCTGACCCCATTTACCGCCGAGGAGTCACCCGGGCAACCGACGATCGTCGTGTCCACGACGAGGCCGGAACCGTTACAGGCAACCGGGTGAATCTTCGTGTTTCCGGTTTTTCCGGGTGCCGTCGATGATCGAAAACCGCCGTTGTGCGCCAGGTTCGCGAGATTGCACGATACGGTGCACGTGCGCATGGTCGTGCTACTCACATGGTGGGAATCCCATTCTTCAAGATCACCTTCTTGTTTTCGCTGTTGGCGGTGCCGTCGACGCGGGAGAAATGATCTTCGAGGTCGCTTGTCGCATTTCCACGTTTGAACGGATGGCTCGTGGGGAACCAGCAGGCGCCGTCTCGGGAGTTCCATCTCCGAAAAGGCGGCTGAGCTGGAAAAAGCGACGAGAGGAGGATGTCTGCGATTGTCCCGCCGGGGGCCAAGCTCGGCGGTCGGAACAGAGGAATTCATTTCTTGTCAACACATCCTTCGACTGGTGGATGTGCTGGTCCGTCCATGCCTTCTTTCGGTGTGCCACCGGACGCGATTCCACGATGTGCGGTGGATTGACACCGGTCCGATGAAATGAATGACAGGTATTGCCACCCTGTGTAATGCCGGGCGCTTTCCGGTCGAATCGTTGTTCCCACCATCGGCGGTACAGACGATCTCGCGGTCCGGGCAGCGTGTTGTTCCGGCCCGATGCGGACTTCCGGTTCCACGGGTGGGGGAACAAGGAATGCGACGCGGTACGGAACGCGGCAATCAAATCGCGGTTTACTGCTACAGGGGAGGAATCGGTCATGCGCTCTGCGTCGGAACAGTACGGCCACACTGGACGGAATCCGGTGCCGAAACGACGGCTCCAAGAGATACTGGCCCGCTTGGCCGGCAGGCACGGCGTTCCTGGAGCACAGCTCGCGGTGCTCGACGGTGGCGTGACGACAGTGGTCCAGACCGGTGTCGAGCACCAGGACAGAAAGAGACCGATGGGCCCGTCGTCCGCCGTACCGATCGGATCGGTCACCAAAGTGGCCACCGCCACGGTCGTGATGGTGCTGATCGCGGACGACGATCTCGAACTGGACCAGCCGGTCGGCGAGATCTTGGGCGAACCCGGTCTCGCCGAGGGAGTGACACCACGACATCTGCTGAGCCACACCAGCGGCCTGCCCTCCGATCCGGCCGACGTCACCGGGGTGTGCCTGCGTGAGATCCGCGCGGCGGTTTCCGTCTGCCCGCCCGGCACCGCGTTCTCGTATTCGAATCTGGGCTACGCCTTGGCGGGATCGCTGATCGAAGCGGTCACCGGGATGACCTGGCGTGAAGCCGTCGAGGCGATACTCCTGCGACCATTGAAGATCGAGCCCGCCTACGCCGGAAGTCCGAGAACCGTTCCCGGGCACGGACGCGCCACGGGCCCGGCCGGTGCCCGTCCGGTCGAGCAGGCCCTTCCGCCGATGCTCGAACCCGCCGGTGCGCTGGCGTTGAGCGCCGCGGACCTCGTCGAACTCGGCCGGGTCCATTTGGGAAAGCCGGGCTTGCTCGACGTCGTGACCGCCGCGGACATGCACCGCCGGGTGCCCGATGCCGAGCCGTACGGTCTGGCCGACGGCTGGGGTCTGGGAATCGCGCACTACGAGGACGGCGACGAAGTCTGGCTCGGCCACGACGGCACCGCCGACGGCACCTCGTGCCAGTTGCGGATCGATCAGGCGGGTGCCTGCGTCGTGGCCTTCACCGCGAACGGTGCCGCTGGCACGGACCTGTGGCACGACCTCGTCGCCGAGCTCCGCGCGCTCGGCCTCGCGATCCCGGAGCGGCGGCCGCCCGCACCGGCCCGCCCGGTCCCGATCGCGGCCGGCGACTTCGGCACCTATCGCAACGGTGCCCTCGACTACACGATCCGTCCCGGCGAACACGGCGGAGCCGAACTGGTCGCCGACGGCGAGGTCTTCCCCGGACTCACCCTCCACGACGACGCCTCGTTCACGGTGCGCGACCCCGTCACCGGTCGCCCGACACCGTGCGGCCGGCTGCGCGGAACGCCCGGTGAGGCGACCGCGATCGAAATCGGCGGCCGCCTCGCGCGGCGTCACTGAGCCGCCTTCTCCCTCCCCGTCCCCCTGGCCCACCTCGGTGGGTTCGCTTGTTGTGCCTGGAAGGTACCGAAAAGATGACCGTGCTCGACACGACGGCCACCCCCGGAGCCGAAAGAGCCGTCGCCCTGCCGGAACTGTTCGCCGCACGGGTGCGCTCCGCCCCGGACGCGGTCGCCGTGGACGGCCATGGTGGACAGCTGACCTACGCCGCACTCGCCGACCGTGCCGCACGCCTCGCCGCCCGGCTGGTCCGGCTCGGAGTGCGTGCCGAGGACAGGGTCGGGTTGCTGCTCGAAAGGTCCGCCGAACTCGTCGTCGCCGAGCTGGCGATCGTGATGGCGGGCGGGGTCTACGTGCCGCTCGACCGGCGCGCCCCCGACGACCGTTCGCGGCTGGTGCTGGCCACCGCGGGTGTCTCGGTGCTGATCACGGACGAACCGGAGCGCGCCGCGCGAATCCACAATGGACGAATCGTCGTCGCGGGACGGTCACTCGCGCCACCGGACGTGGTGCTTCCGCGAGTCGACGCGGACCAGCTGGCGTATCTCATGCACACGTCGGGCTCGACCGGGACGCCGAAGGGAGTGGCGGTCCGGCATCGGGATGTCGCGGCGCTGGCGGCCGACACCCGGTTCGCGGGTGGCGCGCACCGCCGGGTCCTGCTGCATTCCCCGGCCGCCTTCGACGCGTCGACCTACGAATTGTGGGTGCCGCTGCTCGGCGGCGGGACGGTGGTGATCGCGCCGCCGGGTGAACCGGACGTGGAGATGCTGCGCGAGATCCTCGGCCGGTACGAGGTCACCTCGCTCTGGTTGACCGCCGGGCTGTTCCGGGTCGTGGCACAGGAGGCGCCGGACTGTTTCCTTGGTGTGGAAGAGGTATGGACGGGCGGAGACGTGGTCCCGGCGGCCGCCGTCCGCCGGGTGCTGGAGGCATGCCCCGGCCTCACCGTGACCGACGGCTACGGCCCCACCGAAACCACCACCTTCGCCACCTCGCGTCCGATGTCCACAAAGTACGATGTGCCGGACCCCGTGCCGATCGGCCGCCCACTCGACGGCGTCCGCGCCCACGTCCTCGACGAGGCGCTGAACGCCGTCCCGGCCGGGCAGGCGGGGGAGCTGCACCTGTCCGGGGCCGGGCTGGCCCGCGGGTACTGGGGCAGACCGGGTGCGACCGCGGACCGCTTCGTGGCCGATCCCGGCGTACCCGGCGGCCGGATGTACCGGACCGGTGATCTGGTGCGGTACGACGACGGCGAACTGGAGTTCCTCGGCCGGGCCGACGACCAGGTCAAGGTCCGCGGTTTCCGGGTCGAGCTCGGGGAGATCGAATCGGTGCTGGCCGCCGCGCCGGGTGTGGGCGAGGTCGTGGTCGTCGCCCGTGAGCGGAAGCCGGGCGTCAAGCAGTTGGTCGCCTACGTCGTGACAGCGCCGGGCGAGGCGCTCGACGATCTCGCGGAGGTGGCCGCGGCGGTGCTGCCGGACTACATGGTGCCGTCGGCGTTCGTCGTCCTCGACGCACTTCCGCTCAACGCCAACGGGAAGGTCGATCGCCGCGCCCTGCCCGCGCCCCCGGAGGAGAGCCGGACGGAAACCGGGCCGGGTTCGGAAACGGAACGTGCCGTCGCCGACGTGCTGGCGGGCGTGCTCGGAATGGACCGCGTCGCGAACGATGACGATTTCTTCGCCCTGGGCGGCGATTCGCTCCTCGCGGTGCAGGCGTTGTCCCGGCTGCGCCGGACCTTCGGCGTGACCTTGTCGGCTCGTGCCGTGTTCGACGCACCCACCGTGACCGGACTGGCCCGGCTGGTCGACGAGGCACAACCCGCCGGGAACGACGCGCTCCCGGCCGCACCGTCGACCCAGGTGCTCCCGCTTTCGCCCGCCCAGCGGCGCCTGTGGTTCCTCGACGAGCTGACCGGGGACAGCGCGGAGTACAACACCGCGGTCGGTCTCCGGCTTTCCGGACCGCTGGACGTCGACGCTCTGCGCGGTGCGCTGGCCGCGCTCTGCGCCCGTCACGAGTCCCTGCGCACGACCTTCGACGAAGGTTCGCAGCGCATCGCCGACAAGGCCGAGATACCGCTGTGTGTCAAGGGAACCGCCGCCGACGATGCCACATTGGCGGCGGACCTGAGCGTTCCGTTCGACCTGCGCAGCGGCCCCCTGACGAGGGCCACGCTCTATCGCCAGGGACCGGAGGAGCACCTGCTCGTCCTGTGCCAGCACCACATCGTCACCGACGGCCGGTCGATCGGGATCCTGACCGGCGAGCTGCTCGACTTCTACGCCGGTGTGACCCCGCCGCCGCTGGAGTCGGGTTACCGCGATTACACGCACTGGCGCCGTCAGACCGACAACGACGCCCAGCTCGGCTACTGGCGTGCCGCGCTCGACGGACTCGAACCGCTGGCTTTCCCGACCGACCGCCCGAGGCCTGCCCGGCGCGGTACGGCAGGCGCGGTGCACCGCCACGATCTGCCCTCGGAACTCGTCCGCGGCCTCACGGACGCGGGACGTCCGCACGGGGCGACGTTGTTCATGACCCTGACCGCGGCGGTGCAACTCCTCTTGTCGGCCTACGGCGGTCAGCGCGACATCGCGGTCGGCACCGCGGTCGCCGGGCGCGACCGGCCCGAATGGGAGCCGCTGACGGGGTTCTTCGTGAACACCCTCGTGCTTCGCTCGCAAATCGATCCCGCTCGCCCTTTCCCGGCTTTCCTGGCCGGGTTCCGGGAGACGGCGCTGGAGGCGTTCGCGCACGCCGACGTCCCCTTCGACCGGGTCGTCGAAGCGGTGCAGCCGGAGCGCGATCCGTCGCGGACGCCGCTGGTGCAGGCGGTCGTCGTCCTGCAGAGCCCGCTGGTCCGCCCGCGTGAGGTCGCCGGTCTGCGGGTTTCGGAGTACGACCTGCCCCGGCCGTCGGCCAGGTTCGACCTCGTCGTCGAGTTCTGGCCGAGGGAAGACGGACTGAGGATCACCGTCGAGTACGCCACCGCGCTTTTCGACAGCGCGACGATCGAGCGGCTGACCGCGAGCCTGGAAGCCCTCCTCACCGGGATCGCCGCCGATCCGGATCGTCCGGTGGGCGAGTTGCCGCTGCTCACCGAGGCCGACCGCCGGCTCCTGCCGTCGCCGTACCCCGCTCCGTCGATGACCATCACGCGCCTGTTCGACCATCACGCCGAGCAGCATCCGCAGGCCCCCGCGGTGGTCTCCGGTGCGGACCGCCTCGACTACGGCGAGCTGCGCGCCCGGGCCGACCGCCTGGCGGGACGGCTGATCGAACTCGGTGTGCGCCCGGAAGACCGGGTCGGCGTGCTGATGGACCGCTCGGCGGACCTGGTGGTGGCGCTGCTGGCGATCCTCAAGGCCGGCGCCGCCTATCTGCCGCTGGACCTGCGTGCGCCGGCCGACCGCCTGCGCCTTCTACTCGACGGCACTTCGCTTCTGCTCACCGACGAGACGTGGCACGGAACCGCCGCCACCGTCCACAACGGACGGATACTGACGCTGCCGTCCACCGGGGACGCGGCCACGGTCACGGTCGAACCCGCGAACCTGGCCTATGTCGAGTACACCTCCGGCTCCACCGGCGTACCGAAAGGCGTGGCGGTCCGGCACGCCGACGTGGTCGCGCTGGCCACGGACCCGCGGTTCACCGGCGGAGCGCACGAGCGAGTTCTGCTGCACTCGCCGCTGGCGTTCGACGCCTCCACCTACGAGCTGTGGGTCCCGCTCCTCAACGGCGGCACCGTGGTCGTCGCGCCACCGGGGGACGTCGACGCGGAGGTCGTGCGCGAGCTGACCGAGCGACACGGTGTGACCGCCCTCTGGCTCACCGCCGGGCTCTTCCGGCTCTTCGCCGGTGACACGCCCGAGTGTTTCCGCGGCCTCCGGGAAGTCTGGACCGGCGGCGACGTCGTCCCACCCGAAGCCGTGCGCCGCGTGCTCGGCAGCTGCCCCGGTGTCGCGGTCGTCGACGGCTACGGGCCGACCGAAACCACCACGTTCGCGACCTCGTTCCGCATGACGTCCGCGGACGCGGTCCCCGAAACGATCCCGATCGGGACTCCGCTGACCGGGATGCGCGTCTACCTGCTCGACGACGGACTGCGGCCGGTCCCGCGCGGCGCGCTCGGCGAGATCTGCGTCGCAGGCCCGGGGCTCGCCCGCGGATACGCAGGCCGGCCGGGCGCGACGGCCGACCGGTTCGTCGCCTGCCCGTACGGTGCCCCCGGCGAACGCATGTACCGCACCGGTGACCGCGGGCGGTGGCGTGCCGACGGGACCCTCGAATTCGCCGGCCGTGCCGACGACCAGCTCAAGATCCGGGGCTTCCGGGTCGAACCCGGTGAGGTGGAGCGTGCCCTCACCGCCCGGCCCGAGGTCGCGGAGGCGGTGGTCACGGCGCGCTCCGGGTCCGGCCGCAAACACCTGGTCGCCTACGTCGTGGCCGCGGACGAGTCCACAGTGGACATCGGGACCTTGCGCGAAAGCCTGGGCCGGACCCTGCCGGACTATCTCGTGCCGTCGGCGTTCGTCGTCCTCGACGCGCTTCCCCTCAACGCCAACGGGAAGGTCGATCGGCGCGCGCTGCCGGAGCCGAGCTTCGAGCCCGCGTCGAGCGGGAGAACGGCGCCGCGGACCGAGCGGGAAGCGGTGCTCGCGGGGATCTGGGCCGACGTGCTGGGGCTCGACCGGGTCGGGATCGAGGACAACTTCTTCGCCCTCGGCGGCGACTCGATCCTCGGCATCCAGGTCAGCGCGCGGGCACGGAAGGCGGGGCTGTCGATCACGACGGCGGACCTGTTCCGGTATCAGACCATCGCCGCCCTCGCCCCGGCCTTGACCGACGTCTCCACGGTCCCGGATCGAGGTCCCGTCACCGGGGACGTCGTGCCGACGCCGATCCAGCGCTGGTTCTTCGACACGATCTCCGGACCCGCCCGGTTCGATCAGGAGATCGAGGTCGAGCTGGCGAACGGCACCGACGAGGGCGCGCTCGCCGCGGCCATCGGCGCGCTGATCGAGCACCACGACGCGTTGCGCACGACCTTCACCCGCGACGGAGACCAGTGGCGGCTGCGCATCGCCGGTGCCGAGGACGGGCATTCGCTGCTGCGCTGGAGGTTGTCCGGTCCTCCGGAGCGGCGGGTGCTGCATCTGTCCGCGCATCATCTCGCCGTCGACGGCGTGTCCTGGCGGATCCTGCTCGACGATCTCGACCAGGCCTACCGGAAGGCCGATCTCGGGCCGAGGACGACCTCGTTCCAGGAGTGGGCCGCACGTCTGTCCGCCCATGCGGAAGAGGGCGGCTTCGACGACGAACTGGAGCATTGGCGCTCGATCCCCGAGTTCACGCCGATCCCGGTCGACGGGATCGGGGCGAACACGGTGGGCCGGGCCCGCGCCGTGACGGTGCGGCTGACCGCCGGGGAGACGCGGTCACTGCTGCGGCAGGTCCCCGAGGTCTACCGGACCCAGGTCAACGACCTCCTGCTGGCCGCGCTCGGCCGCACGCTGCGGGACTGGACCGGCCGGGTTCCGGTGATCGACCTGGAGGGCCACGGCCGCGAGGACCTGTTCGACGGCGTGGACCTGTCGCGCACGGTGGGCTGGTTCACCAGCCTGTTCCCGGTGGCGCTGGACGTCCCGGACGACTGGGGCGCCGCGATCAAAGCCGTGAAGGAGCGGCTGCGTGCGGTCCCGCGCCGCGGCATCGGCTACGGCGCGCTGCGCTATCTCTCCGGCACCGCGCCCGCCATCGATCCACAGATCAGCTTCAACTACCTCGGGCAGTTCGAGCTGACCGGTGAGCTCTACACCGGCTCGCCCGGCGAACTGTCCTTGGCCGCCGACCCCGGCGGCGTCCGTCCCCATCTGCTCGACGTGGTGGGCCAGGTCACCGGCGACACGCTGGAGTTCACCTGGCACTACGCGGAAGGCGTGCACGAAGAGGCCACCGTGACCCGGTTGGCCGAAGGCACGCTGGAGAACCTGCGTGGACTCCTCGGGCACTGCGCCGAACCCGGTGCGGGCGGGCGGACGCCGTCGGACTTCCCGCTGGCGGGACTCGACCAGTCCACTGTGGACGAGCTGGTGGGCGACGGCCGGGACGTGGAGGACGTGTACCCGCTGACGCCGATGCAGGCGGGCATGGTGTTCCACAGCCTGGCCCGGCCCGGCGATCGCAACTACTTCGAACAGATCACCTTCACCGTCGACGACGTTCCCGACCCCCGTGCGCTCGTCGCGGCCTGGCGACGAGTGGTCGAGCGGACCCCGGTCCTGCGCAGCAGGATCGTCTGGGAAGGGGTACCGCGTCCGCTGCAGATCGTGCTGCGGGCGGCGGAGATCCCGGTGAGCTGCCCGGACTGGTCCACAGTGGACGCCGAGGAGGCGCTGCGGCGGAAGCTGGCCGAAGACCTCGCCGAAGGGCTCGACCTGACCCGCGCCCCGCTGACACGGCTGGTCGTCGCCAAGGAGTCGGCGGCCTCGGTCCGGGTGATCTGGACGTTCCATCACGTGCTGCTGGACGGCTGGAGCGTCTTCGGTGTCCTGTCGGACGTCCTCGCCGTGCTGCGTGGTGAAGAGCCACCGGTGCGTCGTCCGTTCCGCGACTACGCCGGATGGCTCGCCGAGCAGGACGACGAAGCCGCCGAAGCCCATTGGCGGGCCGAACTCGCCGGGGTGACGCCGACCCCGTTGCCCGGTGATCGCGGCGCCCGGGCACACGCCGCCAGCTCGTCAGCCCGGGTACCGGTGGACTTCGACGACGCCACGACCGCCCGGATCCACGCGTTCGCGCGACGGCACCACCTGACGCTCAACACGATCGTCCAGGGCGCCTGGGCGGCGCTGCTTTCCCGCTACAGCGGCGAATCCGAGGTGTGTTTCGGCGCGACGGTGTCGGGCAGGCCGGTCGAGCTGCCGGGAGCGGACGACATCGCGGGTCTGTTCATCAACACCCTGCCGGTGCGGGTCCGGCTCGACGCCGGGCGCGGTCTCGTCGACTGGCTTCGCGAACTGCAGGCGGCGCAGGCGGAATCCCGCCGGTACGGCCATGTCGGCCTGCCGCGGTTGCAGTCCTGGAGTGACACCGGCGGCAGCCTGTTCGACAGCATCGTCGTCTTCGAGAACTATCCGGTGGCGGACGTCGCGGGGATGGCGGACGTCCGCGCGGCCGAACGCACCAACTACCCACTCGGGGTCGTCGCGTATCCGGGCCGCCGGTTGTCGCTCGTGCTGACCCACGACCCCGAGCTGATCGGACCGGATCTCGCCCGGCGGCTCGCCGGCCACCTCGAGACGCTGATCCGTGGCTTCGCGGACGCGCCGTACGCGCCCGTGACACGGGTGCCCATGTTGTCGGAACGGGAGATCCGGCACCTGCTTCGCGAGCGCGACGCCACCGCCCGGCGGATACCGGAGGGGTCGGTGCCGGAGCTGTTCGAGGCTCGCGCACGCCGGGATCCCGGCGCCGTGGCGCTGGTGACCGATGAGGAGACCGTCACCTACGGCGAACTCGAAGTCCGGGCGAACCGCCTGGCGAACCGGCTGCGCGAGCTCGGCGTCCTCGCCGAAGACCGCGTCGCGCTCCTGATGGACCGTTCGCCCGCCCTCGTGGTGGCCGAACTCGCGATCCTGAAGGCGGGCGGCGCCTACCTGCCGCTGGACCTGCGCGCGCCCGCCGACCGGCTGCGGCTGCTGCTGAGCGAAGCCGGCGCGGACGTCCTCGTCGCCGACGAGGCTTGGCTGTCGACCGCCGAGGAGATCCACGACGGCGTGATCGTCACGGACGCGGGTGACGCACCGGAGGCCGCGCCCGTGGTGCCGGTCGATCCCGAGCAGCTCGCCTACGTCATCTACACCTCCGGCTCGACCGGCAAACCGAAGGGCGTGGCCGCCCGGCATCGCGACGTCCTCGCTCTCGCGGCCGAGCGGCGCTTCGCGGCCCACGATCGGGTGCTGCTGCACTCGCCGCAGGCCTTCGACGCGTCCACCTACGAGCTGTGGGTGCCCTTGCTGAACGGTGGCACGGTCGTCCTGGCCCCGCCGGGGGAACTCGACGTCCACACGCTCGGCCGGGTGATCACCGCGCACGCCGTGACAGGGGTCTTCATGACGACCGGGCTGTTCCGGCTGGTCGCGCAGGAGGCCCCGGAGATGTTCGCCGGCGTGCGTGAGGTCTGGACGGGCGGCGACGCCGTTCCCGCCGTCGCGCTGCGCCGGGTCCGGGCCGCGTGTCCGCGGACCCTGGTCGCCGACGTCTACGGCCCCACCGAGACCACGACGTTCGCCACCGTGCACCCGCTGCCGGACGAGGTACCCGACGTCGTGCCGATCGGGGCACCGCTGGACCACACCCGTGCTTATGTCCTGGACGACGACTTGTGCCTGGTGCCGCCGGGTGCGCCCGGCGAACTGCATCTCGCTGGGGCAGGGCTCGCGCGGGGCTACCTCGGACGGCCCGGGCTGACCGCGGACCGGTTCGTCGCGGATCCGTTCGGTCCGCCGGGGGAGCGGATGTACCGCACCGGTGACGTGGTGCGCTGGAACGACGAGGAAGCCCTCGAATTCGTCGGCCGGGTGGACGAACAGGTCAAGATCCGCGGCTTCCGCGTCGAACCGAGCGAGATCGAGGCCGCGCTGGGCGAGCACCCCGGCGTCGAGCAGGCGGCCGTGCTGGCCCGCGCGGACGGCGGGGTGAAACGGCTGGTCGCCTACATCGTCGGCGAGACCGAGGGGCTCGGGGAATTCCTGGGGCGGACCCTGCCGGACTACATGGTCCCGGCGGCGTTCGTCCGGCTGGAGAAATTCCCGGTCAACGTCAACGGGAAGCTCGACCGCGCCGCCCTGCCCGCCCCGGACTTCGGGGCTCGTGACCACGTCGCGCCACGCACCGATCGCGAGCTCGTGCTGGCCGGGATCTGGGCGGAGGTGCTGGGTGTCGAACGGGTCGGTGCGACCGACGACTTCTTCGAACTGGGCGGCGACTCGATCCTCAGCATCCAGGTGGTGTCGAAGGCCCGGCGTGCCGGGCTGGAACTGCTGCCCGGCGACCTGTTCGCCCATCGGACCCCGGCGACGCTCGCCGCCGCGGCCCGCAGCGCCACCGAAGCCGTCCGTCGCGGCCCGGTCAGCGGCGAGGTGCCACTCACCCCGATCCAACGGTGGTTCTTCGCGACCCAGACGGCCGATCCGGAGCATTTCCACCAGTTTGTCCATTTAGGACCTGAGCGGATCGACCGCGCCGCCGCGCGCAAGGCCGTGGACGCGCTGCTCGAACACCACGACGCGCTGCGGATGCGGTTCACCCGCGGCGACGGCTGGAAGCAGGAGAACGGCCCTGTCGGCGCCGAGACCCCGCTGATCCGCCTCGACCTCTCCGAGCACGGTGTCACCCTCGCCGTGCACCACCTCGTCGTCGATGGTGTCTCGTGGCGGGTGCTCGCGGAGGACTTCGACCGCGGTTACGCCCAGGCGCTGCGGGGCGAGACGATCGACCTCGGGCCGCGCACCACCTCCTTCCGGGAGTGGGCGATCAGGCTCGCCGAGTACACCGCCGGCGGCGGATTCGACGACGAACTCGACCACTGGCGCGGCCTGCCGACGGACACCTCGATCCCGGTCGACGGCGAGGGTGAGGCCACCGTCGCCTCGATGCGCGAGGTCACTGTGCGGCTTCCCGAAGCGGAAACCGAGGCGCTGCTGAGGGAAGTGCCCGCCGCCTATCGCACGCAGGTCAACGACGTGCTGCTCACCGCGCTGGGCCGGGTGCTGCGGGACTGGACGGGCAAGGTCCCGGTCATCGACCTGGAAGGGCACGGGCGCGAAGACCTGTTCGACGACGTCGATCTGTCCCGCACGGTGGGCTGGTTCACCAGCGTCTTCCCGATCGCGCTGGACGTGCCCGAAGGCTGGGGTACGGCACTGAAGTCGGTGAAGGAGCAGCTCCGGGCCGTGCCGCGGCGTGGGATCGGCTACGGCGCCCTGCGTCACCTGGCGGGGACCGCGCCGTCGATCGACCCCGCGGTGAGTTTCAACTACCTCGGCCGCTTCACCTCGGGCAGGCTGGAATCGGACGAGAGCGAGCTTTCGGCGCGAGCGCATCTGCTCGACGTCGTCGGCCGCGTCGAGTCCGGCGAACTCGAATTGACCTGGTATTACACCGAGGGCGTCCATCGTAGGTCCACAGTGGACAGGCTCGCCGAGGCGATGCTGACCGCCCTGCGGGAGATCATCGCGCATTGCACCGAACCGGAGGCCGGTGGGCGCACCCCGTCCGACTTCCCGCTGCTCACGCTCGATCAATCCACAGTGGACACCCTCGTCGGCGACGGCAGGGCGGTCGAAGACCTCTATCCGCTGACGCCGATGCAGGCGGGGATGGTGTTCCACTCGTTGTCACAGCCGGACGAGCGGCTCTACTTCCAGCAGGTCGGTTTCGTCGTCGAAGGCGTCGAGGACGTCGACGCGCTGGCCGAAGCCTGGCAGCGCGTCGTCGACCGCACCCCCGTGCTGCGCACGACGATCGCCTGGGAAGGTGTGCCGGAGCCGGTGCAGGTGGTGCGGCGACGGGTGACCGTCCCGGTCAACCGGCTCGACTGGCGTGCCCACACGGCCGGAGGGCAGGAGCGGTTCTGGCAGGAGGTCTTGGCCGCGGACCGCGCCGAGGGGCTGGACCTGGACGGCGAAATCCTGCTACGGCTGACTCTGGCGCGGCTTTCGGACACGGAAGTCCGGGTGCTGTGGACGTTCCACCATGTCCTGCTCGACGGCTGGAGCGTCTTCGGCGTGCTGTCCGACGTCTTCGCCGCCTATGCCGGGGACGAACCGCCCGAACGGCCACCGTTCCGGGATTACGTCGCGTGGCTGGACCGCCAGGACGACACCGAGGCGGAACGCCACTGGCGTCGCGAACTCGGCGACTTCACCGCACGTGGCCGGCTCACGGCGCAGGACCACACGAGCCGGTCGGCCGAGTGGCTGCGGGTCCCGGTCGAAAGCTCCGCGCGGCTCGGGGAAGCCGCGCGCAAGGCGGGCCTCACGATGAACACCGTCCTGCAGGGCGCGTGGGCGCTGGTGCTGTCCCGGCTGACCGGGGAGCGTGACGTCTGTTTCGGCACCACCGTTTCCGGTCGCCCGGTCGACCTGACCGGCGCCGACGACATCACCGGGATCTTCATCAACACGCTCCCGGTCCGCGTCACCACCGATCGGTCGCCGGTCGCCCAATGGCTGGCGGCGTTGCAGGACCGGCAAGTGGAGTCCCGCAGGTACGGGCATCTGCCGCTGACGAAGCTGCAGGCGTGGAGCGGGACGGACGGCGGCCTCTTCGACAGTATCGTCGTCTTCGAGAACTATCCGATCGTTTCGGCGACGCGCGACGGGCTGCGGTTGCGGGACGTCGACGCCGCCGAAACGACGAACTACCCGATCAGCGTCGTCGCGTCGCCGGGGGAGCGGCTGAGCCTCGACGTCGGCTACGACCCCGATCTGTTCGACGCCGCGACGGCCGAGCGGATTACGGACCAGCTCGTCGGTGTGCTCGACGCCTTCGCCGAGGACCTGAACCGTCCGCTCGACACCATCGACCTGCTCACCGACGCCGAACGGCTCCAGATCCTCGGCGACTGGAACGACACCGCGCGTCCGCTGCCGGAAGGAAGTCTCGCCGAGCTCTTCGGACGGCAGGTCGCGCACGCGCCCGGCGCGATCGCCCTCGTCGGCGACGGAGTCCGCCTGACCTACGCGGACCTGGACGAGCGCGCGGACCGGCTCGCCCGGCGTCTGGTGTCACTCGGCGCCGGCCTGGAAACCGTCGTCGGTGTGCTCATGGACCGCTCGCCGGAGCTGGTCGTCGCCGAACTCGCCGTCGTCAAAGCCGGCGCGGCGTACCTCCCGCTGGACACGAGGGCGCCCGCGCCACGGTTGAAGACATTGTTGGACGGTGTGCCGATCCTCGTCACCGATCGGGCACTCGCCGACGCGTCTGTCTACAGTGGACAGATCGTCGTCCCCGACGGCCGGACCGCGGACGTCGCGCTCCCCGAGGCGGTGCCGGACAACCTCGCGTACGTGATGTACACGTCCGGTTCGACAGGCAGGCCGAAGGGCGTGGCCGTACGTCAGCGTGACGTCGTCGCCCTCGCCGCCGACCGGCGCTTCGCCGCGCACGAGCGGGTGCTGCTGCACGCTTCGCCCGCCTTCGACGCTTCCACCTACGAGCTGTGGGTCCCGCTGCTCAACGGCGGCACGGTCGTCGTGGCCCCTCCGGGAGACCTCGACGTGGAAACCCTCCGCCGGATCATCGCCGAGTACGAGGTCCACGGGGCGTTCTTCACCGCCGGGCTGTTCCGGCTGCTCGCGCAGGAGGCTCCGGAGACCTTCCGCGGGATGCGCGAGGTATGGGCGGGCGGCGACGTCGTCCCGGCCGCCGCGGTCCGGCGGGTACGGGAGGCGTGCCCGGGCACGGTCGTCGTCGACGGCTACGGTCCGACCGAGACGACGACCTTCGCCACCTCGCAGCCGATTCCGGACGACGTCACCGGTGCCGTCCCGATCGGGAAACCGCTCGACAACATGCGGACCTACGTCCTCGACGCCGAACTGCGGCTCGTGCCGCAAGGAGTGCCTGGTGAGCTGTACATCGCCGGGGCCGGGCTCGCTCGCGGGTATTTCGGTGATCCGGCGCTGACCGCCGACCGGTTCGTGCCCGACCCGTTCGGCCCGCCGGGGGAGCGGATGTACCGCACCGGCGACCTCGTCCGCTGGAACCCGCTCGGCGAACTGGAGTACACCGGGCGCGCCGACGAGCAGGTCAAGGTCCGCGGTTTCCGGATCGAACCGGCCGAGATCGAGGCCGCGCTGACCGCGCATCCGGGCGTCGGCCAGGCCGCGGTGCTGACCAGGGAGGACCACGGCGTCAAACGGCTCGTCGCCTACCACACGGGCGACGCGGACGGCCTCGCCGGATTCCTCGGCCGGACCCTGCCCGACTACATGGTGCCCGCAGCGTTCGTCCGGCTCGACCGCTTCCCGTTGACCGCCAACGGGAAGATCGACCGCCGCGCCCTGCCGGCGCCGGATTTCGGCGACAAGACGGCCCGGACCGCGCCCGCGACCGAGGCCGAACGCGCGCTCGCCGCGATCTGGTCCGACGTGCTCGGCGTCGCGGACGTCGGCGCCGAGGCCAACTTCTTCGCACTGGGCGGCGACTCGATCCTCAGCATCCAGGTCGTGTCGCGCGCCCGCCGCGCCGGGTTGAGCCTGCTGCCCCACGACGTCTTCCGGCATCCGACCCTCGCCGCGCTGGCCGCCCACGCCGGTGGCGACGCCGGGCCGCGCGCCGAACAGGGGCCGGTCACCGGGATGGCGCCGCTCACCCCGATCCAGCACTGGTACTTCGACGGTCTGCCGGACCGGTTCGACCAGCGAGTGGTGCTGGAGTTCACCGAGGACGTCGACGAAGCCGCGCTGCGCCGCGCGCTGGAAGCCGTGTGGGCACAGCACGACGGGCTGCGGCTGCGGTTCGAGCGTGACGGCGTCCAGCACGGCGAACCGGTGTGGCCGGCCGAACTGCTCACCGACGAGATCGCCTTCGACCTGGCGCGAGGTCCCTTGCTGGCCGCGGTGCTCGACGGGCGGCGGCTGACCCTGGCCGCGCACCACCTCGTCGTCGACGGCGTCTCCTGGCGGATCCTGCTGGAGGACCTGGAAACCGCCTACCGAGGTGGCGAACTCGGGCCGAAGACGACGTCGTACCTGGAGTGGGCCAGGCGGCTGGCCGAGTACACCGAGTCCGGCGGTTTCGACGACGAACTGGCGTACTGGCGCGGGATCCCGGCGCCGTCGGCCGAGGCGGTACCGGCCACGATCGCCGACACGGGCGAGGTGACGGTCCGGCTCACCGCCGAGGAGACCCGGGCGCTGCTCCAGGACGTTCCCGAGGTCTACCGCACGCAGGTCAACGACGTGCTGCTCACCGCGCTGGGCCGGGTCCTCCGGGACTGGACCGGGGAGATTCCGGTGATCGACCTCGAGGGCCACGGACGCGAAGACCTGTTCGACGACGTCGACCTGTCCCGCACGGTCGGCTGGTTCACCAGCGTGTTCCCCGTGGCGCTCGACGTCCCGGACGGCTGGGGCGCCGCGCTCAAAGCGGTGAAGGAACAGCTCCGGGCGGTGCCGCGGCGGGGAATCGGGTACGGCGCCCTGCGGTATCTCACCGGTACCGCGCCGGCCATCGATCCCCGGATCGGCTTCAACTACCTCGGCCGGTTCGACGACACCGAGGCGGGCGCGTTCCGGACCGGCGCCCTCGACGCCGACGTCGACCCGGCCGCTCCCGCGAGCCACACGCTCGACATCGTCGGCCGCGTCGTGGCCGGGACACTGGAGCTGACCTGGGCGCACGTGGAGACCCGGCACGATCGCGGCACCGTCGAAGAGTTGGCGGAGCGGATGCTGGCCGCCCTGCGCGAGATCATCGCGCACTGCGCGGTGCCGGAGGCCGGTGGTCGCACGCCGTCGGATTTCCCGCTCGCCGCCCTCGATCAGTCCTCAGTGGACGCTCTGGTCGGCGACGGCCGGGCGGTCGAAGACGTCTACCCGGTGACGCCCATGCAGGGCGGGATGCTGTTCCACGGCCTTTCCCAGACGGCGCAAGGCATGTACGTCGAGCAGGCGACGTTCGTCCTCGAAGGCGTCACCGACCTCGACCGGCTCGCCGCGGCGTGGCAGCGGGTCGTGGACCGCACGCCGGTCCTGCGGACGGCGTTCGTGTGGGCCGGCGTCGAGGAGCCGCTGCAGGTGGTACACCGCGAGGTACGGCTGCCGATCCGCGTGCTGGACGGGACCGGTCACGATCTCCAGCGGCTCCTGGCCGAGGACCGCGAACAAGGGCTCGATCTCGCGGAGGCGCCGCTGATGCGGGTGGCGCTCGTGCGGTTGTCGGCGACCGAAGTCCAGGTGCTGTGGACGTTCCACCACGCACTGCTCGACGGCTGGAGCGTCTTCCACGTCCTGTCCGACGTCTGCGGCGCCTACGCCGGGCAGACGCTGCCCGCGAGGCCGCCGTTCCGGGACTATCTCGCGTGGCTGGGCGGCCTCGCCCGGGCCGACGCCGAACGCTTCTGGCGTCGCACGCTTTCCGGGATCGACGGGCCGACGCCCGTTCCCGGCGACCGGGCGCCCGCGGCCGGGCATATCGCCTGTTCGTCCGAATGGCTGCCCGTCCGCCTGGACGAGGCGGCGACGAGCGGGCTCGACGAGTTCGTCAAACGCCACGGCCTCACGCACAACGCGGTCCTGCAAGGGGCATGGGCCTTGCTGCTGTCGGCGTACAACGGTCACGACGACGTCGTGTTCGGGTCCACCGTCTCCGGCCGGCCGCCCGAGGTGCCCGGCGTGGACGCGATCACCGGCATCTTCATCAACACGCTGCCGGTCAGGGTCGGGATCGACCGGGGTGCCCGCGTCGCCGAGTGGCTCGCGGATCTTCAGGCGGGTCAGGCCGAGGCACGCCGTCACGGGCACTTGCCGCTGTCGCTGGTCCAAGGCTGGGCGGAGCTGCCCGGGGGAGTGAACCTCTGCGAGAGCCTGGTGGTGTTCGAGAACTATCCGATCACCGGCGCCGAGGCCGGGCACGGGTTGACCGTGCGCGATCTGTCGGCACGAGAGACGACGAACTTCCCGCTGACGGTCGTCGAGTCGCCCGGTCGTGAGCTGAACGTCGATCTGGGCTACGACCCGGCCTTGTTCGACGCGGAAACGGTGAGCCGGTTGGCCGGTCACCTGCTCACGCTGCTCCGGGAGCTTGCCGTGGACGGCGCTCGGGCGATCACCGACGTGTCGATGCTGACTCCGGAGGACGAACTACTCCTCACGGAATGGACGGAAACCGGTACGGCGGCCCCCGCCCGGTCGCTGCCGGACCTCTTCGCCGAGCAGGTCCGCACCCGGCCCGACGCGGTGGCTGCCGTCCTCGACGGTGAACAGGTCACCTATGCCGAGCTGAACCGGCGGGCGAACCGGCTGGCCAACCGCCTGATCGGGCTCGGCTTGCGCCCGGAGGAACCGGTCGGCCTCGCGACGAGCAGGGCGGGCACCGTGGTGGCGGAACTGGCCGTGGTCAAGGCGGGCGGCGCGTATCTGCCGATCGACACCCGAGCTCCGGCGGAACGACGGCGGGTATTGCTCGAAGGTGTGCGGCTCGTCGTGTCCGACACCGGGTACCCGGATGCCATCCGGCTGTCCTCTGTGGACGAAGAGCCGGACGGTGATCCCGCCGTCGTCGTCGATCCGGACCAGCTGGCGTACGTCATGTACACCTCCGGGTCCACCGGCACGCCGAAGGGTGTCGCCGTGCGGCACCGCGACGTCGCCGCCTTGGCCGGGGACAGCCGGTTCCGGAGCGGGGCACACGAAGTGGTCCTGCTGCATTCCCCGGCGGCGTTCGACGCGACCACCTACGAACTGTGGGTACCGCTGCTCACCGGAGGCCGTGTCGTCACCGCCCCGGACGGCGACCTCGACGCGCACCGGCTGCGGACCTTGATCCGCGAGCACGGGCTGACCGGGATGTGGGTCACGGCGGGCCTGTTCCGGGTGCTGGCGCAGGAAAGCCCGGACTGCTTCGCCGGGCTGCGTGAGGTGTGGACCGGCGGTGACGTCGTGCCCGCCGAAGCGGTGCGGCGAGTGCTGGGTGCCTGCCCGGGGCTTCGGGTCGTGGACGGCTACGGCCCCACCGAGACCACGACGTTCGCCACCGCCCATCCGATGGACGAGACGGTTCCGGACCGGATCCCCATCGGCACGCCGCTGGACGGCATGGTCGCCCGCGTCCTCGATCCGGATCTGCGCCCGGTGCCGCCGGGAGTGCCGGGCGAGCTGTACCTCGCCGGCGCGGGTCTCGCTCGCGGCTACCGCGACCGGCCAGGGCTGACCGCCGACCGGTTCCTCGCGGCACCGGGCGGGCAACGGATGTACCGCACCGGCGACGTCGTCCGCTGGACCGGAGCAGGGGTCCTCGAATTCCTCGGGCGGGCGGACGACCAGGTGAAGCTGCGCGGATTCCGCGTCGAACCCGGCGAGGTCGAGGCCGTGCTGGCCCGGCATCCCGCCGTGGCGCAGGCCGCGGTCGTCGTCCGCGAGGATCAGCCCGGCCTGAAGCAGCTCGTCGCCTACGTCGTGTCGGAAGCCGGACAGGACACGCTCCGGGACTTCCTGGCCGATCGGCTGCCGGACTACCTGGTGCCGTCGGCGTTCGTCGCGCTGGACCGGATCCCGGTCAGCGCCAACGGAAAGCTCGACCGCAAAGCCTTGCCCGCGCCCGCCGCGCCGGAGACCGGATACGTCGAGCCGGAAACCGAAACCGAACAGGCACTGGCCGCGATCTGGGCCGAAGTGCTCGGCGTGGAGCGGATCGGCGTCGAGGACAACTTCTTCGCCCTCGGCGGGGATTCGCTGCGGAGTCTGCACATCGCGGCCAAGGCGGGCGCCTTGTTCGCGGTCCGGCTCACCCCGGCCGACGTCCTGACCGCGCGCACCGTCGCGGGGCTGGCCGGAACGGTCGAAGAACTCATCTTGGGCGAGCTCGAAAGCCTCGCCTCCGAAACGGAAGCGTGAGGACGCCACCATGACCTCGTCCCGACAGGACCGCATCGCGGCACTGCCCGCCCACCTGCGGGAGGTGCTGCGCGCGCGGATGGCGGGAACGGCAGGCCCGGCGCCGGAGATCCCGGCCGCCGCCGACCGTTCCCGCCCGATCCCGCTCTCGTCCGCCCAGCGGCGGCTCTGGTTCCTCAGCAGGCTGCGGCCGGACGATCCCGAGTACAACAGCGCGTTCGCCCTGCGCCTGACCGGACCGCTCGACCGCGCCGCGCTGGCCACCGCGTTGCGGCTGCTGGTCGCCCGCCACGAGCCGTTGCGCACCACCTTCGAGGAGATCGACGGCGAGGGCTTCCAGATCGTCCGGCCGCTCGATGAGGTCGCGTTGCCCGTCGTGGACGTCGAGCCGGGCGACCTCGAGGACGTCCTGCGCGCCGAGTACACCCGGCCGTTCGACCTGGGCCGCGGGCCACTGCTGCGCGCGGTGCTGCTGCGGCTCACCGGCACCGAGCACGTGCTGCTGGTGTGCGTGCACCACATCGCCACCGACGGCGCGTCGATGGGCGTGCTGACCGAGGAACTCGGCCTGCTCTACCGCGACGGCGATCGCGCGCGGCTGCCCGCCCAGCCGGTGCAGTACGCGGATTTCGCCGTCTGGCAACGAAACCGGCCACTCCGGGGCGCGGGTCTCGACTACTGGAAGTCGCACCTCGACGGCGTCGCCCCGCTTGAGTTGCCCACCGACCGGCCGCGGCCACCCGTCCGGAGCACCGACGGCGCGACACGGGAGTTCACCGTGCCCGCGGAGGTCGCGGGACGGCTGGCCGAGCTGGCGCGCTCGTCGGAGACGACGCTGTTCACGGTGCTCGTCGCCGCGTGCCAGGCGCTGTTCGCCCGCTACACCGGGCAGGAGGACATCGCGCTCGGAACGGTCGTGCAGGGCCGCGAACGGCCGGAGCTCGAACGGGTCGTCGGCTTCTTCGTCAACACCGTCGTGTTGCGCTCGGCCGTCGACCGGTCCGTGCCCTTCACCGAGCACCTGACCCACGCCCGCCAGACCGTTCTGGACGCCTTCGCCCACGACGACGTGCCGTTCGACGCGGTCGTCGACGCCGTGCGGGCGGACCGCGACGCCGGCCGGAACCCCCTGTTCGACGTCATGGTGCTGCTGCATTCCGCTTCCGGCGACGGTCCTGAATTCCCCGGCCTGACGGTGGAACCGGCGGACGTCGCGCGGGACGCGGCGAACTTCGACCTCTCGATCGAATTCGAGGAATCCCGGGGCGGGCTGGCCGGACTCGTCGAATACAGCACCGAACTGTTCGACGCCGCCACGATCGACGGCCTGACCGGACATCTGCTGCGGCTGCTGGCCGGGATCGCCGCCGAGCCCGGACGCCGGATCGCCGACCTGCCGCTCACCGACGACGCCGAAGAACGCCGCCTGCTGTCGTGGGGGAGCAACGAGCTCGAGGTTCCGACGTCGACCATCGTCGACCTTCTGGACCACCAGGCGAAGACCCGGCCGGACGACACCGCGCTCGTCTGCGGCGACACCCGGCTGACCTTCGCCGAACTCGCCGCCCGCACCGACGGCCTCGCCGCGGAACTGGCCGCCCGCGGCGCCGGGCCCGACCGGATCGTCGCGGTGCTGCTGCCGCGTTCGGCCGAGGCGATCGTCGCGTTGTTCGCCGTGCTCAAAGCCGGTGCCGTGCATCAGTCGATCGACCCCGGCCTGCCGGCCGAGCGGATCCGGACCCTGCTGGACGACACCCGGCCGGTCGTCGTCATCGACGACACCTTCACGGCCGCCACCGACCGGCCGCGACCGGCGCCGCCGCGGCCGTCGGACGCCGCGTACGTCATCCACACCTCGGGTTCGACGGGCACGCCGAAGGGTGTCGTCGTCGGCCACGCGGCCCTGGTCAACCTGCTCGCCGACCATCGCACCGTGTTCGGCCGCGACCGGATGCGCGTCGCGCTGACCGCGACCCTGTCGTTCGACACGTCGTGGGAAGGCCCCCTGCTGCTGGCGGACGGCCACGAACTGCACCTCATCACCGAAGAGACCCGGCTCGACCCCGACGGGCTGACGCGCTACGTGCGGGACGAGCGCGTCGATTTCCTCGATGTCACTCCGTCGTACCTGCGGCAACTGCTGCCCGCCGGTCTGCTGGAGGGAGAGCACCGGCCGAAGTTCCTCATGGTCGGCGGTGAGGCCCTCGACAGCGACCTTTGGCGCGCGCTCGCCGCTTCCGGAACGGAGGTCCACAACTACTACGGGCCCACCGAGTCCACTGTGGACGCCACCCGCGCGCCGGTGACCGGTGACCGTCCGGTGATCGGCAGACCACTCGGCAACGTGACCGCCTACGTCCTGGACGAACGGTCGAGGCTCGTGCCCGCCGGGGTGCCCGGCGAACTTTGTCTCGCCGGCGCCCAGCTCGCCCGCGGCTATCTGGGCAGGCCGGGACTGACCGCGGACCACTTCACCGCCGACCCGTTCGGCCCGCCCGGCACCCGGCTCTACCGCACCGGCGACCGTGCCCGCTGGACCGCCGACGGGCGGCTGGAACACCTCGGCCGCCTCGACGACCAGCTCAAGGTCCGCGGCTTCCGGATCGAGCCCGGCGAGGTCGAGACGGCGCTGCGCGCGCAACCGTCGGTCACCGACGCGGCCGTGGACGCGCGGGACGGCAAACTGGTCGCCTACGTCGTCGGCGACGCCGACCCCGCCTCGCTGCGGACGGCGTTGCACCGCGTCCTGCCCGCCCATCTCGTCCCCTCGGCCTTCGTCGGCGTGGACGCACTGCCGTTGACGAGACACGGGAAACTGGACCGGCGCGCGCTGCCCGATCCCGGACACACCACCTCGACGCCGTACGTGGCTCCCCGCGACGACCGTGAGCGGCTGGTGACCGCCATCTGGTCCGACGTCCTCGGTGTCGAACGCGTCGGCGTCGACGACGACTTCTTCGAACTCGGCGGCGACTCCCTCCTCGGCATCCGTGTGCTCGCGCGGCTCCGGGACACCCTTGGTGCCGACGTGCCCGCGCGGCTCGTCCTCACCGCGCCCACTCCGGCGCGGCTCGCCCTGCGGTTGCCCGAGATCACCGCGCCGCAGGCGGCGATTCCGGTGCTGCCCAGGGACGGCGGCCGGTTCGAGGCACCGCTTTCCTTCGCGCAGCAGCGGTTGTGGTTCCTCGACGAATTCGAACCGGGCAGCACCGAATACGTGTCACCGACGGCCTTGAGGCTGCGCGGTGAGCTGGACACCGACGCGCTGAATCGCGCCCTGACCACGTTGGTCGCCCGGCACGAATCCCTGCGGACCACCTTCGCGACCGTCGACGGCCGTGGCGTCCAGGTGATCCACCCGCCCTACGCGGTCGACGTGCCCGTCACCGAAGGCGCCCTGGACAGCGCCCTCGCCGCCGCGACCGGCCCCGTCGACCTGCACACCGGGCCGTCGCTGCGGGTCGCGCTGACCCGGCTCGCGCCCGGCGACCACGTGCTCACGCTCGTGCTGCACCACATCGTCACCGACGGATGGTCCTCCGGCGTGCTGCTGGCCGAGCTTGCCATGTGCTACAGCGCGTTCCGCCGCGGCGAAGAGCCGGTCCTTCCGCCGCTGCCGGCGCAGTACGCGGACTACGCCGTCTGGCAGCGGGAACGGCTGCGCGGTACCGACTTCGACGCCCAGCTCAGCTACTGGCGCAACCGCCTCGACGGCGTGCCCGCGCTCGACCTGCCCACCGACCGGCCCCGTCCGGCCGTGCGCACCAAGAACGGTGCCCTGTACGAATTCAGTGTGCCCGCCGGGACCACGGCGCGGCTCAAGGAGCTGTCCCGGCATCAGGGTGGCACCCTGTTCATGACCCTGCTCGCCGCGAGCGAACTGCTGTTCGCCCGCTGGTCGGGGCAGGACGACATCGCCGTCGGCACTGTCGTCTCCGGCCGCGAGCGGACGGACCTCGAAGGCGTGATCGGGTTCTTCGTCAACACCCTCGTCCTGCGGTCCACAGTGGACTTGAAACTCGGGTTCGACGTCTTCCTCGACGACGTGCGGGACACCGTCCTGGACGCGTTCGCGCACCAGGACGTGCCTTTCGACCGGGTCGTCGACGACCTGCGGCCCGAACGCGACACCAGCCGCACACCGCTGTGCCAGGTGCTGGTGGTACTGCACAACACGCCGGACACCCGGCCGTCGATGGCGGGCCTGGAGGTCGAAGAGCTGGCCCCGCCCGTCGTGACCGCCGGTTTCGACCTCACGATCCACTTCCAGGAGACCGACGGCCGGCTCGACGCGCTCGTCAACTACAACACCGATCTGTTCGATCCCGCCACCATCGAGCGGCTGACCGGCTGGCTTCGCCGCCTGCTCGACGGCATCGCGACGGCTCCGGAACTGCCGCTCGGACAGCAGCCCTGGATCAGCGCGGCCGAACGCGACCGGGTGCTGCTGGAGTGGAACGGCAAGGCGCAGGCGGAACCTTCGCCCGTCCTGCACGAACTCTTCGCCGAACGCGCCGCGCGTACTCCGGACGCCGTCGCGGTGACGAGCGGGAGCACCGAGCTGACCTACGGCGAACTGGACCGGCGCGCCAACCGCCTCGCCCACCGGCTGATCGAGCAGGGCGCGGGACCGGAGCGGCTGGTGGCGCTGCGGCTGCCGCGTTCGGCCGATCTCGTCGTCGCGGTGCTCGCCGTGCTGAAGACGGGCGCCGCGTACCTGCCGATCGACCCGGCGTATCCGGCGGCGCGGATCGAGGCGACGCTGGCCGACGCGCGTCCGGTGTGCGTGGTCGACTCCGTGGAGGCCGACGGCCGCCCGGACACCGCTCCGGAAGTGCGGGTCGAGCCCGACAACACCGCCTACGTCATCTACACCTCCGGCTCCACCGGCGTGCCCAAGGGGGTGCTGATCCCGCACTCCAACGTCACCCGCCTGTTCTCGTCGACCGCGCACTGGTTCGGCTTCGACGAGAACGACGTCTGGACGCTCTTCCACTCCTACGCCTTCGACTTCTCGGTCTGGGAACTGTGGGGCGCGCTGCTGCACGGCGGCAGGCTCGTGGTCGTCCCGCAGGACGCGGTCCGCGAACCGGAGGAGTTCCTGGCGCTGCTCGCGGACCAGCGGGTGACGGTCCTGAACCAGACCCCGTCGGCGTTCCACCGGCTGAGCACGCTGCCGACTCCGGAGCTCAGCCTGCGATACGTGATCTTCGGCGGCGAAGCGCTGGATCCGGCGCGGCTGACCGACTGGTACCGGCGGCATCCGGACGGCCCGCGGCTGGTGAACATGTACGGCATCACCGAGACCACGGTGCACGTCACGTACCGGGCGCTGGAAGCGGACGGGACGGCCACCGTCGGGGTCCCGATCCCGGACCTGCGGACCTACGTGCTCGACGCCGATCTCGCGCCCGTCCCGCCCGGAGTGACCGGTGAGCTGTACGTCGCCGGGGCGGGCCTGGCCCGCGGCTATCTCGACCGGCCCGGCCTCACCGCGTCGCGGTTCGTCGCGGACCCGTTCGGTGGCTCCGGCACCCGGATGTACCGCACGGGCGATCTGCTGCGGTGGACCGGCGACGGCGAACTGGACTACCGGGGCCGCGCCGACCACCAGGTCAAGATCCGCGGATTCCGCATCGAACCCGGTGAGATCGAAGCGGCGCTCATCGCCCATCCCGATGTCGAGGCGGCCGCCGTTGTCGCCCACGGGACCGGCGACGCGCGAAGGCTGGTCGCGTACCTGACCGGACCTGTTCCGGGGACGACGGCACTGCGGGAGTTCCTCGGCCGCTCCCTGCCCGCGCACCTGGTGCCCGCGGTGTTCGTCCCGCTGGAGCGGTTACCGCTCAACGCCAACGGGAAACTCGACACCCGTGCGCTGCCGGAGCCCGGCGCCCGGACCGAGAACCGTTACGTGGCACCGCGCACCGACGTCGAGGCCGTACTGGCCGGGATCTGGTCCGAGGTGCTCGGCGTCGACCGGGTCGGGGTCGAGGACAACTTCTTCGGTCTCGGTGGAGATTCGATCCTCAGCATCCAGGTCGTCGCGGCGGCCCGGCAGGCGGGGTTGACGCTGTCGTCGAAGGACCTTTTCCGCAACCAGACCATCGCCGAGCTCGGTCTCGTCGCCCGCACCGAAGCGCAGGTGGAACAGGTCGAGGTGGACGACGCCGGGCCCGCGCCGCTCGGCCCGATCCAGTCGTGGCTGTTCGAGCGGCTGGACGAGCCGTGGCGGCTGACCATGTCCGTGCACGTCGTTCTGTCCTCTGTGGACATACCGAAGCTGATCTCCGCCCTGAACCGCGTCAGCGAGCACCACGACGCGTTGCGCATGCGCTTCTCCCGCACGGACGAGGGCTGGGTACAGGAACCCGCCCTCGCCGAACCGGCCGACCTGCTGAGGCACGTCGATCTGTCCGAAGTGGACGATGTCTCCGCCGCCATGCGGACCGAGGCCGTGCGGGCACAGACGTCGCTCGACGTGGTCACCGGGCCACTGTGGCGCGCGGTGCTGTTCACATTCCGGGACCGGGCACCGCAGCTGTTCCTCACCGCCCACCATCTCGTCATGGACGGGGTGTCGTGGCGGATCCTGCTGGCCGACCTCGAACGCGCGTACCAGGGCGAAGCCCTGACCCCGGTGCGAACAACATTCACGTATTGGGCGCGTTCTCTGCGCGAACACGCGAAAATGGGACAGCTCGACAAGGAAATCGGGTACTGGGAAACTGCGTTCCGCGGAGCTCGGACGGACATTCCGGTTGACCGCCCGGGCCGCAACACCGCGAAGTCGGAGCGCGGTGTCTCGGTGTCACTTGGCCGGGCCGAGACCACCGCGCTCCTCCGCGACGTACCCGGCGCGTACCGCACGGAGGTCAACGACGTGCTGGTGAGCGCGCTCGGCCGGGTGCTCGCCCAGTGGACAGGGCGGTCGCGAGTGGTGATCGCCATGGAGGGGCACGGGCGCGAGGAGATCGCCGGCCCGCTGGATCTTTCGCGCACGATCGGCTGGTTCACCGCGCAATACCCGCTCTCGCTCGCCGTGCCCGAAGGCGATTGGGGCGACGTGCTCAAATCCGTGAAGGAACAACTGCGCGCGGTCCCGTCGAAAGGCGCGGCATTCGGGGCGTTGCGCTACTCGAACTCCGGAGAAACGCCGGGTTCCGCTTTACGAGCGGCCCCCGAACCGCGGATTTCCTTCAATTACCACGGCCGCTGGGACATGGGGAGCCCTGACGGCGGATGGATCCGGGGCCGAGGCGAGACCCTCGGACACGACAGCGATCCGGAAAGCGTCCGCCCGTATCTGCTCGACGTCGTCGGCGTCGTCGAAAGCGGCGAATTACATCTCACCTGGCAGTATTCCGACGAGGTGCACGACGAAGACACCGTGCGCGGGATCGCCGGCGCCATGCTCGGCGCGTTGCGCGGGATCATCGCGCACTGCGCCGGGAACGGTGGGCGCACGCCGTCGGATTTCCCGCTGGCGCGGCTCTCGCAGGCGGACGTCGACCGCTTCGCCGGTGACGGCCGGGACGTCGAAGACATCTACCCGCTCACGCCGTTGCAGACGGGCATGCTGTTCCACAGCCTGGTCGACGCCGGATCGACGGCCTATTTCGACCAGTTCCGGCTTCGGCTGGCCGGGGTGAGCCGTCCGGACGCGCTCGCCGAGGCGTGGCAGCGCGTGGTCGACCGCACGCCGATCCTGCGCAGCAGTATCGCCTGGGAGGGTGTCGACGAGCCGGTCCAGCGGGTCCACCGCGAGGTCGTGGTCCCGGTCCGGCACCACGACTGGCGCGCGCTCACCCCGGACGAGCAAGACCGGGAGCTCAAGAAACTGCTCGCCGACGACGTGGCGGCGGGAATGGAACTGACCGAGCCACCGTTGATGCGGCTCGCGATCGCCCGGCTCACCGAGGACGAGGTGCAGCTGGTGTGGACCTCGCACCACGTCCTGCTCGACGGCTGGAGCACGGCGCAGGTCTTCGGCGAAGTGTGCGAACAGTACGCGGCCATCGTGGAAGGCCGCCCCGCGCGACTGGTACCGCGACGCCCGTTCCGCGACTATCCGGCCTGGCTCGCCGCGCAGGACCGTGCCGAGGCGGAGGCGCACTGGCGCGCCGTCCTGGACGGGTTCACCACCCCGACCCCGCTGCCCTTCGACCGGAGGCCGACGGAAGCACACCGGGCGGAGTCCGCGGAGGCGGTCCTGGTCGAGCTGTCCCCGGAGGAATCGGCGAAGCTGCACCAGACCGCCAAGGCCGCGGCGCTCACGGTCAACACGATCGTGCAAGGCGCCTGGGCGCTGCTGCTCGCGCGCTACAGCGGGGAAACCGACGTCCTGTTCGGGACGACCGTGTCCGGCCGCCCGGAGGAGATGCCGGGTGTCGAGTCGATGATCGGCATGTTCATCAACACCGTCCCGACCCGGGTGGAGGTCCGCGGCCGGGACCTCGCACTCGACTGGCTGCGCGAAACGCAGGCGGCGCAGGCCGACGCGCGCCGGTACGACTTCCTCGCCCTGTCCGAACTCCAGGCGTTCACGGCAGTTCCGGCTGGTACGGCGCTGTTCGACAGCGTGGTGGTGTTCGAGAACTACCCGATCGAGGACAGCGGACAGGCCGACGTGCGCGTGCTGGACGTCGAATCGCTCGACACGACGAACTTCCCGCTGAACCTCACCGCTTACCTGCACGACAAGCTCGGGCTCGAACTCTCCTACGACCCGCGGCTGTTCGACGCGGACACGGTTCGCCGTCTCGCGGATCGGCTCGTTGGCTTCGTCCGTGCCATCGCCGCGGACCCGAGGTGCCGCCTCGACGCGCTGTCCCCGCCGTCGACGTCCGAACGACGTGAACTACTGTCCTTCGGCAGCGGCCCGCTGGTCGACGTACCGTCCGGCACGGTGCTGGACGTCTTCGAGGCCACGGTCGCCCGGATACCGCACGAGACCGCGCTGGCCTTCCGCGACACGGTGCTGGACTTCGCCGAGGTCGACGCCCGCGCCACACGGCTGGCGGGACACCTGGCCGCCCGGGGCGCGGGTCCGGAAACCGTGGTCGCCGTCGCGCTTCCCCGTTCGGCCGAAGCCGTCCTTGCGATCCTCGCGATCTTCAAGACGGGCGCGACCTACCTGCCGATCGACCCGGGCCTTCCGGAGGAACGCAAACGGTTCCTGCTCCAGGACGCGCGACCGGTCGTCGTGCTGGACGGGACGGACCCCGGCCCCGCGACCTCGGCGGTGACCAGGGCGAGCGCGGACACCGCGGCGTACGTCATCTACACCTCCGGCTCGACGGGAACGCCGAAGGGCGTCGTCATCGAACACCGCGGCCTGATGAACATGCTCGCCGCGCACCGCCGCGTCTTCCTCACCGAGGAGCGCCGCAAGGTGGCGCTCACCGCGTCGTTGTCGTTCGACACGTCCTGGGAAGCGCTCCTGGCCCTGATCGACGGGCACGAGCTGCACGTGCTCGACGACGACACCCGGCTCGATCCCCACGCCGTCGTCGGCTACGTCCGCGACCACCGGATCGACCTGATGGACCTGACGCCGGCCTATCTCCGGCAGCTGCTGGAGGCAGGACTGCTGAGCGGGGAACACCGGCCCGGCACGGTACTCGTCGGCGGTGAGGCGACCGGCGAGCGGCTGTGGCGCGAGCTGGTGGCGTCCGGTGTCACCTCGTACAACTATTACGGCCCCACCGAGGTGACGGTCGACGCCGTCCACACACCGGTCGCGGGGGACCGGCCGCTGATCGGCCGGCCGTTGCCCAACCTGCGGACCTACGTCCTGGACGCGACGGGCACGCCGGTCCCCGCTGGCGTGCCGGGGGAGCTGTTCCTCGCCGGTGTCCAGCTCGCCCGCGGCTACCTCGGCCGCCCCGGCTTGACCGCCGACCGTTTCGTCGCCGACCCGTTCGGCCCGCCGGGCACCCGGATGTACCGCACCGGCGACCGCGTGCGCTGGACCACCGACGGACGGCTCGACTACCTCGGCCGCGTCGACGACCAGGTCAAGATCCGCGGATTCCGGGTCGAACCCGGCGAAGTGGAGGCCGTGCTGCGGCAGCATCCGGCGGTCACCGACACCACGGTCACCGCCCACGACGGACGCCTCGTCGCCTACGTCGTCGGTGACACGCAAGGGCTGCGGGACTGGTTGCAGGACCGCCTGCCGGACCATCTCGTCCCGTCGGCGCTCGTCGCGCTCGACGCCCTTCCCTTGACACGTAACGGCAAGATCGACAAGCGAGCGCTGCCCGCACCCGCCCGCGACGCCGCGGCCGAGTACGTGGCGCCGCGGACCGACACCGAACGCCGCCTCGCCGTCATCTGGGCGGAGGTGCTCAAACTCGACCGGGTCGGGGTGACGGACGGTTTCTTCGAACTCGGCGGGGACTCGATCCTCAGCATGCGGATCACGTCGAGGGTGCGCGCGGAACTGGGCGTCGACGTCTCGCCGCGCGCGCTGTTCACCGCACCGACCCTCGGCCGGTTCGCCGCGGCATTGCCGGACCGGCGGGCCGAAACGCGGCCGATCCCGATCGTGGCCCGCGACGGTGCCTTGCCGTTGTCCTTCGCCCAGCAGCGGTTGTGGTTCCTCGACGAGTTCGAGCCCGGCGGCGTCGATTACCTCTCGCCCACGGCGTTGCTGCTCCGCGGCGAACTCGACGTCGCGGTCCTCAAGCGGGCGCTGGATCTCCTGGTGGCCCGCCACGAAGCGCTGCGCACCACGTTCGACGCGATCGACGGCCGCGGCGTCCAGGTCGTGCACGAGCCCTACGACGTCGACCTCCCGGTCGAGGAGTTCGACGAAGACGTGCTGGCACGGGAAGCGTCGCGGCCGTTCGACCTGCGTACCGGACCGCTCCTGCGGGCTCGGCTCTTCCGGCGGACGTCCGAAGAGCACGTGCTGCTGCTGGCGCTGCACCACATCGTCACCGACGGCTGGTCGTCGGGCGTGCTGGCCGCCGAACTCGACGAGGTCTACGCCGCCCTCGCGCGCGGCGAGGAGCCGGAACTGCCCGGACTTCCCGTGCAGTACGCGGATTTCGCCTCCTGGCAACGTGAACTCCTCGACGGTCCCGAGCTCACCGGGCAGCTGGACCACTGGCGGGACCGCCTCGCCGGGCTGGAACCCCTCGAGCTGCCCACCGACCGGCCCCGGCCGGCGGTGCGCACGACGGAGGGCGAATGGCTGGGGTTCGACCTTCCCGCCGGCGTCGTCGCGAAGCTCCGGGAGCTGGCCACCGCCCAGGACGGCACCCTGTTCATGACCCTGGTGGCCGCCTGCCAGCTCCTGCTGGCCGGATGGTCGGGCCAGCGGGACGTCGCCGTCGGCACCGTGACCGCCGGGCGGGAACGCGCCGAACTGCAACGTCTCGTCGGCTTCTTCGTCAACACCTTGACCCTTCGGTCCACAGTGGACATCGGAGTCTCCTTCCGTGAGTTCCTGGCCCAGGTGCGGACCGTGGTGCTCGACGCCTTCGCCCACCAGGACGTCCCGTTCGAGCGCGTGGTGGACGCCGTGCAACCGGCCCGCGACCCGAGCCGGACGCCGTTGTTCCAGGCCATGGTCGTCCTGCAGAACACCGGTGACCGGCCGGGTTCCGGCACGCTCGTGGCGGAGGAGGTCGCGCTGCCCGCGGTGTCGGCGCCCTTCGACCTCCTCGTGCAGTTCGAACAGGACGGCGACACGGTGCACGGGGCGATCAACTACAGCACCGGGCTGTTCGACGCGGAGACCATCGAACGGCTGATCGCGCGGCTGCGGGCGCTCCTGACCGTGCTCGCCGCCGAGCCGGACCGGCCGATGGCGGCCCTGCCGTCGTTGCCGCGCGGTGAACTCGACCGGTTGCGAGCCTGGAACGACACCGCGCGCGAAATCCCGGCAGCCTCCCTGGCCGAACTCGTCGAGGCACAGGCCCGCCGGACACCGGACGCGTCAGCTCTGGTGTCCGACACCGGCTCGCTGACCTTCGCGGAGCTGAACGCGAGAGCGAACCGGCTGGCCCGATGGCTCGCCGAGCGAGGTGCCAGGCCGGAGCGGATCGTGGCCGTCCGCCTGCCGCGTTCGGTGGCGCTCGTGGTCACCGAACTGGCCGTGGCCAAGACCGGCGCCGCGTTCCTGCCCGTGGATCCCGGCTATCCGGCCGAACGGATCGAATACATGCTCAAGGACGCCGACCCCGTCCTGGTGGTGGACGGCGAAGTCGAGGCGGCCGGGTACGACGACACCGACCTCGGTGTCCGGATCGACCCGGCACAGCCCGCTTACGTGATCTACACGTCCGGCTCGACCGGGCGGCCCAAGGGGGTCGTCGTCACCCATTCCGGGCTCGCGTCGTTCTCCGCCGCCGAGATCGAGCACTGTGAGGTGCGGCCGGGTGATCGTGTACTCGCCTTCAGCTCGCCCAGCTTCGACGCCTCGATCCTGGAACTGTGCCTCTCCCTGCCCGCCGGCGCCGCGCTCGTCGTGCCGTCCGAGGGGCCGCTGCTCGGCACCGGGCTGGCCGACGTCCTGCGACGGCGGCGGATCACCCACGCGCTGATCCCGCCGATCGCGCTGGCCACCGTGCCCGAGGTGGAACTGCCCGACTTCCGCACGGTGATCGTCGGCGGGGACACCTGCCCGGCGTCGCTGGTGGACCGCTGGGCGCCCGGAAGGCGGATGATCAACGCGTACGGGCCCACGGAGTCCACTGTGGTCACTTCGTGGAGCGAGCCGCTGACACCGGGCGTGCCACCGCCGATCGGCACCCCGATCCCGAACACCGAGGCCCACGTCCTCGACGCCGCGCTGCGGCCGGTACCGATCGGGGCCACCGGTGAGCTGTTCGTCTCCGGCGACGGCCTCGCCCGCGGCTATCTGCGCCGCCCGGGCCTGACCGCGGACCGGTTCGTGGCGAACCCCTTCGGCGACCGGGGGAGCCGGATGTACCGGACCGGCGACCTGGTCCGCTG
This sequence comes from Amycolatopsis sp. WAC 04197, assembly GCF_003947475.1. Lineage (NCBI taxonomy): Bacteria > Bacillati > Actinomycetota > Actinomycetes > Pseudonocardiales > Pseudonocardiaceae > Amycolatopsis > Amycolatopsis sp. WAC 04197. The sequence continues at coordinate 198,478 of NZ_QHJK01000008.1, read as the reverse complement.
GACGGCTCGGGGAGTGCTGGAATTCGTGGGCCGCGTGGACGAACAGGTCAAGATCCGCGGCTTCCGGGTGGAACTCGGCGAGATCGAGACCGCGGTGCGACGTCATCCCGAGGTACGGGAGGCGGTGGTGGCCGCCCGGGAGATCGGTGGCCACAAACGCCTTGTCGCCTACGTCGTCGGCGAGGTGGAGGGGCTGAGGGCCTTCCTCGGCGAGACGTTGCCCGACTACCTCGTGCCGTCGATCTTCGTACCGGTGGCCGCGATCCCGATCACCGCCAACGGCAAGGCCGACCGTGCGGCGCTCCCGGTGCCGGACCCGTCCTCGGTGCAGGGCGCGGACCACGTGGAGCCGCGCACCGAAACGGAAGCGGTGCTCGCGAAACTGTGGGCCGAAATCCTCGGCCTGGACCGGGTCGGTGTCACGGACAACTTCTTCGATCTCGGCGGCGACTCGATCCTCGGCATCCAGGTCGTCCACCGCGCCCGGCGGGCCGGGCTGTCGACGCGGTCGAAGGACCTGTTCACCCACCAGACGATCGCCGAACTGGCGACGGTGGTGAAACCGGTGGACACCGCGGACGCGGACCGCGAGGTCGTCGTCGGAGATGTTCCGCTGACCCCGATCCAGCAGTGGTTCTTCGCCGGCGAACCGGCCAATCCCGCGCATTTCAACCAGTCGGTACTCGTCGAACTCGACGGGCCGGTGGAGGAGGAGTCGCTGCGGCTCGCGCTCGACGCCGTCATCACTCAGCACGACGCGCTGCGCCTGCGCTTCGAGCGGACCGAGGCGGGGTGGACGCAGTACAACGAGCCGCCGGAGCCGAGGCCGGTGCTGAAGAAGGTGCCCGCGGCCGAGTTGGCGGAAGAGGCCGAGTACGCGCAAGCCGATTTCGACCTGGCGCGGCCACCGCAGCTGCGCGCGGTGCTGACGGAACCGGACGGCGCGGAGAATCCCCGATTGCTGCTCGCCGCGCATCACCTGGTCGTCGACGCGGTGTCGTGGGGCATCCTGCTCGAAGACCTCGAACGCGCGTATCGGCAGATCGAAGCCGGTGAGAAGACCGACCTCGGGACCAAGACGACGTCCTTCCGGGAGTGGGCGCACCGGCTGCGCGAGTTCGTGGAAGGCGGCGCACTGGACGCTGAACACGGGCATTGGTCGCGTGAGCTGCCCGGCCGCACGATCCCGCGCGATCGGACCGGCGTCCCGCCCGCGCCACCGGAATCGGTGACCGTGGAGGTCGATGAGAACGACACCGACGCCCTGCTGCATTTGGCCCCCGGCGTCTACCGGACCCGGATCAACGACGTCCTGCTGACGGCGCTGGCCAGGGCGCTCACCCGCTGGACCGGGGAATCCGCCGTCGCGATCGACCTGGAGGGACACGGCCGCGAAGAGATCCTCGACGACGTCGACCTTTCCCGGACCGTCGGCTGGTTCACCACGTTGTTCCCCGTCGGGCTCACGGTCGACGGCTCGGCGGGCTGGCGGCAACTGGTCAAGGCGACCCGGAAGCAGTTGCGCGCTTTGCCCGGCAACGGTTTCGGCTATGGAGCCCTGCGGCATTTCCGGTTCCCGGAGCTCGGTGACACGGCGCCGGAGGTCGCGTTCAACTACCTGGGCCAGGGCGATCACGCGAGCGAGGGGAGCGGGTTCTACCGCCGGGCGCACGCACCACTCGGACGCGAACAGGACCCGGAGAACCGCCCGGCGCACGTCCTCGAAGTGGTCGGCGGTGTGCGGGACGGTCGGCTGGAGTTCTCCTGGTACTACCAGCCACACCTGAACACGCGGGAGACGGTGGCGGCCGTCGCCGCGGACTTCGCCGGCGCCTTGCGCGCCATCGCGTCCGACTGCCGGGGTGACGAGACGTGAGCGGGCTGCGGAACAATCGCGACTACCGTCTCCTGTGGACCGGGCAGGTCGTTTCCGAGGCCGGTTTCAGTACCACGATGATCGCCTTTCCCTTGGTGGTGCTGGCGATCACCGGATCCGGCGTCCAATCAGGACTCGTGGTCGGCGCGGTGGCGATCGCCCAGCTGGCCGCCGGGCTGCCCGCCGGCGCGTTCGCGGACCGCTGGTCACGCAAACGGATCATGCTCGGCTGCGAGGCCACACAGGCGATCGCGGCCGCCGTGCTCGTCCTGGCGCTGTGGTCGGACGTCGCCGGAGTGGGGCTCCTGGTCGTCGTCGCGGTGGTGATGGGAGTGTGCCGCGCCTTGTTCGAACCGGCGGAGGAGGCGAGCCTGCCGCTACTGGTCAAGCCGGACGAAGTACCGTCGGCGGTCTCGCTGAACGCCGCGAGAACGAGCGCGGGCCAGCTCTCGGGTACCGCGCTCGGCGGATTCCTGTTCTCCTTCGGCCGGTTCGTGCCGTTCGTCTTCGACGTCGTGGCGCACTTGTTCGCCTTCGTGTCGCTGTGGTTCGTGCGGCTGCCGGTCCGCCGGGACGGCGCCCGGCCGCCCGCGCATCTGGGCCGGGAGATCGCGGAAGGACTCGCCTGGGTGTGGCGGCAACCGCGGCTGCGCGTCACGACGTTCTGCGTCGTCAGCCTCAACCTGTTCTTCTCGGCCTACTACCTGGTGATCATCGTGCTGGCCGACGGTCGCGGCATGCCTTCCGGGGAGATCGGCGTGATGGCGGCGATGCTCGGCGCCGGCGGGGTGCTCGGTGCGCTGGCCGCACCGGTCCTGTACCGCAAGGTCAGCCCGTATCTGTTGATCGCCGGGGTTTTCTGGGCGTTGACCGTACTGACACCGCTCGCGATCTTCGTGCACAGTGGATACCTCATGGGTCTGCTGTTCGCGGGGATCGCCTTCCTGCCGCCCGCCGCCAACACCGCCATCGGCACCTATCAGTTGCTCAACACTCCCGACGAACTGCGCGGTCGGCTCGGCGGCGTACTGGGGGTGACCGGCGGCCTGGCCGCCGCGTTCGGTCCCGCGCTGGGCGGCTGGCTGGTCGAGGCCCTGCCCGGCTCGGCCGCGGTGCTCGCGTGCGCGGGCGCCATCGCGGTCGTCACCGTGTTCACCACCCTCAACCCCACTCTGCGCGGGCTCCCCGCCACCTCCGCACCACTCGAAGCCGGAACCCATCAGAAATAAGGAGAGAGAACCGATGGACGACAACACCACGTTCCAGGTCCTGATCAACGACGAAGAGCAGTACTCCCTGTGGCCGGAGGGAAAAGAGATTCCCGAAGGCTGGCGTCCCGACGGCAAGACCGGGACCCGGCAGGAATGCATGGACCACGTGGACGAGGTCTGGACGGACATGCGTCCCCGAAGCCTCAGGGAGCGTATGGCGGCCGAATGACCCGATCGCGGTGCCCGGGGCGGTTCCGCCGTCCCGGGCACGTCCTGTGGGGTTCTCGTCAGGCCAGCGGCCGGTGGTGCATCTCAACGGCCTGCCCTACGTCCGGCGTGGGTGGCGGGACCGGCTGCGGGATCGCAGGATGGACAGCGTGATGGGGTGATGTGATGCGCGAGCGGGCGGCGGTCCTGCTGCTGTGTGCGGCTCAGTTCGTGGACGTGCTCGGGGTGACGATCGCGGTGATCGGCCTGCCGGAGATCGGCCGCCGGTTCCCCGGCGCGGAGGCCTCCACGCAATGGGTGGTCAGCGGCTACGCGTTGCTGTTCGGGGGTTTCCTGGTGTCGGCGGGGCGGGTCGCGGACCGCTACGGGCACCGGAGGACGTTCGTCTCAGGAATGACCGCGTTCCTGGCCGCGAGCATCGCGGGTGGCCTGGCGCCCGGGATCGAAGTGCTGATCACCGCTCGCGCGGTCCAAGGACTGGCCGCGGCGTTCGTCGTCCCGGCGGCGTTCGCCCTGGTGTTGTCCCTGACCGCCGAAGGCCGGGAGCGGGTGGTCGCGGTCGGCTGGTGGACGGCCACGGCGGCTGCCGGGGGAGCGGCCGGGTTCCTTTTCGGCGGACTGCTGGTGCACTACGCGGGCTGGCGCTCGATCTTCCTGCTCAACGTGCCGATCTGCCTGGCGGTGTTGCTGTTCGCGCGTTCCCTGCTGCCCGCGCGCACCGAACGCGCCGGACGCGGTTCGCTGGACCGGCCGGGCGCCATGCTGGTGACCGGTGGGTTGCTCGCCGCGATCTACGGTGTCAGCGCGGCGACCGGAACCGTCCGGGTGGTCGCTCTCGCGGGCGCTGTCGCCTTGCTCGCGGCCTTCGTCGTGGTGGAGCGGCGGACCGCCGACCCGCTGGTCCCGGCGCGTCTGGTCGGCACGCCGCGCTTCGACGCCGCGCTCGTGGTGGCGTTCGCGCTGACCTTCGCCACCACCCCGGCCAGTGTGCTGGGCACGGTGTTCTTCCAGCAGCAGCAAGGCTTGTCGGCCGGGACCACCGGATTCCTGTTCGCTCCCTTCAGCATCGGCGTCGTGGGCGGAAGCTGGCTGGGCACCCGGCTGCTGGACCGGCTCAGCGGCCGATGGGTCGCCTTCGGGGCGTTCGGTGTCGTCGCGGCGGCGCTGGTGATCGGATCGATCGCGCTGCGCACCGGCTCGACGGCTGGCTTCGCGGTGTCGCTCGCGACTTCGGGAACCGGGCTCGGCGCGGCGTCGGTCGCGGCGACGAACGCCGGGACCTCCGTGGTGGGGGAGACGGACCGCGGTATCGCGTCCGGTCTGCTCAACACCGCGCCGCAATTGGGCTCCGCGCTCGGCACGGCGGTGATCAGTACCGTCGCGCTGGGGAGCGGCGCGACAGATCTGCCGTCCGGGATCTTCGTGGCTTTGGGTGCCGCCGTCCTCGGTACGGCCGCGACCCTCGGACTGGGCGGGCCGCGGGTCACAGCGGGGACCCGCGGGGTGCGGTGAGCGATTACCTCTACTGCTTTGGAACGGGGACAGCCTTCGGGGCATCGTCGCTCTGCAGTGCGGTGGAATGAAGGCGTGGCTGAACTTCCGATTCGCGATCGTGCCGGCAACGTCTTGATCGACTTCCGTCGTGTCGCGGAAGATGAGATGGGGCGTCTGGTCGAGCATGTGGGCGTGCCCGCGTCGTTGGTTGTCGCCATCCATGCAGATGCAGTCCTGATGATGTTCGACAGCTGGCGGAGGCAGTGGGAACTTCCGGGAGGGACACGGGAGCCGGGTGAGTGCCCGCGCGAGGCCGCGGTGCGTGAGTTGGGTGAAGAGACCGGCATTCACGGCGTGGATCTGTCGTTCGCCGCCGTCGCCGAGTTCGATCTCACGAAGCCGGAGCGCCGGGAACTCCTGGCCGTATATCGGACTCGGCTCCAGGTCGCGCCTCGACTGACCGTCAACAGTGAAGCGTTGGACTTTCGTTGGTGGTCGCCATCGGAACCGGTGAGCGAGGATATGAGCCCGCTGGACGCGGAGATCGCCAGGCGCGTGGCCCGATCAGCTGTCGGCTGAATGGCCGGTCGTGCTGTCATGCCGCGGGTCGTTCGCCAAAGAGCGCGGTTGATCGGAGGACGACTTTCCTGGATTTTATGACGCGGATGGGTATGTGGACCTGAACAGGATTGTCGGCGGCCTTTCGGCCGGTTATGCGAGGGCGACTATCTACGGTTTTCCATTCCAGAATTTCACAATCCTTGTCGATGGGACGGTCTGTTATTCCGGTGGCCCGTCGGACGACGCCTACAGCACGTGAGTGTTCTACGCTGAACCCGGCGAGAGATGACTGGCATGGAACAGCAAGACGGAGCGGAGACCCCTGGAGTGCGGATGCCGCGGCCCGTGGACAGGTTGGCCCGGTTCCCAGGGCCGGTCGCGATCGTTCACGGTGAGGGCTTGCCGGGGCCGGTCGCGTTCCTGGACGGTGATGCCGTCAACGACGAGCCATGGGCCATCGAGGCGACGTATCAGAAGTCGGGAAGGCCGTGCCTCGTGATTCGGACGGTACGCTCGTCACGGGACATGAATCCCCGTGGGCTGCCGGTCGAGGACGCGACCATACAGATGGTCAACTTCCTCTCCCGAGTTGGCCGTCCACTGGAACAGGAGCTGACCGCGCCGTCGAGGGCGTCGTCGAGGAAAGTGTTCGATCAGGTTCGTGTCGCCGTGGACGGTGCCACTGTCCACGACGTCGAGGTGGCGATCGATGGCGAGAGGGTGCGTGGCACCCGGACGGACGCGCTGGACGCCGCGGTCGTTGAACTGGCCTGGCACGGTCAGGCTGTGTTCGTCACCGGCTGGCCGGACGCCATGCAGATCCTCGCGCTCCGCACCGCGACCCCGCCCGACGTCGCTCACCTCTAGATGTGATGCCCAGGGACGTTGTTCCCGGCCTGTCGTGAAGACAGGCGAAGGCCTCTGGATGCGAAGTGAGCTGTCCAGGAACCGCTTCACATACCGGAGGCCTTCGTGTCCCACCCTGACGCCGCGTGCCGGCTGCGCCTGGCGCGTCTGATCGTCGAGGCCGATCGCAGCTCTCGGCCGCACCACAGCCCGGCCCGCACACCGTTGTGCTGCGCTGGCGGCACCGGCTGGGCCCGGGATGCCCGCAGACGCCGCGCGGGCGTTCGAGGTCCGGCGAGACCGACATCACCGATCGACTCGTGCGTTGTGGTCTGTTCGACCGACAGCAGGGGAACACGCCTGCCGGTAGCTTGTGGCCGACCTCGATCGGACACTGGAGAAAGCCACCATGACGACTACCCGGCGCGCACTTGCGGTTCTGGCCACCACAGGGCTGGCCGTCTCGGTCCTCGGCACAGGCTCCGCCTCGGCCGCGACCAAGGGCAAGATCTACATCTCGAACAACTGCGGCAGCTCGGTCTCCACGACGATCCACCGCACCGACGGCGCGATGATCGCGGGCACCGGGGCCGCTCCGGCGGGCAGCTACTTCGGATATCCGGTCAATCCGGGTACCTATGAGGTTCGCGTGCCTGCCGGGAACCGGAACGTGAAGATCCTCGACCTCGGCAGCAAGGCGCACTCGGTCATCGTCAAGGCCTGCTGACGACCGTCGACACCATCCGTTGCCCGCCGCGATGTCGCAGCCGAAAAGCGCGACCGGGATCGCTGCCGGGGTTCTGGCGATTCTCGGCGGTCTCGGTTTCCTGGCAGCTGCCGCGCTCCACACCGTCGAGTTCGCCTATTCCTTTATCCTGCTCGCCGTCGGAGTCGTCGCCCCCGACATCGATCTCTCCGTCGCCGTTCCCGTCTTCCGTGGGTAGGCTCGCGGTTCGCTGGCTCGGCCGTAGGCCCGATCACGGCTTCTCGCCGTCATCGGAACCTGGACGCCACCGGAGGTAGGGCGACGAGCTCCGTCGCTTGTGGACACGGACGGGAATGGCGACACCGCGCGACCCGGTCGTTCGTGGCGCTTGGTCGCGAAGCGTTCGATAAGCGGCCAGGACGGCGGCGAGGCGCTCGGGATCCGGGAACCGGCCATCGGGATGCAGCCTGCGAACGAGACGGCGATACGCCGTCGCGACTTCGGCCGGGGTCGCGTCGCGAGCCACCCCGAGCACCGTGTACGGGTCGGCCGTCATGATCCATCACCTGCCGCGAAAACCCGTTCAGTGCCAGGGTTCCCGGTCCGCGAGCGCGGGAACGTCACGTCGCTGGTCGGCCACGTCGGCGGGATCGGCCTCCGGTATCCGACTCGCGTCGAACGCCGTGGCCATTTCCTCGTCGAAGTGTTCGCCGGGATCACCGTCCACCGCGTGGGCGAGCCGGTGCTGGTCGGCCACATCCGCCGCGGGCTTTTCGTCGTCGAGCATCGCGGTACTCCTGCGCTGAGGGGGCGCGGCCCGCACCGTGGAGGGCGGACCGCGCCGCGTCGAGTGGTGCTCGGGAACGGTCAGGGGTTGATCTGCTTGGCCTTTTCGCCACCGGTGACGGCGATCTTGCGTGGCTTGGCCTGTTCGGCGATCGGGATGCGCAGGGTAAGCACCCCGGCGTCGTAATCCGCGCTGATGTCGTCGGTCTTCAGCGTGTCTCCCAGGAACAGCTGACGGCTGAACACCCCGCGAGGCCTCTCGGCCACCTGGATCTCGGCGTCCCCGCCCGGTTCGAGGGTGCGTTCGGCCTTGACCGTCAGCACGTTGCGTTCCACGTCGATTTCGACCGAATCCGGCGAGACCCCGGGCAGGTCGAACGCCACCACGTATTCGTTGCCGGACCGGTAGGCATCCATCGGCATCATCACTTGGCGGGAAGCGGTGCCGTTGGCGCCCAGGAACTGCTGGGTGAGCCTGTCCAGCTCACGGAACGGATCGGTTCGCATCAACATCACAATTGCCTCCTTCCTCGTATCGCCACTTCTTCGCGGCGAAAGCGTGTGCCTTCGTTCTTTCAACGGCGGCTCGCCGCTTCGTGTTCCTGTTCCGCCGCCGTGGTGTCCGGCGAGGAATCGCCGAAAGAGCTGAAGCGGAAACGAATCCGGCCGGCGCCGTCCGCGATGCGGTCGGCAATCGGTTCGATGATCCCGGCCGTGCCCGGCTCGTCGAGACGGGCCAGCAGGCGGGCGAGCTCGTCGGGTGCCTCGACCGGTTCGACGGGTGTCTGGATCAGTGTGCGATGCAGGATGCCGACGTCCCAGCCGCTGGTGTTGCCGCTGCCCGCGGGGACCGCGACGGTGGCGTCGAACAGCCAGCGCGGGGATTTGCCAGGAATCGACGGGGTGGCGTGCGCGGTCAGCCCGATGACCTGGTCGGCACGGAGAAGGCCATCGCTGAGCGTGCGTATCCAGACTTTGTTCAACCCCATGAATGCTCCATCGGTTCGTGAGCGGGAGTCCGTGGTCAGTCGCGGGTGAGATCGTCCAGGTGGTATCTGCGGGCGGCCACGGTGACCATCGCGACGATGCCCGTGACCACGGTGCTGAAAACGATCACAGCTGTCATGCTTTTCCGTCCTTGTGGAGAGGTGTGGCCCGTTAGCACTCTCGACCCCCGAGTGCTAATTCTCTGATAGCACGTCGGGCGCGGGGCCGCAAGTGTGCGGGGCTTGACATCCTCTGCAAGGCGAGTTACATAGTTTTTCAGAGATGACTTGACCTGGCTTCGGTCCCGACGACGTTCCGGGGAGTGATCGAGATGCGGCACGGTATCCGCCGTACAGCGGTGAACGAAGCGTTCGCCGAGCTGGTGTACGCGGACCGGGTGTGGCTGCGCACCGAGTTCGAGTCGATCATCGCGGCCTCTTTCGCCGATGTCTCACGCATTCCCCCTCGGCGGTCGCGGGGCGTGGCCCCGTCCGAGCGATCACGGGCCGCTCGGACCGCACGGCCGGCCCGTCCACCGACAGCGCGACCGTGTCCCGCGGTCCACGTCGGTGAGCGCTGGATGCGGCAGCGTTCACCTCCGGTATCGGTTCGCGGAGTCCGGCACGGCTGAGTGAAAGGCAGGTGATGTCATCGAGCGCGACTTTCAGGACTGTGACACTCCGGCGACCCCGCCGCGCGCCGCGGCGGGGTCCTTACAAGTGGCCGTGCAGCGCGCCGATGGGATCGGCTGTCCCATAGCGGTCGACCATCCGGTGTTCACCGGGTCCCGGCGGAGGAGTGGGACGAGCGTGAGGTCAGCAGGCCTGCAGCACGTCTACGACCAGGTCAAGAGCAAGCTCAAACTGGAAACCGAGCTCGCCTCCGGCGGCCGCACCGCGCGAGCGGTGCTACGAGGCCTGTCCCGCGTCGTCGACAGGCCTTTGTGAGGCGACCTCCCGGATCGCGTCCGACAGACGCGGGTAGACCGGCACCCGCACGTCGAGGTCGAAGAGCCGCAGGATCCTGAGGTCCGTCGGCGAAGTGGTGACCAGCGCCAGGCGGCGGCGCTCACGGGCGGCCCGGGTGGCGCAGGCCTCCAGCACCTGAAGTCCCGCCACGCCGAGGAAGGTCACCCGGGACAGGTCGATCACCGTGCGATCGGGAAGGTTCCCGTCCAGATGCCGTCGCAGCAACGGGGCCGTGGTCGCGTCCAATTCCCCGGTGACGGTGAGGATCAGCAGATCGGCGGTGTGCTCATGCTCCAGTATGGGCGCGGGTGTGCTTCGGTACGGCGATGACATGGAGGTCTCCTCGGGGAAGCGGCCTCCGAGGCGAGTCCCTCACAGCAGCAGCGAAGGCGCCCAGGGAAGCACGTCGCCGGACGCACCCGGCTCTGGCCGGACGGTGCGGAGCCGGGCAAGGTCACCGGACACGCGAAGCTGCGGGTTGAACCACACGTGCACTCACCGTACGCCGGTGGGGACGCTCCCGCAGAGCGGGGACAAGTCGTGAAACTCCGCAGGTGTGTTCCGGGCGGAACCGGGGTAACCGGCCACCGATTCATCCGGATCATGGGAAAGGGAATCGACATGAGCCTGAACGACGACGACATCTCCACCACCTCGGACAAGGACAAGGAAGGACCGGCCGACGCCGGGGCGGGCCAGGGGACTTCCGGCGAGCACGACGGTGGGGCGGACGGTGGCGCCGAAGGGCCTGCCGATTCCGGCGCCGGCGAAGGCACCCCCGGCCAGCACGACGGCGGAGCCGACGGCGGCGCGGACAGTGGCGCGAGCTGATCTGAGCGAGCCGTCCACCGATACCGGGCCAAGGCGTGAAAGCCTCCCGGTGCCGGTGGACGGCCGCGCGTCGAAAACTGTCCTGTCGCGCCTGGTCGGTTCCGACATCGAGGAGTTCGCCGCCCGGCATTGGGGCAGGAAACCGTTGTTGCGGCGAACCGGCGGCGACTTCGGTGATCTGCTCGATCTGGACGGCGTCGACGAAATCCTTTCCCGCCGCGGGCTGCGGACGCCGTTCCTGCGGCTGGCTCGCGACGGCGCGGTGGTCGATTCCCGCTCGTTCACCGGCGGGGGCGGTGTGGGTGCGGAGATCGGCGACCAGGTCCGCGACGACCGGGTCGCCGCTCTTTTCGCCGACGGCAGCACCATCGTGCTCCAGGGGCTGCACCGCATCTGGCCGGCCGTCATCGACTTCACCACGCGCCTGGCCGACGAGCTCGGCCATCCCGCGCAGGTGAACGCCTACGTCACCCCGCCGTCGTCGCAAGGCTTCTCGGCGCATTACGACGTGCACGACGTCTTCGTGATCCAGGTGGCCGGCCGCAAACGATGGAAGGTGCACGCGCCCGTCCACCCGTCGCCGCTGCGTGATCAGCCGTGGAGCGAGCACGCCGATGCCGTGGCCGCGCGGGCCCGTGACGACGCTGCGGTCATCGACGAAGTCCTCGAACCGGGCGACATGATGTATCTGCCCCGCGGCTGGCTCCATTCGGCGACGGCGCTCGGTGACGTTTCCGCGCATCTGACCGTCGGCGTCCACGTGATCACCGCGTTCGCTCTGGTGGAGGCGCTCACCGCGCTCGTCGGTTCCGAGGAAGGGCTGCGCGCGTCGCTCCCGCTCGGGATGGACGTCGGCGACCCGGACCGGCTGGAAGCGCACGTCGAGTCCGTCCGGGAAACTCTGATCGCCGCGCTGCGGGCGGTGCCCGGCGACGCCATCGCCCGGCATGTCCGGGACAAGGTGTGGCAAGGGAATCGGCCGGAACCGCTGGCACCGGTCGCCACGGCCAGGTTCGTGCTGGGCCTCGGCGACGGGGATGCCGTGCGGCGCCGCGACGGTTTGCGTTTCCGCATCGGCGACACAGCGGACGGCAGGATCGTTCTCGAACTCCCGGATCGTCGCCTCTTGTTGCCTGCAGCCACCTCGACCGCCTTGACGGCGCTACTGGACGGAAGGGTGTGGCGGCTGGGGGAGATCCCGGGAATGGATCGAAGCGATCAGTTCGTGCTCGTGCGCCGCCTGCTCAAGGAAGGCGTGCTGATGGCCGCGACCGCATGATTGCGACACCGGCGCAACGGTGCGCGGACCTGGCCGAAGCCGCGGGCGATCCCAGGGAGGGGACGGCCCCGCCCGCGGAGCACTGGCTCTTGGTCGAGCATCCGGGCCCCTGGGGCCGCTTCGCGCTCAGGGAATCCGGGATGGATCCGGGCGCGGTCGCCCCGCTCCGTTCGTGGGCGGCGCGGGTCAACGGCCGGATCGCTCTGGTGCGCCGTGTCGCTCGGCGTCCGCCCATCCGCGATCGGCCGTTCCGCTGGTTCCGCGTCGACGCCCGCCCCGGTCACGAGCAGATCCGCACCGGGGAATTCAGCGACGCCGCGGAACTCGGCCGCAGCACCTTCGCCGAGGGACGCGTGTGGCCGGAACCCCTCGCGCTCGTGTGCGTCCATGGCAGACACGACACCTGCTGCGCGGTGCGCGGCCGTTCGCTCGCGACCACGCTGGCCGCGGAGTTCTCCGAGTCCACTTGGGAATGCAGCCATCTCGGCGGCTGCCGGTTCGCTCCCTCGATGGTGTTGCTGCCACACGGCTTCACCTTCGGCGGCCTGCGTCCGGCCGACGCGAGCGGTCTTTTCCAGCGGTACCTTGACGGGGTCGTCGACGGCCGGTTCCTGCGTGGCCGTTCCTCGCACCCACCGGTCGTCCAAGCGGCGCACCATAACGCCCGCGCCGCCACCGGCGTCGTCGGCATCGACGATCTCCGGCTGACGAAGACCACACGAACCGGTGATACCGACTGGCAGGTGGTCTTCGCCGAACCCGACTGCATCGTGCGTCTGCGCGAAGGCCGGATCCCGGCAGGCCGACGGCTCACGTGCGCGACCGAGCCCGTGCGGACGATACGGGTGTTCGAACTGCTGGATTTGCGGTACTGACCGTGGGTGACCGTATGGGGGGTCAGTGGTGGTGGGGCGCGATCGGCGCCGTGATGGTCGTCGTGGGCTTGCTCGTGCGCTCGTCGACCGACCGGAAGTGGCGATCGTTCGTCGGGGAGATCGTCACTCTGGCGGGCTGGACGCTGGTCGTCATGTTCGTGATCAAGCCTCTGGTTCCGGCGAATGCCCTCGGCGTCACGATCCTGGTCGTGATCGTCCTGGGTGTCCTCGCGGTTCCACTGATCGCTTGGCGCACGAAGAAACGGCACGAATCGGGGTAACGCACTGGCGCACAACCGCCCGCTCGCGCTCAGCGCACGCGGCATCGTCGATTCGGGGCGGTCACTCGTCGTCGTCGGAGGAAAGCAGGCCCGACTTCTCCGCTCGGGCCACCACCTTCTTGACGAACTCGATCGAACCGCAGTCCTGGTCGAGCAGGGCGTTGCGGCGTTTGGCCCACGCCGTGCCCAGGTCTTGGCGGACCTTCTCGCTCACTTCGGTGCGCGCCGGGTTGAGGATCGTCTGCTCTTCCTCGCCGATGTGGTGCATGAGCGCCTCAGCCAGCTTCTCGACCGCGTCGTCGAATTTCTGTGTGTCGGTGCCTTTGCATTCCAGCAGGTCCAACAGCGCCTGGTTGCCTTCGGCGTGTTCTTCCTCGCCGTGCTCCTGCTCGTGCTTGTCGATGGCGTCCTTGCGCCGCAGGGCGGGGTAGACATCCTGTTCTTCGGCTTCACCGTGCGCTATCAGTGCCGCCGACAACGCGGCTCGGGCACCTTCCCGGTCCGCGGTCGCGTCCCGCAGGTCACGGAGGAGCTGTTCGAACAGGCGGTGGTCGTCCAGGATGAGGTCCACGACGTCACCAGCAACTGGACGGGGAATCGTCACGGCAGTCATATGCCGACAATTCCTGGGCGGCGGCCGTCCTGCAACTCGAAGCACGGCCGAAGGACGAGGCGGCCCGCCCCACGACAAGGGAACGGGCCGCCGACCAGATCACTGTCAGCCGTCGTACCAGCCGTAGTTGACGATGCGGCCGTGGTTGTAGCAGTCACCGCCCCACAGCCAGGTGCCCGGTCCCACCAACGGTCCGTGGGTTTCGTGGCCGTCCGAGCACTTGGTCCAGGCACCGCTGCGGCCGTAGTCCACGAACACGGTGGCGTTCCACGCGACGCCGTCGTAGTAGGTGGTCGTCCACCTGGCCACGTGGCTGGTGCCGACCTCCCCGCCGATCGCCGAGTGATGCTTCCCCTTCGTGTCGGCGGACGCCGAGCCGGCGCCTGCCAGCAGGACACCCCCGGTCAGCGCCACGGCCCCCGCCGCCACCGCGATTCTGCGGATCGTCACGTTATCCATTTCCCCTCCGGTGATCGTTTCCGGTTTTCGAGCACGAGCGCCGCGTAAAGCGCGGCACCCGCTGTCACCTGTCTAGTGCGGCGGGAGCGTTCTGTGCCGGGGAGTGGACAGCGAACGACAAACTTCCGGACAATGGAGAAAAGCAGACACCTGGGGGGTGGCTGATGCCACGGTATGAACGTCCATTTGTTACGGACGAAGATTCGTTGTCACAGTTCGCGGGGGAGCTACGACGATTACGCGAGAACGCCGGAAGCCCGCCGTATCGCGAATTGAGCAAGCGGGCCCACTACGCGGCGAGCACCTTGTCCGACGCGGCGGGCGGCCGGAAACTGCCGACTCTGGCGGTGACCTTGGCCTATGTCCGGGCCTGTGAAGGCGACCTCGCCGAGTGGGAGGAGCGCTGGTATTCGATCACCGCGATGAACCGTGCCCCGGAGCCCGAGGAAATCGACGAAGAGATCCCCTATCCGGGTCTCGCCGCATTCGGGGCGCATCAGGCAGGGTATTTCTTCGGTCGCGAGCACCTCGTCGAAGAATTGTCGCGCCAAGTCACCGAACGGCGACTCATCGCGGTTTCCGGCGCATCGGGATCCGGCAAGTCCTCCTTGCTGGAGGCCGGGCTGATCGCGGCCGTCCGGAGATCCGGCCGGGATCGGACGATCGTGCGACTCACTCCCGGACCGCATCCGCTCCGGGAAAGCGCGATCCAGCTGGCCGCGGTCAGCGGCGGATCGGCGGTCCGGCTGCACGGGGAGCTGACGGCGGATCCCGCGGGACTGCATCTGCGTGTCCGTCAGCTGCTGGCGAGGCGGCACGCGGACGCGGAACTGCTGCTCGTCGTCGATCAGTTCGAAGAGGTCTTCACCCGCTGCCGGACTGCGGAGGAGCGTGACGCCTTCGTCGCGGTGCTCCTGCACGCCGTCCAGGAACCGGACGGCCGGACCCGGCTCGTGGTGGGTGTGCGTTCGGACTTCATCGGACACTGCGACAGGTACCCGGCGCTCGCCGCGGCGCTGAGCCCCGGGAACCTGGTCGACACCGGGCCGATGACCGCAGAGCAGCTACGCTCGGCGATCATGCGACCGGCGATCGCCACCGGACACCAGCTGGAAGGCGCGCTGGTCGCCACGATCATGGCCGAGACGGCGGGCGGGCACGGTGTTCTCCCGCTCGTCTCCCAGGCGATGCGCCGCACCTGGCGACGCCCTCACGGCGCCACGCTCACCCTCGCGGCGTACCAGGCGTCCGGCGGGATAACTCGTGCCCTGGCCGATACGGCCGAGAAGGTCTTCTGCGAGTTCGACCGAATCGGGCAGCGGCAAGCACGGGACGTGTTCCTCCGGTTGACCACGCTGGGATTCGATGGTTACGACACCCGGCGGCGCGTCCCCGCGCACGAACTCGACCCGGCCGCCGCCCCGGTGGTCGCCCGGCTGGTCGATGCCCGGCTCGTGATCGCCGACGCCGACGGGCTGGAGTTCGCGCACGACGCGCTCATCCGCGAGTGGCCGCGGCTGCGGAACTGGCTGTCCACCGGTCGCGGCCGTCTGTACCTGCACCGGCGGCTGACCGAAGCCGCAGGGGTGTGGGAACGCGCGAACCGCGACCCGGCGCCGCTCTACCGGGGCAGCCAGCTCGACGAAGCGACCACGTTGGCCGGATCGACGAGACTGACCCTCCGGGAACACCAGTTCCTCGACGCGAGCATCCAGGCCCGCGAAGAAGAGACGGCCCAGGCGGACCGATCCGCGTGGCGGCTCCGACGGCTGGCGGCCGCGACGGTGGTCATGAGCGGGCTGGCCGCGGCCTCGGTCGCGCTGGCCGTCCGGGAACGGAGGCAGACACTGGCGCTTTGCTGGTGACCGCGTGCCACGCCTCGGCCGACTGCTGAGATCAGCCGGTGACGTCCAGATGCGCGGGAACCGGGGTGGGTTTGGGCGCTTTGCCGCTGGGCTGGGGTTTGTCGGCGGCGGGCTTGGTCGTCGGTTCCGGCGAAGTGCCTGCCTTGGCGCAGGTGGCCGAAGCGATGTCCACGGTCTGGGTCTGGCCGAGCAGCCTGGCCGATACCGCGGTCACGGTGAGGGTGCCGTCGTTGTTCTTGGTCTGCTTGTTCACCACGAGTTCGATCAGCTGGGCCACCGGGACGGTGGTGTTCGGCGGCACCTGGTCGAGGTCGAGGACCTTACCGCCGGCCTTCAGCTTCGCGATCGACACCGAACCTTTGCCTTCGCGGCATTCTGCCCTGATCGCTTCAGCGCTCAGCCCGGGTAGCGGGAGCGTGGCGGGTAGCAGGCCGAGGTTGAGCGCGAGGCCGGTGACAACGGACTCGGCTCGCCCTGGTCTCACCTCGGCGGTCAAGGCCTTCGCGGTGAGCAGTGAGGGGCCGGGGGTCGGCAAACCCGCCGACACGAGAGATTCCTTGCCGGTTCCGGAGACGGCTGGGGTGCGGGGAATCTTGACCAGCCCGGACGCGGCGACGGCGAACGCGGAGTCGGCCGGTGCGGCCTGGGCGGGAGTGGCGGTGAAGGTCAGGAGTGCCACCGCCGTACCGGCGAGCGCGCTCGTAGTGCGTGGGAACAACGGAAAATACCTCCGTGATCGGGTGTCAGGTGATCTGGACGATGGTGCCGAGCGGCAATTCGACGAGGCGGTTCAACGCCTCGCGGGTGACGCGGATGCAGCCGTCGCTGGTGGCTTTGCCGACGAAGCTGTTGTCCGGCCAGGTGTGCAGGCCGACGGTGCCGGGACCGCCACCGAAGGTTTCGTGTGAAGCGGAATGGCTGCTCAGCGGCAGCACGATCGGGCTGTAGGTGTTCACGCTTTCCTGGATCGACGCGAGAATGAACGCGCGGCCGGTCGGCGTGGGGTGTTCCGGCTTTCCGGTGCCGATGGTCCACGAGCCGGCCGGCTTGCCCGCTTCGTGGATTTCCAGCCGAAAACCCGCGAGATCCACGGTGACGCGGAAATCGTTCTGTGCCGATTCCACGGCATCCGGGGTGGCGTGTAGCCAGCCGGTCGCTCCGTTGGGCCTCGTGGGCAACAGGACCTGCGCCCAGTTACCCTGCCGGGCGATCACCGGAACCCAGGTCGGCGATCCGATCTGGGTTCGGGGGAGGCGGGCGATCGGCTCACCACCGGGGGTACGGAAGACGACCGCGTCCTCCTTGGGATGCAGTACTTCGCCGCCGGTCGGGGCGGTGGGGGACGGGTCCGCGGGCGCGGAGGCCAGTTCGCCGAAGGTGTTCGCCTCCGGGAGTGCGACGGCCGCGGGCTCCACCGCCGGCGTGGTCATGGAACCGTCGGTGGCACCGTTGCCGCCTTTCGTTCCGCAGCCGGTCAGCAAGGCGACCACTGTCAAGGGGAGGAGAAGGAAAACCATACGAGGGCGCGCGCGACCGCTGAAGGTCTGCAGGTTGGTCATCGAGTGCCTTGTCCTTGGGCAGAGTGTTCCACAACGGAATTCGCTTCCGTGGGGAACATTCCTAACATCGGCGCGATGTGTTAATCAATGATCACCATGCGCGCACGGGAGGATCTGCCTGCGGCTTTGCCGAGTTCTCCCAGGTCGCAGATGTTCGGTGAATTCACACGATCGGGGAAAACGGAGGAGAACCGGTAACGATGGGGCGAGCCCACTCAGAGTATGTGCTCGGAATCGTTTCCCGGAGTAGGGGTGATGAATCGCCGCGCGTTGATCACCCGCCGTGGTCAACACCGCGGAACGGGATCGGTCAGCCGTTCGTCGCCCGGTGATCGAGATATTCGATGCTGCATCCGTCCAGTCGCCGCGCGGCGTCCGACGCGTGGGCGGAGCAGAGCGAGCCGGTCACACCGTCGCGATCGGTGGCGATCGCCGCGGCCGGTTCCGTGCAGGGGGTGTGCAGCCGGTCGTAATCCCAGGAGTTGTCACAGCCCGTCGCGGTGCACCAGGCCCGGTCGCCGAGCGAGTGCAAGGTGACGCCGTGGACAGGGCAGACTCCCCAGGGCACGTCGCACAGATGGGGATCGCGGGACACCCGGACACGGGCCAGGGACTCGGCGGTTCTGGCGATCTCGCCGGTGTAGCCGGCCAGATCGTCGGTGGCTTTGTTCATCGGCTGCGCGAGCCGTTGCAGGTGCCCGTCGTCCGTGGCCGCCAGCCGAGCGGCCATTTCCGCGGTCCGCTCGGCGAGCGCGTCGGCCTCGGCGGCCAGCGCTCGTAGTTCGGCCGGGAGGGGTTCCGGCGTGGTCGGCTCAGGCATCGTGGTCCTCGCAGGTGCGGTGGAGAAGAAAGTGCCGAGAGGGAAGAACGTGGCCCCGGTCCGGGTGAAACGTGGACCGGGGCCGTCGGTTCGAACGAGTGGCTCAGAACCAGTGGGCGCGGCCGCCCACCTTGCGTCCCGTGCTGCCGAGGATCGCGAGAACCACGCCCACGACGGCGACGACGGCGCCGATGGTGGTCAACACGGGAATGTCGACGATCAGGCCGATCACGAGAATGATGACTCCGAGCACGATCATGGTGACTCACTTTCCTGGAGCGGCCGAAACGAACCGCCGCCACGATGGGGACTGGCTGGTGGTGCCCGCATCGGCGTCTCGTCAAACACCGTCCAGCCAGGTTTCCTTTCATGGGATCCCTGGTTTGATTCCGCGGATCGTGGGTAAACGCCTTGAGTCGTCGTGAAGTGCCGCCGGAGGAAACGCAGTGTTGTTTCGCAGGAAAGCGATCGTGCCCGTTGGAGATGTCGAGCGGGCGGAGGCCATTCTGGTCGCTCGAGGCGTCAGCCGTGAACGGGCTGGTGGCGAACTGCGGGAGATGGCGCGCCGTCGCCACATCTCGTTGTCGCGGTGCGCGGCTTTGGTGGCGTCGACCGGCCGGGTGCGGCGGTCGGCGTGAGTTCGCCCCAGGACGAGATGCCCGCCGACCTCACGCCGGAACAGCGCAAGGTTTGGCTCGGTGAAGCTTTGCTTCCTCGCGTGCAGAGGTATCAGCCCGTTCTGGCGGCGCAGGTCAGCGGAAGGCTGCTGAAGCTGAGCGCTGACGAGATTCTCGCCTTGCTCGCCGACGAGCCGAGCTTGGAACGGAAGATCGCCGAAGCGACGGCGGAACTGGCGCGGAAGCATCACCACGACTGAACTCCCGCGTGGCCTGAACGCGCGGTCGGCCCCGTCGACCTACTTCGACACCGCGCTGCTGCAAGCGAATGGTTCTTTTCCAGGGTGCAGTAGCTCCGCCCACCACGCCATCACCGACATCATCGCCGAAGTCCTTGCGCAGCAACCTGAGCACGAGCGGCCCGCAGCCGCTGGGCTAGAAGTCCGTGCTGCGTGAGAGCTTCTCGTTGGCGCGTAGCTCCACGAGGGCGTTCTCGTGCATCGCGGTGACGACGTCGTAGCCGGAGTTGCCGAGCACGATCCGGCGCGGCGGAACGGGTGCGCTCATCGCGCTGAGCACGGCCCGCACTCCCCGCACGGGATCGCCTTCTTGCTTGCCGTTGTGGTCCACGAACGCCGCCTTGACGCTCTCGACCATCGGTACGTAGGCGTCGACGACCTCGTTGACGGGCTGGTCCTGGAAGTCGGCGAAGGCATTGGTGCGGGTTGCTCCCGGCTCTACGACGAGCACCCGCACACCGAACGGCTCGACCTCGAGCCGCAGCGTCTCCGACAGTCCTTCGACCGCGAACTTCGCCGCCGAGTAATAGCCGAACCCCTGTGCGGTGACGAGGCCCGCCACCGACGACATGTTCACGATCCAACCGCCGCCGCGTGCCCGCATACCCGGCAGGACCGCACGCACCACGTCGACCACGGCGAACAGGTTGAGGTCGAACGTGCGGCGGATCGTCTCGTCAGGGGCCCCTTCGATCGAGCCGAACCAGCCGCGGCCCGCGTTGTTGACGAGCACGTCGATTCCGCCGAACCGCTCCTCCGCCGCCTTGACCGCCGCACGCACCTGCTGGGCATCGGTGACGTCGAGCTCGAGAACCAGCACGCGGTCGCCGTAAGGCTCAGCCCATTCCCGCAGCTCGGCAGGCCGACGCACGGTCACCGCGACTCGATCGCCCTGCTCCAGTGCGGCCTCGGCGTAGACCAGACCGAACCCTCCGGGCGTCCCGCCGGTGATGAACCAAGTCTTCATGATTTTTCTCCATTCAAGATCGACGTGCGCGGGTTCGGTCAGGCCGTGTGGTTGGCGATGACGATTTCGGCGATGCGGTCGTCCCGGAGCGTGAACCGGTAGTCGAGCTCGGCGACGCCGCCGGGGAAGTTGCCTTCGAGCCGCACGGTCACGACCCAGTGATTGTCGTCGGCGCGGTGGGCGCCGATCTGTTCGGTCGTGTACTCGAACTCGGTCCCGGCGTCCCGCAGGAACGCGTGGGTCTTCTCTCGGCCGTGGAAGGTCTCGTCCTGGTCGATGATCACCGCGTCCTCGGTGAGGAACGACGAGGCGGTGTCGGCGTCGTGGACGACGTGGGCGGCGAAGAACTCGCGGACGGTGGTCGGGAGCAGATCGGACAGGAGGTCGGTGTGCGGTGTCATGAGTCGATCGTGTGGCCTCGCGGCGTGGGAGGGTCAAGCCGTGGACTCTCTCCCAGGGGGAGGGTCCAGGATGAGGGGATGCTGAGCATCGGGGAGTTTTCGCGGCTGACCCACCTGAGCGTGCGGACACTGCGCCGGTACCACGAGGCGGCCCTGCTGGAACCCGCCGTGGTGGACGAAACCACCGGTTACCGCTACTACGGTGTCGACCAGATCCCGACCGCGCAGGTCATTCACCGGCTCCGTGAACTCGACGTCCCCTTGAACGATGTGCAGCGCATCCTGAGGACCCCCGATCCCGGTGTCCGGGCGGCTCTGGTCACGGATCACCTGCAACGCCTCGAGGACGTGCTCGACCGCACCCGGGCCGCGGTCGTGTCGTTGCGGCGCTTGCTCCGGCCCGACCCCGCGCCGATCGACGTCGAGCTGCGCGCGGAGCCCGCCCGGACGGTCGCGGCGGTGGAGGCCGTGGTCGGGCATCGCGACGTCGATGCCTGGTTCGCGGGCGCGGTGGCCGAGCTGGAGGCGGCCGTCGGCGCCGCCGCGACCGGCCCCCTGGGTGGCAACTACGACAACGCCCTGTTCGAACAGGAGCGCGGTCACGCGCTCCTGTACCTGCCGACCGCCGCGCCACCTCACACCGGACGCGTGCACCCCGTGACTCTTCCGGCCGCGGAACTGGCCGTCACCACCCACGTCGGTGTGCACGACGGCGTCGAGGTCACTTACGGCGAGCTCGGGACCTGGGTGGTGGAGAACGCGATGTCGGTGGCCGGGCCGGTGCGGGAGGTCTACCTCGTCGGCCCGCGTGACACCGGCGATCCGGCTGCGTGGCGCACCGAGATCGGCTGGCCGGTCTTTCGCGTCACCTGAAGCGCTCTGCGCGAAGCCGGGCCTGGGGTCGCTGGACAGGGTCGCCGACAGCTGCGGCTTCGCCGCAAGGAGCTTTGCGCAACCTCGGCATGACCCTGCTGGCCCTTACTGTCCCCGTCCGGTCTGGTTCTGGAGGCGGTCGATCAGCTCTGACGCCTCCGCCTTGGTCAAGCCCTCCGGAACCGTCTCGCCCGCCTCCTGGGCGAGGGTGCCGAGGTAGGAGCGCTGGGGCCCGGTCATCGGCTCGTCGCCGGTCGCCCAGTCTTCGCGGGGTTTCTCCGGGCTCGGAGTGTCGCTCGGCTGCGTGTTGTCGCTCATCTGACGTCCTTCGGCTGGGCACATGATCAGGCGGCGAATACCCCGCCAGGCGGGAAGCCACACCTCCCCGCATCGGGGCGAACCTGTCCCGGAGTTCGTGCTCGCGGAGGAAATTCTCGCCGGGATTCATCGTGCGGGACGAACGGGCCGCCCGCGGATCGACCTAGTGTCGTCGCCAACGAGGCTAGGAGGGCAGGTATGCGCACGCTCTTGCGCGGCGGTCGCGTCGTCGATCCGGCCACCGGGTTCGACGGCACCGCCGACGTGCTGGTCGATGACGGCAGGGTGGTCGCCGTCGGACCGGGCCTGCCGGAGGCCGAGGACCAGATCGCGATCGACGTCGCCGGATACCTCGTCGGGCCGGGTTTCGTCGATCTGCACAGCCACGTGCATTCGATCGCGGGTCACCGGTTGCAGGCGATGGACGGGGTCACCACGGCGCTCGATCTGGAGGCCGGGATGATGCCTGTCGGCCGGGCGTACGCGGAGGCGGCCTCGGCGGGGCGGCCGCTGCACTACGGTTTCTCCGCTTCCTGGGGTTCCGCCCGGGCGAAGGTGCTGGCCGGGGTCGAGCCGGACGCGAACTTCGCCACCGCGCTTTCGGTACTGGGCGATCCGGCCTGGCAGCGGTCTTCGTCGAAACCCGAACTGGTTTCCTGGCTGTCCCTGCTGGAAGACGAGCTGGCGGCGGGTGCGCTCGGCGTCGGCGTGCTCCTCGGGTACGCGCCCGCCAGCGACCCGGCCGAGTTCCTGGCCTTGGCGAGGCTTGCCAAGCGGGCCGGAGCGCCTACGTACACGCACGTCCGCGAGCTGGTCGAGGTCGACCCGGACACGCCGGTCGACGGTTCGGAGGAGATCGCGATCGCCGCGGCCGAGACCGGGGCGGCGATGCACCATTGTCACGTCAACAGCACGTCGGGGCACCATGTCGACCGGGTGCTCGCCGCGCTGGAGGCCGCCCGCTCCGCCGGGTCGCGGGTGACGGTGGAGGCATATCCCTACGGGGCGGGCTGCACCGCGGTCGGTGCGTTCTTCCTCGCCCCGGAGCGGCTGCGGATGAACGGCCTCGATCCGACACGGGTGGTGCTGCTGGAGACCGGTGAGCGGATCGCCGACGAGGCGCGGTTGCGGCAGGTCCGGAGCGAAACGCCGGGAGCGCCGTGCCTTCTCGAGTCACTCGACGAGCAGGATCCGGGAGAACGGGCTCTGCTGCACAGGTCGCTCGCTTTCCCCGATTCGATCATCGCGAGCGACGCGATGCCGGTGTACTGGCCCGACGGCACCGGCGAGAGCACCCGATGGCCGCTTCCTCCAGGCGGGGTGACACACCCGCGCACGGCGGGGACGTTCTCGAAGGCGCTTCGCCTGATGGTGCGCGAAACCGGCACCTGGACCTGGCTGGAGGCGTTCCGCCGCTGTTCCTATCTGCCCGCGCGGGTGCTGGACGAGGTCGCGCCGGCCGCGCGGGCGAAGGGCAGGCTGGACGTCGGCGCGGACGCCGACATCGTCGTCCTCGACCCGGCCACGATCACCGACACCGCCTCGTACTTCGACCCGACCCGGCCTTCGCTCGGCGTCCGGCACCTCTTCGTCTCGGGCACTCCGGTGGTCCGCGACGGGCGACTGCTCACCGACGCGTTCCCCGGCAGACCGCTGCGCGGTGAACCGCGGTGAACGCGAAACCGCATACGAGTCTGAACCGTGTCATCGAAGCACTCGGCGACGTGCTCCTCGAGCCGCTCGCGGTCGGCCGGGACACCCGGCGTCCCCTCGGCGGCGTGGTGATCCACGACCCGTACGACGACGCCGAGTTCCCCGACCGGGCCGTGGTGCTCGGGGTCGGGGTGCGCGAATCCGGTGAGATCGTGAAGCTGCTGCACGAACTCGGCGAACGCGGTGCGTCCGCGCTGGTCGTGCGGTCGCCGGTCTCCGCCCCGGCCGAGCTGGCGCGAGCGGCCGCCGCCTCCGGGGTGGCGTTGGTCGGCCTGGCGAGCAGGGCGTCGTGGACGCAACTGGCCGCGATGCTCCGTACGTTGCTGGCCGAGGGCGACGTCGGCGACGTCTCTCCGCAGGCACTCGGCGGAATTTCGACCGGCGACCTGTTCGCGCTCGCCAACGCGATCGCCGCGTTGCTCGACGCGCCGATCACCATCGAGGACCGTGACTCGCGAGTGCTCGCCTTCTCCGGCCGCCAGGACGAGACCGATCCGCCGCGGGTCGAAACGATCCTCGGCCGCCAGGTGCCGGAGCGGTACACCCGGGGCTTGGCCGAGAGTGGCTTCTTCGACCGTCTTTATCACGAGACGGGACCGGTCTATTTCTATCCGGACGACGATGGCGAGAACCGTCCCAGGGCGGTGGCCGCCGTCCGGGCCGGCGATGAGGTGCTCGGCTCGATCTGGGCCGTGGTCGATCACGCGCTGAGCGACGAACGTGCGGCGGCGCTGGTGGACGCCACGAAGATCGTGGCGTTGCACCTGCTCCGGCTGCGCGCCGGAGAAGATGTCGAACGCCGGCTGCGAGCCGATCTGGTGAGTACCGCCCTCGAAGGCGGGCGCGGGGCCCCGGAAGCCGTCGCGCGCCTCGGCCTGCTCGGCCGGCCCGCCGTCGTGCTCGCGATGGGTCTGCTCGACTCGGCCGACGACGACGCCCGGCTCGCCACCGAACGCCATCGCGTCGCCGACGCGCTCGCCCTTCACCTGAGCGCGGTCCAGCCGCGATCGGCGGTCGCGCTCATCGGCGAGGTCGTGTACGGGATCGTGCCCGGGAACCACGGTGATCAGCAGGAACGCTCGGTGCGCGTCGCGGCCGCGTTCCTGGAACGAATCGGGCACCGGGTCTCCGCGACGATCGGCGTCGGACCGACGGCGCTCGACAGCTCGGGCCTGTACGACTCTCGCGTCGGGGCGGACCGGGCGTTGCGGGTGCTGCTCGCCAACGGCGGCGCCAAGCGGGTGCTCACGGCGGAGGACGCGCACATCGACGCGCTGATGCTCGAACTGGCGGACCTTTCCGCGGCCCGCGGCGACGTCGCGACCGGGCCGATCGCGAGGTTGCTGGCCTACGACCGCGAACACCAGTCCCAGTTCGTGCACACGCTGCGGTGCTGGCTCGACTCGTTCGGGGACACCAACGCCGCGTCGGCGGCGGCCTATGTGCATCCGAGCACCTTCCGCTACCGGTTGCGCCGGCTGGCCGAGATAGGCGGCATCGACCTCGACGACCCCAGGGACCGGTTCGCGGCGATGGTGCAGCTGCATCTGCTGCTCCACGGCACGCGGCCCGAAACGGCCTGAGACACCACCGATCCCGGGGTTCCTCCGCGCGGACGAACTTCTCCCGCGGCTCTCCTCGATCCGGACGAACAACCGGCGCCTCCACCGGACCTAGCATTCCCGCAACGCCGGACCATCCACACCGGACAAGAGGTGCACATGTCGAAGATCTCCGAAATCGATACCTGGCTCCGGGAGAATTTCGCCGTCCTGCTGGACCGGCACCGGGTCCCCGGTGCCGCGATCGCGGTGCTCGCCGACGGCGAGGTCGTCGAGCACGCGGCGGGTGTCCTGAACACGAGCACCGGGGTGGAGTCCACAAAGGACTCGGTATTCCAGATCGGGTCGATCACCAAGGTCTGGACGATCACGCTGATCATGCAGCTGGTCGACGAGGGCCTGGTCGACCTCGACCGCCCCGTGCGCGACTACCTGCCGGAGTTCCGGCTCGCCGACGAGCAGGCCGCCGCCACGATCACCGTCCGGCAGCTGGCGTGTCACACCGGCGGGTTCGAAGGTGACGTCTTCGCCGACACCGGAACCGGTGAGGACGCGGTGGCGAAGCTAATCCCGTTGCTGGCGGAAGTGCCGCAGCTGTTCCCACCGGGCGAGCGATTCTCCTACAGCAACGCCGGCTACTGCGTGCTCGGCCGCATCGTCGAGGTGCTGCGAGGCGAGTACTGGGACGACTGCGTGCGCGAGCGGCTGATCGGCCCGCTCGGCCTGACCCACGCCGGCTGCGGCGCCGAGGACGCCGTCCGCCATCGCGTCGCGGTCGGTCACGACCTGCCGGAAACGGGTGGCGGGCCGGTGCCCACGAAGGTCTGGTCGCTCGCCCGCTCCAACGCCCCCGCCGGGGCGACGCTGGTCATGTGCCCGCGCGATCTGCTGACCTTCGCCCGCATGCACTTGAACGAAGGCAAGGCCGACAACGGTGCCCAGGTGCTGTCGCCGGAGTCGGTGCGCGCCATGCGCGAGCGGCAGATCGCCGTACCGGATCTCGGCGTCATGGGCGCGTACTGGGGCCTCGGCTGGGCGGACTTCGGCTGGCAGGGCGGCACGGTGATCGGCCACGACGGCGGCACGATCGGCCAGTCCGCCTTCCTGCGTGTCGCGCCGGAGCGCGACGTCGCGTTCGCGTTGCTGACCAACGGAGGGGCCGCGTTGCGGGCTTACCACGAGGTCGCCACCAAACTGATGCACGAACTCGCCGGTATCACGGTTCCACCGCTGCCCGAGCCGGATCCCGCGGCGGTGCCGGCCGATCTTTCCCGGTACGTGGGCGAATACTCGTCGAGGGTCGTCTCCACCGTCGTCACCGAGGAGGGTGGCAGGCTCTGGCTCCGGCGCACCCCGAAGGGAGAGTTCGCCGAACTCGACGAGCCCTCGGGCACGGTCGAACTGCTGCCGTGGCATGGCGAAACCTTCGTCGCCGTCGTCCCGGAACTCCCTGGCGCCTACATGCCCCACGAGTTCGTCGGCGACGACGGCACCGGCCGGGCCCGGTTCCTCCACACCGGACGCGCGGACCGGCGGGTGACCCGGTGAACGACATCCGCGAACGGATCGAGGCGGTGTTCGCCGCCGCGGGGGCCGAAGGTTCGCTGCACGCCAGGGAAATCGGCGTGCCGGACGGTGCCGAGGTGTCGGTCGGCGCCGACGATCAAGTGGTCCTCGCCTCGGTCTTCAAGATCCCGATCGCGCTCGCGTACGCCCGGGAAGTGGTGGCCGGACGGCTCGACGAGACCGAGTACACGAAGGTGACCGCGCGGTACCGGATCGGCGGCATCGGCACCGCGGGCTGCGCCGACGACGTCGAGATGACCTGGCGCGACCTCGCCTGGTTCATGCTCACGATGAGCGACAACGCGGCGACCGACCTGATCTGGAACCGGATCGGTCAGGAGACGATCTGCCGGGTGGTCGCCGACCTCGGGCTGACCCGTACCCGCCTGATCGGCTCCTGCGAGGACTCGTTCCGCATCGGGCTCGCCGAACTCGGCGGGACCGACCTCGCCGAAATCGACGCGCTGCTGGCCGAAGCCACCGGCGAACAGCTGCGGAACCTGTCGATGTGCGACCCGGAAAGGGAAACCTCGTCGACACCGCGCGAGACGACCGAACTGCTGGACGCGATCTGGACCGACCGGGCGGGCGAACCCGAGGCCTGCGAACGCGTTCGGACGATCATGGCCCAGCAGATCTGGCCGCACCGGCTGTCCGCCGGATTCCCCTCCGATGTGCGGATAGCCGCGAAAACCGGGACGCTGCCGGGCATCCGCAACGAAGCGGGAGTGGTGACCCTGCCCGAGGGCCGCCGTTTCGCGGTCGCGGTGTTCACCCGCGCCCATTCCTTCGAGGGCCGCCTTCCCGAGGTCGACGCGTCCATCGGCGCCGCCGCCCGGCTGGCGCTCGACCACCTCGCCGCCGAGAACGTGACACCGTAGGAGAATTCCCATGAAAACTGCCCGGCACACCGCCGTGACGGCGGTCGTGGTCGCGTTGACCGTGAGCGCGTGCTCCGCACCGGCGCCCTCCGGCACGGACCCGGACGCGAACCGGCCACTGGCCGACGGCAAGACTTTCACCTATGCCGTCGGCTCGGATCCGGGGACGCTCGACCCGGCGCTCACCGTGCTCTCGATCGCCGGCGAGATCGGCCGCTACCTCTATGACGGGTTGCTCGGCGTGGACGGCAAGGGACAACCCGAGGCCGGCCTCGCGGCGCGGTGGGAGGCCACCACGACCACCGCGTCCTTCACCCTGCGCGAAGGCATCACCTGTCCCGACGGGAGCCCGCTCACCGCGAAGGACGTCGCGGCGAACATCGACTTCATCGGCGACCCGGCGAACAAGTCGCCGATCGCGGGCAACACGGTGAAGGTGGGCACGAAAGCGGTCGCCGACGATTCCGCGGGCACGGTGAAGGTCACCAGCGGGGCACCGGACGCGTTCCTGCTGCGCAACATCGGCAACATCCCGATCGTCTGCGCGAAGGGCCTCGCCGACCGCGCGACGCTGGCCAGGGGCGAGAACGGCACCGGCATGTTCACCGTGTCCGAGATCGTCCCGAACGACCACTACACGCTGACCCGGCGCAAGGACTACCACTGGGGCCCCGGCACCTTCGATCCGCGGCAGAAGGGCTTGCCGGACAAGGTGATCATCCGGGTCATCCCCAACATGACCACCGTCACGAACCTGCTGCTGTCCGGCGAGCTCAACGCCGCCCAGGTGGTCGGGCCGGACCAGCAGCGGCTGCGGGCACGCGGGCTGTTCCACGCCGACACGACCGTGGCACTCGGCGAGTTGTGGTTCAACCAGGCACCCGGTCGGTTCGGCGCGGACCAGACGATGCGCCGCGCATTGGTGCAGGCAGTCGACCTCGCCCAGGTCGCCAAGGTGCTGACCAGGGACGCCGGCGCGCCCGTCCGGAGTCTGATCACCATGGAACCGGCGGCGTGCACCGGCGACTCCGCCACCGGGCACATCCCCGGCTTCGATCTCGCCGCGGCCAAGGCCGCGCTCGAGGCGGCGGGCTGGAAGCCGGGACCGGACGGCATCCGGACGAAGGACGGCAAACGTCTCGCGCTGACCGCCATCTACGGCACGCAGATCGGAGCGACCATGACACCGGCCGCCGAGCTGATGCAGCGGGGTTGGAAGGAGGCGGGCGTCGACGTGACACTCAAGGGCCTGGACAGCCCGGCGACCAGCCAGACGCTGTTCGCCTCCGGCGACTGGGACCTCTCGATGGCGCCGGTCAGCCTGAACCTGCCGAGCCAGCTGACCCCGTTCGTCTCCGGCA
Organism: Amycolatopsis sp. WAC 04197; assembly: GCF_003947475.1. Classification (NCBI taxonomy): domain Bacteria; kingdom Bacillati; phylum Actinomycetota; class Actinomycetes; order Pseudonocardiales; family Pseudonocardiaceae; genus Amycolatopsis; species Amycolatopsis sp. WAC 04197. The sequence continues at coordinate 169,675 of NZ_QHJK01000008.1, read as the reverse complement.
ACCGCCCGCCCGAGGGCACGAACTTCGCGCATATCGACAACCCGCGGTACGACGCGCTGGTCGCGAAGGCGGCCACCCAGGTCGGGACCGCGGGCTGCCCGGACTGGCTGGCCGCGGAGACGGCGCTGTTCGAAGACCAGGACGTCGCACAGTTCGCGAACTCGGTACTCCCGACCTTCGGGAACAAGGCGCGGTTCGAGATCTCGAACACCTTCCTCCAGCCGTCGTCGATCCGGATGTATGCCTGATGAACGGATCAGCCCCCGAGGTCAGCCAGTTCTTCGGATGCACACCGCTCGGGCCGGTCGGCTCGGAAATCGAGAAGCCGAGGTCTAGCGAAGCGAGATCGGGGTACCTGGCTTTGAGTGGAGAGCAGTGCCGATCGTGGGCTGAGGTGCAGCGCGGTGGAGCGACGACGAGTGCGGCAGGGTGGCGTCACCGGGAATCGGGCGGGGGAGGACGAGCCCGAGGGCCCGACGGATCTGTCGAAGCGTTCGTGGTGGCAGGTGTTGAAACGGACGGTCAAGCAGTTCCAGCGGGACAACTTGACCGACTGGGCTGCCACGTTGACCTACTTCAGCGTGTTGTCGATCTTCCCGGCGATCGTGGTGCTCACCGCGATGCTGGGTTTGCTGGGCCCGGCGGCGACGCAGACGCTGATCGACAACATCAACACGCTGGTTCCCGGACAGGGCCGTGAGATCTTGGTCAACGCGATCCGTGAGGTGGGCCGGTCTCAAGGGCTGGCGGGACCGGTCGCCATCGTGGGTATCGCGGGGGCGCTGTGGACGGCGTCCGGATATGTGGGTGCGTTCATGCGAGCCTCGAACGCGATCTACGAGATGCCCGAAGGGCGGCCGATATGGAAAACGGTGCCGCTGCGCCTGGTTTTGACCCTGGCGGTAGTGGTGCTGCTCGCGGTGTGCGCGGTGGGTGTGGTGGCGACCGGTGGGGTGGCCGAGCGGGTCGGGCGACTGCTGGGCGTCGGGTCGGCCGGGGTGCTGGTGTGGGACATCGCGAAATGGCCGGTGATCGCGCTCTTGGTGAGTTTGGCGTTCGCCTTGTTGTACTGGGCCGCACCCAACGTGAAACACCCGGGATTCCGGTGGCTGAGCCCCGGCGGTGTGCTGGCGGTGGTGGTGTGGGTGCTGGCCTCGGCCGGATTCGCCTTCTATGTAGGGAATTTCGGCTCCTACAACAAAACCTACGGCACGCTGGCCGGGGTGATCGTGTTCCTGGTGTGGCTGTGGATCTCCAATATCGCCGTGCTGCTGGGGGCGGAGTTCGACGCCGAACTCGCCCGGGGCCAGCGCATCGAGACCGGGCAACCCTCCGAGCGGGAGCCTCTCCTGCCACCGCGGGATACCCGCGCATTCGATGACGACGACACCGCGCAGGTGACAACGGAGCCTCCGGGGACCGTCGCGGAGGGCCGTGGCAGTGCCGGCTGACCCGGCCGGTTGCTACAGCTCGAACTCGCCCGGCGCGAGGCTGCGCGCGAGGCAGAACTCGTTGCCCTCCGGGTCTGCCAGTACGACCCATGAACGGTTCTCGCCCTGGCCGAGGTCCACGGTCGACGCGCCGAGCGCGAGCAGCCGGTCCAGCTCGGAGCGCTGGTCGCCGTCGATCGGCGTGATCTCGAAGTGCACCCGGTTCTTGCCGCTCTTGCCGTCGGGCACTCGGACGAACGACATGCTCGGTACGGCCGGCCCGCGGCGCAGATCGGCGAGCCGATCCGCGTCCGGAACCTCGGGGTCGGGCCCGATCTCGACGACCTCACCCCTGTCCTCGTAGACGACGTACCCGAGGACACCGCACCAGAACTCGGCCAGCCGCCGCGGATCCACGCTGTCGATCGTCGTCCATTCCAGCCTGCTCGTCATGTACCAACGCCCTCGTGCTTCGGAACCCCCTTCAAGTTCGGACACCTTCTCACAGGCCTCACACAGGTTTCAGGTGAATTGTTGGTCCATTCGAGTGGGTAGGCGGTCGGTTTGTGATGCCGCACGTTCGTATTCCGATGGAATGTCAGTGAAAAGACGACAGGGTTTGCTGGTCGGCCTCGGCCTGCTTGCCGTGGCGCTGGTGTGGTGGGTTGTCCAGGTCGCCGTACTGCCCTCGGATGCCCGGAGTGCCGCTGCCACATACGGGCAGTTCGTCCTCGCCGCGGTGGGCCTGATTGTCAGTGTCGTCGCGTTGTGGAGGACGGTTCTCCCACCGCCTTCGGTGGGACTCGACGAGTTGTCGGATCGGTTCGCGGTGGCGATGCGAACCCAAGGCATGGCGGCCGCGTTGGAGCGTGGCCTGATGCAGCCGTCTCCGTTGCCGATCCGGTGGACGGGCGTGTCGGAGGGAATCGCCGGGAGCGTCGCGTCCGCGACGGCACCTCGCGGCGCGGGAGCGTGGTTCCCGCCCTTGCCGGGCCTTGACACCATCACTTCGGCGGACCTGCGGTCGGGCAACCGCGAGAAGCTGCACAAGATCTACGGTGCTCTTCCGTCAGGACGCTTGATCCTCGTCGGTCCACCGGGGGCGGGTAAGAGCTCGGCCGCTGTGCTGCTGCAGCTCGACGCCTTGCGGTATCGCGAATCCGCGTCCGATGCCGAGGCCCGGCGGCGAATTCCGGTGCCGGTGATCCTCACTCTGCACGGCTGGGATCCAGAGACCACTCCGGTCGTGGACTGGCTGGTGAGCAGGCTGACGCTGGTCCCTCTGCTTCGCGGCAGAGCGGGCGCGCGTCATGCGCGGGCTTTGCTGGAGCGGCACGTCACCGTCATCCTCGACGGGCTCGACGAGATCCCCGAGAACTTGCGGCCGATCGCGCTGCGAGCGCTCAGCGAGCAGGCGACGTGCCGCGTGATACTGCTCAGCCGCACGGAGGAGATGGCCGACGCCGCGCGGCAGCACCTGTTCGTCGGCGCGGTGGCGGTACGGCTGAAACCGTTGACGCCCGCTGCAACGGTCCGTTATCTACTCGGTCCACTGGCCTCGCCGGCTCCCTCCGCGTGGAGATCGATCGCCGAAACAGTCAAGGACAAGCGTTCCGGCCCCCTGGCGTCGGTGTTGAGCAGCCCGTTGTGGGTGAGTCTTCTGCACGACATCTACCCACCGCTGGGGAATCTGGACGCCGCCGTCGACGAATTGCTCGGCGACCGGTTCGCCGACCCCCGTGCCATCACACAGCACCTCCTCGAGAAAGCGGTCGCGGCCGCCTACTCGGCGCGCCCCGGGCAGAAGCCGTCTCGATACAGCCCCGCCACGGTCCGGCGCACCCTCGGTGTCATCGCCGGCAGACTTCATCGAGACCGCACCCGCGACTTCACCTGGTGGGGGATGACCGCGTGGTCGCCGTGGTCCGGACGCCTCGCCTCCGCCATACCGCTGGCACTGCTCACGATTCCCGCCGCGCTGACCGCGGCGGCCCTGATCACCGCCCTGGCAGGCGACTTGTTCTGGGTCACCCTCGGTTCCGCCGCCGGCATCGGCATCGCCATCAAGTTCCTGGCGCCCGCCGCCAGGTACCCGCTCACACTCGGTGGCTCATTCCGGTCAAGGAACCTCAGGCGCGGTGTCCTGCTGGGACTTTCCCTCGGACTCGGCTTCGGAGTCGTGGCGGGTTCTCAAGGAGGATTCGCCGGCGGTTTCGCCACGGGATACGCGGGAGGCCTCGCGGTATGCCTGCCCGTCGGCCTCGTCGGCGGCCTGACGGTCGGTCTTCTCGATCACCTCGCCCAGCAAGGGCGAAACGACGTCAACCCGCCCACCCCGGTGAACCTCTGGCGCGCCGAACTGGCGACCGTGCCCCTGCTTCTCGTGACCTTCACGTTGGCGGGCGCGCTTGTCTTCGGGTTGATCGGCGGTGTGATCGGCGGCATCGGGAGCGGGCTGGAAGAAGCCGTCATGGGCGCGTTGATCGGGGCCGCGATCGCGGTCGCGGTGTGGACCGCGCTGTCGAAGACGATACGAGCGGCCTGCGGCCAGCTCTACCTCACCGTCCGGTACCGGACACCGTTCCGGCTCCTGCGGTTCCTCGAGGACGCACGCCAACGGCACATCCTCAGGACGGTCGGCCCTGTCTACCAATTCCGCCACGCCACACTGCAAGACCATCTCGCGGCGGATACCCGGCCGTCGTCACGGCGCGGGGCTGAGGGCGGTTATGCCCTCCCCGTCCGCACGCGCTGTCCCTAGGCTGCGGCGATGCTGGTGATCCGGCTCTTCGCAACACTGCTGTGGTTCGGTGTGTCGGCCGGCCTGCTCACCTACGCCGTCCACGACCTGAACGTGCGGGACGCGCCGACCTCCAGTGTCGAGGGCACGGTCATCGCGCACCGGCAAGAGTCCCACATGTCGTCACAGGACCCTGAGCCGCACTTCACCTATTTCATCACCGTCCGCGGCGCGGCCGGGGACTTCGAGTTCGGCAACGGCCAGCAGGCGATCGATACCGAGCCGGGTACTCCGGTGGTGGTGCAGGTTTCGACGGTGACCGGCGAGATCGTGTTCCTGCGCAAGGGCACCACGGTCGTGGATCTGCGCAATACCGTGACCACGGACGTGGTCCTCATCGTGTTCGGCACGGTCGGCCTGCTCATCGCCTTGGTGCGAGAACTCGTCATCGACGACTACACCTGCCCGAGGTGGCTGGGATTCGTCGTCGGCGCGCTCGCCGCGGCCTGCGGGGGATGGCTTGCCCTGATGCTGCCGTAGAAGTGTGCCGCTGCGGCGGTGGCGGTCCTGTGATGCTTCCCGAAGCAGTCGGTCGTGCACCTCTTTGACATGCTGCCGGTATGGCGACGACGGAATCCGAGCCCGTCCAGACGTCCGCGGGCAAGGGCGGAGGGCTGGTCCTGGTGTGCCTGGCCGGCATGCTCTGGGGAACGATCGGTCCGGCCATCCCCGTGATCCACGACGCTTCAGGTCTCTCCCCGCTCACCATCGGCGGCTACCGCGCGTTCTTCGCCGTTGTCGTCCTGCTGATCGCGGCCGCCGCGATGCGGCGGTTGCGCGCCTGCGCGCGGCTCGGCAGGCTGCATTGGCGGCGGGTGACCGTGGTCGGGGTCGCGACGGCGACCTTCCAGTTGTTCTTCTTCGTGGCGGTCCTGTGGACCGGGGTGAGCATCACCACCGTGGTGTGCCTCGGGTTCGCGCCGGTGTTGTTGCTGATCACCGGCAGCGTCCGGCGTCGGCGCCCGCCTTCCGCCGGCCAGGTCCTCACCGTCGCGGTCGCGGTGTCAGGGCTTCTGCTGGTCAGTGTGTTCGGCAGCCCGGCAGGCGAAGCGCAGTACCCGGTCTTGGGTGTGTTCGCCGCACTCGTGTCAGGGGCCGCTTACGCCCTCTCCGCCGAGGCGGCCGCGCCGCTGTCCCTGCGGCTCGACACGCTGACCATGACCACGACGACCACCTGCGTCGCCGCGATGGTCCTCGTTCCCGCCGGACTGGTCATACCGTTGTCGAGCGGCGACGGGATCTGGACGACCGACATCGGGTCGTGGGCCCTGATCGGCTACCTGGGGGCCGTGACGATGGCGCTCGCCTACGCGCTGCTGTTCACCGGCCTGAGGACCACCCCCAGCGGTGCCGCTGTGGTGGCGACGCTGCTCGAGCCGGTGACGGCCGTCCTCATCGCCGTGGTCTTCCTGCGGGAGAGGCTGACGGTGGCCGGTGTCGTGGGTGTCGTGCTGATCATGGCCGCGATCGGCAGCCTGGGACGTCACTCGAAGGAACCGGCGCCACAGTGATCTGTCGGAGCCGGCGAGATGACCGGATCGAGTGATCATCGAAGTGCGCGGCACCCGGGGCCTGTCTTACGTTGAGTGCCCGACGTGAGGGAGGCTCGATGACCACGACCGCCGAGGTCGGCGGGCCGGACGCCGCCCCGCCGGTCTTGAGCCGCAAACGCAGGAACGCGGTGTTCGCGGCGGTCATGCTCGGGATGTTGCTCGCGGCGCTCGACCAGACGATCGTGGGGACCGCGCTGCCGACGATCGTCGGGGATCTCGGCGGGGCAGGGCATCTGTCGTGGGTGATCACCTCCTATCTGCTCGCCGAGACGATCATGACCGTCGTCGTCGGAAAGCTCGGCGATCTGTTCGGCCGCAAGCTGATGTTCCAGCTGTCGGTGATCGTGTTCACGGTGGGCTCGTTCTTCTGCGGGTTCGCCGGCGACATGATCTGGCTCATCGTGGCCCGCGCGGTGCAGGGCCTGGGCGCGGGCGGCCTGATGGTCACGGCGACCGCGCTCGTGGCCGACGTCGTGCCCCTGCGCGAGCGGGGCAAGTACCAGGGCGTCCTGGGTTCGGTCTTCGGTGTGGTCACGGTGCTCGGCCCGATGCTGGGCGGGCTGTTCGTGGACCACCTTTCGTGGCGATGGGCCTTCTACGTCAACGTCCCGATCGCGGTCCTGGTACTGATCGTGGCGGCGAGCGCGATGCCGAGCGTCAAGGCCGCGGCGAGGCCGGTGATCGACTATCTCGGTATCCTGCTGATCGGACTGGCCGCGACCGGCCTGACACTGGTCACCAGCTGGGGCGGTACGCAGTACGCGTGGGACTCGCCGACGATCATCGGGATGTCGATCGGCTCGGTGATCTTGCTGGTGCTGTTCGTCTTCGCGGAAAAGCGCGCGAAGGAACCGACCTTGCCGATGCGGCTGTTCCGGAATCCCGTGTTCACCGTTTCGGCGATCCTGAGCTTCGTCGTGGGCTTCGCGATGCTCGGTGCGCTGTCGTACTTGCCGACCTATCTGCAGTACGTCCACGGCATCTCGGCGACCAGTTCGGGCGTGCGGATGCTGCCGATGGTGATCGCGCTGCTGGTGGCCGGCGTGTTCGCGGGCAACGTGGTCGGCCGGACGGGGCGGTACAAGATCTTCCCCATCGCCGGCGGGATCGGGCTGACGCTCGGCCTGTACCTGCTTTCGCGGCTGACACCGACGAGCGGGTTCTGGGAGATGTCCCTCTACTTCGCCGTGCTGGGCCTGGGAATCGGCCTGAGCATGCAGGTGCTGGTCATCGTCGTGCAGAACACCGCGGACTACCGCGATCTGGGCGTCGCGACATCCGGGGTGACCTTCCTCCGGTCCTTGGGTTCTTCGTTCGGTGCGGCCGTCTTCGGCACGATCTACGCCAACCAGCTGGCGCCGAACATGGCCGCGGCGGGTGCGGAACATCCGCTGCCGCCCGGGATCGACCCCAAGGCCGTCCAGGTCCCGAACGCGCTCCACACCTTGCCGGACGCGGTGTCGGCGCCGTACGTGCAGGCGTACAGCGATTCCCTGCACACGGTTTTCCTTTATGCCGCACCGGTCGGGCTCGTCGCGCTGGTTTTGGCGTTCTTCCTCAAGGAGGTTCCGCTGCGGGACACCTCGCGGGCGGCCGCGCCGGACCTCGGCGACGGTTTCGCGATGCCGGAGCCGGGCAACGGGGATCAGGATCTCGAGCGTGCCGTCGGCCGCCTGCTGGCGCGCGACGGGAAGGCGGCCTCGGCGGGTGTCATCATGAAGTCCGGCTGCGAACTCGACGCCGGCGGATTGTGGTGCCTTGGGCAGGTTCGCCTGCGGGAACGCCGGAACAAGCCGACGTCCCTGTCCGTGATCGGCGATCGTTACGGCGTTCCGCCAGAGGTGTTCGAAGCCGCCTTTGCGCGCCTCGAATTCACAGGCCACCTGACGTTCAGATCCGGGGGATGGGCCACCACGGAGGCAGGACGCGCCGAACTCGAAAAGCTCATCCGGGCTTGGAAAGCCTGGCTGGCCGAACGGCTGCGGGACTGGGGCCTGGAAGGACAGGACGAACTGGACGCGGCGCTCGGCCGGGTCGCGAACCGTATCCTGGACCAGGCCGCCGAAGACCAGCCCAGCGGGAAACACGCCGCGTCGCGATAGGGTGAGCGCGGTTCAGGGCGCGGAACCCTTCCGGACATGACGTGAAGGGGACTTTCGCCGCATGCGATGCGACGAAAGTCCCCTTCACCCCGACGGACAAGACACCTTTGACGACGGGCGAGATTGACCCGCCGCGGGGTTACCGGGCCGCCTGCGGGGCCAGCAGATCGTTCAACCAGGGCAGGACCGCGGACCGTGGATCGACCGGCCGGGGCAGGAGTCCGTTGGCCGCCAGTAGTTCCGCGGCGTGGTGCTGTTCGGTGAGGAATTCGTCGGTCACCGGGTTGAGCCCGAACGGGCGGCCGCGCAAGGCGTGTTCCCAGCGGTCCAGGTCGGCTGTGGAGGTCGTCCCGGCGTCTTCGGCGAAATAGCTGGCGGCTTCCCTGGGATTGGCCGCGATCCACGCGTCCGACTCCTGCAGCGACCGGACGATTTCGGTGAGTTCGTCGCGGTGGTTCTCGGCGAAATCGCGGCGGGTGAACCACAGTGAGGGATGGCTGAAAAGACCCTCGGTGTCGATCAGTGTCCGGACAGGACTCTCCTGCTCGACCGCGGCCAACGCCGGGTACGCCCCGACCCAGGCGTCCAGGTCGCCGGACCGGAACGCGGACGGCCCGTCGTGCACCGAGGTGTCCACCGGTTCGATATCGGACCAGGTCAGCCCGGCCCGTTCGAGCGCGAACAGCACGAGCGTGGTCTGCCAGGACCCGTGCGCGATGCCGACCCGGCGTCCGCGGAGGTCGGCGACGGACCGGATGGGCGACTCCGGCTTGACCACCAGCCTGCCGTTTTCCACCCGTGGCCCGGAAATGCCGACGTAGACGAGGTCACGCCCGTGGGCGAGGCCGGTCACCGGCGGGGTGAACCCGGTGCCGATGAAGTCGTACCCGCCCGGTTCGAACAGCCAGTCCGAGTGCAGGGTCGGCAGTGCGGTCTTCGGGTCGACGGGCGGTTTCGCGGGCAGGGTGCGGAGGTCGACCCATTCGACGCCGGGCAGCCGCCGTTCCAGGATGCCGCGGTGACGAAGGACGAACAGTGAATTGTTGTGCGGGAAGAACCCGACTCGAACGGTCATGGTGTGTGCTCCTCAGTGTTCGGGGATCAGGCCGAGGCGGCGTGCCTCGTCGACGAGTCCGCTGCGGCTCCACTGCGCGACCAGGTTGGTCGGGTCGAACTCGACCGATCCGCCCAGCCCTTCGGCGATCGCCTGGAACTGCGCGCCTTCTTCGAGCAGGACGATGAACTTCGCGGTTTCCAGCAGGCCGTCACGGCCGAGCACGTTGACGCCGCCGTTGGCCTCGAAGATCGCGACCAGATGCGGATCCTCCCGCAGCCGGTCCAAAATGAACTCGCTCGCGGGACGGCTGCGGTCGATATGCGGCGGGATCTCCCTCGACAGCGTGAGCCGCTGGGACGCGGCGTAGCGGATGGGCAGGGTGCGGTGGGTCTGGGCCCATCCGCCGAGCCATGGCGTGTGGACGTGCACCACCGTCGTGATCTCCGGGTGCTCGCGGAAGACCTTGCTGTAGCCGCCGATGAAGCCGGCGCGGCCGCTGCCGGACAGCACGGTGCCGTCGAACGTGGCGACCACGGGTTCCACCGCGCGGTCGTCGGCCCAGGGGCCGGGCTCGTTGAGGGCCACGGCGATCTCTTCGCCGGGCACCCGCTCCACGAAGTTCACGGTGCCGTTCGCCGAGGTGGTGCCGGTCTCCCGGAAGACCCGGAACGCCTTCTCGGCGTCCTTGCGGGCTTTCTCCACGAATTCGGAGACGGTCGAGTCGAGTGTGCTGGTCATCATTTCTCCTGGTCAGGCGACGAACGCGGGTTCGCGCGGGGCGGTGGGGCTGGTGAAGCGGGAACGGCCGAGCAGGGGGAGGACCTCCTCGCCGACGCGGTAGGCCTCCTCCAGATGCGGGTTCCCGGCGAGGATGAACGCGTCGACGCCGAGGTCGAGCAGCTGGTCGAGGCGCTCGGCGACCTGCTCGTAGCTGCCGACGAGGCCGAACGCGGGTCCACCGCGGAGCAGGGAGAACCCGGCCCAGACGTTCGGCTGGACCTCGACGTCGCGGTAGCCGGTGATGGTGGACGGCACCCAGCCCTTGATGCGGCCCGCGCCGACGGAGTCGCCTTGCGCCTGCCGGTTGGCGATCTCCGGGTCGACGTACCGCCAGCCCTTCTCGATCTCGGCCCACGCGGCTTCCTCGGTGTGCCGGGCGAGGATGTCGATGCGTACCGCGAATTTCGGGGTGCGGCCGAGTTTCGCGGCGTGCTCCCGGACTCCGTCGAACTTCCGCTTGAGATCGGCGAACGGCTCCAGCCATGACAGGTAGTAGTCGGAGTGCAGTCCCGCCGCGTTCACGGCCGCCTCCGACGAGCCGGAGAAGTAGATCTCCGGGAAGGGTTCGCCGGCGAGGTGTTCGGGCAGCGCGGCACCGCGGGTGGCGAAGAACCGGCCGTCGAAGTCGTACGGCTCGCCCCGCCACACGCCTTTGAGGACATGCAGGAACTCCGAAGTGCGGGCATAGCGGTCGTCGTGGTCCACCTTGTCGCCCCACCAGAGCTGCGCGGGTCCGCCGCCGCCGGAGATGATGTTGTAGACGAGGCGGCCGCCGGTGGCGCGTTGCAGGCTCGCCGACATGCGTGCCGCCTGCAACGGGTGCAGGAACCCGGGCTGGAACGCGACCATGAAACGGTAGGTGCTGGTCTCCTTGGCGAGCGCGGCCGACAACGCCCACGGGTCTTCGGTGCCGGGGAACGAGGGCAACAGCCCGCCGAGGAATCCGGCCGCTTCCGACGCTTTGGCCACGGCCGCGGCGTGGTCGACGTAGGCGTACCCGTCGGGCTCGCCGTCGCGCAGGGCCGGTGCGATGTTGCCGGGGCCGATGCCACCCCAGTCGCCGCGGTTGCGGATCTTCGGGGTGCGCAGCGAGGCGTGGTCGCCGCCCATACCGATGCGCCAGTAGACGTCCACGGTCATGCCTTCGCTCCTGTCGGTGTCCGGCTCGCCGGGTCGGCGAGGTGAAGGAGGTGTTCGCCCGCCCGGTGGATCTCCTCGATACCCGGGTGTCCACTGAGGACGAAAGTGGTGATACCGGCGCGCTCGTACCCGGCGAGCCGGTCCGCCACTTGCCGGTAGCTGCCGACCAGCCCGACCGGGGTGCGGTATCCGATGCGGTCGAAGCCGTCGAACGTCGTCCCGTCCGGCGTGCGGGAGCGGATGTCCCGTTCGGTGGCGGCCGGGTGGATCTCGCGCCACAGGCGCAGGACCCGGGCCCACGCCTCGTGCTCGTCCTCCCTGGCGATGATCGGCAGCACCAGCCCGGCCCGTACCGTCCGGCCGTGTCTCGCGGCTGCGGTGTGGAGTGCACGGACGGCCGAGGCCGGATCCGCTGTGGACGCGGAGAACAAGTGCACGTCTCCGTGCGCGGCCGACAAGGCGATCGCCTCCGGTGACGCCCCGGAAAGGTGGACCACCGGGAACGGGTGGCCGTCGGCCGCTTCGTCGAAGCCACCCGACCGGACGTGGAAGTACGCGCCGTCGTGGTCGAACTCCCCGCCGTCGAATCCGCCGGGTGAGGCGCCGCGCCCGGACCACACGCCGCGGGCGACGGTGAGGAACTCGGCCGCGCGTTCGTAGCGTTCGGCGGTGCCGAGGCGGTCGCCACGCTGCCGGTCGTCTTCCGGATCGGTGTCGACGCGCACCAGCCAGTCGAGCCGGTCGGCGCCGAGGCGCTGCAAGGTCAGCGACATCTTCGCCGCGTATACCGGGGTGGCGAAGGACGGCGTGAACTCCACGGTCACCCTGGCCCGGCGGGTGTGGCGCAGTGCGCCGCCCGCCACGATCCAGGATTCCTCGCCGTGCGGGTCGTACGCGGCGACCACACCGTCCAATCCGGACAGTTCTGCCGCGTCGATCACCTGGTGCAGATGTGCGAAGCCGGCGCGCTGCCACTGATTCGGGTCCGCGCGGCGACCGTCGCCGCGGGTGGGCAGCTCCCACAGGAACCTGGTCATGCTGCCTGCTCGCCGGCGATCAACGCCTTCGCCTGCGCCAGAGGCTCGTGCTCCACCCAAGCGCCGAGGTCGAAGTCGGCGGCGAGGAATCCGTGGGTGTAAAGGAATTGCTTCTGTACCCCCAGCAGTTCGATCCGCTCGGCGGACAGGTCTGGGTGCAGGGTGCGATGGAACCCGTCGCCGTACGCCGCGACGACACCCTCCGGTCCGGAGAACGTTTCGCCGGCGAGCACGGTACGGACCTCGTCGAGGTGAGTGGCGGCCCAATCCGCGGCGCGCAGGCTCGCCGCGAGGAAGCCCACCACCAGTTCGGGACGGTGCTCCAGCAGGTCGGCGTGCACGGTGATGGGGCGGGGTGTGCCGTTGTTGACCCGGCCCCGGCGGGTGGTGGCGGTGTCGAGATCGACCGCGACCCGTAGCCCGTGTTCCCGCGCCGCCTCGGCCGCCCGTGCGCCCTTCACGTAGATCGCGTCGACCTCACCGGCCAGGAGTTCGGCCACGCCCCAGGTGGTGCCGCCGGTGGCGCGGCCGCGTACCTGAGGGTCGCGGTTGACGTCGACCTCGGTCACCGTGACGTCGGCGAGGGTGCGGCCCGCCAGGCGCAGCGCGTTCGTGAACCCGTGCAAGGCCATCGCCCTCGGGAAGCTGCGGGCCTGATCCGCGGCCCAGGCCGGGATGCCGATCCGCGCGCCGGCGAGCCCGGCGGCGTCCGCGATGGGGGAGTCGCCCGCGACGAGGATGGCCTGCGCCTCGTCGATCCAGGTCAGCCCGATGAGCCGGGTGGGTGAGCCTTGAGCGCGGGCGGCGATGGCCGGCACGTTGCCGCCTTCACGGATCAACCCGCGGAGCCGGTGGTCGTAGTGATGGACGGCGATCTCCGGTGCGGCGTCCTGGAGGATCGCCAGCGGAAGGCCGTGCTCGCGCGCGTTGCCGGAAAGCCAGCCGAGGCTGTTGGCGAGACCACTGGCGGTGGGTACCGGGCAGCGCGTGTACCAGAGCCGGTCGATCGGTTGTTCATCGGTGATGGTCATGGGGGTCCTCCGAAGGGGTCGGGCCGACGCCGAGTTCGGCGAGGAAGGCGGCGCGGTAGTCGAGTGCCGCGGGGTCCGTGCGGTCACGGGGGCGGGGAAGGTCGATGACGACGTCGTGCCCGAACCGTCCTTTGTGGAGGACGAGCACCCGGTCGGCGAGCCGGATCGCCTCGTCGACGTCGTGGGTCACGAGCAGGACGGCGGGCCGGTGGAGGGCGACGAGGTCACCGACGAGATCCTGCATGCGCAACCGGGTCAGCGCGTCGAGCGCGGCGAACGGCTCGTCGAGCAACAGCAGTTCGGGTTCGCGTACCAGCGCCCTGGCGAGCGCGACGCGCTGCGCTTCACCGCCGGACAGGGTCGCGGGCCAGGCGCGGTGCTTGTCGGCGAGATCCACCTCGGCGAGCGCGCGGCGCCCGCTGTCCTTGGTCTGCCTGCCGTGCGGCCGGCCGATGACCACATTGGACAGTATGCGTTTGGACGGGATCAGCCGCGGCTCCTGGTAGACGACGGTCCGCTTCCGGGGAACCAGGATGTCTCCGGCGTCCGGCTGTTCGAGCCCGAGCAGCAGCCGCAGGAGGGTGGTCTTGCCGGTACCGCTGGGGCCGAGCAGCACGACGAACTCGCCCCGCCTGATCTCCAGGTCGACGCCGTCCAGCACGGTCTTGTCGCCGAAGCTCTTGCTCACACCCGACAGCGACACCGCGAGGTCGGTGGTGGTGGCCGTCATCGCGCCGCCACCCCCGCTCGCCATGGCATCGCGAACCGCTCCAGCACCCGCACCGCCCCGTCGAACACCAGGCCCAGTACGGCGTAGAGCACCACGCACAGCACCATGTAGTCGGTGCGGTTGTACTCCTGAGCCAGGCTGACCAGGTAGCCGATGCCTTCCCGGGTGCCGACCTGCTCGGCCGCGATGAGCCCGGTGACGCTGATCGACAGGCAGATCCGCAGGGCCATCAGCACGGCGGGAAGCGCCGAGGGAAGGATGGTCCCGAACACCAGCCGCGGTCCGCGCAGCCCGAAACTCCTCGCCGCCTCCAGCATCTTCCGGTCGACGTTGCGGACACCGAGATAGGTGTAGGCGTACATCGGCGCGACGGTGGCGACCGCGATCAGCAGCACCTTGAACGTCTCGTCGATGCCGAACCACGCGATGAACAGCGGCACGAGCGCGAGGAACGGGATGGCGCGGTTGATCTGCATGGTGGCGTCGATCAGTTCCTCGCCGAGCGCGGAAAGCCCGGACAGGACGCCGAAAAGGAGTCCGAACGCGACACCGAGGGCCACTCCGGCCGCCGCGCGCTGCAGGGACGCGAGCGTGAAGTCCACCAGCTGGCCGGTCTGGAACAGCTCGATGAACGCGTTCCACACCTTCGGCGGTCCGGGCAGGATCTGCTCGGAGATACCTCCCGTGGCCGAGCCGGTCCACCACAGTCCGACGAGCAGCAGTGGAACGGCGAAGCGCAGCGGGATCGACGACCAGCGGCGACGGCGTCCGCGTCCCCGGTATTCGGGCCGGACGAGGCCCGGCGGCCCGGTGCGCACCGGCCCGGGCGCGGTGATGGTGCTCATTTCGCCGCCTCCCGGTATGCGGCGAGTTTGGCCGGCAGGTCGTAGATCACGTCCGCGGCGGTGATCGTCCGCGGGGTCACCTTGTTCGCCGCGAACAGGTTCGCGACCGATTCGAGGTCACGCAGGTCCTTTTCGTCGGGGTACCGGGGAACTGCGGCCTGTGCGCCCAGCGCCAGCGCACGCCGCAGCCGATCGCCCGACAGCGCGCGGGGGCCCGCCTTCTCGAAGACGTTTTCGAAGTCCGCCGGGTTCTCCCGTTGTTGCCGGGTCAGTTGCTGCAACGTCTCCAGATACTTCGCCGCGACGTCCGGCCGCGAGTCCAGCACCTCGGTGCGGAAGGCGACGATCGTGTTGTCCACCGAGCCGATGCTCTGCTCGGTGGCGATCTCCACGCCGCCGTTGGCTTTCGCCTCCTGGTAAGGCTCGTTGAACGACGCCCACGCGTCGACCTGCCCGGTGGCGAACGCGGAGGTCGCGTCGGCCTGCTGCAACGGCACGCGTTCGACCTGGTCGACGGGAACACCGGCCTGAGCCAAGGCCAGCAGCGTGATGTACTCGCCTTTCCCGGCCGGGTTCACGGCTATCCGCTTGCCCGCCAGATCGCGTACCGACTTGATCCCCGACTTCGGTGTGGCCAGGATGCCGTTCTGGTCCTTGCCGACCGGATCGGCGACGGCGACGATCCGGACGCCGACGTCCTTGGACAGCGCGCCGATCACCGGGCTGTACGCGCCACCGGAGACGTCGAGTTGCTTGGTGTTGAACAGTTTCAGGTTCGAGCTGAAGCCCGGGGTGCTGGGGACCCATGCGATGCGGGCGCCCAGTGGTGCCAAGGCTTTGTCGAACGTCCCGTCCCGTTTGCCGACCGCGAGCGGACCGGAGTTGCCGGGATCGGTGACCTTGAGCGTGAAGGTGCCGCCGGTGTCCGTGCCGGCGCCGGCACACGCGGTGGTCAGCGCGAGGAGGGCGGCGAGTGCGAGCGTGAGTCTGGAATTCCGGCTGCGGGGCATGGAGGTGACTCCTGGGGAGAGGGGACCCGGTTCGGATGGCCCGGTCGAGATGGGCGCAACGCTAACCACGCCGCCTCAAGGGATCCAGGTGTTCCACAGAATGGAAAACAGGTTCGGGATTCCTGGCACAACTGGCGCCGACGGCGAAAGTCCTACCACTATCTGGAATGCTGTTACGCTGGGCCGTATGGCGCGAGAAAGTGGTGACGGCGTCCAGACCGTGGCGAGGGCGCTGGCGGTCCTCGGCTGTTTTCGTGGTGGCGGGGAGCTGGGGATCACCGAGCTGTCCCGGCGGGTGGAGCTCCCGGCCAGTACCACTCATCGTCTGGTGACCGCGCTCATCGGCGCGGGCTTCCTGGAGAAGAGCCCGACTTCGAACCGGTACCGGATCGGGGGCGCGCTCGCGGAGTACGGGCAGATCGCCTACCGGCAGCACCGGATCTACCTTGTCGAGCCTCATCTCGAACAGCTCGCGACCACCACCGGGGCTTCCGCGTCGATCGCGGTCCGGCACGGCAACGACATGGTGCTGCTCGGCACCAGCCGCTGGCGGGAGGCGGACGGGCACGATCTCCAGGGGCTCCGGATCCCGCTCCACGCCAGTGCGCTGGGCCGGGCACTGCTCGCCTGGTCCGAGGTGTCGGAAGACGAGCTGGCGCGACTGCCGTTCACCGACGGAACCGAACGCGCCCCGGCGGATCCGGCCGCGCTGGCCAAGGAACTCGCGCTGACCCGTGAACGCGGATGGGCCTTCAACGACGAGGAACTGGCCGCCGGTTTCCGCACGATCGGCATTCCGCTCCGCGACCGGGAAGGCCGTGCTCGCTTCGCCCTCGGCCTGCGCGGCTCGACGGCCCTGATGATCCCCGAACGGTTGCCCTTCTTCGTGGACCTGGCCAAGGTCACGGCCGGCGAGATCGCCGCCGTGCTCTTCGAGAGCTGACGAGGCGGTGACCGGGGCGAGTGCGGGCTCTGCGTCCAAAGAGGACTAGTGGGGTGCCGGATAGCTCACAGTCCAGCTGGTGAGACGACGGCGCCAAAGCTGGGTGGGACGGTTTTCTTTCCTTAGGGTCCCTGATCGTCACCCGATCAGATGAACCCGAGTAGGTGCTGTGCCCGATCCCTTGCTGCTGCCCGAAGGCATCCCGCCGACGGCGGCGCGTTCCCTGCCGTCCGCGGTGTGGCACGCGGTCCGGTCCAGTGGATGGACGCTCACCTGCGCGATCGCCGTGGTGCTGATCCTGGTCATGGCGGCCGCCGCGGACCTGCTCGTCCTCGTCGAAGGACAGAGCCTCAACCCGGACATCGCCAACCTCGGGCCGACCGGGCTGCCCGCCGGCCCCCTGGGCGGGGTCAGCGGATCCCACTGGTTCGGGGTGGAACCGTTGACCGGTGTCGACCTGTTCGCACTGGTCGCCCACGGCGCCAGGACGTCGTTGCTGGTCGGACTCGGCGCGACCGCGCTGGCCACCGCGCTCGGTGTGGTGATCGGGGCCAGTGCGGGCTATCTCGGCGGCTGGTGGGACCGGGTGGTCACCTGGACCGCCGACGTGCTCCTGGGCTTCCCGTACCTGATCTTCATGATCGCGCTCGGCGCGATGGCACCACCCGATTTCCCGCGGCAGCCCTTGCTGATCATCGTATTGGGCGTTTTCGGCTGGCCCCGGGTCGCGCGGATCGTCCGCGCGCAGACGCTTTCGCTGAGTGGCCGCGACTTCGTGTCGGCGGCCAAGGCGATGGGCGGGGGACCCTGGCATGTCTTCACCCGAGAACTGCTGCCGAATCTGTGGGCACCGGTGATCGTCGTGGCGAGCCTGTCGATCCCGTCGATGATCGGCAGCGAGGCGGCGCTTTCCTTCCTAGGGGTCGGTGTTCTGCCGCCGACCCCCAGCTGGGGCCGGACGATCAGCGCCGCGATCGACTTCTTCGAGACCGACCCGCTGTACCTGGTGTTCCCGGGACTGCTGCTGTTCGTGGTCACTTTGGCGTTCAACGTCGTCGGCGACGCCGTGCGCGACACGCTCGACCCGCGGTCGGGAGGCCGGGACTGATGCGTGCCCTGCGCTTCGTGCTCGGCCGGTTCGCCGGCATGGTCCTCGTCCTGCTGATCGTCACCTTCGTGACCTTCGTGGTGTTCTACCTGCTGCCCGCCGACCCGGCGCGGATGGCCTGCGGTCGTCCCTGTTCCCCGGAAAGCCTCGCGCTGGCACGGGAGTTCATGGGTTACGACGCACCTTGGTACCGGCAGTTCGCCGAATTCCTCGGCGGGATCTTCGCCGGGCGGACGTTCGGTACCGGTGTCACCGCGATTCACTGCGGTGCCCCGTGCTTCGGCTACGACTTCCAGAACAACGTCGAAGTGCTGACGGAGATCGGCGAGCGGATCGAGGTGAGTTTCTCGGTGGCGCTCGGCGCCGCGATCCTCTGGCTCGTCATCGGCGTCGGCCTCGGCGTGCTCTCGGCGCTGCGCCGGGGGAGCGCGGCCGACCGGATCACCATGGCGGTCGCGATGGCCGGGGTCTCCCTGCCCGCCTACCTCGCCGGGATGATCGGCATCACGATCTTCGCGTTCGCGCTCGATGTCGTGCCCAAGAACGGCTACGTGCCGATCGGCGAGGATCCGGTCCAATGGGCCTGGCACCTCGTCCTGCCTTGGCTCGTGCTGGCCTTCCTGCACGCCGCGATCTACGCGCGGCTGACGCGGAGCCAGATGCTGGAGACGCTCGGCGAGGACTTCATTCGCACCGCGCGAGCCAAGGGGCTCAGCGAGCGGAAGGTGGTCGGCAAGCACGCGTTGCGCAATGTGCTCCTGCCGGTGGTCACCGTGTTCGGTGTCGACCTCGGCGCGCTGCTCGCCGGGACCGTGATCACCGAACGGATCTTCGGGATGGCCGGGGTCGGCAGGCTGCTGGTCGACGGCATCGCCTCGATGAACCTGCCCGTGCTGCTCGGCGTGACCTTGTTCTCGGCGGTCCTCGTGACGGTCGTGAACTTCCTGGTCGACCTGTGCTACGGCGCGCTCGATCCGCGAGCCCGCCTGATCTGAAGGGGAAACGATGAAACGCAAGGCTTTGCTGAGGGCGGTGGCCGGGGTGGTCGCCGCCACCACGGTGCTGACCGCCTGCGGCGCCAACGACAAACCGGCGCAGACCGGGGGCGAGGTCAAACCCGGCGGCACCGTCCGGCTGCTGAACGACAGCGCCACCCAGCAGTACGACCCGGCCAAGAGCGGAAGCCTCGTGGTCACCGCGCTCGGCCTGGTGCACCGCAGATTGACCTCGTGGAAGGTCGCGCCAGGGCAGGACACCACGATCATCCCCGACCTCGCGACCGACACGGGCAGGCCTACCGAGGGCGGTAAGACCTGGACCTTCACGTTGAAGGACAACGTCAAGTACAGCGACGGCTCCCCGATCAAGTCGCAGGACATCAAATGGGGACTGGAGCGGACGTACGCGGCCGCCTTCTCCGGTGGCCTGACCTACCACAAGGACCTGCTGTCCCCGGGCCTGGCGTACAAGGGGCCGTTCGAGGGCGGCAAGGAGCTGGACTCGATCGAGACACCCGACGACAAGACCATCGTGTTCCATCTCGCCCGTCCTTACGGTGACTGGAACTGGATCGCGAGCACACCCGCGTTCTCCCCGGTGCCCAAGGGAAAGGGGCAAGAGGCGGACTACGGCAACCATCCGGTGGCGTCCGGCCCGTACGTGCTGGAGAAGTACGAGCGTGGCAAGGAGGCGAGGCTCGTCCGGAACCCGCACTGGGACCGGGCGACCGATGACACCCGCAAGGCCAACCCGGACACCATCGTCTTCCAGCTCGGTCAGGACACCAGCGTCATCTCGAAGCGGCTGATCGACGACAGCGGTGACGACCAGAGCGCGTTCAGCATCCCGTTCGCCTCTCCCGCACAGCTGGCCCAGATCCAGGCGAACCCTTCGGCGAAGTCGCGGGTCGTCACCTCGGAATCGGGAGCGCTCGCGTACCTCACGCTGAACACCCAGCGCGGCAAACTCGTCGACCCCAAGGTGCGCCAGGCGTTCCAGTACGCGGTGGACAAGGCCGCGTACCAGGTCGCCAGTGCCGGGAACGCCCAGCTCGCCGGGGACATCGCGACCACACTGATCACGCCGGGCCTGCAAGGGCGCGAACAGTTCGACCTGTACCCGGCTCCGCCGAGCGGTGACCCGGAGAAGGCGAAGAAGCTGTTGGCCGAGGCAGGTCTGCCGAACGGCCTCGACGGCCTGGTCCTGGCCACCCGCAACGAGAACAGCTACCCGGAGAAGGCTGCGGCCATCCAGGCCGCGCTGGCCAGGGCGAACATCAAGATCACCATCAAGGCGCTCGACGAGGACACCTACACGTCCGAAGTGGACACCAAGGGCATCTCGGACTACGACCTGACGCTGACCTCGTGGCAGCCGGACATCCCGTCCGCCAACGCGAACATCCAGCCGCTGTTCCAGTCGACCGAGATCGGTAACGGCGGGGTCAACGAGTCGCGGTACGCCAATCCCGAGGTCGACCGGCTGATCACCGAGGCACAGGCGACGCTGGATCCCGCCGAAGCGGGGAAGAAGTGGGCGGCGCTGGACAAGAAGATCCTCAGCGACTCGCCGGTGGTCCCGCTGATCTACACGCGGAACTCGTTCCTGCACGGATCGAAATTCGGCAACGTCGTGATCGGGCGGTTCCCGGCGTATCCGGACTACCGCCAGTTCGGGCTGATCCAGTGACGGGGGCCTCGCCGTCCGGTGGGCAGGCGGAGCCGGACGGCGAGGCCGCCCTGCTGGCCTTACGTGACGTCAGTGTCTCTTTTGGACAGACCAGGGCGGCGCGTTCGGTCTCCTGGTCGGTCTCGGCAGGGGAAGTCGTCGCGGTGGTCGGCGAATCAGGCTCGGGCAAATCGGTCACCGCGTTGTCCCTGCTCGGATTGCTGTCGCCGAACGCGGAGGTCTCCGGCCGGGCGCTGCTGTCCGGCCGCGATCTCTACACGCTGACGCCGGACGAACTGCGCGCCGTCCGGGGCAACGAGATCGGCATGGTGTTCCAGGAACCGATGAGCGCGCTGAATCCGGTGTTCCCCATCGGAGACCAACTGATCGAAGCGATCCGCACTCATCAGGACCTGACACCGAAGGCCGCCCGGCGGCGGGCGATCGAACTGCTCGGCCTGGTGGGACTGCCCGCTCCCGAGCAACGGTTCGGGTCGTATCCGCACGAGCTGTCGGGCGGTCAGCTGCAGCGGATCGTGATCGCCATGGCGGTCGCCAACGAACCGAAACTGCTGATCGCCGACGAACCGACCACGGCGCTCGACGTCACCGTGCAGGCCGAGATCCTCGAACTGCTGCGGGATCTGCGCGACCGGCTCGGCACGGCGATCCTGCTGATCACCCACGACATGGGCGTGGTCGCCGACATCGCCGACCGGGTCGTGGTGATGTACGACGGCGGCGTCGTGGAGCAGGACGCCGTGGAAGCGGTGTTCACCTCGCCACGCGAGGACTACACCCGGCGGCTGCTCGGCTCGGTGGTCTCGCTCGGTGCCGCGGCGACGGAAGGAGTCGAGCGGGTGCTCGTGGCGGAGCCGGTCGTGTCCGCCCGTCATCAGGCCGCGACCGACCATCCCGCCACCCGGTCGGTGCCGGACGCGCCGGCGGAAGCGCCGTTGCTGGTGGTGGAAGACCTGTCCGTCACCTATCGTGGCCGCTTCCGGGCGATGGCGGTCCGGGCGGCGGACGGGGTGAGCCTCCACGTCGAACCCGGTGAGATCCTCGGTCTGGTCGGGGAATCGGGGTCGGGGAAGAGCACCGTGGCCGGTGCGGTCACGGGATTGATCCCGCCCACCTCGGGCTCGGTCCGGATCGGTGGGACCGACATCGCCCGGACGAAGGGCAAGACCGCCAAGGCGCTGCGCCGCCGGATCGGCGTGGTCTTCCAGGATCCGTTGTCCTCGCTCAATCCCCGGATCACCGTGGGGGAGAGTGTGGCCACACCGATCCGGCTGCATCGCACGCATCGCGGGACCGAGGTGGACGAGCGGGTCGCCGGGCTCTTCGAATCGGTGCGGCTTTCCCCCGATCTGCGCGGTCGCTATCCGCACCAGCTGTCCGGCGGACAGCGGCAGCGCGTGTGTGTCGCCAGAGCGCTGGCGCTCGATCCGGACCTGCTGGTGGCCGACGAGCCGACCAGCGCGCTCGACGTCACCATCCAGGCCCGGATCCTCGATCTCCTGCGGACCTTGCAGGACGAACTCGGTTTCGCCTGCCTGTTCATCAGCCACGACCTCGCCGTCGTCGAGCGGCTCGCCGACCGGGTCGCGGTGATGCATCGCGGCCACATCGTGGAGCAAGGTCCGACGAAGGAGGTGCTCACCGATCCGGTGCACCCCTACACCCACCGCCTGCTGTCGGCCGCGCCGGTCGCCGACCCCGCGGCACAACGGCGGCGGCGTGAAGCCTGGCGACGGCTCCGGGCAGGCGATCCCCTCCCGCCGAGCAGAAGTTCTTCGCCCGCTTAGGGCTTGAGCATTCCGCCGATGGTGTAGGCGACAAGTCGTGCCGCCTGTTCGGCGGAGGCGTGCTCTCGCGTCCAGGCGCCGGCGTTCATCAAGGCGAAGATGTCCGCTCCGGTCACGTCCGCGCGGACCACTCCGGCGGTGACCGCGCGGGTGATCAGCCGCTCGCCGATGTCGGCCATCCGTGCGCAGGACGCGTACAGCTCAGAGGCTTCGTCATCGGCACCGTCCGCCAGCATGGCCGCGAGTCCCCGGTAGGTGGCAGCGTGGGCGACGACCAGGTCGACCCACCGGCGCAGAGCCTCGCCCGGAGCCTGGTCCCGCAAGGTGTCGCCCGCCTCGAACAGCGCCTCGTTCCGTTCACGGAGCAGCGCGCCGACCAGTGCCCTGCGGGTCGGGAAATGTCCGTAGAGCGTGCCGATCGCCACCCCGGCGCGGCGCGCGACGCTTTCGAGTGGAGCGTCCGTGCCGTGTTCGCGGAACACCGCGTCCGCCTCGGCCAGCAGACGCTCGCGGTTACGGAGCGCGTCGGCCCGTGGCCGGCGTCCGGCGGCTGGACTCACTCTTGCCTCCCGCTTATATCGAGGTACCCTCGACTTAGTAAGTCGAGTCGCCCTCAGTTTAATGGAGATCGTGATGATCCTGATCACCGGCGCGTCCGGGAGTATCGGCCGCCATCTTGTGCACCACCTGCGCGGCGAGGAGATCACCGCGTTCGTACGTGATCCGGCCGTAGGTGACGAACTCGGTTGCCCCTACGTCGTCGGCGATTTCGACGACCCGGAGTCGGTGGCGACGGCGATGACGGGGGTGGACCGGGTGTTCCTCAACGCCGGCGGGGCCCAGCCCGTGACAGGGGAGCAACCGATGGTCCGCCAGCAGCGCGTCGTGATCGACGCCGCCATCGAGGCCGGGGTCGAGCACATCGTGAAGGTGTCGGTCTGGCATGCGCGTGAGGGTGCCAAGCTGGCCGAAGGCGCGCACTGGGTCATCGAGGAGCATCTGAAGGCGTCTGGCCTCGCCTGGAGCATCCTGCAGCCGAGCGGGTTCATGCAGAACTTCCGTACCGGTGCTGCGGTCTTCACCGAGAACGGGGATATTCTCGGCGCGTACGGCGACAGCCGGGTGTCCTATGTGGATTGTTCGGATATCGCCGCGTGCGCTGCCGCCTTGCTGACCGTGAGCCCCCGGGCGGGGGAGACGTTCGTCCTCACCGGACCGGAAGCCCTCACGCACACCGAGATCGCCGCGAAGTTGTCGGCTGTCGCAGGCAGGGAGATCGGCTACGTCGACCTGCCCGCGCAGGCCTTCGCCGCCCGGCTCGCCTCGAACGGTTTGCCCGCCCGGTTCGCCCAGGATGTCGCCGCGCTGTTCGCCGAAGTCGCCGAAGGCAGGCTCGCCCCGACCACGGACGCGGTCGCCGACCTCACCGGCCGCCCACCTCGAACCTTCGACGACTTCCTGCGCGAGAACGCGGAAACGATCCGCGAATCGTGGTCGGGGTCAGCGGCGCGCGTTTCGCTTTGAGTCCGCCCAAGCTCATCGCGGTAACTCGGCGAGGAGCCTCTCGGTGGTTTCGTGCAGTCTGGCCGCGTCGCCGCGGTCGAACCATTTCGGTGCCAGCGGTACGAGCGCGCCCTCCACTACCGCGGTGAGCCCGTTCCGGCCCGGAGGGTCGAGGTGGGGGAGGATCTGCCCGACGCTGGTCGCCACGCTCTTCCCGGTCGCCCGTAGATGTGACACCTGGGCCGAGGTGGCTCGGTCGTACTCGCCGGCGAAGCTCGTGGCCACGACGCCGGGGTGGTTGAGGACGTACCGGATATCCGGATGTTGTGCCACGAAATGCACGCCGAGCAGGTCGTTGAGCCGTGCGGCGTGGCCCATCGCGCCGACCCCGTGGTAGTCCTGCTCGAGTTGCAGGTCGTGCCATCGGACGGGAACCTGGCTGCCCGCACCGCCGAAGTTCAGCACGACCGGGGCTTCCGCGCGGCCGAGCGCGGAAGCCAGGCCGTGGCTGAACAGGAACCGGCTCAGGTAGAACAGCGCGAAGTTGCTCTCGAATCCATCCGGGGTGACGAGGCGGGCCGGGCGGTGATAGCGGGCGCCGAGCACCAGCACGTCGATCGCCGGGAACCGATCCGCGATGTGGGCGACCAACCGTTCGTTGTCGCTCACCCGGCTGAGGTCGGCAGCGAGGAAGTGGGCCCGCTCGGCGCTCCTGGCGAACATCTCGCCTTTCGTCTTGCTCGTGCCGACGACCAGGACGTCGTACCCGCGCCGGAGGTACTCCTCGGCGAGGCCTCGCCCGATCCCGTCGGTGCCGCCGGTGATCACTGCCGTGCTCATGGTCGTGTTCCCTTCGTGGGACTCGGGTGGCACTTTATTGCTTTGAGCAATCAAAGCATTGGTGCGCGAAGGCGGCAAGCTCGTCCGAAGGGCGAGGTGTCAGTCCGCGGTGGTGAGCCCGAGCAGTTCGCGCATCCCGGCGAGCATGTGATCCTGCACCAGCAGCAGCACCTCGGCGGTGCGGTCGAGATCGGCCGTGGGCACCTGATCGAGTACCTCCGCGAGCAGGTCGCGGCGGGCGGCGCGGACCCTGGCCATCGTCGCGCGGCCGCTCGGTGTGATCGCGATCCGGGTGATCCTGCGGTCGCGCTCGTCCGGGATCGCCGCCACCAGTCCGTCTCGGCGAATTTGGCGAAGCTGTAAGGAGACCGTCGAGACTTCGATCTGCAGGCACTCGGCGATATCCGAGATGCGCATCGGTTCGGACAGGTCGAAATGCTCGAGCAGGCGCAGTTCGCTGGCGGGCAGATCGCAGTTCGAGCGGCGGGCCACCTCTGCCCGGATGTGCTTGCTTTCGCTCCACCTGACCAGTGCCGACACGCCGGCTTCCAAACGCCCCAACGGGCTCTGGTTCGCGTCTTCGGCTGCGCTCACCCTCACAGGGTAACGAACGACCGCAGGGAAACCCGGTGACCGCGATGTGGGAACACCCGTTCAGGCTCAGGGAGAAGCCTAATCTGCGAGAGTGACGACGTTTGAGGCGGCCGAAGGGGCCACCGCCCTGCCGGCGATCGACATCTCGCGCTTCCGCGATCCCGCCGCGGATCGCGAGGAGTTCCTGACCGGGTTGCGCCGCGCAGCGCACGAGGTCGGCTTCTTCTATGTGGTCGGCCACGGCGTGCCCGAGCGGCTGACCGCCGGGATCTTCGAGGAGGCCAAGGATTTCTTCGCGTTGCCGGTCGAGGAACGGCTGGCGATCGAGAACATCCACTCCCCGCAGTTCCGCGGCTATACGCGGACCGGTCACGAGTACACCGGCGGCACTCCCGATTGGCGGGAGCAGATCGACATCGGCCCGGAACGCGCGCCCGTGCCGCCGGGCGGCCCCGCCTGGCAGCGGCTCATCGGCCCCAACCAATGGCCAGAAACGCTTCCCGGGCTCCGGGATACGACACTGGCGTGGCAGGCGGAGGCGTTGCGGGTCAGCCGTGAAGTCCTGCGCGCGCTCGCCGCGGCGCTGGGACAGGACGAGGGCTACTTCGACGCCTGGTTCGACGACGAGGCCACCACCCACGTCAAGATCATCCGCTATCCCGGCCGTCCCACGGCCGAGCGGGAACAGGGCGTCGGGGCGCACAAGGACTACGGCTACCTCGCCTTGTTGCAGCAGGACGAGATCGGCGGCCTGCAAGTCCAGTCGGCCGACGGTGGCTGGATCGACGCGACCCCGATCCCGGGCAGTTTCGTGTTCAACATCGGCGAAATGCTGGAGATCGCGACGCAGGGCTATCTGAAGGCGACACGCCACCGCGTGGTCAGCCCACCCGCCGGCGTGGAGCGGTTCTCGGTGCCGTTCTTCCTCGGGCCGCGCCTGGACGCCGTCGTCGAACCCCTGCGGCTTCCGCCGGAACTGGCGGCGGAGGCGCACGGGATCAGCCAGGACGCGGACAATCCGCTGCACGCGGCGTTCGGGGAGAACGCGCTCGTCGGCTGGCTGCGTTCGCATCCGAAAGTCGCCGAGCGCTGGTGGAGCGACGTCCTGGCGGAGCGCGGATGACCTCCCTGCCTTCCTCCGAAACCCGGCAGATCCACGGCGAGCAACCGGACCAGTAGTAGGTCCGCGAGGGACGGGCGCGGCAGTCCCACGTCGAGCTGAAAAGACCGGAGATGACGGACGTGTGTGAGGTCGAATCGCTCAATACGATGGCGCGGTATTCGGCGCGTCACGAGCGCGCTCAAACTGTTCCGTGAAAGCGGACACGCCCGCTGCCGAGAAACGGAAACGTCGCTACGGTAGCCGATGCGCTGGACAGCGAAGTCCATCGGCCGTTCTTCGGCAGTCAAGTGTCCCTTTCAGTGATCCGTCCGGATGGCGTCTGCCCGACAGGGAAGCCGATGGTGCCCATTGTGACGCCCTGGCAGATCGGCGAGCCCCGAACAGTGTGACGGTATTGTGCTGTTCTGCGGGAAAGTGCGTGAAGTTCGATCTCCGGCAATTCACGTTGGCGAGGTGTCGCATTCATGAACGAGCGCGAAGTCGACAGGCGACGACTCGGGTCGTCCGGCCCGGCCCGCGACCGGAGTACTCGCCCCCGGGCCACGGAAGACAAGCTCCCGCCCGGTGTGCTGCCGGGCGTGGCGAACGTGGCGAACCTGCAACGCCTCGCCGGGAACAAAGCCGTCACCGCCTATCTCGGGGCGAAGAAGCCCGGGCTTCCCGTCCAGCGCGACGTCAACAAGCGAGGTACCTTCGCCGGCTGGGGCGGGACGAACGACAGCAGCGTGATGGTCAACGCCAACGCGTCCGTCGACGTCGCCGACGGGAACCGCTCGGTCAGTCATCCGGCCTGGTTCCTCAGCAACGCCACGGAGACGGTCGAGGTCGATCCCGGAGCGACGGGGACCGTGCTGCTCCGGCTGCCCTGGTATTGGCACCACCACGGCATCGTCCAGGAACTCGGCCGGGTCTACGGCACGAACGAACGGCACATCCACGCCGGTGGTGGTCCCATCGACTATTGGGTTTCGGCGCCCTTCACGGTGACACCCGAAGGCCGAGTGGCTTTCGTCAACACCACTCCCGGCGGCACGCTCGGTGCCGCCGGGTACCTCGAAGGGGTTCCGACCATCACTTCACGAGACGGCGAGAATTCCGGCACCCTGACGGTCAGCGTCGTCTTCCGGGCGCTCCAGACCACCACCACGACGGACACCGGAACGAGGACGACGACCACCACGCTCTCCGGATCGGGGACCGGGGCCGCCAGCCCGGGCGGAGTGGGGGGATCGGTGACCACGGGCGGCAGCTATGCGGTGAGCGAGGCCAATTCGCACGCGGTCGGAGTGGCGGTGAGCGGTACCGCCTCGGTCACGTGCAGCTTCGCGGTCAACATCCGGGTGCGGATCCCGCCGAAGATCACGAAGATGAAGACCATCTTCTATTCCGCCGAGGGCAGGTTCAGGTCCGGAAACGACGGCATTCTGGGAGTGAACGAGTGGTGGGCGTCCCTCCCGGCGCCGGTGCGTGAATTGATCGTTTCCGGGCGGAAACCGGTGCGGATCACCGGCCGGGCGAGCCAGACCGGCAGCCCGGAGCGAAACGAGCGGGTGATCGCCGGCCGCATCGACGACGTCACCAGGCGCCTGCACAACGTCGCGGGCCGGATGGAAGTCGTGCCCGACAGCGAGTTCACCGTGCCCAACGAGCGGTCGGTCGTGATCAGGGTCGAGTACACGGCCGCCGAGGCGCGGGCCGGCGGAGCGGGGTCCCCATGATCCTCGCCGTGCCGTCTTGAACGACTGAAGCCCCGCCCCTCCGAAGAGGAGCAGGGCTTCTGACCTGCGAAAACAGATGGTGCGCGATACTGGGATTGAACCAGTGACCTCTTCCGTGTCAGGGAAGCGCTCTCCCGCTGAGCTAATCGCGCGAGGTGGAGACGGGATTCGAACCCGTGTACACGGCTTTGCAGGCCGTTGCCTCGCCTCTCGGCCACTCCACCGTGTCAGGCCCGAGAGGGCCTTCCGAGCGGATGACGGGATTCGAACCCGCGACCCTCACCTTGGCAAGGTGATGCGCTACCAGCTGCGCTACATCCGCACATCCTCGGTCTGGATGGGAGTTCAGAGCCTCGCGGTTCTGTCTCTCACCCCGTCGCCGTGGTGTGTGTAAACACTATCCGATCCCGAAAACGGCTCTGCAACCGGGGTGCCACTTGCTGTTCGCAAGGCCGTCATCAGGCCAGATCGTTGGGAATCAGGTGCGTCAGGGCGTCGTCGACGTCGACCCACAGATGCTCGTTGCCCGGGAGCACGACGTCGTAGGTCCGGTCGAGGAAGTCGGCCAGCTCCTGAGCGGACGCCTCGAACATGGCGTGCCCGGACGGCGAGTTCAGTTCGATGAGGACGGACTCGGGGTCTTCGACGGAGGGGCGGATGCGTACGTCGCCGTCGCCCGCGTCGGCCAGGAGGCCGTCGGCGAGGAGATCGCGCGCGTAGACCCACTCGACCCAGCCGGCGCGGCCGGTACGGAAGGCGGCCACGACCGCGTACGGGTCGCGGGTGTCGTATCGCAGTTCCACCTTCACCGGGACCGCGGGGGTCCGCGGCGCCAGGAGGTCGAACACCGCCGTCGAGCGGAGCGTCACGTGATCGTTGCGCATCGTCCTACCCTTCGTCTCCTTCCCGGCCCGGTCGAACCGAGTGGCGATGATGTGACGTATCGGCCGGCTGATCGGAACGCGGTTTTGCCGCAGATCACCCGGACGGGGTCATCGGACCCCGGGTCCATACTCCGTCACCCCATCATCACCCGCGCGACGCGCAGCCCTCCATGCGCCCTGCAGGCAGTCCACATGTACATACTGCGCGGTTTAGTCGTCACGCGATAGCACCGTCGCACGAATGTCGAAACGCGTCGCGGGCGGCCCCCGGCCGGGACAACCCCGACTAGCTCGTGGTTGTTCGCTCCGTATTTGCTGGTGAGCGGAGTGTGGTCGGAGGGAACCACCCGTTTGCAGGCCCCCTAAAGTCGTGGGGTAGAGTCTGCCGGACACCGCGAGCGGGCGATTAGCTCAGCGGGAGAGCGCTTCGTTCACACCGAAGAGGTCACTGGTTCGATCCCAGTATCGCCCACCGGATGAAGGCCCTGGACCATCGGTCCGGGGCCTTGATTCATTCTCGGCCACGGTCGGCGGTGAGCCGTCCGGAGGTATTCGATCCCCAGGTCGGACGCGGGTTGTGTGGGGGCGGTACTTCTGCCGTCGCGGGCGGCCCTGCCGACGCGGGCGAATCCGCTCGGGGCGATCGCGGGCGCGGAGTGCCGCCGGTTCGAAGATCCCCGAAGTCCGCCCTTCCGGCTGGTGTGGACATTCGCCGGAGATCTCGTGTCGCGACACGAAAATGTCGCATGATCCGACCATTGAGACTTCTTTGTGATCCTCGGCACGAAACGTCCGTGCAAAGGTCCAGACCATGAAGAAAGTGATGTGGGGCATGGCCGGGCGGCTCACTCGTCCGGCTCCGGCCGAGGGGCCGCCGTGACGCTGACGTGATGTGACGAAACGCCACGCCGGTGACCGATTGACAAGGTAGGTCGGCGCGCGGTGGGCGCACCCGGCGGGCCGTGGTCCTCGCGGGGTGTGAAATCCACAGTGGACCGGTCGGAGATCGACTCGCGCGAACCGTCCACTGTGGAGTTTTCCGGGCTGTTCGGCCGATCGGGGAACCGGTGCTCCAAGTGGCCGTGAGCCATGGGAATTCGTGACTACTTTGAGTAGTTGTTCGGAGGATACGGTCTATTACGCATCGTCATCATCTTGTTATCAACACGGCATTCATTTGCCGGATGCTCGCCCAGGGTGTGGCTGGAAATCCTTGTAACGATGGCCGGAGAGTGGCCGATACCTTGGCGTGTGTCGCCCCATCGGCCGCTGAGAGACCTTGAGAATCGATCACTCTTCGAGATCAGTCTCATTTACTCAGCGTGTTGATCCGGCGTTCGGGAATTCCCACTCCGGGAGGTCTGATGGAAGAGTCGGTGCGGCCGTCGTCCACCGTCAACGGGACGCCGCAGCACATCGACCTCCAGTCGATTCCGCTTCCCCCGCAACGGGGCGCGGGCGATGCCGCCGCGGTCGACACCACGTCGGCGCGGCCCCCGTACGCGGCTTGGGAATCGCGCTACCGCGCCTGGGTCATCGGTAGTGACGTTTTCACCGCGTTCGTGCTCATCGTGATGAGCGCCTTCTTGATCGATCGATCCGATCCGCACGACATGCACGCGCTCGGTACCGCCGCGGCCTTCCTGTTCGGGTTGTCGGTCTGCCGTGCCTGGAGCCCGCGTGTACTGGGCGAGGGCGCGGAGGAATACCGGACGCTGGGGCGCGGCCTCGTGGCCACCGCTGTCCTCGTCGCGTTGGGCGGCCTGCTCTTCGGCGCGCTCGCCGTGCAGCCGTGGGTCTTCATCGTCGTCCCGATGATCTCGATCTTCATGTTCCTGCAGCGGTACGCGCTGAGACAGGTGCTGCACCGGCGCAGGCGGCTCGGTGAATGCCTGCTCCCGGTGCTCGCGGCGGGAAGTCCCGACACGGTCGCCGATCTGATCGCCCGCACGAAGGCCGATCCTCATGTCGGCTGGCGCGTGGAGGCCGTCTGCACGTATTCCGGTGCCGGCGCGGAGCGGGGGAGCGGCGAGGTGGAAGGCGTCCCGATCGTCGGGAAGCTCGACGACCTCGCGGGCCACGTCCGCCGCGGCGGTTACCGGGTGGTCGCCGTGACCGCCGATCAGCACTGGAACCCGAAGCGCCTCCAGCGGCTCGCCTGGGACCTCGAAGGAACGTCGGCCGAGATGGTGGTCGCGCCGATGCTCATGGAGGTCGCCGGCCCCCGGCTGAACGTCTCCGGCGTGCTCGGCATGCCGCTGCTGCGGGTGACCGCGCCGATGTTCACCGGCGGCCGTCGTCTGGTCAAGGAAGCACTCGACCGGTTCGGCTCCGCCTTGCTCCTCACCCTCTTTTCCCCGCTGCTGCTGGCGATCGCGGTCGCGATCAAACTGGACGACCACGGCCCGGTGATCTACCGGCAGCGTCGCGTCGGCCGCGACGGGCACACCTTCACGATGCTGAAGTTCCGCACGATGGTCACCAATGCCGACAAGCTCAAGCAGGATCTCCAGTCGGACAACGAAGGCGCGGGCCCGCTGTTCAAGATGCGCAAGGACCCGCGGGTGACCCGGGTCGGCGGGCTTCTCCGCCGGTACTCCCTCGACGAGCTGCCGCAGTTGCTCAACGTCGTGAGCGGTCGGATGTCGCTCGTCGGCCCCCGTCCGCCGCTGCCCGAGGAGACCGCGAAGTACGCTCCCGACGCGCGCCGCCGTCTCCTGGTCAAGCCGGGGCTGACCGGCCTCTGGCAGGTCAGTGGCCGCAGTGACCTCAGCTGGGCCGAGAGCATCCGCCTCGACCTGCGCTATGTGGAGGACTGGTCGCTGGCCCTCGACCTGGTGATCCTCTGGAAGACCTTCCGCGCGGTGGTGCAGGGACGAGGTGCCTACTGACGCTTTCCTGTGACCGGACCCACACGCAGAGATAGTTGAGCGAGAAATAGTTCAGCGCTCAACTAGGTTGGGACGGGTACAGGACGCGTACGGAAGGAAGATCCACCCATGACCACCAGCGTTGAGCCGACCGAAGCCTTGAACCTCCCGCAGGACGTTCAGGACCTGTTGTTCCGCGAGGCCCGCACCGCGAACAACTTCAGCGACGAGCCGGTGACCGACGAGCAGATCCGCGCGATCTACGAGCTGGTCAAATGGGCCCCGACGTCGATGAACAACCAGCCGCTGCGTGCGCTGGTGATCCGCACCGAAGAGGGCAAGAAGCGCCTGTCCCCGCTGATGTCCGAGGGCAACCGCGCCAAGACCGAGGCCGCGCCGGTGACCGTCGTGCTGGCCGCCGACACCGAGTTCCACGAGAACCTGCCGCGCACCTTCCCGCACTTCCCGGGCGCGAAGGACCTGTTCGCCGATGAGGCTGCTCGCGTCGAGACCGCCAAGCTCAACGCGCTGCTGCAGGTCGGTTACTTCATCATCGGCGTCCGCGCCGCCGGGCTGGCCGCCGGCCCGATGACCGGCTTCGACGCCGAGGGCATCGACAAGGAGTTCTTCGCGGACAAGCCGTGGAAGTCCCTCGTCGTGATCAACGTCGGCAAGCCGGGCGAGAACCCGTGGTTCGACCGCCTGCCGCGGCTGGACTTCGACGAGGTCGTCGAGACCGTCTGACCTCGTTCCTCGATACGCGAAGGCATTCTTCCGATGGGAAGGAGGCCTTCGTGGTGTTAGGGGTAACGCGCGTGAGCCGCGCCGCACCTGACGACTAACATCACGGGAACCATCCGCTTTAACCGCGAGGAGTCCATCGTGTCCCAGCCGTCGTCAGTAGCAGCCGCAACCGCCCCGCGCGTGGTGGTACCGGCGGGCACTACGGCGGGCACCGCGGTCCGCGAAGCCGGGCTGCCGACCAAGGGGCCGGACACGATCGTCGTCGTGCGCGACGCCGAGGGGAACCTCCGCGACCTCTCCTGGGCCCCGGAGGCCGAAGCCGAGGTCGAAGCCGTCGCTGCGAACACCGAGGACGGCCGCAGCGTCATCCGCCACTCGGCCGCCCACGTGCTCGCCCAGGCCGTGCAGCAGCAGTTCCCGCAGGCCAAACTGGGCATCGGCCCGCCGGTCAAGGACGGCTTCTACTACGACTTCGCCGTCGACACCCCGTTCACCCCGGAAGACCTGCAGGCGCTCGAGAAGCGCATGAAGCAGATCGTGAAGGGCGCGCAGCAGTTCTCCCGCCGCGTCTTCGACTCGGTCGACGAGGCCAAGAAGGAACTGGCCGACGAGCCGTTCAAGCTGGAACTCGTCGACATCAAGTCCGATGTGGACACCTCAGAGGTGATGGAGGTCGGCGGCGGCGAGCTGACCATCTACGACAACCTCGACCCGCGCACCAAGGAACGCGTGTGGAGCGACCTCTGCCGCGGCCCGCACGTGCCGACCACCAAGTTCATCCCGGCGTTCAAGCTCACCCGGGTCGCCGCCGCCTACTGGCGCGGGGACGACAAGAACCCGCAGCTGCAGCGGATCTACGGCACCGCGTGGGAATCCGCCGAGGCGCAGGACGTCTACCTGGAGCGCCTGGCCGAGGCCGAGCGGCGCGACCACCGCAAGCTCGGAGTCGAGCTGGACCTGTTCTCCTTCCCCGACGAGATCGGCTCGGGGCTGCCGGTGTTCCACCCCAAGGGCGGGATCATCCGGCAGGAGATGGAGAACTACTCGCGCCAGCGGCACGTCGAGGCCGGTTACGACTTCGTCTACTCGCCGCACATCACCAAGGGCGCGCTGTTCGAGACCTCCGGTCACCTCGACTGGTACCGCGACGGCATGTACCCGGCGATGCACCTCGACGCCGAGCACAACGAGGACGGTTCGGTCCGCAAACCCGGCCAGGACTACTACCTCAAGCCGATGAACTGCCCGTTCCACGACCTGATCTTCCGTTCGCGCGGGCGTTCCTACCGGGAACTGCCGCTGCGGATGTTCGAGTTCGGTTCCGTGTACCGCTACGAGAAGTCCGGCGTGATCCACGGCCTGACCCGCGTGCGCGGCATGACGCAGGACGACGCGCACATCTTCTGCACCCT
This sequence comes from Amycolatopsis sp. WAC 04197, assembly GCF_003947475.1. Classification (NCBI taxonomy): domain Bacteria; kingdom Bacillati; phylum Actinomycetota; class Actinomycetes; order Pseudonocardiales; family Pseudonocardiaceae; genus Amycolatopsis; species Amycolatopsis sp. WAC 04197. Next base: position 135,946 of record NZ_QHJK01000008.1, on the reverse strand, counting down.
GGAGCAGGTCCCCGGTGAGCTGAAGTCCCTTTTGGACTTCGTGCTGAACCTGTTGCGCGACTACGGTCTCGACGACTTCTACCTCGAACTGTCGACTCGGAACGACGAGAAGTACATCGGTTCGGACGAGGTGTGGGACGAGGCGACCGAGGTCCTCCGCACCGCCGCCGTGGACTCCGGGCTGGAACTGGTGCCGGATCCGGGTGGCGCCGCGTTCTACGGGCCCAAGATCTCCGTGCAGGCGAAGGACGCGCTGGGCCGCACCTGGCAGATGTCGACCATCCAGCTGGACTTCATGCTGCCCGAGAAGTTCGAACTGGAGTACACCGCGGGCGACGGCAGCCGTCAGCGCCCGGTGATGATCCACCGCGCGCTGTTCGGCTCGATCGAGCGGTTCTTCGGCGTGCTGACCGAGCACTACGCGGGCGCGTTCCCGGCGTGGCTGTCGCCGGTCCAGGTGGTCGGCATCCCGATCACCGAGGACCAGGTCGAGCACCTGCGCGGGGTCGAGAAGGCGCTGCGGGCCAAGGGGATCCGGGTCGACGTCGACGCGAGCGGCGACCGGATGCAGAAGAAGATCCGTACCCACACCACGCAGAAGGTGCCCTTCATGCTCCTGGCGGGCGCGAAGGACGTCGAGGCGGGCGCGGTGTCGTTCCGGTTCCGTGACGGCGGCCAGATCAACGGTGTCTCGGTGGACGACGCCGTCGAGGCGATCGCCGGCTGGGTCCAGCGCCGTGAGAACGCTTCGCCGACCGTGGCGGGCTTGGAGGCGGTACTCCGGTGACGGGCCTCGATGGCCCTGACGTCGTCGGACAGGACGGTGTGGGGGTCCCGGACGCGTTGCAGCGCCTGTGGACCCCGCATCGGCTCGCCTACGTGCAGGGGTCGAAGCGACCCGACGAGGGGTGCCCGTTCTGCCATCTCCCCGAGAAGAGTGACGAGGACGCGCTGATCCTCGCGCGCGGGAAGACGGTGTACGCGGTGCTGAACCTGTACCCGTACAACCCCGGGCACCTGATGGCCGTTCCGTACCGCCATGTCGCGGACTACACGGACCTGACGCCGGAGGAGACCGTCGAGGTGGCGGAGTTCACCCAGCACGCGATGCGGGTGATCCGGGAGGTGTCGTCGGCGCACGGGTTCAACATCGGGATGAACCAGGGCGTGATCGCCGGCGCGGGCATCGCCGCGCATCTGCACCAGCACGTGGTGCCGAGGTGGGGTGGCGACGCGAACTTCATGCCGGTGATCGGGCACACGAAGGTGTTGCCGCAGTTGCTGGGGGAGACGCGGCAGTTGCTGGCGGACGCCTGGTAGTTCGGGCCCGCGCGCCTCTGTTCCGCTCCGGAATGCAATGAACGGTCCTTTCCTTGCAAATTTTGCAAGGAAAGGACCGTTCCTAGCGCGCGCCGGTGGTCACCCCAGGGCCGGGGGGCGGCCGGTGGCTGATGTCATGAAAGGGCCGTTCAAGACGAAAAACGTCCTGAACGGCCCTTTCATGACACTCGAGGGGCCTCAGGCGTTGAGCGCGGCCTGCAGCTCGATGTCGATCTTGACCTTCTCGGACAGGAAGGCGTTGCCCTCCGGGCCGATGCCGAAGTCGCGGCGGTTCACCGTGGCGGTGGCCGAGACGCCGAGGGTGGTGGCGTTGTCGTTGGCCGGGTTGGTGCCGATGCCGTTGAACTCCGCCTCGAGCGAGACCGGGACGGTCTTGCCGCGCCAGGTGAGCTCGCCGTCGATGACGTAGTCGCCGCCGTCCTCGCGGATGCCGGTCGAGCGGAAGGTGATGACCGGGTGCTCGTCGACGTGGAAGAAGTCCTCGGACTTGAGGTGTGTGTCACGACCGTCGACGCCGCTGGCGACCGACGAGGCGTCGATCTCGACGGTGACCGACGAGTCGAGGATGTTGTCGGCGGTGACGACCTCACCGGTGAAGGCGGTGAAGTTGCCCCGGGACTTCGCCAGGCCGAGGTGCTTCACGGTGTAGGCGATGTCGGAGTGGGCGGTGTCGATCGTCCACTTGCCTGCGACGTAGCCCGGGATCTCGGTGGTGGTCATGTGAGTCGATCTCCAAAAAGTCTGTGTGCGTTCGTGGTGAACCCTCGTCTGGTTGAGCGCTCAACAACGACTGTAGCGCAATTTGGTTGAGCGCTCAACCAGGGGTAGAATGGGCGTCATGTCCGAACCCCGATGGCTCTCCGACGAGGAGCAAAAAGTCTGGCGCGACTTCTCCGCGGCCACGCGGATGCTGCAAGCGCACCTGGAGGGCCAGCTTCAGCACGAGGCGGGCATGCCTCACACCTACTACGAAGTGCTCGTCGCCCTTTCCGAGGCGCCGGAGCGGCGGCTGCGGATGAGCGAGCTCGCCGACGCGCGCAAGGCGTCGCGCAGCAGGCTCTCGCACGCGGTCGCGCGCCTGGAGGCGAACGGCTGGGTGCGTCGTGAGTCCTGTCCCACCGACAAACGCGGTTCCTGGGCGGTGCTCACCGCCGACGGTTTCGCCGCGCTGGAGGAGGCCGCGCCCGGGCACGTCGAGGCGGTCCGCGAGAGCCTCTTCGACCCGCTGACCCCCGAACAGGTGAAGGCGCTCGGCGAGATCAGCGCCGCCGTACTGGAGCGGCTGTCGCCGAAATGCGCCGCCGCCGAGGCGGAATTGGCGCTGCGGGAAGAGGGTCTCGCGGACCTCGCCGACTCGGCCGAACTGGCCAAAGCGGACTGACCTGGAGCCGGTCCAGGGGCGGGCGCGACGACGAGTGTCGGTGCGGGTGGATAGGCTTCGGGCGGCCACCCGACCCTGCTGCTTTAGGTGCACCTGAAGAACCGATGCTCAACATTTTCGCGCGCGCCTCCGTTTCCCGCGTCACCGACCCGATGGGGAAGGTGCTCGTGCGTGCCGGTCTGACCCCCAACGCGATGACCGTCATCGGCACGGCCGGGGCGGTGCTGTGCGCGCTCGGGTTCTTTCCCAACGACATGCTGCTGTGGGGCACCTTCACCGTCTGGGGCTTCGCGATGCTGGACCTGCTCGACGGCGCGATGGCCCGCGCCCGCGGGTACGGCACGGCGTTCGGCGCCGTCCTCGACGCGACCTGCGACAGGCTGGTCGACGGCGCGTTGTTCGCCGCGATCGCCTGGTGGTGCTTCGTCCACGACGACAACCGCCCGGCCGCGGCCGCCGCGCTGATCTGCCTGGTGCTCGCGCAGGTCATCTCGTACGTCAAGGCCCGCGCCGAGGCCTCCGGGCTGGAGGCCGACGGCGGCCTCGTCGAACGCGCGGAACGCCTGATCATCGCCCTCGTGGGAACCGGACTGCACGGTCTGGGCGTTCCGTACACCGTGGACATCACGCTCTGGCTTCTCGCGGTGCTTTCGGTGATCACCCTCCTGCAGCGGACGGCCGCGGTGGCCAAGGCGGCGAGGGCCGCCAAGGCGGCGGGGCCACCCGCCGCGGAGGGCGGGGCATGAGCGGGTTCTCCCAGCGGCTCAGTGACTTCGGCTACGCGACGGGCTGGCGGCTCGCGCGCTGGCTGCCGGAGTCGATGGGCTCGGTGACCTTCGGCCTGGGCGCCGATCTGGCCGTCCGGCGGGACGGCGGCGGGGTGCGCCAGCTTCGGCGCAATCTCGCCAGGGTCGTGCCGCAGGCGGACGGCGTCGAACTCGACGAACTGACCCGCCGCGCGATGCGGTCGTACGCCCGCTACTGGCACGAGATGTTCCGGCTGCCCTCGATGGACCGCAAGGAGGTCAGCCGCAAGGTCGCCCAGTCGATCACCGGCGTGGAGAACCTCGACGCCGCCCTCGCCGAGGGCAACGGCGCGGTGATGGCGCTGCCGCACAGCGGGAACTGGGACGCCGCCGGCGTCTGGCTCGCCGACTATCTCGGTGGTTTCACCACGGTCGCGGAGCGGCTGAAACCCGAGTCGCTGTACCAGCGGTTCGTGTCCTACCGGGAATCGCTCGGTTTCGAGATCGTCCCGCTGACCGGCGACAGCTCCGCGATGCGAGTGCTGCTCAAGCGGCTGCGGGAGAACAAGGCGATCTGCCTGGTGGGGGACCGGGACCTGACGAACTCCGGCGTGCCGGTCAAGTTCTTCGGCGAGCAGACCCGCATGCCGGGCGGGCCGGCCAGGCTCGCCGCCACCACCGGCGCCGCGCTGATCCCGGCCGGCTGCTGGTTCACCGAGGACGGCTGGCAGATCCGCCTGCACCCGCGGATCCGGGTGACGAACCGCTCCGAGGTCCCGGCGGCCACCCAGGCGCTGGCGGACATCTTCGCCGGGGACATCGCCGCGCATCCCGCCGACTGGCACATGATGCAGAAGTTCTGGATCTCCGATTTCGAAGCCGGGGAACAGGCCGAACTCGGCGAAGCGAGCTGAGCGGATGGCTCAGTCGCGGGTCATGAAGATCGGGATCGTCTGCCCCTATTCGTTCGACGTGCCGGGCGGCGTGCAGGGACACGTCATCGATCTCGCGAAGGCGCTGCTGGCGCGCGGGCATCAGGTCTCGGTGCTCGCACCGGCGGACGAGGACTCCGACGTCCCGGATTTCGTGGTCCCCGCCGGGAAAGCGCTCGGCATCCCGTACAACGGCTCGGTCGCGCGGCTGCAGTTCGGCCCGGTGTCCTATGCCCGCGTGCGGCGATGGATCCGCGACGGCGACTTCGACGTCCTGCACCTGCACGAGCCCGCCGCGCCGAGTCTTTCGTTGCTGGCGCTGAAGGTCGCGGACGGTCCGATCGTGGCGACCTTCCACACCGCGACGACGCGTTCGCGCACACTGGCGGCGTTCCAGCCGGTGCTGCGGCCGCTGCTGGAGAAGATCACCGCGCGGATCGCGGTTTCGGCGCTGGCCCGTCGGGTCCAGGTCGAGCACGCCGGGGGTGACGCGGTCGAGGTGCCCAACGGCGTCGACGTCGACTTCTTCTCCCGCGCGCTCCCGCTGGACGGCTACCCGCGAGCGGGCGGCACGGTCGGTTTCGTCGGGCGGTACACCGAGCCCCGCAAGGGGATGGGGGTGCTGCTGGAGGCGTTGCGGATGCTGCTGCCGGAGTTCGAGGAGCTGCGGCTGCTGGTCGTCGGCCGCGGCGACGCCGATCAGCTCCGGCGCGAGGCCGGGCCGGAGCTGGCGCCGCATATCGATCTGCTCGGCCAGGTCGACGACGAGACGAAGGCGCGGGCGTTGCGCAGCGTCGACGTCTACTGCGCGCCGAACACGGGCGGCGAGAGCTTCGGGATGATCCTCACCGAGGCGATGGCGGCGGGAACGCCCGTCCTGGCGAGCGGCCTCGACTCGTTCCGCCGGGTCCTCGACGACGGCAAGGCCGGGATGCTGACCGAGACCGGCGACGCGGCGGCGCTGGCCGACGGGCTGCGCGAGCTGCTCGGAGACCCGGCCCGACGGGCATCGCTGGCGGCGGCGGCGGGGGAGCGCGTCGCGATGTTCGACTGGTCCGTGGTCACGACGCAGGTCCTGCGGGTTTACGAGACGGCGATCGCCGCCGACCCCCGGCGGGTCGGCGCGGGCGAACGCGAGTTCAGCCGGTGACGACCTGGGTGTGGATCGGCGGTCTGGTGGCCGCGATCGTGGTACTGGGCGGGTTGTTCCTGCTCGCGACGGCGAACCGGCTCGACCGGCTGCACGTCCGCACGGACGCGGGCTGGGCGGCGCTCGACGCCGCCCTCGCGCGGCGCGCCGTCGTCGCGAGGGCGGCCGCCGCGATCCTCGGTGACGAGGAGCTGCGCACGCTGGGCGAGCGCGCCGAGCGCGCGCCGAGGCCGGATCGCGAAGCCGAGGAAAGCGAACTGACGCTGCGGCTGGCGCGCGTCGATCGCGCGGCCTTGCCGTCGACGCTGGCCGAAGAGCTGACCGACGCCGAGCACCGCGTCGTCATCGCGCGCCGCGTGCACAACGACGCCGTCCGGGACACCCTGCATCTGAGGCGGCGCCGGAAGGTCCGGTACTTCGGCCTCGCCGGGACCGCCCGGCTTCCGGAATACTTCGAGATCGCCGAGCCCGAACTTTAGGAGGACGCACCCATGAGCGATCGGCTGCTGGTGGCGGTGTTCGCGACGCCGGTCGCGTCGTTCCTCCTGCGCTACGGCAAGGACCTCGGCTACACGGCCGTGTTGTTCGAGCCGGACGGCGCACGCGTGACGGACGTCGAGCCAGGCCTGGAGGCCGTCACGACGCTGCCGGAACTCGGCGCGGACGCCGACGTCGTCGTCACCGATCACGACCGGCCCGAGCTCGGCGACGTGCTCAAGGCCGTGCTGGACCGCCCGACGCGGTGGGTCGGGGTGCTCGGCAACCCGCGCCACGCGGGCCCGCACGTCGCCGCGCTCAAGGCTTTGGACGTTCCGGACCACGAGATCGCGCGCGTCCACCGCCCGGTCGGACTGAACATCGGCTCACGCACGCCGCCCGAGATCGCCGTCGCCACCCTGGCCGGTCTGGTGGCGGACCGGAACGGCCGTCCGGGCGGCTTCGAATTCAAGTAGGCCCGCGTTTAGTCCTCTGAATGCGATTCTTGCGCGCGCAAGGACCGCATTCAGAGGACTAAACGCGGGCGTCAGTAGGCCACCGCCCCTTCCGGCATCGGCTCGAACCGGGCGTGCCTGCGGGTGAACGTCGCGGTGCCCGACGTCAGGGAACGCAGGTCGATCGCGTAGCGCAGCAGCTCGACAGCGGGCACCTCGGCGCGGATGATCGTGCGGCCGCCTTCACCCGATTCGGTGCCGAGTACGCGGCCGCGCCGGGACGAGAGATCACCCAGCACGGTGCCCAGGTGCTCGTCCGGAAGCCGTACGGCCACCTCTTCGAGTGGTTCGAGCAGCGCGATCTTGCCCGCCGCGGCGGCCTCCTTCAACGCCAGCGCGCCGGCCGTCTGGAACGCGGCGTCCGACGAGTCGACGCTGTGCGCTTTGCCGTCGACCAGGGTCACCCGGATGTCGATCAGCGGATGACCGTCGACGAGTCCCCGCTGGGCTTGCGCCCGGACTCCCTTCTCCACGCTCGGGATGAACTGGTGCGGTACCGAACCGCCGACGACCTTGTCCACGAACTCGAAGCCCGACCCCCTCGGCAGTGGCTGGACCTCGATGTCGCAGACGGCGAACTGACCGTGCCCGCCGGATTGCTTGACGTGCCGTCCGTGCCCGCGAGCCGGCCCGGCGAACGTCGAACGCAGGCTGATGCGGACGGGTTCGGTACCCACGTCGGCGCCTCCCGCGCGCAGCCGCGACAGCACGACGTCGGCGTGCGCCTCGCCCATGCACCACAGCACCAGCTGGTTGGTCTCGGCGTTGCGGTCCAGCCGGAGCGTGGGGTCGCCCGCGACCAGCCGGGACAGATTACGCGCCAGCGTGTCCTCGTCGCTGCGGGTCTTCGCGACGACGGCGACCGGCAGCAACGGCTCCGGCATCGCCCACGGCTTCATGATCAGCGGGTCTTCCGGTGAGGAAACGGTGTCGCCGGTTTCCGCCGAGCCGACCTTGGTGAGCGCGCAGAGGTCGCCCGCGACGCAATACGGGACTTCGCGCAGGTTCGCCCCGAGCGGGGAGTACAGATGCGCGACCCGCTCGTCGGCGTCGTGATCCTCGTGGCCGCGTTCGGCGAGGCCGTGGCCCGAGACGTGCACCGGTCGTTCCGGGCGAAGGGTTCCGGAGAACACCCGCACCAGCGAGACCCTTCCGACGTAGGAGTCGACGGCGGTCCGGACCACCTCGGCCGCCAGCGGGCCGTCGGGGTCGGCACGGAGCCCGGCGTGCGGCTCCCCGGTGGGCGAGGTGACCTCCGGCGGGACGTGCTCCAGCGGCGACGGGAAGGCGCGCACGATCCCGTCGAGGACTTCGGCCAGTCCGACCCCGGTCGTCGCGCACACCGGGATCACCGGATGGAAGGAACCACGCGCGACGGCGGTTTCGAGGTCGGCGATCAGCGTGTCCTCGGGGATCTCCTCGCCGGAGAGGTATCGGTCCATCAGGGACTCGTCTTCGCTCTCGGCGATGACCCCTTCGATCAGCTCGTTGCGGGCCTCGGTCATCCGGCTGAGCTCGGCCTCGTCCGGCTCGCCGATTTCGGGCGGGAAGCCCTGGGAGTAGTCGAAATAGCGGCGCGTGATGAGCCCGACGAGCCCGTCGCGCGCGGGCAGGTACAGCGGCAGGACGCCGGCGCCGAAGGCCTCCTGGCAGGCCGCGATCTCGCCTTCGGGGTCGGCGCGGTGATGGTCCAGCCGGGAGACGACCACCGCCCTAGGCATCCCGACCGCGGCGCACTCCTCCCAGACCGCGACCGTGGCCGCGTCGACGCCTTCCGCCGCGCAGACCACGAACAACGCCGCGTCGGCGGCGCGGAGCCCGGCCCGCAGCTCACCGACGAAATCGGCGTACCCGGGGGTGTCGATGAGGTTGATCTTGTGGTCTTGGTGCAACACCGGCGCGACCGAAAGGCCGACCGACCGCTGCTGCCGGACCGCGGCGGGATCGTGGTCGCACACCGTGGTCCCTTCCACCACCGAGCCTGCCCGCGTCACCGTGCCGGACGCGGCGAGCAAGGCCTCGGCGAGCGTCGTCTTGCCCGATCCAGAAGGGCCGACCAGGACGACGTTGCGGACCTTCGCCGGGTCGTCCACAGCGACGGCGGCCCCGGAGTCTCCGTTCTTGCTCTGTTTGTCGGCCATGCCGATCTCCTCACCACACGATGCCGCGTACAGGTGTGTCCTCGATCACACACCCGCGACGGGCGTCGCGGCAAGGCGACCGGCGAGGGACCGCCCGAATGTCGACGCGCCGTTATGCTCGATGGCGGACACCCGGAGGCGGATCCGACGGTGGGGGATGAGCGATGGAGCTCGACAGACGCACGGTGTTACGGCTGGCGGGGGCGGTCCCGATGATGGCGGCGGTGCCCGCCGCGATCCCCGAGGGCGGTGGTCCGTGGGAGCGGCTGCGTGCCCGGTTGGCGGGGGAACTGTTCCGGCCCAGCGACCCCGGCTACGACGAAAAGAGGCTCGGGTTCTTCAGCCTCTACGACCATCGGCTGCCCGCCGGTGTCGCGGTCTGCGCGAACGAGGACGACGTCCGCCGGTGCGTCGATTTCGCCGCCAGGCAGCGGATTCCGATCGCGGCCCGGTCGGGCGGGCACAGTTACGCCGGTTATTCCATAGTGGACAAAGGGCTCGTCGTCGACCTGTCCCGGCTGAACGCGGTCCGGATCCTGCCCGGTGGCCGGGCGGAGATCAGGGCGGGCGCGCAGCTCGGCCGGGTCTACGAGGCACTTGCGGCGGCGGGTCGCGCGCTGCCCGCCGGTAGCTGCCCTCAGGTCGGCATCGCCGGGCTGACCCTCGGCGGCGGGATCGGGGTTCTGGCCCGAAAGTATGGCCTGACCTGCGACAACGTCGAGTCGGTGCGTTTCGTCGGCGCGGACGGGAAGGCCTGCCTGGTGTCGGAGGAGACGGCGCCGGACCTGCTGTGGGCGTTGCGCGGCGGTGGCGGCGGCAACTTCGGCATCGTCACGTCGTTCACCTTCCGCACGGCGGCGGCCAGGACGCTGACGAACTTCAACCTGGTCTTCCCGCCCGCCGCGCTGGCGGCTCTCGTGGCGGCCTGGCAGGAGTGGCAGTCCGCGATGCCGGACGAGTTGTGGTCGGGGATGGGTCTCGGTGCCGCGGCCGCGAACTGCGGTGGGTGTTTCGTGGGCTTCGCCGCGCAGGTGAACCCGTTGCTGGACGATCTGGTCCGCCGCGTCGGCGTCCAGCCGCTCCGACGCGAAGTGACCGAACAAGGCCACTTGGCCACGATGCGCACCTTCGCGCAGGAGTCCGCCTTCCCCGCCGCGGTCGCGCAGCGCGGCGAGTACGTGGCCACTTCGCGGATGCTGACCCATCCGGTGCCCGATCCGGACGCGCTGGCGGCGTTGCTGGCGAGCGATCCGCAGCTGTACTCGATCGTGGACGGGTACGGCGGCGCGATCGCGCGGGTGCCAGCGAGCGAGTCGTGCTTCCCGCACCGGTCCGCGCTGGGCAGCGTCCAGATCATCCGTGGTCTGGAAGGCGGCGAGGCGTACGCGCGCCAGGTGATCGGCGGGGTCCGTGACGAACTCGGCCGCGAGTACGGGCAGGCCGGGTACATCAACTACATCGACCCGGAGATGCCTGAGTGGGCGAAGGCGTACTACGGCGAAAGCCTGCCGCGACTGCGCCGAGTCGCGCGGAAGTACGACCCGGACGGCCTGTTCGCCTTCGAACAGGGCCTGGCCCGCTGACGCGTTTCGTCCTCTGGATGCGGTAGTTCGACAGCGAACCACCGCATCCAGAGGACGAAACGCGGGGGAGAGGTGCGGGCCAGATCACCCAGTGGACTGCTGAAATCGCCGCGAACTGGCCTGCTTCAGAGGTCCAAAAGCGGCCTACCCTCGGAGGCGTCACCCTCACTCGTGCGCTTTCCGAAAGGTCCAGCAGTGTCTGACGACTCCACGAACACGGCCACCACCTCGCTCACCGGCACCGCCCGGGTCAAGCGCGGGATGGCGGAGATGCTCAAGGGCGGTGTGATCATGGACGTGGTCACCGCCGAGCAGGCGAAGATCGCCGAGGACGCCGGTGCCGTCGCGGTGATGGCGCTCGAGCGGGTCCCCGCGGACATCCGCGCGCAGGGCGGCGTCGCCCGGATGAGCGACCCGGACCTGATCGACGGCATCATCGAGGCCGTCTCGATCCCTGTCATGGCGAAGGCCCGCATCGGCCACTTCGTCGAGGCTCAGCTGCTCCAGTCGCTCGGCGTCGACTACATCGACGAGTCCGAGGTGCTGACCCCGGCCGACTACGAAAACCACATCGACAAGTGGGCCTTCACCGTGCCCTTCGTCTGTGGTGCCACCAACCTCGGCGAGGCGCTGCGCCGGATCAACGAGGGCGCGGCGATGATCCGGTCCAAGGGCGAGGCCGGCACCGGCGACGTCTCGAACGCGACCACGCACATGCGCAAGATCCGCGCGGAACTGCGCCGCCTCTCCTCGTTGCCCGAGGACGAGCTTTACGTTGCGGCGAAAGAACTCCAGGCGCCGTACGAGCTCGTCAAGGAGGTCGCCGCGAAGGGCAAACTCCCCGTCGTGCTGTTCACCGCGGGCGGTATCGCGACCCCGGCCGACGCCGCGATGATGATGCAGCTCGGTGCCGAAGGCGTGTTCGTCGGCTCCGGCATCTTCAAGTCCGGCAACCCGGCGCAGCGTGCCGAGGCGATCGTCAAGGCCACCACGTTCTACGACGACCCGGACGTCATCGCGAAGGTTTCGCGTGGCCTCGGTGAAGCGATGGTCGGGATCAACGTCGACGACGTGCCCGAGCCGCACCGTCTCTCCGAGCGCGGCTGGTAAGCCAGAGTCGTTCGAGAGGCCCCGTGGACGTCCGTCCATGGGGCCTCTTCCGCGTTCTGGACACTCCGGGGGACACCGCTAGGGCAACGACTGTCGCCTCAGGACCGCGGGAACGATGGGGGAGTGCCGGTATGCCTGGCTGACTTTGACCAGCCAGGCAGTCTCTGCGTCGAAGTTCTCTTCCTGCCGCAGCCGCGGTGCAGGGGGCGCGGTGATCGAGGCAGATCCGCTGTGGGAATGCGCCGACACCGCGGCGGCGATGAGCGCCGCCTCGGCGACCGCCTGCGCGTCATCGTCGGTCAGCCCGGACCGCATCGCTTCCCACTTGGCGAGGTGGATCGTGTTCTCGTCGAGGTGGTCGCGCAGCGGACCGACCAGTGCGTCGCGGATGCCGATGACTCGGTGGCGCAGCCGGGCATGAGGGCCGCGCGGGGCCGCGACCGGAATGGCCGTGCGCGCCGGTGCGAGTGCTTCCCACAGCGGGGTCAGATGGCGGTAGGCACGACGCTGGTGCCGGTACCGGGCGACTCGCGGTCCCCAGGACGGGATGGTCATACCGATCACCAGGAAGCAGACCCCTGGAGCGGAGAACAAGAACTGGATGCCGTGTACGCCGTTCTCTTCGTACGGCAAGTCGTACCCCAAGCCGACGATTGTCTGGTAAGCCACCTTGTGGATCAGCATGACCAGCCAGATCAGACAGCCGAGCCCCATGAAGCGCACCCCGATCCGCAGATAGGTGCTCTCGATGGTCATCCCACGCCACCGGACGAGCAAGACGTCGACCAGGACGATGATGTTGTGCGTCTCCCAGATCAGGTCGTAGACGAGCACTCCTGGATCATGGGTGCCGCTCGGCCCGACGATCGGCAACCCGATGCGCAGCGGTCCGATCACATAGCCGATCAGCAGCAACGGGAGAGCGACCCCGAACAATGCCCTGCCGAAACGCAGACGTCGTCGTAACCGCCCCGCCGGGGCGGAGACCCGGATGACGAAGATGTGGGCGTAGAAGGACATGGCCATCCACGCCACGTGCTGGATGACCTGCGGCAAGCTGGGAACGCGGCCGAGCAGGTCGTAGGCCAGCCAGTAGGCCGGAGCCCAGCCCAGGAGATAGAGGGCGAAGAGGTTCACCATCGTCAAGGACAAGGCCCGGCCGGCGGGGGCCTTGTTGTCTTCACGCCAGGTCGTGGCCCGGTAGACGACGGCAGCGGCGATGGCTGTCAGTGCGATGAGATGAACAACGCTGGCCACCGGCATCCAGGCATCCCCCAGGGTCCGTCACCGTTCCAGCGCCTGACTCAACCGGGCACTCATCTCGGTCGGTTCCCGGCACGGACGACGCGGTCGCGTCTCGATGATCTCGGAAATCAGATAGGCCACGGTCTCCGCTTCGGCCTCGTCCTGAGTGGTGAAACCCGCGTGCTGCCGGGCCAGCATGATCTTGAGCGTGGTGCCGCTCAGGTCGGGAAAGATGCCCGCAAGCACCGACTCGGGGCGCTCAGCGCCGGGATGCTCACAGAGGATGTGGCCCAGTTCGTGGAGGACGATATGCGCCTGGTGCACGGGCGTGGTGTCGCGCTCGTAGCAGACGTAGTCAGTCGAGGATCCCGACATCCAAAGCCCGCAGGCGCCCGAGGCCGCCATCGGCAGCGGCAGAAGCGCGATCGGCCTGCCCCGTTGTTCCCCCACTTGAGCGCACAATTGCAGGACGTCGCACGAGTCCGGTACCACCAGTTGACCCACCACCTGCCGACACCGTCGTTCGATCCCGCGGGATCCGCGACGCCACCTCAAGTTCGACGCCCCCCAGCGTTGTCGGAGTCGAGTCCTTCCAGCTTTCGTAGCTGTTCGGTCATGGCCGTGACGGTTTCCAGACTCCCATCGGACAGACCGACCATCCTAGCGGCCACCCGGGCGATTCCGGCGTCCCGCAACAGTGCGGCCAACGCGATCTGAGCGCTCACCTGTTCGGACGGCTCGTCGTCCAGGAAATAGACGGCCGAGACGCCGAAGAACTTGCCCAGCTTCTCCAAGGTGTCCTTGGTGGGGTTGACGTTCTTCCCGGAACGCAGCGCGGAAAGCAGTCCAGTGGAGAGACCGGTGGCCTTCGCCACCTCGGGATGGGTGAAGGGTTTCCGGTCGCGTGGATGGACCTCCCGGAACAGGTAGTCCACTTTCTCGGCCAGGGTCCGCGGGACCGGCTGCTCGTTGTCCACGGACAACCTCCGCTCCACGTGGATCAGTAGACTGATCGGCCTTCAAGGACGATATCAGTCGGGTCGATCGCCGCAGATCGTTCTGGTAAAGCACTGTTGCCCCGATGCGGGCGGGCAGTCGGCTCGCGAGAACCACTGAAATGACTGAGCATTGTAGGCCAGTCAGCTTATTGACCACGTTGGAACCGGGTCACTACAGTCGATCGTGTCATCAAAGTGATCGAGGATGGCGTTCCAGTCATATTATCTGCTTCGTGGGGCTGTCCGGAAATCGATCGCGCTGTGCGTCCACTCGTTCTCGTGGAGGTTGATCATGAACGGATCGGGAAGAACACGTTCGAGGAGTGCATGGGGCCTCGCCATGATGGTGGGGGTGACGCTGCTTGCCGGCGCTCCGGCCGCCACGGCCTCGTCGGGGGACTCGGCCGAGGGATCCTCGGTGTCGCAGGGAATCCGGCAGGCGGCAGGCTGGAACGACTGTTACAACGGGGAGATGTGCCTGTTCCAGCACGCCAACGGCGAAGGAACCATCGTCTACTGGCTCCCGAACCAGTACAACGGCGACTTCCGGACCATCTCGTGCAGCGCGTGCGGTGGGACCTTCGACAATCAGGCGACCTCGTGGTGGAACCGTACGGGCCAGAACTTCTGTGTCTCCGACGGCTACTGGGGAGGCAACCCGGACAACACCATGCCCGCCGGCACCAGCGGCAACTTCACCCCCGACTGGAACGACCGCGCCTCGTCGATCGGCTACCAGGGCTGTCCCTAGTGGACGGTTCTCTTCGTCTCACGTGGTGAGGGCGCTTTCCCCGCATCGTATGCGGGGAAAGTCCCCTTCACGACGGCCGCGGCCAGTTCCCGCTAGTCCGATCGGCGGGCTTCGCGGGTCTTCTTGGTGAGCGACTTGCTGACGTAGATCAGTCCGCCGGTCAAGACCACGATGTCGTCGAAGTAGACCGGGTCGGGCAGCAGGTCGAATGGGAACACCGTGTAGGCAAGGGAAAGCCAGTAGGTGACCTTGGTCGGCACCGGCGTGTCAGGCCGATGGACCTGGCGATGTTTCCTGACCAGTTTGACCAAGAGGAACAGTGTGATCAGGACGAAGGCGATGATCACCACAACGGCCACGACACCGAGCGTCGTCCACAGAGACTCCACGCGATCCCCTCTCGCCATGACGACAACCGGAGCACGGCGCCGACTACACGGTAGTGGACCGCGTGTCGGCTCGCGGACACGATGCTTTCCGCCGGACTCTGCGTCCCCGCCTGGTCGGCTGGGCGAAGTTGCACCTGCTGCGCGAGCACCGGCGAAGCGCGACGTCGTGTCGAGCATCGCGGTGTTCAGTTCGCCGTTGTTGTCGGTCTCACCGTCCCGCGTCCATCAGCGAGTGGGGCCGTTCCTGGTCAGCACGCTTCCCTGCGCTGCGGCACTGAGCGTCGTGGTCCCGTCTTCGCCGATCACGTACAGGTCGCAGCGGCAAGTCGCCTGGCGCCGGCCGCTGTGCAGGACCCGCGCCTCCGCCACGAGCCGGATTCCCTGTGCCGGCCGCAGGTAGTTGATGCTGAAGCCGCCGGTGAGGACGTCCGGACCCAGGGTGGTCCCGGCCGCGAAGGTGATCGCGTTGTCCGCTGCATAGGCGAGCACGCCGCCGTGGAGATACCCGTTCTGTTGCAACAGATCTTCGCGGATGTCGAGTTCCAGGGTCGCGGCACTGTTCCCGAACGAGGCCACCCTCGCCCCGAGCAGAACGCTGAACGGTTGCGAGGCGAGGCCCTTCCGGGCGTCTTCGAGAGTCAGTTCGGTCATCAGGCCACCATCCTGCCATCGGACCACTTCTCCGGAACCCGACCTATCCGGACATGTCGCGCTATAAGGTCCGGGCATGAGCCAGACGATCCAGTTCACCGACTTCAACTTCAAGCTCGCCGTGGTCCAAGAGCTGATGTACAACCAGGAACTCCTCCCGAAGTTCGACCTGCGGGAGTACGCCGCCGAGAAGGGCTTCACCTACGACGCCGGGAGCGTCGAGGCGGTCCCCGAGGCGTCGGCCTACTTCGAGGCGCTCGAGGTCCCCGCCGAGCTCGCGGAGAAGATCACCGAGATCGAGATGGACGGCGGCAACGAGATCTACCTCGAGATCGCGCCGAACTGGGACGGCGAGGACTCCCTGTTCGACGTCGACGAGTTCGCCGACGTCGAACACTTTCCCAACCTGAAGTCGATGACCTTGCTCTTCACGGGCAACGAAGCGGCGCTGGAGTCGTTGCGCGCCCGCGGTATTGAGGCGGACTGGCTCTGATCGGCGACGAGCGTCAGGACCTGGTCCAGCGTCCGGTCGGCAGCGCGGGAACCCGGTGCCCGCGGTGACCGGTCATCTCCTCGTTCGCGAACAGCGCGTTGAGCACCGCCTCCTCGGTCGCCTGCACGACAGCCTCGAAGAAGGGATCGAGCCTGCCCCACGGGACGAAACGCATGGTTTCGTACTCGGCTTCCTCCGTGCGGGGGAACCGGCTGGTGAGCGCTCCCGGATTCGCCGTGCTGAACGCCAGGAAGAGGTCGCCGGAGAAATGTGAACCCGCGGTTCCCGTGCGGGCGAGGCCGAGCGGGACCCGGCGGGCGAGCGACGTGCATTGGCCGGGCAGCAGGGGAGCGTCGGTGCCGATGATCACGATCACCGACCCGGCACCGGACGGCGCCGTCCATGCCTCCTCCATCGGGTTGTCGGCGCCGAGTTCGGCTCCGACGTGCTCGCCCGCGACGGTGAGCTCGCGGCGTGAGCCGAAGTTGGCCTGTACCAACGCTCCCACGGTGTACTCGTCGTCCCCATAGGACACGACGCGGGAGGCCGTACCGGTGCCGCCCTTGAAGCCGTAACAGGTCATCCCGGTGCCGCCGCCGACGGAACCCTCGCTGACCGGACCCGGCCGCGCGGCGTCGATCGCGGCGATGGCGTGTCCACTGTGGATGGTCGGCGCGGTGCTGTCGTTCAGGTAGCCGTCCCAGGTCTCGGCGACCACCGGCAGCAGCCATTCGGCCGCGACGTCGGGTCGCTCGCGGACGACCCAGTCGATCGTGCCGCGGTGGCACGCGCCGACGGCGTGCGTCGAGGTGATCAGCACCGGCAGGGTCAGCGACCCGGTCTCGGCCAGCCACGCGGTGCCGGTCATCTCGCCGTTGCCGTTGAGGGCGTACGTCCCGGCCGCGCACGGTACGGCGAAGTCCTCGCGTCCGCGCGGCAGGACGGCGGTGACGCCGGTGCGCACCGACTCGCCCTCGACGAGGGTCGTGAAACCGATCTCGACGCCGGGGACGTCGGTGAGCGCGTTGTGCTCGCCGGTCCGGCCGGGCAGCGGGACACCCAGGTCACGGGCGCGGGTCATGAACGGTCCTCCAAGGAGTTCGAGGTGGCGGTGCGGGCATAGGAGAGCAACATCGCTTCGGCGGTGGCGGTTTCCATCGTCGGCACGGCCTGGGTGAGGTGCAGGCCGTAGCCGTCTTCCAGCGCGACGAGGTTCCGCGCGATCGACACCGGCTCCGCGGTCAGGGTGAACTCGCCGGTGGCCGCGCCGGCTTCGAGGATGCCGGTGTAGATCCGGACCTGCTGCTCGTAGAGCGTGATGTGCCGGGCGGCGTACGCGGGATCGCGGCGGGCGATCGTGCCGAGTTCGTAGAGCAGCACGCAGAGTTCGTCGTCGGGACCGGTCGGCAGACCGCTGCGGATCATCGCCAGCAGCCGGTCGGACGGCTTCGTCTTCGCGCCCGCGGCCTGCTCCCTCGCCGAGCAGAACCGCGCCACCGCCTCGCGCTGCACCTCTTGGAGCAGATCCGCGAGGGTGGGGAAGTAGTACAGGACCGAACCCGGCGACAGGCCCGCGCCCTCGGCGACGTCCCTCAGCCGCAGGTTCAGCACGCCGCGTTCGAGGACGGCTCGTCTGGCCACCTCGATCAGTTCGGCTCGTCGCTCCGGTGCCTTGCTCGGTCTCGCCATGTCCCTCATTCTTCGAATCTTGTTCGAAAAACGCAAGAGCTGCGCGCGATCAGCCCTTGACGTCACACCGTGGAGGGCCTTTGATGCGTGCTCAACAGTTCTTCGAAGGAGATTCAAGGAACCCACCTTGTAGGAGGTCGGCCGTGTCCACTCCCGCCCTGCGCCGCGGTCTGCGCACCCTCGGCACGCTGCTCATCACGCTCTCCGCGATCAGTCCCGCTTCGTCGGTCTTCATCATCGCGCCGGGGGTGCTCTCCGGCGCCGGGACGGGCGCCTTCTACAGCTTCGTGGCCGCCGCGGTGGTCGGTGTGTTCATGGCCTTCGTCTACGCCGAACTCGCGTCGGCCTTCCCGCTGGCGGGTGGCGAGTACGCGATCGTCACCCGCACGCTCGGCCGCTTGCCCGGCTTCGCGGTACTCGGCCTCATGATCATCACGCAGGTGCTCATCGTCGCGGTGATCGCGCTCGGCGTCGGCACCTATCTCGGCGTGCTCCTGCCCGGGGTGCCCGGCTCGGTGATCGCCGCCGTGACCTGCGTGGTCGCGGCCGTCGTCGGGGTGTTCGACATCAAGCTCAACGCCTGGGTCACCGGGATCTTCCTGGCGATCGAGATCCTCGCGCTGATCGTGGTCAGCGCGCTCGGCCTGCTGAACCCGGCGCGCTCGTTCACCGAACTGCTGGCCCATCCGGTCGCCTCGGACGGCGGCCCGGCCACGGTCGGCGCCATCGCGATCGCCACCTCGGTCGCGATCTTCGCCTACAACGGCTACGGCTCGGCGGTGTACTTCGGCGAGGAGACGCAGGACGCCTCACGCGGCATCGCCCGCGCGATCCTGATGGCCCTCGGCATCACGGTGCTCGCCGAACTGATCCCGGTGACCGCGGTCCTGCTCGGCGCGCCCGATCTGAACGCGCTGTTCACCTCGGAGAACATGCTGTCCTACTTCATCGGCTCGCGCGGCGGCGGGACCCTCGACACCGTTATCGGCCTGGCGGTGGCGCTCGCGATCATCAACGCCGTGCTGGCGATCGTGCTGATCAGCTCACGGATGCTGTTCAGCAGCGGCCGCGACCGCGCGTGGCCGTCGCCGGTCAACCGGGCGCTCGCCTCGGTGCACCCGAAGTTCGGGACGCCGTGGGTCGCCACCGTCGGCACCGGGCTGGTCGCCGCGTTGCTCTGTTTCGTCGACCCGAAACTGCTGCTGGTGGTGACCAGCACGTCGATCGTGGCCGTCTACGCGGCGCTCTGTCTCGGCGCGATCGTCGGAAGGCGCACCGGAGCCACCGCGCACGCGAAGTACCGGATGCCGTGGTTCCCGGTCGCGCCGGTGCTGGCGCTGGGCGTCCTCGTGTTCGTCGTCTACCAGAACGTGCTCGACCCGGCGGTCGGACGGCCGAGCCTGATCGTCACCGCCTGCGTCGCCCTGCTGTCGATCGCGTACTACGTCCTGGTGCTGCGGCGGAAGGGCGACTGGAAGCTCGCCGAGGTCACCGAGGAGAAGGCGGAGGAGCCGGCCTGATCAGGTGTACTCGGCGATCTCCACGCCGTACGTGCCCGGTTCCAGCGCCTCGAAGATGTGCGGCACGTCGCCGGGGTAACAGATGTAGTCGCCGGGCAGCAGTTCGATCGGCTCGTCCAGCGGCCCGACCTTGGCGCGGCCCGCGCTGAGGACAATGTGCTCCACGATGCCGCTCATATGCGGATCCGAAAGCCGCGGTTTCCCGGGCTCGGCGCGAATCAGGTACACGTCGCGCCGGGCGCCGGGAGGGCAGGAGCTGAGCAGCGTGCACGCGTAATCGGCGTGTTCGGCGAACACCGTCGGGCCGCTGCCCGAGCGGATGACCTGCACGCGCGGGCGTTCCGGCTCGACCACCCGCGAGAACGGGACGTCGAGCGCGACGCACAGCGCCCAGATCGTCTCGACGCTCGGGTTCCCGGTGCCGGACTCCAGCTGCGAGAGCGTGGATTTCGCGATGCCCGCGCGTTTGGCGACCTCGGTGAGGGACAGCCCGGTGCGGGCACGTTCCCGGCGCAGGGACATGGCGATGACGTCCAGTGGGGCACCGTCGGACGCGGTCGGGGACATGCGTTCGCTCCATCGGTCGTTGCGTTCGCCTTGACGAACACGGCTGCGTTCGTTCATTGTATGACGCTATGCGTTCGATATGGCGAACAACCACTCGTGTCCTGGGGCGCGATCTTCTCCGTGACATCGGGCTGGTCTGCCTCGCCGACACCATTGTCGGCATCTCCTACGGCGCCATCGCGGTGGGCTCCGGCTTCCCGATCTGGGCGCCGATGCTGCTTTCGGTGCTGGTCTTCGCCGGTGCCTCGCAGTTCATGTTCGTCGGCATCATCGCCGCGGGCGGCAGCCCGGTCGCGGCCGTCGCGGCGGGTCTGCTGGCCAACGCGCGGCATCTGCCCTTCGGCTTCGCGATCGGCGACGTCCTCGGGAAACGGTGGTCGTCGAGGGTGGTCGGCAGCCACCTGATGATCGACGAATCCGTCGCGTTCGCGCTGGCCCAGCGCGACGAAGAGCGGCGTAAGGCCGCGTACTGGGTGTGCGGGATCGGGCTGTTCGTCTGCTGGAACGTCGGTGTCCTCGCCGGGGCCTACGCCGGGACGGCGATCAGCGACACCGACGCGTTCGGGCTCGACGCGGCCTTCCCGGCGGTCCTGCTCGCGCTGGTCCTGCCGTCGCTGCGCGACCGCGCCGCCCGGCTGCCGGTACTCGTCGGCGTCGCCGTCGCACTGGCCACGACGCCGTTCCTGCCCGCCGGGCTGCCGGTGCTGCTCGCGCTGGTCGGCGTGCTGGCCGGGGTGGCGGCCAAGGAACCCGCCGAACGCGAACCCGAGGGAGTGCACTGATGGATCCGCTGGAACTGATCATCGCCGGCGGTGTGCTCGCCGCCGGGACCTTCGCCTTCCGGTTCGCCGGACCCGTGCTGAAGGCGCGGTTCACCGTGTCGCCCAAGGCCGAGAAGCTGATGGCGCGCTCGGCCGTCGTCCTGCTGGCCGCCCTCGTCGCGGTCGCCGCGCTCACCGAGGGACACGAGTTCGCCGGTTACGCCCGGCCTGCCGGGGTGCTGGTCGGCGGCGTGCTCGCCTGGCGCAAGGCGCCGTTCGCGCTGGTCGTCGTCGCGGCGGCCGCGACCGCCGCCCTGCTGCGGCTGGCCGGGGTCCCCTGACCTGGCCCTTCCCCGAGGCGCCTAAGCTAAGGGGAAGGTCTTTCGGGAGGTCGGGTGGCGATCGCGACGGGGGCACGGCCGGTGGTCGGCGTGCTCGCACTGCAGGGCGACGTGCGGGAGCACGCCGCGATGGTGGAACGCGCGGGTGCGCGGGCGCTGCCGGTCCGTCGCGCGAGCGAACTGTCCGAAGTGGACGGTCTGGTGCTGCCGGGCGGCGAGTCGACCACCATGTCGAGGCTCCTGGAGACCTTCGAACTGCTGGAACCGCTGCGCGAGCGCATCGCGGACGGGATGCCCGCGTTCGGCTCCTGCGCCGGGATGATCCTGCTCGCCCGCCAGGCCCTCGACGGACGGCCTGACCAGCGGCAACTCGGCGGACTCGACGTCGTCGTCCGGCGCAACGCGTTCGGGCGGCAGGTGGACTCCTTCGAAGCCGACCTCGACTTCACCGGTATCGAAGGCGGCCCGGTGCACGCTGTGTTCATCCGCGCCCCGTGGGTCGAAAAGGCGGGCGACGGGGTCGAGGTACTCGCCAGTGTCCCCGAAATGCCGGGCTCCGAGGACGCGGCCGCTAGGATCGTCGCGGTCCGGCAGGGGGCGGTACTCGCCACGTCGTTCCACCCCGAACTCACCGGGGACGAACGCGTGCACAGGCTGTTCGTCGACCTCGTGCGGCAGGCTTAAGCAAAACCGACACTGTGCTCAGCGGCGGGCACAGGAGTAGATGGAGGAGAGATGAGCGGCCACTCCAAGTGGGCCACCACGAAGCACAAGAAGGCCAACCTGGACGCGAAGCGCGGCAAGCTCTTCGCCCGGTTGATCAAGAACATCGAGGTGGCGGCCCGGACCGGCGGTGGCGACCCGGACGGCAACCCGACGCTCTACGACGCCATCCAGAAGGCCAAGAAGAACTCGGTCCCGCAGGACAACATCGAGCGCGCCCGCAAACGCGGCGCCGGTGAAGAGGCCGGTGGCGCCGACTGGCAGACCATCACCTACGAAGGCTACGGCCCGAACGGTGTGGCCGTGCTGATCGAATGCCTCACCGACAACAAGAACCGCGCCGCCATGGAGGTGCGCACCGCGCTCACCCGGAACAACGGCTCGCTCGCCGACCCGGGCTCGGTCGCCTACATGTTCAACCGCAAGGGCGTCGTGATCATGCCCAAGGGTGACGCCGGTGAGGACGACGTCCTCATGGCCGTCCTCGACGCGGGCGCCGAAGAGGTCAACGACCTCGACGAGAACTTCGAGATCGTTTCGGAGGCCACCGACCTCGTCCCGGTCCGGAAAGCCTTGCAGGAAGCCGGTTTCGAGTACGAGTCCGCGGATCTCACGTTCCTGCCGTCGGTCAGCGTCCCGCTGGACGTCGAAGGCGCGAAGAAGGTCTTCAAGCTCATCGACGCGCTCGAGGATTGCGACGACGTGCAGAACGTGTACGCGAACTTCGACGTCTCGGACGAGGTCATGGCCGAGGTCGGCTGATCGATTTTCCCGTCATGCCGCGGAAAATCGGTCCCGGGACTAGGTGCGGGCGCTCGCGTGGGGCACAATGTCGCGCGTGACGACCTCCGAAGCCGATGCCCTCACCGCCGAAGAAACCGAACTCATCCAGTGGATCGAGGCGCAGGCGAAGGCGAGAGGGAACGCGGTCATCGCGGTCGAAGGCGACGAGGAGGAAGCGAACTTCTGCTTCACCGCGTGCGCCTGGGCGTTGCACAACGTCGCGGAAGCGGTCGTGATCGGACTGCCCGAGCACATGGGGCCGGTCCTTCTCGACGCCTACGTCGACCGTGCGGCCGCCGGGGAGATCTTCGAGGTCGGCAAGCGCTACGACGATTTCTTCGAGGGCGCGCCGGTGGTCTTCGAACGGGTCGCGAAGGGGCACTATCCCGAGTACTTCGGGAGCGCGTTCCTGATCTACCCGGACGGGGACTTCCCGGCGCTGCAGTTGATCGTCGCCACGCCGGACGGGCATTTTCCGTGGCATCCGGACGCGCCCGAGGGCTTCGCGCGGTATCAGCCGGTACTGACCGAATCCGGTGACCCGGAGAGCTGGACACCGGGCGTCGACGGCCCCTGAACCGCAGCCGAACGCTAGGAACGGTCCTTTCCTTGCAAATTTCGCAAGGAAAGGACCGTTCCTAGCGTTCGGGGCACCTGCGTCGACGCATTCAGAGGACTAAATGCGGGGGTCATCGGAGCCAGGGCGCCAGGTCTTCCGTCGCGTCGGGCCACTCGGCGGCCAACGCGGTCGCCGACCGGAACTCGACGCTGTCGTCCGTATAAGGCGGCACGACCACGGTCCCGACCAGGCTCCACTCACCGGTACTCACCGACGCCTGCCAGACCCCGGCGGGCACCACCACCTGCGGACGTTGGCCGGCCGCGACGTCGGGTCCCAGCACCGGCCGCGAAACCCGGCCGTCGGGGAACAACAGCAGCATCCGCACCGGCGCGCCGGCGTGGTGGGCGTAGATCTCCAGGCGGTCCAGCCGGTGCGGCGCCGAGGTTTCCGGCGGCGCGAGCAGGTAGTAGATCGCGGACGCGGTTTCGTCGCGCCAGCTCTGCGCCCAGCGGCCGCCCTCCACGGGCAACGGCTGAAGACCAAGATGGGCGGTGAACTCGTCGGGACTCGGCATGTCCTCATCTTGCCCGGACCCTGCTCCGGGTAGCCTCGGATCTCGAACTGATGTTCGCCGGAGCGGAGGAAAACGCGTGCGGGTACTCGGGGTCGACCCCGGTCTGACCAGGTGCGGGCTCGGGGTGGTCGACGGCGGCACGGGCCGCACCGTCCGCCCGGTGGCCGTCGACGTCGTGCGGACCCCGGCGGACGCCGATCTCGCCGTGCGCCTGCTGGGGATCTCCGACGCGGTCGAGCGCTGGATGGATCGCTACAAACCCGAGGCCGTCGCCGTGGAGCGGGTTTTCGCGCAGCACAACGTGCGCACCGCGATGGGCACCGCGCAGGCGGGCGGCGTCGTCGCGCTCGCCGCGGCCCGGCGCGGGCTGCCGGTCGTGTTCCACACCCCGAGCGAGGTCAAGGCCGCCGTCACCGGCTCCGGCCGGGCGGACAAGGCACAGGTCACCGGTATGGTCATGCGGCTGCTCGGCCTCGAGGTCAAACCGCATCCGGCGGACGCCGCGGACGCGCTCGCCCTCGCCATCTGCCACCTGTGGCGCGAGCCGATGCGGGTCCGGCTCGCCGAAGCCGAGGCCAGGGCGGCCGAGATCGCCAAGAACCACAAGGCCAGGCTCGCCGCCGCGGCCAAAGAAGCGAAAGCGCAAGGAGCGGCTCGATGATCTCCTCGGTACGCGGTGAAATCCTCTCCATCGGTCTCGACCACGTCGTGATCGAGGTCGGGGGAGTGGGCTTCGCCGTGCAGGCCACCCCCGCCACCCTCGCGACGCTTCGCCGCGGAGAGCAGGCGATGCTGCACACCGCGCTCGTGGTCCGTGAGGATTCCTTGACGCTGTTCGGTTTCGCCGACGCGGACGCCCGCGAACTGTTCGGTCTGCTGCAGACGGTCTCCGGGATCGGACCGCGGCTCGCGCTGGCGACCCTCGCCGTCCTCGATCCCGACAAGCTGCGCTCCGCGCTGGTCGAAGGCAACATCACCGTGCTCACCCAGGTGCCCGGCATCGGCCGCAAGGGCGCCGAGCGGCTCACGCTCGAACTGCGCGACAAGGTCACCGCGCTCGCGGGCCCGACCGACGGTTCGCCGTCGGTCGTCGCGCCCGGCGCGCTGCGGGGTGAGGTCGTCGAGGCGCTCGCGGGCCTCGGCTTCCCGGCCAAACAGGCCGAACAGGCCGTCGACAAGGTGCTCGGCGAGGGCGACGGCCACACGACGTCGTCCGTGCTGCGCGCCGCGTTGGCCACCCTCGGGCGTAAGCGGTAACCGGCCACATGGACTATGAGGCCGTGACGGAGTTCGAAACCGACGAGACGCTCTCGGCGCTGCCGCAGACGGGCGAACGCGAGGTCGAGACCACGCTGCGCCCGCGCAAGCTCGACGAGTTCGTCGGCCAGCCGCGGGTGCGTGAACAGCTCGAACTCGTCCTGGAAAGCGCGCGGCGCCGGGGTGTCCCGCCGGACCACGTCCTGCTCTCGGGCCCGCCGGGACTGGGCAAGACGAGTATGGCGATGATCGTCGCCGCCGAACTCAACGCCGCCATCCGCATCACCTCCGGGCCCGCGCTGGAACGCGCGGGCGATCTGGCCGCGATGCTGTCCAACCTGGCGCCCGGCGACGTCCTGTTCATCGACGAGATCCACCGCATCGCCCGCCCCGCCGAGGAGATGCTGTACCTCGCGATGGAGGACTTCCGCGTCGACGTCGTCGTCGGCAAGGGTCCCGGCGCCACCAGCATCCCGCTGGAGATCGCGCCGTTCACGCTGGTCGGGGCCACGACGCGGTCCGGTTCGCTGACCGGTCCGCTGCGCGACCGGTTCGGCTTCACCGGCCAGATGGAGTTCTACAGCGACGCCGAACTGGAACTCGTCGCCCGCCGCGCCGCCACGATCCTCGACATCGAGATCGACCGGGACGGCTGCGCGGAGATCGCCCGCCGGTCCCGCGGCACACCCCGGATCGCGAACCGGCTGCTGCGCCGGGTGCGCGACTACGCCGAGGTCCGGGCGGACGGCAAGGTCACGCGCAAGATCGCGCGTGCCGCGCTGGAGGTCTACGACGTCGACGAACTCGGCCTCGACCGGCTCGACCGCGCGGTGCTGACCGCGCTGGTCCGCTCCTTCGGCGGCGGCCCGGTCGGCGTGTCGACGCTGGCCGTCGCGGTGGGGGAAGAACCGACCACCGTCGAAGAGGTGTGTGAGCCTTACCTGGTCCGCGCCGGTATGCTCGCCCGCACTCCTCGCGGCCGGGTCGCCACAGCGGCCGCGTGGGAACACCTCGGCCTGCCGGCCCCGGCCGGTGCCACGCGCGGCGATCAGGGCGGCCCGAACCTGTTCGACCAGGACTGAACGGACCGTTCACGCGGTTCGAGGCCCGTGGTGACGACGGGTGGTGGTGGAGTTTCCGCTGGCACCTGGCACACTCGGGGAGAGCACACCCCGCCAAACCGGACAAAACAGCGCACCGCGCGGCGTCCGCTCGAAATGGAGAATCATGAACCAGTTATTGCTGCCGCTGCTCCTGATGCTCGTTGTGGCGATTCCGCTCGTCATGGGCACCCGTAAGCAGAAGAAGGCGGCGGCAGCGCAGCAGGAGCTGCTCTCGAGCCTGGCTCCCGGTGACCGGGTGATGACCACCTCCGGTCTCTACGCGACTGTCGCCGACGCTTCCGCCGACACCACGATCGACCTCGAGATCGCCGAGGGCGTCGTGACCACCTGGCTGCGCCAGGCCGTCCGCGAGAAGGTCGAGCCGGTCGTCGAGACGGACGAAGACGCCACTGACACCGACGAGGTCGTCGAGGCGCCGGTCGTCGAGTCGAAGGACGACGAGCGCGTCGAGGAGAAGTCGGGCGCGCAGATCGCTCCTCCGCTGGAGCACGGCAAGAAGTAGCGGTTGTAAGGCCATCCCCGACACCAGACTTTCGTAGGTGCGGGGCCAACGCCGGGCTCACGCAGCACCGAGTAGTGTCTCGGTGCTGCGTGCGTGTCCGTCGTCATAGTCGTGCTCGTTCGCGGTACCGCCGGGCTCCCGTCCGGATGAGTGAACAGCCAAGTCCATTGGGGAAAAACCCAGTCCGTCCGAGGAGACCGAAGCACAGTGGCCGCACCGGCCGGGCATCTCCGCCCGGGACGCTATCTCGCCTTCTTCGCCCTGATCGTGGTCGCGCTGTACGCCCTGGTGTTCTTCACCGGTAGCGGCAAGCCGACGCCGAAACTCGGCATCGATCTGCAAGGCGGCACGAGGGTCACCCTGTCCGCCCGAAACCCCGACGGCGGCGACCCTCCGCGAGAGTCCCTCGAACAGGCCCGCTCGATCATCGAGCGCCGGGTCAACGGTATCGGCGTCAGCGGTACCGAGGTCGTCCTCGACGGCAGCAACGTCGTCATCACCGTCCCCGGTGAACAGGGAGACCAGGCCAAGACCCTGGGCAAGACCGCGAAGCTGGGCTTCCGGAAGGTCGTGACGTCGCAGCCGGTGACCCCGGTCCAGCAGCCGACGGCCCCGCCCGCCTCCGGCACGCCGTCTTCGGCGCCGCCGTCCTCGCCGGGTGTGAGCGCCCCGCCGACCAGCCCGGCCAACGGTGGCGGTGGCGCCGCCGGCGCGCCGCAGCAGCAGCCGGGCGCGGACTCCGACGAGCAGACGAAGAAGGAGATCGAGAACGCCCGGAACCTCCGGCAGAACCCCGATCTTCTTTCGACGGACCAGGCGAAGCAGGCCGCGGCCGCCGAGAAGGCCTTCGCGGCCCTCAACTGCGACCCCAAGGTGTCGGACCCGCTGGTCGGCAACGACCTCACCGACAAGCCGCTGGTCGCCTGCGGTGACAAGAACACCATGAAGTACCTGCTGGAGCCGGAGTTCCTCCCCGGGACGGAGATCTCCGACGCCTCCTCGGGTTACGACACGCAGAACTCGCAGTGGGTCGTCAACCTGAACTTCAAGGGTGAGGGTTCCCGGATCTGGGGCGACTTCACCTCTAAGAACGTCCAGAAGCAGGCGGCGTTCGTTCTCGACACGCAGGTCGTCTCCGCGCCGACCATCCAGTCCGCGATCCTGGGCGGTCAGACCCAGATCACCGGCCGGTTCAGCCAGTCCGAGGCGAAGGACCTGGCGGACGTGCTGAAGTACGGCTCGCTGCCGCTGTCGTTCGAGTCCTCGGACGCGACGACGGTGTCCGCGACGCTGGGTCTCGCGTCGCTGCAGGCGGGCCTGATCGCCGGTGGTCTCGGCCTCCTGATCGTGTTCATCTACTGCTTGTTCTATTACCGGTTGCTCGGCGTGCTGACGATCTTGTCGCTCGCCTTGTCGTTCTCACTGGTCTACGCGGTACTGGTGCTGCTGGGGCGGTGGATCGGGTACACCCTCGACCTCGCCGGCGTGGCGGGCCTGATCATCGCGATCGGTATCACCGCCGACTCGTTCGTCATCTACTTCGAACGGTTGAAGGACGAGATCCGGGAAGGCAGGACGTTCCGCTCCGCGGTGCCGCGAGGCTGGTCTCGTGCCCAGCGCACGATTCTGGCGTCGGACGCGGTCAGCTTCCTCGCCGCGGCCATCCTGTACTGGCTGGCCGTCGGTGAGGTCAAGGGCTTCGCGTTCACGCTCGGCATGTCGACGGTCCTCGACCTCGTCGTGGTCTATCTCGTGACCCACCCGCTGGTCGCGATGGTCTCGCGCTCGAAGTCGAAGTTCCTGTCCAACCCCAAGAACCTCGGCCTCGGTGCCGTCCAGCAGGTGGGCTCGGAGCGCAAGGCGGCCCGTCCGGCCGCCGGCCGCCCGAACGTCAAGGAGGCGTGACCGTGGTCGACGAAAACACCACCACCGCGGGCAAGCGCGACAGCATCTTCCGCCGCCTCTACGTGGGCACGGGCGCGTTCGACGTGGTCGGCAAGCGCAAGCGCTGGTACATCTTCTTCGGCGCGCTGGTGCTGGTCTGCATCGCGTCGATGGGGATCAAGGGCTTCAACTTCGGGATCGACTTCGAAGGCGGCACCCAGATCCAGCTGCCCGCCAACGGCAAGAACGGGCAGATCAGCGAGCAGCAGGCCAAGGACGTCTTCTCCGAGGCGCTCGGCCGTCCCGCCGACGAGGCGCAGAAGGTCGGCAGCGGCGCTTCGTCGACCATCCAGCTCCGTTCGGACACCCTGGACGCCGCCGAGGTCGCCAAGATCAAGGAAGCGCTGTTCCGCGACCTCGGCCCCATCGGGTCCAACGGGCAGCCGAGTGTCCAGGCCATCAGTGACAGCGCGGTCAGCGCGTCCTGGGGCGGGGAGATCTCGCGGCAGGCGTTGATCGCGCTCGGGGTGTTCCTCCTGGCGGTCACGCTGTTCCTGGCGTTGTACTTCGACACCAGGATGGCCGCCGCGGCGCTGATCTCACTCCTGCACGACATCGTGGTGACGGCGGGTGTGTACTCGCTGATCGGCTTCGAGGTCACGCCGGCGACGGTGATCGGTCTGCTGACGATCCTCGGGTTCTCGCTGTACGACACGGTGGTGGTGTTCGACAAGGTCCGCGAGAACACGCGTGGCCTGCTCGGGCTCACCCGCCGCACCTTCGGCGAGGCCGCCAACCTGGCGCTGAACCAGACGCTGATGCGGTCGTTCAACACGGCGCTGATCGCGATGCTGCCGATTCTCGGTCTGCTCGTCGTCGGGTACATCCTGCTCGGTTCGGGCACGCTGCAGGACCTCGCGCTGGTGCAGCTCACCGGCACCCTGGTCGGCGTGCTGTCCTCGGTCGCGCTGGCCACCCCGCTGCTGGTGGACCTGAAGATGCGTGACCCGAAGTTCCGTCAGCAGGCCGACCGGGTCGCCGCGCGGCGCGCGAACCAGGCTCGCACGGCCGCCGAGCGCGACGACGACTTCGACCCGAACGACGAGGACGCGCTGGCCGCCGAGCTCCGCAAGGAGAAGGCGTACGCCGCGGCGGCGAGTGTTCCCGCGCGGAACCAGAAGGCCCACAAGGGCCGTCCGTCGGGTAAGCGCAAGAGGTAATCCCGGCCGTCGAACGCTAGGAAAGGTCCTTTCATTGCAAAATTTGCAATGAAAGGACCTTTCCTAGCGTTCAGGGACCCGGAAGCACGACTGGAGAGCAGGAAGTACATGGAGCTGGCCAAGGCACTCGACCTCATCGCCGACGTACCGGACTTCCCGGAACCCGGCGTGCTGTTCCGGGACCTGAGTCCGCTGTTCGCCGACGCGGCGGGTTTCAAGGCCGTCACCGACGGACTGGCCGCCACCGTCGACCCCGAGGTCGATCTGCTGGCCGGGGTGGAGGCGCGCGGATTCCTGCTGGCCGCCGCCGTCGGCTACGCCCGCGGCCTCGGTGTCGCGCTGATCCGCAAGCCGGGCAAGCTGCCCCGCGTCGCGGGCAGGGTCGGTTACACGCTGGAGTACGGCACCGCGACCGTCGAACTGCCCGAAGGCGTCGTCGAGCCCGGCCAGCGTGTCGCGATCCTCGACGACGTGCTCGCCACCGGTGGCACGGTCGCGGCGACCTGCAAACTGCTGGAAGACGCGAAGGCGCAGGTCACGGGCGTTTCGGTGGTCATGGAACTCGGCGCGCTCGGCGGTCGTTCCGTGCTCGAGGGGCGTCGTGTGGAGGCCCTCCGGGTGTGTTGACCGGGCGCACCAAGTGAGCCGCGAGGGGGAGCGGTTACCCTTGATGTCCGAAGGCCGCACGAAGCGCAGGAGGTGCGGGTGAGCCAAGAGCTCGATGCCGCGGTGTCCTCGAAGGACGGCACCGAGCAGAACGGTGCGGCGCGACAGGGGGCGGCGCCGACACCGTCCGCGACGCGCCGCGTGCGCGCCCGTCTCGCCCGCCGCATCACCGCGCAGCGCGCCGCGCCGGTCAAGCAGGTTCTCGAACCGCTCGCCGTCATCCACCGCGAGCTGCATCCCAACGCGGACCTCGCGCAGCTCCAGCGCGCGTACGACGTCGCCGAAGAGCTGCACCGCGAGCAGCGGCGCAAATCCGGCGACCCGTACATCACGCATCCGCTCGCCGTCGCGACCATCCTCGCCGAACTCGGCATGGACACCACGACGCTGGTCGCGGCGCTGCTGCACGACACCGTCGAAGACACCGGCTATTCGCTGGAGAGCCTGAAGGCCGACTTCGGTGAGAAGGTCGGCGAGCTCGTCGACGGCGTCACCAAACTGGACAAGGTCAAACTCGGCACGGCCGCCGAGGCCGAGACCATCCGCAAGATGGTCATCGCGATGGCGCGCGACCCGCGGGTGCTGGTCATCAAGCTGGCCGACCGGCTGCACAACATGCGCACGATGCGCTTCCTGCCGCCGGAGAAGCAGGCCCGCAAGGCGCGCGAGACCCTGGAGGTCCTCGCCCCGCTGGCGCACCGGCTCGGCATGGCGACGGTCAAATGGGAGCTGGAGGACCTGGCCTTCGCCATCCTGCAGCCGAAGAAGTACGACGAGATCGTCCGCCTGGTCGCCGATCGCGCGCCTTCGCGCGACACGTACCTGCGGTCGGTGATCACGGATCTGACCAGTCACCTCGAAGGCTCGCGGATCACCGCCAAGGTCGAGGGCCGCCCGAAGCACTACTACTCGATCCACCAGAAGATGATCGTCCGTGGCCGCGACCTCGACGACATCCACGACCTGGTGGGCGTGCGGATCCTGGTCGAGGACGTCCGTGACTGCTACGCCGCGATGGGTGTCGTCCACGCACTGTGGCAGCCGGTCCCCGGCCGGTTCAAGGACTACATCGCGCAGCCTCGTTTCGGTGTGTACCAGTCGCTGCACACCACCGTGATCGGTCCGGACGGCAAACCGCTCGAAGTCCAGATCCGTACCTACGAGATGCACCGCACCGCCGAGTACGGCATCGCCGCGCACTGGCGGTACAAGGAGACCAAGGGCACCCACAACGGGAACGCCATGGACGTCGACGAGATGGCGTGGATGCGCCAGCTCCTCGACTGGCAGCGGGAAGCGGCGGACCCGGGCGACTTCCTGGAGTCGCTGCGCTACGAACTCGCGTCGCGCGAGATCTTCGTGTTCACGCCCAAGGGCGACGTGATCACGCTGCCGGTCGATTCGACGCCGGTGGACTTCGCCTACGCCGTGCACACCGAGGTCGGCCACCGGTGCATCGGGGCCCGTGTCAACGGCAGGCTCGTCGCGCTCGAGCGCAAGCTGGAGAACGGCGAGGTCATCGAGATCTTCACCTCGAAGGCCGAGACGGCGGGCCCGAGCCGCGACTGGCTGCAGTTCGCCGGTTCGCCCAAGGCGCGCGCGAAGATCCGGCAGTGGTTCGCCAAGGAACGCCGTGACGAGGCGATCGAGGGTGGCAAGGAGGCCATCACCAAGGAGGTCCGCAAGGTCGGCCTTCCGATCCAGCGGCTGGTCTCCGCCGAGTCGATGGGCGCGGTCGCCACCGAACTGCGGCACCCGGACATCAGCTCGCTGTACGCGGCCGTCGGCGAGGGGCACACCAGCGCGAAGCACGTCGTGCAGCGGCTGGTCGCGCTCATCGGCGGCGTCGACGAGGCGGAGGAGGAGCTCGCCGAGCGCGCGACCCCGTCCACCGTCACCCGCCGCCGCGGCTCGAACGACGTCGGCGTCGTGGTGAAGGGCGCCAGCGACATCTGGGCCAAACTCGCCCGCTGCTGCACGCCGGTGCCGGGTGACGAGATCCTCGGTTTCGTCACGCGCGGCGGTGGTGTCAGCGTCCACCGGACCGACTGCACCAACGCCGACGATCTGCGGGCCCAGCCCGAGAGGCTGGTCGAGGTCGAATGGGCGCCGTCGGCGTCTTCGGTGTTCCTCGTCGCGATCCAGGTCGAGGCGCTGGACCGGCACCGCCTGCTCTCCGATGTCACCAAGGTGCTCGCGGACGAGAAGGTCAACATCCTGTCCGCGTCGGTGACCACGTCGCGCGACCGGGTCGCGGTCAGCCGGTTCTCGTTCGAGATGGGCGACCCGAAGCACCTCGGACATGTGCTGAAGGTGGTCCGGGGTGTCGAAGGCGTTTACGACGTGTATCGGGTCACTTCGGCTTCGTGACCGCCGGTGGGGCCCGGCTAGAGTCCGAGGATGACTGACGGGTTCGAATTCACTCGCGACGGCGAGGTCGCACGGCTGACGTTCACCAGGCCGGAGAAGATGAACGCGATCACCTACGGGATGTGGTCGGCGATCCCGGACGTGGTGGCGCGGGTGGAGGCGGACCCGGCGATCAAGGTTCTCGTGCTGACCGGCGCGGGCGCGCATTTCTCGGCGGGCGCGGACATCAGCGAGTTCCGGGACCTGCGGTCGACCGCCGACGCGGCCGAGACCTACGACAAGGCCGTCGACGGTGCCGTGGCTGCGCTGACGGCGTCGCGGAAGCCGACGGTCGCGATGATCCAGGGCAACTGCATCGGCGGCGGATGCCAGATCTCGGTCGCCTGCGACTTCCGGTTCGCGGCGGAGGGCTCGCGCTTCGGTATCACGCCGGCGAAGCTCGGGATCGTCTACCACTTCGACTCGACACGGCAGCTCGTTTCACTGGTCGGCGCCGCGAACGCGAAGTACTTCCTGCTCTCGGGCGAGCTCGTCGACGCGCGGCGGGCACGGGAGATCGGGCTGCTCAACGACGTCTTCCCGGCGGACGAACTGGAAGCCTCGACGGCGAAGTTCGTCGAGACGCTGGCTTCGCGTTCGCAGGCCTCGGTGCGCGGGATGAACCGGATCATCGAGAAGATCGTGGCGGGGCAACAGGAATCCGACGCCGAAGTGGACGAGATCCGGCTCGGTGCGCTGCATGGCGAGGACTATGCCGAAGGGGTGGCGGCGTTTCTGGCGCGGCGGCCGCCGAAGTTCACTTATCGCTGAGGCTCGCGCTGCATCGCGGTGTTCCGTGTGGACAGTCGCGGTGGCACCATTCCTGCCTCGATTCCCGCCCCGGAAACCCTTGTGGTATGACACCTTCTGTGCCTCCGCAGGTCGTTCGCGTTGTTGCGCGAAAAAGTTTTTTATGGCTTGAGCCAGAGGTGTTTATGGTCGTTTCATGGAGTGGAAATTTCAATCGGCCGAAGAGCTCACGACCGCTTTGCGTGCCGGTGAGGTGACGTCGGCGGAGCTGACCGACGAGGCGATCGCCCGGATCGAACAGGACGACAAGGCGATCAACGCGATCTGCGTGCCGGACTTCGACCGGGCGCGGGCCGCCGCGCGTGATGCCGACCAGGCGCGCGCCCGCGGCGAGGACCGGCCGCTGCTCGGGATCCCGGTGACGGTCAAAGAGTCCTTCAACATGACCGGCCTGCCCACGACCTGGGGAATGCCGCAACACCAGGACTTCATGCCCGCCGAGGACGCGGTGCAGGTGTCGAGGCTCAAGGCCGCCGGGGCGGTGGTGCTCGGGAAGACCAACGTGCCGTTGGGGCTGCAGGACATCCAGACGTTCAACGAGTTCTACGGCACCACGAACAACCCGTGGGATCACGATCGCACCTCGGGCGGGTCGTCCGGCGGGTCGGCGGCGGCGCTGGCGTCCGGCTTCGGTGCGCTGTCCATCGGCTCCGACCTCGCCGGCTCGTTGCGCACCCCCGCGCATTTCTGCGGGATCTACGCGCACAAGCCGACGGTCGGGCTCGCGGCGACCCGCGGCATGGTCCCGCCGCCGGCGCCCGCCTTGCCGGTCGACCTCGACCTGGCCGTCGCCGGACCGATGGCGCGTACCGCCCGCGACCTCACGCTCCTACTCGACGTCATGGCCGGACCGGACCCGTTGACACACGGGATGGCGTACGAGGTGAAGCTGCCGCCCGCGCGCCATGAGCGGCTCGCAGACTTCCGGGTCTTGGTGATCGAGGACCATCCGCTCATCCCGACCGGGGCCGCTGTGCGGGCCGGCGTGAACCGGGTCGCGGACGCGCTGGTCGACGGCGGCGCCCGCGTCGAACGGCACAGCCCGTTGTTCCCCGATCTGACCGAGTCCGCGACGCTCTACACGCAACTGCTGTTCTCGAGCACGGTCGCGCGTTTCCCCGTCGAGGCGTACGAGCAACTGCAGGCCAACGCGGCCGGGCTGAGCGCGGACGACCGGAGTCTCGACGCGGCGCGGCTACGCGCCATGGTGTTCACCCACCGCGACTGGCTGGCGGTGTACGACCACCGCGAACGGCACCGTCACGGCTGGCGGCAGCTGTTCGCCGAGTTCGACGCGGTGGTCTGCCCGATCACGCCGACCCCCGCGTTCCCGCATGATCACGATCCCGATCTGCTGGGACGCAAGCTGGACATCGACGGTGTGGGGTATCCGTACTTCGACCAGCTCGTCTGGGCGGGCGTGGCGACCATGCCCGGTCTGCCCGCCACCGCGGTGCCGACCGGCCGGTCCGCCGAGGGGCTTCCGGTGGGAGTGCAGCTCATCGGTCCGGCGTTCGAGGACCGCACCCCGCTGCGGCTGGCCGAACTGCTCGAGCAGACGCTCGGCGGCTTCCAGGCGCCGAGCTAGATCTCGTCCCAGGGATTGCTGTCGTACGCTTCGGCGAGGATCCGGCTCGTTTCCGGAGCGTACGACAGCTCGACGTCGTCCACCGACGCCACCGGCCAGCCGACCGACTCCGAATTGGTCAGGAACATGGCGTCGAACCCCGGAAGGTCTGCGGGGCGGACGTCGCGGATCTCCTGCGGGATCCCGTTCCGCTCCAAGCCGCGTCGCACGAGCTGCTGGGTGATGCCTTCGAGCACCGGGGCCTGCGGCCAGACCACCGTGCCGCCGTCGAGGAACCCGACGTTCCAGATCGACGCTTCGCTGACCCGGCCGTCGTAGTCGATGAACAACGCGTCGTCGTAGCCCGCCAGCTTCGCTTCACGCATGTGGTGGAGGAGTCCGAACGTGCCGACGTGCTTGACCTCCGGAAGCACCCGTTCGTACCGCACCGACCGCAGGCGGAGCGGCTTCATCTCGTGCTCCTGAGGCGGCCCGGTCCGGACGAGGACGTCCGGTGCCGCGGGCGTGCCGGGATCGGACCAGTCCATCGCGCGGGAGAAGATCAGCACCCGCACCGACAGCGCGTCCTCACCCTGGATCGCCTGCCGCACATACGCGCGTACCGCGTCGGTGTCGAGGTCGCTGCCGAACATGCGCCGCGTGCTCGTCACGAGGCGGCGAAGATGGACGTCCAGGCCGCGGACCTTGCCGTCGCGGACCTGCATCGCGGTGAAATGGCCGTAACCGAACGCGCCCGCCAGGTCTTCCGACCGGGCGGGCGCGCCGTTGATCTCCAGCTTCACGTCAGGCGTTGACCGTGACGCCGGTGAACTTGACCTCGGTGTTGGGCGGGCCGGTGCCGTCGCCGTTGCCCGCCTGCGCGTTCGCGCCCGCCTTGGCGACCTTGTCGAGCACCTTCAGGCCCTCGTCGGAGATGCTGCCGAAGACCGAGTAGTCCGCGGGCAGTTCGGCCTCGCCGTAGACCATGAAGAACTGGCTTCCGCCGGAGTTCGGCTGCTGCGTCTTCGCCATCGCGAGGATGCCGCGGCCGTACTTGATCTCCTTGAACGCCTCGTCCGGCATCGTGTAGCCCGGGCCGCCCATGCCGGTGGCCTCGGGGTCACCGCACTGCAGCATCTGCAGGCCGCTGGTGCCGAGCCGGTGGCACTTGGTGTCGTTGAAGTAGCCCTGCTGGGAAAGGCTGATGAAGCTCTGCACCGCGCACGGGGCGAGCGCCCGGTCCAGCGTCAGCGGGATGTCGCCCGCGGTGCTCTTCAGCACGACGTTCACCGTGCCGTTCGAAGAAACGTCCTTGCCTTCCGGCTTGTTCACCTTCTTCGAGGCCTGCTTGCTGGCGTCGTCCTTGTAGTCGCAAGCCACCGGGTTCGCCAGCGGCGTCGGCCGCTTCGGCATCGGAGCGCGCTCCGTGGGAATGGTGACCTCGGGGGTCGGAGGAGCCGAGCTCGGGGAAGCGTCGGAGGCGGCATCGTCACCACTGTTACTGCTGACGATCCACCACACCGCGCCCGCCACGATGGCGACGACGCCGACGACCGCCACCGAGCCGACGATCCTGCGCCGCTTGGCCTTCTCGGCCCGTCGCACGATCTGTCGCTCGAGCTTGCGCTTCGCGGCTTCGCGGCGCTGCTGGTTGGTCGGCACCCGCCCTCCCGGTTTCCACTCGATGTCACACGTCTGAGGTAGCGGGAGTCTATTGGCACAGCCTGTGAGGCCCCCGTACAGGGGCCGCTAGGCTTACTTGATCGTGATCAGGGCCATCCTGTCACCTGTTCGGCGGAAGATCTGAGGAGGCGTTTCGTGCTGGTTGTCGGTTTTCCGGCAGGCCCCCTCGAAGCCAACTGCTACCTGCTCGCCCCGGACGGCGGGGGCGAGTGCGTGATCGTCGATCCCGGCGAGGAAGCCGCCGAGCCGCTGGAGGCCGCGCTCACCGAGCACGGTCTGACGCCGGTCGCGATGCTCGCCACCCACGGCCACCCCGATCACGTCGCTTCGGCGGGCGAGGTCGGCGCGCGCCACGGGATACCTCTCTATCTGCACGAGGCGGACCGGCCACTGCTCGGCCAGGACGCCGGTCAACGGAAGGACGGCATCGTGCCACTCGTCGATGGCCCGCTGCGGCTGGCCGGGCTGGAGATCACGGTGTCCGGCACACCGGGTCACACCGCCGGTTCGGTGGTCTTCGGGCTGACCGCGGCCGAAGGCGGGCGGATCGTGCTCACCGGGGACAGCCTGTTCGCCGGTTCGATCGGCCGGTCTTCCGGTGACGGCGGTGAGCTCGTGCGTTCCCTCGGCGCCAAGGTGATGACGCTGCCCGACGACACCGTCGTCCTTCCGGGCCACGGTCCGGCCACCACGATCGGCCGCGAGCGGGCCGGGAACCCGTTCCTGGCCGGGGCGGGCGCGTGATGACCGAGCCCACCGGGACCCCGGAGACCCCCGAACGTCTCCCGCTGTTCCACGACGACCCCAAGCTCCGCCGCAAGCGCGGCTGCTCCAGCGTCGCCGGTGTCGTGATCTTCGCGGCCGCGTTCGGCGGGATCGCCGGGCTGATCGGCGGTGAGATCGCCGGGCTCGTGGTCGCCGGGGTGATCGCGCTGCCGCTGCTGTACGTCATGTTCTACAACCTGCGCCGCCGGGTGTGGCTCGAAGGCGACACGCTCATCGTGCGGACGTGGGGCGTGCGGCGGATCGAGCTGACCGCGGCCGAGCGCATCGACCTCGTGATCAGCGACGTGCGCGGGACCCGGACGGTCAGCCTGCTGGTGAACGCGGGCAAGCGCCGCAAGGTCGCGAAGGTCGATCTGGCCGTCTACTCGGGCGCGGGTGGCAGGGAACTGGGCATCCTGCAGCTGCGCAAACTGGCGAACGCCCTGCTGAACAACACCGACGCGAACGGTCTCGTGTTCTCGGAACTGCTGGTGGCGCAACTGAAATCGGAGGCGCGCGGCGACGCGGCGGCGGAGCGGCCGCTCTACCGGCTGGCCTCGGCGGCGCCCGCGGGGAAGTACATCCAGCGGTTCACGATGGAGGCGGTCAGCCGTTTCGTGGCGACCCTGGACTGAGCCGGGCGAGAGCGCGCCGTGTGTCATGAAAGGGCCGTTCAGGACATTTTCCGTCCTGAACGGCCCTTTCATGACACACGATCCGGCCGGGTGCCCGAGGTCTCCAGTTTCTCCAGCCGGGCCTTGATCTCCTCCAGCTGGTAGACGATCTCCGGCAACTCGCCCGCGGCGAACGTCGCCAGCCGCTCCGAGTGCTTGAGCGTCGCCCGGACGTCGTCGAGCGCGGCGGCGATCTTGGGGACCGCCTCGACGGCTTCGAGCGTCGAGACGAGCACACGCCGCGCGACCGCGGTCAGTTGTCTCGGGACGGCGAACACGGCGAACATGGCCCCTCCGAACCTCGGGTGCGGCCTCTTCGTACCCGACTCCGGCCCGTGATCGCGTGGTGGGCGCGCGCTTTGGGGCGCTTGTTGCTACAGGGACTCTTGGGGCTCCCGCGAGGCGATCAGCGCGGCCAGGACGGTGGTGACCGGGACCGCCGCGACGATGCCGACGCTTCCGGCCAGCGTCCGCACGATCTCCTGGGCGATGTTCTCCGCGCCGAGGATCGAGCCGAGCCCGACCCCGGAGAGCGACGTGTACAGCAGCACCGGCAGCGCGGCGCCCGCGTACGCCATCACGAGCGTGTTGACCGCCGAGCCGACGTGATCGCGCCCGATTCGCAGGCCGGCGCCGTACAGCTCACGCCACCCGAGCGCCGGGTTCGCCCGCCGGAGTTCCCACACCGCGCTCGTCTGCGTCACCGTGACGTCGTCGAGCACACCGAGCGCGCCGATCACGACACCCGCCAGCAGCAGCCCCCGCGCGTCGATCCCGTGCCCGAGCGAACCGATCAGCTGGGACGTGCTGTCGTCGAGTCCGGTCAGCGACGCCGCGGCCGAGAAGATCGCCGACAGGACGCCGATCAGGACCAGGCTCACCAGGGTGCCCAGCACCGCCACCGAGGTTCTCGCGGACAGCCCGTGCGTCAGGTACAGCGCGACGAACATGATCGCGCCCGCACCCGCGATCGCCACCAGCAGCGGACTTTCGCCGGCGAGGATCGAAGGCAGCACGAAGAGCGCCAGCACCAGGAAGCTCAGCCCGAGCGCGATCAGCGCGGCGACCCCTTGCCACCGCCCGAGGACGATCACCGCGAGCGCGAACAACCCGGCGAGCAGCAGCAGCGGCGTACCACGCTGGAAGTCGACGATCTGGAAGGACGCGGGGTTCGCGACGTCGCCGCCGTTGTAGGACAGCACCACCTCGTCGCCCGCGGCGAACCGCGGCGTGCTCGGCTCGATGGGCAGCGTGAGCTTCAACGGCTTTCCGGACGCGGGACCGTCGGTCATCGTGAGCTCGCTGGTGAGGCACGGCTTCGCGTCCGGTGGCGGTTCGCCGACCTGCACCTGTCCTTCGGCGAGGCACGGTCCGGTGATCGTCCCGGTGACCGTCGCGTTCACCGGAGTCCCCTGCGGGAAGACGCTTTTCGCCGGATCCTTGCCCCACGGATAGAGGAAGACCATCCCGGCGACGGTCGCGACGGCGAGTGGGATCAGCAGCCACATCAGCAGCAGCCGGACCCGGCGCGACGCGGGCGCCGCCGGTCCGTGACCGTGCGAGTGCCCGTGGCCGACCGGCTCGGGTTCGGGCTTCGGTTCGGCGGCGCGACGTCTGCCCGGTTCCGCCGGTCGCGGCCGCTGGGCCGGTGGGCGTGGGCGCCGCGTGCCCTCGGGCGGCGGCGTCCGGCGCGGCGAACGGGACGTTCCGGGCGAACGATCGGACGGGGTGTCCGTTACCCGGCGAATCGGGCCGGTGTCGTCGTCGGAGATGTCGCGGCGGTTCACCCGCACATCCTCCACAGTGCGCGCCAGGTGCCGCACTCGGCCTAGCCGAATGCCTGCCGAAGGTGGACACGGCGATACGCCGAAGGCGGGGTGTCGAAGTGGTCGAGGAAGGCTTGGCGAAGCGTCTCGGTCGAGCCGAAACCGCATCGCCTCGCGATCGAGGACAGCGGAAGTTCGGTGCCGCACAACAGTTTCGCCGCGTTCTCGGTTCTCGCGGCGCGCACGTACCTGCTGGGCGTGGTGCTCAGGTGCGCGTCGAACAACCTGGTGAGCTGCCGGGTGCTGATCCCGGCCCGCTCGGCGAGGACGGCGGTGCCGAGATCACCGGCGAGGTGTTCGGCGACGTACGCCGTGATGTCGCGGACCAGCCGGTTCTCCGGCGGCGGACCGGACAGGAACATGCTCACCTGCGCCTGGTTGCCCGGCCGTTGCAGATAGGTCACGAGCATGCGGGCGACCTCCCTGGCGACACTCGGGCCGTGATCCTCCTCGACGAACGCGAGGGTCAGGTCGATCCCGCTGGTGACCCCCGCCGCCGTGTAGACGTTGCCGTCGCGCACGTACAGCGGCACCGGGTCGACGTTCACCTGCGGATAGTTCGTCGCGAGCCGGTTCGCGAACCGCCAGTGGGTGGTGGCGCGGCGGCCGTTGAGCAGTCCGCACGCGGCGAGCACGGTGGCGCCGGTGCACACCGAGGCGACACGGCGGCTCTGCTGCGCGAGCCTGCGGACGTG
Source organism: Amycolatopsis sp. WAC 04197 (assembly GCF_003947475.1). Taxonomy (NCBI): domain Bacteria; kingdom Bacillati; phylum Actinomycetota; class Actinomycetes; order Pseudonocardiales; family Pseudonocardiaceae; genus Amycolatopsis; species Amycolatopsis sp. WAC 04197. The sequence goes on along the minus strand of NZ_QHJK01000008.1, from coordinate 95,441 downwards.
GGTGACGAACCGCGCGTCCGCGGCTGCGGCCTCGTGTCCGGTGCCGCCCGCGACGATCAGCGTGTCCAGCCCGCCGGTGATCTGGTCGAGCCGATGCTGTGCCTGCAGGGTCAGCCCGGACTCGCAGCGGATGCCGCGTCCGTCGACGCTGGCGAGCATGATCTCGTACCCCGGCTTGCCGCCGAGTTTGGTCGCGGCGTCCAGTACGTCCGACGGACCGGCGATGTCGAGCAACTCGGCGTTGCTGTAGCCGACGATCAACACTCGTCTGGGTGAACCCGGCATGATCGAACGCTACCAGTAGTGCCCGGCCGTCGGACGTTGTTCGCAGGAATCCGGACATCCGGGCCACCGCGGGCCCGCCGCTTCGACACCGTTGTCCCCATGACAGACGACAAGAAGACCATCGCGTTCGTGGTGTACCCGGGGATGACCCCGCTCGACATGGTCGGGCCGCTGACCGTGCTGGAGGGGATGGCGAGCACGGCGCAGGAATACCGGACGGTCGTGGTCGGCGAGACGAAGGACCCGGTCACCACCGACAACCCGTTGAAACTCGTGGCGACCCACACCTACGACGAGGTCCCGTCGCCGTACGCGCTGCTCGTGCCCGGTGGCGCCGCGCCGACGCTGAAGGCGCTCGCCGACGAGAAACTGGTGGGATATCTGCGTGGCGCCGCGGCGAACGCCGAGCTCGTGACCTCGGTGTGCACGGGATCGCTGCTGCTGGGGCAGGCCGGGCTGTTGAAGGGGCGAAAGGCCGCGACGCACTGGATGTTCCGGGAACTGCTGGGCGCGTTCGGCGCGGAACCGGTCGCGGAGCGCTGGGTCGAGGACGGGAACGTGATCACCGCCGCCGGGGTGTCGGCGGGGATCGACCTCGCGCTGCACCTGGTCGAGCGGCTCGTCGGCGCCGAGATCGCCAGGACGATCCAGTTCGTCATCGAGTACGACCCGGAGCCGCCGCAGGGGCCGCTGGACTGGTCGAAGCGTCCGTATGGGGACCTCAAGCCCTTGCTGGAGCACACGCTGAACGAGGCGCTCGCGGACGAACCCGCGTTGCGGGACAGGCTCCTCGCGCACACCGGGAAGTAAGGGGGACGGCCATCCGGGTGAGAAAGCAACATCTGGGGGACAGCACCGGGTTACATTCGGGTCATCCGTCCAGGTGATAGGTGGTTCGTGGAGTTCAAGGTGCTCGGCCCGCTCGCGGCCTCGGTCCCGCTGCCGTCGGCGGCTCAGCCCCGTCGGGTACTCGCGGTGCTCCTGACCCGGCCGAACGAGTTCGTCCACCGGGACACCCTGGTGGACGAACTCTGGCCGCAGGGACCGCCGTCGAGTGCGGCGGCGGTCGTGCAGATGGCGGTTTCCAAGCTGCGCAAGGCGTTGTCACCTGGGATACCGGTGGATGATGAACGGCAACGGCTGCGATCCGGCCGGAGCGGCTACCGGCTGACGGTGGCGGACGGCGAACTGGACGTCGCCGGTTTCTCGGAGCTGACGGCCGCGGCCGCGAGCGCGACCGGTGACGAACGCAAGGCGCTGCTCGAACGGGCGCTGGGGTTGTGGCGTGGCCGTGCTTTCGCCGACGTGCCGGTCGGTCTGCTGGTGGAGGCGCACCGGTTGTGGCTCGAAGACCGGCGTTGTTCGGTGCTGGGCAAGCTCGTGGAGCTGGAACTGGCCGCCGGTGACCACAAGTCGGTCGCGGACCGGCTCGGACCGGAGCTGGCCGCCCGGCCCGGCGACGAGCGGCTCGCCGGGTGGCTGGCCGAGGCGCTGCACGGTCTCGGGCGGCGGGACGCGGCGCTGGCCGTCCTCGACCGCTGCCGCCAGGCGCTGTGGGAACACGCCGGAGTCTCACCGGGGGACGACCTGCTCGCGGTCCACCGCCGGATTTCCGGAACCGGCTGGTCGGCGGGCGGCGCGCCGTGCCGTCTGCCTGCCGCGACGCCGGATTTCACCGGCAGGGCGGCAGAGCTGACGGAAGTCGCACGTGCGGTGCGGTCTTCGGCGCCGATCGTGCTGCACGGGGCGGCGGGAGCGGGGAAGAGCGCGCTGGCCGTCCAAGCCGCGTGGCGGGTGCGCAAGCGGTTCCCGGACGGCCAGCTCGTCGCCGATCTGCGGGAACCCGGTGACGTGCTCGCCGGGTTCCTTCGCGCGCTCGGGCTTGCGGAAACGGAACTCCCCGCGGACCGGGCCGGGCTGCTCTCGTTGTGGCAGAGCCATTCCGCCGACCGGCGGCTGTTGGTGATCCTCGAGAACGCCCGGTCCGAAGCCGAGGTGCGGCCGTTGCTGCCGAGTGGTCCCGGCTGCGCGACGATCGTCACGACACGGCGGCGGCTGGCCGGTCTCGCCGGCGCCAGGCCGGTCGAGGTCGGGGCGATGTCCTACGAGGACGCGCGGATGCTGCTCGGCGAGATCGCCGGTGAGGCCCGGACGGCCGCCGAACCCGACGCCGTCCGCCGGGTGCTGGCCTGTTGTGACGGTCTTCCACTGGCGGTGCGGGCGGCGGGGACGAAACTGCTGCAGCGGCCTCGGCTGAGTATCGCCGAGTTCGCGACCCGCCTGGAGAACGAGCGGCTGCGTCTCGACGAACTCGCCGCCGGTGACCTGGCCGTCCGCCCGGTGCTCGCCGAAGCGCTCGCCGAGCTGTCGGCGCGCCAACGGAATTGCCTGCGCCTGCTCGGTTTTCCGGGTGCGACCGAGATCGCCGACTGGTTCGCGACGGCCATGCTGGGCCGTCCGTCGCGCGAGGCGGCGGAACTGCTCGACGGACTCGTGGACGACCACCTGCTCCATGCCGAACCGGATCAGGCGGGGTTCCTCCGGTACCGGCTGCCGGGGCTGACCCGGCTCGCGCTCCGGGAACCGCCGGATCCCGGAGCCCTCAAACGCGGGCTGACGGTGATGGCGGCGGTGGCCGAACACGCTTCCGCCGCGCTCGGCGCCGAGTACCCGCCCGCACGGCGCGCGGACGTCCCGGCCGCGGTCGCGGACCGCGTCGCGGCCGACCCGATCGGCTGGCGGGTCGCGGAAACCGCGAACCTCGCGCTCGCCGTCCGCACCGCGAAGAACCATGGCTGGACCGAGCTGGCCATGCGGTTGGCCGACGCCTACAGCGATCTCGTCGGCCCCCGGAAAGGCGGTTCCTCCGCCTGGCTCGGCTTCGGCATCGTCCGTGATCGGCTCGATGTCCCCGCGGAGGCGGAGAAGCTGCTCAAGCTTGGGCACGCCCACGCCGACGCGGGGGATCTGGCCCGGGCGAGGACCTGTTTCTCGTTGGCGGAGAACAGATTCCGCTCCGTGGGTGATCAGCCGGGCACCGGGGCGGCGCTCATCGCGCTCGCCGACGTCGACGCGGATTCCGGCCGGGCAGGCGCGGCGGTCCACGCGCTGCGGGAGGCGCTGGACCTGTTGCGGGACTGCGGTGACCTCGCCGGACAGGCGATGGCGTCGGCGCAGTTCGGCTCGCTGTGGGACGACCTCGGCGACTTCCGCCGGGCGAAGGAATGCTTCGACGCGAGCCTGCTGCTTTCGCTCCATTGCGAAGACGGGCACCAGCACGACAGGTCCGCCAAGCGGTACGCCGACGTCCTGCGACGGAACGGCCGCCTGGACGAGGCCGGCGCGCTGCTGACGAGCGCCCTGATCGGCACCCGCAGTTCGCGTGAACGTCACTGGGAGGCGCACGTCCTCCGGAGCCTCGGTGACCTCCACGCCAAAACCGGCGACGCGGGGGAGAGCGAACGATGCCTTTCGCGGTCGCTGGAGCTGTTCGAGGACGTCGGGCATCGGCACGCCGCCGCCTACACGCATCGAAGCTTCGGCGAGTCCTTGCGCCTGGCGGGTGAACACGGCCGTGCCGCCGAGCACCTGAGCCTGGCGATGAGTACTTTCCGCGAGCTCGGAGACCGCCGAGGCGGCGGATATGCCCTGCTCAGCTTCGGACGTCTACGGGCCGACGAAGGGATCGCGACCGAAGCCGCCGAAGGGCTCCGAACCGCGGCTGGCCTGTTCCGGGAACTGGGATTCCCCGTGTGGGAACTACGTGCCCTCCAGGGCCTTTCCGCCGTCGACGAGAGCGGACGCCAGCGGGATCGGGCTCGTGAAGCCTTGACGAAGATCCGCTTCGGGGTGACTCCGGCCTAGCCCGGCGGAGGGTCCACGGCCACGGCGTTTGGCGAAGTTATGGCGCCGGTGTGTTGACTGCTGCTCATGTGAGCGGACTTCGCGCCGCCCCGAATTCGCGGAACTGGGGGTGGCGGCGCGTGCTCGTGGCCGGGTGACGCCTTCAGAGGGCAGGAGGCGTCACCCGGTTCGCAAGTTAACCGCGGACGTGCAGGATCGCGTCCGCGTCGTTCAGCATCCCTTGGTCGAGCGGGAAGTAACCCTGCCGAGGGGTGGGATCGGTCCGGACACTCGCGGGCGGGACGTCGGAGGCGGGGAGCAGCCCCCACGCCGTGGTGACGTGCTTCTGCAGGAACCCCTCGTAGGTGTCGGGCTCCGGCTCCGCGAGCGCGATGTCCTCGCTTGCGCCGAGGCTGGTCGCGACGAACGTGTAGCGATCGCCGAGCAGCGGCGCCACCAGTGCGCCGGCGGGGAACCAGCTGGTCTCGGTGTCGGCGACCCGCATCGTGCTCGCCTGGCGCCGCAGATGGAGATTGTGGGCGAAGACCAGCGTCCGGCCGCGACCCGCTTCGGCGGCGCGGATGTCCAGCAGGTTCCGCGCCATGAAGGCGTCCCTGGCCGCGACGAGGGGCGCGTAGCGCTCGTGCGGTTCGAGAGGCTCGGCGCATTGCCGGTGGTAACGCAGCAGGTCGATCCCCGCCATGAGATGGATCTCCGCGCGCGACCACGCGTCCGATCCCGGCTTCCGGGAGCGAAGCGCGGTGAGCAGATCGGCCGCGATCGCGCGGAGGCGGTAGGCATCGGCCGTGGCGCCGGGCGAGGAAGCCGCGTCCATGACGGCTTCCGTGCGGCTCCAACGCTCGTCGTCGCCCGCCGGACCGGCGATGTCCACGTCGAGTCCGAGGAAGTCGCGGGCGTACTCGAGGTAGCGCCGTGGGCTGGGCGCGGACGTGTTCTCGGTCTGGGTGTCGAAGCCGTGGAACGAAAGGCGCTCCTCGGGAGGCCGGTTTTCGTTGTACTCGCGCATCCACGCGATCAGTCGCCTGTTCGCCTCGACGCCACCGAAGACGTGTGAGAAGCCCTCGCTCATCGCGAGGTCGAGGGTTCCGGTGCCGTCTTGGACGTAGTCGTTCGCGACGAGGGCGGCCACGCGATCGGTTTCGAGGGCGATCGAGCGGAAGCCGCGCTCGACGAGCTGGGCGAACAGTTCGTTGCGGATCTCCGCGAAGACCGGGGTCGCGTGCGTCGGTTCGCCCAGGGCCAGCAGGTCGCAGGAGGGGGTGACGAAGTCTCGGATGTCTTGACTCATGAGATTCAAGCATATCGTTGATGTTCCGGTTGAAACTTGGGTTGTCTTGAACTGCAGGATGCGCGCGAAAGCTTCAAACCGCACGTCAGGTGGTGAGCTTGGCTCGCTTCCTCCCAAGTACGTGAAGGCCTCCTTCCTTGCGCTAGACGCAGTGAAGGGGGCCTTCACGTACTTGGGGAAGGTGTGAAGGTCGAGTTTCCTCGGCTGAGCCGAGTGAAGGAGGCCTTCACGCGCCGCCGCTGCGACTGCTGGTGTCACTGAGGCTGCGGTGGCGGTCGCATAGTCCGTGAAGGCCTCCTTCACTACCTTCAGGGTAGGCAAGGAGGCCTTCACGGACCGGCGCCGAAGACTGCGGCACCGCAAGAAATCCACGGACGAATAACTGGATCCCTTTCCGCAATTCCGCTATAAAGCTTTAAGAACCCTTCGCGCGCGAAGGTGCTTCGCCTGCGAAGCAGCGTTTAAGATACGTGCGGGAGCGCAAGTGATCAGCACTTGAGGTGAATTGCCGCGTGGCAATCGCCGCGCGGCCGGAGTTCGGCCCTAGTTTGTCCCGCATGGTTGAGAAGGATTCGACGGCGCGGACCCGGGAACTGGGCCACCGCATGAAGGCGTTCCGGCAGCGCAGGCATTTCAGCGGAGCCGACGTCAGCCGCCGTAACGGCTGGTTGCAGAGCAAGGTCACGAGGTGGGAACAAGGGCTGCGCGAGCTGTCCGTGGTGGACGCGGCGCTGTATCTCGCGACCTGCGGCGAGGCGGAGCCCGAACGCGATCTGCTGCTGGAACTGACCCAGCCCGGCGGTGACCTGTACTGGGTCCGGCCGTACTTCGACGAGCTCGTCGACCCGATGAAATCCCTGGAGATCCAAGAAAACCTCGCGCATACGCTGGTGCGCTACGAGTCGTTGACGCTTCCCGGACTGCTGCAGACCGAACCGTACGCCCGCACCGCCTTCGAACTGATCGGCAACCGCGACCAGGCCCAGCTGGACAAGATCGTGAGCGCCCGGATGGAACGGCAGCGGTTGCTTCAGCGGGATCGTCCGCCGCGCTGCCGGTTCTTCGTGCACGAGCGCGCGTTGCGGTCGGTCGTCGGCGGTCCCCGGATCATGCACGAGCAACTGCTCCACCTCGTCCTGTCGGCGAATCTGCCTTATTGCTCCATTCGCATCGTCCCCGAAAGCGGCGAAGTGGGCAGGGTGCTCGAGAATTCCTTCACCATCATGGAATTCACGGAACATCCGGCGGTGGTGTACACGGATTCCTACGCGGCCGGGGTGTTCATCGACGACCGGGTGGCGGTCGAGGCCTATTATTCGCTCGTCGCGAGGTTGGAAAGCGATACCCTGACCGAGGAGAGATCACGGCAAATGCTCGCCGAATGGGCGGACCGGTACGACCGGATGGAGGAATGATCCGTCCGGGGTTTCCCGCCGCCTCCGCAGGGGGTAATCCTTCCGGGTAGCCAAGGAGAAGGAGTTCGTGGTGACGAAGACGCAGGGTGGTGCCCCGGTCGCCGAGGCGGAGATCGAGCGGAAGTACGACCTGGCGGCCGACCGGCCCATCCCGCCGCTGGTCCCGGCCGGCCCGGTGACGAACCAGGCCGATCCGAGGGTCGACGTCCTCGACGCCACGTACTTCGACACCGCCGACTTCCGGCTCGCGCAGGCGGGCATCACGCTGCGGCGGAGGCTCGGCGGTAGCGACGAGGGCTGGCATCTCAAACTCCCGGTCGGCGAGGACAGGCGAGAGGAACTCCGCCTCCCGCTGGCGGGGAAGCCGGACAAGGTGCCCGGCGCGCTGGCGAAACTGGTCCGGGCGCATACGCTCGGCGCCAAACTCGTCCAGGCCGCGCATCTGCGTACCGAGCGCACTTCGTACGCCTTGCTCGACGCCGACGGGCGCGAGCTCGCGACGCTGACCGACGACGTCGTCACCGGCGAGGCAGGCGGGGACAAGGCGCACCTCGACCGCTGGCGGGAGATCGAGATCGAACTCTCGCCCGGCGCCGACCCCGAACTGCTCCAAAGCCTGGAGCAGGCGGTCTTGGAAGGAGGCGCCGAGCGGTCGAGGTGGCCGTCGAAGCTCCGGCGGCTGACCGACGACCTCGTGCCCCCGGCCAGGGGAGCTTGCGGCTCGGTACTGGCGGACTACCTCGCCGAGCAGCTGGACGCGCTGCGACGCAACGACATCGGGGTCCGCCGGGACGTCGAGGACGCGGTACACCAGATGCGCGTGGCGACCAGGCGGCTGCGGAGCGCCTTGAAAACCTTCCGCCGCTCGCTGGACGCCGACGTCGCGGCCGAGCTCGCCGAGGAACTCCGCTGGCTCGGCGGCGAACTCGGGCCGGCGAGGGACAGCGAGGTCATGGCCGCGCGCCTGCACGACGAGGTCAAGGCGCTCCCGGCCGAGCTCGTGCTGGGGAACGTCGAGCAGCTGATGACGCGCCACTTCGCGCGCGAGGGCGAAGAGGCCAAGGCGCGCGCCATCCGGGCGCTCGACAGCAAGCGGTACACGAAGCTGTTGCGAGCGCTGGAAAAGATCGTCGGCAAACCGCGGAAGATCAAGGATGGCAAGAAAGAACTACGCAAGGCCGTCGCACGGTCGGGCCGGAAGCTGAGCAAGGCGGTGGCCGCGGCGAGCAAGCTCGAGCCCGGCGCGGAGCAGGACGCCGCCTTGCACGAGGTGCGCAAGAAGGCCAAGCGAGCCCGCTACGCGGCGGACGCGGTCCGGCCGGTGACCGGCAAGAAGCTTCGAAAATGGCGAAAGAACGTCAAGGCGGTGCAGAGCACGCTCGGCGAGCATCACGACATCGTGGTCAGCCGGGAGGTCCTGCGCCTCCTCGGCCTCCGCGCCTACGCCGAGAACGAAAACGCTTTCACCTACGGGCTCCTGCACGGGCGTTCGGTCGCCGAAGCCGACGCCGCGCACCGGCGCTTCGCCGGGAAATGGCAAAAGGCGGGTAAAGGTTCTCGTCCGAAATGGCTCAAATGAGGTAGCCCGGGTTGACCTGCCGCCGTCGTTGAGTAACGTCGAGGGAACTTGGTGGTCTGGAGAGAGGCGCCCCCAATGTTGCCTGGCCAGCGCGTACCCGGCGAACAGCCGGACCTGGCCGTGACCACCTGCCGCCGCAAGGACGGCGTTCTCATCCTCACCGCGGTGGGGGAAATCGACGCGGCGACCGTCGGGCGCTTCCGCACCGAGCTCAGCGGCGCCTGCGTCAAAGGGAGGCACGTGATTCTCGACCTCTCCGGCGTCGGTTTCCTCAGCTGTGCCGGGTTGCAGGCACTCGAGGAGGCCAACGCGGCGTCGCCCCGGTTCTCGGTGATCGTGAAGACCGCTTTGGTGTCACGGATTCTCGATGTCAGCGGGGTCGGAGCGGACCTCGACGTCCGGTGGGACGTCGAGGACGTGCGGATCTAGTGTCGCGTGACCCTGTTTGCCTTGCGCCGCTGCGGCCCACGCGGCCCCTGGCGGCGTCGGAGAAAAGCCCGAGTACATCCAGTACGAGCGACTTTTCTCCGTCTTGCCAGGAACCACGTGGATCCACAGCGGCGCAAGGCAACAGGGCCACGCGACACTAGTCGAGTTCGACCTCGTCGGCGGAGACGTCCGGCAGCAGGCCACGCCACCGCGGATTGCGCAGGCAGCCCGCGTCGGTCCAGCCGCCGAAGACGACCTCGCCGACGATGGTCGGCCGCGACCAGCGCGCGTCCCGAGCCTGTTTGTCCGGAACGGAATGGAACGGGGATGTCTTGCGCTCCAAGCGGAACAGCTGTTTGGACAGTTCCTCCAGCTCGTCACCCGCGAAGCCGACACCGCAGTTTCCGATGTACCGCAAGCCGTCTTCGTGTGGCACGCCGAGCAACAGCGAGCTGAACGTGCCCGCCCGGCTGCCGCCACCCGGCCGCCAGCCGCCCAGTACCACTTGCTGCACCAGGGTTCCCGTGATGGAAAGCCATTCCCCGGTGCGCTTTCCGGGGTGGTACGCGGAGTCGGCCCGTTTGGCGACGACGCCGGCGAGTCCGTGTTCGCGAGCCGCCCTCGCGACCGCGCCACCGTCACCGAGGTAGTACCGGGGAACCTGCCAGTGCGGTCCGGCGAGCCCGAGTTCGTCGAGCAGTTCCCGTCGTTCGACATAGGGCGTCCCGACACACGAGCGGCCGTCGAGATGCACGAGATCGTTCACCAGGTAGAACGCCGGATACCGTGAGGTGAGCCGCTTGGCGGAGTTCTTCGTCGCCCGCGCGCGGTGCCCGAGCCCTTCCGCGCTCGGCTTCCCGCCGTCGAAGACGACGATTTCCCCGTCGAGGAAGACTTCCGTGGCCCCGAGTTGTTCGCCGAGGCCGCGGAATTCGGGATACAGGCCGGTGACGTCGTCGCCTGAATCGTCGTAGGCGGTGATCCGGCCCCCGGATACGCGGATCAGCGTGCGGCGCCCGGACCAGTCGAATTCGTAAGCCCATTCCGGGTCTTCGCCGGTCGAGGGGAGACGGCCCGGTTTGGTCAGCATCGGGGCGAGGAAGGAGGGGAGTTCCTTCCGGCCGGGGTCGGCGGGGTCGAGCCGTTTGAGCAGCCAGCCGTTGTCGCGTCCGTCCTTCTTCACGTTGAGGAACAGGTATTTCCCGCGTGCCCGTGCGCCGTGGAAGACGACTTCGACCTTGTGGTCGTTGAAGTGCAGCGTTTCGTACCGGCCGGTGTCCCAGATGGTCATCGTGCCGCCGCCGTATTCGCCCGCCGGGATCTCGCCTTCGAAGGTGAGGTATTCCATCGGGTGGTCTTCGGTGTGCACGGCCAGACGCTCTTGGTCCGGCGCCATCGGCAGGCCCTTCGGCACCGCCCAGGAGACGAGGACCCCGTCCCGTTCGAGGCGGATGTCCCAGTGCAGGCTGCTCGCGTGATGTTCCTGGATGACGAAGAGATCGTCGGCCCCGGTCTTCCCGTCGCGATCCGGCAGGGGTTCGGGAGTTCGCCCAGGTCTGCGCTTACGGCGGTATTCGCCGAGTTTCTCCGCCATGGTCGGCCGGCGCACCCCTTTCCGGATCGGGTCACGCAAGCCTAGCGCCGTTCACCGTCCTTCCGTGCGCCGAAGGTCCCTTTTCCCACGGTAAAAGGAGGAAAAGGGACCTTCGGCACCGATGTGGTTCAGTCGGTCTCGGCCAGCGCCTCCGCGAACTGGGCGGCGTAGAGCCGGGAGTACGCACCACCGGTGAGCAGCAGCGTTTCGTGGTCGCCCTGTTCGACGATCGACCCGTTCTCCATCACCAGGATGACGTCCGCGTCGCGGATGGTGGAGAGCCGGTGCGCGATGACGAAACTCGTCCGTCCCTCGCGCAGCGAATTCATCGCCCGCTGGATCAGCACCTCGGTCCGGGTGTCGACCGAACTGGTGGCCTCGTCGAGGATGAGGATCGCGGGCTTCGCCAGGAACGCCCGCGCGACGGTGATCAGCTGTTTCTCGCCCGCGCTGACCGTGCCGCCCTCGTCGTCGATCACCGTGTCGTAGCCGTCCGGAAGCGTGCGGACGAACCGGTCGACGTGGGTCGCCTTGGCCGCCGCCACGATCTCGTCCTGCGTGGCGCCCGCGGAACCGTAGGCGATGTTCTCCGCGATCGTGCCGCCGAACAACCACGCGTCCTGCAGCACCATGCCGGTCTTGGCGCGCAGGTCTTCGCGGTCCATCCCGGCGATGTCCACGCCGTCGAGGGTGATCCTGCCGCCGTCGAGTTCGTAGAACCGCATGAGCAGGTTGACCAGCGTGGTCTTCCCCGCGCCGGTCGGGCCGACGATGGCGACGGTGTGCCCCGGTTCGACGGTGAGCGACAGGTCCTCGATCAGCGGCGTGTCTTCGGCGTACCGGAAGGACACGTGCTCGAACTCGACCCGGCCCCGCACCTGCTCGACCCGCGCGGGTTCGGCGGGTTCCGGCTCCTGCTCATCCGCGTCGAGAAGCGCGAAGACCCGCTCCGCGGACGCGATACCGGACTGCAGCAGGTTCGCCATGCTGGCGATCTGGGTGACCGGCTGGCTGAACTGCCGTGAATACTGGATGAACGCCTGGACATCACCGAGTGACAGCGTCCCGGACGCCACCCGCAGCGCGCCGATCACGGCCACCAGCACGTAGCTCAGGTTGCCGATGAACATCATCGCGGGCTGGATGGTGCCCGAGATGAACTGCGCCTTGAAGCTCGCGCCGTAGAGCGTGTCATTGTGCTCCCGGAAGACCTCCTCGGCCTCCTGACGGCGGCCGAACACCTTGACCAGCGAGTGCCCGGTGTACATCTCCTCGATATGCGCGTTGAGCCGTCCGGTGGTGGACCACTGCTTGATGAACTGCGGCTGCGCCTTCTTGCCGATCTTGGCCGCGACGATCACCGACGCGGGCACCGACAGCAGCGCGACCAGCGCGAGCACCGGCGAGATGACGAACATCATCACGAGCACGCCGACGACCATCAGCAGCGACGACACGATCTGCGCGAGGGTCTGTTGCAGGGACAGCGCGAGATTGTCGATGTCGTTGGTCGCCCGGCTCAGCACCTCGCCGCGGGGCTGGCGGTCGAAGTAGCTCAGCGGGAGCTTGGCGAACTTCTCCTCGATCCGTTCCCGCAGGTCGAACACCGCCCGCTGGACCAGATTCGTGGTCAGCCGCGCCTGCAGCAGCGAGAAGAACGACGCCACGATGTAGAGCAGCAGCACCCACAGCAGGACCTGGCCGACGGCGTCGAGGTCGATGCGCTGGCCCGGTACGAAGTCGATCCCCGAGAAGAGGTCGGCGAGGGTGTTGTTGCCTTCAGCCCGCAGGCCGGCGATCACCTGCTCCTTGCTCACCCCCGCGGGCATGTCCTTCGCGACGACGCCCGCGAAGATGAGGTCCGTCGCCATGCCGAGGATCTTCGGCCCGATGACGCTCAGCGCGACACTGGCGACGCCGAACAGCAGGATGCCGTACAGCATGGCGCGTTGCGGTTGGAGCAGCCGCAGCAGCCGTTTCAAGGATCCCTTGAAGTCCAAGGCCTTCTCGGCGGACTGGCCGCCCATGAAGGCGGCGGGGCCGCGGCCGAGACCGCCTCCGCCGGGGCCGGGTCCCCGTGCCGCGCTCGCGCGCTCGCCCAGGGGTTTGGCCTTCGTCGTGGATTCGGGCGCGCTCATCAGGCGGCCTCCTGCTCGGTCAGCTGGGACAGCACGATCTCGCGATAGGTTTCGTTGCCGTCCATGAGTTCGGTATGCGTGCCGGTGCCGACGACGCGGCCTTCGTCGAGCACGACGATGCGGTCCGCGTGGCGGATCGTGCTGACCCGCTGCGCGACGATGACCACGGTCGCTTCGGCGGTCTCGGCCACGAGCGCCCGCCGTAGCGCGGCGTCGGTCGCGTAGTCGAGCGCGGAGAACGAGTCGTCGAACAGATAGATCTCGGGACGCCGCACCAGCATCCTGGCGATCGCGAGCCGCTGGCGCTGCCCGCCCGAGACGTTGGTCCCGCCCTGTGCGATGGGGGAGTCGAGCCCCTCGGGCATCCGTTCGACGAAGTCCTTGCCCTGCGCCACCTCCAGCGCGTGCCAGAGTTCCTCGTCGGTGGCGTCGGCCTTGCCGTAGCGCAGGTTGCTCGCGACCGTCCCGGCGAAGAGGTACGGCTTCTGCGGCACCAGCCCGACGGCGTCGGAAAGCACGGTCGCGTCCAGTTCACGGACGTCGACGCCGTCGACGCGCACCGAGCCGTCGGTGGCGTCCATCAGCCGGGGGATCAGGTTGAGCAATGTGGTCTTCCCGCTGCCCGTGCTGCCGATGATCGCGGTGGTCTCACCGGGCAGGGCCAGCAGCGAGATGTCCTGCAGCACCGGCTTCTCCGCGCCGGGGTAGCGGAATTCCACATCGGACAGTTCGAGCCGCCCGTGCACCTCGCCGGGGCTCACCGGGTTCGCCGGGAGGACGACGCTGGTGTGCGTGTCCAGCACCTCGGTGATGCGCTCGGCGCTGACCTCGGCACGGGGCACCATCATGAACATGAAGGTGGCCATCATGACCGCCATCAGGATCTGCATCAGGTACGACAGGAACGCGGTGAGCGCGCCGATCTGCATGCTGCCGTCGTCGATGCGCAGCCCGCCGAACCACAGCACGGCGACGCTGGACGCGTTCATCACGAGCATCACGATGGGGAACATGAGGGCCATCAGCCTGCCGACGACCAGCGAGACGTCCAGCAGTTCGGTGTCGGCCTTCGTGAACCGCCGCCGCTCGTGGGTGTCCTTGACGAACGCGCGGATCACGCGGATGCCCATGATCTGCTCGCGCAGGATCTGGTTGATCTTGTCGATGCGCTCCTGCATCAGCCGGAACGCCGGCCGCATCTTCGCGATGATGATCCCGACCGAGACACCGAGGATCGGCACCGCGAGCACCAGCAGCCACGAGAGCGTGACGTCCTGGTTCAGCGCCATGATGATGCCGCCGAAGCACATGATGGGCGCGGACACCATCAGGGTGAACGCCATCAACGTCAGCATCTGCACCTGCTGGACGTCGTTGGTCGTGCGGGTGATCAGGGACGGCGTCCCGAACTGGCCGACCTCGCGGGCGGAGAAGTCCTGGACCCGGTGGAAGATCGCGCCGCGGACGTCCCGGCCGACCGCCATCGCGGTGCGGGCGCCGTAGTAGACGGCGCCGATCGAACAGGCGATCTGCACCAGCGACACCAGCAGCATGACGCCGCCGACACCGAGGATGTAGTCGATGTCGCCCTTGACGACGCCGGAGTCGATGATGTCGGCGTTCAGGGTGGGGAGGTAGAGCCCGGCGAGGGTCTGGACGAACTGCAGCAGCACGATCAGCCACAGGTCTCGCCGGTACGGGCGCAGGTGAATGCGCAACAACTTCGTCAGCACAACGGTTTCTCCCCAGTGGTGGGTAGGGTGTTACTGCTTGTTCGGTTTCTTCACCGGTTCGGGTCCGGTGAGGGACGGGACGCCCGCGGCGGCCTCGTGCAGGAGGGCGGAGACCGTCTCCAGGAACGGCTCGGTGCCCTCGTTCATCAGCCAGTGGAAGAACGCCGTCTTCACCGCGGACTCCACGATGGCCGCCATCAGCCTGGCGTTCAACGCGTTTTCCGGGCCCGCCCCCGCCCGTTCGAGGATGCCCTCCGCCAGCACCCGTTCGACGGTGGCGTGGGCCTTGAGGAACTCGCCGTGCACCGACGGGTGGAGGATCATCGACCGCGCGAGCTTCACCGAGTCGCGGTTCGGCTCGCCCTCGCGGCCGTACGTCTCCAGAGTCGCGGCGCTGACCGCTTCCCACAAGGGCTCCTCTGGAGGCCTTTCGCGCAAGGCCTCCAGGACCCGTTCCTGCCGTTCGACGATGAACGAGCAGATCGCCTCCTCCTTGCTGGAGAAGTAGTTGTTGAACGTGCGCGACGAGACGCCCACGGCACTGGCGATGTCCTCGACGCGGACCTGCTCGACGCCCTTCTCCGCGGCCAGCCTGAGCGCTGCCTCGCTCATGGCGCGCCGGGCGGCGCGTTTCTTGCGTTCGCGCAGTCCCAAGGGCGCGTTCGGGTCCAGGGCCATGCCGCCAGGGTAGGCAAAAGTTGCGGGGCACGCAAATTCCTGCGCAGTCCGCACTTTTCGGACATCCCCCGTGGCGTGCAACACGCAAGATGCAGCCGAATGGCCTAGCGCGCCGCGCTCACCAGCCGTAACGCGTTCGTGACCAGGTCACTGCCAGCGGTTGAACGGAAACCGACTGTGGACACGGATAGTGACTTCTGCTTGCATGGCCGTCGTTGTGCTGGGGAGTGCGACACGGGTCCGGGTATGCGAAGAGAAAGAAGTGGAAGCACATGGTGACGCGGGCTCGAGGCTTGCTTGACCGCTCACGGGTTCTTCTGGACCGTTCCAGGGTCGCCGCGGCGCAGTTCCTCGCCGCACCGCCCCGGCACGCTCCGTCGGCTCCACCGGTCGAACCGGAAGTGGAGCAGCGGCCTGCCGTGGAAGCGCCGGACGCCGGCGCGCTCGCGGGTGTCTGCTCCAACGTCGCGTTGCGCGACCTCAATCTGCTCGACCAGCTGCTCGCGCAGCTGGAGACGATGGAGGCGGGGGAGGAGAACTCCGACCGCCTCGCCGAGCTCTACCGGCTCGACCACCTCGCCACCCGGTTGCGGCGCAACGCGGAGAACCTGCGCGTGCTCGCCGGCCGGGACGCCGACGACACGACGGCCGGGATCTCTT
Source organism: Amycolatopsis sp. WAC 04197 (assembly GCF_003947475.1). NCBI lineage: Bacteria > Bacillati > Actinomycetota > Actinomycetes > Pseudonocardiales > Pseudonocardiaceae > Amycolatopsis > Amycolatopsis sp. WAC 04197. The sequence continues at coordinate 79,778 of NZ_QHJK01000008.1, read as the reverse complement.
CCGTGCTCGACGTGATGCGGGCGGCGATGTCGTCGATCGACCACTACTCGCGGATCACGATCGGCCGCGTCGTTTCGCTCGGCGTCGTCGGCTTCGCCGCCGAGGACGTCAGCCGGATCCTCGCGGAACTGTTCGACAACGCGGCGAACCAGTCGTCACCGAGTTCTCCGGTCAGCGTCAGCGCGCACCTCACCGAACAGGGGAGCGTGCTGATCCGGATCGAGGACGAGGGCATCGGCATGCCGCCCGAACGGCTCGCGGTGCTGAACGAACGGCTGGCGGCCGGCCCGGTGCTCGACGACGATTCCGTGCGGCACATGGGACTCGCGGTCGTCGGCAGGCTCGCCGACCGCCACGAGATCACCGTCAAACTCGACCGCCGCACCCCGCACGGCACGGTCGCCACCGTGCTGCTGCCGGTCCCGGTGGTCTCGGAACTGGCCGAGAAGCAGTGGTCCGGTTCGCAGACGGTCGTGCTGCCGCAGGCAAGGATCACCAACGGCGCGCCCGTTGGCGGGCCGGTCGCGACGCCGTCCGGGCTGCCGAGGCGCCGCCCGGCCCCGTCGGTGGCACCGGAACCCGAACGGAAGCCCAGCCCGCGTCCGCGCTCGGCCTTCCAGCCGCCCGCCGACGGCGGCACGACGGCCAGCGGTCTACCGCGCCGGGTTTCCCGCAGTATCAGGACTTTGCCCGACGAACCGGCCCCGCCGACCACCCCGCCCGCCGACGCGGCGGACGGGCACGAGGCGCTGCTGGCCGACCTCGATGCCTTCACCGACGGCGAGCGTGCCGCTCTCGACGACCGGCACGAGCGTGAGACCGGAGGAAACACCCAGTGACCGCCCAGGACGCGACCACGGATTTCACGTGGCTGCTCGACGACTTCGTGCGCAAGGTGCACGGTGCCAGCCACGCGCTGATCATGTCCGTCGACGGTTTCCCTTTGACCGCGTCGGAATCGGTGTCCAGTGACGACGCCGAGCAGCTCGCCGCGATCGCGAGCGGCCTGCTCAGCCTCGCGGGCAACAGCGCCGCGCTGTTCGGCAAGGGCAACTGCGAGCAGATCATCATCCGGCTGACCCGCGGGTACTTCCTCTTCATGGGGATCGGTGCCGAAGCGGGGCTCGCGGTGCTCACCGAACCGGACTGCGACATGAAGGTCGTCGCCTACGAGATGACCCAGTTCATCACCAACGCCGGTCACGCGCTCACCCCCGAGGTGCGAGCGGGGCTCCGGCAGGTCCTGACCGCCCGACGGCCGCAGGCCTGAGAATCCGGAGAAGGAAGGGATGACCGTGTCCAGCGACCAATCTCCGGACCGGCCCGTCAAGATGCGCAGCCGCAGAATCCGGCCGTACGCGCTGACCGGCGGCCGGACCAAGAGCAGCCAGCTGCTGCTGGTGGAGACCCTGATCTCGGTCCCGCGTTACGACCCGTCGCTGGCCGAGGCGCTGATGCCCGAATCGCGCTCGCTGTACGAGCGCGCCCGCGAACGCTCGTCGATCGCCGAGCTTTCGGTGGGACTGGATCTGCCACTGGGCGTGGTCCGGGTGCTCATCGGCGACCTCGCCACCCAGGGCGCCGTCTTCGTGCACCCGACGGCCCACGCCTACAACCACGATACGAACGTGCTCGAGAGGATCCTCGATGGACTCAAGCGCCTCCCGGTCTGACGCCGATCTGCTGGCGATCTCCGCCAAGATCGTGGTCGCCGGTGGATTCGGCGTTGGCAAGACGACGTTCGTCGGCTCCGTCTCCGAGGTCCCGCCCCTGAGCAACGAAGCCTGGATGACCGAGGCCGGGGCCGGGGTCGACGAGCTGGTACCGCCCGGAACCAAATCCACCACCACGGTCGCGATGGACTTCGGCCGGATCACCCTGCGTGAAGACCTGCTCCTGTACCTGTTCGGCACACCCGGCCAGGCCCGGTTCTGGTTCCTCTGGGACGACCTTTCGCGCGGCGCGCTCGGTGCCGTCGTCCTGGTCGACACCAGCCGGATCGACCAGTCGTTCGCCGCGATCAACTACTTCGAGAACGACTCGGAGCTGCCGTTCATCGTCGCGGTCAACCAGTTCGAGGGGATGCCGGTGCACGACCTCGAAGAGGTCCGCGACGCGCTGGCGCTCTCCCCGGACATCCCGCTGGTCACCTGCGACGCCCGCGACCCGAAGTCGGCGGTCGCGACGCTGCAGGAACTGGTGTCGCACACGTTGTCCCTCGCGGTGGTCTCCGGGCCAGGCCGCGAGTTCGCCGCACTCAGCTGAACGGGTTCTGGGAGGAACGCAGAGGATGCGCAAGGTTCTGATCGTCGGTGCCGGGCAGTCGGGGTTGCAGCTGGCCTTGAGCCTGCTGTCCCACGACTACGACGTCACGGTGATGTCGGCGCGGACGCCGGACGAGATCCGCTCCGGCAAGGTGATGTCGACCCAGTGCATGTTCCATTCGGCTTTGCAGCACGAGCGGGACCACAAGCTGAACCTGTGGGAGGACGAGACCGTCAAGGTCGAGGGACTCGGCGTTTCCATCGCCGGCCCCGATTCCAGCCGGGTGCTGGACTGGTTCGGGCCGCTGGAGCACTACGCGCAGTCGGTCGACCAGCGGGTGAAGATGGCGGCCTGGCTGGAGCTGGTGGAGGACCGCGGCGGCAAGGTCGTCATCCACGGCGTCACCACCTCGGATCTGGCCCCGCTGGCGAAGCTGTACGACCTGGTGGTCATCGCGGCGGGCAAGGGCGAACTGGTCCAGCTGTTCGACCGGATCCCGGAGCGTTCGCCGTACACCGAACCCCAGCGCGCGCTTTCGCTGGCGTACGTGCACGGGCTGGAGCGCCGGCCCGAGCATCCGGACAAGGCGGCGGTGCGGTTCAACATCATCCCCGGCGTGGGTGAACTGTTCATGATCCCCGCGTACACGCTGAGCGGGAACTGCGACATCCTGTTCTTCGAGGGGATTCCCGGTGGCCCGCTCGACTGCTGGGACGACAGGCCCACGCCGCAGCAGCATCTCGACCGGATCCTGTCGCTGATGAAGCAGTTCCTCCCGTGGGAGTACGAACGCTCACGGAACGCAGTGCTGACCGACGACAAGGCGACGCTGGCCGGCGGGTACACCCCGGTCGTGCGGAACGCGGTCGGCAAACTGGGCTCGGGGACCGCGGTGCTCGGCATGGCCGACGTCGTGGTGGCCAACGACCCGATCACCGGCCAGGGCTCGAACAACGCGAGTCACTGCGCGGCGTCCTATCTGGACTCGATCCTCGAACGCGGGGACAAGCCGTTCGACGAGGAGTGGATGACCGCGTCGTTCGAGAAGTACTGGGAGTACGCCCAGCACGTCACGACCTGGACGAACGCGATGCTGCAGCCGCCGCCCCCGCACGTGCTCCAGATCATCGGCGCGGCGGGGGAGAACCCGGCCGTGGCCAAGCGGTTCGCGAACGGGTTCTCCGATCCGACCGATTTCCAGCACTGGTTCCTCGATCCGGCGAAGGCGGAGAAGTACCTGGCCGAGGCCTGATTCCGGTAGTGCGACAGTCCCGCGTCCGAGTGTGCGGGACTGTCGCGGTGCGCCGTTTCGGGCTACCGTTGTCACCGTGCGTGAGTACGGTCGGTGACGGCAGCGGAGGTGCGGCTCGATGCGTTCGATGTGGAAGGGCTCGGTGTCCTTCGGGCTGGTGAGCATCCCGATCCAGCTCTACGCGGCCACCGAGAACAAGAACGTCTCGCTGCGCCAGGTGCACGAGGCCGACGGCGGTCGCATCCAGTACAAGCGGTTCTGCACGATCGACGGCGAGGAAGTGCCCTACGCCGAGATCGCCAAGGGATACGAACTGCCCGACGGCGAGATGGTCGTACTCACCGACGAGGACATGTCCGAACTGCCGCTGGCGTCGTCACGGGCGATCGACGTGCTCGAGTTCGTGCCGCTGGAGTCCATCGACCCGATCCAGTTCGACAAGACCTACTACCTCGAACCGCAGAAGAACGCCGTCAAACCTTACGTGGTCCTGCGTGACGCGCTGCAGAAGGCGAGCCACGTGGCGGTCGCGAAGGTCGCCATCCGGCAGCGGGAGACGCTCGCGATCCTGCGGGTGCACAGCGACGTCCTGACGATGACGACGATGCTGTGGCCCGACGAGGTCCGCGTCCCGGATTTCGGTTTCCTGCACGACGATCCGCCGCAGGTGCGGCCGCAGGAACTGACGATGGCCGGCTCGCTGATCGACTCGCTGTCGGAGCCGGTGTTCGAGCAGGACAAGTACACGGACTCCTACCGTGAGGCGCTGGAGGCCATGATCGAGGCCAAGGCCGCCGGGAACGAGACGACCAAGCCGAAGGCCGTCGGCGCGAAGGCCGACGTCGTCGACCTCATGGAGGCCTTGCAGGCCAGCGTGAGCGAGGCGAAGAAGAGCAGGAAGCCGTCGACGGCCAAGAAGGCCACCGCGGCGAAGAAACCCGCGTCCGGCAAGCGAACCCCGAAGAGCGCCTGACCATCCTTTGTGGACTGTTGTGCCCGGCGTCACCCCGCCGGGTGCCGCGACACGCCGCGCGTATGCCAGGATCTGTCGTCCCTCGGTGGTAGTAAGGCAATCGAGGAGAACTTTCCTGAACGCGGGAGGCGGTATGAGCATGGAGTGCGCGTTCTGCGCCGTCGGACTCGACCACTGCCACGGCACCCTGGTGGTCCACCTCGACGGTGGCTTCACCGAATGCAGCGAAGACGGCTGCGTCGACTTCGACTTCGCGCGGCACACGCTGACGATCGACTGCTTCGACGTCGACGGCGGCTGCTCGTGCGCGGAGGTTTCGGCCCAGATGCTGCTGCGGGCTTCTTGACCGGCGGCCAATACACCAATCCGGCCCGATCCGGGTGATCGCGACCGATTGCCACTCGAAGGTGTAGGCGTTCGTGTACATCGCGGCCGGGAATGTGTTAACTATGACGGGGTCCTCCGGCTCTCCCTCCCCCTCGGAGCCGGGGGACCCCTTCATGTCACGGGTTTCCTGTCACGGCGCTTCCTTCGCGGTGTCGTGGATCGAAGCGCCGTCGCAGGCGCACACCGCGTCCCAGACCCCGTCTCCGTCCGCGTAGTCACGCGCGGGAAGGGCGCCCAGCGGCCCGAGCACCTCGTCGCCCGCTCCGGCCGCCGCGGCGGCCCGCAGGAGTTCGTCGCGTCCGCACGGATAACGCGCCTCCGTCAAGTACGGGCGCGGGTCTGTTCCTGCCATCGGCTCTCCCTCCTTCTCCTCGTCCGGGGCGGATACCCGGCGGGCGGGGAACGGAAACAGCCCGGGCACCCGGCGTGAGGGGAACGCCGGGTGCCCGGGCTGTTTCAGAACCGGCACCGGGGGGCTCGGTACCGGTTTCGGTCCGGTGCTCAGTACCAGTGGGCGCGACCGCCGATGGCCTTCCCGGTGTTCCCGAGAACGGCCAGGATGATGCCGATGACCGCCAGCGCGATCCCGATCGAGTACAGGACGGGAATGCTGGCGATGACACCGACGACAATCAGGATGACGCCGAGAATGATCACGGGAACACCTTCTCCTTCGTAGTCGCCCGGCCTGAGTGCTGCCGGGGTGTGGCTACGCAAGGGATTCCCGCCCCGAAATCGCGGGAAACAGGTCCATCCGGCCGAAGTTTTCACGCATTCGGCCTAACGCCGGGCGGTGCGCGTCGGGCACGCGCCCCAAGTACGTGAAGGCCCCCTTCACTGCGTCTAGCGCAAGGAAGGGGGCCTTCACGTACTGCCACTCACGAGGCGTGAAGGGCTCAGTACCGGTAGTGGTCCAGCTTGTACGGACCTTCGACGTCCACGCCGATGTACTCGGCCTGGCGCTTGGTCAGCTTGGTCAGCCGGACACCCAGCGCGTCCAGGTGCAGGCGGGCCACCTTCTCGTCGAGGTGCTTCGGCAGCACGTGGACGTCGGTGGCGTACTCGCCGGGCTTCGTGAACAGCTCGATCTGCGCGATCGTCTGGTTGGTGAAGGAGTTCGACATCACGAAGCTCGGGTGGCCGGTCGCGTTGCCGAGGTTCATCAGCCTGCCCTCGGAGAGCACGATGATCGAGTGCGCCTCGCGGTCCGCCGTCGCGGGGAAGACCCACTCGTGCACCTGCGGCTTGACCTCGATCTTCTGGATGCCCGGGATCTTCGCGAGGCCCGCCATGTCGATCTCGTTGTCGAAGTGGCCGACGTTCGCGACGATCGCGTTGTGCTTCATCTTGGCCATCTGGTCGGCCATGATGATGTCGAAGTTGCCGGTGGTGGTGATGAAGATGTCGCCGCGCTCGACGACGTCGTCGAGTTCCACGACGTCGAGGCCCTCCATCGCCGCCTGCAGTGCGCAGATCGGGTCGATCTCGGTGACGACCACGCGAGCGCCCTGGCCGCGCAGCGATTCCACCGCGCCCTTGCCGACGTCGCCGTAGCCGCAGACGACCGCGACCTTGCCCGCGATCATCACGTCGGTGCCGCGGTTGAGACCGTCGATGAGCGAGTGGCGGATGCCGTACTTGTTGTCGAACTTCGACTTCGTCACCGAGTCGTTCACGTTCATCGCCGGGAAGAGCAGTTCGCCTTCCTTGGCGAGCTTGTAGAGCCGCTTGACGCCGTTGGTGGTCTCCTCGGTGACGCCGCGGACCTCCTTGGCGATCCGGGTGAACCGGCCGGTGTCGCGGCTGAGGCTTTCGCGCAGGGTCTCCAGGACGAGGCCGTACTCCTCGCCGTCCTCCTCGGTCGCCTGCGGGACGGCGCCCGCCGCCTCGAACTCGACGCCCTTGTGGATCAGCAGGGTCGCGTCGCCGCCGTCGTCCAGGACCATGTTCGGGACGCGGCCGTCACCGAAGTCGAAGAGCTGGTCGGTGCACCACCAGTATTCGGCGAGCGTCTCGCCCTTCCACGCGAACACCGAGGAGCCCGAGGGGTTCTCGACGGTGCCGTTCGGGCCGACGACGACGGCCGCGGCGGCCTCGTCCTGCGTGGAGAAGATGTTGCAGGACACCCAGCGCACCTCGGCGCCCAGCGCGACGAGCGTCTCGATCAGCACGGCGGTCTGGACGGTCATGTGCAGCGAACCCGCGACCCGGGCGCCCTTCAGCGGCTGCGAGTCGGCGTATTCGCGGCGCAGCGCCATCAAGCCGGGCATCTCGACCTCGGCGAGGCGCAGCTGCTTGCGGCCGGCCTCGGCGAGGGAAAGGTCGGCGACGGCGAATTCGATCCCGTTGACCTTGGACAGGGTGGGGCTCACTGGTTCTCCATTCATCGAGGAAGGCAGGGCGGAGCGGTCCTTCTCGCCGGTGGCGGGAAAGACGGTGTCAGTACGGGGGTTCAGCGCACGGCCTCGACGACGAAGGCCGGAAAAGGGTTCTGACGCAAGAAAGGCACCTCCACAGTGGGAGGCGCCCTTACGTCTGTCGCGACGGGCCGAGCGTGGCGGAAGAATTCCGTCGCAGCGCCTCTCGACCCGGAACCAGAATGGCAAAGCGCCGCGAGCGCTGTCAAGGTGACGCGGGCGTGCCGAATTCGGCGCGGACGCCGAGCAGCCGGACCGGTCTGCCGAGGTCGAACATGCCGAGCACGGCCAGCGCCGCCTTCTCGATTTCGCCGGGGTCGGAGGTCGGTGCGGGCAGGGTCACGCTGTGCGTATGGGTCTGGAACGGGGCGAACCGGACCTTGACCGCGATCCGTGCGGCGGGCCTGCCCTCCTCGGCGACGTCCTGTGAGACCCGTTTCGAGAGTGCGGCGACCTCGGCGGCCATGACCTCGGGATCGGTGAGATTCTGCTGAAAAGTCGTCTCGCGGCTACGGGACCGTGCGACATAGGGCGTCGCGGTGACTTCGGCGTCGCCGAGCCCGCCGGCGAGGATCCGGTACCACGGGCCGAGCTTCGGGCCGAACCGGGCCGCGAGGTCCGCCGGATCGGCGCCCGCCAGTTCCAGCACGGTGTGATAGCCGGCCTCGGCGAGCTTCTTCGTGGTCTTGCCGCCGATGCCCCAGAGCGCGTCCGTCGGCTTTTCGGCCATGACCTCCCACCAGTTGTCCTGGACGAGACGGAAGATCCCCGCCGGTTTGGCGAAGCCGGTGGCGAGTTTGGCGCGCAGCTTGTTGTCCCCGATGCCGACCGAGCAGGAGAGCCCGGTCTCGTCGGCCACTTCCCGGCGGATGTCGGCGGCGAGTGCTTCGGGATCGGCGGTGGTGACGCCGAGGAACGCTTCGTCCCAGCCAAGCACCTCGACGACCACAGGGAATTCCCGCAGTGTCGCCATCACCCGATCGGAGACTTCTTGGTACGCGGGCGCGTCCGTGGCGAGGAAGATCGCGTCAGGACAGCGTTTCGCGGCGGTTCGCAACGGCATCCCGGACCGGATGCCGAATTCCCGCGCCTCGTACGACGCCGTCGCCACCACGGCCCGTTCGGTCGGATCGCCCGTGCCGCCGACGACCACGGGCTTGCCGCGCAGCTCAGGCCGCCGGGAGACCTCGACCGCCGCGATGAACTGGTCGAGGTCGACGTGAAGGACCCACTCCCGGCCGGCCATGAGCCGACCTTAGGCCCGTTCCGCGATCTCGTCGCGCATCCGCTGCTCGTTCTCCTGCAGTTCGGGCGTGAAGTTCTCACCGAAATCCTCGGCTTCGAGGATCTTGCGGACTTCGAGCACGGTGTCACCGGTCGGGGGAGTGGGGCAGCGCTTCGCCCACTCGATCGCTTCGGCGCGCGACGGGACATCGACAATCCAGAAGCCGCCGACGAGTTCCTTGGCCTCGGTGAACGGGCCGTCGGTGACGGTGGCCCCGGTGGCGCTGAGCGTGACCCGCGCGCCCTTCGAGCTCTCCTGCAGGCCCTCGCCGCCCACCAGCACCCCGGCGTCGAGCATCTCCTGGTTGAACTTCGCCATGGCGGTCAAAGCCTCCATCGGCGGCATCTTCCCGGCTTCGGAGTCTTCGTCCGCCTTGATGATGATCATGAACCGCATGCGTCTTCCTCCCAGTGAACCGGACGTTTCGCCCGGACTCTACCGGCGGCGGGGAAGACGGTCAGTCGCGCCCGAACCGGGACAGGTGCGCGATCACCGCCGCGGTCACGGTGATCATCCCGGTCAGCAGCAGGGCCGGGCTGTTCAGCATCAAGCCCAGCAGCATCAACAGGCCCGCCGTGATGTCGAGGCTCAGGAGGACGGCGAGCCGCAGGAGCGGGGGCCGGGCGGGCCTGCCGGCGCGGAGCCGGGCGGCCAGCGCCGGTTCGGTGAGCTCGAACCAGCGCTCGATCTTCTCCAGCTCTTGCCGATCATGATGGCTCAGCATCGGTTTCTCCTTCGGCGCGCCCCGGCCGTCGACAACCACGGAATACCCAGGAGCGGAGCTGGATAAGCATCGAATTTCGCTCCCGTTCGTATAACGACCTATACGCGAAGGCTTGGGAAGATCGATTTCGATCGAATGGTTGCGCCATTAGGGGTTTCGGCACGGGAAAAGATCGTCACGGAAGGGAGAACTCGGTAGCTTCTGCGCCTGTGGCCAGGGTGGCCGCGGTTGCGCCATCTGGGAGGACCCGAGCGATGACCATGCCCACCGAACCGATCGGCAGCATTCCCCGGCCCGGCTATCTCATCGAGGCGCTCGGTGAGCACGCGGCGGGGCGGCTCGACGCCGACGGACTCGGCGAATTGCGCGAAAAAGCCCTCGTGGACACCATCAAGCGCCTGGAGGAGACCGGTTCCCCGGTCATCACCGACGGGGAACAGGGCAAGCCGAGCTTCGCCACGTATCCCTTGGCGGGCCTCACTTCGCTGGCGCCGGACGGCGTCGTGATCCCGTTCGCCGACGGGCACACCCGGCAGCTTCCGAGGCTCACCGCCGGGCCGTTCCGTTATCAGGCCTACGCCGACACGTATCTGCGTGAGGCGAAAAAGTATGCGACCAAACCGGTGAAGCAGGCGGTGATCGCGGCTTCGGCGATCAGTCTCGTCTATCCCGGTGAGGAATTGTCGGGATATGACAAAGAACAGTTCATCGCCGACCTGGTGAACGAAGCGGAGGCCGATATCCGCCGCAGTCTCGACGCGGGCGCGGACAGCGTGCAGATCGACTTCACCGAGGGCAGGTTGTCGCTGAAGCTCGATCCGTCGGGCGGCCTGCTCCAGTCCTTTGTGGACCTGAACAACGCGGTGTTGGACCGGTTCTCGGACGAGGAGCGGAAGAAGATCGGCGTGCACACCTGCCCCGGTGGGGACCAGGACTCCGTGCACAGCCTCGACGTCGATTACGCCGGATTGCTGCCGACGCTGTTCCAGCTGAAGGTCGGCAACGTCTACGTCCAGCTCGCCAGTGAGGCGGATCCCGAACGGGCGTTGCGCGTGATCGCCGAGCACGCGGGGCCGGACCAGCGGGTCTTCGTCGGCGTGACCGACCCGATCGACCCGAGGGTCGAAACCGCCGAGGAGGTCCGGGACCGGGTTCTGCAGGCGGCGCGATACCTCCCGCCGGAGCGGCTGGGCACCTGTGACGACTGCGGGTTCTCCCCGTTCGCCGACGACACCTCGACGTCGCGGGACATCGCGTTCGCCAAGATCGCCGCCCGCGTCGAAGGGACGCGCCTCGCCGCCGAAGCGCTCTGACGCCGCGTGATGGGTGCCTTCGTCAGTTCTGGACCGCGACCCGGATGCCGAGTCCGACCAGGAAGGTGCCCATCACCGCGTCCATCATGCGCCGGACGCGGCCGGAGCTGAAGAACCGCCGCAGTGAACCGACCAGCGTCGCGAGGACGAACGTCCAGACGACGGCCACCGTGGTGGCGAGGACGGCGAGCTGCAGGGTCTGCGCGGTCGAGGCCGAATGCGGGAGGAACTGGGGGATGAGCGCGAGGAAGAACATCGCGACCTTCGGGTTGAGCAGGTTGGTGAGCAGCCCCTGCCGGAACGCCTCCTTGGGCGCGATGACCGGCGCGACCTTGTCCTTGAGTTCGCTGTAGTCGCCACGGCGTACCGCCAGCCAAGCCTTGACGCCGAGGAAGATCAGGTACGCGGCGCCGATCAGCTTCACCACGGTGAACGCGATCGCCGAAGCGGTGAGGATCGCCGCGACCCCGAGCGCGATCGCGACCACCCAGACGAAGACGCCGAGCGCGATGCCGAGTCCGGCGGAGATGCCGGCCTTGCGCCCGCCGAGGATCGCGCTGCGGGTCACCACCAGGAAATCCGGGCCCGGTGCCATCGCGCCGAGCAGGCAGATCAGGACGAACGAGAGTGCGGTGGCCCCGGAGATCATGGCTCGATGCTATCCGGCTCGTCGATGTCCCTGGCCATCACGGCGCCCGGCACGTCCACGCCGTCGGGCGTCGTCACCGTCACCCGTTCGACCTCGGTGAAGCCGAACGCGAGGTACAGCGGGACACCGGGCAGCGTCGCCGTGAGGGTGAGCGAGCTGAAGCCCTCGGCCTTCGCCGCGAGACGGCAGGACTCGAGGATCGCGCGCCCGAGCCCGCGCCGGGTCCAGTCGGCGCGGACGAACATGGCGCGCACCCGCGCCGGTTCGGTGGCCGGATCGAGGGGACGGTCGTCGTCCGCCGCGTCACCCGCGCCGGCGTGCGTTCGGTTGCGCCTGCTCCAACCCCCGCAGGCGACGATCTCGCCGTCGGCCTCGTGGACGAAGTAGGTGCCGTCTTCGATCAACCGCACATCGAGGCTCGCGATATGTTCGGCCGCGCTCAAGGTCTGCCGCTCGTCGTAGAACCGGGGGAACAACTCCAGCACCGAGGCCCGCATCAGCGCCGAGATGGCGGGCGCGTCGGCGAGGGTGGCCGCCCGCTGCGGTGGCGTGTACGTCGTCATCCCGCGGAAGATAGCCAACGAAGGCGTCGTCGCCTATCGGATAATCCCGTGATGATCACCGACGACGGACGTGAGCTGTGGACCTCGGCGACCGGCCGGGGCGAACCGATCCTGTGCTGTCACGGCGGTCCAGGCCTGTGGGACATGTTCGGCACCCTCGACCTCGGTCCGCGATTCCGGTTGATCCGATGGGATCAGCGCGGTGCCGGGCGTTCGGAAGCACGCGGCCCGTACACACTCGAACGGATGGTCGCCGACGTCGACGCCGTCCGCGAAGGGCATGGCCTCGACCGTGTTCCGGTGCTCGGGCATTCGTGGGGCGCCCACCTCGCTCTCCTGTACGCGCTCGCGCACCCGGAACGAGTGAGCGCGCTCGTTTACGTCTCGGGGGTCGGCCTCGGGCACGAATGGCACGCGGAGTTCCAGCGGAATTTCGAGCGGGTGCTGGGGGAGGAGCTCCGTGGGGAAGGCCGTGAACGCGCGGTACGGCAATGGGCCGCCGATTTCGTCACCGACGGCGAGCGCCACGCCGAAGCGATGGCGACGCCATGGTTCCCGGTCAACTACGAGGCGAACGCGGCGCTGACCGAGGAGATGCGGACGGTGCCGGAGGCGGAACTCGTCGCGGCCTGCCGGTCGCTGCGGGTGCCGACGCTGATCGTGGACGGGATGGCGGACAACCGGCCCCGGTGGGCCGTCGACTCGCTGGAGCAGGCGCTGCCTTCGGTGACCCGGGTGCGGTTCGACGGGGTCGGGCACGTTCCTTGGCTTGAGGCGCCTGGCGAGTTCCGGGCCGCCGTGACCGATTTCCTTGCAGGCCTCGTGAGTGGTAAGGGCGGTTAGAACCGTCCTTACCACTCACGAGACGCGGGCAATTCCCGTCCTGGTCAGGCCTTGGTGATCGGCTGCTGCAGTTCGGTGACCCACTGGTCCCCGTCGTCCGGGCACTCGAGGTAGAACTCCCGCGCCGGGCCGTTCGCGCGGTAGCCGTGCGCGTCGACCCATTTCGCCAGTGCCTGGTAGCTGGAAAGCACGGTCTCCATCGAGCCGCGGTGCAGGATCGTCGCCGCGGTTTCGACTGCGGCGAGGCGGACGGTCGAGAATCCTTCGGTGCCGTCGGTTTCGGCCGAGATCGGGACGGCGGCGTGGATCAGCACCCGCTCGCCGTCGGCGTCGTCTTCGTAGTAGGCGATGAGCGGTCCGGACGGCGTGATCGGGCCGAGCGCGCCGAACAGGTCCTTGTAGAGCCCTTGCACGACAGGCCCGATCTCGTCGTTCACGTATCCGCCCGCCGTCCCGGTGAGCTCGGCGACGCGCACCGCGGGGAGGCTTTTGACGACGACGTCTTCGGAAGGCATGGTTCCCTCGCTTTCGATCGACCGGAGCCTCGCTTCGACGGCCTTGAGCCGCGCCTCGTCGGCCGCGATGGCCGCTTCGAGGTCGGCACGCCGCAGCCGCAGCATCCCGCGCAACTCGTCCACGCCGATCTCCGCGTCGAGGATCTCCTGCACCTGGCTGAGCGTGAAGCCGAGGTCCTTGAGCGCGATCACCCGGTTGAGCCGGGCCAGCTGGTCGCCGGTGTAGGACCGGTAGCCGCTGAACGGGTCGACGTGGGCGGGCCTCAGCAGCCCGATGGCGTCGTAGTGACGCAGCATCCGGACCGACACCCGGCCGTGCTTGGCGAAGTCTCCGATACTGAACATGGTCCTCCCACCAGACTGCCTGACACGGTGTCACAGTCAACGGTCACCGCACGAGCCGGAAGAACGAACGCACCTCCTCGGTGAACACGCCCGGCTGCTCGAACGCCCCGAAGTGGCCGCCCCGGTCCAGTTCGTTCCAGTACCGGATGTCGGTGAACCGGCGTTCGGCCCACCGGCGGGACGGACGCGGGATCTCGCGCGGGAAGACCGAACAGCCCGTCGGCACGGCGATCGTGTCCACAGTGGATTCGGAGAACCAGCCCGACACCTCGGCGAAACTCTCCCAGTACAGGCGGGCGGACGACGCGCCGGTGCCGGTCAGCCAGTACAGCGTGATGTCGTCGAGCATCGCGTCCCGGCTCAGCGCGTTCTCCGGATGGCCGTCGCAATCGGTCCACGCCTGGAACTTCTCGACGATCCACGCGCACAACGCCACTGGCGAGTCGGCCAGGGCGTAACCGATCGTCTGCGGCCTCGTCGCCTGCTGGATCGCGTAACCCGAACCGTCCGCCTTGGCGCCCTCGAGGTCGTCGAGCGATTTCCGTTCCGACTCCGTCAGGTCGTCGAACGTCGCCGGATCCGGCGCGGCCAGCGGCGGGGTGAGGTGGATTCCGGTCAGCCGCTCCGGCGCCTTCCGCCCCATGAGCGTGGTGATGCTGGTGCCCCAATCGCCGCCCTGGGCGCCGAAGCGATCGTAGCCCAGGCCGTCCATGAGGTGGATCCACGCGTCGGCGATGCGCTGGATCGACCAGCCGGCGCGGGCGGGTTTGTCGCTGAAGCCGTACCCGGGCAGCGACGGGACGACGACGTGGAAGGCGTCCGCCGCATCCCCGCCGTAGGCGACCGGATCGGTGAGCGGACCGAGCACGTCGAGGAACTCGAAGACCGAACCCGGCCAGCCATGGGTGAGGATCAGCGGCAGCGCGCCGGGATGCGGGGAGCGGACGTGCAGACAGTGGATGCCGAGTCCGTCGATCTCGGCTCGGAACTGGGGGAACGCGTTGAGCCTGGCCTCCGCGGCCCGCCAGTCGTACGTATCGGCCCAGTACGAGCACAGCTCGCGCAGGTACGCGGCGGGAACGCCTTGAGACCAGTCGTCGACGGTCTCGTCCTCGGGCCAGCGGGCGCGACGGAGCCGGTCGCGGAGGTCTTCGAGATCGGCCTCCGGGATCCGGGCTCGGAAGGGCGTGGTGTCCATGACGGCCGACGCTAACGAGGGGGTCCGACAGTTCGTGGACTTCCGGCGGGACGAGTAACCCCGGACGACCACCTGCCCGCTGCCGGTATACCGCCCGTTGACCTGGACAGGCCAGCGGGCTATTCTCGATATACGAAAGAAAGTTTCCGCAGAGCGAAATTGCAGAGGTTTCGATGGCTGATCTTGCCGGTTCGCGTCACGCGCTGCCCTACGTGCTGAACCTGTCGCTCGTCTTCACCGAGTTGCCGCTGCTCGACCGTGCGGAGGCGGCGCGCGCGGCGGGCTTCACCGCGGTCGAGTACTGGTGGCCGTTCGAGACGCCGGTGCCGGACGCCGCCGAGGTCGACGCGTTCGTGGCGTCGGTCGAGCGGGCGGGTGTCGCGGTGACCGGGCTGAACTTCTTTCCCGGCGACATGGCGGGTGGTGATCGTGGCCTGGTCACCTGGCCCGGTCGCGAGGACGAGTTCGCCCGCGGCATCGCCTCCGCGATCGACCTCGGCGAGCGGCTCGGCTGCCGCCGGTTCAACGCGCTCTACGGCAACCGGATCGACGGCGCGGATCCGGCCGCGCAGGACAAGCTCGGCTTGTCGAATCTGGCGCTCGCGTCGGACGCGGCCGCGCGGATCGGCGCGGAGATCGTCCTCGAGCCGTTGTCGGGGGCGGAGAAGTACCCGCTCAAGACCGCGGACGACGTACTGAAGGTGCTCGACGAACTCGGGCGGGACAACGTGAAGCTGCTGGCCGACCTCTACCACCTGGCGGTCAACGGTGACGACCTCGACACGGTCACGACCGTCCACACCGGACGGATCGGCCATGTGCAGATCGCCGATGCCCCAGGGCGCCACCAGCCGGGGACCGGAACGCTGGACATCGAGGGATACCTGGAAAAGCTGCAGACGGCGGGCTACCGCGGGCAGGTCGGCGTGGAGTACAAACCCGACGGCCCGAGTGCGGATTCGCTGTCGTGGCTGCCTTTCGAACGAAGGGGACTGGCATGACCAAGCTGGGATTCATCGGCCTGGGGATCATGGGCGGGCCGATGGCGGGACATCTCGTCGCCGCCGGCCACGAGGTGAGCGGATTCGACACGAACGCCGACGCGCTCGCGAGGCTGGAGGCCGCGGGCGGCCGGGCCGCGAACGGGGTGACCGACGCCGTGGCGGACGCGGAAGTCGTCATCACCATGCTGCCGAACCACCCGCAGGTCGAGGCGGTCGTGCTGGCGGCGGGCGGGGTGCTGGAAGCGGCGAAACCGGGCACGCTGCTGATCGACATGAGCACCATTCGCCCGGAGACCTCCATCGAGGTGGCCGGGCGGGCCGGGGAACGCGAGATCCGGGTGCTCGACGCGCCCGTTTCCGGCGGCCAGGCCGGGGCCGAGCAGGCGTCACTGTCCATTATGGTCGGTGGTGAGGCCGACGACTTCGCCGCCGGGCTCACGATCCTGGAGGCGGTCGGCAAGACGATCGTGCACGTCGGGCCGCACGGCGCCGGCCAGGTCGTCAAAGCCGCGAACCAGCTGGTCGTCGGCGGTACGTACGCGCTGATCGCCGAAGCCATCGTGCTGCTCGAAGCCTCGGGTGTGGACGCCGGTGTCGGCCTGGACGTCCTCGCGGGGGGCCTGGCGGGCAGTCGGATCCTCGAACTGAAGCGGAAGTCCATGGTGGCGCGGG
Source organism: Amycolatopsis sp. WAC 04197 (assembly GCF_003947475.1). Taxonomy (NCBI): domain Bacteria; kingdom Bacillati; phylum Actinomycetota; class Actinomycetes; order Pseudonocardiales; family Pseudonocardiaceae; genus Amycolatopsis; species Amycolatopsis sp. WAC 04197. The sequence goes on along the minus strand of NZ_QHJK01000008.1, from coordinate 63,373 downwards.
AATTCGCGCCGGGCTTCCGGATCGATCTGCACCACAAGGACATGGGCATCGCGCTCGCCGCCGCCAGGCAGGCCGACGTCGCGCTGCCGCTCACCGGGCTGGTCGCCCAGCTCGTCGCCGCCGGACGGGCGATGGGCCACGGCTCGCTCGATCACTCCGCCCTGCTGAAGGTCGTCGAATCGCTGTCCGGCGCGGAAAACAAGGAGTGAGGAATGCGCAGAATCCCCGCCATGCAGGCCGTCGTCGACGTCCTGGTCAGTGAGGGCGTCGACACCGCTTTCGGGTGCCCGGGCGCCGCGATCCTCCCGCTGTACCACGCGATGCAGGACAGCGGCATCGAGCATCTGATCGTGCGCCACGAGGAGGGCGCGACCCATATGGCCGACGGCTGGGCGAGGACCACCGGCAACGTCGGCGTCGCGATCGGCACCTCCGGGCCCGCCGGGACGAACATGATCACCGGCCTCTACACCGCGCAGGCCGACTCGATCCCGATCCTGTGCATCACCGGGCAGGCCGACTCGCGGAAGCTGCACACCGAGGCGTTCCAGGCCGTCGACATCGTCGAGATCGCCAAGCCGGTGACCAAATGGGCGGTGCAGGTCAAGGAGGCCGCCCAGCTGCCGTGGGTGTTCCGGGAGGCGTTCCGCATCGCGCGGTCCGGCCGTCCCGGCCCGGTGCTGATCGACCTGCCGATCGACGTCCAGCGGCAGGAGATCGAATGGGACTCCAGTATCGACTCGCCGCTCCCTGTCATCAGGGCGACGCCGTCCCCGGCCAGGGTCGAGCGGGCGCTGGACCTGCTCCTGGCCGCCGAGCGGCCGCTGATCCTCGCGGGCGGCGGCGTCGTGCTCGGCGACGCGAGCGACCGGCTGCGGACCGCGGCGGAACTACTCGGCGTCCCGGTCGGCGTGACGTTGATGGGCAAGGGGAGTTTCCCCGAGGACCACGAACTGTTCGCCGGCATGGCGGGTATCCAGACCTCGCAGCGCTGGGCGAACGCGGCCTTCCTCGAGGCGGATCTGGTGCTGGCGCTCGGTGCGCGGTTCGGTGACCGGCACACCGGTGACCTCGACGTCTACCGGGGGAACCGGAAGTTCATCCACGTCGACATCGAGCCGACCCAGCTGGGCAAGGTGTTCGGACCGGACCTCGGCATCGTGTCGGATACGGGTGCCTTCCTGGACGCGCTGATCGAGGCGGCGTCGAAGCGTTCCCCGGCGCGGGATCGCGCGTGGCCGCGGCGCATCGGCGAACTCAGGCAGAGCCTGCCGCGGCGCGAGGACTTCGAGGACACGCCGATCAAGGCGCCCCGGGTGTTCAAGGAGATCAACGAGTTCTACGGCGAGGACGCCTACTTCGTCACCGCGATCGGGCTCTACCAGATCTGGTCAGGGCAGTTCCAGCGCGCGCACAAGCCGCGGCACTACCAGGTGTGCGGCCAGGCGGGCCCGCTCGGCTGGGAGATCCCGGCGGCGATCGGTGTCAAGAAGGCGAAACCGGAGGCCGAGGTCGTCGGCGTCGTCGGGGACTACTCGTTCCAGTTCCTGGTCGAGGAGCTGGCGGTGGCCGCGCAGTACGACGTCGGGTTCGTGCTGATCATGCTGAACAACGAGTACCTCGGGCTCATCCGGCAGGCCGAAACCGGCTACGAGATGAACTTCGAGGTCGACATCCACTACGACAAGATCGGCACGGACAACGTGAAGGTCATGGAGGCCTACGGCTGCTCCAGCACCCGCGTCACCGAGCCGGGCGAGATCCGGGCTTCGCTGGAGTGGGCGCGCAAGGAGGCCGAGCGGACGTCGCGGCCGGTGCTGGTGGAGATCATGATCGAACGCGAAGGGAACGCCGCGATGGGCAAGGCGCTCGACAGCGTCGTCGAGTTCGAGCCGATCGCGGGCTGAACGACGGTGTCCCGGTGGCGCGTCCGCCGGGACACCGTCGTGCGGTCAGGCCTTGCCCTGGTCGTTGCTCAGCCACTTCTCCGGCCGGACACGGACCAGTACGGAGTTGTCGCTGAGCGCGCCGTCGACGTACTTCGTGCCCTCGTCCTCCGGCAGGTAGCGCTGCGCGATCTTCAGCGCCTGCTCCCTGGTCGGCGGCGCGTCGTTCGCGATGACCGGACCCTCGGCCGTCACGTACTTGTACGGCAGCGTCTCCGACTGCGCGACCAGGCTCAGCCTGCCCGCCTTCTTGATCGCCTTGTCCTTGACCGAACCGCCGTCCATCCAGATCAGCAGTTCGCCGCCGGGCTCGTAGTCGTACCAGACCGGCACGGCCAGCGGGGCCCGTCCTTCCCGCTCCACGGCCAGGACCCCGATGTGGACCTCGCTCAGAAAGGCTTCGCGTTCCTCGGCGGTCATAACGAAAGACGACATCCGTGTCTCGCTTCTCTCGTAGGTGGGCTACGAGAAGCGACAACGCGGTCCGACTTCAGGGCATTCCGGGCTACGGAGCCGGGCGATCGCCGAGTCCGTGAAGGCCTCCTTGAGGGACTCTGGGTCCCTCAAGGAGGCCTTCACGGACCGGGCCTGGCATCAAGCCGCAGTCGGAAGCCGCGTCACGGGGTCGGGGAAGTGCTGCTGGTCGGGGACGTCTCGCCGGTGTTCCCCGCCGGGGTCGAGGACGGCGCCGCGGAGGACGTGCTGGACGGCGGAGGCGTCGTCGAGGACGGAGGGGTGCTCGAAGGCGGTGTGGAGGAAGGCGGAGTCGACGAGGGAGGCGTCGACGAAGGCGGCGTGCTGGTGGGCTTCGACGGCGAAGAGCTGCTCGGCGGTGTGCTGCTGCTCGGCGGGACGGACGTGCCGGGCAACGGGGTCGGCCCCGGTGTGGTCGTGCCGGGCGGGGGAGTGCCGGGCAGGGTCGGCACCGGGACCTGGCCGTCGGGCGTACCGGCGGCGACGTCCTGGGAGTCCGGCGCGCCGACGGGGACCTGGCTGTCCGGCATCGTCGCGACACCACCGCGGTAGGCGACCGCCCAGCGGATCACGGTGTCCACATAGGACAGCGAGTGGTTGTAGCGGTACACGGCCACGCGCTGGGTCTGCTCGGACGTCAGGTCGACCCCGCCGGAGCAGAGGTAGCGGCCAGAGCCCAGCGTTGCGTCGTAGATGTTGTTCGGGTTCGACTCGCCGTCGCCGTTGCCGTCGGAGGCGTAGCCCTTCCACGTGGACGGGATGAACTGAGTCGGGCCGACGGCGCGGTCCCAGACCGTGTCACCGTCGTACTTGCCGCCGTCGGTGTCCGGGATGGCCGCGAACGGCCCGGCGCCGTTGAGCTGCGGGCCGAGGATCGGCTCCAGCGTGTTGCCCTTGGCGTCCACGTAACCACCGCGCGCGTGGTTCGATTCGATCCGGCCGATGCTGGCGATCAGCGCCCAGTCGATGTGGCAGCCGGGCAGTTCCTTCGCGAGGATGTCGGCGGCGTTCTTGTACGCCTTCATCATGCTGGCGGGGATGCCGAGCGCGCCCGACGGCGCGAACGCGCCGCCGATGTTGCCGGAATGCCCGGGGACGGTCAGCGGATCCGGGGTGGGCGGCTCGGGGAGGCTGCCGTCGACGGCGATCTCCGGGACCGTGCCCGCCGGCGGCTGCCAGGCCGCGGCCTGGTTCTGTGGCACGGGCGGCTTCGGTGCGGCGATCGGGGCGTCGGGGCCCGCGGACGCGGTGACCGCGGGCAGCACGGCGAGCGCGCCGCCGGCGAGCGCGAAGGCCGTCCGGTGCCGGGCGGACAACTTGTCCGTCTGTCGAGGGCGGTGCTTCGGCATGTTCTCTCCCGCAAGGTCGACTCCGCGCAAAACTATCCGATAGAGCCGGTTTTCGGGGACGACGCAACGAAAAACCCGCGATCCTGTCGAGTTTTCGTCCTGGCGGCACAAGACCTTCGTAGTGAAGTTGTCAATTTCACGCTGAGTTCACCGAATCGTCAGCAGAATCCGCGGCCGCCGCGTGGAGTGGTCTGAACCGCGTGCAAAAAGACCTTTGCACAATCTCCTTTGCACGGCTACCTTGGTGTCATGACCGGTCCGCCGCCACCCGAAGAGATCGCCGACGCCGCCGTGCTGAAGGCGGTGATGCACCCGTTGCGCCGCCGCATCATGGAGGCGTTGGGCCGCGGCCCCGCGACGGCGACGAAGCTGGCCAAGGAGCTGGGGGAGAGTTCGGGCGCGACCAGCTATCACCTGCGGGAACTGGCGAAATACGACTTCGTCGACGAGGCGCCGGAGCTCGCGCACGGCAAGGAGCGCTGGTGGCGCGCCCGCCAGCGCGACATCCGCTGGCCGCGGCACAGCGAGCAGAACGACGAGATGCGCGCCGTGTTCGACGAGGCGCAGCGGGCGGCGTTCACCGAAGACCTCGAACAGCTGGCGACCTTCCTCGAGCGTCGCGGTGAGCTGGGCGAATGGGGTGACGCGCTGGTGTTCTCGCGCGGCTCGGTCTACGTGAACCTCGAAGAGCTCAAGGAGTTCTTCGACGAATACCTGGAGCTCTTACGCCGCTATTGGCGGCCGGAGCCGGGCCCGGACGCGCGGAAGGTGCTCGTGCGCTGGACGGCGTTCCCGGACGCGGACGGGGAGGTGCAGGAAGGGAACTGAAAAACCGGTGGGAGAGCGGCCACTCGACCACCGGCATCGCGTCACCACGCCGGACGGCGTGTCTTCACGAACAACTCCACACACAAAGGGGGAGCAGCATGCTGCTCTGGAAGAGAATCGCGGTCGTCTGCGCCGCGGCGAGCCTGCTCGCGGCGGGGACCGCGGCGGCCGCGCAACCGCCGGACGGGCGATCCCGGTCGGACGCCACCATCCGCTACACCGAATACGGCATCCCGCATATCGTCGCGAACGACTGGGCGAGCCTGGGCTTCGGGCAGGGATTCGCCGCGGCCAAGGACAACATCTGCGCGATCGCGGACGTCGCGGTCACGACGCGGGCCGAGCGTTCCCGCTGGCTGGGGCCGGACGCGCCGCCGACGAGCGGGGTGAGCCAGGCGAGCACGAACCTCGCGAGCGACCTGTACTTCCAAGGTCTCAACGAGAGCGGCGCCGTCGAGCGGCTCCTGTCGGCGCCCGCGCCGCGCGGGCCGTACCGCGAGGTCCGCGAACTGATCCGCGGTTACGTCGAGGGGGTCAACAAGTACCTGCGCACCGGCGAGATCACCGATCCGGCCTGCCGGGGCGCGGGCTGGCTGAAGCCGATCACCGAACTCGACGTCCACCGGCACGCCCACGCGATCGGCATGATCTTCGGCCAGGGCGGCGTCGCCGACTCGATCACCGCGTCGCTGCCGGGGGCCCCGCCCGCGGGACGCGGTACCGAACAGATGCTCGGGGAGACCGGAATCGGCAGCAACGCGATCTCGATCGGCTCCTCCGCGTCGGCGAACGGACGCGGTGTCTCGCTGGCCAACCCGCATCTGCCGTGGCAGCTGAGCGGGACCAGGCTTTGGCAGTCGCAGGTGACGTTGCCGGGCAAGCTCGACGTCAGCGGCGCCGGCATCCCTGGCATCCCGCTGATGTGGCTGGGGCACAACGAAACCGCGGCCTGGAGCGGCACCGCCACTGACACCACGCGCACGTACACGCTGTTCGAGCTGAAGCTCGTGCCCGGCTCGCCGACGACGTACCTGGTCGACGGGAAGCCCGAGCGGATGCGCCGTTCCGACGTGAGTGTGCTGTCGCGTAAGGCGGACGGCAGCCTGGAAAGGGTCGTGCGTCCACAGTGGACGACGAGGTACGGCCCGGTGACGACCCGACTCGGGCAGCGCGAACTGCCGTGGACGGCGTCGAGCGCGTTCGCCATCGCGGACGCCAACGCCACGAACCTCGGCATGACGAACGCGATGTTCTCGATCGCCCGCGCCAGGACGGCGGGGGAGATGATCGGCGCGGTCCGCGAGACCCAAGGGCTGCCGTGGATGAACATCCTCGCCACCGACGACCGGGGCCGGGTGGAGTTCAGCCAGATCCACGGGGTTCCGCACGTCACCGACGAGAAGGCCGCGCGCTGCAACACACCGCTGGGCAAGGAACTGTTCGACGCCAACGGGGTCGCGGTGCTCGACGGTTCCAAGACGGCGTGCGCCTGGGGCCGGGACCGGGACGCGCTGCGGCCGGGTACTTTCGGGCCGTCCAGCCTGCCGAGCTTGAGCCGGTCGGACTACCTGGCGAACTCGAACGACAGCTCTTGGCTGGTCAACCCCGCCGAGCCGAAGACCGGTTACCCCAGGATCGTGGGCCCGGTCCGTTACGAGCAGAACATGCGGACGCGCGCCGGTCTCGTCGAGATCGCCGACCAGCTGAAGAAGGGCGGCTTCACAGGGCAAGCGATGCGGGATCTGATGTTCTCGAACCGGGACCACGCCGCCGAACTCGTGCGCGCCGACGTCGTCGCGATGTGCCGCACGATGCCGGGACTGGACGACGCCTGCGCGGCGCTGGCGGGCTGGGACGGTCGTTCGGACGCCGGCAGCCGGGGCGCGTTGCTCTTCGACCGGTTCTGGGCCGCGGTGGACCGGATGGGGCCGGAGATCTGGAAGAACCCGTTCGACGTCAAGGATCCGGTCCACACGCCGAACACGCTCGACACGGGGAACGCGGCGATCCGCAAGGCGCTCTCCGACGCCGTTTCGGAACTGCGGGCGGCGAAGATCCCGCTCGACGCGCCGTACGGTGACAACCACTACGTCGTCCGCGACGGCCGGAAGATCCCGCTGGGCGGCGGAACCGCGGGGCGCGGGGTCTACAACACCGTCGGCGGGCCTTGGGATCCGGCCCGTGGGTACACCGAGTTCACGCACGGCGGGACGTATCTGCACGTCGTGGCGTTCAACGGGACCGGATGCCCGGACACGACGACGCTGATGACCTACTCGCAGTCCGCGAACCCGAAGTCGGCGCATCACAGCGACCAGACGGAGCTGTACTCGCGCATGCAGTGGGTCACCGAACGGTACTGCGAGAAGGACATCCTCGCGTCGCCGTCGCTCGAGGTGATCCGGGTGAGCAGGCGATGATCGCGGCCATGCTCGCGGCCGTCGTGGCGGTCTCGTCACCGCTGCCCGCGGCGGCTCCGGACGGTGAAGTCTCGTTCACCAGCCACGGGGTCACCCTGAGGGGAACGGTGGTCGCGCCGGAGGGCGGCGGGCCGGCGCCGGGCATCGTCATGGTGCACGGGTCGGGCGAACACGACCGGGACGATTACCGTGCCGAGGCGGAAGCCTTCGCCAAGGCGGGGATCGCGACCCTGATCTACGACAAGCGGACCGAGGGCTATTCGCTGTTCGAGCGGGACTACTCGGTCTTGGCCGACGACGCGCTCGCCGCCGTGCAGGCGCTGCGCTCGCGTCCCGGCGTGGATCCGTCCCGCGTCGGGGTGTGGGGCTTGAGCGAAGGGGGCTGGGTCGCGCCCTTGGCCGCGTCGAAGTCGAAGGATGTCGCGTTCGCGGTCACCGTCGGCGCCAACGGGGTCTCGCCCGATCGTCAGCAGGCGTGGGCGCTCGAGACCTATCTACGGCGGGGCGGGGTCACCGGCTCGATGGTGGACATGGTGGCTTCGACGAACATGCGGACCCTCGCGGGTGCGGGCGCGTTTCCGGAGGCCGGGTACGACCCGGTGCCGGTGCTGGAGAAGGTGCGGCAGCCGGTGCTCGGCCTGTGGGGTGAACTGGACCGGCTCACCCCGCCCGGCGAGGCCGTCCGGATCTTCCGGGAAACGCTGGACCGGTCGGGGAACCGGCAGTACACGCTGAAGGTGTTCCCCCAGGCCCAGCACGGGCTCCGGCGGACCACCGACGGTTTCGACAAGCTCGACGGCTTCGCGCCCGGTTACCTCGAACTCGTGGCGAACTGGGTGAACGGGACGAAGGACGGGCCGTCGGCCGACCCGCCTCCGGTCCAGGCGAGCCAGAGCGTCGCCCTCGCACCGCTCGCCTGGTACGAGGCGCCGTGGGTGCAGATCGGGGTCTGGGCGCTGGCTTTGCTCGCGTTCGCGGCCTATCCGGTCACGGCGTTGTTCCGCCGCACGCAAAGCGTTCCGCTCGCCGGGCCCGCACGCTGGCTCGCGTCGACCGGGACGCTCGCCACGGCGGGGTTCCTCGCCTATTACATCGCCCTGTCGACGGGGGCGGCGATGGCGCCGGGTCCGGTCCTTTTCGGACGGACGTTGCCCTGGCTCGCGTTGCAGCTGATCGCGGTCGGTGTCGTCGCCGCCGGTGCGGTGACCGCGGTTTCGTGGTGGCGCGGCAAGGAACGCGGGGGAGTCCGGGTCGGCCTGCTGCTGGCGGGCGCGGCGTTGTTCGTCCCGTGGGCCGTCCACTGGGGACTGTTGGTGCCGTGAAATGAGCCTGGGTGCCGGGCGGCCACCCGGCACCCAGGCGTACGGAAGCCGCGTCACCACGCCCGAGGGCGTGTCTTCACGAACGGACCTCCGGGTCAGAAGATACTCAGGACTTCGGGGTGACGGCGAACCGGCGCAGCTCCAGTGCCGGGTTCTTGGCGCGTACCTCGGAGATCCGCTCGGCCGAGACCTCGCCGGTCGCCGTCCCCGTGCGTTCGCCGAGCGAGGCGACGACCACGCCCATCGGGTCGACGATCATGCTGTGCCCCGAACCGGCGGGCGCGGCCTGCCCGGACGCGACGAGGTAGATCGTGTTCTCGATCGCCCTGGCCCGGACCAGCGTGGTCCAGTGGTCCTCCTTGAGCGGTCCGGGCATCCACTCGGCGGGCAGGAGCACCGCGTCCGCGCCGGCGTCGACCAGGCGGCGGGTGACTTCCGGGAACCTGAGGTCGTAGCAGGTCTGGAGACCGAAGCTGATCCCGTCGACCTCGAACGTCTCCGGCGCTTCGATGTCGCCGGGCCGGACCAGCTCCGATTCGCGGAAACCGAAGGCGTCGTACAGGTGCAGCTTGCGGTAGAGCGCGGCGATGGCCCCGTCGGGACCGGCCGCGACGAGGGTGTTCGAGATCCGCTCGCCGCCGGGGAGCGCTTCGTTGATACCCGCGACGACGGTGATCTGCCGGTCCTTCGCCAGCCCGCGCAGTTCGGTGACGAACGGGCCGTCGAGTTCCTCGGCCGAGGTCACGAATTCCCGGCTCATCGTCGGTACGGTGAACAACGAGTACTCGGGCAGCACGACCACTCGCGCCCCGCGATCGGCCGCTTCGCCGACGAGGGCGGCGACGCGGGCGAGGTTGGCCTCTTTGTCGTTGCCGGGCGCGAACTGCGCCACCGCGACGTGCACCATGGGACCCCTTCCGATAGGTGGAACTCTTGTATACATGATGGATACTTGACTGGTCCAGGTGTAGGCTCAGTCGCGGAAAGTGACGGCATAGAGGGGGAACGAGATGACTGTGACCGCCGAAGGGGGCGGCCCGGCGCGTGAGCGGGTCTACACGTGGCTACGCGACGGAATCATCTCGGGTGAGCTGGAAGGCGGCCGCTTCCTCGACGAGATGTGGGTTTCCGGTGTCGTCGGCGTGTCGAGGACACCGGTGCGCGAGGCGTTCCACCGGCTGGCCGCGGAGCGGTTCATCAGCCTGTTGCCGCGCAAGGGCGCGCAGGTGCGCACCGTCACCGCCAGGGAGCTCGAAGAGGTCTACCAGAGCAGGCGCCTGATCGAAGGGCACGCCATCGCGACGCTCTGCGCGAACCGCGCGGGGGCGCCGGCCGAACTGCCGGAACTCATCGAGGCGATGGCGAACTCCGGCGCCGAACGCGACTGGTTCGCCGTCTCGGGCTTCGACCGCCGCTTCCACCGCGCCATCGTGAACGCCGCGGGCAACACCGTCCTGACCGAGCTGTACGACACCCTGCGTTCGCGGCAACAACGCGTCACGGTCCGCGCGCTGGAGGCCCGGCCGGAACGGCTGACCGTGATCAACGAGGAACACCGGGCGCTCGTCGCCGCCCTGAACGACCACGATGCCAAGGAGGCGTCGCGGTTGCTGGAAGAGCATCTGCGCCCGGTGTCCGAAGTGATGTCGGTGCTGCCTCAGGAAGGCTGACCCGGCTGGTCGTGCGTCGAGCAGTGGATCCCGCCGCCGCCCGAGGCGATGGTCGGGATCTTCACCGGCACGATCTCGCGGCCGGGGAAGTGCTCGCGCAAGACCTGCTGGGCACGCTCGTCCGCCTCGGCGTCGCCGAACTTCGGCACGAAGACCGACTTGTTCGCGACGTAGAAGTTGGCGTACGAGATCACGCTGTCTTCGCCGTAGTCCTCGACCTTGGCTGGATCCGGCTGGACGAGGTCGACCACCTTGAAGGGTCTGCCGTCGGCGTCGGTGGCGCTCGCGAGTACCGACCTCGCCTGATCGGCCGCGCGGGACCACGAATCGGGCGGGGTGCCGGGCGCCGCCTTGTCCAGGAGGACGACGCCGGGCGCGGTGAACCGGGCCAGGCAATCGACGTGCGCGTCGGTGATGTCCTCGCCGCGTACACCGGCGAACCAGATGACCTTCCGGGCGCCGAGCAGTTTCTTGAGTTCGTCTTCGATCTCCTGGCGGGTCCTTCCCTTGTTGCGGTTGTCGTTGACGAGTGAGCTTTCGGTGACCATCAACGTGCCGGCCCCGTCGGTCTCGAACGAGCCGCCCTCGGCGGTGATCCAGGTTTCCGTGCGGGCCAGCCCGTATTTGCCCAGCACGGACCTCGCGACGGCGTTGTCCTTGTCGTGCGGCTTCTGTTTGCCGCCCCAGCCGTTGAAGTTGAAATCGACCCCGGCGACCTTGCCGCCCTCCTCGACGAACACCGGGACGGTGTCGCGTGCCCACAGGTCGTCGACCGGGATCGGGACGACCTCGACGGTGTCCCCGCAAGCCTGCTGAGCGGCGTCGGCGTGCTCGGGCCGGGCGAGGAGCACCACCGGTTCGTAGCCGGCGATCGCCTTGGCCAGACCGGCGATCTCCTCGCGGACGGCGGGCAGATCCTCCGCCCAGATGGACTTCGACGCGGGCCACGACAGGTAGGTGCGCGCGTGACTTTCCCATTCGGCGCCCAGCCTGCGAGCCGCCGCCGCGGCGGGCTCGGGCGAGCCTGCCGCCGGAGCGGGCGCGGCCGGGTTCTCCGAACATCCCGCGCTCCCGGCGGCGACCGCGCCGACCGCTGTCAGCGCGCGCAGGACCGTGCGGCGGGGAAGGGACGAAGCGAACACTCTGCACTCCTTGGTCGGACCGGTGTGGATACGATAGCATCCTGACTGAAAATTCAGTCAGGATGAAAACGCTAGGGTGATCACCCGTGGTCGAACGTCAGCAGAAGATCTTGGAAGCGGCCGTGCGGGTGATCGCGCGCAGCGGTGTGCGGGGCCTGCGGGTCGAGAAGATCGCAGCCGAGGCCGGGATCTCGACGTCGCTGATCTACTACCACTTCACCAACCGCGCCGGGCTGTTGCGCAAGACGCTGGAATTCGTCAGCGACCGCGCCGCGGCGTACACCGAAGAGGCCGCGGCCGAGGCGGCGGATCCCCGGGCCGAGCTCGAACTCCTGCTGTTCGGGGAACTTCAGGACACGCAGGCGGTGCGGGAGAACAGCACCGCCTGGGGCGAGCTGCGGGCCAGTGCCGTGTTCACCCCGGAGCTGCGCGAACCGCTGGCCGAGTCGACCCGGATCTGGGTGGACGAGGTCGCCGAAGTGATCCGGAGTGTCGACGGCGCCGGTGTCCGGGCCGAAGACGCCGCCGAACGGCTCACCGGCCTGGTCGAAGGGCTCAGCGAGCGGTGGCTTTCTGGTTCGATGGAGCTGGACCGGGCGCGGGAGCTCCTGCGGGGCGCGATCGCGCTGGAACTGGACAGGGCGGGGACCTGATGGGACTCGAGAAGATCGTCGGTGTCATGCGTGACAACCTCACCGTCCGGCGTGTCTACGGCGAACCGGTGGAGAAGGACGGCGTCGTGATCATCCCGGCCGCGAGTGTCATCGGCGGTGGCGGCGGCGGGCACGGCAGCGAGCAGGGCAAGGAAGGGGAGGGCGGCGGGTTCATCCTCGCCGCGCGTCCCGTCGGCGCCTACGTGGTCAAGGGCGGTGACGTGCGCTGGGTGCCTTCGGTGGACGTCACCTTCCTCGGCGCGGTGTTCGCGGTCATGGTCGCCGCGATCCACCGGTCATCCCGGCGAGGATCAGCTCGATCCCGGTGAGGAACTGCTCCCGGTCGTCGTGCTCGCGGACCTCGTCGGCGATGGACCGGAGGAAGGGGAACTCGGCGGGGTCGAGGTCTTCCCACGCGTTCGACGCGGCGCGAAGGAATTCGGCGCGGTCCACCCCGGGCCCGAGCACCCGGGAGTTCGCCGCGTTCTGGCCCGCGGCGCCGAAGACGTAGTGCACCAGCGCCGACGTCGCGGTGAACCAGGTGTCTTCGGGAATGCCCAGCGCGCTGACCCGCTGTCCGATGGCTTCGAAGATCCGTGGCGTCACCGAGCCCCGAGGGCTGCGGGAAAGCTGGAGGGCGAGTTGCGGGGAAAGCCAAGGATGGCGCTCGATCGCTTCGAACAGACTCAGGCTGATGGCCCGGATCTCGTCCTGGGGCGAGGGTCCGGCGTCGACGGTCAGGGCGGTGGCGACGACGGACGCGGTCGCGGCGTCGAGCAGGGCGCCTTTGTTCGGCACGTGCCAGTAGATCGCCCCGGGGCCGGTGGCGAGGCGCTCGGTCAACGTCCGGAAGGTGAGCCCGCGTTCGCCGTCCGCGTCGAGCAGTTCGACGGCCGCCTCGACGATGCGCTCGCGGGACAAAGCCTCCGCGCGGGTCCGTGGTGCCATGCCGTTCATCCTGGCAGAGCGCGGATCGGTGACTTTCGGGCTAGTTTCCCCGTATGGCGAAAAGCTCGGCGGTGGAGATCGAGGTCGGCGACCGGACGGTGCGCGTCTCGAACCCGGATCGTGTCTATTTCCCGGCACGGGGCGAGACGAAGCTCGACCTCGTCGAGTACTACCTCGCGGTCGGCGACGGGATCGTGCGGGCGCTGCGGGAACGGCCGTGCATGCTGCACCGGTTCCCGTCCGGGGTCTCGGGCGACAAGGTCCACCAGAAACGGGTCCCGAACGGTGCCCCCGACTGGCTGCAGACCGTCCGCGTCGACTTCCCGTCCGGCAGGCACGCCTATGAACTGTGCGTCACCCATCCCGCCGACGTGATCTGGGCGGTGCAGATGTCGACCGTGGAGTTCCATCCGTGGAACTCCCGCCGCGCCGACACCGAACGCCCCGACGAGTGGCGGATCGACCTCGACCCCATGCCCGACTGCCCGTTCTCCACCGTGCGGAAGGTCGCCGGCACCGTCCGCGAGATCCTGGACGAACTCGGCATCACCGGCTTCCCGAAGACCTCCGGCGGACACGGCATGCACGTCTACGTCCGGATCGAACCGCGGTGGGGTTTCCAGGAGGTGCGCCGGGCGGCGCTCGCCTTCGCGCACGAGGTCGAGCGGCGGATGCCCGATGAGGTCACCACGACCTGGTGGCGCAAGGACCGCGATCCGTCGAAGCTGTTCGTGGACTACAACCAGAACGCCCGCGACCACACCATCGCGAGCGCGTACTCGGTCCGCGGCGTGCCCGAAGCCGTCGTCTCGACCCCGATCCGCTGGGACGAGGTGGACGACGTCGAACCCCGCGACTTCACGATCGCCACCGTGCCCGCGCGTTTCGCCGAATTCGGCGACCTGCACGCGGGCATCGATGACACGGCGTACTCGCTCGACACCCTGCTCGAATGGGCCGATCGCGACGGCCTCGATACCGACGGCGAGTGACCCCCCTTCCCGCATTTAGAGGACTAAATACGGGAAGGGGTGGGCCTTGCCCGGTGGCGTTGCGAAAGCCGCTTTCGCAACGTTGAAGGTTGCGAAAGTGGCTTTCGCAACGCCAGCTGCTGCCGTCTCCGCGAAACCCGCGACCATCACCTCGGCGCCGACTCGGAGTGTCGCGAAAGCCACTTTCGAGACATCTAGTGTCCCGAAAGTGGCTTTCGCGACGCGTGCGATCCCGTGCCTTCCCGCATTTAGAGGACTAAATGCGGGAAAGGGGAGAGCGTCATTTGCCGACGTAGGCCGCCAGGTGTTCGCCGGTGAGCGTCGAAGCGCTCGCGACGAGGTCGGACGGCGTGCCCTCGAAGACGATCTTGCCGCCGTCGTGCCCGGCACCGGGGCCGAGGTCGATGATCCAGTCGGCGTGCGCCATGACCGCCTGGTGGTGCTCGATCACGATCACCGACTTGCCCGCGTCGACGAGCCGGTCCAGCAGGCCGAGCAGGTTCTCGACGTCGGCGAGGTGGAGACCGGTGGTCGGCTCGTCGAGGATGTAGACGCCGCCCTTGTCACCCATGTGCGTCGCGAGCTTCAACCGCTGCCGCTCGCCGCCGGAAAGCGTGGTGAGCGGCTGGCCGAGGCTGAGGTAGCCGAGCCCGACGTCGTCGAGCCTGCTGAGGATCGCGTGCGCGGCGGGGATGCGCCCTTCGCCCTCACCGAAGAACTTCACGGCCTCGGACACCGGCATTTCCAGTGCCTCGCTGATGTTCTTGCCACCGAAGGTGTACTCCAGTACCGAAGCCTGGAACCGCTTGCCTTCGCATTCCTCGCAGGTGGTCGCGGTGCCCGCCATGATGCCGAGGTCGGTGTAGATGACCCCCGCGCCGTTGCAGGTCGGGCAGGCGCCCTCCGAGTTGGCGCTGAACAGCGCCGGCTTCACGCCGTTGGCCTTGGCGAACGCCTTGCGGATCGGTTCGAGCAGCCCGGTGTAGGTGGCCGGGTTGCTCCGCCGTGAGCCGCGGATGGGGGTCTGGTCGACCGAGACCACGCCCTCGTCGGCCGGGATCGATCCGTGGAGCAGGGAGCTCTTGCCCGAGCCCGCGACGCCGGTGACGACGCACAGAACGCCGAGCGGGACGTCGACGTCCACGTTCCGGAGGTTGTGCCGGTTCGCGCCGCGGATCTCCAGTTTGCCGGTGGGCTTGCGGACGCTGTCCTTGAGCGACGCCCGGTCGTCGAGGTGCCTGCCGGTGCTGGTGTCGCTGGCGCGCAGGCCGTCGACGGTGCCCTCGAAGCAGATCGTCCCGCCCGCGGTGCCCGCGCCGGGCCCGAGGTCGACGACGTGGTCGGCGATGGCGATGGTCTCCGGCTTGTGCTCGACGACCAGTACCGTGTTGCCCTTGTCCCGCAACTGCTGGAGCAGGTTGTTCATCCGCTGGATGTCGTGCGGGTGCAGCCCGATGGTGGGCTCGTCGAACACGTAGGTGACGTCGGTGAGCGAAGACCCGAGGTGCCGGATCATCTTCGTGCGCTGCGCCTCGCCACCCGAAAGCGTGCCGGAGGGCCGGTCGAGGGAGAGGTAGCCGAGTCCGATGTCGACGAAGGAGTCGAGCGTGTGCTGGAGCTTCTCCAGCAGCGGCGCCACCGACGGCTCCTTGAGCTTGCGGACCCAGTCGGCCAGGTCGCTGATCTGCATCCGGCAGGCGTCGGCGATGTTGATCCGCTTGATCTTCGACGACCGCGCTAGCTCGCTCAGCCTGCTCCCGTCGCATTCCGGGCAGACCGCGAAGGTGACCGCCCGGTCCACGAACGTGCGGATATGCGGCTGCATCGCCTCGCGGTCCTTGGACAGGAACGACTTCTGGATCGTGGGGATCAGCCCCGAATAGGTGAGGTTGATGCCGTCGATCTTGAGTTTGACCGGCTCCTTGTAGAGCAGATCGTCCAGCTGCCGCTTGGTGTACTTCTTGATCGGCTTGTCCGGGTCGAAGAAACCGCAGCCGCGCAGGATGCGGCCGTACCAGCCCTCCATGGAGAAACCGGGGATCGTCAGCGCGCCCTCGTTGAGCGATTTGGTGTCGTCGTACAGCGCGGTGAGGTCGATGTCGTTGACCTTGCCCCGGCCTTCGCACCGGGCGCACATCCCGCCGGTGATGCTGAACTCGCGGCGTTCCTTGGTGGTCCGGCCGCTCTTCTCGACGGTCACGGCGCCCGCGCCGGAGATCGAGGCGACGTTGAACGAGAACGCCTGCGGCGAACCGATGTGCGGTTTCCCGATCCGGCTGAAGAGGATGCGGAGCATCGCGTACGCGTCGGTGGCGGTGCCGACCGTGGAACGGGGGTCGGAGCCCATCCGCTGCTGGTCGACGATGATCGCGGTGGTCAGGCCGTCGAGCACGTCGACCTCGGGCCGGGCCAGCGTCGGCATGAAGCCCTGCACGAAGGTGCTGTACGTCTCGTTGATCAGCCGCTGCGACTCGGCCGCGATCGTGTCGAAGACCAGGGAGCTCTTGCCCGATCCGGAGACGCCGGTGAACACCGTCAGCCGTCGCTTCGGCAGCTCGACGGCGACGTTCTTGAGGTTGTTCTCGTTCGCACCCACGACGCGGATCAGGTCGTGGCTGTCGGCGGGGTGTTCCTCGGGCGCCTGCGGCCGGGAGGTCTTGCGCATCGTTTCTCCATCCTGATGGGGGCCGCGTGACGTTCCGTCAGCCTCACCGTGCTCGATCTAACCAGCTTCGAGCCGTTCTTCCTCGACGACGATCACGCTAGGTGAGTTCGGGGGACTTCCGCTTCTCGATTCCTGATCCGTCTTCCCGGAGCAGGGGAGCGACGAGCCGCTCGCCCCCGGCCGCGAGCCAGTGCAGCACGGTCAGGCAGCCGAGACTGTGCGCCACCAGCACCGGAGGATCGGTCGCTTCCGCGAGCGCCTCGTCCAGCCGGGTGATCCAGTCATGGGCCCAGTATTCAGACGCTCCAGCCCTCGCTCTTGGTCGCCTTCAGGTAGTCCTCGACCGGTGGCCCGACCGGCCTGCCCTCGTACTGCGTCGACAGCACCACCGACGACCTGATCTCGCCGTGTTTGCCCAGCCGTTCGAAGAGGCCTTCGAGGTGTTCGAGCGAAACGGCCCGCACCTTCAGCATGGTGCAGCGGTCGCCGCTGAGCCGGTGCAGTTCGACCACCTCGGGGTAGTCCTCCGACTTGCTGGTGCGCAGCAGGCAGCTGCCCAGCGAGCAGCGCATCTCGACGAACGCCTGCAGGCCGTACCCGGCGCGGTGCGCGTCGACCTGGGCGCGATACCCGGTGATGACGCCCGCCTCCTCCAGCCGCCGGACCCGTTCGGCGACGGCGGGTGCCGAGAGGTTCACGCGGCGGCCCAGCTCCTTGAACGAGAGCCGTCCGTCGGCCTGGAGGGTTTCGAGGAGCCGCCAGTCGAGGTCGTCCAGCGCCCTTTCCGATCGTAAGGTCATCGCGCCCGGATTCCTTCCATGATGCGCCTCGCACCCCCGCGAGGCCTTCGTCAGCCTATTCGCCGCGGCGTCGGGAATCCCTAGGTTTGAATCATGAAACCGATGTTCGCGCTCTTCATGGGCGTCGCCTGTCTCAGCACCGCGGTCGTCGGCCTGTCCACCACGGCCGCGCTGATCATGGTCGAGCACGCCGGCGCGGCGTGGAGCGGATTGCCGAGCGCCGTACTGGTACTCGGTTCCGCCGTGGGTTCGCTGTCTTCCGGCACACTGGCCGCGCGGTTCGGCAGGCGTTTCGTCCTGGTTCTGCTGTACGGCGCGGCGGTGACGGGCGCGTTGATCTCGTTCGCCGGTGTGCTCGGCGGATCCGTGCTCGCGCTGGTGGCGGGGATGCCCCTGATCGGCTTCGGCAACAGCGGGGCGCAGCTCTCCCGGTACACCGCGGCCGACCTGTCACCCGAGCACCGCAAGGGTTTCGCACTGTCCACAATGGTCTGGGCGGGGACGGTCGGCGCGGTCGCGGGGCCCGCCCTGATCGCGCCCGCCGCGGCGAGGGCGGAAGCAGCCGATCTTCCCGCTTTGTCCGGTCCGATCGCGGCGGGGGCGATCGTGGTGGCCATCGCCGTGGTCGCCGTCGCCACCCTGCCGCGGGGCCTCGCCGCCCCGGAGGAAGGAGTGCCGAAACAGCAGCGGATGTCCGTGCGGAACCCGGTGGTACTCGGACCGCTCGTGGCGATGGTCGGCGCTCAACTGGCGATGGTGGCGGTGATGACGATGACCCCCGTCCAGTTGCACGAGCACGGCCAAGGTCTCGACGTCGTCGGCTGGGTGCTGAGCGCCCATCTGATCGGGATGTTCGCGCTGGCGCCGTTGTCCGGCTGGATCGCCGACCGCTGGGGCGGCCGCGCGACCATCTTCGGCGGGATCGGGACGATCACCGTCGCGGCGGTCACCGTGATCGGCGCCCCCGATTCGCATCACGTGGGAATCCCGGTCGCACTCTTCCTGCTGGGTTACGGCTGGAACCTGGTGTTCGTCGGCGGCAGCAGCATGCTCAGCCGCGATCTCCCGGCCGCTCAGCGGACGAAGGCGCAGGGCACGGTCGACGCCTTCGTCTGGGGCACTTCGGCCGGGGCCAGCCTGCTCGCCGGGCAGCTGTTCGGCCTGGGTGGCTACGTCCTGGTCGGCGTCGCGGGTGGTCTGTGCGCCCTCGCCCCGCTCGCGGTGCTCGCCCGGCGGCCGGTCGTGCGGGAGGCCGGTGAAAAAGCCGGGCTCCGCTGATCTGCGAAACCCCGGCGCAGCCGTCATACTGCTTCACTCCGACGCGAACGAACCCGTGATGACGCAGATCACGTGGGTGACCGATTCGGAGGGTCCTAGGGTGAAAGCACACAAGGTGCGGGAGATCGGGGGTGCACGATGAGCGAGTTCGCGGTGAATCTGCGGGACCGGGTACGGCAGGCGAGGGAGGACGTTCAGATCGCCAAGCAGGCCTCTGACGAGGACCGGGCCTCGGCCGTCGGCGCCGATCTGGCCAACCTGGAGCGACTGGCCGCCGAACACGGGGTCGACCTGCCGGAGCAGGCCTCGGGGGACAGCCGGGCGTGACCCCGGGTTCCAGGCCGGTGATCGGCCTTTGACACCCTGGGGCGTGTGACCGAAAGCCTGAACCGGATCCGCGCCTTCCTGGCGGATCGCGAGCCGCCGACGCCGTGCCTGGTCGTCGACACCGATCTGGTCGCGGAGCGTGCGGCCGCGGTCTCGGCGGCTTTCCCGGGTGCGCTGATCCGTTACGCGGTCAAGGCGAACCCGGCTCCCGAGGTACTCGACGCGGTGGCGTCGACCGGCGCGGGATTCGACGTGGCGGGTACGGCGGAGATCGAGCTGTGCCTGTCCCGGGGCGCGCGGCCGGCGGAACTGGCGTACGGCAACACGATCAAGAAACCGGCGGACATCGCCTTCGCCTACGCGCGCGGAGTCCGTGAATTCACCACGGACTCCGCCGGTGATCTGGCGAATCTGGCCGAGCACGCGCCCGGTTCACTGGTCTCGGTCCGCCTGCTCACCGGCGGCCCGGATTCGGTCACGCCGTTCGGCCACAAGTTCGGCTGCGAACCGGCGGTGGCCGCGGACCTGCTCCGCCAGGCCGTGGAAGCCGGGCTGCGCCCGGGAATCGCGTTCCACGTCGGCTCGCAGCAGCCGGATCCGGCCGCCTGGGAGATCGGGATCGCGACCGCGGCCAAGGTCGCCGCGGAGGCGGGTGTCGTACTGGAGCGGTTGAACATCGGGGGCGGTTTCGCCACCGAGCACCGGGAACCCGTGCCGTCGCTGACGGACTACGCGACGGCGATCCACGCCGCCCTCCGCGAGCATCTCCCGGAGCCGGAACTGCTGCTGGAGCCGGGCCGGGTGATCGTCGCCGACGCCGGGCTGATCAGGACCGAAGTCGTCCTGGTGACCACTCGCGCCGCCGCCGACGAACGCCGCTGGGTCTATCTCGACGTCGGCAGGTACAACGGAATGGCCGAGTGCGAGAACGAAGCCGTCGCGTATCGGCTGGAGCCCGTCGGCGTCAAGGGACCGCAAGGACCGGTGGTCCTCGCGGGGCCGACCTGCGATGGTGACGACGTGTTGTACCAGCGGACGCCGTGCGCGCTGCCGAGGTCGTTGAAGGCGGGCGACCGGCTGGACATCCCGGGCACCGGGGCGTACACCGCCAGCTATTCTTCCGTCGCTTTCAACGGAATCGAGCCGTTGCGCACCTATTGTGTGGGGAGGTTCGCCGATGCCGGGTGAAGAACCACTCGTCGGCCGGTTCGCCGGCCGCCACGTACTCGCGGAGTTCGAGGGGATCGAGCCGTCGTTGCTCGACGACGCCGTACTCCTCAAGAAGACCCTCGCCGAAGCGGTGACCGAGGCGGGGGCGACGGTGTGCGAGGTCGTGTCGCATTCCTTCGCCCCGCAAGGGGTCACGGTGCTCGCGCTGCTGGCCGAATCCCACGCGTCGGTGCACACCTATCCGGAGATCGGCTCGGTGTTCGTCGACGTGTTCACCTGCGGGGACCGGGCCGATCCGGAACGCGCGGTCGCGTTGCTGGCGAAGATGCTGGGCGCCGGCACCGTCCGGATGTCCACTGTGGAACGAGGAGAGAACTGATGGCGCAGCGAGTGATCGTCGAGCCGATGGGCGCGGGGCTCACCCGGAACTGGGACGTCGAGGAGGTCCTGTTCGAGGGCCGCACCGCGTTCCAGAACGTCCTCATCGGACGGACCGCGCAGGGGATCTCGCTCTTCTGCGACGACGAACGGCAGAGCACCGAGCTGAGCCAGCTCGTCTACCACGAGGCGCTGATGGTGCCGACGCTGCTGCTCGCCGAACGCGTCGAGCGGGTCCTGATCACCGGGTCCAGCGAAGGGGTCGCCTCCCAGCTCGCCGTCGCGGCCGGGGCGGAGGTGGTCGACCACGTCGACATCGACGCCGAAGCGGTGCGTGTCTGCGCCGAGCATCTTCCGTACGGCTACACCCTCGACGAGCTCGCCCGCGCCGAACGCGGGGAGGGGAAGATCCGTGTCCACTACCGCGACGGCTGGGAGTTTCTCGCCGAAGCCCGGGAACGCGGCGACTCCTACGACGTGGTCGTGATCGACCTGCCGGACGAGAACGACGACCCGGCGGCGCAGCACAACCGGTTGTACGGAACCGACTTCCTGGCCCGGTGCACGGCGCTGCTCACCGACGGGGGAGTGGTCGGCTGTCAGGCGGGCTGCCCGACGCTGTGGCGCAACCGGACACTGATCACATCCTGGCGCCGGTTCACCGAGTCGTTCGGGACCGTGCTCTACTACGGTTCGGACGAGCACGAGTGGGCCTTCCTGACCGGCAGGGCCGACACGATCGCCGACCCCGGCGCCGTCGTCGCGGAAAAGATCGGCAAGGCGGGGATCGGGGAGTCCACTATGGACGAAGCCGCGCTGAGGGCGAACACGGTGCCGCCGTTTTCCCTGCGGAGCCACTGAGAGCCCGGCGACCGGTGTCCCGCCGAGATCACCGGTCGTCGCTGTGCGTGGCCCTCGGTCACAGGATCCTCCATCTGGTCGTTGCCGGGTGCCGCGGTGCGGGCCAGAATCCCTCTAGTGGGTAGCTGGGACGCGGAAATCGCCGCCAGGGCGGACAGGGAGCCCGCGGTCTGTGCCGCCTTCACGAGTTTGACCGCGAGTGTCACGGAAGACCTCGGACCGGATCGGGTCGTGGACACCTTGTCCAGCGAATGCGCACGGCTGCTGCCGATCGACTCCACCGAGGTCTTCCTGCCCGGCGTGGAACTCGAACGCCATTCCGCGGTCGCGGAGGACGGGCCCGCGCTCGAATCCTTCGAAACCGGGAAGGACATCGCCGTGCACGACCTTTCCGCCGAGGTCTCGCGCTGGCCGGGTTACGTCGCCAGGATGGCAGGGCAAGGCTTCGCCGCGGTTTCCGCGCTTCCGTTGCGCGCGATGGACGAAACCGTCGGTTCGATCGCCTTCCTCAGTGCCGAAACCGTCGTGCTGAGCGCCGAAGACCACCGGCTCGGCCGCGCGCTCGCCGACGTCGCGACGCTGTGTCTCCTGCAGCAGCGGGAATTGCGGCACTACCGGACGCTGTCGGAGCAGTTGCAGAAGGCGCTCGACAGCAGGGTCGTCATCGAGCAGGCGAAGGGTATGCTCGCCGAACGCGCCGGTATCGATCTCGGCACCGCTTTCCATCGCATGCGTTCCTTCGCCCGTAGTTCGAACAAGAAGCTGGCGGACGTCGCACGCGGCGTCGTCGAAGGAACACTGGACACCCGGAAACTCCTCCGGCCGCGAAACCGGTGAAATCCGACGGAAAATGCCGGTCGATCGCTGGTAGGGCCGTTGGTCACCGGAACCGATGACTTGTCCCCGTCGATGCGCGACCGTGCGGCCCTAGGGCGCGAGGACGTAATCGGAAAGGCTTCACCCAGACGAAAGGTGCGGTGGAGTCATGGCGTTGTTGGGAAGCCTTCTCGGGAAGAGCCGGTCGGTACGGCCGAGCCTGCTTCCGTTGCTGGAATTGAGGTCGGGGGTGCTGGCGCTGCGATCCGGGCACGCGCTCGCGCCGACCGGTTCGGGGACGGTCTGCTTCGTCGCGGAGGGACGTCCCGGCGCGGGGACGGAGGCGGAGATCATCGCCGGTCTCGCCGGGGATTCCGCCCGCCGCAACGTGGTCACCCACGACGCGCACGGCAGGACGATCGTCCGCTGCTGGCGGGAGAACGGGGACCTCGGCTGGCTGCTCGACGACCTCGTCGACGTCAACGAGAGGCTGGCGCAGGCCGGGTTCGCGGCGTGGCTGCTGCACACGACGGTCGACTTCGCCGAGTTGCGGGACATGCGTCACCCGAGGCTGACGATGGTCTACCGCCGCGAACGCGGCACCTTCTACCCGTACGCGCCGCGTGGGACCCGGGGCCGGGACAGGGCGATGGAGCTGAAGATCCGCTCGTCGCTGACCCGGATCGTGCCGATGGAGTCCGACATCGGCCGGTGGCGCCCGGTATGACCGGCGGAACTCGCGTGCTTGGAGCCGTCACACGCGTGATTGGAGCCGGAACTCTCGAGTTCCGGCTCCAATCACGCGAGTTCCGTCCTCGATCACGCGAATGACGGGTCAGCCGGGGACCCCGCTGAGCCAGCCGCGCAGGCGCTGGACGCGCCGGTCCCGCGGGCTCCATCGCGGGAAGCGGCGCCGCGACCGGGTGGCGAGTGCCGCGCCGTCGAGATGCCGGATGGCGGTCAGGACGTCGTCGAGCAGGGAAGCGTGTGTCTCCGGTTTCGCCACGACCCTCGGCAACCGCTCGAGTTCGGCGGCGAGCGGCACCCGGCGGCCGGAGGCGTGCGTGCCGGGACGGCGGCGGGTCTCGCAGATTCTCGTGGTCACGTCCCGGTCACCCTCTTCCCGTGGTCACGGCCGTCGAATTCGTCCCTTACGACGATGCGGTACCGAAGGCCGTTCCGGTCAGCGCCGAAGGTTGTGCCATCGAGGGCACAAAGACCCCACTCGGTCGCCGGACGGGTACGGCGGGTCACGGGTTGGCGTCGAAAGGACGGCCGGGGCGGCGGCGGTGGGACAATGCGCCGGCGCGCCGATCGCGAATCCGCACGCGGGTGAATACGGCCGTGGGCAGGATTGATTTCCGGGAATCTGCCGGACAATGGTCCGGCGAGACCACGATCGACGGAGAAGGTGCATGCCGAACCCGAACTCCCCGCAGCCCATGCCCCCGGCCGCGGCCCCGATCCGGGTGCTGCTCGTCGAGGACCACAAAATGGTGGCCGAAGCACTCGGCGCGGCCTTCGAGGAGTTCCCGGAGATCGACCTGGTGGCGTCCGTGGAGTCCCTGGCCCACGGGATGATCGCGGCGGAGGAACACCGGCCCGACATCGTGCTCCTCGATCGGCGGCTCCCGGACGGCGACGGGATCGAGGCGATCGCCGGGTTCCGCGCGGTCTCGCCGTCGAGCCGGGTGCTGGTGCTGACCGGCGACGCCAACAGCGCCATCGTCGCCAGGATCCTCGAGGTCGGCGGGGCCGGGCTGCTGTTGAAATCCGGTCTCCTCGACGAGCTGATCACCGCGATCAGGACCATCGCGGCGGGCGACATGGTCATCGACCCGGAATTGCTCAGTGGTGCGCTGGCCATGCTGGGCGGCGGTTCGGGCCGGATCGGCCCGGTGCTGACCCTGCGGGAACGGCAGGTGCTGGGATTGATCGCCGAAGGCGCCGGGACCGACCGGATCGCCGAAGAACTGCGGCTGGCGCGGAATACCGTGCGGAATCACGTGCAGCGGATCCTGGTGAAGACCGGGACCCATTCGAAACTCGAAGCGGTGGTGCACGCACGTAAGAATGGCCTCCTCGAACGGCCGTAGCGGGGAGACGTATCCGAGTGCCAAGCTGCACTATGGCCATGCTGCCATCGGAACAGACGCCTGATCACCGCAGCGCTGTGCTCTTCGAGTTGTTCATGCACAGCGTGGCCGACTACGCCATTTACCTGCTGGACGCCGACGGGCGGGTGATCAGCTGGAACCCGGGGGCGGAACGGATCAAGGGGTACTCCCAGGAGGAGATCCTCGGCCGCCATTTCTCCGTTTTCTACACCGAGGGCGACGTCGCCGACGGCAAACCCGCGGCGGAACTGCTGGTCGCCGCGGAGATGGGGAGCCACGAGGACGAGGGCTGGCGTGTCCGCCGTGACGGGTCGCGGTTCTGGGCCAACACCGTGATCACCGCGTTGCGCGACGAACAGGGCGGCCTCGTCGGTTTCGGAAAGGTCACCCGTGATCTCACCGAACGCCGGAAAACACTGGAGGAAAGGACCGAACGGCGACAGGCGTTCGCGCATTTGGTCCGCGCACAGGAAACCGAACGTCGCCGTATCGCGTGGGATGTTCACGACGATTCCATTCAGTCGATGATCGCGGTGAGCATGCGGTTGCAGATGCTCGCCGCACAACGGCGTGATCCGGCTTTGATGCAACTCGACGAAGCGATTCAGGGGGCCATCCGACGATTACGGATCCTCGTCGCCCAATTGCGCCCGCCCGCGCTGAACGACGAAGATCTGATCGCTTCCGTCCGCGACTATCTCGACGAGGTCGTCGCCGGCTGGGGTCTCGACTGCACCCTGCGGCACGATCTCGCTGTCACACCGCCGCCCGACCTCGTCGTCACCGCCTTCCGGATTCTTCAGGAGGCGCTGGTGAACGTGCGCAAACACGCGAACGCCCGCACCGTCGTGGTCTCGCTGACCGAACAGGACGGCGGTCTGCTGGTGAAGATCGCCGACGACGGCGACGGGCTGAAACCGGACGGCGAGAACGCGCACGGGACCTTGTCGGGCGAGCACATCGGAATGGCGTCGATGCGTGAACGTGCGGAAGCGGCGCAAGGCTGGTTCCGGATCTCCAGCAGGCCGGGCGAAGGTACTTCGGTGACCTTCTGGATTCCGCTGGGCCCTCCCGGACCCTCGCGGACATGAACGAAGGAGGCACTTCGATGCCGGAACCGGGAAGCAAACGCGGGACGAGAGAAGTGGTCCGGGTGGGCGGGACGATCGACGACCAAGGCCTGCAGCGGCTGCTGGAGGGGCTGAAAGCCGTTCGCGACGGCGATTTCAGCACCCGCCTGCCCCAGGTGGACGACGTCCTGATGGACGAGATGGCGGTCGTCTTCAACGGGATGGTCGATCAGCTGGCGCTGTTCACCTCAGAGGTCACCCGGGTCGCGCGCGAGGTGGGGACCGACGGGAAGCTCGGCGGCCAGGCGGCGGTGCCCTCGGTTTCGGGAACGTGGAAGGACCTCACCGATTCGGTGAACGCGATGGCGGGCAACCTCACGGGCCAGGTCCGTGACATCGCCGAGGTCGCGACCGCGGTGGCGAAGGGCGATCTCTCGCAGAAGATCACCGTCGACGTCAAAGGCGAGATGCTCGAACTGAAGAACACGATCAACACGATGGTGGATCAGTTGTCGTCGTTCGCCGACGAGGTCACGCGAGTCGCTCGCGAGGTCGGCAGCGAGGGACGGCTGGGCGGTCAGGCGGAAGTCCCCGGGGTCGCCGGCACGTGGCGGGATCTGACGACGTCGGTGAACTTCATGGCTGGCAACCTGACCGATCAGGTGCGGTCCATCGCCGAGGTCACCACGGCGGTGGCGAAGGGTGATCTTTCGCAGAAGATCACGGTCGACGCGCGGGGCGAGATCCTGGAGTTGAAGAACACGATCAACACGATGGTGGATCAGTTGTCGTCGTTCGCCGACGAGGTCACCCGTGTCGCGCGCGAGGTCGGCACCGAGGGCGCGCTCGGCGGGCAGGCCCAGGTGCCCGGGGTGGCGGGGACGTGGCGGGATCTGACGACGTCGGTGAACTTCATGGCCGGCAACCTCACCGCGCAGGTGCGCTCCATCGCCCAGGTGGCCACGGCGGTGGCGAAGGGTGATCTTTCGCAGAAGATCACCGTGGACGCGCGGGGCGAGATCCTGGAGTTGAAGAACACGATCAACACGATGGTGGATCAGTTGTCGTCGTTCGCCGACGAGGTCACCCGCGTGGCCCGCGAGGTCGGCACCGAAGGGCGGCTCGGTGGCCAGGCGGACGTCAAGGGTGTGTCGGGTACCTGGAAGGGCCTGACCGAGTCCGT
Source organism: Amycolatopsis sp. WAC 04197 (assembly GCF_003947475.1). Taxonomy (NCBI): domain Bacteria; kingdom Bacillati; phylum Actinomycetota; class Actinomycetes; order Pseudonocardiales; family Pseudonocardiaceae; genus Amycolatopsis; species Amycolatopsis sp. WAC 04197. The sequence goes on along the minus strand of NZ_QHJK01000008.1, from coordinate 36,964 downwards.
GAACGTCATGGCCGACAACCTGACGGATCAGGTGCGGTCCATCGCCGAGGTCACCACCGCGGTCGCGAAGGGCGACCTCTCGCAGAAGATCCGCGTCGACGCGCGGGGCGAGATCCTGGAGCTCAAGGACACCATCAACACGATGGTCGGCCAGTTGTCGTCGTTCGCCGACGAGGTCACGCGGGTCGCCCGCGAGGTGGGTACGGAGGGGCGGCTGGGTGGTCAGGCGGACGTCAAGGGCGTGTCGGGCACGTGGAAGGGCCTGACCGAGTCGGTCAACGTCATGGCCGACAACCTGACGGATCAGGTGCGCTCCATCGCCCAGGTGGCGACCGCGGTCGCGAGGGGTGACCTGTCCCAGAAGATCACCGTCGAGGCCAAGGGCGAGGTCGCCGCGCTCGCGCAGACGATCAACACGATGGTCGACACGCTGTCCGCCTTCGCGGACGAGGTCACCCGCGTGGCGCGGGAGGTCGGCACCGAGGGCATCCTCGGCGGGCAGGCCAGGGTGCCGAACGTCGCCGGGACGTGGAAGGACCTCACCGACAACGTCAACTCGATGGCGAACAACCTCACCGGCCAGGTCCGCAACATCGCCCAGGTGACCACCGCGGTCGCGCAGGGAGACCTGTCCCGCAAGATCGACGTCGACGCGCGCGGCGAGATCCTGGAGCTCAAGACCACCATCAACACGATGGTCGACCAGCTTTCCGCGTTCGCCGCGGAGGTCACGCGCGTCGCCCGTGAGGTCGGCAGCGAAGGACGGCTCGGCGGTCAGGCCGAGGTCGAAGGCGTTTCGGGTACCTGGAAGCGGCTGACGGAGAACGTCAACGAGCTCGCCGGGAACCTGACCCGGCAGGTCCGGGCGATCGCCGAGGTGACCAGCGCGGTGGCGACCGGCGACCTGACGCGGTCGATCTCCGTCGAGGCGCAGGGCGAGGTCGCGGAGCTGAAGGACAACATCAACGCGATGGTCCAGTCGCTGCGCGAGACCACGCGGGCGAACGAGGAACAGGACTGGCTCAACACCAACCTGGCCCGGATATCGGGCCTGATGCAGGGGCACCGGGACCTGCGGGTGGTGGCCACGCTGATCATGAACGAGCTGACCCCGCTGGTCGGCGCCCAGCACGGCACGTTGTTCCTCACCGAACCGGGGGAGAGCGGCACCCGGCTGCGGCTGATCACCAGCTACGGGCACAGCGAGGCCCCGGACGCGCCCTCGGATTTCGCGATGGGGCAGTCGCTGATCGGGCAGGCCGCGCAGACCAAGAAACCGATCGTGGTCGACCGGACGCCACCGGGCTTCGTGAAGATCTCGTCGAGTCTCGGCTCGGCCCCGCCGGTCACCCTGATCGTGCTGCCGATCGTCTTCGAGGACCAGGTGCTCGGCGTCATCGAACTGGCGTCGTTCGGTGAGTTCACCGCCGTCCGCAAGGACTTCCTCGAACAGCTGATGGAGACCATCGGGGTCAACGTCAACACGATCATCGCCAACGCGCGGACCGACTCCCTGCTGGAGGAATCCCAGCGGCTCGCCGAGGAACTGCAGGCCCGCTCCGAGGAGCTGCAAGCGCAGCAGGCGAAGCTGCAGGTGTCCAACGCGGAACTGGAGGAGAAGGCCGAACTGCTCGCCCGGCAGAACCGCGACATCGAGGTGAAGAACTTCGAAATCGAGCAGGCGCGCCAGGAGATCGAGGAACGCGCGCAGCAGCTCGCGCTGGCGTCGAAGTACAAGTCGGAGTTCCTGGCCAACATGTCGCACGAACTCCGGACGCCGTTGACCAGCCTGCTGATCCTCGCCGGGGTGCTCTCGCAGAACTCCACCCAGAACCTGACGCCCAAACAGGTCGAGTTCGCGAAGGTCATCCAGTCCGCGGGCACCGACCTGCTGCAGCTGATCAACGACATCCTCGACCTGTCGAAGGTCGAGGCGGGCAAGATGGACATCCACCACGAGCCGTTCCCGCTGCGCCAGCTGCTCGACTACGTCGGCACGACGTTCCGGCCGCTGACCGCCGAGAAGGGGCTCGACTTCCAGGTCACCGTCGAACCCAACGTGCCGGAGTTGCTGTTCACCGACGAGCAGCGGCTGCGGCAGGTGCTGCGGAACCTGCTGTCGAACGCGGTCAAGTTCACCGAAGACGGCAGCGTCGAGCTCCGGGTCAAACTGGTCGACACCATCGTTTCGCCGGCCGGAGGGCCCACGCACGAGTCCCTGGTGGCCTTCAGCGTCACCGACACCGGGATCGGGATCGCCGAGGAGAACCTCGATTCGATCTTCGGCGCCTTCCAGCAGGCCGACGGCACCACCAGCCGCAAGTACGGCGGCACCGGGCTCGGCCTGTCGATCAGCCGCGAGGTCGCCTATCTGCTCGGCGGTGAGATCCGGGCGGACAGTGTCCTGGGAACCGGCAGCACGTTCACCCTCTACCTGCCGGTCGCCAGGTTCACCGCGCCCGTGAGCCTCGAAGAGTCCACTGTGGACAACTCCGCCGCGGAACGACGGGTACTGGTGGTGGAGAGCGAGCAGAACAGTCTGCTGACCCTGCTCGCCCGCGGGGTCGCGGCCGACATCGCGGACAGCCACGGCTCGGTCCAGGTCCGTGCCGTGTCGGATCCGGCGGAGGCGTTCGAGGAACTGAAACGCGACAGCTACCGCTGCGTCGTGCTCGACACCAGCATCCCCGGGACGAGCGCCTTGACGTTCCTCAAACGGCTCGTCGACGGTCCGGATCCGGTCGAAGTCCCGGTGCTGGCGTACGCGACCCGCAAGCTCAGCGCCGCACAGGACCGCTTGCTGCACGGACACGCGCGGGTGCATCCCGTCGAACTCCTGCCGTCGCTGGACATGCTGCGGGAGCGGATCATGCTGCACATCTCGGCCAGCGAACTCGAAGGCATCCTGCCGCTGATGCGCCAGCCCGAGGTGAGCCTGGTGGAGACCGTGCCCGCCTCGGACCAGCCGTCCGATCCGCCCGCCGGACCGGCGAGGCTCCAGGGGCGCAAGGTGCTGCTCGTCGACGACGACGCCCGCAACGTCTACGCCATCTCGGGAATGCTCGAACTGCACGGACTTTCGGTCGTGCACGCGCCCAACGGCCGCAAGGGTATCGAGGAACTGCTGGCCGACGACGGGATCGACCTGATCCTGATGGACGTGATGATGCCGGAGATGGACGGTCACGCGACGACGGCGGCGATCCGCGAGATGCCGAAGTTCGCCGGCCTGCCGATCATCACCGTCACCGCGAAGGCGATGGAGGGGGACCGCGAGAAGAGCCTCGCCGCCGGGGCGAGCGACTACGTGACCAAGCCCGTGAACGCGGAGGAACTCCTGGCTTGTATGGAACGCTGGCTCACGGATTGAAGTCCTGGCTACTCGGTCCCGTTGGCGCTGTTCGCGCAGATGCGGCGGATAGCCGCGACGATCTCGGTGTTGGGACTGCCCTTCACGAGGTACTCGGTGACGCCCGCGGACGCCATCTGGGCGATGGATCGGGTGTCGCTGTGCGCGGAGAACGCCATCAACCGTGTATGGGGCACCCGGCGCCGGATCTCCCGCGCCATCCACGCGCCGCCGCCACCGGGGATCCGGACGTCCAGCACGGCGACCTCGGGGGACAGCAGCTCGGCGAGTGCGACCGCCTCGCCGGCGTCCATCGCGACCGCGACGACTTCGATGTCCGGCTCGGAATCCAGCAGGGCACGCAGGGCGTCGCCGATGACCGGGTTGTCGTCCGCGACGAGCACCCGAAGTCTGGGGGGCGGCGTTCGGTTCATCACCCAGTCCGTGCCCGCGCGGTCTGCGGCGCCGGTGGTGGTCGCGGGCCCCCCGCCGAACATGGCGTGACTCAGCAAGAGATCCGGCGGTCGCCCTCGCTCGGCTGCTCGATGAGCGTCCTCGCGACGTCGTGGATCTTCATGTTGTTGTTGCGGCAGAACGAACGCAGCAGTTCGAACGCGGCGTCGATGTCGATCTGGTAGCGCTCGGCGAGGATCCCTTTCGCCTGCTCGATCGGAAGCCGGTGATCCAGGGCGTACTGGAGTTGCTCGGCGCGGGCACGGTAGAAGCGGATGCGGTTGCGCATCGCCACGAGGTCGTCGGCCGGGTCGGGAGAGCCGGGCGACGGGGTAGGCGAAAGCGTGGTCTCGGACATGAAGCGATCGTCGCAGCGGCGTGACTGCTCCGGGAAGAACAAAACGTCCTGACCCGGCTGATGCAAATGAACCTGGTCCGGACGGTGGCAGCCACTCGAACGGGCGCCGAACAGGGCCCTTTGGCCTGTCGCAGTGACCGGCCGTGCACCGTACGCTCAGCCGAGGAGGGGAAACCGTGGAGGTCGTGATGCTCCGGGTGTTTCTGGTCGACGACCACGAGGTGGTCCGTCGAGGGGTCGCCGACATGCTCGAGGAGGAGGCCGACCTGTGCGTCGTCGGGCAGGCCGCGACCTTTTCCCAAGCGCTGGCGAGGATCCCGGCGCTGCGGCCGGACGTCGCGGTGCTCGACGTACGGCTGCCGGACGGCAACGGCGTCGAACTCGCGCGGGAACTGAGATCCCGGATGCCGGAACTGAAATGCCTGATGCTGACGTCGTACACCGACGAGCAGGCGATGCTGGACGCGATCATGGCGGGCGCGAGCGGGTACGTCATCAAGGACATCCGCGGGATGGACCTGGTGGCGGCGGTCAAGGAGGTCGGCCTCGGCAGGTCGCTGCTGGACGCGAGGGCCGCCGCGACGCTGATGGCGAAGTTCCGCGACGACGCCGCCAAGAAGGGCCCGCTGGCGGGCCTCTCCGATCAGGAACGCACGTTGCTGGAATTGATCGGCGAGGGGCTGACGAACCGGCAGATCGCCGAACGGATGTTCCTCGCCGAGAAGACCGTGAAGAACTACGTGTCGCGGTTGCTGACGAAACTCGGGATGCAGCGGCGGACCCAGGCGGCGGTGCTGGCGACGGAACTGCGGCGGCAGTGACGCTTTCGAGTCGCGATCCTCGCTCGGCACCGCATGTCAGGAAAGGGGCGTTCAGGACGAAAAACGTCATGAACGATCCTTTCCTGACATGCGCGAGGTGCGGGATGTCCTGAAAGGGTCGTTCATGACACAGGGCGGGGCCGCGCGGCTCAAGCGGAAATGAGCGTATCGAGCAGCACGTCGTCCAGCGGCCGGCGCGGCGTCCACGGCAGCGGCGAGCCGTAGCCGACCCGCAACAGCACCTGCGGCCACACCCCGCAGCCGAGGATCCGCCGCAGTTCGGCACGGGCCTCGCGGACCATGATCGGCGGCGAGATGAACGAGGCGTCGAGACCCGTGGCGGTCGCGGTGAGCAGCACCCGTTGCAGGGCCTGGCCTGCCTGCAGCCGGTCGAGCCGGTCGTCGGTCAGCGATCCGATCGCCACCACGAGCGGGGCGGGCCGCGGATCACCGGTCGCGTCGCCGAATTCGTCGAGGAGCCAGCTTTCGTCGGCGGGGCTGCCTTCCATCGCATAGGACGGCACACCGTCGCGGGTGTTCGCGCCCAGTCCGGTCCAGCGGCCGAGTTCGGCGAGGAAGGCGGGGTCGGCGAGTTGCTCCCGGCGGGCGCGGGCGGTGAGGTCGTGCAGGAGACGGCACTGTTCGGCGTCGAGGTTCGGCATCCACGCGTGTTCGAGTTCGGTGGCGTGGCGGAGCGCGGTGAGCGTCGGTTTCGGGACGACGCTGGAAAGGAACGGCCGCCGGTTGGTCCGACGACGGGGGATCGCCCGGGCAAGCCGCACGACCTTCTGATCGGGCATGCGTTCGGCGAGCGGGCGGACGACGGCCAGCAGATCGGGATCGGCGCGGCTGGGCATCAGGGTCGTCGCCGGATGGAAGCCCAGTGCGTGAATCGCCGTCCGGAGGGTGAACAGGGCGGCGCCGCACGAGAGCACGAGTTCGCGTCCGTCCGGATCCGTGACGGGTAAAATACGGCGCGGATCGGCGTGCACCTCGATCCCGGTGCCGGTGCACCGGAAAAGCCACGGTTGGGTGTTGTGCGTCGACGGGGCCAGCATGGCCGACCGGAGCACGGAATTCACCTGTTCGGAGTTCAAACGTCCGACCCTGGTGACTTGTATGGTCATGGTTTCCCCCGCCGCTGCGCCACGGGCAATACGGTTGTCTGATGAGACGGTCCCGCCCGCGGTGCGGGGCCGAAAGAGGAGAAAGTCACCACGGCCGGGAGTCGTCCCGATCTTCGGAGGCGGAGCAGGATGTCGGCTCATGACCGGCTGGGCGGAAGCGACGACCGGATCACCGGCGCGCTGTCCCAGCTGAAGGTTCGTGAGGTGCTGCGGGATCTCCAGGACCGCATCGAACGGCTCATCGGCACCCGCGACAAGATGGACGGCCTGCTCGAAGCGGTGCTCGCGGTCGCGTCGGGGCTGGAGCTGGACACGACGCTGCACCGGATCGTGCAGGCGGCGATCGATCTCGGCGAAGCGACTTATGGCGCGCTCGGGGTGATCGCGGACGACGGTTCGCTCGCCGAATTCGTCTATCACGGCATCGACGGCGAAACGAAGGAACAGATCGGGCATCTCCCGAAAGGTCACGGACTGCTGGGTTTCGTCATCGACGAGGCGAAACCGGTGCGCCTGGCCGACATCTCCCGGCATCCCGCGTCGGTCGGGTTCCCGCCGTGCCATCCGCCGATGCGTTCGTTCCTCGGCGTGCCGATCCGGGTTCGCGACGAGGTGTTCGGAAATCTCTACCTGACCGAGAAACGCGGGGAAAGTTTCACCGACGACGACGAGGTGGTCGTCCAGGCGCTCGCCGCCGCGGCCGGGATAGCCATCGAGAACGCCCACCTGTACGAGCAGACGCGGATCCGCCAGCGGTGGCAGGCGGCCACCAGCGAGGTGACCACGGAACTGCTGGGCGGCACCGACCCCGTCGACGCGCTCAACCTGATCGCCGGCCGGGCGCTCGAACTCACCGGCTCCGATCTCACTTTGCTGGCACTGCCCGGTTCCGGCAGGCTCGACGTCAGCCCGGACGGCGAGGACGAGGCCGACGAGCTCACCATCGCCGTGTGCGCGGGCGCGCGGGCGGCGGAGCTGACGGGGGTGCGGATCAGTGTCGCCACGTCGTTGCCGGGGGCGGTCTACCGAGACCGGACCCCGCGCAGCGTGCCGGAACTGGTACTAGGTCCCGACGGGGAGATCGGCCTCGGCCCGACGCTCGTCGTGCCGCTTCGCGCGCGGGAACGGACGTCCGGGGTGCTGATGGCGGTGCGGAATCCGGGCGCGGTCCCGTTCGAGCTCGCCCAGCTGCCCGTGGTGGCCTCGTTCGCCGACCAGGCGGCGCTCGCGCTCCAGCTGGCCGCGCGGCAGCGCACCGCCAGGGAGCTCGACGTGCTCGCCGATCGGGACCGGATCGCCAGGGATCTGCACGACCACGTCATCCAGCGGCTGTTCGCGGTCGGTCTCGCCATGCAGAGCACCCACCGCCGCGCGGATTCGCCGGAACTGCGGCGGCGGATCGGCGAGAGCATCGACCAGATGCACGAGATCGTGCACGAGATCCGCACGGCGATCTTCGACCTCCACGGCGGCGAGGCGGGCCAGCAGGGGGTGCGGCTGCGGCATCGCCTCTACGACTCGATCACCGAACTGACCGACGACACCCCACTGCATCCGACGGTCAGCCTGTCCGGGCCGCTCGACTCGATCCCGCTCTCGTTCGCCGAACACGCCGAGGCGGTGGTACGGGAGACGGTCGGCAACGTGGTCCGGCACGCGCGGGCGAGCGGCGTTTCGGTGAGCGTCGCGGTGAAGGACGACGTCTTGCGGATCGTGGTCACCGACGACGGCACCGGGATCGGCGAGTCCGGCGGTTTCGGCGGGTTGCGGAATCTTCGTGATCGCGCCGAGAAGGCAGGTGGGACGTTCCGGGCCGAGACGCGCGAAGGGGGCGGAACCAGGATCGACTGGTCCGCCCCCTTGCGCTGACCGGGGTTCAGTTCGTCGACTGCGTGGCGAGGAGCCCGTCGACTTCGACCGAGCGGGCGACGTCGGAGGCGACGGTCTCCAGCAGTTCCGCGGTGAGGTCCGAAAGCGCCCGCGTCACGGCGAGATAGGAACCGATCTGGGAGGTCGCACCGTTTCTCAACCCGGCCTCCGCGATTCCGACGCCGACGAACTCGCCGCCGTCCTCGAGACGGAGCAATGCTTCCGCGCGTACCCGGTACGGCTCGTGCTGCAGGGACACGTCGATGGTCCATTTGTCCGTCATCGTGGGCTCCGTTCCGGTCATAGAGACTCTCATCGGGGCCGTCCGTGGCACAGGGTCCTTGGTCCTCGCTCTCCGCTAATCGGGGGCGAAAGTCCTCGGAACTCGTGACCGGCGGCCGCTGCGGTCGCCGGGTACCCCGGCCGATGGTGGATCAACCCCTTTCCTCGGGAGCACACGATGAAGATCCCGTTACCGACCCATGTCGACCAGGCGGTGGCGGCGGCCGTCCGTGCGCCGTCCCCGCTCAACACCCAGCCGTGGCGGTTCGTCGTCGACCGAGGGCGGATCGAAGTGTGGCTCGATCGCGCCAGGGTGCTCCGGATCGCCGACCCGGACGCCCGCGAGGCGCGGCTTTCGTGCGGCGCCGCGTTGTTCAACCTGATCATTTCGTTGCGGTCCAACGGCAAGACCGTCTCGCTGCGGCTGGTCCCGAAGCCGGAGGAGCCGGACCTGCTCGCCGAACTCGTGATCGGCGGCGACCGGTTCTCGTCGCCGGAGGAACGGAAGTTGGCCGAGGTCGTCTTCCGCCGTCACACGAACCGCCGTCCGTTCGCGGATCGGCCGGTGCCGGTCTGGGCGCGGACGACGTTGCGCGCTGCCGCACTGGTGGAAGGCGGGCTGCTGGAACTGTTCGGCCGCGGCGACCGGGCGAACGCGGTCGCGCGCGTACTGCACCGGGCAGAGGCCGCGCAGGCCCGCAACGGCGCGTTCCAGGCGGAGGTCGCGCTGTGGACGCGGCGGACGGCCCACGCGCCGGACGGCGTCCAGGCACCGACCAGACCGCCGTCACCGCACGGCATTCCCGCGCAGGAGTCCTTCATCGCCGCCGAACCCGAAGGCGGTGAGCCGGTGCTCGGCGCGGTCCTCACCGCCGCCGGCGGGCCCGCCGCGGATCTGCGGGCGGGAATGGTGCTGCAGCGGGTACTGCTGACCGCGACGGCCGCCGGTCTCGCGACGTCGTTCGTCGGCAGGCCGTTCGAAACCCCGGAGACCCGGGCGGCGATGGACCGGGTCTTCGCCGACCTCGGCCGTCCGCACGCGGTGTTGCGCTTCGGGTACGGCCGCCCGGCTGCGATGACGGCCCGCCGTCCGATCGGTGAAGTGCTGTTCCGGCGGTCCGAGGCGAGCCTCTGATCCCGGGGTCACCTCGCCGACATCCACGTTTCCGATCGCCGCCACCCACCCGTCATCCCGGACGGGTTCGGTTCTGGATATGAAGATCATGCGGAAATCCTTGGTGGCGCTGGCCATCGCCGGCCTTTCGGTCGCGGCGTCCGCGCCGGCCGTGGCGGACGCGGACGCCGCCGGGCGCGAGAGCGGCTCGATCGTCATCACCGAGCAGGCGTCCAAGCGCATCCTGGTCCTGCCCGCCGACCGGGCCTCCTGGCGGGAGCGGAAGGTGAGCTGGGCGTGGGCGCCGAACGCCGCCAACGGGCTGGCGGATCTGGCCGGCTCTTGGAGCAATCCGAGCGACGCGAAGCTCGCCGAACGAGACGGCGAGAAGTACCTGCTGACGTCGGCGTCGGGTGGTTTCGCCGCGGTCGTGCCGTATCCGGCGGGCGACCGGGCGTACTGGGCCGCGAACGTGGGCGGCCCCGCCAATCCGCACAGCATCGAACTGCTGCCGGACGGGAACGTCGCGGTGGCGGCCAGCACCGGCGGCTGGGTGCGGGTCTACACCGCCTCGCAGGGGCAGCGTTCGACGACCTACGCCGAATACCGTCTGGTGGGGGCGCACGGCGTGGTGTGGGACGCCGGACGGAACGTGTTGTGGGCCCTGGGCACCGACGCGCTCGTCGCGTTGAGCGTCGGCGGGACGCCCGCCGCTCCGGTGCTCACCGAGCAGCGGTCCGTCCCGGTACCGACCAAGGGCGGGCACGACCTCCAGCCGGTCCCGAACCGGCCGGATCTGCTGTGGGTGACGACGGAAGCGGGGGTGTACCAATTCTCGAAGACGAGTAGCGGGTTCACCCAGCGCTACGCGGGCGCTCGTGAGATCGACCGGCCGCATGTGAAGAGCGTTTCGACGAACCCGCGGACCGGCCGGATCCTGACGGCCTCGGTCCAGGAAGGTCACCTGTGCACCTGGTGCACGGACACCGTCCGGCTGGCCTTTCCACGCGCCGAGCTGGCGCTGCACGGCGCGTGGATCTACAAGGCCCGCTGGTGGATCGGTTGAGCTGAACTTCCATGTCGGTACCGGCCGTTCGGGGGGCTGCCCGGCCGGTACCGACACACCAGAGAAGAGGGGCCCTCGCCGCGAGAATGACGCCTCGCCGCGTCTTTCACCTGACCGAGTGAATCGGGTCGTTCGGCGCGCGGCGTTGACCCATTCGGGGTATACGCCTCACCCGAGGAAGGTCCGCAATTCGTCGATGACGGTCCGCGGCTGCTCCTCGGCGACGAAATGCCCGGAACCGGAGACCTTCCGCACCCGGACGTCGGCCGCCTTCGACGGCAGGACCGCGGCGAGGTAGTCGTAGTTGAACTCCGAGCCCAGCCCGAGCATCGGCGCGGTGATCTTCCCGTACGCCTTCTGATCCTCGATGTCCTGGCCGAACGCCTGATACCAGCCGTTCCCGGCGCGGATGGCATCCGGGCGGTCGTACGCGGCGGCGTAGATCGCCCGGTCCCGGCTCCCGATCGAGGCCGGGTCGGCCGCCAGGTGGTCGAGCATCCAGTCCACGAGGAACCGCGACCGGCCGGCCAGCAGCTGCTCGGGCAGCGTCGCGACCTGGTTGAAGGCGAACCACCAGACGTTCACCGGCTGCCCGGGCGGGGCCAGCATCGGGAGCTGGTACAGGCTCTCGTCGGGGTGCGAGACGTCCATGAGGGTGACGGTCTTCGTGGCGTCGGCGTGGTTGGCGGCGAAGGCGAACGCGACCATGGCGCCGATGTCGTGTCCGGCGATATGGGCCTGCCGGTGGCCCAGCGCGCGGACGAGCTCGAAGATGTCGCGGGCCATCGTCTTCTTGTCGTACCCGCCTTGTGGCTTGTCCGAGCCGCCCATTCCCCGCAGGTCGACGGCGATCACGCGATACCGCTTCGCCAGCTCCGGCATGACCTTGCGGTACTGCCACCAGGTCTCCGGCCAGCCCGGCAGCAGGATCAGCGGTTCGCCCCGGCCGCCGGCGACGTAATGCAGCCGGACCCCGTTGACCTGGGCGTACTCGCTGCGGAAGCCGCCGGGCAGCGACCGCGCGAGTTCGGCGTCGGTCGCGGTGGGCCGGCTCGCCTCGGCGACGCCACCCGAGGCCACCAGCGCGGCCGCGGCCCCCGCGCCGAGGGTGAGCATGGACCGGCGGTTGAGGAAGGAACGGCTGTTTTCGGTCATGTCCTGATCGTGGCCCGGTCGCGGCGCCCGCCGTGAGTGGTGTTTTCGCCAACCAGGATCAGTTTCAGGACAGGATGGGTTCCGGCACGCCCAGCCTGGTCCCGAACGTCTCCCGATACGACACCGGCGTGACCCCGACCTGGCGGCGGAAATGCGGCCGGAGCGCGGCCGACGAGGAGAACCCGCAGTACCTGGCGATCTCGTCGACCGGGAGATCGGTGGATTCGAGCAACTGCTGTGCCCGGATGACGCGCTGATGCGTGAGCCAAGTGCCGGGTGCGGCGCCGGTGATCTCGCGGAACCGGCGGTCGTAGTTGCGTCTGCTCATATGCGCCCGCCTGGCGAGTTCGTCGACCGGGAGCGCGGTGTCCAGCCTGGTCAGCGCCCAGGCCATCGTCTCCGACACCGGGTCGCCCTCGTCGAGTTCCGGCATCGGCGATTCGATGTACTGCGCCTGCCCACCCGGCCGATGCGGCGGGACGACCATGCCCTTCGCCAGCCGGTTCGCCACCTCCGCGCCGCACCAGGAGCGGATCAGGTGCAGGCCGAGGTCCATCCCCGCCGCGCCACCGCCCGCGGTGAGGATGTCGCCGTCGTCGATGTAGAGCACCGACTCGTCGAGGCGGACGGCGGGGAACCGGGCCGCGAGCAGCGGCGCCATCGCCCAGTGCGTGGTCGCGGGGCGGCCGTCGAGCAGCCCGGCGGCGGCCAGCACGAAGGCTCCGCTGCACAGTCCGGCGACCCGGGCACCACGGTCGTGCGCCGAGCGGAGAGCCGCCAGCGCCGCTTCCGGCGGATCCTCCATCGGCGACCGCCAGTTGGGGACCAGCACCAAGTCCGCGTCCCGGACCGCGTCGAGGTCTTCGGGGACCGGGACGGTCAGGCCGCCGCCTCGCAAGGCGGTGCCGGGTTCACCGCCGACGACCCTGAGGTCGAGGTCGGGCAGCTCCCCGAAGGCCGAAGCCATCTCGAACACCCCGAACGCGAAGGACATCGCGCCGAGCGACGCCCCGTTGAAGACCACCACGGCCAGCCGTCTCATGGGGCGATTCTAGGGAGACCGGACCCGCGGTGGAGCCGGTTTTCGACTGTCCGAAGGGGACGGTAGATTCCTCGCGCACCAGGTTGACCGGGGGAAGGAACCGTCGATGTCGTATCCGCAGGGACCGCAAGGACCGCAGTGGCATCCGCAGCAGTACCCCCAGCAGCAATATCCGCAACAGCAGTACCCGCAGCAGGGATACCCGCCGCCGAAGAAGGGCAACGGGCTGCTGATCGGCTTGATCGCCGGCGGTGGCGCGCTCGTCGTGGTCGTCTTCGTGATCCTCGCGTTCGTCGCGCCCGGGTTCCTGCTGAGCGACAGCAAGTCTTCGAGCTCCGCGACGCAGACCCCGCTGCAGCTCGACTGGGGCCCGGTGCTGGCGGGCAAGTTCATGCTCGCGGTGTTCGGTGACGAGCCCGACAAGGCCGCCGAGTCCGCCTGCGCGGACGCCAAGGACAAGGTCCGCCAGGCGGCGAAGGAGTACGGCGACCGCAATGCCTCGCTCCGCGCGAAAGACCCGCGTGCGGTGAGCCCGGACCTGATCCTGGTGACGACGACCGGCACCCTGGATCACAGCGAGCCCTACAACGGGACGATGGAGGTCCGGCGAGAGGCGGGCGACAAGTACTGCATCTCCTCGGTTTCGCCGGTTCCCGCGGGTTGAGTCAGGGGAGCAGACCCGCCCGGCGCGCATGCGTGACGGCCTGCAGCCGCGAGGTCGCGTCGAGTTTGCGCATCGCGTCCCGCAGGTAGCTCTTGACCGTTTCCGCGGTCAGGCCCAGCCGGTGTGCGATCTCGGCGTTCGTCAGCCCGAGCGCGACGAGCGAGACCGTGTCGAGCTCCCGCGGCGCCAGGTGTAGCGCAGGGGAAACGGCGCCCGTGAGGTTCTCGCACACCGCGTCGAGGCGGTCGCGGAGAACGCTGTCGTCGAGCTGGCCGGAGAGCGCCCGTAACTCCGCGTAGACCTCGCGAAGGCGTTCGCGCGGGGCGGCTTCCTCGTGGTGTTCGGCCAGCGGTCGTGCCTCGGCCAGCCGCTGCTCGATCTCGTCCTCGACGGCCAACGTCTGTTCGAGATCGCGCGCGGCGTGGAGGGCGGCGGTGATCGTCCGGTCGGAAAGGGTCGCCTCGTCGCGCAGGCCGCCGTAGAGCACTGCGCGGACGCGACGGCGCACGACGACCGGGATGGCGACCACCGAGTGGATCCCCTCGTCCCGGACCGGCTCGTCGTAATCGTGACTGATCGTGGTGGCGCGGTGGTAGTCGTTGGCGACCACCGGCCTCGTCAGCGCGAGCGCCTTGCCGCCGAGACCGCAGCCCGCGCGGACGGACAGGCCGTTCAGCGCGGTGCCCCGGTTGCCGAGGAACGCGGTCAGCCGCATCCGCGGTGAGGTGCCGGCGATCCCGGCGAAACCGACCGGCAGGCCGGTGTCCCGGCGCAGGTCCGAGACCGCGCCGAGCAGCTGGGCGTCGTCGACCGGCATCGGCTCACCCTCCTCGGTGATCCCCCTCGATCGGGGGTGGTGGGCGGGTCGGGCCCGCCCGCACGATTTCCGGAACTGTACGCCTTCGCCACGTCCCGGGAGAAACGATGACCGAAGCTCACGTCCGGCGGTTGCTCGAGGTCTACGACGACGAGCGGGCCAGTGCGGCGACGCTGTTGTGCGACCGGCATCCGGCGGAGGCGGTCGCGTTCACCGTGGTCGAGGCGGATCTGACCAGTGTGGACCTCACCTACGGCGAGCTGCGTGAGCAGTCCGAACGCTTCGCCGGGGCGCTGCTCGGTCTCGGGGTCGGACCGGGGGACCGGGTGGCGACGCTGATGGGCAAGTCGGCGGAGCTCGTGGTGGCGCTGCTCGCGATCTGGCGGCTGGGTGCGGTGCACGTCCCGTTGTTCACCGCGTTCGCACCGCCCGCCATCGCGTTGCGTATCACCGGCAACGGTACGAAGGTCGTCATCGCCGACGCCGGTCAGCGCTCGAAGCTGACGCCGTCCGCCGATCTGCCCGTCGATCCGGCGCGGCGGATCGTGGTGGTCGGAGAGGGCGAGGACGGCGACCTGTCGTTCCGCGAGATGCTGGCCGACGCCGCGCCGCTGCCGGGATCCGCGGAGACCGGTGGGGCCGGGGTTTTGGTCGAGCTGTTCACTTCCGGGACCACGGGTACACCCAAAGCTGTCCCGATTCCGCTCCGCGCGCTCGCGGGTTTCCAGGCGTACCAAGACTTCGCGCTCGACGTCCGCGCCGACGACGTCTTCTGGAACGCCGCCGACCCGGGCTGGGCCTACGGTCTGTACTACGCGATCATGACGCCGATGGCGACCGGCAGGCGGAGTCTGTTGCTGCACGCGGGTTTCTCGGCCGAACTGACCTGGGCGGTGCTGGAGAAGTTCGGCGTCACCAATTTCGCCGCCGCGCCGACGGTGTACCGCGCGCTCCGGAACTCGGCCGTCCCGGTGCCGGACGGCCTCCGGCTGCAGCACTGTTCGTCGGCGGGTGAACCGCTGACGCCGGACGTCCTGGAGTGGGCGTCGTCGAAGCTCGGCGTCGGCGTTTACGACCACTATGGACAGACGGAACTCGGCATGGTGGTCGGCAACGCGTGGCATCCGGACCTCCGCTCGGAGGTCAAACCCGGTTCGATGGGGCGCGTCCTGCCGGGCTTTGCGGTCGAGGTCCTCCGAGAAGACGCCGACGTGATCGCCGAGCCGGGAGAACGCGGACGCGTCGCCCTGGACCTCTCGGCGAGTCCGCTGGTGTGGTTCCGGGGCTACCGCGACGCGCCCGAGCGCACCGCCGCGCGGTTCAGCCCCGACGGACGTTGGTACTACACCGGCGACGTGGCCGCCAAGGACGCCTCCGGTTACCTGACCTTCGCGTCACGGGACGACGACGTCATCCTGATGGCGGGTTACCGCATCGGCCCGTTCGACGTGGAAAGCGTTCTGCAGCAACACTCCGCGGTGGCCGAATGCGCCGTGATCGGTGTCCCGGACGAACTGCGGGGCGAGGTGGTCGTGGCGTACGTGGTGGCGCGAGACGGCGTTTCCACCGATGCCGCCCTGGTTTCCGAACTGCAGCAGTTGGTGAAGACCCGGTTCGCCGCGCACGCCTATCCGCGTGAGGTGCGCTTCGTGCCGGAGCTGCCCAAGACGCCCAGCGGGAAGATCCAGCGATTCCTCCTGCGGCAGAAGCATTCGAGTTACTGATCGATCGGCCAGGTTTCGTCCCGTAGCAACCGTTTGAGTACCTTCCCGGTCGCGTTCCGGGGCAGCTCCTCGACGAAGTACACGTCCCGCGGGACCGCGAAACGGGCCAGCCGGTGGTGGATGTAGGCGCGGACGTCGTCCGCGCTCATCCGCGCGCCGCGTTTCGGGACGATGTACGCCGCGAATCGTTGCCCGAACTCGCGATCCGGCACACCGATCACGGCGGCCTCGTGGACGCCGGGCAGGGCGACGATGGCCTCCTCGACCGGACGCGGGGACACGTTCTCCCCACCGGACACGATCATCTCGTCCGCCCGGCCGGTGACGAAGAGCCGTCCGGCGGCGTCCTGATAGCCGACGTCGCCGGTCGCCATCAGGTTCTCCGCGCGGGGCACGCTGGCGCCGTCGGTGTAGCCCTCGAACAGCATGTCGTTGCCGACGAAGATCTGTCCCTCCCAGCCCGGCGGGACCCGCTTGTGGTCGTCGTCGAGGATGGCGACGCGGGTGCCGGGCGGGCAGCGGCCGGCGGTGGTCGGCGCGGCGCGCAAGTCCTCGGGGGTGGCGATGCTGGCCCACGAAACCTCTGTGGAGCCGTAGAAGTTGTAGAGGACGTCGCCGAAGGTGTCCATGAACTCGGTTACGATCGTGCCCGGCAGCGCGGATCCGCTGCTGGCGACGATCCGCAGCGAAGACAGGTCGTAGCGGCTGCGGATCCGTTCGGGCAGGTCGAGGATGCGCTGCAACATGATGGGGACGGCGAACAGCACACCGCACCGATGTTCGGCGATGGTCCGCAGGATCTCTTCGGCGTCGAACCGGCGGATCAGCGACAGCGAAGCCCGTACGGCCATGCCGATCTGCATTCCGGCGAGCCCCCAGCTGTGGAACAGCGGTGCGGCCACGACGAAGCGGTCTCCGGAGTGGAGCGGAATCCGGTCGAGCATGGCGGCCGACGTCGACAGTCCCTTCGGCGTCGGCCGTCGTGCGCCTTTCGGGGTGCCCGTGGTGCCCGAGGTGAGGACGACGAGCCTGCCGATCCGGTCCACCGGTTTGAGTTTGGTGGCGGGCACCCCGGCGATGAACTGGTCGATCGTCGGGTAGCCGTTCTCGGTCTCCGGCCAGGTGGACAGCCGGAGGAAATCGCCGGGGATGTCGGCGATGATCCGTGAGAACTCGTCGTCGGCGAGCACCGCGACCGGTTTGTGCAGCCCGATCACGTCCGCGACGGCGCCGGCGGAAAGGCCGGTGTTGAGCAGGATCGCGTCCACGCCGAGTTTGCTGCACGCGATCAGCGACTCGACCATCGTCGCGTGATTGCGGCACAGCAAGGCGATCCGGTCACGGGCGCGGACGCCGCGGGCCGCCAGCGCGTTCGCGAGCTGATTGCTGCGATCGGCCGTCTGCTTGAACGTCCGGACGTTGCGTTCGTCGTGCAGCGCGACTTCATCGGGGACGCGCGCGGCGTTGGCCGAGTAGCCGCCGGCGACGGTGGCGCCCCATTGCGAGAGCGAGGTGAGCTGCCGCGCGATCTTGTCGGGGCGCGCGGCCGCGAGCACCCCGGCCTTGATCAACGTGCTCGCCGTGTGCAGCGTGGTCGCCTTGGTGTGCGCCGGTTCGTCCTGAGGTGACGCCGCCCGGCCCGAAAGGTGCAGATCGATCCGCCGGGCCGCCGCGCGGACAGTGCGTTTGAAGGACGCGGCGGACACGAGAGGCGAGTGCGGCGCCGGAAGCATCAACTGCGCGAGGAGTTCGGTGCCACCGTCGGGGGCCTGCCGCAGCTCGACCGAGACCCAGATGCCGTCGTTCTCGACGCCGCACCACACGACGTGCTCGCCCGGCCGCCAGACCCGCGCCTCGATCTCGCCGACGACGAGCGTTCCCGGCCGCGGTTCCAGCCGGACAAGGCATTTCGGGCCGCGCCCGCGTTCGGCGGGGCGCTGGAGCTCGCACCAGCTGATCTCCGCGACGAACCTCGAGTAGGACTCGGGATCGCCGATCACTTCCCAAACCTGGCCGGGGGAATGCCCGAGAATCGAGCTCGCCTGGACCACATCGTCTCGCATGCGATTCGCCTCACCACGCGCGTTCGGGTGTTGACCGGGCCGCTGCCGGCGCCTCCTTCGTCGTTCAAGTTCGGCGAACCTACCAGCAATCGGCCGAACGCAATACTCCGAACGACCGCGGGTTCGCGTCCGCCCAAGGGAACCGTCCCGGACGAGGGTAAGTGTTCGGACGGCGCGACGCCCTCCGCCGACGGTGTTGATCGCGACGTCCGATTCTCGCCAGCCTCCGGCGCGTGAGGCGGCGAAGCTGACGAACGTGACAGTTTCCACGACGGCGGCCGAGGCCGCGCACACCCGTATCGAGCCCGGAATCCTCTACTTCGGCACCCCGGTGGTGCTCCTCTCGACGGTCGACCAGGCCGGCACCGTGAACCTGGCCCCGATGTCGTCGGCGTTCTGGCTCGGCTGGCGGGGCATGCTCGGGCTGGGCGCGAAATCCAAGACCGCGCAGAATCTCATGCGCAACCGTGAATGTGTTCTGAATCTCCCTTCCGACGCGCTGGCGGCCGCCGTCGACCGGCTGGCGCTGACCACCGGATCGGATCCGGTCCCGGCCCGCAAGTACGAGCGCGGCTACCGGCACGAACCGGACAAGTTCGCCCGCGCCGGGCTCACCCCGGTCGCTTCGGAGACAGTCCGGCCGCCGCGTGTCGCGGAATGCCCGGTGACGATGGAGGCCGTCGTCGAGGCCGTGCATCCCCTCGCTGAGGACGATCCGAAACAACGCGGTGGCGTGCTCGTGTTCGAGGTGCGCGTCCAGCGCGTCCACGTCCACGACGACGTCCGGATGGCGGGCACGGAGGATCGGATCGACCCCGACCGGTGGCGGCCGCTGATCATGAGCTTCCAGAAGCTCTACGGCCTCGGCTCGCAGGTCCATCCGTCGACGTTGGCGAAGATCCCGGAGCGGCTCTACCGCGGGCCCGACATCGAGCGGTCGCGAGTGAACGAGAACCGGTTCACCAACGGCAGCCAGCGCTGATAGGACCCGGCCAGCACTGGCCACGCTTCGCCGGAGAGGCCACGTTCGAGTTTCGGCCGCAGTTCGTGGTCGTTCATCGAGGACACGATCTCGACGGCCTTGTCGCCGGGGTCGGTCCCCTCGATGGAGGCGAACCACCGGACGGCGTCCGGATGTCCGACGTGGACCGCGAGCAGCACCAGCACCGCGCGGAACGGTGCCTCACGGTCGCCGTCGGAGAGGAAGTCCGCGAGGTCTTCTCCGGCGAACCGTGCGCGCAGCAGGCGGTACAGGTTCAAGAGCCGTTTCGCGGCCCGAGGGGACCGGACGAGCGGGGCCAGTGTCGGCAGGAAGTCCAGCTCCTGCGCCGAGATCACCAGCCGAGGAGGTCGTAGGTCTATTGTGGACTGTTCGGACGACGGTCGCGGTGCTTCCGCGCGAGGACGGGAATCGATCGCGACCGGAGAGCGATCACCGGTGGCCGGATCCGTTTCGGCGGGTGCGGGCGCCGGGGTGGAGTCCTGGACCTCGGTGTCGGCGAGCCCGCGCACGAGCCCCGCGAACCCTGGATCGTCCATGGGGGACAACGTGAACGGTACCTGGAAGATCTTTTCGAGGTAGCTCTCGGCGAAGGTTTCCGGGTCGTCGCCGAGCATCTCCTCGTAGTGCTGCTCGACGGCCTTCTTGAGCCAGCGGGAGTCGACGCCCACCACGACGACGAACACGGGCAGGGCCAGCAGGAGATGGATGGCTTCGAGGACCTGGACGACGACCTTGGGCGGGCAACGGTCGAGGTCGTCGATGTAGAGAACGGTCCGTTCGATCTTGCCGGAACCGTGCGGGACTTCGGAGAGCATCGTCGCGAACGTTTCGAGATCCTTGCGCAGCAAGGAGACCACGCCCAGATGCTCGACGTAGTCCGAGACCCGGGATTCGGCGAAGGACACGAGGTCCAGCCCTGGCGCGAGTTCGGTGACCGCCTTTTCGAGCCGGTCGGATTCCGCGTCCAGTTCGGCCAGGCGCCGCTCGGTTTCTTCGTCCTCTTCGGACGGACCGCCGAGTTTGTCGAGCGCTTTGTGGATCCGGTCCGCGCTGGCGCGCATCCGCAGGACGACGGTCAACGCGGAACTCACCAGCGTGAGCCCGCCGAGCACTCCGGAGACCTGTGACCGGCCGACGAGCAAGGTGACCACCAGGACCGCCACCAGTCCGCCGATCAGGACCAGTAGCGGAACCGGATCCTGGCGCAGGCGTCGCCAGAATTCGGCGACGTCGGAACGCAGCCCGCCGGTCTCCTGCGCGAGGCGTTCGAGATCCTCGGCGGTCGGCTGGTCGACGCCGATCCTGGACGCGATCCACGCCTTGTCCGCCTCGGTGAGGCTGTCGAACACCGCGAGGACGTATTCGCGCGGCTTCCGTCGCCTTCGCTTCGCTTGTTTCTGCTGGGCCGTCAGGGTTCTGCGTTCGAGCCGGACCGCGCTGAGCCTGCCGAGCAGGGTCTTCTCGGTCTTGCGCCGTTCGGCGAGCAGATCGGCCTGGCGCTGAAGGTCGTTCTCGGCGCCGCTCGCGGCGAGGTTGTCGAAGATATGCGTGGCGAGGCTGGCGAGGAGGTTCGCTTCGCTGTAGTGCCAGGCGTTGAAGCTGATCTGGCGGACACTCGAACAGTAGGAGGACACGGACTTCCCGTGCGCGCCCGCCTCGGTTTCGGCCATCCGCGCGGAATCGGCGAGCTCGCGGACGCGCAGCTGCATCTGCCGCATGAAGAAGCTCTTGCCCGAACCCCAGCTGCCGAACAGGCCGATCGACAGGGGAGGGGTGATCATCCGGGAGACCACCAGGTCGGCGAGCATGCGCACGTCGGTGCCGATGCCGAGGCGGTCGACGCCGTCTTCGGTGTCGGGCCGGTAGTCGGCGACGTGGGCGGCGAACGGGTCGGGGGACACGATCGGCTTGGGCGGCTGCGTTTCGGCGGGCAGGCCGGCGAGCTGCCCGGCTCGACGGACCGGTGCGGATTCGGGGAACATCTGGTCGGCGACGAGGCGCTCGCCGCCGGAGAGACCTGCGGCGAGCCTCACGATGGTGGGGCGAAGAGGGTCGAGGGCCTCTCGCAGCTCCGGGTTCTCATACCGGTCCTCCCGGATGACCCCGAGCGCCCGGCGGGCGGTGCTGTGCCGAAGCCAGGTAGCCAGAGTGAGCGAGAGACCGGTCTTCACATCCAGCTCGCCGTCCAGCCAGACGACGGCGGCCGCCGCACCCCGCTGGAGAGCGAGGTCGGTGCTCTGCGGCTTGATGATCAGTTCGTAGTCGGGGTACGACGCCAGCAAAGCCTCGTACGCGGTCCGCCGGACCCCCGAGTTGTGCTCGTAGACGATCAGCGTGAACGGGGCGGCCGACAGCGCGGCCCGGATGTCCTGGTCGACATCCCGCGGCAGATACGGGCGGAGCTCCCCGCCGATGGGCGAGTTCTTCAGCAGGATCGCCGGATCGACGTTGCGTACCAGCACCATTCGAGGTCCCCTCCCAAGGCCGAACGGAAGGGCAGTCTAGAGGGCGGATACTCAGCTGTGGGTGAAACTCCGCATCCGTTCGGTCACCACTCGCTACGTTGGCTCTCATGACGGGGGAGCGGCTCGACGGCAGGTACGCGAAGCTCTGGGCGGCGAGTACGACGTCCGCGCTGGGCAGTGGTCTCGCGACGGTGGCGGCGCCGCTGCTGATCGCTTCCCGCACCGACGAACCGCTCGTGGTCTCGGGCGGATTCGCGGTGGCGTGGTTGCCTTGGCTGCTCTTCTCGCTGCCGGGCGGGGTGCTGGCCGACAGGGTGGACCGGCGGAAGCTGATGATCACCCTGGACTGGATCCGCGTACCCGCCGTCGCGCTGCTGGCCGTCGCGATCACGGCGGGAAACGTCGGCATCGCCCTGCTGTACTCCGTCCTCTTCGTGATCAACGCGAGCGAGGTCGTGTTCCGGACGGCGAGCGGGGCGATGCTGCCCGCGATCGTCCCGAAGTCGTTGCTGGAACGGGCGAACGGGCGGCTGTACGCCGGGACGACACTGGCCCACGGCATGCTTTCCGGCCCGCTGAGCGGATTCTTGTTCGGCGTCGCGGCGAGCATCCCGTTCTATGTCAACGCCGGCACGTACGCGGTCAGCGCCCTGCTGCTCGGGCTCATCGCCGGTGCCTACCGATCACGGCCCGGCGACGAACCCGGCGAGCCCGTCGTCCGTCGCTCGATGCGGGCGGAGGTGGCCGAGGGATTCCGGTGGCTGGCCGGTCAGCGTCTGCTGCGGACCATGGTCGGGCTGATCGGCATGCTGAACCTGACGCTCGTCGCTGCCACGTCCGTGCTGGTGTTGCTGGCGAAGGAGCGGCTCCAGCTGGGTTCCGTCGGCTACGGTCTGCTGTTCACCTGTATGGCGGTGGGCGGGCTGCTCGGCTCGGTCACCGGCGACCGGCTGATCGCGTGGTGCACGCCGACCTGGACGTTGCGGCTCGGGCTGCTGATCGAAGCCGCGACCCATCTGGTGCTGGCGACGAGCACGAACGCGCCGGTCGTCGGGGTGACCTTGTTCCTGTTCGGGGTGCACGGCGCGTTGTGGGGCATCGTCGCCAGCTCCCTGCGTCAGCGGCTCACCCCGCCGGACATGCTCGGCCGGGTCGGCAGCACCAGCCTGTTCGTCATCGCGGGCGGCAATTGCGTCGGCGCGTTGCTCGGCGGTGCGGTGGCGTCGAAATTCGGGCTGACGACGCCGTACTGGGCCGGTTTCGTGGTGGCGGTGCTCGTTTCCGCGCTCACCTGGCGGGTGTTCGACCGCGCGGTCGTCTCCGCGGCCTACGCGGAAGAGCCCGCGGTCAGCCGTTGATACCGGTGAGAGCGAAGAATTCCTGCCGCGAGCGGGCGTCTTCGCGGAGCGTGCCGAGCAGGGTGGAGGTGACGGTGCTCGACCCGACGGCCTGGACGCCGCGCAACGTCATGCAGGAGTGCTCCGCCTCGATCACCACGCCGACGCCACGGGGTTCGAGCTGCTCCTCAAGCCAGTCGGCGACCTGCTTCGTCAGGCGCTCCTGAACCTGCGGACGGCAGGCGAAATGCTCGACGATCCTCGCCAGTTTGGACAGGCCGAGGATCCGGTCGCCGGGCAGGTAACCCACGTGCGCGACACCGACGAACGGCAGCAGGTGGTGCTCGCAGACGGACCGTACCGGGATTCCCCTGGCGAGGACGAGTTCGTCGTAGCCCTCGTCGTTGGGGAAGGTCGTGAGGTCGAACGGACGCGGGGTGAAGAGCTCGGCGTACGCGCGCGCCATCCGGCCCGGCGTGCCGCGGAGGCTCTCGGAGTCCAGTGAGATGCCCAGTGCGGTGAGGAGATCGGCGGCCGCGGCCTCGGCGGCCGCCAGGTCCGGTCCCGGCCCGGTTTCGTGCACGACGCGCAAGGCGGGAGTGGACATTGGGCCTCCTAGGCTGGACACGGTCCCCAGTGGTTATTTAACCAAGACTTTTGGGTGTTTTGCCACCCGCGGGCTCATCGTACATGGTAGATCCCTGCTCCAGAGTGTTCCGTCGGTTGAGATAGGCGATATCGTGGTGTACGTGACAGTGCCCGATCCGGACGGCCTCGACGTCCCCGCCATCGCCGCGGTGGCGGCTCTCGACGACGACCTTCGCCGGGGTATGTACGCCTACGCGCGGCGCGCGCGGCGCCCGGTCACGCGGGACGAGGCGGCGGCCGCGGTGGGGATCTCCCGCAAGCTCGCCGCCTTCCATCTCGACAAACTCGTGGACGCCGGGCTGCTCAGATTCGGTTTCGCGGCGGGCCCGGTGGTGAAGGTGGGACGCAGGCCGAAGGTCTACGAACCCGTCGACGACACCATCCAGGTGCAGCTTCCCGCCCGGCGGCACGAGGTGCTCGCGGGGATCCTCGCCGAGGCCGTGCTCGCCGAAGAGAGCGGAGAGACGGCGAGGGAGGCCGTCCGCCGTGTCGCGGGGGAGCGGGGCTTCGCGGCGGGTGAGGAGGAACGCGCGCGGACGCGGCCAGGCAGGCTCGGCGCCGAACGCGCGCTCACTGTGGCCGAAGGGATGCTTCGCCGCTATGGCTTCGAACCGAGCCGGGACAGCAGGACCTGCGTCCGGTTGCGGAACTGCCCGTTCCACCCGCTGGCCGCGAAGGCGCCGGACCTGGTCTGCGGGATCAACCAGGCGTTCTTGGCCGGGTTCCTGGACGGCGTGCGCGCCGGGAACGTGGAAGCGGCCCTCGTTCCCGGCGCGGCCGAATGCTGTGTGGAGCTACGGCAGGCCGAATAGCCCGGTCAGGCGGCGCCGGCGATCTGCCGTGTGGCGACGTTGAGCCGGTTCCAGGTGTTGATGGCGGCGATCGAGAGGACCAGGCTGGAGAGCTGCTTCTCGTCGTAGTGTCGAGCGGCCTCGTTCCAGACCGCGTCGTCGACCGGGTCGGCCCGGTCCGCGATCCGGGTGAGGGCCTCGGCCAGCGCGAGTGCCGCGCGTTCGGCGTCGGTGTAGTAGGCGGTGTCGCGCCACGCCGCCACGGTGAAGATCCGCTCGTCGGACTCGCCGGCCTTGCGCATTTCCTTGGTGTGCATCTCCAGGCAGCCGCTGCAGCCGTTGATCTGGCTCGCGCGGACGTGCATGAGGTAGTGCGTGGTCTTCGGGACGCCGGTGTCGCCGGCCGATTCCGACAACGCGATCAAGGCTTTCAGGGTGGCGGGGTTCGACAGGGCGGGATTCGGGATGCGGGTTTCCATACCGGTCTGACGGATCCCGAAGCGGAGATGTGACCTGTCAGGGCACGATCACCGGCGCGCGATCGCGGAGCGAGACCTCCAGCTTGAAGCCCTCCGGCTTGAGGGTCAGCAATTCCTGCACCTTCAGCCGATAGGACGGGTCGCTCCGCAGGTCGTACCGGCTCAGCAGCATGCCGAGCACCAGCGTCGCCTCGTGCAGGGCGAACTGCCGCCCGATGCAGGCGCGCTCGCCGGTGCCGAAGGGCTTGTAGACATGCGCCGGCCGGGCACGGTTGCGTTCCGGGGAGAAGCGGTCCGGATCGAACGACTCGGGATCGTCGCCCCAGACGGGATCGCGGTGCAGCGCCGGGATGAGGACCAGCGCCCACTGCCCCTTCCGCATCGGGTACTCGCCGCCGACGACGGTGTCCACCAGGGCTTGGCGTGCGAACGCGGGCGCCGTCGGCCAGAGCCGGAGCGCTTCGTCGAGCACTCGCCGGACGTAGCGGAGTTTGGCGACTTCCTCGTAGGACGGATCCGGGTTCTCACCCCAGACCTTGTCCACTTCGGACCGCGCGCGGGCAAGGACGTCCGGGTTGCGGGCGAGGTAGTACAGGGCGAACGACAGCGCGCCCGACGTGGTTTCGTGGCCTGCCACCAGGAAGGTGATGATCTGGTGCCGGATGTTGTCCTCGTCCAGTGCCGCGCCGGTGCTCGGTTGCGTGGTGTTCAGCATGAGCCCGAGCAGGTCTTCGGTGCTCGGATCGTTCCGGCGTGCCTCGATCACGTCGGCGACGACGGAGTGCAGGAACGCGAGGTCGGCTTCGTTGCGCTGGTTCGCTTTCCGGCTCAGGAGCGGGCCGATGACCGGCGGCTGGATGGCCGTCCGCTGCGCGTGCCGCAGCGTGCGGACCATCGCGGCGACGAACGGATGCGGTTCGGCGCGTTCGAACGACGAGAAGCTGTAGCCGAAACCCGTCCGGCCGATGGTCTCCAGCGTCAGCTTGGTCATGTCGTCCGCGACGTCGACTTCGCCGCCCCTGTCCCACGTGTCCAGCAGTTCGCGGGTGATCGCCAGCATCGTGGGGTGGTAGCGCTGCATGGCGTTGCGGCTGAACGCGGGCGCGAGGATCTCGTGCGCACGCCGCCAGTTCGGCTCCTCGTTGTGCGCGGTGAACAGCCCGTCGCCGCCGAGCGGACGGAGGTTCGAGATCGCGGGGGTGACGTGCTTCGCGAACCGCTTCTCGTCGGAGAGAT
Organism: Amycolatopsis sp. WAC 04197; assembly: GCF_003947475.1. NCBI lineage: Bacteria > Bacillati > Actinomycetota > Actinomycetes > Pseudonocardiales > Pseudonocardiaceae > Amycolatopsis > Amycolatopsis sp. WAC 04197. The sequence continues at coordinate 11,101 of NZ_QHJK01000008.1, read as the reverse complement.
CGGCGACCATCCCGGCGCCGTGGACGAACACGATGCTCCGGCCGAACACCTTGCGCTCGAAGACCGGGCCCAGCTCGGCCGCGTGCCGCATCGAGTCCTGGACCGGCGTCTTCGGCGAGACGCCGAGCACGTCGCCGATCAGCGGGATCCGTCGCGGGGGATGGGGGAGAGCGGTGGCCATCGAGCCCCTCCAGGGTGAGCGCTGTTGAACCGGCATCCAATAGCGAGCGTGGCCTGTTACTGAACCCGTGTCAAGTAAGTACGATGCCCGGATGGCGCCGAGTACTTCCGGGAAGCCCCGCAGCAGGCTGTCCACCGCCGAGCGGCGGGAACAGCTGCTGCGGATCGGTGCCCGCCTGTTCGCGGAGCGGCCGTACGACGACGTGTGGATCGAGCAGGTCGCCGACATCGCCGAGGTGTCCCGAGGGTTGCTGTACCACTACTTCCCGACGAAACGGGACTTCGTCACCGAGGTCATCAGGGCACAGGGCGAGCGGCTGCTCGAGATGACCAAGTCCGATCCCACGCTGCCGGTCGAGGAGCAGCTGACAGCCGGCCTCGACGCGTACCTCCGTTATGTCGAAGCCAACGAGGACGGGTACCGGGCACTGCATTCGGGCACGTCCATCGCCGTCGACGGCGTCCGCGAGGTCCTGGACAACAACTTCGCCGAACAGGGCCGCCGGATCCTCGAAGTGCTGTGCCCGGACAGCGAGCCGCCGGAGGCTTTGCGGGTGCTCGTGCGCGGCTGGCTGGCCTTCGTCGTGGCGGTCTGCCTCGACTGGCTCAAGTACCGGAGGCTGACCCGGGTGGAGATCCGGGATCTGTGCGCGAAGGCGTTGCTCGATATCGTCGACCTGCCAACATGACCTCGGCGCGTTCCTCGATCAGCTTCATCCGCGCGAGCCGCTCGCCGTCGTCGTTGTGCGCCGCGGATTTGGTGACCTGTCCGGGCCACTTCCGGTAGAACATGCCGCACGTGGCGATGAAGTAGCCGTCCGAGCAGGCGTTGGCGGCGAGGATCAGCCCGGTGTCCTCCGACGCGGGCAGCGCCATCCAGCCGCCCAGATCCAGCAGCAGTTCGCGGCGGATGCACAAGGTCCCGGCCACCACCGAAGACACGTAGCCGTTGCGCTGCCAGTGCCGCAGGATCGCGCCGCGTTCGATCGGCCCTTCGTCGGGGTCGCTGTCGAAGCCTGCCGTGGTCCCGTCCGGGAGGAGGTCGAGGACCCGGCAAGTGGTCCAGCCGATCGCCGGATCCGCGAGCGCGGCGATGTCCCGCGAGAGCGCGCCGGGGGTGAGGAGGTCGTCCGCGTCGAGGGCTTTGATCAGCTCTCCGGAGGCGCGAGACAGGGCCATCATCCGCGCCACCCCGGGACCACCCCGGCGGCCTGAGCCGGGCAGCACTCGCGCGTCCGCGGGGAGGGCGCCGTCGAGCAGGCCGGTCTCGCCGTCTTCCTGCACCAGCCATTCCCAGCTCCAGCCGGGCGGGAGTTCCTGCGCGACGAGGGATTCGTAGGCCTCGGTCAAGTACGGCAGGCTCGGCGGGTGGACCGGCGTGATCACGCTGATGGTCGGCATGATCAGCCCGGGCGCCGAGCGGTGATCAGGAGATGCTCCTCCGGCGGGGTCCCCGGCTCGTCCGCGGTGAAGACCTCCGAGTGGGTGCCGGTGACCTCCAGCCCGGCCGCCTCGACCCGCCGGACGAGGTCGTCCGGCGCGAAACTGGTCTCGAGAAAGGTGCGGCCGAAGAACTCCGCCGGCACGTCTTCGGCGTCCCGCGGCACGGTGACCAGCGCGAAAAGGCCACCCGGCACCAGCCAGCGCGCGATGTCGGCGAGCACGGCTTCGGTGTCCTTGCGTGGCATCTGGAGGAACGGGAAGAAGGCGCAGACCGCTTCCCAGGTCTCGGGCGGCGAGGCCCATTCGCGCACGTCGGCGTGGACGAAGGTGGCGGCCGGAACCTGCTCGCGCGCGATGTCGATCATCACCGACGACACGTCGAGCCCGGTCACCCGATGGCCCGCGGCGGACAGCTCCTCGGCGACCGGCTTGCCGGTACCGCTGCCGATGTCGAGCACCCTCGACGACGGCGGCAGGGTGTCCAGCAGATGTCGCACCGCCTTGTCGACCACCGGAGCACGCCCGAAGACGTCTTCGTAGTCGGACCCGATGGCGTCGAACAGTTCCGCCGCGGTGACGGGTCGGTCCATTGCGCAGCTCCCCGGATCGAGTGGATCTCCCTCAGGCGAATCTACCGTTCCGCCGTCTCGCGTTCTCGACGGAAGTGGCTGTTTAGACTGGGGCGGACGGAGTTCCTGGGGTTTGGGGTACAGATGAGCGTGTCGAGTGACGAGTTCCACCGGATGCTGAAGGCGCTCGCCGACGTCGAGCGCTCCGACGCGAAGGAGTGGGAGTCGTTCAGCGTGCGCGGGAAGCGGTTCGGCTACTACTGGCCGCGGACCCAGACCGTCGGACTGAAGCAGACCCTCTCGGAACAGGAAGCCCTCGTGGCCGAACGACCCGATGTCTTCGAGGTGCAGTTCACCGCCGGGGGATTCGGCTGGGTGGTGGTCTACCTCGACGGGATCGAAGCCGACGAGCTCACCGAATTGGTCTACGAGGCGTGGCGGCTTTCCGCTCCCGAGGAACTCGTCGCCCAGGTTCCGCCGCCGTGCTGAGCGTTGGCGCATTCGTGTGTTGACGCGCGTCACTCTTTTCTTGGGGAACGTTTTCGGGGGCGTGGCGTTGTAAAGGGTGTCGGTACGGATGGTGCCCCCGGGCCTCACCCTTCGCCTTCATGGAATACCGGTTCGGCCGGAGCCATGTCGTGCCTTTCGCCGAGAGGCGGCCCACCGTATCGGCCTTTGCTCCCGCTTCCGCTCGCAGGTAACCCCCAGGCCTTCGCTGAGCGGGAGCGGGTCTTCTTATTCCGTCCGTTGACATGGATCACTTTTTTGTTCGTGTAGACGCGGGTCACATCGATTCGGGCTCGCCACCGGGGAACATTTCCGGTGGTGGTGCGTTGTAGAGAGTGTCGGTACGGATGGTGCCCCCGGGCCTCACCCTTCGCCTTCGCGGAATACCGGTTCGGCCGGAGCCGCGTCGAGCCACTCGCCGAGAGGCGGCCCCCGTACCGGCCACAAACTCCCGCTTCCTGCTCGCAGGAACCCCCAGCCTTCGCTGAGCGGAAGCGGGACCTTTTCTTTCGCATTTAGTCCTCTAAATGCGAAACAGGCGCCCAGAAGCACCGGATCAGGACTCCACGAGAGCTCCATCGGCCAATCGGACCCGCCGATCCACCTTGATCTCCTTCAGGAACCGCTCATCGTGACTCACCACCACGAAAGCCCCCTGATAAGCCCCAAGCGCACTTTCCAGCTGTCCGACGCTGACCAGGTCCAGATTGTTCGTCGGCTCGTCCAGCAGAAGCAGTTGCGGCGCGGGCTCGGCGAACAGGACGCAGGCCAGGGTGGCTCGAAGGCGCTCGCCACCGGAGAGCACGCCGACGGGAAGCTGGCTTCGCGCGCCTCGGAAGAGGAAGCGGGCGAGGAGGGTCATTCGCTGAGACTCGGGCAGGCTCGGGGCGAACGTCGCGAAGTTCTCGGCGATGGTCCGGTCGAGGTCCAGGAGATCGAGCCGTTGCGACAGGTACGCGATCCGGCCCTCCGCTCGCTTCAGCACGCCGCTGTCCGGCGTGAGGTCGCCGTTGAGCACCCGCAGAAGCGTCGACTTCCCCGTACCGTTCCCGCCGGTCAGCGCGATCCGTTCGGGGCCGCGGATCGTCAGGTCGACGCCGTCGCCCGCGAAGACGTTCCGGTCGCCGTAGCGGACCTGGATGTGCTCGCCGTGGAACATCGTGCGGCCGGCGGGGACGTTGGTGCCCGGCAGGATCAACGCGATCTTCTGATCGTCGCGGAGAGAGCGTTCGGCCTCGTCGAGGCGGTTCTTCGCGTCGCTGACGCGGGCCGCGTGCGTCTCGTTCGCCTTGCCGGCGGACTCCTGGGCGTTGCGTTTCATGGTGCCGGCGAAGATCTTCGGCAGACCGGCGTTGCCGAGGTTGCGGGCCGCGTTGCCCGCGCGCCGCGCCGCCCGTTCGCGTGCCTGCTGCATCTCCCGCTTCTCGCGTTTGACCTCTTGCTCGGCGCTGCGGACGTTGCGTTCGGCGACCTCCTGTTCGGCCTTGACCGCCGCTTCGTACTGGGTGAAATTCCCGCCGTGGTACCGGAGATCGCCGCGGTCGAGTTCGGCGATCCGGTCCATCCGGTCGAGTAGTTCGCGGTCGTGACTCACCAGCAGCAGGCAGCCGGACCAGTCCTCGAGCACGCCGTAGAGCTTGCGGCGCGCGTCGAGGTCGAGGTTGTTGGTCGGTTCGTCCAGCAGCAGGATGTCCGGCCGTTTCAGCAACTGTGCGGCCAGGCCGAGGGAGATGATCTGCCCGCCGCTCAACGTCCGCAGGCTCCGGTCCAGCGAGATGCCGTCGAGGCCGAGCCGGTCGAGCTGGGCGCGGGTGCGCTCCTCGATGTCCCAGTCGTTCCCGATGGTGGTGAAGTGCTCTTCGCTCGCATCACCGGACTCGATGGCGCTCAGCGCCGCGAGCTGCGGTGCGATGCCCAGTACCTCGGCCACGTTGAGGTCGGCGGTGAGCGGCAGCGACTGCGGCAGGTAGCCGAGGACTCCCTGCGCGGAGACGGACCCGGACACCGGCCGCAGTTCGCCGGCGATCAGTTTGAGCAGCGTGCTCTTGCCCGCCCCGTTCGGCGCGACCAGACCGGTCCGCCCTCCGGGCACGGTGAAGGACAGGTCGTCGAAGACCGGGGTGTCGTCCGGCCAGGCGAACGACAGAGCGGACACGACGACGAAGGCGTCTGACATGGAAATGACCTCGTGAAAGACAGCGGGCGCCGCAAGGCGGCACCGCGATGGACGTGGCTGTGAAGGGACGACAAAGTGGCCACGTCGGCGTCAACGCCGGTGGCCTGCCAACTCCGGCTCACCCGGAGATGTCGTCTTCACCTGCCACGTCTGGTCTCCCTCTTTCTCGATCAGGTCCGCTCCACGATAACAAGACCCGCCGGGACGCGGCCACCGCAATCCCGGCGGGGTGACTCAGCTCAGCCCGTTCAGACTGATCGTTTTGGCGTACCAGAGCGCACTCCGCTTCGGCGTCCGCCGCTGGGTCTCGTAGTCGACGTGCACGAGGCCGAACCGCTTGGCGTACCCCTCGGCCCACTCGAAGTTGTCGAGCAGCGACCAGTAGAAGTAGCCGCGCAGGTCGACGCCCGCCTCGATCGCGTCATACGCGGCACGCAGATGCGAGTCGAGGAAGGCGATCCGGTCGGTGTCCGCGATGTCCCCGCCGATGAGCACGTCGGGATACGATGCGCCGTTTTCGGTGATGTACAACGGGATCGGCCGATAGTCGCGGTGAACCTGAAGCAGGCATTCGGTGAGCCGCGACGGCTGGACTTCCCAGCCCGAGTCGGTGCGTGGCGCCGCCTCGTCGGGGACGAAATGGACGTCGGGGGAGCCGAGCCAGTCGGCGCCCGCCGGTTCGCTGCCGGGCAGGGGAGTGCCCGCGACCTGGTAACCGCGGTAGTAGTTGATGCCCAGCCAATCGATCGGAGCGGCGATGGTCGCGAGATCACCATCCCGCACGAGTTCCTCGATGCCGAGCGGCGCCAGGTCGGCCCGCAGATCCGCCGGATAGGAGCCACGAAGCACCGGATCAAGGAAAAGCCGGTTCTGCAAACCGTCGATCCGGCGTGCGGCCTCGACGTCCACAGTGGACGAAGGGTCGACCGCGGACACCGGATACAGGTTCAGCGTCACCCCCGACGACGCGGCCGGGGCATGCCGCCGCAGGACGTCCATCGCGAGCCCGTGCCCGAGCAGCAGATGGTGCGCGGCCGCGACGGCGGCGCGGGGTTCCTGTCTGCCGGGCGCGTGGATCCCGCGCGCGTAACCCAGCATCGCGGCGCACCACGGCTCGTTCAGCGTGGACCAGCGCGGCACACGGTCGCCCAGATGCGCGACGACCGTTTCGGCGTATTCGGCGAACCGGAAGGCGGTCTCGCGTGCCGCCCAGCCGCCCTGGTCCTCCAAGGACTGGGGGAGATCCCAGTGATACAGCGTCGCCCAGGGCTCCACTCCGGCTTCGAGCAGCTTGTCCACGAGCCGGTCGTAGAACGCCAGCCCCCGAGGATTCGGCGCGCCGCCGTCGGGGCGGATCCGCGGCCACGACAGGGAAAACCGGTACGCGCCGAGCTCGAGCCGCCGCATCAGGTCGACGTCTTCGGCGTAGCGCCGGTAATGATCGGCGCCCGGTTCCCCGGTGTCGCCGCCGACGACGGCCCCGGGGCGTCGGGCGAAGACGTCCCAGATCGAGTCCGTCCGGCCGTCGGCGGTCGTCGCCCCTTCGACCTGGAAGGCCGCGGTGGCGGCGCCCCACACGAATCCGGGCGGGAACAGCAGCGCGGTCTTCGCCCGGACACTGTCGGGATGAGCGGACATGGTCACCCTTTCACGGCACCTTGCATGATCCCGGCCACGATCTGGCGGCCGAGGAGGAGGAAGACGATGAGGATCGGGATGGTGGCCAGGGTGGTTCCGGCCAGCACCAGCGAATAATCGACGTAATAGCCGCTCTGCAGCTTCTCCAGCGCCAGCTGGACGGTGGGATTTCCGGCGTCCAGCACCACGAGCGGCCACAGGAAGTCGTTCCACGACGTCATGAACGTGAACATCGCCAGGATGGCCGCCGCCGGGCGGACCGCGGGCAGGCAGACGTTCCAGAAGATCCGGATCATGCTGCAGCCGTCGACCCGCGCCGCCTCGATCAGTTCGTACGGCACCGCGTCCAGCGTGTACTGCCGCATCCAGAAGACCCCGAACGCGGTCACCAGGTTCGGCACGATCACCGACTGCAAACCGCCCGCCCAGCCGAACTCCGACATGGCCATGAACAGCGGGATGATGCCGAGCTGGGTCGGCACGGCGAGGGTGATGACGATGAACACGAACAGCCCGTTCCGGCCGCGGAACCGCAGTTTGGCGAACGCGAACCCGGCGAGCGCCGAGAACAGCACCGTGGTGAGGGTGACCGTGCCGGACACGATCAGGCTGTTTCCGAGCGCCTTCCAGAACGGCACCGTGTCGAACACCCTCGCCGCGTTGGCGAAGAAGTTCCCGCCCGGCAGGAAGGGCGGCACCCGTTCGGTGAGCATCCCGCTGTCCCGGCTGGCCACCAGGAACGACCAGTAGAACGGGAAAAGTGAGCCCAGCACGAAGATCGTGAGCACGACGTAGGTCGCCCGGCGCGGTTTGCCCAGCGCCGAGACGCCACGCTTGAGTCCATTGTGGATCGTGGTCACTTCTTCTTCACCGCCGTGAGTCTGCCGGTGAGGAAGAAGTTCACCAGCGCGATCAGCACGATGATCACGAACAGCACCCACGCGATCGCCGAGGCATAGCCGAGTTCGTAGTTCTCGAAGGCCGTTTGGTACAGGTACAACGTCACGGTCTGGAACTGGTTGGACGAGCCGCCGTTGTTCGAGCCCGGCATGGCGTCGAACAGCTTGGGCTCGGTGAAGATCTGCAGGCCGCCGATCGTCGAAGTGATCGTGACGAAGATCAGCGTCGGCTTCAGCAAGGGCAGCGTGATGCTGAAGAACCGGCGCGCGGTCCCCGCACCGTCGATGAGGGCGGCCTCGTGCAGTTCCTTCGGGATGGCCTGCATCGCCGCCAGGACGATGAGCGCGTTGTACCCGGTCCAGCGCCAGTTCACCATGATCGCGATCGCGACATGGCTGCTGAACCGGCCGGCCTGCCAGTCGACCGGGTCGAGCCCGATCGTCTGAAGCAGACCGTTGACCAGCCCGTATTTCGGCCCGAACAGGTTCGCGAAGATGATGCCGAGTGCCACCAGGCTGGCGGCGTACGGGAGCAGGACGCCGACGCGCCAGCCGGTCGCCCCGCGGATCCTGGCGCTGAGCAGCGCGGCCAGGAGCACCGCGATGATCAGCTGCGGAACGCTGGAGAGCAGGAAGATGCTGACGGTGTTCTCGAGTGCGTTCCAGAACTGCGTGTCGGCGAAGAGTTCCTTGAAGTTGTCCAGCCCGATGAAGGTGGGATCGTCATCGCCCGCCTCCCAGCTGAACAGGGACACGTACGCCGTGTAGAGCAGCGGGAACAGCCCGACGATCCCGAACACCACGAAGAACGGGGCGATGTAGAGGTACGGCGAGACCTTGACGTCCCACCGGCTCAGCCGATGGCGGAGGGTGGGCCGGGGCGGCGTGCGCGCCCCGGCCTTCGCCTCGTCCGGCGCGATCTTGTCGACGACGGTCATCGGTCAGCGCGTGATCTTCTTCGCGGCGTCGAGCAGTTGCGTCCAGCCCTCGGCCGCGGACTTACCCTGCTCGACGGCCTGCAGCGCCGGGCTCGACGCGTTCTCCTGGATCTGGCCGTCGCCGGGGCCCTTGTACTGCGGCTTCGCGACCTTCTTGGCCTGCTCGGCGAACAGTTGCCCGATCTTTGCGCCACCGAAGTAGGCGTCGGTCTCGCTCAGCAGAGCCGGGTCCTCCAAAGCCTTGACCTGGCTGGGGAAGGTGCCCTTCGCCTTGAACGCCTTGATCTGCTGCTCGGGCGCGGTCAGCCAGGCGGCGAGTTCGGCCGCCTCCTTCGGGTGCTTCGACTGCGTGGGCACGGTGAGGTACGAACCGCCCCAGTTCCCGCCGCCACCGGGGAAGGCCGCGGTGACGGCCCACTTGCCGGCGTTCTCCGGGCCGGAGTGCTCCTCGATCACGCCGAGCATCCAGGCGGGGCACACCTTCGTGGCGAAGGCGCCCTGCTTGAAGCCGGAGTTCCACTCGTTGCTGAACGCGGTCAGTTTCGCCGACTGTCCTTTCGCGACGGCGCCGGTGACCTTGGTCCAGGCGTCTTTGATGCCCTGGTTGGATTCCAGCGCGAGCTTGTCGTCACTGCCGATGTAGCCGGTCGGGAGCTGGTTGACCATGGCGTTGAAGTTCTGCGCGGCGGAGTCGAACCACGCCTTCCCGCCGGACTTGGCGACGTACTGCTCGCCCGCCGCGAAGTAGCTGTCCCAGGTCGCGAACAGCGGTTTGACCGCTTCGGGGTCGGACGGCATCCCCGCCGCTTCGAGCATGTCCTTGCGGTAGCACATGGCCAGCGGGCCGATATCCGTCCCGTAGCCGATGACCTTGCCGTCCTTGGTCTTCGCCGCGTCGTACTTCCAGCCGAGCCAGCGGTCGGGGGACACCTCCGCCGGGCCGATCTTGGTCAGGTCGTTGAACTTCGAGCCCTTGTCGAGGACGTTCGACAGATGCCCTTCCTCGACGGCGGTGACGTCGGCGAGTCCGGACCCGGCGGCCAGTTTCGTGATCAGGTCTTGGTGGTACGGGCCGCCCTGGCCGGTCTTGCGGTGGGTGATCTTGACGTTCGGGTGCAGCCGCTCGTACTCGGGGATGAGCTCCTCGTAGCCGAACTCGGTGAACGTCGCCAGTGACAGCTCGACCTTGGCGTTCGGGTCGGACGCGGCGGGCGCCCCGCCGTCGTCACCGCCGCACGCCGCCAGTCCGAACGTCGTCATCGTGATACCCAGTGCCAGCACCAGGCCGTTCCGGATGCTTCTCACGTCAATGCCCCTTGCAGGTGGGTGGGAAGAAAATGGGAGCGCTCCCAGGATGCGCCGAGTCTGTCGTCAAGGTATGGCCGTGTCAATAGCTTGTAATGAGAGTGTTTCCGGCAGGGGAGCGCTCTCAGTGCGATGGCCCGCCGGACACTAAGCTGTCGGTGTCCGGATGGAGCTGAAGAGTGAAGGTGGCGCTGGTGGGGCCTCGACCAGGGGAAGACGGCAGGCCGACGCTGGAAGACGTCGCCGCGTCCGCCGGGGTCAGCCGGTCGACGGCGTCCCGTGCGCTGAACGACGACGGCTACGTCAGCGCGCGCTCCCGCGAGAAGGTCCAGACCGCGGCCCGCGAACTCGGGTACTCCCCGAACCAGGCGGCGAGATCCCTGGTCACCAAGCGGACCGGCGCGGTCGCGGTCGTGCTGTCGGAGCCGGAGGCGCGGCTGCTCGACGACCCGTACCGCACCGCGGTCATGCGCGCGGGCTATCGCGAGCTCGCCGACATCGGCTGCCAGATGGTCTTGATCTTCAGTGACACCCGCGAAGACCTCGACCGCACGGTCCGGTTCCTCGATGGCGGGCACGTCGACGGCGTGCTGGTGTTCGCGCCGCATCGCACGGATCCGTTGCCCAAGGCGTTGCGGCAGTTGAGGATCCCGGTGGTGTACGGCGGGCAGGCCGCCGGGCTCAAACGCGGTGTCCACGTCGTCGACTTCGACAACGAGGGCGGCGCGAAGCTCGCCGTCGCGCATCTGGTCGAGGCCGGCCACCGGCGGATCGCCACGATCGCGGGCCCGCAGGACCAGAGCGCGGCGATCGACCGGCTTTCCGGTTGGCGCAAGACCCTTCTCGACGCAGGGCTCGACCCCGCGGATCTGATGGAGGAGGGTGACTTCACCCTGACCGGCGGGGCGAAGGCGATGTCGAACCTGCTCGCGCGGCGCCCCGACGTCGACGCCGTCTTCGTGGCCAGCGACATGATGGCGCTCGGCGCGCTCCGCACGCTGCATTCGGCCGGACGGCGGATTCCCTCGGACGTCGCCGTCGTCAGCTTCGACGACAACGCCACCCTCGCTCCGGAGATGGATCCGCCGCTGACGTCGGTCCACCAGGACCCTCGGGAACAGGTCCACGCGATGGTGGAGACCTTGCTCGCGGTGATGGACGACCGGGATCTCAAGCCCCGCCAGCGGATCTTGCCGGTCTCGCTCACCCGTCGCGCTTCCAGCTGAGCCCGGGGTGGTCGTGAGTGGCGTTTCGGGTTTCGGGCAGCGTACGTCTGCTTTGTGCTGGTAAGTCCGGTTTTGCAGGGAGTCGTGAGTGGTAAAGAGGGTTAGAACGACCTGTCTGAGTTCAGGACATGTCGGACAGTTGATGTTTCAGGACCTCACGGACACTGATCGGCCTGTCAGTGTGGTGACCAGGGTGTTCGTGGTGATCATGCGACGATGG